>CAVSYD010000003.1:0-1499952 GCA_963732075.1 uncultured Actinomycetes bacterium | reverse complement strand
GGCATTAAGCCTCGTGCCCGGGCCATGCTGCTAAGCTCCTATTTCACTAGGCACTTAGTAGAACTATCCCTCGGCAAGAATGAGAGGTCCGATGATCGAGTTCCAGCTCGACCCCGAAGCCGGGGTCGCGACGTACCTGCAGCTGGTCCAGCAGGTGCACCAGGCGCTGCGGCTGGGCATGCTGGAGCCGGGGGACCAGCTGCCCACCGCCCAGCAGGTCGTTGCCAGGCTGGCCATCAACCCGAACACGGTGCTCAAGGCCTATCGCGAGCTCGAGCGAGAGGGCCTGGTGCGTGCGCGGCCCGGGCTCGGCACGTTCGTCATCGGCGCTGCCGCGCACCGACCCGGCCGCCAGGCCCGCTTCCTGGCCTCGCTGACCGACTGGCTGCGCTCCGCGCGCGCCGCCGGACTGGGCCCCGACGACATCGAGGCGATCTACCGCACCGCCGTTCGGAATGCTTCGCGGAGGGGGTCGGCATGAACGCTGTGATCCAGGCCAGCGGGCTCGGCAGGCGTACCGGCGGACGCTGGGCGCTGCGCGACTGCACGCTGGCCATCCCCGAGGGCCACGTCGTCGGCCTGGTCGGCCCGAACGGCGCCGGCAAGACCACCCTGCTGCGCCTGGCCGCCGGGATGCTCGCGCCGACCTCGGGCACCATCAAGGTCCTCGGTGAGCGGCCGGCGCCGGCCCGGTGCAGCTCGGCCCATGTCGGCTTCGTCGCCCAGGACACCCCGGTCTACGCGCGGATGTCGGTCGCCGACCACCTGCGGATCGGCGCGTGGCCCAACCCGGCTGGGACGCCTCGCTCGCGCGGCAGCGCCTCGAGGCAGCTCGGCCTCGACCCGCAAGCCAGCAGGCCGGCTCGCTGTCCGGCGGCCAGCGTGCCCAGCTCGCGCTCACCCTGGCGCTCGCGAAGCGGCCGGAGCTGCTGATCCTCGACGAGCCGGTCGCCAGCCTGGACCCGCTGGCCCGGCGGGAGTTCCTGCACAGCCTGATGGAATCGGTCGCCGAGCAGGGCCTCAGCGTCGTGCTCTCGTCCCACCTGGTCGCCGACCTGGAGCGGGTCTGCGACTACCTGGTCGTGCTGTCGCCTCCCGCGTCCGGCTCGCCGGGGAGGTCGAGCGGCCTGCTGGCCTCGCATCACCGCCTGTCCGGGCCGCGCCGCGACCCGGCGCACCCTTCCCGCGAGCCAGGAGGTCATCGAGGAAAGCCACACCGACAAGCAGAGCATCCTGCTCGATCCGCACGGACGAGCCGGTCCTCGACCCGTCCTGGACCGTCAAGCCGGTCAGCCTGGAGGACCTGGTGCTTGCCTACATGAGCCGGCGGCTATGACGCGCCGGCCAACTCCGCGACGATTGGAAGTGGCGTCATGATCCGGCTCAGCCTGCTTCAGCCCCGTGTGCAGGCCATCACCGCGGCCGTGGCGCTGACCGCGTTCGCGGTCCTGCTCGCGGTCACCGGGCCGCACCTGGCCAGCCTGTACGCCGCCAGCGGCCTGCGTGGCTGCCGGCCCGCCAACTGCGGCCAGCTCGCCAGCGGCTTCCTGCAGCAGGTGGACTCCACCGGCGCCTACGCAACGGTGTGCCCGCTCAGCATCGTCCTCATCGCGCTCACGCCCGCCCTCATCGGCTTGTTCTGGGGAGCGCCGCTGCATCGCCCGCGAGCTGGAGACCGGGACCTTTGCCCTGGCCTGGAGCCAGTCCGTCACCCGGACCCGGTGGCTGGCGGTCAAGCTGGCCGTCGGCGGCCTGGCCGCCATGGCCGTCACCGAGGCACTGAGCCTGCTGTTCACCTGGTGGGCAGCACCGCTCAGCCGGGCTGTCGGCCAGGGAGGCAGCGGGAACAGCCTCGCCATGAACCAGTTCAACCCGCTCGCCTTCGCCACCCACGGCATCACCCCGCTCGGCTACGCGGCCCTCGCCTTCGCCCTTGGTGTCACCGTTGGGGCGCTGATCGGGCGCACTGTCCCGGCCATGGCCGTCACTCTGGCCATCTTCGCCGCCGTCCAGATTGCCATGCCACTGTGGATACGCCCGAACCTGCTGCCGGCGAGCCACACGACCACCGCGATCACCAACGACACAACGTTGAACCTGTACAGAACCGGCTCACCGCACGCCTTCACCTATACGCTGGCTGCGGACGGCGGCTTGCCCGGCCAGCCCGAGGCCTGGATCCGGTCCAGCGGCGCCACCGACGCGACCGGGCATCCCGTCCGGACAGTCCTCCCATCGGCTTGCTCGCCAGCGGCGAGCAGCGGCGGACCCGGGCCCGGCCTGGCGAAGTGCCTGACCAGGCAGGGCATCCGGCTTGGCGTCACCTACCAGCCCGCCGGTACTGGCCCTTGCAGGAGGCCGAGACCGGCATCTACCTCGTCCTGTCGCTAGCTCTGATCGGATACTGCTTCCGGCGCGTCAGGCGCCTACCCTAGAGGGCCTGCGGGAGAGACTCTCACCTACGGGCAGAGGAGCTCACATGAGCACGACCCCGATTGCCGATTATGCGCTCCTGTCGGATCGGCACAGCGCCGCGCTGGTGAGCCGGGACGGGTCGATCGACTGGTTGTGCTTCCCCGCTTCGACAGCCCGTCGATCTTCGGTCGCCTCCTCGGTGACGAAGCGGGCCACTGGTCGATCCGGGCTACGGGCGCCACACAAGTCACTCGCCGCTATCTGGACCGCACCATGGTGTTGGAGACCACCTTCCGCACGCCGACGGGCATGGTCGCGATCACCGATGCCCTGGCCATGGGCGAGGGCAACCGGGGACACGAGCTCGGCAAGGACGCGCCGCATCTTCTGCTGCGGCATGCGACGTGCATCGAGGGAGAGGTCGAGTTGGCCCTGGAGTACGTCCCGCGCCCCGAGTACGGGCTGGTCCATCCCCTGCTCGATGCCGTCGACGGTGGCGTGGCCGCGTTCGGGGGCGCCGATGTGCTTGTCCTGTCTGCTCCCATGGCCCTGCCGTCGGTGAGTCGTCGGTCTCGGGCCGGTTCCACCTCCGCCGCGGCGAGAGCGCGGGCTTCGCCCTGCACCACAGCAAGCGGGCCGAGGCGGGCTCAGCCAAGGTGTGGAGCCAGTCCGAGATCGGCGCCCGATTGGAAGACACCGTGTCGGCGTGGGAGTCGTGGTCCGAGCTCCACCAGGCCTATGTGGGCCCGTGGCGGGATCTGGTCCACCACAGCGGACGGGTGCTCCAGGCGCTGTCCTTTCAGCCCACCGGCGCGATCTGCGCAGCGGCGACCACCTCGCTGCCTGAGACGGTGGGCGGCGCCCGAAACTGGGACTACCGCTACGCCTGGGTCCGGGACGCCTCCTTCACCATCGAGGCCCTGTGGGTCGCGGCCTGCCCTGACGAGGCCAACGAGTTCTTCGAGTACGTGACCACCTCGGCGGCCGGCTCGCTCGACCGGGGCGGCGACCTGCAGATCATGTTCGGCATCGGCGGCGAACGGGACCTGACCGAGCGGGAGCTGCCCCACCTGGCGGGCTGGCGACACTCCGCCCCGGTTCGGGTCGGCAACGGCGCCTGGAGCCAGCGCCAGCTCGACGTCTACGGCGAACTGCTCAGCGCCGTCTACCGCCTCTCCGACCACCTCTTCGACTGCCTCCCGACGGGTTGGGCCACTGGCCGCCCCCGACAAGTGGGGTGCGCCCCCCGATCTGGCCCCGGCCACCAGACGCTTCCTCGTCCAACTGGCCGACACCGCCGCCCAGCGCTGGCAGGAAAAGGACCAGGGGATCTGGGAGGTCCGGGGCGAGCCGCGCGACTTCCTGTACTCCAAGCTGATGTGCTGGGTGGCACTCGACCGGGCGGTGGCCCTGGCCGACCGTCTCGACGCCTCCGACCGAGTCGAGGCATGGAAGCAGACCCAGGACCAGATCCATGAGGCGATCATGACCAGAGGCTGGAGCGACCGGGCCAACGCCTTTACCCAGTCCTTCGGCTCCGACGATCTTGACGCCTCCAACCTGATGCTGCCCCTGGTCGGGTTCCTTCCCGCCGACGACCCCAGAGTGCTGGCCACGATCGACGCGACCGAAGAGCGCCTCATCGATGATCGCGGGACTGGTGTACCGCTACCGCTCCCACGACTGCGCTCGAGGGTGACGAAGGCACGTTCCTGCTGTGCACCTTCTGGCTGGCTCAGGCCCTGGCCCTGGCCGGCCAGCCGGCTCGGGCCCGCACCGTTTTCGAACGGGCCGTCGCCTTCGTCAACGATGTCGGCCTGCTCGCCGAGGAGGTCGACCCCACCAGCGGAGAGCTCCTGGGCAACTTCCCCCAAGCCTTCAGCCACATCGGGCTCGTCAACGCGGCCTGGGCCATCTCTGAGAGCGAGCGATCAGGCTCCACCGATCAATGACCGCGCCCGTGCGGGGCCGACCACAAGATCGTGAAGGTCGCCGTCCACCTCGAGCCGACTGGACTGTTTGATCCCGCCGACCTTCACCGGCTCGAAGCCGGCCGTTCGGATCAGCCGCTCAACTTCCTTGCCGGCACGGTCGTCGTCGGTCGCGTAGAAGAGGACCGCCAGCTCCGGTGAGCGGTTGCCAGCGGACTCGAAGATGTCGGCCGACATGGTTCCAAACGCCATGGCCAAGCCCGCTCCCGTCGGCAACCACCCGGCGATAACCTCGCCAGAGGATTGCCCCTCCGGCAGGAGACGTGAGACGTTACCTTGTGCGTCGATGCCAAACGGGTTGCTCGGAACGACCACAGCCTTGTCGGTTAGCGCATCGGCGATCTCGTCCATGACGCTCTTCAGTACGCCAAACCGCAGCGCGAGGACGACGGCATCGGCGCCTTGCAACGCGTCACGGTTATCGACGGCGACGACCGCAGCCCGACCGATCTCTGCAGCCAGCCTTCGTGCCGACTCATGGTTGGCGCTCGAGAGCCGGAGGGTCTCGCCACCCGAGGCCAGCCGGCGGGCGATGGCCGATCCGATCCCTCCGGTGCCGATGATCGCGGTGGTCATGGCGTCTCTGTGCGTCCTGCCGACCGTCCGGCCAGCGAGCGGGCGTCCAGTCGCCGTCTGGGTCGGTGGTTTGCCCCACTTCGATCAGATGACCGTCGGGGTCGCGGATGTAGCAACGGATCTCGTACTGGTGCTGTTTCGGCGGCGTCAGGAAATTCGCGCCCCGAGCGCTCCATTCGGCGTACACAGCCGCGATGTCCTTGACCCGGATATTGAGGAAGCTGCTGACCCGGTCGGGATCGCGCGGCGTCTCCAAGGTGACAGCAGGCTTGTCGTCCGTCGGCCCACCGCCGCCGTTGATGATGATCCAGCTGTTGGAGAGTGCGACATAGGTCAGGCCTCCGGGCCCGGAGAAGGCGACCCTGCCGCCAAGCACCTCGGTGTAGAAGCTGCGGGAACGCTCGACATCGTCTGAGACGATGAAGTGGGCCAGGACCAGCTCCTCATCGACGTTGTTCATCGTCACCTCCGTTGTCGAAACGGCCTCGACAGTCCTGTCTTACGACACGCATCTCAGGGCGACCGAAGGCCCCACCGCCTGACGACTGCCCGCTCAGCGCAGTGTCCTGAACGCCTTTCGTAGCTCTGATGAGAAGATCCCCGGCTCTTCCCACGCCGCGAAGTGGCCGCCCTTGTCGACCTCGTTGAAATAGGTCACGTTGGGATAGCTGGCCTCGACCCAGCTGCGTGGAGTCCGCCAGATCTCGCCCGGGAACGTGGTGAAACCGAACGGGATCGCCGGCGGCGGCAGGGGCTGGCGGCCAGCGGCCGGGGCGTCAGGCCCGTAGGCCTCCCAGTACGACCGGGCCGCGGAGGCTCCGGTGCCCGTCAGCCAGTAGGCCGTGATGTTGTCCAGGACGTTGTCCCGGGTGAGGTTGCCCGAGGGCTGCCCGTCGACGAAGGCGCGCGCGATCTTCTGGTAGGCGTCGGTGTCGTGGTCTGCCATCCAGGCGGCCAAGGCGACAGGGGAGTCGAGCAGGGCGTAGCCGATCGTCTGCGGTCGGGTGGCCATCTCGACGAAGTAGCCGTTTCCGGACTTCCCGAAGGTGGCGATCTGCGCGGCCGCGGCGCGTTCCTCGTCCGTGTCCGTCGGCATGGTGCCGCCGAGCGCCGGCACGAGCAGGTTCGTGTGGATTCCGATCAGCCCCTCGGGCGCCTGGCGGCCCATCGCGTCGGTGACGCCGGCGCCCACGTCGCCCCCCTGGGCAACGTAGCGGGTGTAGCCGAGGCGGTGCATGAGCTCGGCCCAGGCCCGTGCGGTTCTGTCCAGGTCCCAGCCGATCTCGACCGGCTCGCCCGAGAAGCCGTACCCAGGTAGGGAGGGCAGCACGAGGTGGAAGGCATCCTCGCCGCTTCCGCCGTGCGCCGTCGGGTCGGTCAGCGGGCCGACGGAGTCGATCAACTCGATCACGGAGCCGGGCCAGCCGTGGGTCATGATCAGCGGCAGCGCGTTGTCGTGCTCGGACCTCACGTGGATGAAGTGGACATCCACGCCGTCGATCTCGGTGACGAACTGCGGCAGCGCGTTCAGCCGCGCTTCGACGCGCCCGAGGTCGTAGTCGGTCGACCAGTAGCGCGCCAACTTCTGAATCGCCGCCAACTGCACGCCCTGCGTCCGATCTCGGACGAGTTCTTTGCTGGGCCAGCGCGTCGCCGCAATGCGTCGACGCAGGTCATCCAGGGCATCACTTGGAATCTCAACCTGAAAGGGGTGGACGTCTATGCCGGAGTGGACGGTGCTACTCATGAGCAGCCTCCTTTGCGTGGCATGGGTCTCGTCTCTGGTCAGGACCCCCGATACTACCGCTGGGTCATTCACAAACGAGGCATCGGCCGGCGCTCGGCGCGCCTCTCGGGCACCCACCCCGAGCAGCGGGCACAGCGGAGAAACCCGGGCCGCCCGTCTCGCGGTCGGCTCGGGGGCGCAACGCAGGCGCAGTCTGGCGACGGTGGTTGGCACCCGGGCCGTCAGGAGGTTCGTGCGTGGCATCCGTCAGGGGCGCCGGATGGCGACGATCCGCGCACCCATGGCCGGAAGACCGCCCGACGCGATCAGGGCCTCCTCCGCGTCGCGGAACGCAGGGCCAAGATCCCACCGGTAGAGCCACGGGCCGCGCACAGGGGTGCCGAAACTGAACCAGCCGGCCAACCCCTCCAGGATCGTGTGCAGAGAATGCAGATGGGCGCGGTGCTCTTCGATAAGCACCTCGGCTGTCTTGTCGAACACCTTCCCCCGAGCTGCCTGCTGTTCCAGCCACCAGTCGGCCGCCCTGCGGTCGAACGCCGCGACGTCCATCTCGTCGATGACGAGCGGTGCCCCCGGCTCGAGCGTCTCGGCAAGCCGTTGCAGCGACGCGTCCAGGGGATGGACGTGGTGCAGAGAGCGGATCGCCACCGCCGCCGCAAACGTCGCCGCGGCCGGATCGAGATCGGCGAGCGCGACGCGCTCGACGTTGTCGCCGCGCGGGTCGGGATCGATGGCGGTGACGGCATAGCCCGCCGCCGCGAGGGTCGCCGCCAGTTCGCCCTCGCCGGCACCCACCTCGAGCACACGGCAGGATGGCGCGGGCAGGTTCGCGCGCACGAACGCAGCGACCTCGACGTCGGACACCGGCGGAGCCTACTGGCAGGGGCGGCGCGGTAGGCGAACGGTGACGTCGAGGCCGCGCCCGGGCCGGGGTGGAATGCGACATCGTCACCATCGAATCCGATGCTCGTCGCAACGATCGTCGGCCGGCTTGCGGACCCGACCTCAGGCTAGTGTCGTGCGCAGCTCCGTCCAAGCGACACATCGACGGCTTCAGTTTGGTTCGGCTGCCCGGCGCCGGTTGTAGAGGCGGATGGCCCAGAGGTAGGCGACGACGGCGATGCCGACGCTCCAGCGCGATGGCGGCGATGGCGTGGTCGCCAACGGCGGCGCCGGTGAGCAGTCCGCGCACGGTGTCGGCGACCGGCGTGAAGGGCTGGTACTCGGCGAACTGCCGCAGCCCGGCGGGCATCGTCTGGGTGCGCACGAACCCGCTGCTGAGGAAGACCAGCAGGAACAGGATCATCGGGGTGTTGCTGGCGGTCTCGACGCTCTTGGCGGCCAAGCCCGAGCGCGACGGCCAGCCAGATCAGCGCGAAGGCGAACAGGGCCAGCATCCCGATCGCGGCGAGCCACTCGAGCGGCCCGGCGCTCGAGCGGAACCCGAGGCCGAACGCGACGCCGATGAGGATGGCCAGTCCGGCCAGGGTTTGGATCAGGCTGCCGAGCACGTGGCCGGTGAGGACCGAGGCGCGGGCGATGGCCATGGTGCGGAACCGGTCGATGATGCCGCCGGTCATGTCCATCGCGACCATGATCGAGGTGCCCTGCACGGCGGAGGCCACGGTGATCAGCAGCAGCCCCGGCACGACGTAGTCGAGGTAGGCGCCGCGACCCTGGTGGGCGCCGAGGCCCGCACCGAGTTGGCCGCCGAAGACGTAGACGAACAGCAGCAGCAGCACGATCGGCGTGCCGACCAGCATCAGAGTCATCGAGGGGTACCGCAGCTGGTGCTTGAGGTTGCGGCGCAGCATGACCCGCGAGTCGCTGAGCGTGTAGGCGAGCGTGGTCATCGTTGCACTGCTCCTTCTGGCGTGCGGTTCTCGTCGGGCCGGCCGGTGACATGACTGCCGGTGACGGCGAGGAACACGTCATCGAGGTCCGGGGTGTGGATCGACAGCCGCTCGACGGCGACACGGGCCCGGTGCAACTCGTCGAGCAGCTCACGGAGTGAGTCCACGGTGCCGTCTGCGGGGACCTGCAGGACGAGCTGGTCGTCGTCAGGAGCCGCCGCCGGGAGCAGCCCGGCCGCCGAACGCAGCAGGTCGGGTCGGGCGAAGTGGAGCCGGACGTGCCCGCCGGGGATCCGGCTCTTCAGCTCGGCGGGGGTTCCTTCGGCGACGATCCGGCCCTGGTCGAGCACCGCGATCCGGTCGGCCAGCTGGTCCGCCTCGTCGAGGTTCTGGGTGGTGAGCAGGATGGTCACTCCGGCTGCGGCGAGCTCGCGGACGATCTCCCACATGGTGAGGCGGCTGCGCGGGTCCAAGCCGGTGGTGGGCTCGTCCAGGAAGATCACCCGGGGCTCACCGACCAGGGTCATCGCCAGGTCGAGTCGTCGTCGCATCCCGCCCGAGTAGGTCGACAGCAGCTTGTCCGCGGCGTCGGTGAGGTCGAACTGCTCCAACAACTCGGCCACCCGCCGTCGGCCGGCCTCGCGGCCGAGGTGGCGAAGATCGGCCATCAACTGCAGGTTCTCGGCCCCGGTGAGCAGGTTGTCCACGGCCGAGAACTGGCCGGTGACCCCGATGAGCGCCCGCACCCCGTCGGGGTCGGCGACCACGTCGTGACCGGCGATGTGCATGGAGCCGGAGTCGGCCGGGATCAGGGTGGAGAGGATGCGGACGATCGTGGTCTTGCCGGCCCCGTTCGGACCCAGCAGCGCGAGGATCGTGCCCTCATCCGCGGTCAGGTTCACCTTGTCGAGCACCAGATGGCTGCCGAATGACTTGCAGACGTCCCTGGCCACGATCCCCGGACTGCTGGTCTGGACCGTCATCGCGTTCTCTCCTCTCCGATGCGGCCCCGGCGCCTCTGGGAGCTCGCCGGCGGCTCGCAGCGCCTCCCGCCGCTCCTTCCACTCCTGCTCCAGCACGGGAAGCCGCTCCACCAGGAAATCGGCGAACGCCGCCCACTCCAACAAGATCGCTCGTCGTTCGGGCGGAGCGCCCTCCAGAACGCGAAGACCCTCTCGGGCCAGCTCGCCCTGCTCCCGGTACTCGGAGAGGTCGAACCCCGTCGCCTGGGGCGACGACATGTCGATGCGCACCCGGTCCATCCGCTCGCCCGCGGCCCGGGATCGCCGGATGAGCCGGAGGGTCTCCAGCGTGTTGACCGCTCCGGCGATGGCGCTCCGGCTCGCCAGCAGGGCGTCAGCCAGCTCGGCGATGCTCTGCTCCCGGGGATCGCAGACCGCCAGGTATCCCAGGAGGCGGCCCACCATCGGGGCCATCCCGTAGCGGCGGGCGTAGAACCGGCCGGTGTGGTCGGCGAACGTGATCTCCCCGTCGCTGGGCACGCTGATTACTTTACACAATCTCCTGAGATAACACAAATCCGTGTCATATCAGTGTGATCATTCGCCGATTGGTCGCCCACGGGTGGTAGGTTCGCCTCGTGTGTCCCTCCGTCCGAACATCGCGCCTCGAGCTGCATGCGATCGATGTCGCAGAGGCCGAGCGCATCGTCGCTCGGAGTGCGGGACCGGCCGATGCCTGGGCCCACGATTACCCCTTCGAGGGCGACGTGGGCGCAGTCGGGGGCTTCCTTCGCGCCACCGCCGACCTCGGAGAGCAGCGGCCGTTCGGCTACTACCGGATCACCCGCCTGGCCGATGGGCGGGCCATCGGGGGGCTCGGCTTCAAGGGCCGCCCGGATGGCGGGTCTGCCGAGATCGGCTACGGCCTGGCTCCCTCGGCCCGCGGCCACGGCTACGCCGCGGAGGCGGTCATCGCCCTGCTGGCCGTCGCCGCCGATCACGGACTCTCCAGGGTGATCGCCGACACGACTCTGGACAACATCGCGTCCCAGCGCACCCTCATCCGAGCCGGATTCCGCCTTGTGCGCACCGACGCTGAGCTCCACCATTACGAGGTGCTCCTCAACGAGGACGCCGCCACGTAGCCGGAGCGCGGGGCCGGGGCACTTCACGTAGGCTGCTTCGGAGCCGATGGCGCACGAACAGTTGCACCCCGAAACGATCGCCGTCATCGCCGGGCGTCCCGCTCGGGCGCCGGGTGCGCCGTTGAACGCGCCGATCGTGCCGGCATCGACCTACCACCAGGACGGTGACCTGGTATACGGCCGCGAAGGCAATCCTGGCTGGGCGGCATTCGAGGAGGCGCTCGGCGCGCTCGAGCACGGCAGCTGTGTCGCGTTCGCCTCCGGGCTTGCAGGCAGCAACGCGATCTTCGACGAGCTGGCCTCCGGCATGCGCATCGTGGCGCAGCGTGCGCCGTACTTCGGCGTGGCCGAGCAGCTCCGCGAACGCGCCGGCCGCGGCCAGATCGAGCTCGAGACGCTGCCCGAGATGACGCCTGCGGCCCTCGCGTCCACCGTCGCCGGTGCCGGGGTCGTGTGGGTCGAGTCGCCGACGAACCCGATGCTGGACGTCGTCGACCTTCCCGCCGTGATCGCCATCGCCCACGCCGCGGGCGCCCTCGTCGTCGTCGACAACACCTTCGCGACGCCGCTCGGGCAGACGCCGCTCTCGCTGGGCGCCGACCTCGCCCTCCACTCGGCCACGAAGCTGATCGGCGGCCACTCGGATCTGCTCCTCGGCGCCGTGGCCGTGCGCGACGCGACTGTCGCGGAGCGCCTGCGCGAACGCCGCTCGAGGACGGGCGCGACGCCCGGTGCGCTGGAGGCGTACCTCGCACTTCGGGGCCTCCGCACCCTGCCCACCCGCCTGAGCCGCGCCCAAGCCAGCGCCCGCCATCTCGCCGGTGAGCTCGCGTCGCATCCACGCGTGGCCCGCGTCCGCTATCCCGGCAGCGGCACAATCGTCTCGTTCGAAACCGAGGGCACGGCCGACGATGCGGAAGCCGTCTGTCACGCGTGCCGGCTGATCGTCCACGCGACCAGCCTCGGCGGCGTCGAAAGCAGCCTCGAACGGCGCGCCCGCTACCCGTCCGAGCGCGAGGTCGGCACACCGCCGACACTGATCCGGCTCAGCGTCGGGCTCGAGCACCCCGATGACCTGTGGCGCGACCTCGAACGCGCCCTCGGGTAGATCCGCGAGTCCATCCTGCCTAGGCGAGGATCTCGACGTATCCGTCCGTTCCGTTCACCCGGATCCGCTGCCCGTCCTGGATGAGACGGGTCGCGCGCTCCACCCCCACGACGGCCGGCAGGCCGTACTCTCGTGCGATCACCGCGCCATGGGTCATCAGGCCCCCAACCTCCGTCACCAGGCCCGTGATCGCGACGAACAGCGGCGTCCAGCTCGGGTCGGTGTAGGCCGTGACCAGGATGTCGCCCGGTTCGATGTCGGCCCTCGCCATGTCCAGGATCACGCGGGCCCGCCCCTCGATCGTCCCGGCAGAAACCGGCAGGCCGAGCAGCGCGCCGGCCGGCACGGCCTCGCGCCGGTATGCCCCGGTTATGACCTCGCCATCGGATGTGAGCACCCGGGGCGGGGTGAGCGCGAGATACGACCGAAACGCGTCCTTGCGCTCGCGGATGAGCTGGTCGTCCGCGTGGCCGGTGCGCACGACGTCCCGGAGCTCCTCGAACCTGAGAGAGAAGATGTCTTCCTGCACACGAAGCACGTGGGCCTGCACGAGGCGCCCGGCTTCTTCCAGAAGGGCCTGCTTGTAGACGAAGTAGCGGCTGACCATGCCGTACTTCGGATACTCCCGGTATCCGATGAAGGTGCGGACGCGGTCGATCATCCGCTTCACCTCTTCGGCCTTGGCGTCCCCGTCCGGCAGGGCCCGCAAGGCCTCGACCAACTCCTGTTCCTTCTTCCAGGCCTCCTGCCGGCCCTGCTCGAAGCGGCGCTCGCCGGCGCCGGGCTCGAAGTTCCTGATGTTGCCGAGGATCAAGGGCACGAGCGTGGTCGGCTGCTCGCTCCAGCGCGGCCTGGTGATGTCGATCTCACCGGTGCAGCGCATGCCGTACCTGTCGAGGTAGGCCTGGATGGCGGCTCGCGCCTCGCGCCCGCCCGCGAGCGTGGGCAACTCGTCGAGGAAGCCGTCGTCCTCGACGTCCTGCAGAAACGCCACCACCTCCGGATGCGGGCGGATCACGTCCGCGACGTCCAGCAGCGCCAGGCCCATCTCCGACGTGACGTTGTTCGGAACGGACTGAGTGAGCGTATCGGCCGCGTTCTTCTCGCCCAGCCACGCTTCCAGGTGCTCGTTGAGCCACCAGGTGGCCTCCATCGCCGACATGAACACTCGGTGGCTTTGCGGATCGAACAGGATCCGCTTCAGCTCCTGGATGTCCTCCATGATGAAGTCGAGCAGCGCTGTTCCGGACTTCGTGCGGATGTCGCGTTTCAACGCTGCGACGGATGCCTCGTTACGCGCGATCAGGTCGGTGACGATGGCCGGATCGGTCTCGATCGGGGCCTGCGTGGTGCCCGCAGGCGGGGGCTCGGCCGGCCCCTCGTCGGGGAGTGATGGAAGGAAGCCGCTGCGATCGACGATCGACCGCAGCGCGTCCCCGGACAGTGGGTCGGCCCTCCCGAACCCCTCCACCAGCCGAGCGCGGCTCGCCGGCGATGCCAGGTCGTGCGTGACGTCGACGAACAGCCTCCCGCCGGCGTCGTGCATCGGCCGGCCGGCGGTGAGCTGCCACATCGAAATCCCAAGCGGCTTCAAGGGATCGGTCATCATCTGCTGGTGGCCGACGGAGAGGTACACGTGGTTCTGGCCGTCGCCGGCCGCGGGAATCGGAAAGAGCGTGGTGATCGGCCGGCTCTGGACGATCTGGAAGCCGTCGTCGACCAGGCACCACTCGATGTCCTGGGGGCGGCCGAAGTGCGCTTCGATCACCCGGCCGAGCTGCGCGAGCCGCACGGCCTGCGCATCGGTCAGCGCCGCCTGGTTTGTTGTGGCGAGAGCTTTGGCCACGACCTCGCCGTCGCGCACCTTGTAGACGTCGGGGTTCACGAGGCCCGAGACCAGGGCCTCGCCGAGGCCGAAGCCGGCCTCTATGGAGGCGACCCTCCGGTTGGAGGTGACGGGATCGGCCGTGAACAGGATCCCGGCCGCCTGCGGGAAGACCATCCGCTGCACGACCACGGCGATCTGGGCCATCCGGTGGTCAAAGCCGTTGCGCAGGCGGTAGGTCACGGCCCGCTCGGTGAAGAGCGAGGCCCAGCATCGGCGGATGTGCTCGAGGATCGCTGCCCGGCCGACCACGTTCAGGTACGTGTCGTGCTGACCCGCAAACGAGGCCGTCGGCATGTCCTCCGCCGCCGCGCTGGAACGGACGGCGTAGGCGGCTTCTTCGCCGAGGCGGGCGAACGGGCGGGTGATCGCGCCCGCCAGATCGTCGGGGATGGCGACCCCTTCGAGTATCCGGCGGATCTCCGCGCTGAGCGCGCCGATCAACTCCCGGTCGTCGGGCTTCAGGCGCGACAGCCGATCGAGCCGATCGTCGATCGACGGCGCGACCGCCATGAACCGCCGGAACGCGTCCGTCGTCACGCAAAAGCCCGCCGGCACGCGGATGCCCTCGATTTTCGAAAGCTCCCCAAGGTTGGCACCCTTGCCGCCGACGACCGCACCCTGCGTCCGGTCGATCTCCTCGAAACCCAACACGTAACCGCCCATGCGCTCGTGATTATGCGGCACGACAGGGGGCCCGCCGCAAGTCCTCTGGTTGCTCACCGCGTCCGGCCGGCCCGGTCGCCGAGGATCTGGACGGCCGCAACGCTGGCGAGCGCGACCCCGACGCCAAGAGTGGCACCCGCGACGACATCGCTCAGCCAGTGCACCTCGAGATAGGTGCGGCTCCAGGCCATTCCGGCGATGGTGAGGGCGGCCGCCGCCCACCAGATCCGCCGGCGGCCGGGCCGCGTGAACAGCACAACGAGTGCGACCGCGGTGGCGCCTGCGTAGGCCGCATGACCCGACGGGAACGAGCTCCCGGTCGCCTGGATCAGCGCATGCGGCGGCCGGGGGCGATCGACGAGTCGTTTGGTCAGGTTGGCCGCCACCGGCGTGAGGCTTTCGGCGGCGGCGAAGGCGAGTAGCGCCCACCACCGTCGACCGATCACCAGCACGACGCCAATGAGGGCGAGCGTGAGCGCCCGCCCGAGCCCTCGCCCGAGCGCGTTGAACGCGAGCGCCAACCCGTGCGCGGCCTCGACCTGGAGATCGCGCATCCATTCCGACCAGATCCGGTCGATCGGGAGTGGCCCGGTCGGGATGAGCAGGCCGACGAGGACGACGAGGAGAACGAGCGCCACGCCGACCAGGAGCGCCCGCTTCGGCCGTCGGACGAACTGGTCGCCGGGCCCGGCCGGCCACAGACGGCTCAGGCGTACTCCGGCAGCAACTGCGGATCGACGTAGGGCAGGCCGAACACGTCTTCTGCCGACGTGGCGGGAATCATCAGCACATACAGGTCGGCAAGCAGGCGGACCGGCCGCCGCATCAGGGCGAGCTCGTCGCCGATCTGGCCGATCTCGCTGTCAAGGCCGGGCGAGTCGGCCTCATCCTTCACGTCATCGAGCGCGCCGCTCATCCGGGTCAGGGTGATGCCGTGGCGCATGCCCCGGTCAGGCAGCGTCGCAACCAGCTCCCGCTGGGCGGCCGTGAGCTGCGTCCGGTGGCGGTGGTGGTTTCGGACCTCGCCCAGGTGCTCCTCGATCGCCTTGTACTCCGTCAGCGCGTCGGTATAGGCGCGCACGCAGTCGCGGCGTAACAGACGGAGCGTGGTGAGCGTCGAGGAGTCGGCCTCCGGGCTCATGCGCTCACGGTATCAGGGAACACCGCACCAGCACACGAAAGTCGGAAACTCGTGCTTCATAAGGGGCCCTCATTCGGGGCGACTCGTGACTGCGTAGATTTGCCACCGGTCGGGCACGCCTTTGAGCTCCTGTTCGCCCGCGGCCTTGAAGGTCAATCCTGAGCCGCCAACGAGATCCTTGACGGTCTGAGACACCAGTACCCCGGAGGCTGGGGCGAGTGCGCTGATCCGAGCGCCGATCGCGACGCCGATGCCGCCGTGCTTGCCATCGATCAGCTCGCACTCCCCGGTGTGGACTCCGGAGCGAATCTCGATATCGAGCTCGCGCACCCGCTCCGTGATCTCGAGTGCACAATGATCGCCCGGGCCGGACCGTCGAAGGTGGCGAAAAACCCATCGCCGATATGCGATGTAGGCGCCATCCGAAGCCACCGCGTACCCGCTCACGACGTCGCGGTTCACACCGAGCGCCTCCGCTAGCGAATGCGCCCTGCGAGCCAGTCGGAGACCGATGCAGGCACGTCGCTTCCGAACTCCATCCGCACCGCCTGCTCGATGAGGCCGTTGGCCTCACGTGGCGGGTGGTGCGGCTGGGAGGCGCGATAGAACACGATGGCAGCGGCAACGGCCAGCGCCGGACTGGCACCATCGGGGTCGAGTTCGGCGAGCGCGCCCGCGACCCGCCGTTCCAGGTTGGGGACGGAGTTCACCGGGTCGTCGTCGTCCTCGAACCACTGCTCGAAATCGCCCAGAAGACCGTCGGTGTCGGTGGGATCGACGGCGCCCACAGCTTCGCGAACGGCCTGCGAGAGCGTGAGGACGGGGTGTTCTCTGTTGGCCACGCGGGCATCCTATCCAAGCGGCCTGGCTACGCCGCGCGGCGCTCCTTCGCGATGAGCGCGTTGAACGCAGAGGCTGGGACTGGGCGGCTGTAGAGGTAGCCCTGGCCGAGCGGGCAGTCACGGTCGACAAGGAACCGCAACTGGGCCTTGGTCTCGATGCCTTCGGCGAGGCATTGTGATACCGAGTTTCTGTGCCATGGTGACCATCGTTTCGACGAGGATGCCGGCGTCGTGGTCGGTGGCGATGTCCCGCACGAATGACCCGTCGATCTTGATCATGCTGGGACGCAGGCGCCGCAATCGCTCCAGGGACGAGTAGCCGGTGCCGAAATCGTCGATCGCGAGCCGCAGGCCCCCGGAGTGGATTTCCGCGAGCATGGGGTTGAGTTCCGTGCCGGTGCTCATGGCGGCTTGTTCCGTGACTTCGATCATGATCCGGTCGGCGCCGAGGCCGAACGATTCGATCATCGCGATCATGCGCCGGATGGCGGTCGGCTGCCAGTAGGCGGGCGGGATGTTGATTGATGCGTAGAGGTCGAGATCCTGGTCGCACCAGCGCTGCACCTCCGTGCATGCCTGCTCCAGCACCCACGCCGTGATGGGGCGGATGAGGCCGGTCCGTTCGGCGGCCGGCAGGAAGTCGCCCGGAAGCAGCAGTCCCTGCTCGGGGTGGTTCCAGCGAATCAGGGCCTCGGCGCCGACGATGGATGACGTGCTCAGGTCGACGATCGGCTGGTAGTAGAGCTCGAGCTCGTCGCGCCGCTCGGCCTGCCGGAGCTGGGATGCGATCGCCAGTTCGCCGCTCAGATCGCGCTTCGGCGGTTGGTAGAGCCGGTATCCGTCACGGCCGCCGTCCTTGGCGGTGTACATCGCGATATCGGCGTGCTTGAGCAACGTTTCGGCGCTGTCGCCGTCGGCCGGAAAGAGGCTGGCGCCGATGCTCGGGGTGACGTAGACATTGGTGCTGGCGATCGCAAACGGCGCCTGGAGGGAGTCGACGAGTTGCGCGGCGACCCGTCCCGCGGTCGTTGTGGCGCCGGCGGCGCCGTCGCCCGCATCGAGGTCGGAAAGCAGAATCAGAAACTCGTCTCCGCCCTGGCGGGCAACCACGTCGCTCGGTCTCACCGCCGCGCTCAGCCGCAACGCGACCGCCCGCAGGAGCTCGTCGCCGGCGCCGTGACCAAAACCGTCGTTGACGAGCTTGAAGTCGTCGAGGTCGAGGAACAGGACGGCGACGCCGCGGCCGCTGCGCGTCGCGTGAGCGACGGCCACCTCGAGATGCTCGCGAAACATGGCCCGGTTGGGAAGGCCGGTGAGGGGGTCGTGGTAGGCGAGATGCGCGAGCCGATTCTCGGCCTCCTTGCGAGGCGTGATGTCGAGCAGGTACCCCTGCCGGTAGAGCGGCACGCCCTCCGCGCTTGGGACGACCACCGACTCGTCGCGCACCCATCGTTCGCTGCCGTCGGGTCGCACGATCCGATACTCGCAGCAGAAGTCGCTGTTGCGGTCATGGGCCGCGCCGAGGGCGGCCATCACCCGGGCGCGATCTTCGGGATGCACGGCTTTTTCGAACAGGTCAGGATCGGCCACCCATTGCTCATGGGTGTAGCCCGTGATCTCGGCGTTCTGGGGACTGTTGTAGATCGAGGTGGCCTTCGCATCGAGCGCATCCACGTAGATGGCCAGCGGCAGCCGCTCGACCAGGTTGCGGTATCGCTCCTCGGCTTCGCGGACATGCACCTGTGAATCCCGCAGCGCCTGTTCGGCAAGTTTGTGCTTGGTGATCTCGAAGATCATTCCGTGCACGGCCGTTGGCTCGCCGTTCTCGTCCCGGAGTGTCTCGGCGAGATCCGACACCCACCGCACCTCGCCCGCGGCGTCGATCAGTCGGTACTGCGCCTCAAACGACCCGCCGGCGGCGAGGGCGGCCGCGTACGCCGTCAATGTCGCCTCGCGATCGTCCGGGTGCACCTGCCGGGCCCAGCCCCCCGTGCCATCCAGCCAGTCGGTGACCGGCACGCCGAACAGCCTCTCGAGCTGCGGACTGACGTAGACGGGCTTGCCGGTCATCGGCTCGACCACATACGCGACGGCCGGGACCTGCTCGATCAGCGACGTGAGCAATGCCGCCGACCGTCGCACCGCGTCGTCGTCGAGCGCATCCGCGAGCGCCGGCGCCAAGACCTCGCAGTACGCGCGCCCACTCATCGGCGCTGAGCGCATCGTCCGGTGGTGCCGCTTCGGCGGCCATCGTCAGCGCGCCCACAGGGCGGTCGAACGCGTGCAGCCCCATCGTGACGGTCGCCGCCGGTGGTCGTCGAGCCGCCGGCCGTGAGGAGCCGGGTAACCTCGTCGTCGGGAACCCATTCCCGGCCGGCGTCGGTCTTCAGAACGCCACGCTCGGGATCCCACAGCCACACCACGCCGCCGCGGCGAGCGAACTCGGGAATGCGGGCGCGAAACTCCGCGATCAACCCGATCGGGACTGTGCGACCCCTGAAGGGCAAGCGCCAACCCGAGGAGCCATCTGTCCCGATCGGAAGTCGTCATCTCCCAGTAGTCGGACGACCAGGCAAGGCTTTGAGCGGCTCGTCACGAGGCCTTTCCGAGGCCTGGGTGCCTTCGCTCGCGTATCCCGTGGATATGGTGACATATCGCGCCTAGCTCACCCCGAGCCTCGATCCGCAGGGCGGTTGCCCGCAAACGGGCGGCCAAGCGTCAACTGGCGGGCCTGGCGGTTCTGGCGGCAGTTGGCTTGGGCCTGGCGACGTGGACGTCACTCACCGTGTTCGGGGGTTGGTGATCGGGTTCGCGCTGGCCATCGCCGTGATCCAATTGGTCGTGATCGCCTGGTCACGCCAGGTCATCCGTCTCGCAGCGGATGAACTCATCGATGCGGGCACAGGGCCGGCGCTGACACTGCGGCCACGGCCGAGCTCGACGCGCGCATGCAGGAGCTGCGCGGTGAGCGGGAGCGCCGGCGAACCGCCCGCACCCTCCGCGACGCGATCGTCGACGCTCGCCGCCCTCGATCCAGCAACCCCCTTGTGCTCGCGGGCCGGACCACGACACTCACCAAGGGCGCCGCCCAGGCGCTCATCGTCGACCATGCCCTCGCGACACGCATCGCGGCAACCCTCGCTGAGTCAGACGCCGACCCGCGGGCGATCCTCGCCGTCCGCAAGGTGCTCTTTCCCCAACCGGGCGCGACCGTCTCCGCGGAGGAGCAGGAACGGGCCGCGCGTGAGGAACTCATCCGTGCAGCTCGCCTCCTGGGCATCGACCCCGGCCATCAGGCGGGGGGAGTCGGTCGCTGACCTCGAGCCTCGTCACAAGGGCGGGGACTTCACGCGTGGTACCGTGGTTGGCCTGAGGCCTGCTCCCAGCCTCCGCCATCGGCCCCACGCCCCGGTCGCCAAGCGCGCGTTTTCATGTTGGAGGGGTGGTCTTGATGGAGCAGGTTCTGGGCTCGAACGGTCCCGCGCCGCCGCCGGTCTCGGTCGTTTCGGTGCATGGCCACTACGTGCAGGTGCGCTACCCGCAAGGGCAGTGGGTGACACTCGCGATCGAGGGATCTCGCCCTGCGGCGGTGGCGGTGGCGGCACGCGAGTTTCCCGGACTCCTCAATGCGCGGGGCGACACTCCCAGGCAGTGTCGTGTCGGGGCTCAACTCGTCCGCGAGGGTGGTGAGGGTGAGCTCCGGGCCGTCGCAGCCGAAATCGCTCGCCGCGGCGACACCAAGGCCTCCCGGCCTGACGCGCGTGAACAGCTACTCGGAGCCTCTGAGGCTGCCGATGCCCAGCGAGCCGGCCGTCCCTGACGGATCGGGCTCCTCGATTGCGGCCGTCGCGGCCGCATCGGAGCTCGTCGGCGCCGGCGGGTCGTCGAGGAACTCGGCGGTGGGCACGAAGAACAGGGTTGCCGGTCACCGCCGTCGAGAAGTCGAGGACCCGGTCGTAGTTGCCGGGCGGGTTGCCGACGAACATGTTGGTCAGCATCTGCTCGATCACGTCCGGGTTGCGGCGCGTAGCCGATGAAGTAGGTGCCGAACTCGCCCGCGCCGACCCAGCCGAACGGCATGTTGTAGCGGAGGATCTGGCGCTCCTCGCCGTCGCTCGTCGACGATCGTGTTCAGCGCGACGTGCGAGTTGGCCGGCTTGACGTCGTCGGGCAGCTCGATGTCGTTGAGCTTCGTTCGGCCGATCACTCGCTCCTGCTCCTCGACCGGCAGCGCGTCCCAGCGTCGAGGTCGTGGACGTACTTCTGCACGATCACGTAGCTGCCGCCCGGCGAACGCGGGGTCCTCGTCGCCGATCAGGACCGCGTCGCGCGCAGCGGCGCCCTCGGGGTTCTCGGTGCCGTCGACGAACCCGAGCAGGTCGCGCTCGTCGAACGACCTGAAGCCGTGCACCTCGTCGACCACCTCCGCGCACGCCGCCGAGCCGGTCCATCAGCCGCTGGGCGAGCTCGAAGCACAGGTCGAGCGCGATGCGCGCGGATGTGGAACAGCAGGTCACCGGGCGTCGCCACGGCCGTGTGCCGCGCGCCCGCGAACTCGGCGAACGGATGCAGCTCCGCCGGGCGCGGCTCGCCGAACAGCCGGTCCCACAGCGCCGACCCGATCCCGACGACGCACGTCAGCCCGCCCTCGGGGACGCGAAACCCGACGGATCGCCGCAGGCCGCTGACATCGGCCAGCAGGTCGCGGAGCTCGTCCTCGCCGCCCGGCTCGCACGGTCAGGACGAGGAAGATCGCCGCCTCGGTCGGGGGCGTCAGGACGGCCTGAGGTTCACTCGCACCCATGACGGACAGCATTCTTCCACGCGGCTCTGCTCCCCGGCTCAGGCGAGCATCACGCCGGCGTCTACGGCGCCGCCAGCTGAATGACCTCGCGCCGGAACGGCGGCAGCGAGTCGTCGCTGGGCGGGGCGTCGAGCTCCTCGGCGTAGCGGCGGCCGTCCCAGACCGCGGCGGCGATCGTGCCCGGGCTCCACGCGTCGCCGACCAGCGCGCACGAGCGGGCCGTCGCCGGAGGCCTCGGCGAGCGTCCGCAGGCTCCCCCCGAGCTCGTCCTGCGGGAGCCGGCCGGTCACGAGCACCACCGCGTCGGCCGCGTGCTCGCGCTCGGCATCGGTGAAGACGCACGCGCTGACCGCGCGGCCGGCGCCGGCCGCCACGAGCGCTCGCGAGACCAGCACCTCGACGCCCAGCTCGAGCAGCCCGCCCTGGATCCGCGTCTGCTCCATCGTGTTGACCGTCCACGCCGAGGCCAGCGGCTCGGGCGTGACGAGCGTGACGTGCCGCCCCTCCCGCGCGAGCAGCCCGGCGAGCACGCCGCCCATGTAGTAGTGGTCGTCGTCGTAGACGACCACGCGCTCGCCGGCCGGCCGGGCGCCCGCGAGCAAGTCGTCGGGCGTGAGCACCTGCACGCCGTCGCCGATCGCGATCGGCCGGGTGTGCCAGCGGCCGACGCCGTCGCCGCGCCACCGCGAGCCCGTCGCGACGGCGATGTGGTCGAAGCCGTAGGAGTGCGCCTCCTCGGCGGTGAGCGGGCTGCCGAGCCCGATCTCGACGTTCGGGAGCCGCGCGAGCTGGCTGCGGCGATAGTCGACCACGCGGATCCAGGCGGCGAGGCCCGGCAGGCGTGCCTCGACCGCGACGCGACCGCCCAGGTCGTCGCCGGCCTCGGCCAGCACCACGTCGTAGCCGCGCCGGCCGAGCATCATCGCGGCCTCGAGACCGGCGGGCCCGCCGCCGACCACCAGGACGCGCGCGTCGGAGGTCTTCGGCCGGATCCGCTCCGGGTGCCAGCCCCGCCGCCACTCCTCGCCCATGCTCGGGTTCTGCGTGCACCGGATCGGCGTCACGGTCGAGTCGCCCGTGACGCAGATGTTGCACCCGATGCATTCGCGGATGTCCTCCCACCGGCCCTCCTCGATCTTCTTCGGCAGGAAGGGATCGGCGATCGAGGGCCGCGCCGCCCCGATCAGGTCGAGCACTCCGTCGCGCACCATGCGCACCATCGTGTCGGCCGAGGTGAACCGGCCGACGCCGACGACGGGCTTCGAGGTGAGCGCCTTGAGCCCGCGGACGTACTCCTCCTGCGACCCCTCGGCCGCGAACCGCGACGTGATCGAGTCGAAGTCCCACTCGCCGACCATGAAGTCCCACACGTCGGGCAGCTCGCCGACGATGCCGAGCACCGCCTCGATCTCGCCCCGGTCGATCCCGCGCTCGCCGACCTGCTCGTCCACGCAGATCCGGCATGCCACCGCCGCGCGCCCATCGACGAGCTCGACGGTGTCCTCGAGGATCTCGCGCAGGAGCCGCGCCCGGTTCTCGATGCTGCCGCCGTACTCGTCGGTGCGGTCGTTGAACCGGCGCGAGAGGAAGTGCTGCAGCGTCGTCAGGCCGTGGGCGGCGTAGACGTAGACCAGGTCGTACCCGGCCCGCAGCGAGCGCTCGACCGCGGCCCGGTGCCAGCGCCGCAGGTCGGCGATGTCGCTCTTGCTCATCCGCCGCGCCTGCACCGGGTCGGTGGTCTGCACCGGCAGGTGCGCCGGTCCCATCGGCGGCTGGCGGACATAGAGGTTGGCGGCGGTCATCCCGCTGTGGACGAGCTCGATCCCGGCCAGCGACCCGTGCTCGTGCACCTTCTCGACCAGCCGCTCGTGCATCGGGATGTCGGCGTCGTCCCAGAGCCGGCCCTCGACGAACCCGGCGACGTCGGTGGAGTGGTGGAGCTCGACCTCCTCGGTGCACACGACCGCCCAGCCGCCCTCGGCCTTCACGCCGCGCATCTCGGCGTGGGCGCTCGGATGCTGGTGGCCCATGCCGTTGCAGTGCGGCACCTGGAAGAACCGGTTGCGGGCCGTGACCGGCCCCATCGGCACCGGCTCGAACAGCACGTCGTAGCGAGGGTCGCGCATCGGCGTCAGGCGGCGTCCGGCCGCAGCGAGCCCGCCGGCCGCTCCTTGCGCGGATCGACGAACGGGATTGCGGCGGTGTGACCGGATACGGGCCCGTGCTCGGACTCGACGTCGATGCGGTTGCCGGGACCGGCCAGTCCGATCGGCACCCGCACATACCCGATGTTGCGATGCAGGCCCGGCGACCAGACGGCGTTTGTCACGCGGGCCACCGGCTGGCCATCGTGGCTCGCCGGCCAGCTGGTCGTGATGCCGGGGAACGGCTCGTCGTGGTCGAACTCGATCCCGACGAGCTTGCGGTCGACGCCCTCGCGGCGGACGCGCTCGAGCGCCGCCTTGCCGATGTAGTCCTGCGCCTGCTCCTCGACGAGCCGCTCGAGCCCCATCACGTGGAACGGCGTGTCGGCGAGCGTCATGTCGGAGCCCCAGTTGAAGATCCCCGCCTCGACCCGGCGGGCCTCGTTCGGCGCGATCGGGCGGATCGCGAACTCTTCGCCGGCCGCCATGATGGCATCCCAGAGGTCCCCGCCGCGGGTGCCGTCGAGCAGGTTGACCTCGAAGCCCGGCACCGCCGACCAGCCCGTGCGGCTGATGACAACCGGGATGTCGCCGATCTCGAACCGCTCGCACCAGTAGTAGCGGATGTCGTAGATGCTCTCGCCGACGAGCTTCGCCAGCGTCGCGGCCGCATGGGGGCCCTGCACCTGCACCGGATGCACGTCCGGGTAGGAGACCTCGGCGTCCAGGCCCGAGCTCGAGAGCACCCCGAGCGCATAGAGGCCCGCGTCGCTGTCGGCCAGCTGCATCCACCACACGTTCTCGGCGACATGCAGCAGGACGGGGTCGTTCACGATGCCGCCGCTCGGCGAGATGACGAGCATGTACTTACCCTGCTTGACCGCGCAGCGGGTGAGGTCGCGGCAGGTCAGCATGTCGATCAGCCGGTCGGCATCGGGACCCGCGATCTGCACGGTCCGCTCGACGCCCACGTCCCACAGGGTGACGCCCTCGTTCAGCGCCCGGTACTCGTTCGCGACGTCGTCGTACTCGGCCGGGAGGTACATCTTGTTGTAGATGTCGTACGCCTTGCAGCCGGCGCGGAGCGTCGATTCGAAGTACGGCGAGCGCCGGTACCAGGGGCCGAAATACAGCTTCGTCGTTGAGGGCAGGCCGGTCACGAAAACCTCCGGGTCAGAACGCCAAATCCTGACTGACGAGTCAGTCAGGATCCGAGCGTACCAGAGCCCCGGCGGCCGCGCAGGACGAGGCCCGCGACGACGAGGAGCAGGCCGACGCCGGCGAAGGCGCCCGCATCGAAGCCGGTGAACGGCAGGGTGGCGCCGTTGTGGGCGGCCGCGGGCAGCGCGCCGCCGGGAGCGTGGGTGCCGTAGCCGTACTGGTGCTGTGCTGGGGTGCTGCTCATGGGTGGCCCTTCGTCGCACACCGACGTGGACGGCGGGTTGCGCTGTCCGTGGCCGGGATGACTCGCCGATCACGAACCCGTCGGCGATGCAGGATGGTGGGTGACCGGGAAAGCCGACCCGTCACTCCGTGACGTTCGTCCACCCCGTGTGAGGGAGCCTGGTGTTGCCCCAGGCCGTGCGGCTTTCCACCCTCACGGTGGACTCCTCAAGCGTACGTGTGTTCGGGCCTGCGCGCTACCCCGGGCCGGCTCTGGGGAAGAGAACCGCCGCCCACGTCGTCGAGTTGGAAACGCGCACGCCGCGCTCCGGGATGAGACACTCCGCGAGAACGCGAGGAGGGAACCCCGATGACCTCAAGAGTGAACAAGCACCTCAAGCTCAGCGCCGACGGGAGAACCGTCAACGTGGTCGGCCCGATCGTGACCTGGGAGGGGGACGAGCGCAGCGCCGTCTTCTCGGTCGAGATCACCCAGCCGCCCAACGGCGCGGCGGTGTCGGCCAGGGGCCGGTCGGCGCAGACCTACCGCCCGAGCAACAGCTCGTGGAAGGCCAACGCCCGTGTCGGCGACGGTCCGCCGCTGCAGGTCGGCCCGGCCCTGGCGACGGCGACGGCGATCATCACGCTCGCGAACGGGAAGACCGAGCCCTACGTCTGGCCTGTCCGCGTGACGCTCGTCCACCACCTTGCCGCCGCGGCCGGCGCGACCGATGCCGCCGAGCCCATCGGCACGACCCGCTAGATGACGTGCCTACGGACGTTGTGAACGGGTAGAGGGGTACATCCGAGCCTCCCTTGAGGCTGTGGTCTGCCAGGACTACAGCGAGGGAGGGCTCGGATGCAGGTGCACGCTAACGCGAAGCTCGGACCTAGTGGTCGGCGGGAGGTGGTGCGACTGGTGGAGGCGCTTCTGGTGGCGCTCGCCATCCAGGTGCCGCTGCTGCTCTACGTGTGGGCTGACCTTGGGCCGCTCACACTGATCGCGGCCGCAGCCATCCAGGCGCCGTTCGCGCTTGTCGCAACGCTCATTGCGCGCAGGCGTGGTGTCAGCGCAGCCGGCTGATCGCGACACCGCATAGGCAGAGCGCTCCTCCGGCGAACGCGAGTGCGGGAGGAGCCTCGGCCAGGATGATCCATCCCAGCAGGATCGAGAGCGGCGGCACCATGTAGGTGCTCACGCCGAGCCGGCCGGCGTCGGTGCGGGCGAGCGCGTATGCCCACGTGGTGAAGGCCACCGACGTCGGAAACACGCCCAGGTAGACGACCCACGCGACGCTCCTCGTCGGTGCGTGGGCGAGCTCGTGTGCGAGCGACGGCGCGAACGGCAGGCACGCCGCGGCGCCGACGGCGCAGCAGAGGAAGGTGGTCTGCAGCGCCGTGACGCGGCGCAGCACGACCTTCTGCGCGACGACACCGCCCGCATAGGCGGCCGCCGCGACCAGGCAGAGCAGCGGGCCGGTGCCGAACGAGATGCCGGAGCGGGTGGTCGCAAGGCCGATCACGGCGACACCGGTGAACGCGACCGCGCAGCCGGCGACCAGTGGCCGCGGGAACCCCTCGCCGAGCAGCAGTCCGGCGAGAATGGCAACCAGGATCGGGCCGACGTTCACGAGCATCGCGGCCGTGCCGGCATCGACGCGCTGTTCCGCGGCATTGAGCGCGACGTTGTAGAGGCCAAACCACAGCAGGCCGCAAACGCAGATCAGGGGGACGTCACGCCGCTGCGGGAGCGGCTCGCGGCGCGCGAGCGCGAGCACCCCCAGCACCAGGCAGCCCACGAGCAGGCGGCCGAGCGCGAGCGGCCCGGCGGCGAAGTGGGTACCCGCCGCCCTGATGCCGACGAACGCCGATGCCCACAGCGTGACGGTCACCGCGACCGCCGCCGCGGTGACGAGCCCTGCAGGGCGGGACTTGACGGCCGTCATCCGCCAATCTTGCCAGCCTCACCCTTCGGCGCCCGCCGAAGGCTCGGCGGCGGCTTGCGCCCAGTCCTTCCGAAGCTGAAGCGCGTGGTTCTGGTACCAGATGACGAAGACCAGGCTCACCAGCGCCCAGAGCACGAGACCGTCGACGAGCCACCGGTTCAGGTCGAGATGGAAGCTCTGATACGCGCCGATCGCGAGCACCGCCCCGACCAGGCAGGCGAGCGCGTCGATCAGCCACAGGTGCCGTGGGACGCCCTTGGGGGGATACTCCCCGTCGGAGAGGACGGCGACCCGGAACGCCGCGTGCTCCGCGTCGTATACCCCCAGACTCCAGAACAGCTCGCGCTTGTCCGCGAACGCCAGCACCCCCAGCATGGCTGACGCGGCGAGCAGAGCCAGAGCCGCAGATCCAAGGCCGTAGCCGATCTCCCAGAGCACTGAGGAGGAGGCCCCCGTCCGGTTCAGGGCGGTGCCGACCAGCGCGGCGATCGCGCCCAGGGTGAGACCGCCCGGCAGATGGATCGTGGTCAGCGTCGCCAGCGCCGGATTGTGCGAGAGCGTGGCGTCAAGCTGCGCGCAGCGGGCATCCGACTCGCGCAGCCGCCCGGGGTCTCCCCAATCGGCGTCGAACGCCGGCAGCGCAGCAAACCGCGCGTTCGCCCGGCGGATTTCCTGCAGGTGATCGCTGATCGCCGCTTGGGTGTAAAAGCGGGTGAACTCGGGTCGTGCGAGCCACCGCCGCAGCGTCCCACCGTGAACGGGTGGGTGATCAACCGCGATCAGCGCACAGACGTAGCGCTCGAGCAGATGCTCGCGCGCGGCCACCACCTCGTGCGGTCTCGGGAGCAGCCCCTCGTGCGGTTGGCTCGACACGTCGCGCGATCCTAACGCCCCGACCTCCGCGCGTCGCTGTCTTGACGAATACATCGTCAGGATATATCTTCTCGGTATATGGAACCGACTGCCGTGACCTGGGTGGTGCTGGGGCTGATCGCGGACAAGCCCCGCAGCGGGTATGACATCAAGCGCATCGTCGATCGGACGATCCGCCACTTCTGGGCTGCGAGCTACGGCCAGATCTACCCCGAGCTGAAGCGGCTCGAGGAGGCGGGCTGGATCGTCGGCGTCAAGGCCCCCCGAGGCGGTCGGGCGCGCACGGTCTACCGGATCACCCCGACCGGGAGCGCCGCGCTGCGGGACTGGTCCGGCGGTCGCGACACGCGGGTGGAGCTGCGCGACGAGTCGCTGCTGCGGCTGTTCTTCGCCGACACGCTTCCGCACGACGAGGCCATGAGCCTGCTCGCGGCGCGGCGCGAGGGCTATCGCCAGATGCTCGCCTACCTGGAGGACCTCGACGACGGGACCGGGCCGGATCCGCCATTCGTCGACCTGGTCTACCGGTGGGGGCTTGACCACTGCCGGTGGGGGATCGAGTGGTGCGACGGGCAGGAGCGGCGCCTGCGGAAGGCGGCATGAGCCAGCTCCCGGAGCCGACGTGGCGCATGCTGCTCGCCCGCGGCCTTCCGACCTTTGCGCTCGAGGGGTTCGTCCCCGCGCTCGCCTTCTACACGGCGTGGCATGCGGCCGGTCTCGGCGCGGGCATCGTGGCGTCGACGGCCGCGGCGGCGCTGGTCGTGCTGATCCAGCTGCGGCGCGGCTGCGATGTCGCCCTCGCCGCGGCGACCGGCGTCTTCATCGCCATCCAGGCCGTGGTCGCGCTCGCCGCGCACAGCGCGACCGTCTACCTGGCGCAGCCGGTCCTGCTCACCGCCTGCTGGGGCGTCGCCTACCTGATCTCCGCCGCGATCGGCCGGCCCCTGATCGGCGCGTTCGCGCGCGGGTGGTATCCCTTCCCGCCCGAGTTCCGGTCGAGCCAGACCTACCGGCGCGAGTTCGGCATGCAGTCCATCGTCTGGGGCGTCTACTGCCTGGCCACGGCGGCGCTTCGGATCGCCGTTCTGCTCACCGTGGGCGTCGGCAGCCTGGTCGTCGTCTCGTTCGTGACCAGCACGCCCGTCCTGCTCGCCCTGGTGCTCTGGTGCGTGTGGCATGCCCGGCGCACCTTCACGACCGAGGACCGCTACCAGCAGCCGAGATCGATCCCGGTCACCGAGGCCGGGTCGATGCAGCTTCGCAGGTAGAGCGCGACGCCCGGATCGCCGGTCCACAGCGAATGCCGTCCCCGTCCGTGCTCGGCGCGCGCCTGTTCGACCTGACCGGCGGCGTGCATCGCGAAGCCCCGCGCCCGCTCGAGCCAGCGCTCGTCGCCCGTGCGGCGAAGCAGCGCCAGGAACGCGAGGCCGTTTCCGGCCGTGCCGTGGCAGAGCGTCGGCCCCTTGCGCAGCGGCCCCGCCTCCCAGGCGAGCTCACCGCCGGCCACCAGCAGTCGCGTGAAGGCCTCGTCGTCCGGCGCGATCCCTGCCAGCGTCGCCACCATGCCGGGCGCGCCGTGGCACCACTGCGTGCGGATCTCCGCCGGCCCGCGCACGGGCAGGCCGGCACCCGCGATGGGCTCCCAGTTGGCCCGCCCATCCTCCACGAACGCGGTGGCCGTGGCCGCCCGCACCGCGTCGCGCTCGAGCTCGCGGGTGCGCTCGGCTCCGAGCAGGCCGGGACGTTGGGCGAGGGCCGCGACGCACCCCGCCATGCCGTGGGCCGGGCCCACATACCGGGCCACGTGTTCGTAGAGGTGCTGGGTCCAGATCCGGTAGCCGAGCCGGTCGTCGTGTGACCATGCGTCCCACACCGCCTCCGCGAGCCGGCTCCAGACCGCGGCGAACCGCTCCTCGCCCGTGCGATCCAGAAGTGCGGCCGCGACCAGCATCGAGCCGGGTGCGCCCCACATCACCTCGACCGCGGGGTTCTCGGCGTTCTCATCGAGCACGGCGTGCAGCAAATCGCGGCGGTCCGCGTCGGGCGCCAGTCGCTCGGCGACCGCCAGGATGCCCGCCCGGCCGAGCCACAGTCCCGGGGCCGGCGGCCCGAAATCGGGACGCGCCAGGTAGCGCTCGTCCAGTCCGGCCGCGATCGCCCTGAAGTCGCGCTGCGAGCCGAGCTCGGCGAGCGCCCAGATGACACCGGCGGCGCCCATGTAGACGCCGGTGTACGAGCGTTCCGCATCGTCGTCGTCATCCCAGTCGAGCGGGTGCAGCGTCCACAGTCCCGCGCGGTCGAAGGCCTGCTCCGCGTCGGCGACGATCGCCGCGATCGCGTCCCGGGCGCTGCCCTCGTCCCACGCCCGGTCGGCCAGTGGCTCGTGTTGCTCAGGCGAGTGAAGCGCCACGGCGCCAGCCTACCGATGTGGCGAATGTGAGGAAGTCCGTTGCCACCTGCCGCGACGGGCCGATCGAGGAGCGCATGACGTACCAGTCGCGCGGCGGGGGTGCCGAGGCGACGGTGATCGTGGCGACGAGGCCGGCGTCGAGCTCGGTGGCCACCGCCGCGCGCGAGACGAACGACACCCCGAGGCCGGCGCGGGCGGCCTGCTTGATCGCGCCGTTTGAGCCCAGGGTCATCGTCTGGACGTCGATCCCGACGCTCGCGATGAACTCCTCGTTGACCGCGCGCGTGCCCGACCCCGGCTCGCGCAGCAGCCAGCGCCGGCCCGCGAGCCGCGCGGCCGAGACCGTCTTGCCGCCGGCGAGCGGGTCGTCGGGCGCGGTGATCAGCATGAGCTCGTTCGCCAGGATCGCGTGCGCCTCGATCCGCTCCTGAGGCGGCGGCCGGCCGCCGATGGCCAGATCGGCCTCGTGGTTCTGGATCACGGCCAGGACGTGGTCGCGGTTGCCGACGTCGAGCGCCAGGCCGATCTGCGGGTGTGCCGTCGCGAACGCCCGCATGAGCGGCGGCACGAACGACTCGGCGGCCGTCGTGACCGCCGCGATCGTCAGCGTGAGCGCGCCGCGCGCCTCGGCGTCGCGGGCGGCATGGCGGCCCTGCTCGAGCAGGCCGATGACGTCGGCCGCGTAGGCCGCGAACTCGCGCCCGGCCGGGGTCGGCCGCACTCCCCGGCCGGCCCGCTCGAGCAGGCTCACGCCCACCTCGCGCGAGAGCGCAGTGACGGCCGCCGAGATCGCCGGCTGGGTCACGACCAGCTCGTCGGCGGCGGCCGTCACCGAGCCTCCGTGGACCACCGCGAGGAAGCTGCGCAGCTGGGTGAGGGTGATCGACACCGTGCCCAATCATAACTGATCAGTTAACTGTTATCGCTGAAGTTTCATTGGACGGCTCTGACTCGCGCTCGTAGGGTGGCCGGGACACGGCAGAGCGGTGAGAGGAGTCGCACGATGACGATCGTCGAAGGCCCTGGCACGAAGGGTCGCTGGACAGCGGGGGTCACCCCCTACGCCGAGATGGGATTCTGGGACCCCGACTATGAGCCCAGCGAGACCGACATCCTGTGCGCGTTTCGCATCACCCCGCAGGACGGCGTCGATGCGATCGAGGCGGCGGCCGCCGTCGCGGGGGAGTCCTCGACGGCGACCTGGACCGTCGTGTGGACCGACCGCCTGACCCAGTACGAGCACTACCAGGCCAAGGCCTACCAGGTGGACGAGGTGCCGGGCACGCCCGGGCCAGTACATCGCGCTGATCGCCTATGACATCGACCTGTTCGAGGAGGGCTCGATCGCGAACCTGACCTCGTCGATCATCGGCAACGTCTTCGGCTTCAAGGCGCTGAAGGCGCTGCGCCTCGAGGACATGCGGATCCCGCTGCACTACGTGAAGACCTTCCAGGGCCCGCCCCACGGCATCGTCATGGAGCGCGAGTACCTCGACAAGTTCGGGCGCCCGCTGATCGGCGCCACCACCAAGCCCAAGCTCGGGCTCTCGGCGAAGAACTACGCGCGCGTCGTCTTCGAGGCGCTGCGCGGCGGCCTCGACTTCACCAAGGACGACGAGAACATCAACTCGCAGCCCTTCATGCGCTGGCGCGACCGCTTCCTGTACTCGCAGGAGGCCGTCAGCCGCGCGGTCGGCCAGACCGGCGAGGTCAAGGGCCACTACATGAACGTCACCGCCGCCACGATGGAGGAGATGTACGAGCGGGCGGAGTTCGCCAAGGAGATCGGCTCGCCCATCGTGATGATGGACCTGACGATCGGCTACACGGCGATGACCGTCGATGTCGAAGTGGGCGCGCGCAAACGGCGTGCTGCTGCACCTCCATCGCGCCGGCCACGGCACCTACACCCGCCAGAAGACCCACGGCGTCTCGTTCCGCGTCATCGCCAAGTGGTGCCGGATGCTCGGCGTCGACCACATCCACGCCGGCACCGTCGTCGGCAAGCTCGAGGGCGACCCCGGCATGATCCGCGGCTACTACGACGTGCTGCGCCAGCGCCGGAACGTCGCCGAACCCCGAGACCGGGATCTACTTCGACCAGGACTGGGGCTCGATGCCCGCCGTCATGCCGGTCGCCTCGGGCGGCATCCACGCCGGCCAGATGCACCAGCTCCTGCACTACCTCGGCGAGGACGTCGTCCTCCAGTTCGGCGGCGGCACGATCGGCCACCCGATGGGCATCGCCGCCGGCGCGACCGCAAACCGCGTCGCCGTCGAGGCCATGATCCAGGCCCGCAACGAGGGCCGCGACTTCTACCGCGAGGGCCCCGACATCCTCGGTCAAGGCCGCCAAGGGCTGCCCCGAGCTGCAACGCCGCGCTCGAGGTCTGGAAGGACATCACCTTCAACTACGACGTCGACCGACACCGCCGACGTCGTCGTCACGCCGACGGCGAGCTGACCATCCATCTAGGAGATCACGATGCGAATCACGCAGGGAACGTTCTCCTTCCTGCCCGACCTGACCGACGAGCGAGATCGAGGCGCAGCTGCGCTACGCCCTGCGCAACGGCTGGGCGATCATGGTCGAGCACACCGACGACCCGCATCCGCGCAACTCGCTCTGGGAGATGTGGGGCCAGCCGCTGTTCGAGCTGGCCGAGGACGAGGTCGCGATCGCCCTGCGCGAGGTGCGCGCCGCCCGCGAGGCCTGCCCGCACGAGTACGTCAAGGTCGTCGCCTACGACCGCTCGCTGGGCCGCCAGACGACCGCCCTGGCTTCATCGTCGGCCGGCCCGCGTTCGAGCCCGGCTTCCGGCTCGAGCGGCAGGAGAAGGCCGACCGCCAGATCCGCTACACGCTGCATCCGTACGCGACCGACGTTCCCGCCGGCATGCGCTACCGCGCGACCGGCACGGCGACCGGCAACGGAGCGCTCCGCCCGGTGAACGCCCAGCTGCAGCCGGTGACCCCGGCGCCGACGAGCGACATCGAGGGAGTGCTCGCCCAGCTCGACCGCGATCTCGTCGCGCTCGAGCCGGTCAAGACGCGCATCCGCGAGATCGCGGCGCTGCTCGTGATCGACCGGCATGCGCCGCGAGCAGGGCCTGATCTCGTCGCGCCCGTCGCTGCACATGTGCTTCACCGGCAACCCCGGCACGGGCAAGACGACCGTCGCGCTGCGGATGGCCGAGATCCTGCACCGGCTCGGCTACATCGAGAAGCCGACGGTCGTCTCGGTCACGCGCGACGACCTCGTCGGCCAGTACGTGGGCCACACCGCCCCCAAGACCAAGGAGGTGCTCAAGCGCGCCCGCGGCGGGGTCCTCTTCATCGACGAGGCCTACTACCTGTACCGGCCCGAGAACGAGCGCGACTACGGCGCAGGAGGCGATCGAGATCCTGCTGCAGGTGATGGAGACCGAGCGGGACGCCTCGTCGTCGTCCTCGCGGGCTACCGCGACCGCATGGAGACCTTCTTCCGCTCCAACCCCGGCATGGGCTCGCGCGTGGCGCACCACATCCACTTTCCCGACTTCGACGTCGAGGAGCTGATGGCGATCGCGCGCGCTGATGCTGGGCCAGCGAGGCCTACGAGCTCACGCCGCGGCGCAGGCGGCGCTGCGCGCGTACGTCGAGCGGCGCGTGCGCCGGCCCCGCTTCGCACACGGCCGCAGCATCCGAAACGCGATCGACCGGGCGCGGATGCGCCAGGCCAGCCGGCTGTACGACCGCCGCGACGCGCTCGACGCGGACCGACCTCGTCACGATCGAGGCTGAGGATATCCTCGCGAGCTCCGTGTTCGCCGACCCGTCCGCCGACCCCAGCTGAGCAGGAGCACAGGATGCCTCGTCCGATCATTCTCGGAGTCGTCGGTGACTCCGCAGCCGGCAAGACCACCATCACGCGCGGCCTCGTGCGCGCGCTCGGCGAGGACGCCGTCACCCACGTCTGCACCGACGACTACCACCGCTACGACCGCGCCCAGCGGGCCGAGCTCGGCATCACGCCGCTTCATCCCGACTGCAACTACATCGACATCATGGAGCAGCACCTCACCCTCCTGCGCCGCGGCGAGGCGATCCTGAAGCCGGTGTACAGCCACGCCGACGGGACGTTCGGGCCGCCCGGGTACGTGCGGCCGCAGCGCTTCACGGTGGTGGAGGGGCTGCTCGGGTACCACACCGCGGCGATGCGCGACGTCTGCGACGTCCGTGTCTACCTGGCCCCGCCCGAGGACGCTGCGCCGGCACTGGAAGGTCAGCCGCGACTGCTCGCGGCGCGGCTACACGACCGACCAGGTGCTCGCCGAGCTCGACCGGCGCGAGGACGACTCGGCCGCCTTCATCCGCCCCCAGGAGCGCTTCGCCGATCTCGTCATCGTCCTTCACCTCGCCCGACGGCAGCGACGACCCGACCACCTCGACGCCCAGCTGACCCTGCGCGACGGCCTGGCCCACCCCGATCTCGCGCCGTTCATCGACGACGACGGGGGCATCACGCTGACCGAGCAGGACGGCGAGCGGCTGGTGCGCATCCCCGGCCGGCTCGACGCCGACCGCGCCGGCGCGATCGAGCAGGCGATCTGGGAGAAGATGCACTTCGCGAGCCATCTGCGCTCGCAGCGCCTGGGCGAGTTCACGGTCGGGCACCGATCTGCACCGCTCGGAGTCGCTCGCGCTCGTCCAGCTCCTGATCCTGTACCACATGGTCACCGCGCGGGCCACGATCGCGCTTGGCGGTGAGGAGGTGCGCTGCGACGTTCCCGGCCCCGACGTTGAGGCGGTCGTCTAGTCCATATTGCGGTATATCGCAATTCGGACTATCCTTGAGGGGTGGCCGCCTCCACACCGGATCCGATCTCGCCGGGCTCGGCCGGTACTCCGACCCGGCCCTGGTCGTCCTGACCAGCCTCTCCGATGGGCCAAAGCATGGCTACGCGATCATCCAGGACGTGGAGTCGCTGGGAGGGCCGCGGCTGCGGCCCGGCACGCTGTATGCAGCCCTCACCCGGCTCGAGGAGCGCGGCCTGATTGAGGCGCTGCCGCCCGAGGAGCGGCGCCGGCCCTACCGGCTCACGGCGGCCGGCGCGGCCGCGCTGCGGGCGCAGCTCGAGCACCTGCAGCGCGTGACCACCGTCGGACTGGCGCGGCTCGAGGTGTCCACGCTCATGACCGCGAGGCTCGTGGCGCTGCTCCTGCGCCTGTACCCGCAGGCGTGGCGTAGCGCGCTACGGCGCCGAGTACGCGGCGCTGCTCGAGCAGCACGGCATCGACGCGCGCACGCTGGCCGACGTGGTTTTGGGCGCGGTCGACGCCCGCCGGGGCGCCGGCGCACGGCGCGCTCCGGACGTCGCCCAGCGCCGGGCGCTGGTCGCGTCGCTCTGGGCCCTCGTGGTCTTCGGCGCCGCCGGGGCCGGGTTCCAGCGGATGGCCGAGTACGACGATTTCACCAGCGCCGCCGCCCATCATCCGCTGGTCGGGGCCGGCATGGATCTGATCGTCGCGGGAGCGTGCGTGGTCGGCCTCGCGGTCGCGGGCTGCGGGCTTGCGCTCGCCCGCAGCGTGGTGGACGACGTGGTGCGCAGCCGCCGGCCGGAGGTGGTGCGGCCGCTGGTGATGTCCGCGGCCGGGACGATCGTCGTCGTACTCGCCCTCGTGGCACTCGTGATCTACGCGCACACCTCGTCCGCGGGTGCGCCCCAGGGCGCCGGCAACCTGGCCGCGCTCGCGGCATGGGTGCTTGCGTCGGCGGTGGGTATCGCCGTCGCGATCGCAGGTGCGGGCCGGGCCCTCGCCCGCGCGACGATCGGGACGGTCGCGCTTCGCCGGGCCGTGCGGTGTGCATGGGCCGGCGCCGCCGGGATGACGATCACCCTCGCCGGCATCCTCGTGTGGGGGATCGCGCTGCGGGTCGACGCGGCCGGCGTCTTCGGCCTGCGGCACGGCGGCGACCTGGCCACGCCCGCGCCCTACACCTGGGCCGCCGGGGCGATCGCGATGGCCGCCGCGCTCGCGCTCACCCTGCGCCCGCTGCGCGCTACGGCAGCTCGACCCGGCGCAGCGCCCGGGCCGCCGCCCATCCGGCCACGCTGATGACCGCGACCAGAACGAGCGCCGAGACCGCGGTGCCCGCCACCGGCCGGGAGGCCTGCGGTAGGACGTGTGCGACGAAGGCGCGGCCGTAGGCCGAGATCGAGAGCTTCGCGGCCGACGCCGCGAACGTCGCGATCGAGCCTTCCCAGAGCAGGATGTAGAGGACGCCGATCACGATCGGGCGGCGGCTGTAGAGCGACAGCAGCACTGACGCGGCGCAGTAGGCCAAGCTGGCGAGCACCACGCCCACGAGCGGCCAGCCGATCAGGCCGGCGGTGACGCCGCTGCGCAGGCTGAGCAGCCCGCTCAAGACGAGGCTCGGCACGAGCAGGATCAGCGCCGCCGCCCAGGCCGCGGCGATCTTCGCGACGACCAGCTCCAGACGCGGCTGCGGAGTCGCGACCAGGTACAGGATCGTGCCGTCCTCGCGCTCGTCGCCGAAGGCGCTCACGCCGAATACGAGCGAGATCAGCGCGGCCACCGTCGGCACGAACAGCTGCTGGACGAGGTCGGAGTAGAACGAGTGGTCGTGGCTCCCCGGCGACCGGGCGAGGGCGTAGACCAGCGCCATCAGCACGGGCGCGGCCGCGACGACCGCGAGCACGATCGTGCGCCGCTGCAGGAGCAGCGAGCGCAGCGTGAGCGCGAAGACGGGCCGGATCACCGTCCCTGCCCCCGCGCGCGCTCGTGGAGGTATGCGTACACACTCTCGAGGTCGTCGCCGACCGGCTGGATCTCGCGCAGCAGCGTGTCGGTTCTGGCCGCCGCGGGCGGCAGCGCCCGGCTGAGCGCCTGCGGGTCGCTGGTCTCGACCTCGATCGTCCCGTCCACGAGCCGCACGGCGTCGACGTCGGCCGCCGTGAGCAGCTCGCGGGCGAGCGCGCGGCTATTGCCGTCCGCGGTCACCAGTACCCGCCGGGGACGCTCGCTGATCAGGCGCCGGATCGCGGCGGTCGACCCCTCCGCGACCAGATGGCCGTTGACCAGCACCAGCACCCGCGGCGCCATCCGCTCGACCTCGTGCAGGACGTGTGACGAGACGACCACCGTCCGGCCCTCGTGCCCGAGCTGGGACAGGAGCTCGATCATGTGGCTGCGCTGGGCCGGGTCGAGCCCGTTCAGGGGCTCGTCGAGCAACAGCAGCTCGGGATCGTGCGCCAGCGCCTGGGCGAGCTTGACGCGCTGGCGCATGCCGTGGGAGAACTCGCCCACCGGCCGGTCGGCGGCCGAGGCCAGGCCGACGGACTCGATCGCACCGGCGGCCGCCTGGCGGAAGTCCTCCACCCGGTGCAGGCGCGCCGAGAGCTCGACCACCTGGCGGGCCGACAGGAACGGCCACGGGGGGCTGAGGTCGGGCACGATGCCCACGCGGCGGTAGACGTCCGGCGTCCGGCGCGGATCGACGCCGAAGATCCGCACGCTGCCGCTGCTCGGCGTCGAGAATCCCCCGCACAGCTTGAGCGTGGTCGATTTCCCGGCGCCGTTGTGCCCGAGCAGGCCGATCACGCCCCCGTCGACCGTGAACGAGACGTCGGCGAGCGCGACGGTGTCGCCGAACCAGCGCGAGACGCCAGTGAACTCGATCGCCGGCTGGTTCACCCCTCGTCCCGCCCGTACCTGATCGCGAGCACCGCGATCGCCACCACCATCAGCTCCACCGACGTCGCCCCCCACAGGCCCGCGCTCAGGTGCCCGCGGTCGGAGTACCCGGGATAGAGCCCGCGGGCCGTCTGGATCGGTGCGGCGGCGAACGCGAGCAGGCGCAGGTAACGCTCATTGATCGCGTGCGCGAGCACTCCCCCGATGATGGTTGGGATCACCAGGAACGCGAGGTACCCGCCCACGGCGAACGCCCGCCGCCCCGTCAGCGACGAGATCGCAAGCCCGATCAGGCTGTAGAAGAGGGCGATCACGAGGCCGGCGGCGATGATCCGGGCTGGGTCGGCCGGATGGTGCTCGAGGTAGCCGACCGGGTGGACGGCGAAGAGCACGTTGCCGGCGTACAGGACGAGTGGCGGCAGCATGGTGACGAGCAGCAGCGGGAGCAGCGCGGCCAGGATCTTGCCGATCACGTAGTCGGCCCGGCTGATGGCCGTCGAGAAGTAGAGCGACAGGGTGCGGTCGCGGCGGTCGGGGCAGAGCAGCTCCGGTGTGATCACGACGCTGAACACCAGGATGACGATCGCGGTGTCCGCGCTGTAGTTGGAGTAGGGGAGCGCGTTTGAAAGGTTGGTCGTTCCGGCGGTCGTCCCGAACAGGGCCCGCAGGCCGAGGATCACGAGCGCGGGCGCGAAGGCGAGCAGGGTGAGGGTGATGGGAATCACCTTGGCCTTCCACCCCCGGCGGGCGCCGAGCGCGCGCAGCGCACTCCACCGGGCCAGCGACCAGATCGCCCCCAGACGGCCGGCCCGGGGCCCGTCGTAGCGGCTGTACGCAATGTCGACGACGCGTGCTTCCTGCGTCATCCGATGGCTCCGATCAGCGCCTCTTCGAGCGTCGGACCGGCGGGGCGGAGCTCGCGCAGGCCGACCCCTGCCGTGCAGGCGGCGTCGCGGACGCCGGCCAGCACCCCGTCCGGCGTTGGCGCCGCGTACCAGCAGCCAGGCATCCTCGTCCTCCCCGCCGCCGTCCACGGTCAGCCCGAGCCGCACGGCCGCCGCGGTGAAGTCGCCGGCGTCTCCGACGATCCGCACCTGGACGTCGCCCGAGGCGGCCTGCGCGGCGTGGTCGATCCGGCGGGTCGCGGCCACCTGCCCCTCGCGCAGCACGATCACCGAGTCACACGTGCGGGCGACGTCCTCGAGCACGTGCGACGAGATCACGACCGCGATCCCGAGATCGCTCGAGAGCCGGCGCACGAGCGTCAGCATCTCCTCGCGCCCGGCGGGATCGAGCCCGTTGGTGGGCTCGTCGAGGACGACGAGGCCGGGTGAGTGCACGATCGCCTGGGCGAGGTTCGTGCGCTGCTTCATCCCCACCGAGAACGTGCGGATCAGGCGCGACCGCTCCTCCTCGAGCCCCACCTGAAACAGCACCTCGGACGCCCGCAGCACCGCCACCCGCCGCGGCAGGCCACGCAGCTCACCCATGTGGACGACCAGATCGCGCGCGGTCATCCCGAGCGGCAGGCAGCTGTGCTCCGGCATGTAGCCGAGCCGGCGCCGGATCTCCCATGTCGCCGCCGCTCCGTCGATGCCCAGCACTCTGACGCTGCCGGCGTCGGGCTTGATGAGCCCGAGGATCACGCGCATGAGGGTCGACTTGCCTGCGCCGTTTGCCCCCAGCAGCCCCACCGCGCGCTCGGTGACCTCGGCCGAGACGTCGTCCAGCGCCACGATCGCGCCGTAGCGCTTGGTCACCCCGTGAATCTCGACGAGCGGTCCGCTGCCGCCGTCGTCGCTCACGCCAGGGCTTGTGCCGCGGTCATGATCGTGCCGGCGGGCTGCGATCCGACGACCGTGTAGGTGACGCCTCCACGCGTGAACTGTACGAGCGAGCCGAGCGTCGTTTGCAGCTCGTGCCCCGATGTGCCCGCAATCGACGCCGACGGCAGCGCGCCAAGCAGGCCGTGGCCCTTGCCCGCGGCCTGCTCGAGCACGAACACCGTGCCCAGGCCGCGGCCGTAGGTGACGAGTGCCGCGGGCGCCTTGCCCAGGTTGACCGACCGCACCTCACCCCGGCCCAGTCCGGCGAGCGTTGCGGGCGCCGCCAGGCGGAAGCCGAGGGCGTGCGACACGGCGTTCACGCCAGTTGCCGGAGCGGCGTGGGCGGTCGCGGAGTGGAGCCGGCTGCGGCTCGGCAGGTGCACGTGCACGACCCGGGTTCCGGGGGCCGGAACGACCGTCAGCCGGGCGCTCGGCACGGTGCCGTAGCGGATGTGGGTAACGGTGATCGCGATCGCCGCCGTGCTCGACCCGCGCGGGTAGATGGCGAACCGGAGCGGAGCGCCGTGGGCGGCGTCCCAGGCGAGCGCGAAGTCCCCGAACAGGCCGCCGTTGCGGCGCGGTGACATGCGCACCTCGTACGCAGGACGGCCGGCGACGTTGCTTGGGATCGCGCCCGAGACGACCGCCTCGCGCCCGAGCGCGGCGATCGCCCGGTTGATCGCGGCGATGGTCGGGACGGCCGGCGCGCCGTGGGTGTCACTGTGCGTTGCCTTGCCGCGCGCGATCGGGAGCACGTAGGCGACGTGGTGGCTGCGGTCATACAGCATCAGCTGGTGACCGGCGTACGTGAGCTCGGTCGTGCCGAGCGGCGAGCGGATCTGGAGCCGGACGTGCCCGCCACCGACCCAGACCGACCCGGTCGCTCCGGCGAGTGGGCTGGCGGAGATCGTGGATGACTTGGCGCCGAGAAGGTTCTCGGCAATGGTGAACTGGGCCGAGACGCCGGCGACAGGCCGGGCGGAAAGGGCGGTGTGAACCGCGCTCGCCAGCGACTGCTTGGGAGGCTTGGCGGCACCGGGTCGGGTGACCGCGTAGGCGGTCACGCTGATCGCCGAGAGGAGTACTGCAAGCAGCACGAACCATCCGACGAGACGACGTGCTGATGACTGCTTGATGATGCCCATTTGCGCTTCCTCCTGGCGAGACCCCCAAACCGTAGCCGCCGACCTTGAGAGCCGTGTGAGGCCGGGAGGTTGACAGGTTCCCGATCTGGTGGTGAACTCAAGTCATGCGTATTGCCACGAACGCCCGCAGGGGCTGGGTGCTCGCGACCGTCGTTGTGTCGGCGCTGGTCGCAGCGGTCGGCATCTCGGGGTCGGCGGCGCTCGCGGCGACGAACCTGATCTCGAACGGGACATTCGAGGGCTCCGGCTCGGGCTCGCTCAGCGGATGGGGCGGAAGCAGCGGGTCGCTGGCGCTCGTCGCCGGCAGCGGTGGCGGCCATGCCGCGCAGTTGACCGCGACCAAGGGTGCGTCCAAGACGTACGCGTACACGACGTCGAAACCGGTGACGGGAGCCGTCGCGGGGAACGCCTACACGCTCGACGGCCAGGTCGAAAGCGGCCTCGCCGGGCAGTCGGTGTGCCTTGTGCTGAAGGAGTTGAAGGCCGGGACATCGACGTCGGTCGGAAGTGCGCAGTCGTGCCTCACCGCGACATCCGCCTGGCAGAGCATTCCGACGGTGGACTACACCGTCAAGACGTCCGGAGACTCGCTGACGGTGAACGTGTCCGAGAGCCCGGCGGTGGCGGGCGCCACATTCGCCTTCGACAACCTCGTCCTTGCCCAGGGCTCCGGCGGCCCCGCCGACACCCAGGCCTCCGAGCGTGCCGCAGAGCGTCGGCGCGGTCGCGAACAGCGCGACGTCGGTGACGGTCTCGTGGGCGCCTTCGACCGACAACGTCGGCGTGACCGGCTACGACGTCTACCGCGGCGGGACGAACGTCGCGACGGTGAGCGGCGGCACCACGTCGTGGACCGACACGAGCGTGAAGGCCAGCACCCCCTACTCCTACACCGTGGACGCCTTCGACGCCGCGCACAACGTGTCGAACCAGTCGTCACCCCCGGCCACGGTCACGACCCCGGCGGGCGGCGGTGGCGGTGGCGGCGCCGGCCCGGCCGAGCCGATCATCGTGATCATGATGGAGAACAAGCACTACACCGACATCGTGGGTAACGCCAACGCGCCCTACATCCAGTCGATGATCGCCCGCGGCACGCTCTACACCAACTACGAGGCCGGCCCCGGTAGCCTGCCCGACTACCTCGCGATGACGAGCGGGCTGACCGGCTCGACCTCGGCCTCGAATAACATCTTCAACCAGCTGCAGGCGAAGGGCATCAGCTGGGGCGAGTATGAGGAGTCGATGCCGAGCGTCTGTTACACGGGCGGCGACACCGGTTCGTACAAGAAGGCGCACAACCCGGCCGTCTACTACAACGACATCACGTCGAGCCCGAGCGCCTGCGCCAACGTGGTGCCGTACTCGCAGTTCTCGACCAGCAATCTGCGGGCCTTCTCCTACGTCGTCCCGAACCTGACCGACGACATGCACACGGGATCGACCCGCACCGCCGAGATCGAGGCGGGAGACGCCTGGCTCGCCGCGAACGTGCCGGCGATGCTGAGCGCCGGTGCCGAGGTCATCCTCACCTGGGACGAGGGCAGCGCGAGCGACGAGCACGTCGCCACGATCGCCGTCGGCGGCACGGCGGGGGTCGGGGTCACCGACTCTCACGCCTACACCCATCCCGGGCTGCTGGCCGGCCTCGAGGATGCGTGGGGCCTGCCGCTTGTGAACGCTGCGCAGACGGCCACGCCGCTTCCGATCTCGTAGCCGTGAATAAATGGGGCCTGGCCCCATTTATTCAAGAGACGATGGTCTCAATCGCCCCGGCCGCGCGCCGATGACGACGAGTAGTGCCGTGAGTTCATCGCCGCCACCGGATGCTGCAAATTCGCCGACGAGCATTGCGGCGCCTGGGAGGCTGCGCGGCCTTCTCCGGCGCCTGAGCCGCGGATCGCGGAACGAGGCCCGGCTCGCGCGCATCCTCGACCTCTTCGAGGAGCACGTGTACGCCGGCGAGATCACGCCCGACGGCCACTACGTCCACCACGCGTCCGCGGCCACCTACGAGAGCCTGATCGGCGGCCCGGTGCCGGAGGGCGTCGAGGTCGGCGAGTTCTGGGAGTCGCGCATCGTGGCCGACGACTTTCCCCAGTACGAGGCGTTCAACCAGCGGCTTCTGCGCGGCGAGGACGCCGAGGTCACCTACCGCCTGCTGGGGCTCGACGGGATCACCCGGGTCGCGCGGGATCGCGCCCGCCCGCGCCGCAAGGGCGACGGCCGCATCCTCGTCGACGGCATCATCTCCGACGTCACCGCCCGCGAGGAGGCCGCCGCCCGCCTGGCCGAGGCCGGCGACCGGTTCACGAGCCTGCTCGACGTCGTCGGCGCGCACGTCTATCTCGCCCACGCGCTTCCCGACGGCACCCTGCAGGAGCTGTTCCAGGGCCCCGGCGGCGACCGGCTGCTGGGCGGCGCCGAGCCGGACTCGGCGATGGAGAACTGGGACGCGGCCGTTCATCCCGAGGATCAGGCCGCCTACAACGCGTTCAACCAGGCGCTCGGCCGGGGCGAGGACGCGGAGGTCATGTACCGCCTGATCGGCGCCGACGGGATCACCCGCTGGGTGAACGACCGCGGTGCCACCCGCAGCCGCCCGGACGGCACCTATGAGGTGAGCGGCATCGTCTCGGACGTGACCGAGCGGCGCCGGCTCGAGGACGACCTGCACCGGAGCATGAGCGAGATGCAGAAGGCGCACCGCGAGCTCGAGCGCGCCCGCGCCGAGGCCGAGCTGCGTGCGGGCACCGACGAGCTCACGGGCACCTTCAACCGGCGCCACTTCGCCCAGATCGCCGCCGAGGCGCTCGAGGCCGATCCCCGCCGCTGCGGCCTGCTCCTGCTCGACGCCGACCATTTCAAGCACATCAACGATGCGTACGGGCACGCGGTCGGGGACGCCGTCCTGATCGACCTGGCGCAGCGGCTGCGATCGGGACTCGAGCCCGGGAGACTGCCTGGCCCGCTGGGGCGGCGAGGAGTTCGCCGTGCTCCTGCGCGGTGTCGCGTCGGCCCGTGGCCTGGCCCAGCGCGCCGAGCGCCTGCGGCGGGCGGTGAGCCGGGCCCCGATCGTGCACGAGGCCGTTCGCCTCGACCTCACGATCTCGGTCGGCGCCGCTCTCTCGGCTCATGATGGCACCAGTCTCGACGCGCTCGTCGACAAGGCGGACGGCTGCCTCTATGCCGCCAAGTACCAGGGCCGAAACCGCGTCTCGCTACTGCCCGGGGGCTTCGACGCCGACTCGTCGACGAGCGAGCCCGAGGTGGTCGGGATGGCGCGCGCGCTCGCGTACGCGAGCAGCCTGCGGGAGGGCATCCCCGAGGAGCACGCCGAAACGGTCGCCCGGCTCGCGGTCATGACCGCCGAACAGCTCGACCTGCCGGTCGGCGTCGTCCTGCGCTGCCGGCTCGCCGGGTGGCTGCACGACGTCGGCAAGCTCGCGATCCCCGAGCAGATCCTGACCAAGCCTGGGCCGCTCGACGAGAACGAATGGACGATCATGCGCACGCACCCGGCCGCCGGGGCCGCGATCGTTCGCCGCGTGGCAGCGCTGCGGGAGGCCGCCGCCGCGGTGCGCCACCACCACGAGCGCTTCGCGGGCCATGGCTATCCCGACGGCCTGGCCGGAACCGCGATTCCCATCGAGGCGCGCATCGTCGCGGCGGCGGACGCGTACGCCGCCATGACGGCGACCCGGCCGTACTCGGTCGCCCGGTCGCCGGAGGCGGCCGCGGAGGAACTCGTGCGGAGCGCGGGCTCGCATCTGGATCCCGTCGTCGTCGACGGGCTCCTCACCGTGCTCGGCTTCGGCGACCAGGTCGTGCGCAAGGCGGCCTAGATGGGAACAACCCGTCTAAATGTGTGGCATCACTTCCGAGGCAAAGCGGTGCATCATCTCAATGGTCTCCGCCGCCGGCTGGCCGAAGTTCGAGCTCAGGATCAGCTCGTCGATGCCGGCCTCGGCGTAGCCGGCCAGCCGCTCGATCATCTCGGCCGGTTGGCAGATCACCAGGTTCTGGCCCAGCTCTGCGAGTGACTGCGCCCGCGGCAGCGGCTCGATCATGCCTCCCCGCACGCTGCCCGGTCCGCTGAAGACATTGTCGAACCTCTTGTAGTACTCGTGGGCGAGGCCGAGCTTGTGGCGGGCGTCGGCCTCGTCGCGGGCCGCGTACACGCCGCGCATCAGTGCCAGGCGCAGGTCCTCGCCCGCGGGGCCCGCGTCGGCCTGGCCGCCGCGGAATGCGTCGACCTGCTCGAGCAGACGGGCATGCGAGCCGCCGAGGGGCGTGGTCTGGACGTGGAAGCCGCGTCGGGCGGCGTCGCGGATCGCCTCGGGCGCCATGGCGGCGATCATGATCGGCAGGCGCCGCGCCGGCCTCGGCATCACGGTGAGCGGCTCGAACCGATAGTACCGGCCGTCCCACGCCACATCCTCGCCCTCGAGCAGCGCCTGCAGCACGGCGAGGGTCTCGGTGAACCGGTCGCGGGAGGTCTCTATCGGCACGCCGAGCCGCCCCATCTCGTAGCCGAACGCGCCTCGGCCAACGCCCACGACCAGCCTGCCCTCGCACAGCATGTCCGCCTGCACCATCTCGCCGGCGAGGATGCGCGGGTCGTGCAGCGGCAGGACGACCACTGCCGTGACCAGGCGGATCCGCGAGGTCGTGGCCGCGAGCCGCACTGCCAGCTGCAGCGGTGAGGGGACGAGCAGGATGTTGATGAGGTGGTGCTCGGGGATCGACACGGCGGCGTAACCGAGCCGGTCGGCGGCCTCGGCCTGCGCGATCATGTCGGCGTAGATGCGGCGCTGGTCGCGCTCGCGCTCGGGCAGAAACGCGGTCAGGAAATGGTTGCAATCCATGGCGCACGATGGACGACGCGGCCGGCGACGATGGTCAGGTCGGCCTCCAGGGCCGGCAGCTCCGCGGCCGGTGTGGACAGGGGGTCGCTGCGGTAGACGGCGATGTCTCCGCAGCCTCCGGGCGTGATCACGCCCAGCGCCGCCTCGGCGAACGTGGCGTGAGCGGCAAACCGGGTCGGCGCGAGCACCGCCTCGGCAAGGGAGACGGCCTCGCTCCCGGGCGGCACCGGCTCGCCGGCGCCGTTGCGGCGCAGCACCATTGCCGTCACCCCGTGCCAGGGCGTCGTCGCAAACGGGGCTGTGCCCGCGCTGTCGGAGTTTCCCGGCGGCTGCAGGCCCTCCGCGAGCAGCGTCCGGAAAGGGAAGGGCAGGTTCGCCGCCGGGATCGTGCCCGCCGGTGCGGGGCGGTAGCGGTGCATGAACGACGCGGTCGGGACCGGGACGATGCCGGCCGGGGCCAGCCGCGGCAGGATGGCCGGGTCGCACACCGCGTTTCCGACATGTTCGATCCGTGACCGGTGGTCGGGCGCGGGGTGGGTGCGGTTCGTCTCCTCGACCGCGTCCACCGCGAGCTCCTGCGCGACCGCGCCCACCGCATGCATCCACACCTGCACCCGCTGCTCGCGGCAGTCGGCGAGCACTGCCCGAAGCGCGGCGTAGGGGAAGCCCGGCAGACCCCACCAGGCCGGTCCTCGGGCGAGCTGCTCCCGCGTCCAGGCCGCCTCGCCGGCGCCGTCCAGGAACAGCTTGAGCGCGCCCACGGTCAGCCACGGATGGCTGCCTCCGAGCCACGAGCGCAGGTCTCCGAACTCGGAGACGCTGCGCACCGTCGGCTGGTGCCCGGGTGCCAGGATCGGGTTCAGGACGATCCGGCAGGGCAGCCCGTCGGTGGCGGCGAGCGTGCGCCAGGCGGCGAGGGCCGCCTGCGAGGCGGGGAGTTCGTGGATCGTGGTGACGCCGTGGCGGACGAACGACTCGACCGCCTGTGCGGGCAGGCTGCGGGCGAGCCAGGCGGCGTCCGGACTCGGCACCGGGAACAGGTCGAAGCCCTCCTCGACGACGCCGCTCGGACGGCCGTCGGCCGACCGGCGCACGCGGGTGCCGACCGGCTCGACGTAGCGGCGGTCGATCCCCGCCAGGGCGAGCGCCGCCGAGTTCGCCACCAGCCGGTGCATGCTCTCCCGGATCACCACCGGGTGCTCCGGCGCGACCCGGTCGAGCTCCGCCCGGTCGGGGAGCGGCTGCCCGAACGTGCCCTGAGCGACGATCCATTCGCCGTGGCCGCCCTCTCCGGCAGCGGCGGCCACGCGCGCGAGGGTGGTCGGGACGTCGGCCGTGCGCACGTCGAGCCAGAGCCGGTCGGCGAGCGCCGAGAGCTCGAGGTGGGCGTGGGCGTCGATCAGGCCCGGCATCGCGGTGCGGCCGGCCAGGTCGACGATCGCAATCCCGGCGGGGGCGGCGTCGAGCACGTCCCGGTCGGAGCCTACGGCGGTGACCAAGCCGGCTTCGATTAGCACCGCCTCAGCCACACTGCCGCCGCGGTCGAGCGTGCGGACGCGACCACCGACGAGTGCGAGAGCGCCGGTCAGGGTGCGGCCTCGAGCCGCGGGACGTGCTCGGCGGCCTGGCTCATCGCCCTGCGAAACCGTGGGGATCGCGCGACCACCGGGACGAGCCGGGAGCGTACGTCGAGCAGCGGCCGCGGCCAGCGCGTGCCGACCCGCCCGTAGATGTAGGAGTAGCGTTGGGTAAGGTCGGTGATCGGGCGCTCGGCGGCCTCCCAGATGCGCAGGGCGGTTGGCACGTCGGCATGGGCGCTGACCGCCTGTCCCAGCGCGAGCGCGTTTGCCATCGCGATGCACGCGCCCTGGCCGAGGTTGGGCGACATGGCATGGGCGGCGTCCCCCACGAGCGCCACCCGGCCGCGCGACCACGCTCGGCAGCGCACGTTGTAGAACGTCAGCCAGCGGCCCTCCGGATGGCGAGGGATGCGCCGGAGCTGGCCGGCGTACGCCGGATGCGAGCCGATCCACTCGCCGGCGTCGAACGGCTGCTGCAGGCGGCCGCCGATGTCGGTGCTGGGACAGCACAGAAAGACGTACACCGAGTCGGGGCTCGCCGGGGCGATCCCGAGCCGGCGGCCGCCGTTCCAGGCCTCGATCGTGCTCTGCACCGGGTCGTCGGGCCGGCGCTCGATCAGGTGGCGTCCGCATCCGTCCTGCAGGTCGATGATCGACGCGGCCAGCCCGAGCGAGTCGCGCACGCGGGAGTGGACGCCGTCGGCTCCGACCACGAGGTCGGCCCGGTCGCCGAATCCGGCTGCGAACTCCAGGCGGCCGTCAGCCGTGGCGGCCAGCGCCTGCGAGCTCGTGACGATCTCGGCGCCCGCGGCGACCGCGGCGCGCGCGAGGGCGGCGTGCAGGTCGCCGCGCACGGCGACGTAGAGCCGCGAGGCAACCGCCCGCCGCTCGTTGCGGCGGATCACCAGCCGGTTTCGGTGGTCGCGGACGTCGCCGTCGAGGATCAGCTCGGCGTGGCCCGCGACCTCGTCGTAGGCCCCGATGGCCTCCAGCACGCGCAGGGCGTTCTCGAAGAGATAGATGCCCGCGCCGATCTCGCGCAGCTCGGACGCCTGCTCGTGCACCCGCACCCGCCACCCGCGCTGGGCCAGGACCGCGGCGACCGTCAGGCCGGCCAGACCGGCTCCGGCCACCTCTGCTCGCCGTTGCTCCAACCGTCACACTCTACGCAATCCGGCGAGTGGCGGTCCGCACGTGGCGGGTGTAGCTTCGGTCCGCAAACCGACAAGGAGTTGGGATCATGCGGAATCGACTGGTTGGTGGAGCAGTGCTCGCGGTTGCCGTCGCGGTCGTGATCGCGGCGGCCGCCGGGACGGCCGTGGCGCACAGGTCGTCGGCCGCCATCCCCCGCTGCAGAGTGCGCGCATTGCAGGTCTGGATCGGGCTCGGCGAGGGCACCGGAGCGGCCGGAAGCAACTTCTACCCACTCGAGTTCTCCAACATCTCGCACCGGACGTGTGCGTTGCGCGGGTTTCCGGGAGTCTCGGCCTTCGGGCTGCACCAGATCGGCAAGCCGGCCGGGCGGAGCGGAGGCCCCGGGGCGGTCGTGACGCTGGCACCCCGCCAGACCGGCCACGCGCTGCTCCAGATCGTGGACGTCGGGAATTTCAACCGCCGCGACGTGCAAGCCGGTGAAGGCGAGCGAGCTGCGGGTCTTCCCGCCGAACGCGGCCAAGTCGGAGTTCATCCCGTTCGCGTTCCGGGCCTGCTCCGGCACTCCGGTCTTCATGCAGGTGAGGTCGGTCCACCGGCGGGTGGGGATACCCGGATTCTGACCCAATAGACTGCGCGCGATGCAGCGGCTCAACGGCAAGACGGCGCTGATCACCGGCGGCGCGTCGGGGATCGGCAGGGCGACCGCGCGGCTCTTCCTCGAGGAGGGCGCGCGGGTGACGATCGCCGACCAAAACGCGCCCCTGCTCGAGCAGACCGCCGCCGAACTCGGGGCGCTCGGCTCGGTGCACACGGTGGTCGGCGACGTCTCGAGCGTTGCCGACGGCGAGCGAATGGTGCGCGAGGCGGCGGCCGCGCACGGAGGGCTCGACATCGTGGTCTGCGCGGCCGGGATCACCAGCCGCTCCCGCATCGCCGTTCTTGACGAGGACGAGTTCGACCGCATCATCGGCGTGAACCTGAAGGGCATGTACACGGTCATCCACGCCGCCGTTCCCCGGCTCAAGGAACGGGGCGGTGGGGTGATCGTGACCGTCGGCTCCGAGATGGGGTTCGTCGCCGACCCGAACGCGCCGGCCTACAACGCGAGCAAGGGCGGCGTGATCATGTTCACCAAGTCGATCGCCGTCGACCTCATCGCCGACAACATCCGCGTGAACTGCCTCTGCCCCGGCATCACCCAGACGCCGCTGCTCGACGAGGAGGTGGCCACCAGCCCCGATCCCGAGGCCACGCGGGCCGAGTTCGCGCAGTGGGCGCCGATCGGCCGGGCGGCCGACCCGATGGAACAGGCGCGCGGCATCCTCTTTCTGGCCAGCGAGGAGAGCTCGTTCGCCGTCGGCACCGCCCTGCTCCTCGACGGCGGCTTCACGTCTCGTTAGATCTCGACGTAGGCGCCGACCTCGAAGACGCGGTCGGGCGGGATGTGGTACGACCGGGCGATCGGGGCGGAGTTCTGGTGCAGGAGCGCGAACAGGCGCTTGCGCCACCCGGCCAGCTTGCTGTGCCCGGTCGGCAGGATGGTGACGTGGTCGACGTAATAGGACGTGTGCTTCAGGTCGATGTCGAGCCCCTGCCGGCGCGCGAGTCGCAGCGCCTGGACGACGTCGGGCTCGTCCTGGTAGCCGTAGTTGGCGGTGATCGCGATGAATCCCAGCCGCAGCTTCTGGATCGAGACACGATCGGCGTCGTCGACATGCGGGACCCCGAGCGTGTGCAGTTTGACCATGATGACGCGCTCGTGGACGATCCCGTTGTGCTCGGCGTTGTTGAGCAGCGCGGTCGGCACCGTCTCGAGTGAGGTGGTGAGGAAGACGGCCGTGCCGGGGATCCGGTTGGGCGGATCGTCGATCATGTGGTTGATGTAGCGCCGCAGCGAGACGCGCCCCTCCCGCATGGCCTTCGCGAGGATCAGGCGGCCGCGATGCCAGGTGGTGAGGATGGTGAAGAAGATCGCGCCGACGATGAGCGGGAACCAGCCGCCGCTGAAAAGCTTGGTGAGGTTTGCGGCGAAGAAGGTGAGCTCCGACGGTGATGAACAGGGCGGCGCCGGGAATGACCATCCAGAGCGGCTTTCGCCATACCGTCCGGAACACCACGAAGGCCAGGAAGGTGTTGGTTGCGAAGATGGCGCTCAGGGCGATGCCGTAGGCGTTGGCGAGGCCGGTGGGTGAGCGGAAGGTGAGCACGAGGACGACGACCGCCGCCAGCAGGAACCAGTTCACGAGCGGGATGTAGATCTGGCCGATGATGCGCTTCGACGTGTGCCGGATCGTCATCCGCGGCAGGAAGCCGAGCTGGATCACCTGCTGCGTCACCGAGAACGCGCCCGAGATCACCGCCTGCGAGGCGATCACCGTTGCGACGGTGGCGAGCACGACCATCGCCTTCTGCCCGGTCTGGCCGCCGGGGACGAGCAGGAAGAACGGGTTCACGATGTCCCGCGGGTGGGCCAGGATCAGCGCGCCCTGGCCCATGTAGTTCAGGATGAGCGCCGGGAAGCACAGGAACAGCCAGGCGCGCGTGATCGCCTTGCGGCCGAAATGGCCCATGTCGGCATAGATCGCCTCGGCGCCCGTCACCGCCAGGAACACCGAGCCGAGCGCGAGGAAGCCGAGCGTCGGGTCGTCGGCGAGGAACGCGCCGGCGTAGGTCGGCGAGAGCGCCCGGAGGATGTCCGGGTTGGTCGAGACCTCGCGCAGCCCGAGCGCGCCGATGACCACGAACCAGATCACCATGACGGGACCGAAGAGCCCCCCGACCGCGCCGGTGCCGAATCGCTGCAGGGCGAAGAGGCCGATCAGGATCACCAGCGAGAACGGGACGATCTCGCTCGCGAGGGCGGGTGAGGCGACCTTGAGCCCCGACACCGCCGATACCACCGAGATCGCCGGTGTCAGCATCCCGTCGCCGTAGAAGAGCGACGCACCGAGCACGCCGACCATCACGAGGCCGGTCTTGCGGCGCGACTTGACCACCCGCTCGATCAGCGCGACGAGCGCCATGATGCCGCCCTCGCCGTGGTTGTCGACGCGCAGGATCAGGAGCACGTACTTGAGCGTGACGATGAGCGCGAGCGCCCAGAAGATCAGGGACAGGGCGCCGTACACGCGCACCGGCGACGGCGCCATGGGATGGTCGCCGCTGAAGATCAGCTGGACGGTGTAGAGCGGGCTCGTGCCGATGTCGCCGTAGACGACGCCGAGCGCGCCCAGCGACAGGGCCAGCGCACCGAAGCGCGACGACCGATGTGTGTCACCGTGGCTGTGCGCGGCCGGCGCCGGCTTGACCCGGCGGGGAGCCGGGGCCGCCGTGTCGGGGGGCGCCTGGGTCGGGATGTCGGTCGTGCTCATGGCCGCTGCGTGATCGCCTGTGGTTGCGAGGCCGGCGCCGTCCCGCGCCGCGTGGGCGTCGAGCGGGCCGGGATGATGACGATGTCCGGGGCGACGCCGCGGGCGGCGCGGCGGATGCTCCAGCCGGCCTTGCCGACGAGGATCAGCGTGTCGACCGGCCAGACGGCCTGTAGCAGCGTGGCAACGCTCCGGCAGGGGACGATCTCGACGCGGCCCGGCGGGGTGAGCGACTCCACCAGCGCTTCGGTGGCATCGCGCAGCCGCTCAAGGCGCGCGGCCAGGCGCGGCGGCCAGGCGCTGATCGGCAGCGTCGGCGGGAGCACCGCCGGGATCTGCACGTTCACAACCAGGACGGCGCCCGGCGCCCGCTCCCGGCGCGCGGCCGACGGCATCGGCCAGCAGGTGCGGCTGGACGTGGGAGTCGGTGGCGACGATCAGGACGTGGTGTCTCATGCCCGCGCCCGTTCCGGCTGGATGATCATGACCCGCTGCTTGGCCTCGGCCACGATGCGGCGCACGACGTGGTCGTAGGCGACCCGGCGGAACTTGTCCGATCGAGGCCGGTCGCCCGCAGCAGGATCACCTGGGAGTCGCGGCGGGTGGCCTCGGCCAGGATCGAATCGGCGGGGTCGCGGGTGCGCAGATGCGTCGTATGGACGCGGATCCCGTACTGCTCGCCGACGGTGCGCGCCCGGTTGGCCAGGCGCTCGACATCGGCGTCGAGCCCGTCGATCTCGATGTCCATCTCCTCCGAGAGCGGGATCTGCGTGAACGCGAGCAGGACGAGCGACGCTCGCCGCTCCGCGGCCAGGCGGGCCGCGACCTCGACCACGTCGGCCGGGATGTCGGGCTGGTCGGTGTTGACCGGGATCAGGATCGTCTGGAACTCGACCGCGATCCCCGGCCCGGACTGCTGGGTGAAGTCGCGCCGCGTGCGCTCGGTCAGGCTGAGGCCCCGATGCCGGCGATACGCCGCGTAGCCGGCGAAGCCGATCAGGATCCACGCCGACCCCAGGTAGCGGGGCCCGCCCTCGAGCACGACGACCGCGACCCACGCCGCGGCGGTCGCGGCGCCCCCGAGGATCGCGAGCACGGGCACCCTGCGGCCGTCGACCGGGATGTTCACCGGCACCTCGAAGGGGCGGTAGCGAAGCGGATCGCGCCACCGCATCGCGATGATCGAGACCTGGACGCTCGTGAACGCGAGCAGGGCCCCGTACACGTAGGTGCCGGCCAGGAAGCTCAGTCCACCGGCGTAGGCCTGTCCGATCACGAGCGCGGAGGCCGCGACGGCGGAGCAGGCGACCGCGACGTAGGCGGTGTCGTAGGCCGGATGCAGATCGGCAACGCGGGCCGGGAGCTGATGATGCTCGGTGAGCCAGTAGCTCAGTCGCGACAGGCTGGTGACCGCGGAGTGGGCGGTCACGAACAGCATGGTCGCCACGAGCAGTCCGACGAAGTATTCGAGCCCGGTCGAGAAGACGTGCAGCGGGAACCGGGCGACGATCCCGAGCACCGGGTAGGCGAGGTAGCCGTGGGGCGGGCCCTGTGCCAGGCGGGTCGTGTACGCGCCGGACGCGCTCCTCGTGACCGGCATCGCCATCATCGCGACCAGCGCCAGGGCGACGTAAAGCGCCACCACCGACCCGGTGACACCTCTCGCCGCACGCGGCAGGTCGCGATCGGGATCCCGCGCCTCGCCGGTCATCTCTCCGATCGCCTCGACGCCGGTGTAGGCGACCATCGCCACCGCGCAGGCCAGGATCAGCTGCTCGAGCGACGGGGCCGTTCCGAAGTGCACGTTCTGGCGCAGCTGCTGGGGGTCGAAGATGAAGACCGCTCCGACGATCACCAGCACGACCTGCGTGATCAGGTTGACGATGCCCGAGGAACGCGGACACGCCCGGCCGACGGCACCAGCCCGCGCACGTTGACCGCCGCGACGACGCCGATCACGACGAGGCCGCCGACCACGTCCCAGGGCCGGGTCGCAAGCGGCGTCCAGAACACGCTCAGGTATTGCGGCACGAACAGGGCGGCCAGCGCCGTGATCGCGATCAGCGCCAGGCACATCGCCCACCCGGTGACGAAGCTCGCCGCCTCGTTGAACCCGTTGCGGGCAAACGCGGCGGAGCCGCCCGCCTCGGGGAACATCGAGACCCCCTCGGCATAGCATGCCGCGACGGCCGCGAAGACCAGCCCGGCGACGAGTAGTGCGACCGGCGTGAGCCCCAGACCGTGGATCGCAACCAACCCCAGCGCCAGATAGATCGACGAGCCCATCCGCGGGTACGCCGCCGCGTACAGGCGGCCGCTGCCGAGGCTCGCGCGCCTGGTCCCCGCGTGCCTGCGGACGACCGGCGAGCGGCGGGCCTGCGACGGGCCGTTTGATGGCGAGAGAACACCCATACCTCACACGGTGCCACGCCGGCCGTCACGCGCGAATCACGATCACGCCCGGACCCGTCCCAATCACATCACATGGCCATCACGGTCCCATCACGGTCCCCGGAACCCGCGTGTACATCCTGATCGCAGGCGGCGGCAAGGTCGGGTCGAATCTGGCCGCGACCCTGCTCAAGCTCGGGCACGAGGTCACGCTGGTCGACAACAACCGCGGCCGGTATCCGGCCCTCGAGCAGCGGTTCGGCAGCCTCGTGCATCTCGGCGACGCCACCGAGGTCGCGGTGCTCGAGCGTGCGGGCGTCGAGCGCGCAGACCTGGTGATCGCGGTGACGGGCGACGACGAGGACAACCTCGTCGCGTGTCAGCTCGCCCGCGACAAGTACGGCGCTCCCAAGGTCATCGCCCGCGTCAACGACCCCCGCAACCAGGCCCACTTCGAGATGCTTGACGTCCACCTGACCGTGTCCACGACGAAGACGATCATCACGCTGATCGAGCACGAGCTCCCCCAGCACGAGCTGCTCACGCTGGTCGACCTGCGCCGCGAGGGCCTCGAGGTCGTCGAGCTCGTGATCGCCGCCGGCTCACCGGCGGATGGCCTCGAGGTGCGCGAGCTCAACCTGCCCGACGAGGTTCGGCTGATCTCGATCAGCCGAGACGGCATCCCCGAGATCGCGGTCGGCGAGTCAGGCTCCGCCCCGGCGACGCGTCCTCGCGATCCTGGCGCCGGGCGCCGGGAGCAGCTGCGGCGGGCGCTGCTCGCCGGGGCGGAGAACCCGCCGATTTAGAGGCCGTCCGGCCCCCCGCCGATCATCTCGGCCAGCCGGGCGCGAACCCGCTCGGCCGCCTTGGCGTGGGCGTCGATCTCGGCCGGGGTCGCGCCGCGTCCCGCCAGCACCTCCTGCGCGAGCACCAGCCCGCGCAGGTGGAGGAGCAGGCCGTCGATCTCGGGGCCGAGCAGGAGCGCGCGGTCGTCTGCGCCAGTGGGGGTGTGCACCATCGTCATCAGGCAGCCTCCTCGAGAGTGTTGGTGTTTTCGACGTTGACGAGCTCGGCGTCGACGGCCTCGGCCGGGGGGCCGAGCAGCGTGCCGGCGATCGCGGCGCCCGCCACGGCCATGCCGGCCAGGACGACGAACCCGACCTGGAAGCCGTGCGTCAGCCCGGCGTCGATGGAGGCCACGCGCGCGAGCCCGGTGCCGACGCCGGTGGTGGTGTAGGCGGTGGCGATGGTGGTCACCGCCGCCAGGCCGACCGCGCCGCCCACCTGGCGGCTGGTGTTGATGAGGCCCGAGGCGATGCCCGCGTCGGCCCGCTCGACGCCGGCCAGGCCGGCGATCGTCACCGGCACGAACGAGAGTGCAAGGCCGATGCCGCTGATCACGAAGGCCGGGAACATGTCCCAGAAGTAGTGGCCGTTCACAGGCAGCTGCGTGAACTGCAGCAGCGCGACCGCGTCGAGCAGCAGGCCGGCCGCCAGCACGCTGCGCACGCCGAACCGGGTGACGAGCCGCTGGGCCACGTTCGAGAACACGACGATCGTGAAGGTGACGGCCACGAAGCCGACGCCGGTCTTGATCGCCGAGTAGTGCAGCACCTGCTGCATGTACAGCGTCAGCAGGAAGAACTGCGAGAACGCGATCCCGCCGATCATGACCGCCGTCGCGTTGGCCGCCGAGAGCGACCGCCGCCGGAAGATCCGCATCGGCAGGAGCGGTGCCGGCGAGCGCAGCTCGATCGCCACGAAGCCGGCGATGAGCACTGCCGACGCGCCCAGCAGAGACAGGGTCGCGAAGCTGCCCCAGCCCTCCTGCGTGGCCCGCGTCATCGCGTACACGAGCAGCATGACGCCGGACGTCACCGTGGCCGCACCGGCCACGTCGAAGTGCCGGTGACCGACCTGGCCGCGGCTCTCGCGCAGCACGAACGGCGCGGCGGCGATCACGGCGATCCCCACCGGGACGTTGATGAAGAAGACCCACGACCAGCCGAGGTAGGAGGTCAGGAAGCCGCCCAGGAGCACGCCGGCCGCGCCGCCGCTGCCCGAGGCCGCGCCCCAGATGCCGAGCGCCCGGTTGCGCTCAGCGCCCTCCGCGTAGGTGGTCATGAGGATCGAGAGCGCCGCGGGCGCGAGCAGCGCGCCGCCCAGCCCCTGGAGCGCGCGGAAGCCGATCAGCGAGGCCTCTGACCACGAGATCCCGCACAGGAGCGAGCTGGCCGAGAAGAGCGCGAGGCCGATCATGAAGATGCGCCGGCGGCCGAAGATGTCGGCCAGCCGCCCGCCCAGGAGCAGGGCGCCGCCGAACAGGATCGCGTACGCGCTGATCACCCACTGCAGGTCGTCCTGGGCGAAGTGCAGGTTGCCCTTGATCGCCGGCAGCGCGACGTTCACGATGGCGATGTCGAGCACGACCATGAACTGCGCGGCCACGATGACCACGAGCGCGAGCCACTTCCGGCGGCTTTCGGTGAGTGAGATTGGAGACAGCGTCATTCATTTCCCCCAAAAATCGTTGTTGAACGCAACGATAGCACATCCAAACGCTTTCATGCGCTACACTTTCTGTTGATGACGCTCACAGATCCCCAGATTCCGGCCCCGCCGGCCCTTGCAGGCCCGCCCAAGGAGCTGCTCTCGAGCACGACGTTCCTGCTCAAGCGGCTCGGGTTTGCGGCCAAGGACCGGTCGCACGACGCCTTCGAGGACACCGGGCTGAGCGCGTTTCACTTCGCGGTGCTCTCGCTGCTCGAGGAGGACCCGCGCGAGACGCAGGCGGTGATCGCCGACGCCCTCGGCTACGACCGCGGCCACCTGGTGCGGCTGCTGGACGAGCTCGAGGAGCGGCATCTGGTTCTGCGCACGCGCGACCCGGCCGATCGCCGCCGCCACGTGGTCAAGCTGACCGCCGGCGGCCGCAAGACGCTGGGCGAGCTGCGCACGATCGTCGACAAGCTCGAGGACGAGTTCCTTGCGCCGCTCGATGCGGCCGAGCGGGCCACGCTGCACGCGCTGCTGCTGCGGCTGCTGAGCGAGCACGACCCGCGCTGCAAGCTGTTCGGCCCCGCTCCGACTGCATAGTCACGCCGGGAGCGCGAGCCTGGGCATGGCGCGATTCGTTGTCCAGCAACACGACGCCACGACTCTGCACTTCGATCTGCGGCTCGAGGACGGCGGGGTCCTGCGGTCATGGGCGGTGCCGAAGGGGCCGTCGCTGGATCCGGGCCAGCGCCGGCTCGCCGTGCCGGTCGACGACCACACGCTCGCGGCGGGAGAGTTCGAGGGCGTGCATGCGGGCCACACGCGCGGCAGCGGCGCGGTCATCATCTGGGACGAGGGCACGGTGGACATCCTCGGCAACGAGCCCGACCACCTCTCGTTCGTCCTGCACGGGCGCAAGCTCGGGGGCCGCTTCGGCCTCACGCGCACCGGCGACCGGCGCTGGATCCTCGTCAAGGCGGCCGACGAGGCGGCCCGGCCGGGCTCGGACATCGTCTCGGAGCGGCCGGCCAGCGTTCGCAGTGGCCTGACCTGGCAGGAGCTCGCCACGGAGTGAGCTCGAGCTACGGGCGAAGCGCCCGGCCACGGCCGGCCGCCCATGCTCGCAGCGCCGTCAGCCTTCCGGGGCCTCGGGGGAGCTTCGGGCCGTTCGCCCGCCGGTGCTCAGCCGCCACACGGGCGGCGTGATCGAACGATCACCAGTGCGCGCTCACGATCGGCGGGTAGTAGTCGTCCACGGCCCAAGGGTATCCTCGTTCCACCCTGTCGAACGTCAGTCTGAATTGACAAAGGAAGGTTTGTCAGTCTAGACTGACGCGTATGGATGTTTCCGTCATCGAGACCGACGACCCGGCCGCGGGGTTCCGGGCGGTGCTCGCACTGCGCCGCGCGGCGGAGCGACTCGAGGCGCAGCAGGTCGCCTCGGCCCGCCGGCAGGGATGGTCGTGGCAGCAGATCGGCGACGCGCTCGGCGTCACCCGCCAATCGGCGCACGCAAAACACGGAAGGTGAGCGAGATGAATACGCAGACGGCCGTCTATCACCCGTGGACGACCTACATCGATGCACGTGAAGAGGCGCGGCGCCGTGGCGACCGCAAGGTTGGCACAGAGCACCTGGCTCTCGCCTTGCTCATGGAGCCGGAGGTGGAAAGCGCCCTCGGCGTCGACGTGCAGGCCGGCCGGGCCGCGCTCGAGGCGATCGACGCCGAGGCGCTCGCGGGGATCGGCTTCGACACCCGCCTGGCCGTCCCGCCGCTGCCGGACGATCGCCCCCGCGGCCCACGCCGGCCGACGGTACGGGCAGTGCTGAAGGGCCGCCTGCCGATGACGCCCGCCGCGAAGTCGGTCCTGCGTGAGTCGAGCGCCGGGATGCGGAGCGGGCATCCGCACCCCGGCCCCCAGCATGTCCTCGCCTCGCTGCTCCGGCTCGAGCGGCCGGATCCGGCCGCCGAGCTGTTCGAGCGGCTGGGCGTCGAGCGGTAGCCCCAGCCCTACCTCGCGTCCCTCGACCCCACGGCGATGTAGTGCGTGACGGTGCGGGTCTCGCCGGGGCGCAGCGTGGTCTCGAGGCGGTCGATGAGCGCCAGGTCGCTCGGGACTCCGCGCATGCTGGCGCTCATGCTCGGCCCAGGAGCCGACGACGAACGACTCGACGAACCCGACGTCGTTCTCCGCCGATCGGTAGAGCCGCCAGCTGGTGGCGCCGGTGCGGCGGCGGATGTCGCGCAGCCCGTGGGAGTGCTCGAGGAAGTCGCCCGCTGCGTCGGGGCGAACAGGCCAGCGGGCGGTGACCATCACAGGGCCGGCGCGGCCGCCGTCGGCGAGCTCGACCTCCGGCAGCGGCCAGGGCTCACCGGGCGGCACCTCCGCCGCCGGCGCAGCCGGGAGCGCGAGCCTCCACGTGCCCACGATCCCGGCGCCCAGGAAGGCGGTGACGACGACGAGCGCGGTCAAGGTCCACCGCCTGCGCGACCGCGCCGAATGCGAGCGCGCCGATGGCGTTCGAGCCCTGGAAGGCGATCAGGTAGTAGGACATCCCGCGCGCCTTCACCCAGAGCGGCATCTCGGACTGGTACGCCGCCCCGAGCAGGCCCAGCCCGGTGATCCACGCGCTGCCGGCGGCGATCAGCGCGACGACGTCGATCGCCACGTTCGTCGACACGGCCATGACGGCCGCCGCAACGGCGATGACCGCAGCCGCCGCAGCGTAGAGCCCGCGGGCTGAGAGCCCGCCGCCGCGGCCGGTCCGAACGTGGCCGCGGCGAAGGCGCCGACCCCGACGCACCCAAGCAGCAGACCGTAACCGGCGGAGCCCAGGCCGAGCTTGTCGCGGGCGACGAGTGGGAGCAGCGCCCAGATCGCGCCGGCGGGGAAGATGAAGGCCGCGGCCCGGACGATCAGCGCCCGCAGCACCGGCGAGTAGGCGACGTAGCGGCCGCCGGCGCGGACGGCATCGACCGCGTGCTCGCGCGGTAGCGTCATCGGCCGCCGTGGCAGCGTCGTGACCGCGACGGCGCCGAGCACCGCCAGGAACGACGCGGCGTTGACCCCGAAGACGGCCGCGGCGCTGGTCGCGGCCAGCAATGCGCCGCCGAGCGCGGGCCCGACCGCCCGGGCCAGGTTCTGGTTGACCGACCCCAGCGCGATCGCCTCCGGGCGAATGCCCGCCGGGACGAGCTCGGGCTGAACGGTCTGCCAGGTCGGGGCGCTCATCGCCGCCCCGCAGCCGATCACGAACACGAGTGCGAGGATGATCGCGGGGGTGAGGGTCGAAAAGGCCGCGATGCCCGCCAGGGCGGCGGCGGCGACGAGCATCACCGCCTGCGAGGCGAAGATCAGCCGGCGCCGGTCGATGAGGTCTCCCAGCACCCCGCCCGGGATCGCCAGCAGCAGCACAGGCAGGCTCCCGGCCGCGGAGATCGCGCCGAGCCACACGGCCGAGCTCGTGAGCGAGATCATCACCCACTGGGCCGCGACCGTCTGCATCCACGAGCCGACGTTGCTCACGAACTGGGCCGACCACAGCCGCCGGTAGGCCGCCACCCGCATCGGCGCCCACCCCGAGCCGCTCTCCCGCGCGGTGGTCACGGCGCGATCATCGCGCAGTTGCTAGAGATGTCCCGTCAGGTAGAGGCGGATGCCGTCGGCGATTCCAAGCGCCGCCAGGTGCCGGAACGCGCGCGACTCGAGCTTGGCGGCGTCGCCGGGGTTGGGCATGTTGCCGGTCTCGATGAAGATCTTGGGGACGTGCGAGAGGTTGGTGCCGGCGTAGGCGTCCGAGCGCAGGTAGCCCGTGGTGTACAGGTTCGAGATCGGCATGCCGGTGACCCGGTGGTAGGCCTTCAGCATGGCCGCTCCCAGGTGCTCGTCGCGGATGATCCGCTTCGGGCCGAGGCCGACTCCGGGAAGGGGCGCGCTGGGGACGATGACGTAGAAGCCGTGCACCGAGGGGGGCGAGCCGTCGGCGTGGATCGAGACGGCGGCATCGGCGTGGTTGATGTTCCCGATCGCCGCGCGCCGGGTGATGCACGGCCCCCACGGCCGCGTGTTCACCGGGGTCATGACGACCGTGGCGCCCATGTCGCGCAGGATCTTGACCACGTGCTCGCCGACCGAGAGGTTGTACTGCGCCTCGGTGTATCCGCTCGCCGTGGCGGTGCCGGTGGTGTCGCACGGCTTCGTCTCACCGGGGACGCCGAAGAAGACGGGGCGGTTGATCTGGGTGGGGTGCAGGCGGTTGCGCACGTTGTGACCGGGATCGATCACGATCACCTTCCCGGCCAGAGCCTTGGTGGCCGGGATCGCCGGGGCGGCGGGAGCGGACCGCGTCGCCGCGGTGACCCTGGTGGCGGCGAGGAACGCACCCACGACGAGTGCGATCAGCACGGCGGCGGCGAGGGCGATCCGGCGGCGGGGAGTGTGGGCGTCCATCGGGCGCCCTCACGGTAGCAGCGCTATACCTCCCGCATGTCCCCGGGCGACACCTACGACGTCGTCATCGTGGGCGGCGGGGTGGTCGGCTGCGCCATCGCCCGCGGCTCTCGCTCACCGCCGCGCGGGTCGGCGCTGGTGGAGGCGGCCCACGACGTGGGCGAGGGCGCGTCGAAGGGCAACACGGGCATCGCGACCTGCGGAGCCGACTGCACGCCGGGGACGCTCGAGGCCGAGCTCGTCACCCGCTCGGCGCCCGGCTGGGAGGCGCTGTGCGCGTCGCTCGACACCCCCTGGGAGCGGATCGGCACGCTGTGCGTCGCGCTCACCAAGAAGGACGAGGCCGGGCTCGACCACCTCGTCGCGCAGGCACGCGCCAACGGCTGCGAGGCCGAACGCGTGAGCGGCGAGCCGGCGCGCGAGCTCGAGCCGCTGATCAGCGATCGGGCGCGGGCGGCGGTGCACTTCCCGGACGACGGCATCGTCGACTCGCTCCGCCTGACGATCGGCTACGCCGAGCTGGCGGCCCAAAACGGCGTGCGCTTCCTGCTCGGGCGCCCGGTGACCGGGTTCGAGTGCGAGGGCGACGCGCTGACCGCCGTGCGCACCCCGCGCGGGGACGCTGCGGGCGCGCGTTCGTGGTCAACGCGGCCGGCGTGCGAGGCCGACGCGGTGTCGCGCTGGCCGGCGGCGAGGACGTTCCGCTGCTGGCCGCGGCAGGGCCAGTACTGGCTGCTCGACCGCGAGCTCGGCGCGCCGCTTCGCAAGGTCGTCGGCGGCGTCCCCGACGAGCACACCCGCGGCATCTACTGCGTGCCGACGACCAACCAGTCGCTGCTGCTCGGCCCGACCGCGGACGATCGCGAGGACCGGCCGACCGCGCCGTCGACCGGCCGACGTGCTGGAGCGCGTGCTCGCGGCGGCACAGCGGCTCGTGCCGTCGGTGCGGCGCGAGTACGCGATCAAGACGTTTGCGGCCAACCGCCCCGCCTGCGACCCGGCCTACCGGCTCGAGCGTCGACCGCAGCCGGAGAACCTGATCCACGCCGCCGGCATCCGCTCGACCGGCGTGTCCGGCTCGCCGGCGATCGCCGAGCATGGTGCACGGGCTGCTCGCGGAGGCTTGGTGCTCCCGGTGCTCGACGAGCGCCCGCGACGCGCTGACGCGCGCTCGAGCCGCTGCCGCGGCTGCTGCATCACCCCCGGCCGCAGCAGCTGTTCGCGCTCGATCCCCGCTACGGCCAGGTGGTGTGCGCCTGCGAGCAGGTGACGGCGGCCGAGATCGCCGCCGCCTTCGGGATGGCCGCTGCCCGCGCGCTCGATCGAGGGCCTGCGCAAGCGCACGCGGGCGACCGGCGGGCGCTGCCAGGGGTCGCTCTGCATGGCCGGCGTGTCGTTCCTTTACTCGCTCCACGGCGGCACGCCGCCCTGGCGAGTGCCGCAGTCCGAGCCTGACGCCACGCTGGGAGTCGGGCCGGCCGATGACTGACTTGGTCGCCGTGGTCGGCGCGGGCATCACCGGGCTTGAGTGCGCCGCGTCGCTGCCGGTCGGGTTCCAGCCGTGTCGGTCGTCGACCGGATCCCGGTGGCCGGCGGCGTGCACGGCTGGGACAAGCCGGACACCCGCGCCGCTGCCGCGGCCGCCGCGGCCGGCGCGCGGTGCTGCACTGGGCGAGACGGCGTTCCGCTGGGACGGCGGCGAGCTGCTGGTGATCGGCCAGGACGGCGCCCGGCGGCTGGCGCCAGAGCGCTGGTCGTCGCCGCGGGCTCCCGGCCGCTCGGGACGCGCCGAGCTGGGGATCGAGGGCGCCCGGCCGGCGGGAATCCTGGCGGCGACAGTGGCCTGCCACCTGGCCGAGACCGGCGTGGTCTGTGGGCCGCAGCCCGCCGTCGTCGGCGGCGGCGACTGGGCGGCGCGGGCCGTCGCGAGCTGCTCGCCGCCGGCGCGCGGCAGTGACGGTGGTCGCGCCCGACGGCGTGCACGCGCCGCTCCCGACGGACGGGCGATCGAGGTGCGGACCGGCGTCGCCGGTCGCCGGGGCAACGGGTCGCCGCGGGTGGAGTCGGTCGTGCTCGAGGACGGCAGGGGTGGCGGGCGACGCGCTCGTGCTCGCCCACGGCCTGATCGCTGTCCGAAACGTCGACGGCGCCGTCTGGGAGGGCGAGCGGATGGTGTACGCGCAGCCGCATCGCCGACCCGACGTCGGTGGCCGCGGCCCGCGCGGCGGGAGGGCGGCGGCCGGAGGCGCGCAGATCCGGAGACGCATGAAGGTGCACATCTCCCATCGGCGAGCTCCGTTCACGGTGACGGGAATCGGCCGCGACGGCCGCGAGCTCGTGGTGCGAGGGCGAGCTGGGCGCCTGGCGCTCGCAGATCGAGATCGTCCGGACGACGTGCCGATGCTGGCGCGGGCGCTGCGCCGCCCGCTGATCGCCGCGGCGTCGGTGTCGGCTGGTGGCGCTGCTCGCGCGTCGCCGATGAGCGTCCTGATCGGGGTCGACCAGGGCACGAGCGGCACCCGGATGGTCGCCTTCGACCGAGCCGCGCCAGCTGGCGGAGGCCTACCGGCCGTCGCAGGCCTCCCACCCGCATCCCGGGCTGGGTCGAGAAGGACGCCGACGCCGTGGTCGCGACGGTCGCGGATGCGGTCGCCGAGGTGGCCGGGCCGTCGGTGGCCACGCCGGTCGCCGCCGTCGGCCTGGACAACGAGGGCGAATCGGTGATGGCGTGGGACGCGGAGACGCTGCGGCCGCTCGCGCCGGCGGTGGTCTGGTGTGCCGGCGTCTCGCAGCAGATCGTCGAGCGGATGCGGCCGCGGGCGTCGAGCCGCGCGTGCGCGCACTGGCCGGGACGCCGCTCGATCCCTACTTCTCGTCGACCAAGATCCGGTGGCTGCTCGAGAACGACGCGGCCGTGATGGCGGCTGCGAGTGCCGGGCCGCTGCGCTTCGGCACGCTTGACGCCTACGTGTGCGCCCGGCTGGGCGACGGCGCCCGCACCGAGCCGTCGACCGCCGCCCGCACGCAGCTCCAGCGGCTCGACCGCCCGGGGCGCTGGGACGACGAGCTGTGCGCGATCTTCGGCGTCGACCCGGCCTGGCTGCCGCCCTTCGGCCCGTCGGTCGGCCGGCTGGGGACGCTGTGCGGGCTGCCGCTGGGAGCCATGCTGGTCGACCAGACCGCGGCGCTGGCCGGGCACGGCTGCCTGGTGCCGGGCCTGGCCAAGGCGACCTACGGCACGGGCGTCTTCGTGCTCGCAAACGCGGGAGCGGTGCCTCCGGCCGATCCGGCCGGGCTCCTGCCGACCGTGGCCTGGCAGACCGGACTCGGTCGCCTACGCGCTCGACGGCGGCGTGTTCACCGCGGGCGCGGCGGTCGGGTGGCTGCACGACGCTGGGCCTGATCGCCGAGCGCGGCCGAGACCGAGGCGCTCGCGCGGTCGGTGCCCGACACCGGCGGCGTGCGCTTCCTGCCGGCGCTGACCGGGCTCGCCGCCCCCTGGTGGATCGCGTCGGCCGCGCGGGGTGTGGAGCGGGCTCACCGCGCACACGACCCGCGCGCACATGGTGCGGGCCGTGCTGGAGTCGATCGCCTGGCGGGTGCGCGACGTCGTCGATGCGATGCGCAGCGCCGGCGTCTCGCCGCCGCTGCTCCTGGTCGACGGCGGGATGACCGCGAACCGCTGGCTGATGCAGCGCCAGGCCGACGTGCTGGGGATCCCCGTGCGGATCGCGGCCCACGCCGAGGCCACCGCGCTCGGGATCGCCGCGGCCGCCGGGGCCGGAGTCGGCCTGGGGAGCTTCGCCGACCTGGCCGAGCTGGCCGCGGGCGGCGAGACGATCGCGCCCACGGCCGCGTCGGCCGCCTGGCGCGACGGCGAGCACGCCGCCTGGCGGCGGTGGGCGGAGGCGGCGGGGACGCTGCCCGCGTGACGGGTGGTCAGATGTTCCGGCGCTGGATCAGCGGCGAGACCCGGACGGCGGCCACGTTGACGTGCCGCTGCCAGCGGCGGGAGCGCCCGGCCGCGTAGAACAGGGCCGAGCGCAGTCCGAGCAGCGGCGCCGGCCAGCTCGTGCCGACCCGGCCGTAGATGCGCGAGTAGCGCTGGGTGTGATCGGTCGCCGGCCGTTCGCTGCGTTCCCACGCCGCGAGCGCCTCGGGCACGAGCGGGTGCAGGTCGAGCGCACTCGCAAGCGCATGCGCGTTGGCCATCGCGACACACGCGCCCTGGCCGAGGTTGGGCGACATCGCGTGGGCCGCATCGCCGAGGATGCAGGCGTGGCCGGCCCGCCACGAGGTGCACACCGAGTCGCTGAACGACGCCCACCGGCCGGAGTCCGGGATGCGCTCGATCACGTCTGCCAGGTGCGGGAACGACCCGATCCACGAGCGCCGGTCGACCGGCTGGGCGCGCCCCGCCGTGTCGTCCTCGGGGCAGCAGAGGTACACGTACACCTGCTCCCGGGTGCAGGGGACGATGCCGACCCGGCGGGCGCCGTGCCAGTACTCGAGCGTCTCACCCACCGGATCCGTGGGGCGGCGGGGGATCAGATGCCGGCCGCAGCCGTCGTGCAGATCGGTCACGGACGATCGCAGCCCGAGCGTGTCGCGAACCTGCGACGAGACGCCGTCGGTGCCGATCACGACGTCTGCGGGGAGCCGCTCACCGGCCGCCGTCACGAGCACGCCGTCCGCCTCGGCCGAGACCACCTCTGACCCGGTGACGAACTCCACGCCCGCCGCCCGCGCCGCGTTCACGAGCGCGCGGTGCAGGTCGGTGCGCAGGATCGTGTAGAGGCGCGTCGTGCCGTCCTTCATCCAGGCCCCCTGGATCAGCCGCCGGCGCTCGTCGTAGAGCTTCCAGTTCTCGATTCGCTCCGCGCCCGACGTCGCCTCGGCGAAGGCGCCGAGCTCCTCGAGCACGCGCAGGCCGTTCTCCCACATGAAGATCCCGGCCCCGATCTCGCGCAGCTCCCCCGCTCGCTCGTGGACGCGCACCGACCAGCCCCGCTGGGCGAGCAGCGCCGCGGTCGTCACGCCGGTCAGTCCGGCGCCGGCGATCTCAGCATGACGGGCCGTCACGCCTGCTCGTACACCACCCGACCGCCCAGGAAGACGGTCAGCGGCGAGATGCGGGGGATGTCGTCCACGTCGACCCGGCGCGGATCCCGGTCGAGGACGACCATGTCGGCGAGCTTGCCGACCTCGAGGGAGCCGCGGCTCGTGTCCTCCCCGAGAACGGCGGCCGCGTCGAGCGTGTGCATCCGCAGCGCCTCGTCCACGGTCGTCGCCTGGTCGCCGTCGAGGATCTCGCCCCGGAACGACTCGCGCTTGACGCAGCACCACACGCCGAACATCGGGTTGGTCGCCTGCTGCTCGGAACCGATCCAGACGTCCGAGCTACCCGAGAGCCGCCAGCCCTCGTCGAGCAGGCGCCGGAACGGGAACCGGCCGCGGGCGCCGTAGTCGCCCAGATAGGTCGGGAAGAAGTCGCCGAACGTGTACAGGAACACCGGCTGCGGCACCGGGACGATGCCCGCACGCCGCCACGATCCCGTCGTCTCGGCGTACTCGGGCAGAAAGTTGCCGGCATGCTCGATCCGGGTGCGCAACCGCGGATCCGCCGGAGCGCCGCCGGCGTCGGCGATCGCCTGGCACACCTCCTCCTGGGCGCGGTCGCCGTTCGCATGAATCGCGAGCTGGAGGCCGCTCTCGGATGTGCGCGCCAGGGCTTCGGCCACCTGCTCGGGAGAGAGCGCGATCGTCCCCCGCGAGCTCGGGTCGGCCAGGTAGGGCTGCTTCACCGCCGCGCTTGCAGCGGAGTAGCCGCCGTCGGCGAACATCTTCACTCCCTGGATCCGCAGCAGCTCCTCGGAGCATCCCGGGGTGAACTCGCTGCGCCAGTCGCATGCCCGCTCGAGCGAGGTGGTGCCCGGCGTCCACAGGTAGACCGCCACGCGGATGGGAAGCTCGCCGGACTCGTGCAGCGAGCCCATCTGGCGGATGCCCTCCCACGTTTCGGAGATCTCGCCCACGGTGGTCACACCGTGCCGCGTGAAGAGCCGCGTCGCGCCCTCGCGCAGGGCGTCGCGCAGCGATCCCGCGTCCACTCCGGGCAACGGCAGCAGGTTGTCCATCTCCTTGACCACACCGGTCGGCGACCCGTCCGGATTGCGCACCACCACGGGCATGCCGGTGACGCTGTGCGCCGGCGGCTCGTAGTCGGCCGTGATGCCCGCCTCGGCCAGAGCGCGCGAGTTGAGGACGGTGATGTGGCCGCCGGCGCGCAGGGCGATGGCGACGTCGGTGCTGACCTGGTCGAGCTCCGCGACGGTCGGCAGCCGCTTCTCGGCCAGCTTCTGGTCGAAGAACAGGTTGGCCTGCCCCACCAGCCATCCGCCGGCCGCGCGGTCGATCCCGGCTCGCAGGGCGTCGAGCACGTCCGCGACGCGGGCGCAGGCCGGCGCCCGGCAGTCGACGGTCGCCGACAGCACCCGCGCGGCGACCTCGTAGTGGGCGTGCACGTCCACGAACCCCGGCGTCACCGGATGGGCGCCGGCATCCACGATCCGGGTCGCGGGGCCGCGCAGGGAGTCGAGCGCCGTGGGCGAGTCGACCGCCACGATGCGGCCGTCGCGGACGGCGATGCAACCCGGCTCGCCGTGTACCGGGCCCATCGTCAGCAGGCACTGCGAGAGCACGATCAGATCGGGCGCCGGATCCACGGCGCACAGGCTACACAGGTCAGCGCTACGATCGAGTGTGACCCAGGAGGCGCGGATGGCGGAATCACGGACAGCGAGCGAGCGCATCACCGAACAGGTGACCAGTTGGCCCGGAGTCGAAGCCGGCCCCGGCAGCCGCGGAGAGTTCGCGTTCACGGTCGGGCGGCGGCCGCTCGGTCACCTGCACGGCGACCACTCCGCCCATTTCTCGTTTCCCAAATCGGTCTGGGACGACCTGATGCAGCAGGGCCGGATCGTCCCGCACCCGGTGTTCCCCGACGCGCGCGGGCCGGCCGCCCGCAGGATCGAGAGCGAGCGCGACGTCGACGACGTGATCGTGCTCCTGCGGCTGAACTACGACCGGATCGTCGAGCGCCACGGACTGCCGGAGCCCGCGAGCACGTAGAGCGGGCGTGGCGCTACCGGCGCGGCCTGGGTGGCCTCGACGAAGCCGGTTGGATCGAGTCCGGAGAGGCCGAGCGTCACTCGGTCGGGCCGGCCGCCCGAATCCTCGATGCGCTCCTTGCGGGCGATGGCGCGGCGGACGACGCGGCCGCCGATCGATCGCAGCGGCTCGCCGGGCAGGTGCACGCCCGGCGGCCGGGTGAGCCCGCATGACGCCCATTCGTCGTCGCGGCCGAGGGCGAGCGAGGCGAGGATGAGGCCGCCGATGTACGACGGGCCGACGCCGTTTCCCGAGTACCCGGCGGCGCAGAACGTGTCGCCCGCCTTGCCGACCGCGAGGAAGGCCGGCACGCCCGAGGCCGCGTAGTCGATCGGCCCGCGCCAGCTCTGGTCGATGACGCTGCCGCGCAGCGCGGGGTAGACCCGGTACATGTTCTCGGCCACCTCCGCCTCGCGCGGCGACGGGCCGTTGAAGACCGAGCCGACCTTGCCGTTGAACGCGAGCGTGCCGCCGCCCTTGCCGAACACGACCCGGCCGTCGTCGGTGGTGCGGTAGTAGTTCACGAGCCGGCGCGAGTCGGACACCGCGAGCCCCGGCTCCCAGCCGATGCCGGCGACGCGCTCGGGCATGCGGGCCGTCGCCACGACGTCGCTCGCCACGACCACCAGGAAGGGCTGATACTCGGGCAGGCGCGCGGCCCAGGCGTTGATCGCGAGCACCACCCGCTCGGCGGTCACCCGGCCGCCCGCCGTTCGCACCTGCGGCCGGCCGCTCGAGCGCTCGATCCGGGTCATGGGCGATCCCTCGAAGATGCGCACGCCGCGCTCGATCGCCACCCGGCGCAGGCCCCGCACCAGGTACCCGGGATGGACGACGGCCGCCGTGGGCTCGAACACTCCGGCCAGGTGCGTGTCCGAGCCCGACCTGCGTGCGACCTCCGCCGCGTCGAGCCGCTCGAACGGCGCCAGGCCGGCCTGGTCGAGCTTGGCCAATGTGTTCTCCCACGCCCCGGCCTGCGCCGGGTTGGTCGCCGTCCACAGCCATCCGTGCTGATGGAAGTGGGCGTCGATCCCGTTCTGCTCGCAGAAGTCGCCGATCTTGCCGACGCCGTCCGCCGAGGCCCGCGCCAGCCGGGCGGCCTCCTCGCCGCCGCACGCCTTGGTCAGGCTGCCGAACTTCGACCACCAGCTCATCACGAACCCGCCGTTTCGGCCGCTGGCGCCGCCTCCGCACACGTCCGCCTCGAGCAGCACGATGTCGAGCGACGGTTCCAGCTCGCGCAGGCGGATCGCCGTCCACAGGCCGGTGTAGCCGCCGCCGACGATGCACACGTCGGCCGAGACGTCCTCCGCCAGCGGCGCGGCCGGGTCATTCCCGGGCGCGGATGCCAGCGCCTCCCGAAGCCAGAGCGAGCGATGCGGCTGCATGCGCCAAGTCTTCCTCACCATTGACAACAATGCCAACCCTGATGGCGCATCCCGAATCATCGCGTGGCGTTGTCCGCCGCCTGATCGCCACCGCGTGCTCGACCGCGCCGTGGCGGGCGACGGGGTTCATGCTGCTGAGCTTCATCTTCGGCGTCACGTACTTCGCCGCGCTGGTGACGGCGATCGCGGTCGGCGTCGTCACGCTCATCATCTGGATCGGCATTCCCATCCTCGTCATGACGCTGGTCGCCTCACGGGCGGCGGCGAACTTCGAGCGGTGGCGGCTGCGGCGACTGCTGGGCACCGACATCCCGCCGCCGCACCACGTCCCGGCGGAGGGCGGGCTGGCGCAGCGGCTGCGCGCCCAGGCGTCCGACCCGGCCACATGGCGCGACCTGGGCTACCTGCTGCTGATGTTTCCCGTCGGTGTCGCCGAGCTCGCGGTGGTCGTGGTCGGGTTCTCCCTCACGATCGGCCTCGTCGTGACGCCGAACGGCGGCGGCATCTCAATCGCAGGCAACGACTTCAACTCGCGACCCGCCGCGATCGCGCTCGGCGTGCTGGCGATCCCGGTGTTTGCGCTCGTGCTGAACCTGTTCGTGGCGGTGGGCCGGTGGCACGCGGCCGGGGCGCGGGTGCTGCTCGGGGCGCGGGTCACCGGCGGGCATCCCGGAGCGGCCGGTGGCCGTCGCGGTTGAGAAGGCCGAAAGGACGCGACCACGTGCGCGGCATCGACCCCGGCGACCGGTCCGAGAGCGGCCTGCACGCCGCCGTGTCGGTGCTCGCGGCGCGTTCGCCCGTGCCCGTCACCGTGCGTGTCAACCTGCCCGAGCGGCTGCCGCCGGACGTCGAGTCTGCGGCCTACGCCGTGGTGGCCGAGGCGCTGGCCAACGTCGCCAAGCACAGCCGCGCCCAGAGCGCCGCCGTGATCATCGACCGCGGCCGCAAGTCGATCGCGGTGGCGATCTCAGACGACGGCATCGGCGGAGCCGACCCGGCGGCCGGCACCGGCCTGCGCGACGTCGCCGACCGGGTGGCCGCTCTCGACGGCCGCTTCGAGATCACGGGCGAGCTCGGGACGACGGTGCGAGCGGTGCTGCCCTACAGATCCTGACCCGCCGCGACGACTCGTAACGAAAGGGTGCCGAAACTCGCACCGCCCGCAACCGGGGACTGTCCCCGTGTGGTTTTGCCGCCGCTACCCGGGCGTGACGTGGGTGACCACCTCGAAGTGGTGCGAGCGCAGGTCGCGTTGCACCAGGAAGCGGTCGTCCTCCGGGTAGAACACCGCGGTCTCGGGGTCGTCGCCGGCGAATCCCCGCACCGCGTCCATCGAGTCCCACAGCGTGAACATGACGAACTCGGTCACGTCGTCGAGGTCGCGGCGCAGCATCCACACGCCCCGGTTGCCGGGGGTCGCGGCGTAGCCGGCCACGCCCGTTTCCTGCATGTAGTCGGCATAGGCGTCGCGATCCTCATGGCGCACGGCGCCTCGCCAGGTGCGAGCGATCATGGCTCTCCTTCGTAACGGATTCGGGACGGTCCCCGTGCGAAACTGTGCGGCATCTCAGGCAGAACCGCAACCCGCATCGGTGTGCTCCTGACCCGCCGCGACGACGTGTCACGAAAGGGTGTCGAATGCCGCACCGCCCGCAACCGGGGACTGTCCCCGCTTGGTTTGCCGGGTCAGTCCGGCGAGGAGTGCTCCGCCAGCCAGGCTTTGGCGAGGCGCTTCTGCGCCCGGGTGAGCCACGCCTCAGCGACCGTGTCGCGCAGCTCGTCCCGGTCGAGCCGGGCCAGGCTGGGGATGCGCACCAGCACCGCCGGGTAGCCGTCGAAGTGCCTGGTCGTGAAGAACACGCCGCGGTCGTCGGCGAGCAGCAGCTCCTTCTCGTCCAGATCGGCGACCCGGAACATCAGCACGTCGTCGAGCCGCTCTCCGGTCTCGGGATCGAGCGCGTCCGGCCTGCGGCTGCGCTGGCAGCAGAAGAGCTTGCCGTGGACGTGGTAGGCCGGCCGGCCGTCGTCCGAGACGGTCTTGGTCGCCTGCGGCATCGCCAGCGCCAGTTCGTCGAGGTCGGCCATCGTCGCCATGGCGACAATTTGCCACGCCGGGGCTAGCCGGTGTAGGTCACCGACGGGTAGAGCGCGTTCGCGACGGCCGTGGAGCCGTCGACCGAGAGCGGCTGCCCCGGCTGCTTGACCGGGTAGTACGAGACGTGCGGGCCGCTGATCGCAACGCTCCAGCGATGGGTCAGCCACACCTCGCTCGTGTTCCGGATCTCCCACTGGAAGCGGTCGAGCGGACGCACGGCCGGGCCGGCGATGCGGGCGCCGCGCTGGTCGAACTGGCTGCCGTGGCATGGGCAGCTGAACCCGACCCCGGTCGCCTGCACGGGACAACCGACGTGGGTGCAGCGGTTCGACCAGATCACGAACATCGCCTCCGGCGAGAGCCAGTCGGCGCTGGTACCGCCCGTGTTGTGGACGTAGGCGAGCGCGACGCTCACGGCCGGCTCGGCCGGGTTCTCGTCGAACGACATTGCCGTGGGATGGAAGCCGCCTCCTCTGGGAAAGTCGCTGACGCTGCCCAGCCGCACCGGCCGAAACGTCGTCTCCTCCGTCACCGGCGCCAGCAGGTATCCGGCGACGGGGGCGAGGATCACCCCGCCGATCGATGCTCCCAGGCCGACGGTCGTGATCCCCAGGAGCCGGCCCCTCGTATAGCCACTTCGCATGCTGCGTTCCTCTCAACTGGTGTGTGTGGTTCCACCAGTTCCTACCGAGCCACGTCCGGAGCGGTTTGCGACCCGACGCCCACCCACGGCGCGCCTGCGGGCGCGGTGTCGCCCGCCCGGACGAACATGGCGATGCCGGCGGCGAGCATCCACGGCAGGACGAGCAGGCCGGCGAAGAACCCGAGGATTCCGGGCGTCGGCACGAGCTGCAGGATGCCGAGCACGAGTGCCAGCCAGCTCAGCACGCGCGGGAACGCACGGGTCTGGATTCCGGCCGTCGCGAACGCCAGCAGCAGGATGCCGAGCCCGGCGCCGTCGGCCAGGCTGCCGCCCGAGACGACGAGCTGCAGGCTCTGGATCGCGCCCGGCGAGATGGTGTGCATCGTGCCAACGTTGCCGAGCATCGACCACGCGGCTGCATAGGTCAGGTCGCCGGCGGTGGCGATCGCGACCCCGACGAGCGCCGCCCCGGCGACGACGGGGTGAAGCGAGGTTGCCCGGATTCTCGCCCACACGGCCAGGCCGAACAGTGCGAAGAGGACGGCCGCGTAGGTGAGCAGGATCCCGCCGGCGAAGGCGGTGGCGTGATGTGCGGCGTAGTAGGTGGTCAGGGTGGAGACGGACGCGTCGCTGTCGGGATTCGAGCCGATCACGAGGTAGCCGGCAACGGTCAGCACAGCCGAGCCGGCGCCGGCGAGCGCGGCGAGCCGTCCGAGACGTGATGGGTGGGTATGCATGGTGGTGCTCCTCTCTCGTGGATGACGATGCGAGGCTAGGCGGCGGGCGCGGCCGTGTCGTCGGCGGCGCGGGCGATCTTGGGCTCGGCCGGTCGGCCGATCTTTGCGACGGTCGGGATCGGCCGAGTGGCTGATGACACATGCGGGCGCGAGGTGTAGCGTCGGGTCGTGCGTTCGTGGCTCTCCCGGCTGAGGGGCGTTCGGCTCGACCCGGTGGCGGTCGACCGGCTGCTCGCGGCCGTGCTCACCGCCGGTGCGCTGATCGATGCCTGGCTCGGTCATGACGCCGCGCACCACCGGATCGCCACGGCACTGGTCGCGGCGCTCGTCACGGGCTCGGTCGCCGTCCGCCGCCGCTACCCGACGCTCGTCGGCACCGCGGTGCCGATCTTCGCGGCGGCCAACTTCGCCGTCTGGCATGGGCCCCAGTTCGTGGGCTACCCGATCGCAAACGCCTGCGCGCTCTATGCGCTGGCGGTGTGGACGCCCCCGCGGCGCTTCGCCGTCGGCATGACGCTGGTCGCGGCCGCGTTTCTCGCCACCAGCGCGGCTCCGGGCGGCAGCCTTCCGGGGCGCGCTCCCGTTCACGGTGGTGACGGCGGTCGTGATGCTGCTCGTGCGCCGGGTCGTCGGGGATCGGGAGCGGCGCGCGCAGATGGCTGAGCGCGAACGCGACGTCGCGGCGCGCGAGGCGGTGGTCGAGGAGCGGGCGCGGATCGCCCGCGAGCTGCACGACGTGATCGCCCATCACGTCTCGATGATGGTGCTCCAGGCGGGCGCGGAGCGGCGGGGGCTGGGCGACGAACAGGCATCGACGCGCGAGGTGCTCGAGACGGTCGAGCGCACCGGCCGCAGCGCGCTCACCGAGATGCGCCGCCTGCTCGGCATGCTGCGCGGCGATGCCGGCGACCCGCTCACCCCCCAGCCCGGGCTCGACGACGTGCCGACTCTGGTCGGGCAGCTGCGTGAGGCCGGGCTGCCGGTGGAGCTTCGCGTCGACGGCGAGCCGCGCCCGCTGCCGGTCGGGATCGAGCTCTCGGCCTACCGGATCATCCAGGAGGCGCTGACCAACGCGCTCAAGCACGCCGGCGGCGCCCGCGCACGGGTCGACGTCCGCTACGGCGCCGATTCGCTCGAGCTCGAGATCGCCGACGACGGCGCCCGCCGCGCTCCCGAGGTGCCCACGGGCGGACATGGCCTGGTCGGCATGCGCGAGCGGGTGGCGCTCTACGGCGGCCGTCTCGACGCGGGCAGCCGGCCGAGCGGGGGCTTCGTCGTCCGCGTCCTTCTGCCGATCCGATGACGACCGTCCTGATCGCCGACGACCAGGCGCTCGTGCGGGTGGGGCTGCGCAAGATCCTCGAGACGGAGCCGGACACCGTGGTCGTCGGCGACGCCGGCGATGGCGAGGATGCGGTTGCGTGCGCCCGCCGCCTGCACCCCGACGTGGTGCTGATGGACATCCGCATGCCCGTGCTCGACGGCATCGAGGCGACGCGCCGGATCGTGCGCGCACAGCCGGCAACGCGGGTGCTGATCCTGACGACGTTTGGGCTCGACACCTACGTCTACGACGCGCTGCGCGCGGGCGCGAGCGGCTTCATGCTGAAGGACGCGCCGCCCGAGGAGATCGCGGCGGCCGTGCAGATCGTCGCCAGCGGCGAGGCGCTGCTCGCCCCCGCGGTGACCCGCTCGGTGATCGAGGAGTTCGCCCGCCAGGCACCGGCCAGGGCCCCCGACCTCCCACAGGCCGTGGCCGAGCTGACGCCCCGCGAGCGCGAGGTCCTCGACCTGCTCGCCCGCGGGCTCTCCAATCCCGAGATCTGCGCGAACCTCGTGATCAGCGAGGCGACCGCGAAGACCCACGTCGCGCACATCCTCCAGAAGCTCGACCTGCGCGACCGCGTCCAGGCGGTGATCTACGCCTACGAGAGCGGGCTGGTGGCACCCGGGTCTGCCGGGTTGTAATCACGAGCCCTTCCCTAGCGGTCGCGCCGATTCCGGCGTTCCCTGAGGTCGACCGCGACCATGCGCAACTCGCTCGTGTAGCGGCCGTGCTCGTCCTCGAGCCAGCAGTCCTCGGGCCCCGGGAGCATCTCGGTCACCCGCACCATGCCCTCGGGCTCCGCCTCGGCCGCGCGATGCACGACGCGTCCGAGTAGACGCACGAGCAGTGGGCTTTCGAGGTCGGCGTAGAGCGGCCGCGCCTCTCCGGGGGCGAGCACGAACACTCGCCGCGGCCACCCGTTCGAGCGCGCCCAGCCGGCCATGCGCTCGGGCTCGGGCAGCTCCGCGACGGGCACCCACCAGGTCTCGCGGCGCAGCACGGTGCGGCCGACCGTCAGCCGGGGCAGGTGCTCGGCGGGCGCGAAGGGTGCAAAGCTCTTGAGGGCCGCGGCGAAGATCGGGTGGAAGAACAGGTCGGCGGGTGAGATGTGGAACGAGCCATCGCGGTCGGTGATGTCGTCTCCGGCGACGATCAGCTCGCCGACGCTGACGGTGCGGTAGCCGGCCGGCATCCTCACCTGCGGCGAGACGGTCACGTGGACGTCGCTTGGCCGCGTGATCGCGGGCATCATCCGCGCCGTCATGGGCACGCCGCTGTCGCGCGGTGGGAGCAGGATGACCTGCGGGGAGCCGGCATCGGCGGCGTAGTTTGCGAGGAACGCCGGCCGGTCGGGATGCCGGTTGGCGAACGTCCCCTGCCCGAGCGGGTTCGCGCCGGGGTGGAAGTCGCCGACGACCGCGGTGAAGTCGCCGGCCTGCACGGCGGCGGCGTCGCGCGCGGCGATCTGGACGTCAGGTGAGTGGAACACTCCCATCGGCCACGCCCGGCCCGCGCTTGGCGAAGACCTCGGCCGCACGCGCGGCGATGCCGTCGTCGAGCCCCGCCTGCTCCAGGCCGGCCCAGCGGCGCTGAAGCTCCCGCTGCTGGCCCGAAAGCTCGCCGCGCAGGCCGCCGAGCGCAGCGAAGATGGCGCCGAGCAGCGGCGCGAGCGGCTTGGGGCGTGCATCTCCGATCACGGCGGCGAGGCGCTCCTGGCCAAGCTCGAAGACGCGGTGGCAGTGCCAGCGCGAGCTCTCGAGCAGCGCCGGCAACCCGCGGCCGAGCTCCGCCGTCAGGCCCGGCCCGACGCGCACGTCGAGCGCCCGCATGCAGTCGAGGTACACGGGCGTGCGCCCGCCCATGGCATCGCCCTCGCCGGGCGCCGGCCGGTGGCCGGTGATGTCCGCGAACGTGCGGTCGACCTCGGCAAGCGCGGTGGGCAGGCCGGAGCCGTTCGCGGCGGCGGCCCGGTCGCGCGCGGCGAGCAGGCGGTCGAGCGCCTCCAGGCCGCGACCGCGCGCCTCCGCGTCGTCGAGCCGCTCGATCTGGTCGCGCAGCTCGTGCTCGGGGTGCACGCCCAGCGGGACGACCAGCCCGGAATCGATAGCCGCGGCGAGCGCCTCCAGGCACCACGTCTCGAGGTGCACGTCGCGCTCCTCGGGGCCGCTCCCGGCCGTGCACGCAAGCGCCGGCCCGGCGTCGGCGATCCGGCCCCAGGCGAGCGGGCCGAAGAACCCGATCGTGTCGTTCTTGCTGCAGTAGCGCTGCCAGTAGCTCGCGACCATGTCCGCGCTTCGCCGCCGCCGGCCCGGGCCCGTGTGATCGAGGTCGTCCAGCATGGGCAGGACGCTGCGGTTCTGCCACGCGAGCGCCTCCCGGAACCGCGGGTTCCCGGCGACGTTCTTGAGGGTCGCGGCCTCGTCGCCCGATCCGAACGCCGCGAGTCCCGAGACGGGAAAGCCGGCGCTTCGGACTGCGAAGTCGCGCCACAGGGCCCAGTTCTGCGAAAGCGGTGCCAGGTGAGCGTCGTCCGGCATATTCACTAGAGTATCACTCTAGCTAATGTCTGAGCCAACGCGCAGGGCGTACCGGTCGACCGCCCGTGCCCAGTCTGCGCGGGCGACTCGCCGCCGGATCCGCGAGGCCGGGCTCGAGCTCTTCCTGCGCGATGGCTACGTGGCCACAAGCGTCCGCGCGATCGCGGCCCGGGCCGGCGTTGCCGAGGCCACGGTCTACCTGGTCTTCCCCTCGAAGGGCGCGCTGCTGTCAGAGATGATCCGGATCGCGATCCGCGGTGAGGCCGACGCCCCGCTTGCAGCCCAGAGTGGATGGAGCAGGATGCTCGCCTCGCCGGGCGCCGAGATCATCCCGCGCTTTGCGGCCGAGTCCTCCCGGATCCTCGCGCGAACGGCCCCGATCTACGCCATGGCCGAGGCCGCCGCCGCCTCGGCTCCGGAACTCGCGCCGCTTCGGGCCGCCGGTTTCGCCTCCCAGCGGGCCCAGTACCGGGACGTCGTCAGGGCGATCGCGCGCGCCCGCGGCCTGCGGACCGGCCTCACGCGGGCGCGCGCGGCCGACATCATGTTTGCGCTCACCAACGAGGCGACCTACCTCCGCCTCACCGTCGAGTGCGGCTGGAGCGGACGCCAGTACGCCCGATGGCTCGGCGCGACGCTCGAGGCGTCGCTCTAGATCACGCCCCGAGGATCCGATCCACCAGCGCGGCGGCCGGCTCGAGCCCTGTGGCCGGGTCGAGCAGCGCGTCGATCTCGGCCTGCGAGAGTCCCAGCCCCGTGCTCGCGGCCAGCGCCTCGCGGAAGCTGCCGCCTTCGGCGGCGGCGGCAGACACGAGCCGCTGCGCCTCGACAAGGCCGATGCGCTGGGCCGCGGCGAACGCGACCCGCTCGGCCATGATCAGGCCGCCGGTGAGGTCGAGGTTTTGGCGCATCCGGGCGGTGTCGATCTCGAGCCCGGCCAGCGCCTCGGCGGCCGCGGCCACTGCGCCGCCGGTCGCTGCGAGGGCGCCGGTGAGCGCGCCCCACTCGGCGTGCCACGGGCCTGCGGCGCGCTCGTGCTGGTGCGGTTCGGCCGCGATCAGCGCTCCGGCGTCACGACGGGCGGCGGCGGCGCACGCCAGCGCGCGCACCGAGATCGCCGGGTTGCGCTTGTGGGGCATGGTCGACGACCCGCCGCCGGCTCCCTCGCGCACCTCGCCGACCTCGGTCTGGGCGAGCAGCACGATGTCGGCGGCGATCTTGGCCGCCGCCGCAGCGGCCGCGGCCAGCGCCGCGCCGAGCTCGATCAGCGCGGTGCGGTCGGTGTGCCAGGGCGCGACCGGCTCGGCCAGGTCGAGTTCGCGGGCGTACAGGCGCACGACCTCGCCGGCCCGGTCGCCGAAGACCGCGAGCGATCCGACCGCGCCGCCGAGCTGGGCCCGCAGCCGTCCCTCGCGCACGCGCGCGACGAGCGTGCGCGCCTCGCGCGCGCCAACCAGCCAGCCCGCGGCCTTGAGCCCGAACGTCGTCGGCACGGCCTGCTGCATCAGCGTGCGCCCGGCGATCGGCGTCAGCCGGTGCTCGCGGGCGAGGGCGGCGCAGTCCTCAGCCACCTGCCCGAGCCAGCCGTCGATCAGTCCGAGCGCCTCGTCGGCGACGAGCATCGCGGCGGTGTCGATGATGTCCTGGCTGGTCGCGCCCCAGTGCACGAAGCCCGCCGCGTCGGCGCTCAGGCCGGCGCGGATCGCCCGCACCAGCGGCTCGGCCGGGTTGCCCGCCGCCCGGCGGTCGCGGCCGAGCTCCTCGATGTCGTACAGCTCGGCCCGGCAGCGCTCGCCGATCTCGGCCGCCAGGTGCGCCGGCACGATGCCCGCCGCGACCTCGGCGGTGACCAGCGCCCGCTCGGCGGCAAGCATCGCGGCGAGCCAGGCCTGATCCGAGACGGCGGCCCGCATCTCGTCGGGCACGAACATTGCGGCGAAGGTCATCACAGCGCGAGGAAGGGCGTCTCCATGTCGCCCTGCAGGTGGATGTCGAAGCGAACCTCGCCGGCGCCGGCCGGCTCGCCAATCAGGCCGCGGCGCTCGTCCTCTGACAGCGCGGCGAGCAGCGGGTCGGTCGCGTTGCCCGGTTCGTCGGGGAAGTAGATCCGGGTCAGCAGCGGCTTGAGCAGCCCGCGGGCGAAGATGAGCGCGGTGATGTACGGCGCCCCGGAGCGGGCCGGCCTGACGGCCACGAAACCGTACCTGCCCTCGAGGTCGGTACCGCAGCGGCCCCACGCCGCGCCGTCCCAGATCTCGACCAGTGCGTCGTCCACCGGCTGTCCCTCGCCGTTCAGCACCCGCCCGCCGATGCGGATGGCGTCGGCCCGGGCCGGGTCGACCAGCTCGTGCTGATCGCGCACGCACAGGCCGAACGAGAAGAACGGCCCCACGGTCTGTGACGGCGTCGCCTCGGGCAACCCGGTCACGCCTCCATCGGGGTGCGGTCGCGGCCGCCGAGGACGATGTCAAACCGGAAGCCCAGCGCCCACTCCGGCGTGGTCGTCTCCCAGTCGAACGCCGAGATCAGCCGCTCGCGCAGACGCGGGTCGCGGATCGACTGGAAGATGGGGTCAAACGAGAAGAGCGGGTCGGCGGGGAAGTACATCTGCGTCACCAGCCGGTCGGTGAACGCGCGCCCGAACACCGAGAAGTGGATGTGGGCCGGCCGCCACGCGTTCTTGTGGTTTCGCCACGGGTACGCGCCCGGCTTGACGGTGACGAACCGGTACGCCCCGTCGTCCGCCGTGAGGCAGCGGCCGGCGCCCGTGAAGTTGGGATCAAGCGGCGCCGGGTGCCGATCGCGCTCGTGCACGTAGCGGCCGCCCGCGTTTGCCTGCCACAGCTCGATCAGCGCGTTCGGCACCGGCCTGCCGCTGCCATCGAGCACGCGGCCGGTGACGACGATCCGCTGGCCCTGGGGCTCGCCCTCGTGCTGGCGGGTGAGATCCCAGTCGGACTCGGCGAGCGGCCCGTCGCCGTACACCGGGCCGGTCGGGTCGTGCATCGACTCGGGCAGCACGATCAGCGGGCGCAGGGGCGCGCGCAGCCGCGTCGCCCGGTAGTCGTGGTGCAGGTAGGGCGGGTGGACGCTGCCGTCGGCCCCGTCGTCGACCCGCGTGATCGCGTCGCTCGTCATCTCAGAACGGGAACGGCCGCGTGCCGCTCTGCACGGTCACCCACTGCATGTCGGTGAACTCGTCCATCGCAAACGTCCCGCCGAAGCGCCCCCAGCCACTGTCCTTGACGCCGCCGAACGGCATCTGCGGCTCGTCGTGCACCGGCTGGTCGTTGACGTGGACGATGCCGGCCTCGAGCCTGGCCGCGATCGCGAGCCCCTTGTCGGGGTCGGTGGTGAGCACGCCCGAGGAGAGGCCGTAGCTGGTCGCGTTGGCGGCCGCGACCGCCTCGTCGGCGTTTTCGACCACCTCGATCGAGGCGACCGGGCCGAAGGTCTCGACCTGGGCGAACTCGCTGTCGCGGGGCACGTCGGTGAGCAGCGTGGCCCGGTAGCAGCTGCCCTCGGCGCTGCCGCCGGCCAGCACCTTCGCGCCGGCCTTGACGACGTCATCGACGCGGCGGCTGACCGTCTCGAGCGCGGCCGCATTGATGAGCGGGCCGATGATGGTGGTGTGCTCGCGCGGGTCGCCCACGCCGAAGCCGGCCACCTTGGCGGTGAGCGCCGCGGTGAACCGCTCGGCGATCGGCCGCTCCACGATGATCCGCCGGGCCGACATGCAGATCTGGCCTTGGTGCAGGTAGGCGCCGAAGGCGGTGGCGTTGACGGCGTACTCCAGGTCGGCGTCGGCCAGGACGATCAGCGGGTTCTGGCCGCCGAGCTCGAGCACGATCCGCTTGAGGTTGCGGCCGGCGGCCTCGGCCAGCTTGCGGCCGGTGGCGGTCGAGCCGGTGAAGTTGATCCGGCGCACGTGCGGGTTCTCGACCAGTTCGTCGCCGATCCCCTGCGCGCCGGAGCGGTCGTGGGTGACGATGTTGAGCACGCCGTCGGGCAGGCCCGCCTCGGCGAAGACCTCGCCCCAGAGCAGGCCGCCGACGTATGGCGACTCCTCGGATGGCTTGAGCACGACCGTGTTCCCGAACACGAGCGGGCTCGCGATCGCGCGGGCCGACAGGATCAGGGCGGCGTTCCAGGGCGAGATGGCGGCGACGACGCCGACCGGCCGGCGCACGCCCATCGCGAAGGCGCCGGGCAGATCCGACGGGATCACCTGGCCGGTGGGCGTGTAGGCCGCCCCGGCCGCCTGGCGGAAGAGGCCGGGCACGAACCCCATCTGGAACATGCCGAACCCGAAGCTGCAGCCGGTCTCCTTGGCCAGCCACTCGACCACCTCGTCGCGGCGCGACTCGAGGATGTCGGCGGCCTTGAGGAAGATGGCCTGGCGGAGACCGGGGCCGGCCTGCGACCACGATCCGAACGCCTCGTGGGCGGCCGCGACCGCCCGCCGGGCGTCCTCGCGGCCGCCTGCGGCGACGCTTGCGACCACGTCGCCCGTGTACGGATCGAGGTCGTCGAACGTGGCGCCGTCGGCCGAATCGACCCACTGGCCGCCGATCAGATGCCGGCAGTCCTTCACGTGAGTGTCCGTCGTGCTCATGCGCTCCTCCTCGTCTCGGCTTCCGGGCCCGGCGCCAATTTCATCACGTCTGCGGCCCCAGCGTCGGGTGCGGCGATCACACCCAGCCCGCACGTTGACCGTTTACGTCGTCCTCATGCCTGAGGGCATTGCGACCGATAGTGGCAGGAGGTGCAACACCGGGGTTTTGTGATCATCACGACGGATGATCGAATCGCTCGCTCCCGTCCCACGATCGTCGGTCATCGGAGGATCATGACCACACCCGCGTCCGCCAAGGCGGAGACGTTCGAGCCCGAGGTCCTGCTGCAGGTTCTGAGCCAGGTCAAGGCCGGAGACTTCTCGGTGCGCATGCCGCTTCACTGGACGGGGGTGTCGGGCAAGATCGCTGACGGCCTGAACGCGATCATCAGCGCCAACCAGGCGCTCGGGACGGAGCTTCAGCGCGTGAGCCGGGTCGTCGGCAAAGAGGGCATGCTCTCGCAGCGCGTCTCGTTCAAGGGCACCGACCAGGTGTGGGGCGACTCCATCGAGTCGGTCAACTCCCTGATCGAGGATCTCGTCCGGCCCAGCAACGAGATGCAGCGCGTCATCGGCGCCGTGGCGGACGGCGACCTGAGCAAGAAGGTCTCGGCCGACGCGAAGGGCGAGATGCTCGTCCTCAAGAACACGATCAACGGCATGGTCGACCAGCTGAACGGGTTCATCAGCGAGGTGACCCGCGTCGCGCGCGAGGTCGGCACCGAGGGCAAGCTCGGGCAGGCCGCCGCGGTGACGATCGAGGTCGGCGGCGTGTGGAAGGACCTGACCGACAACGTGAACACGATGGCGAGCAACCTGACGAGCCAGGTGCGCGACATCGCCGAGGTCACGACCGCGGTCGCAAACGGCGATCTCTCGAAGAAGATCACCGCCGACGTGCGGGGCGAGTTTCTGGAGCTGAAGAACACGGTGAACGCGATGGTCGACCAGCTCAACCGGTTCGCCGGCGAGGTCACGCGCGTTGCCCGCGAGGTCGGCGTCGAGGGTAGGCTCGGCGGCCAGGCCCAGTCGCAGGAGGTCGAGGGCGTGTGGAAGGACCTCACCGACGACGTGAACCAGCTCGCCGCCAACCTGACCAATCAGGTGCGCGCGATCGCCGAGGTGGCGACGGCCGTGACCGAGGGCGACCTCACCCGCCAGGTCAGCGTCGCCGCGAGCGGCGAGGTCGCCCTGCTCAAGGACAGCCTGAACCAGATGATCCGCACCCTGAGCGAGACCATGCGCGAGAACACCGAGCAGGACTGGCTCAAGACGAACCTCGAGCGCTTCACCCGCATGCTGCAGGGCCAGCGCGATCTCTCGACCGTCTCGAACATGGTGCTGTCGGAGCTCGCGCCGCTCGTCTCGGCGCAGCACGGCGTCTTCTACGCGCTCACCGATCCGGGCGACGGCGGTGCGCCGGTGCTGCGGTTCCAGGCCGGCTACGGCCACAAGGAGCGCACGGACGTGTCGAACAGCTTCCGGCTCGGCGAGGGCCTGGTCGGGCAGTGCGCGGTCGAGAAGGAGCGCATCCTGATCACCGACGTGCCGTCCGACTACATCCAGATCAGCTCTGGCCTCGGCGAGGCGTCGCCGCTCAACATCATCGTCCTGCCGATCCTGTTCGAGGGATCCGTGCGGGCGGTCATCGAGCTGGCGTCGTTTGCGCCGTTCAGCGCCGCACACCAGTCGCTGCTCGACCAGCTGACCGAGAGCATCGGCCTCGTGCTGAACACCGTCGAGGCGACGTCGGTCACCGAGCGGCTGCTCGAGGAGTCGCTCGAGGCGAAGCGCCTGGTCGAGGAGAAGGCCACGGAGCTCTCGGTCTCGTCGAGGTACAAGTCGGAGTTCATCGCCAACATGTCGCACGAGCTGCGGACACCGCTCAACAGTTTGCTCGTGCTGGCCGAGCAGCTCGAGGACAACCCCGACGGCAACCTCACCGACCGCCAGGTCGAGTATGCGAGCGTCATCCGCTCGTCCGGTGGTGATCTGCTCAAGCTCCTGAACGAGATCCTCGATCTGGCCAAGGTCGAGTCGAACACGATGAAGGTCGAGACGAGCGCCGTCTCGCTCTCCGATCTGCGCGAGAGCCTCGTCCAGAACTTCGGCCAGGTGGCCGATACGCAGGGCCTTCGGTTCTCGGTCGAGCTCGACCCGCGGCTGCCCGCGACCATCACCACCGACCCGCATCGCCTGCGCCAGGTGCTCACGAACCTGGTGTCGAACGCCTTCAAGTTCACGAGCCACGGCGAGGTTGCGGTGCGCCTCGACCTGAGCCCGGGTGGCTGGAGCCGGGACTGCGAGCAGCTCGTCCGCGCGGACGCCGTGATGGCGATCAGTGTCCGCGACACCGGCATCGGCATCAAGACCGACCTGCACAACCCCATCTTCGAAGCCTTCGCCCAGGCCGACGGCACGACCGCCCGCCGGTACGGCGGCACCGGCCTCGGGCTCTCGATCAGCCGCAGCCTGGTCGGGCTTCTGGGCGGGGAGATCAGCCTCGCGAGTGAGCCCGGACAGGGCAGCACCTTCACCGTCCACCTGCCGCTCGACCTTCGTGGCACTCGATCGAGCCCCCCGACGCTGCGGGTGATCGTCGACGCCGATCACCCGCAGCCGTCCGTCATCAGCGAGTTCTACAAGGGCTCCGCCGCCGGCACCACGGTGCTGGTCGTTGACGACGACTACCGCAACATCTTCGCGCTGACCGCGCTCCTCGAGCGCGGAAACCTCGAGGTCGTCGCGGCGGAGAGCGGACCCGAGGCCCTCGCCGTGCTTGACCAGCGATCCGACATCGACATCGTGCTGATGGACATCATGATGCCCGTCATGAACGGCTACGAGTCGATGGCGGCGATCCGCATGCGGCCCGGGTGCGCCGACCTTCCGATCATCGCGGTGACCGGGAAGGTGATGGGCAGCGAGCGTGCGCGGTGCATCGCCGCAGGCGCCAACGACTACATGCCCAAGCCGGTCGATGCCGGGGAGCTTCTGGCCATACTGCGGCCGTATTTCGAGCCACGCCCCGGCGCGCAGGTTCCGACCGGTGGCCGGTTGTAGTGTCCGCCGTCGCCACGAGTCCCAGCCAGCCGGAGTCGGGCGCAGTGATCCTCGTCGTCGACGACAACGCGGCGAAGCGCCTGGCGATCGTCTCGATCCTCGAACAGCTCGGCCATACGACAATCGAGGCCGGGTCAGGGGAGGCCGCGCTGCGCGAGGTGATGAAGCGATCGTTCGCGGTGATCCTGCTGGATGTCCAGATGCCGATCATGGACGGCTACGAGACCGCCAGGCTCATCCGCATGCGCCGCGAGTCCGAGCACACCCCGATCATCTTCACCACCGCACACGCGAAGGACGAGGCCGACATTCCGGTGGCCTATGCGAGCGGCGCGGTCGACTTCATCTTCGCGCCGATCGAGCCGGCCGTCCTGCGGGCCAAGGTCACGGTCTTCGTCGACCTTCACCTGAAGGCGCGCCGGCTGGAGCGAGTGCTCGACAACGTGGCCGACGGCATCGTCACGATCAGCGCAGATGGTGTGATCGAATCATTCAACCGGGCGGCGATCGTGCTCTTCGGCTACGACGAGGACGAGGCGATCGGGCAGCTGTTCTCGACGATCGTCGTCCCGCGGGATCGGGAGGGGCCGGCAACGCTGCTGCAGGACACGGGCGGCCGGTCGGTCGAGGCCGTCGGCTGCCGCAAGGACGGCACGACATTCCCGATCGAGCTCGAGCTGAGCGATGTCCAGTTCGAGACGCGGAAGGTGCACATCGGCTGCCTGCGCGACATCTTCGAGCGCCAGACCCACACCGACTCGCTGCGATATCAGGCCCTGCACGACGATCTGACCGATCTCCCCAACCGGGTGCTCTTCGGCGACCGCGTGCAGATTGCGATCCGTGCAGCCCTGAGGCTGAAGCAGCCGCTGGCCCTGCTCGTGATGGATCTGGACGGGTTCAAACAGGTGAACGACACGCTCGGACACCAGCAGGGCAACCGCCTGCTGAGGCTCGTCGCCGAACGCCTGGTCGGCTGCCTCCGCGAGGGTGACACGGTGGCGCGGCTCGGCGGCGACGAGTTCGGGATCCTGCCGATCGGCGGCACCGACCTGGCCGGGGCGGCCACCGTCGCGTGGAAGGTCTTGCAGGCCCTCGAGACGCCGTTCCTTCTCGACGGCAACAGCATCGACGTCAAGGCGAGCATCGGGATGACACTCGTCCCGGATCACGGCGACAACATCGACGACCTCCTTCGGCGCGCCGATCTGGCGATGTACGACGCCAAGAAGACCGGCAGCGGCTACGCCATGTTCGCCACCGAGCAGGAGGACATCCCCGCACGCCGGCTGGCGCTGCTCGCCGACCTGCGCCACTGCGTCGAGCGTGGCGAGCTCGTCCTGCTGTATCAGCCGAAGGTCGACCTCAAGACGCACGAGGTGACCGGAGTGGAGGCGTTGCTGCGCTGGAACCACCCCTCCGGGCGGCTGCTCATGCCCGACGAGTTCATCCCCGGCCTCGAGAGCAATCAGGTGATGGTCCCGATCACGATGTGGGTGATCGACGAGGCCCTGCGCGCCCTGCGGGCGTGGCGTGACGACGGCTTCGACCTGACCATGGCGGTGAACGTTGGCGCCCGCTGCCTCGCCGAGGACGCACAGCTCTTCGAGACGGTCGAACGGCTGACGGCCGCCCTGGGCATCCCGCCCGAGAAGCTGACGTTCGAGCTCACCGAGAGCGCGCTGATCGATCCCGGCCAGCCCGGTCTTCTGGGCCGGCTCGAAGCCATGCGTGAGGGGCTCTCGATCGATGATTTCGGCACCGGATTCTCGTCGCTCATCTACCTCCAGCAGCTGCCCGTCGACGAGATCAAGGTCGACCGGTCGTTCGTGACGACGATGCTTGCGTCCGACGAGAAGGCCGTGATCGTGCGGTCGATCATCGATCTGGCGCACAACCTGAGCGTGAAGGTGGTGGCCGAGGGCGTTGAGGACGAGACGACCATGGACCGGCTGATCGAGTACGGCTGCGACGCGGCCCAGGGCTTCCACTTCGGCTCCCCGGTCCCCGCCGAAGCCCTGCGGGGATGGCTCGAGACGTCGTCGTTCGGCATGCCGCGGCGGCTGAAGGTCGACGTCGCCGCCTAGCGACTCTCGGCCACGTGTGCCACAATCGGGCCGATGGCCGAGACCGCCGATAGCGGCTGGCATGTCGGCGAGTACGGGCCGCTCGGCTGGGCCGAGACCGGCGTCAAGGCGGTCGCCTTCGTCTGCGCCTACATCGCGTTCGCTCACGCCCTCGACCGGCCGCTGCACTCGCCCTCGGGAATCCGCATCTTCGAGCTGGCGCTGCTGGGCGTCGCCGAGCTCGGGCTCATCGCGGCGATCGGCGACCGCCTGATCGAGCGCGAGATCACGGCGATGGTCTTCGTCGTCTTCAACAATCTCGCCCACCTGGGGCTGCTCTACGCGCTGCTGGCGGTTCCGGGGCCGGGCGGGATCCTGTCGGTGTTCTGCCTATTGATGCTGGGCGGGGAGCTGACGAAGCTCGTGTGGCTACGGACGACCGAGTTCACCGTCCGCGAGGTCGGGCCGCTGGTGGTGCAGGGGCTTGTGGCGGCGTACGCCGCGATCTATGCCGTGGCGCTTGTCGTGTGGCAGTTCGTGCCGCGTTAGGCCTTGACGACGTCCGCTGTGCCCTTGAGGGCGCCGACCACCTGGTCGCTCGTCATGGGCTGGGAGAACATCGGGTAGTCCTGCGCCGTGGCGGCCTTCTGCTCCTCGGCGCTGGTGGCGGCGGTGCAGTCGGTCAGCGTGATGACGTCATAGCCCTTCTCGTAGGCCGTGCGCATCGTCGACTCGACGCAGCAGTTGGTGAGGAAGCCGCCGAGGACGACGGTCTCGATGTCGCGGCTGCGGAGGATGAAGTCGAGGTTGGTGGTCGCGAACGTGTCGAGGCCGCGCTTGCCCTCGACGACGATGTCGTCCCCTTGCGGGGCCATCTCATCGACAGATCTCGGCGCCCCACGTGCCCTTGACGAAGGCATTGGAGTCGATGACGCCCTTGAGGATGCCGTAGACGTTGTCAGGGTTTCCGAGCTCGCCGTAGCCGGGCGCGAAGGTGATCGGCGCGTGGATGATCGTCGCGCCGGCCTTGCGGGCCTCGTCGACCACGCGCCGGGTGTTGGCGAGCATCCCCGAGTCGTCCATGACGCCCTTGACGGCGCCGTGCAGCGCTCCGCCCTCGGAGGTGAAGTCGTTCTGGTACTCGATCAGGACAACGGCGGTCTTGTTGGGCTCGACGTCCATGGGAGTCCTCCTGGGGGTGGTGAGTATGGCGCGGGGCGCGGCGGGTAAGTTTACCCCGGTTGTGTGTCTGGCCACCTGGTGCCCCTCGGTGCCGGCGATCAACATCGACCGACTGGGCAATCACCCGCTCGGACCAGTTTGTTTGGCGGCAACCGCCCGGCCCGACCGGTGGACATCTTGGGCAGCGACTAGGGGTGACGCTGTATTGGGCACGCCCTCGACTCGGTAGCGCCGAGGCTCTGAGCGACGTTCACCCACGAGATGGACGCGACGAGCACTGCACGCGAGCGCGCTGACCTGGCACGCTTATCCGGCGGTGAGGCCAGCGTCGAGCGCGTAGGCGAGGCCGTTCGTGTAGGACGCCTCGGGGCTCGCGAGGTGTGCGATTGCGTATGCAACTTCGGTTGGGGTGGCGAAGCGGCCACGTTGTCGTGACTGCTCGTAGCTGGTTCGATCGAGTGAGAGGTCGTCGAGGATCTGGGCGGCCATGGGGGTGGCCGTGAAGCTTGGGCAGACGGCGTTTGTGCGCACGCTGAAGGCGCCGTAGTCGAGGGCGAGGCATCGCACGAGCCCGAGGACCCCGTGCTTGCTTGCGCAGTAGGCGGTAAATCCGGTGGCTCCGCGCATAGCAGCGTCGGACGCGACGACAACGATCGAGCCGCCACCACGGTCGATGAGGGTTGGGAGGGCGGCGCGAGCTGTATGCAGGACGCCGGTCAAGTTGACGGCTAGAAGGCGATCCCACTGATCGATGGTGAGTTCTGTAGCGGTTCCGACTGCGGCGACGCCCGCGCTGGCGACAATCACGCCGAGGTCACCAAATTGGGCAAGGGTCGCTGTCACTGCATCATCCATCGACTTGCCGGACGTGACGTCGGCATGAATCGCGATGCCGTCGCCACCGGCGCGTTCGACTGCCGCTCGTGTGATTTCGGCCTCGTCTAGGCGCACGTCCGCGGCGGCGACCGGATGGCCCCTGGACGCGAACAGTCGGCAGGTCGCCTGTCCGATCCCCGATCCGGCTCCTGTCACCAAGACCGGACTAGGCCGAAAGTTGGCCTCGGACGCTGTTGGGGTTGACGGGGCGGTCATGGCATGCAATATTACCGTATTATTTTGACACGGGAGGACTTGTGAGCGACCCACCCCATCGCATCGGTGATCACGGGATCGGCATTTCCGCAGGCTTGACGCGCGCCAGCCTTATCCGCCGCGCCGCAGCATCGGGACTCCTCCTCGGATCCCCGGCGCTGGCGGCGGCATGCGGTTCCAGCGGGTCGTCGAGTAGTGCGGTCTCCACCGGTACGCGACGGCGCGGCGGGACCTTGCGCGTCGGCTCGACCGGCGGCAGTCCGACCGAGACACTCGACGCCCACCTCGGATCGTCCGTCGGCTATCCGAGCATCGCGCGCTGCCACCAATTGCACGACTGCCTCGCCGGATACACCCACGACTTCAGGTTCGCGTACGCCCTCGCAGAAGAGATCGCCCCGAACGCGACCGCCGATGTCTGGACCGTGCGCCTTCGCCCGGACGTCGTCTTTCATAACGGAAAGCCGCTCACGGCAGCAGACGTCGCCTTCTCCATCGCGCGGATTGTGGACCCCAAGCTACCCAAGGACGGCGCTAACTCCCTTGCAATGATCGATACTAAGGCTATGAAGGTTATCGACAACCTAACCCTCCGCCTTCCACTTCACTACCCATACTCGGTCCTGGCGGACTCCTTTGCGCAGTACTACAACGGCATCGTGCCGGTAGGCTACGACCCAAAGCACCCAGTCGGCACCGGCCCATTTAAGTACAAAAGCTTCTCGCCCGGCCAGCAAAGCGTGTTCACCAAGAACCAGCACTACTGGAGGCACGGCGAACCCTACGTTGATGAAGTCACCATCACCGACTTTCCCGAAGCGAGCGCCCGAGTCGACGCGCTCCTCGGTGGGCAACTTGACGCCATAGACGGCCTCCCAGCCGCCCAGATCTCTGCAATTCACAACCAAAGCGGACTCTCAGTTCTGAACTCTCAGACCGGCGGCTCGATCCCCTTCACAATGCGAACAGATCAAGCACCGTTCAAAGACGTCCGCGTCCGCCAAGCGATGCGGCTGCTCATCGACCGCCCCCAGACGATCGAGCAGGCGCTCTCCGGGTATGGTCGGGTCGGCAACGACATGTGGGCGCCATACGACCCAGCCTATCCGAACCTCCCGCAGCGCCACCAAGACATTCCACAAGCCAAGAGCCTGCTCAAGCAGGCCGGCTACCCAAGCCTCTCGGTCACCCTAAATACCTCGGACGGGCTCGCCGGAGGCGTCCTCGAGGCCGCGACGTCCTTCGCAGCCCAAGCCAGCCAAGCAGGCGTGACAATCAACGTACAAAATCTTCCGGCCAACGGATTCTATGCACACTATCTAAGTTGGACATTCTCGCAGACCTTCTGGTTCACGCGAAACTACATCCCCCAAATTGCCGAGTCGGAGCTGCCAACGTCTTCCTACAACGAGACCCACTTCAACAACCCACGGTTCAATCGGCTGTTCGGCGAAGCCCTACGGACGCTCGATGAATCAAAGCGATCCCAGATACTCGCAGAATGCATGCAGATCGACTACGACGAAGGCGGCTACATTATCTGGGGGTTCGCCAACGTAATCGATGCCTACAGCAACAAGGTCAGCGGGTTCGTCCCCGACAAGTCCGGCGCTCCGCTCAGTCAATACGGCTTCCGCGAGGTCTACTTCACATAGTGGCTACAACTGTCCGAGACTGAGACGGAAAGGCATCGATGGCATTTGTAAAGACCCCGCAAGAGTGCGCCGCGATCCAAAGACTCTTTGCGCGACCAAGGTGGCTGCTCGATGGCGTGCGGGTTCGCTTTGCGACAAGTGCGGACTTCATAGATTACGTCCTTCCCCCATGTTTACAGCCGACTAACGACCCGTCGGCGATCGTCTCTGTAGGTCGGTGGCAGAGCGCATGTTGCGGTGAGTTCGACACAGCCAGCGTATATGTGACCTGCACTGACGGGATGGATGTCGGTCTCTACAATGTAGCGATGATCGTCACCGGAGACACGCCCGTGACGTGGGGTCGCGAAGTCTGGGGCGAAGTCAAGAAGCGCGGCGATATTGGATACTATCGTGGACCCAGCTCCGTACACGCGTTTGCGGAACGCAACGGCGTGCGACTAATCGAAATCGCCGCGACGCTTCGCGGCGATCCGGCCAGGACGGCGTCGAGCGGGCTATGTTTTGAGGTAAAGGCCTACCCTGCGGCCAACGGTATCGGACTCGAATACAATCCACGACTCGTCCGACTCAGTGTTCGGTCTGACCACGCGATCGAACGCTCCGCCGAAGCGGAGGTCCGCTTCGCGGGGTCGCCCTTTGACCCGCTAGATACAATCCCCATTCTCAGTGTTGCTGAGGCGGCGCACGTGGTGGACACGCCAATATATGAAGTTGTCAGTGTGACCGAGTTGGCGGATCCGGACACCTATTTGCCATACGTATACGGTCGTCACTATGACGACCTCACTCAGTTTCGCATCCCCCCGGAGCTCGCCACGCCTTAGCGGGCGACCCGTGGTGGTGTACGAGTCGGGTAGGCTGTTGCCGTCATGACGGACGATCGAAAAGCGCAGATCCTGGGCACGGTCGATGGGGGTGTCTTTTCCCGGTCTCAAAGCCGCGAACGTGGTGCAGACCAGAGACTTCGGATCATGGAGGCTGCCGAAGAGGTCATCATTGAGCAGGGTCTCGGTGGTGCGCGACTTCGTGACATTGCGGACCGGGCGGGAGTGTCGATCGGGATGGTGCAGCACTACTTCGACTCAAAAGAGACCCTTCTCAGCGAAACATTCCACCACCGAAATCACCGAAGAGCACAAGCATGGGGGGCGGTTGCAGCCTCGCAGACGGATCCCTGGGGAAGGATCCAAGCTCTGATCGACAACGGGGTAGACGTCAAGAGAATCGCTGATAGCGCAACGATCTACTTTGAGTTCTGCGCCGCATCCTCGCGCGACCCAGAGCTCCGCAGGTCGATTGCCGCGAGCTACGACGAGTGGCGGTCACCAACCCGCGCGGCGATCGAGCAAGGCATCAGTGACGGTTTATTTCACCCGCTACTGCCGACCGAAGAGATCGTCAACACCCTCGCGATGACGCTGGACGGTGCCGAGATCGCGGTCACCGTAGGCGCAGCACAGCCGCCCGCGCGACTTCGCGAGACCCTGCGCGAGGTCGCCGCCGCCTTGCTCGGCTACAACAGAGTCTCATAGGTGGCTGGCCCCTTGGAACCGCGGCGGAGCGCCTGCGAGAGGTCGAGCAGCGCCACCGCTCCCGCCGGGCCCGCCTGCTCGGTGAAGCCGAGATCGGCCAGGAGCGCTCCCAGCCGGCCCGGCAGCACGTCGCCGCGGCCCTGGGGGCGGTCGTCCTCGGGCAGCTCGCCGGCCGCGCCGCCGAGCACCGCGAGCGCGGAGTCGTCGAGCAGGTCGGTGGCCGTGGGTGGGCTTGATGCCGCCAGCGCCAGCCGCTCGCGCCCGATCTTGACGAGAAACGCCGCCTGGCTGCGCAGCGGCTGTGCGCGCAGACCGCGAAGCGCGATCGCCGGCTTGAGTGCCTCGCCGTCCCAACGCGCCATCAGTTGGCCGCGGGTCTTCGGCGAGCCGCGGCGCATGTCCGCTTCGAACCGATCCACCTCGGCCACCGGTGCCCCGGAGTAGGGGCTGCGGAGCCACGCCACGATCCGGTCGACCGACTCCGGGCCGTCGTCCTCGAGCGCGAAGGCAAAGAGCGACACCAGCGCGCGCGCGAGGGGCGAGGCGGCAAACGGCCGTCGCACCCGGTGGCGGCTGGACACGCCCGCCTCGGCCAGCGCGGCGCGCAGTCCACCCAGGTGCTCGAAGAGGCGCGGCGCCACCACGGCGATCCGATCCGGGGGCGTGCCGGCGCGAAGCACGGTCACCACCCGCTCGGCCGCCATACGGTGGCTGACATCGGTGCCGGCCGCCTCGAGCCACTCGACACCCTCGGCGGAGGCGGGGGCGTGCTTCTCGAACAGGTGGCGTTCCAGCAGGCCGATGCCGTCTGCGGGCACGGCGGGGCCGTGGTGCTCGACGCTGTCCGCCTCGGCCATCCACCGTGCGACGCGCTCGTGGCGGGCATCGAAGACCTTGCGACCCACCTCATACGCGAGGCCCGCCTCGATAGGGTTTCGACCTGCCAGCGCGCACAGGAGCGCCCACTCGACCGGCGCATAGTCGTCGAACCCGACCAGGTAGACGGAGCCGATCTCGACCGTCGCCGCACCGTCGACCGTCTCCCACTCCGGCGCATCCGGCGAGGGAATGTCGGCCACGGCGGCGTACACCCGCGCCGCCGTGCGCAGGGCCGCGGAGTCGGCCGCCTCCGCAGCGGCCGTGAACTCCGCGGGCGTCGCCCGGCCCGCCCGCAGCTCGAGGATCAGCCGCTCCAGCGCGCCGACGTGCCCGGCGCCGGGCGGGTCGAGCGCCTCGGTGATCGCACAGCGCAGTGCGAGGCCGTCGCGCCGTTCGGGGTCGGGCAGGCCGGCCAGCTCGCGCGTGCGCCCGAACAGCATGGCGAACGCTCCCGCCCGGCAGCCCCACACGGCCCCATCGGCGGTGGCGATATCGAGCGCCTGGCCGAGTGAGTGGTCATCGCGTGCGACCAGCAGGCCGCCGCCCGCGCGCCACCTGTCGGTGAGCATGCGGTCGATCCCGCTCGAGCGGGCGCCCACGTGCAGCGTCAATCCCATATTGCCCGGCCGGAGCTTAGTGGCAATCGTCGCTCACGCGTACGCCGAGAGCTGGAGCAGCTCGCCGTCGAGCTCTAGCCCGGTCGCCGTCACGCTCTGCGCCTCGGCCCGGATGTCGATGCCGAGACCCGCCGAGGGCTGCCGCGAGGGGGTGACCAGCGTCAGCCGGTGCAGCAGCCGGTTCAGGTGGGTCGGCTTGCCGGCCGCCCGGTCGAGGTGGCCGAGGGCGTCCAGCAGATAGCCGTCGAGCAGCTTGCCGTGATGGTCGGCGTAGGCGTCGGGCCGCGACAGGTAGTCGAGGCAGACGTGGTTATCGGGCAGCACGAGGGCGATGCCGCACTGCCCCGGGAGCGCGGGGAACGCCTCGCGCAGCTCGTCGAGCAGCGGCTCGCGGTGGGTGAAGGTGTCGGCCATCGCGGAGGTGGGGGAGTGGACGCCGTGGTGGAGGGCCTGCGCGGCGACCGCGTCCCACACCTCGGTCTGGGCGACGCCGCGGGCCATCGCGTCGACCCCGAGCGCCCGCGCCTTGCGCAGGCGCAGCTCCGGCCCGGCGGTGTGCGCGCCCGAGGCGAACGTGGCCGAGCGCCGCTGCCAGCGGCCGGCCTCGACGCAGCTCACCGGGATCGGGGTGACCGACTCCGGCGGCGACCAGCACGGTCAGGTTCAGGATCCGGTTCTGCTTGGCGCCGATCAGCTCCTCGCCGTCGTAGAGCAGCACCAGGTCGGCCAGCGGGTTGGTGACCACGAGCTCGGGCACGCTGCCCTCGTCGCTTGCCTCGGCGACGCGGAAGCCGCGGCGGATGGCGGTCGCGAGCGTCGTGTACTCGGCGCTCGGGTTGCAGCGCGGGAAGAGCGGCACGACGGTGATGCCCCGGTGGGTGATGGGCGCGTCCGGCTGGACTGGCAGGGTGATCGGCATGGTGCGGCGTCCTCTCGACGGTGGTGTCGAAGGGGATGTCCGCCGCGGCGCGCGCGTTCTTACACCGGCGGTCAGCGCCAGCCGGTCGAGCTCGGCCTGGATCGCGACGGGCAGCGCGGTCAGGTAGCCGAGGTTGACCAGCCGGTAGCCCATGGCGACGTCGGACACGCCGAAGCGCTCGGCCAGCGCGATCGGGTCGGGGCCGTCGCGGTCGGCGTGCTCGCGCACGAGCGGCTCGGGCATCAGGAGCTCGGCGGCGAAGCGGTTGGCCTCGCGCTCGCGGGCGCGCTCGTCGCCCGTCGCCGCCTCCACGTCGGCGGGGCGGCACAGCACCGCTGCGCCGTCGGAGTGAAGCAGGTGGTGGCCGACCTCGTGGGCGACGGTGAAGCGGCGCCGCGGGCCGGGCTCGTCGCGCCGCACCCAGATCTCCCACCGGGCGGGCAAGAGCACGCCGGAGAGCGGCGTCTTGGCGGGCATGCCGGCGATCGGGCACAGGTCGTCGGCGTCGCGGACGCGCAGCCGGCACAGGCTCCCGGCCAGCTCCTCGACGTCGACCGGCGGAGCCGTGCAGGCGTAGGTGTCGGTGAAGCGGGCAAGCGCCGCCCGGGCGGCCTCGATCTCATCCATCGGCGCCGGTGAAGAGGTCGTCGATCTCGGGTATCGGCTTCACCTCGCTGGGTGGCGTCGGCGCGGATTCCATCGCATGCGGCGAGAGTCGACTCGCGCCGAAAGAGCGCGAGGGACTGCATCTGAGCGGCGGGAGGCGTCATCCGGCGGCCGCGCTCGAGCACCGCCTCGGGCACCTCCAGGATCCGCGCGAGTGCCGCCACCACCGGCGGTCGCACCTGGCGCGGCTCGAGCTGCCCCGTCTCGAGCGCATGGACGTGCTCCTCGACCTGCTCCTTTGCATCGGGAAACCCGAGCGCCGCGGCGAGGGCGGCGACCAGCGCGCTTCGGGTCGTCCGCCTGCGCGCCCGCAGCTCCGGCAGGAGCACCGGCCACGCCTCGGGCGGCGGCTCGCTGCTTGGGTACGCGGCACGGGCGTCGACGTCTTCGGCCGAGACGTCGCTGCGCGGGTGCGCGGCCAGGTAGGCGGTTATCATCGCAGCGAGCGGCTCGCGATCGCCCTCGCCGGCAACGACGATCGCCTTCGCTGGGTCGGGCCGCTCACCTCGCTCCCAGGCGGCGACGAACTCCGTGAACCGCTCCTCGGCGTTCATTGCCCCACCTCGTCTCGCAACCGGGCCATGGCACGGAAGAAGATCACATCCACGTTGCCCGGGCTGATCGCGAGCTTTTCGCCGATCTCGGCGCTGGTGTATCCGCCGTACACCCGCGCCCACACGACGTCGCGCTGCCGCGGGGTGAGACAGCCGAGCAGCTGGGCGACCACCTCGCCGGCCGCCGCCTCGTCGTAGCCGTCCTCGTTGACCGTGACCTCGCGCAGATCGTCGAGCGGCGCGGTGGCCGGCTTGCGGCGCTCGTAATGGGTGGCGATCACCCGCTTGGCCATGAAGATGAGCAGGCCGGAGGGATTCTCGATCGGCTCCGTGCGGAGGTAGACGGTGCGCACGAAGCGCTCGTACGCCTCCTCCGCCAGATCGTCGACGTCCACGATCGCGACCTTGCCGGCGCAGTACGACCGCACCATGTCGCGGTTGCGCTCGAACACGAGCGCGACGCAGCGCTTGGCCGTCTCGAGGCCCACCTCGCCGGCGCCGATTCGCTCGCGAGCGTGCGCCACGAGCGCCGCGTCGGACATGCGCAGGAGCTCGTCGTGCGGGGTCGGCCGATCGGTACCCACCGGCCGTGGATGCTAGACGCCATAGAGCAAGCGTCCCGGCCCGCCGGGCGCCGCTTACAAGCGGGCGCTACAAGCGGGGACAGTCCCCGGTTGGTGTGGCGGTGTGTTTTGGCACGGAGTTGTGACGCCGGGTGGCGGCGCGAAGAAACCAAGCGGGGACTGTCCCCACAAACCGGGGACAGTCCCCTCCGACCATGAACCGACCAAGCGGGGACAGTCCCCCATACACCCGGACAGTTCAGCGCACGCGGAAGTTCGCGCCCGCGAGCTTGACGTAGAGGTCGTCGCGCAGCAGGTAGACGCTGTAGTTCCCCGCCGGGAGCGGCCACGGCCCCGTGGAGTCGGCTCCCAGCCAGACCTTGCCGTCGACCGTCGAGTGCGTGTACGTCCACAGCAGGTAGGACGCCACGAGCGGGTTGGCGCCGCGGTGGTAGATGCCGAGCCAGTCCCAGCGATCGCCGGGGGCACCGCGCACGGTGACGCGGATCGGCGTGCCGGGCGCGTACGTTGCCTGCGAGGTCTGCACGGTTGGCGGCGTGCCTCGCGCGACCACCCAGAACGGGAACGCCGAGAGCGCCTGCCCGTTCGTGCCCCGCAGCACCGCCTCGTAGGCGCCGGGCGTCCAGTCGCGGCTCGAGAACGCCGTCGGTGCCGATGCCCGCGCGCGGCCGTGGCGCTGACGTGCCGGCTCGCGACGACGGTCGCGTGGCCCCCGCCCAGACGCTCGATCGCCACCGAGCCGGCCGCCGCGCCGCTCGAGTGGAACGCCGCCGGCACCCGGTCGCCGGTGAACACCCGCCGGCTCGGCACGGTCACGAGCGTCGGCGGGGTCGCGCCCTGCACCCGGAACGTCGAGACCACCAGACGGTGATCGGACGGCCACGGCGAGACGGTGCCCGACGTGCCGGGCGCTCCCGGCTCGCCGATGATGTGGCTTGCGATCGTCTGTGCCCCGTCGGCGTAGACGAAGTCGATCCGGTCCTTGGGCGCGCGGCCGAAGTTCTCGATGCCCGGGGTGCGTGCGGTGCACCGGCCAGGTCAGGCCCGGCGTCTTGACCGGGTTGGGGTAGATCGCCCGGAACGAGTCGGTGAAGCCGGCCTGCTCGACCGCGACCGAGACCGGCCAGCGCACCGGGTAATCGAGGTAGGGGCGGGTGCCGACCGTCGCCTTCGTCCAGTCGCGGTAGGAGGGCGAGTTGAAGTCGCCGGTCAGGAACACCGGGATGCCGCTCGCGTGCAGCGTGCGGGCGGCGGCCAGGTCGGGCTCGATCTTCGGCAGGAGCACCTTGCGCTCCATCGCGATCACCTGCGCCGCGGTCTTGCCGTCCTTGACCCAGTACGGCCCGTACGGGTACGACGGCAGGTGCACGTTCTCCATCGCGACGACCCGCCCCGGCGAGACCTGGACGAACGTGTAGAGGCCGCCGCCGCCGGGTGGATCGACCAGCGGCAGCCGCGAGACGATCTGCATGCGCACGTCGTAGTAGCGCCAGCCGAGCGCGTGCGCGATCTGCGGGATCTCGCCGCCGCCCTCCTCGATCCCGACCACGTCGGCGCCGCTCTTCCTGATGGCGCGCGCGACCAGCGATGCGGGGATGAGCGGGTACTCGTCGGAGATGTCGCAGTTGAACTGGGCGACCTTGATGGTGGCGACATGGGCCGCCGCGGGCGCGGGTGCGGCCGCCCGCACGGTGCCTCCGCCGAGCAGGACGCTCGCCGCCGCAACGGCCACCACCAGCTGCGCTCGTGCCCCCCTCACGCCCACGACCCTACCACCGGCGGCCGCAATTGCGGCGGTCTCTTTCGGCATTGAATCGGCCGCTTGACGGCATGCGACCGGTCCTGTTAGGGTCAATTCTGGTATTCATTTTGTCTTAGTGGTGGACTATTGCCGCGGTGGCACGCGACAAGGTCGCCCGACACGACCGGAGGTCTCGCCAATGAGCACCGCAACGCCCCCGGAGCCCGCCAACCTCCCGATCTACACCCGCAAGGCGACGGGCATGGTGCGCGAGATCCCCATGCTCGACCAGTCGGTCTTCAACGCGACGTCGGGGCCGCCGGTGGGCGTGATCATCTTTGGTCTCTTCGCGCTTCTGGTCTTCCCGCTCTCGAACATCTACCTGACGGCGATCCTGGCGCCGCTGTTCGGCATCTTCGTGTGGGCGACCTTCGCGCTGATGGCGGCGGCGATGCCGCGCCTGGGCGGGGACTACACCTACAACACGCGCGTCCTCAAGCCGTGGATTGGGTTGGCGGCGAACATCGGCGGCGTCATCTCGCCCGCGCTCGGCGCCGGCCTGTGGGCGACGTTCATGGCCACCCAGGGCATCTCGCCCGCGCTCTCCGTGATCGGCGTGACGACGGGATCGAGCACGCTGGTGCGCTGGGGGGCGGACTTCTCGCCGACACATCGCACCACGGTGTTCATCGTTGCCGTGATCTCGCTCGCCATCATGTCGATCCTGTCCTACATGGGCACGGCGATCGCGTTCCGGTTCATCACGGTGCTGTTCCTGATCGGCGTGGGCGGCCTCGCGGTCTCGTTCCTGATCCTGCTCTTCACGAGCCACTCGAGCTTCGTGTCCACCGTGAACCACGTCGGCGGCCGCAACGCCTACGCCAAGACGGTCGCCGCCGCCCACGGGTCGGGGTTATACCCATCGGTGGACGGGTACTCGTCGAAGGCGACGCTGGGCGCCCTGTACTACTGGTCGATCAACAGCATCTGGCTGTTCTGGGGCACCTACACGGCGTCGGAGTTCCGCGGCGGTGGCCGGCGTAAGCGCCAGCTCTGGGCGATGGTCGGAACGGGAGTCGTGCAGAGCGGGATCGTGATCCTGGTCGTCGTCGTCTTCCTGCACACCGTGGGCTACAACTTCTTCGTCTCGTCGCTCGCGGGCAACTTCGCGCCCTCGCAGGGCCTGGTGGGCTCCGCCGGCTATGCATACTTCACGGCATTGATCGCAGGGAACACCATCGTGGTCTCGCTCCTGGCCCTGGCCTTCCTCGGCTGGTGGATCCCTGGCTCCTACATCAACGTTGCGATGGTGCAGCGAGCGCTTGATGACCTGGTCGCTCGACGGCCTTCTCCCCGGCTGGGTATCGCGGGTCGACGAGAACCGGCACACGCCGTCCGTGGCGATCGTCATCACCTTCTTCGCGACGACGGCGACGGCCGCTCTGGCCGCGTACTACGCGAGCTTCTCCCAGATCTTCGCGCTGATCGCCCTGTTCGGGTACATGCCGATCCTGTTCGTCGGGATCTCGGCGCTGCTGATCAAGTTCCGCCGGCCGGACCTCTACAAGGGCTCGCAGGCGGAGTGGCGCCTGGGCGGCATCGAGGTGCTGCCGGTGGTCGGTGCGATCTGCGCCGTGATCGGCGGCGGCCTGATCTTCCTCACGCTCTACTTCCACGAGGCGCTGGGGATCAAGCACTTCCACGCCACGGAGGCGCTCGGGATCGGCCTCTTCGTCGTCGCGGCGATCTGGTACTTCGGCGTGCGGGCGTTCCGGCGCCAGCATGGCGTGGACATCGACCTCGCCTACCGGGTGATCCCGCCGGAATGACGTCCCCGCGATGAGGTTGCGGCGCGCTCGGCCGTCGCAGGGTGCGACGACCAAGCTCTTCTTCACGACGGACATCCACGGCTCGGACGTGTGCTTTCGCAAGTTCCTGAACGCCGGCAAGTTCTACGGCGCATCCGCCCTGATCCTGGGCGGCGACATCACCGGCAAGAGCCTGGTGCCGATCGAGCGGACGCCACGCGGATGGAGCGCGACGTTCAACGACCACGTCTACACCGACATCGGCGAGGACGAGCGGGAGGCACTCGAGCAGTCGGTGCGCGACCACGGCGCCTACCCGGTGGTGGGCGACCGCGACGAGCTGCTGCGGCTCGAGGACGAGGAGCACCGGGAGAGCGTCTTCATCGACGCCGTCGTCGAGCAGCATCACCGGCTGGGTCGCGATCGCCGAGCAGCGCCTCGCCGGAACCGGCATCCGCTGCTTCGTCACCCCCGGGAACGACGACTTCTGGGAGATCGACGCACCCCTTGAAGCCTCCGACGTCGTCGAGTTCGTCGAGGGCCGGTACGTGCGTCTGAACGATTCCCACGAGATGGTGACGACCGGCTACTCGAATCCGACGCCGTGGGACACGCCGCGGGAACTGGATGAGGACGCGCTGCTCGCGCGGCTGGAGGCCATGAATGCCGAGGTCACCGACCCCGAGAACCTGGTGCTGGTCGCCCACCCACCGCCCTACGGCTCCAAGCTCGACCAGGCGCCGGACATCGACTCCGATTTCCGTGTCCAGATGGAGGCTGGGGCGCCGCGGATGGCGCCGGTCGGATCAACGGCGGTGCGGTCGTTCATCGAACGGCATCAGCCGCTGCTCGGCCTGCACGGGCATGTCCATGAGTCGCAGGGCGTCGAGTTCATCGGCAGGACGCTGTGCCTCAATCCCGGCTCCGACTACGCGGACGGCACGTTGCTCGGTGCGCTGATCACGATCGCGCCCGGGCGGGTGGTGTCACACCAGTTCGTCGCCGGTTAGAGATTGGCCACGCGGCCAGTGCGCGCGCCAGCTCGTCAGCGCGCGGGAACGTCTCCCAGTCGCCACGGCCCGCGCACACGGCGGCGCCGCAGACCGCCCCGGCGCGGAGTGCGTCGGCGATCGACCCAGGCGGCCGGCGTGTGGCCAGGTAGCCCGCGGCAAAGGCGTCGCCGGCACCGATCGGATCGGCGAGCGCCGTCGGATAGGGCGGCTGCGTGTGGACGACTCCGCCGACCACCGCAACCGCTCCGAACTGGGCGCGTTTGATGACGACCTCGCTCGGTCCCAGATCGGCGACGCGCGCGGCCAGCTCGGCCCCGGTCGCATCGGTGGCCAGCAGGAGCCGGGTCTCCTCCTCGCCGCCGATGTAGATGTCGACCTGCTCGAGCAGCGGCGTCAGGAGTTCCCCGGCGCGGCGGCTGCCCCACAGGCCGCGGCGGAGGTTGGGATCGAACACGGTGGTTGCGCCGGCCCGGCGGGCGCGGGCGAGGGCCGCGGCAACCGCAGCGTGCGCGCTTTCCGAGAGCAGCGCGGTGATCCCTGTGGTCAGGAACAGCCGGCACTGCTCGGTGAGCTCGAGCCAGTCATCGTCCGCTCCGATTCGGCTCGCCGCCGAACCGGAGCGGTAGTACACCGGGCTCGAGCCGTGGCCGACGGCGGAGAGCTCGCGGAAGAAGATGCCTGTGGGAGCCTCCGGATCGACCGAGACGCGGGAGACATCCACGCCGTTTCCGCGCAGCACGCTGAGCACGTAGGCGCCGAACTCGTCGTCGCCGACCCGGCTTGCGAGCGCGCATCGCAGCCCGAGCCGGGTGGCGCCGATGAGGACGTTGCATTCGGCGCCGGCCATGGCCCGCTCGAAGGCCGGCACCGAGCGCAGCGGGCCGACGCGGTCGGGCAGGAACGCGACCAGCGGTTCGCCGACGCCCACCAGGTCGAAGGTCATTGGTTCGGGAACGTCATCCTCTCCGCGGCCGAGTTCGCGTTTGCGGCGGCGTACCCGTGCTCGCGGAACCGCGACGCGTAGCGCTCGAGCCCGGCCTCGTCGATGGCGACGCCGAGGCCGGGACCGGTGGGACGCGGCATGCGCCCGTCCTCGTACGTGAGGGCCGGCGCCGCGAAGTCGTGATCGACGAGATCCTGGTAGGCCTGTCCGGCGAGCAGGAAGTTGGAGCTCGAACACGCGACCGCCAGGGCTGCGCTCATCACGATCGCCGAGGGGCCGAACGAGTGGCAGACGACGGGCAGGCCGGCGGCCTCTGCCAGTGCGGCGGCCTTCTTGAAGCCCCAGATCCCGCCCTCCTGGTGGGGATCCGTGAGGATCACGTCACAGGCGCCGCGCTTGATCAGCTCGAGGATCGCAAAGCCGCCCCACGAGGCCTGGTTGGCGGCGACGGGCACGCCGCCCGCGTCGCGAACGTGGCGCAGGCCGTCGAAGTCGTACATCATGGTCGGCTGCTCGATGAACTCCAGGTCGAACGGGGCCAGCTTGCGTGCCATCCGCACGGCCGTCCCGGGCGTCCACGCCTCGTTGGCGTCGGCCCGCAGCCGCGGCCGCGGCCCGATCGCCGCGCGCACCTTCTGGACGACCTCGACGTCGCGCTCCTCGTTGATCCCGACCTTGACGTAGAAGGTGCCAAACCCGCGCGCGACGCCCTCCCGGGCGTACTCCGCCATGCCGTCGATGTCCTCGTTCCCCCACACGTAGAACATCGCGGGCAGCGACTCGCGCAGCGGTCCGCCGAGCAACTCGACCACCGAGATGTCGCACGACTTGCCGAGGATGTCCCAGCACGCCATCTCGATGCCGGCCCAGATGAGGCCCGAGGTCTGGCGGAAATAGTGGTAGCCGCCCTCGCCGATGATCCGCGACGTCAGCACCTCGATCTGGCGCGGGTCGCGGCCGACGACCATGTCGGCCATTGAGGCGATCAGATCCTCGACGACGACCGGTGTCGGGCCGAACCCCACCACCGACTCGCCCAGGCCGACGATGCCCGCGTCGGTGTGCACCTGGATCACCGCGCTCGTCATGCCCTCGCGGACGCCCCACGCCCAGAGCTCGGTGCGTGCGAAGGGTACGGTGATCATCGTCGACTCGATCTTGGTAATCCGCATCGGGCGTGTCTCCTACGTCGTCACAGGGTGTGCTCGAATTTGGTCAGAAGCTCGTTGCCGGCGGCCCCGACCAGGAACATGTGCTCGAGCCGCATCCCGCCCCAGCCCGCGCGGTAGACGGAGGGCTCGACGGCCATCACCATCCCCTCCTGGATCCGCCGGGCGTTGTAGGGAGCCAGGCGCGGCTCCTCCGACCACGACGCGCCGAGCGCGTGCCCGGTGTGGTGCGGGTAGCCCCCGAACGGCTCGAGCTGCTCGCGAACGACACGATCGACCTCGCGCGCCTCCACGCCCGGCCGGCAGGCGGCGATGCCGGCGTCGAGCGCCCGCCGGAGCGCGTCGAACACGCGCCGGTGCTCGGCGTCGGGAGTGCCCATGACCACGGCGTTGGCCGAGTCGCCCCAGGCGCCACGGCACCAGGGCGCGACGTCGGTCAGGATGATGTCGCCGACCAGGATCCGGCGCCCGGTCGGCTCCCACGGCGGGGCGGCGGAGGCCGGGCCGGTCGTGAGGTTGAGGAAGGTGGGCACCCGCATCCGCGCGTGCCGGTTCATCGCTGCCTGGGCGATCCCGGCGAGTTCGGCCTCCGTCACCCCCGGCTCGGCCTGTTCCTTGACCGTGCGCTGGGCGACGTCGGCGAGCGCCGCCGCGGCCCGCAGCGCCTCGATCTCGACCGGCAGCTTGACGGCGCGCGCGGCGACGACATCCGCCTCGACGTCGCAGAGCTCAAACCCGAGCCGGCGCAGCTCGTCCGCCGTGCGCATCGGCAGCCACCCGGGCTCGACACCCAGCCTGCCGCCCGAGCAGCCGCAGCGCGCGAGCGCCTCGGCCAGTGCCTCCGCCTTGCCCGCGAGCGGGTCCGGCTCGGCCAGATAGTCGTACGACCGGGCCAGGATCGGGTCGGCGTGGATGCCCTGGACCAGCGCCGCGTAGGCGTCTGCGACCACGAGCACGGTGGCCGTCGGCGACACGACGAGGAGCGCCGGATCGGACACGTAGGGGTGGGCGACGGGGTAGTCCTCGACCGGCTCGAGATACCCGGCCAGGTTCGCGACGGTCTCGGGGTGGGAGAAGACCGCCGAGTCGAGGTCGCGCAGGCGCAGCGCAGCGAGTTGGCGCTCGATCGGCGACTCCGCGATCAACGCTCACCGGCCCCGCTGCGGCGGGCCAGCGTGGCGCGGAAGCGGTAGCGGTCGCCGCGGTAGGAGATCTGGGCGTGCTGCACGGCGACACCCGCCTGATCGAAGGTCGTCTGGCGGGCGACCAGCAGCGGCTCGCCGGGTCGGACGCCGAGCAGTTCGGCCACCTCGCCCTCCGCCGCGCGCGCCTCGACCGAGTAGTCGGCGTGGCTGACGACGATGCCGTGGTCGTTCTCGAGCGTGCTGTAGAGCGACATCGAGTCCAGGTCCTGTTCGAGCAGGCCCGGCACGAGCGACGCCGGCAGTCGGCTGTCGTCGACGGCAGTCGGCACCTCGTCGAGCAGTCGCAGCCGGACGAGTTCCACGAGCTCCGACCCCGGGGCGACGCGCAGCAGATCGGCCTCGTCGATCGACGCGGGCCGCAGTCCCGCGCGGACGATCCGCGACGTGGGCTCGAGGCCGCGGGCGCGGGCCAGCTCCGAGAACCCGAGCAGCTCGTTGGGGGCCTTTTCGAGCGCTCCCGCCACAAGCCAGCCACGCGGTGCCGAGACAAGGACGCCGTCGACCTCGAGCTGCTTGAGGGCACGCCGCAGCGTCACCCGGCTGACGTCGAGGCGCTGGCACAGTTCCCGCTCGGGCGGGAAGCGGTCGCCGGGTGTGAGCGCCCCGCTTCCCAGCTCGGCCGCCAGTTGGTCGTACACCTTCTGGTACAGCGGTCGAGAGCTGCGCGAAAGGATGTCGGCCACCGCGTCACGCTACACGTCCAGAAGGGGCGGCGCAACCGTTGGTTCGCCCCTGGGCATATCACGGTTCCCATTGGTATGCTCACCCGCGGTGGCTTCCGGCCGCCGCATCCAGGCCATGCCTCGTCAATTCCACGTCATCGCTGCCCTGCTCACACCCTTCACGGCCGAGGGCGGCATTGATGTCCCGGCACTGCGGGCCCACCTGGGCCGGCTGGCGGACTCGGGAATCGACGGCGTGATGACGGCCGGCACGACCGGCGAGGGCCCGCTTCTCACGGACGAGGAGACGCTCACGGTTCTGGGGGAGTCGATCGCGACGATCGGCGGCAGGCTGCGCGTGTATGCGCACGTCGGCCGGATCGGCACGGAGGCGACGGTGAACCTGGCACAGCGCTCGGCCGCGCTCGGTGCGGATGCCGTCACCGCCGTGTGCCCGTTCTACTACCCCCTCACGCAGGCCGAGCTCGTGAATCACTTCCGGGCCCTCATTGCCGCCGTTCCCACGACGCCGGCGTTTGTCTACAACATCCCCCGCTGCACCGGCAACGACCTCGCCATCGAGTCACTGCGCGAGCTTGCGGACGCCGGGTTGCACGGGATAAAGGATTCGACCCGCGACATCGACCGCCACCGCGAGCTGACCGAGCTCGCGCGGGAGCGCGACGGGGAGTTCGCGGCATTCATGGGATCTGATGGGCTGATCCGGGAGTCGTTTGGAATGGAGGGCGACGGCGTCGTCTCGTCGATCGCGAACGCGGCCCCCGAGCTCGTTCGTGGCCTCCGCGATGCGCTGCTTGCCGGCGACCGTGACGAGAGCGAACGCCTCGCCGGCGAGCTGGCCGGCCTGCGCAAGCAGACAGCGCGGACACCGATCGTGACGCTCAAGCGGCTGGTGGCGGAAGCGGCGAGCGGGAACGGAAGTGTCTACCCGGCGCACGTGCGGGCTCCGCTCGGGCCGGGCGGGGCGTAGCCGCATGCGCATCGTCGAGATCCGCGCGACCCCGGTGAACATCCCCTTCCACGCGCCCTACGTCTACGCGCTCGGGTCGACCGCGTCGGTGACCAAGACGATCGTCGAGGTGGAGACCGACGAGGGCATCACCGGCATCGGCGAGGCGGCCGACGGCGATCGCAGCGCCACAATTCAGCGTCTGGGCGAACGCCTCATCGGCGTCGATCCGCTCGACCTGAACGAGTGCGAGCGGCGCTGCGTGCCCGACCTGCACTACAACCTCTGGGAGCGACTCGTCGCCGCGCGGCGAGGGTTCGGTGCGATCGAGATGGCGCTGTGGGATCTGCGCGGCCGCGCCGAGGGCCGCTCTCTGTCCACGCTTCTCGGCGGCTCCGTCCGCACCGAGATCGAATTCACGGAGTACTTCTCGTTCCGGCTCGAGCGTGACGGCCATGGTGGCGAGCGGACTCCGGCCGACATCGCTCGGTACTGCGCCCGCATGATCGAGGAGTACGACTCGCCGACGTTCGAGGGCAAGATGGCGACGGTCGATCTGGACACCGAGATCAGGATGGTGCGTGAGGTGCGAAACGCGATCGGCGGTGAGCGGATGCTGCGCCTGGACGCGAACTGCGGCTGGACGGTTGCCACGGCCCGCGAGGCGTTGCGGCGGCTCGAGCCGTACGCGATCCGCAACATCGAGGAGCCGGTGAACACCCTCGAGGAGCTGCGCGCGCTCCGTCCGCACACCTCGATGTCGTTCTCGGCACACCACGTCGACCTGCACCGCGCGGTCGACCTCGGCGTGCCCGACTTCTTTGTCCTGAACCTGGTCGAGCTGGGCGGGATCCGGCGCACGGTCGAGTTCGTCCGCGCCTGCGAGCTGCTCGGGGTTGGCTTCTGGTTCCACAGCGGCGACACGGGCGTTGCCACCGCCGCCTACCTGCAGGTGTCCGCCGCGCTCGAGCCCATCCGCGAGCCGAGCCAGGCGCTCCTGCACTGGACGGCCGACGACGTCATCGAGGAGGGGCCGTTCTGCCCCCGCCGCGGCCGCCTCCCGGTACCCACCGGCCCGGGCCTCGGCGTCACGCTCGATCCCGCGGCGCTCCGGCGCTGCCACGAGCGCTACCTGCGCGAGGGCGAGTTTCCGTCCGGCGCGCCCTCACGTCCCGAGGCGCAGGTCGGGAGCTTCGGCGGGCTCTCGCGGTTCTGACGGCTCGTCCGCCCAGGCGATGAGCCCGGCGGCGATGAGGGTGCGGAAGCTCGCCACCGTTTCGGCCACCGCGTCGGCGAACGGCGTCTCGGCGACCGGCCCGATCGCCGCCTCAAGCGAGTCCGCGTCGACCTCCTCGGGGAACGGCAGCAGGACGTCGTCGAAGGAGAGTTGCCCGGCCGACTCGGGGGCTGCCGAGACGATCGCCGCCACGACGTCGGCCATGTCGATGCTGCGCCCGCCGAGATCGTGCACGCCCGCGCCGGTGGCGTCGGCGCGGGCGGCGGCGATGAACGTGCGCGCGACGTCGGCCGCGTGCTGGAGCTGGCTGCGCCCGCCGAAGGGGATCCGGTAGGGCCGGCCCGCCGCCGCGGCGAGCATCGCCCTGGTCGGTGCCGACGTGAGCCCCTGGTCCCTGCCGACGCCGAACACGGTGTGCGGCCGCAGGCCGATGCTCGCAACCGCGTGGTCGGCCCAGTAGACGTGCGCCGTGCCCTCGTTCGCCCGCTTGAAGACGCCGTAGAGCGTGCTCGTGTCGTACGCGGCGATCGACGAGGCGTAGACGACCGGGCCGATGCGGTCGGCGCGGCGGGCGACGGCCTCGAAGACGTTGACGGTGCCGAGCACGTTGACGCGCGCGCCAAGCGGAGGATCCGCCCGGCAGAAGGGCACCTGCAGCGCCGCCAGGTGGATGATGCGGGTCACCCGCTCGGTGTCGAGCACGCGCTCGAGCGCCGCGCAGGTCGGCGATGTCGGCCTGCGCCCGGTTCACCGCCGCGATCTCGTCGGCCGACATCACCCACTCGCCAGCGGTGAATGTCGGTGCCGAGGTCGAGCGCGGTGACCGCCGCGCCCTCACGGACGAGCTGGCGCACCACCCACGCGCCGATGCACCCCAGCGCGCCCGTGACCAGAAACCGCTCAGACATCTTCGTGCGGATGCAGCGCCAGCGCCTCGACCTCGCACGTCCATCCACGGCCACAGCGGCAACGAGCTGATCGCGGCGTGCAGCTCGGTCGCGTCGGCGACCCGGTAGAGCGAGACGTTCGCGAACCGGCCCGGCAGCCGCCAGATGCGGACGAGCAGCGCCCTGCTCGATCAGCTCGAGCCCGCGCACGCGCTCGGCCGCGAGCAGCTCAGAGCGGCGCGGCTCGGGCAGATCGGGCGGCAGGTTGATCGTCATGTGAACGAGGAACTCCACGCTTACCTCCCGGCCGGGGGTGAGAAGAGCTCGACGGCGTGCCCATCGGGGTCGCGGACGTAGACACACCGGCCGCCCCGGTTCGCGCCGGTGTCGATGTCGGCCGGCTCGCCGAAGGGGGTGCCGCCGGCCGCGACGAGCCGTGCCAGCAGCTCGTCCACGTCGGTGCAGGCGACGCAGACGTGCGCGAACCCGACGTCGGCCGGGCGGCCGGACACGCGCCCTCCCGCCGGCCGCAGGTACTGGAAGAGCTCGATTCGCGTCCCCCCGCCGGGGAACTCCAGATGCACCATGCGCACGTGCGCGCCCGGCTCGCCCACGACCGCCTCGAGGTAGCCGCCCTCTTTCTCCTGGCTCATCGCCTCGTGCATGCCCAGGCCGTCGCGCCAGAACCGGAGCGACGCGTCGAGGTCGGACACGGTCAGGCCCGCATGGGCGACGGCCGTTGCGGTCATGCGCTCAGAACCCCACCGTCAGCGCGCCGTCGGCGACGATGCGCGCGCCGCTCACATAGGTGTTCTCGGGTGAGAGCAGGAACGCGACCAGCGGTGCGATCTCGGCGGGCTCCGCCGGGCGCCCCACGGGCAGCCGGCCGCTCTCGATGAAGCCCGTCCGGAACCAGTCGCTCTCGAGCTCGCTCTCCCCGTTCACGATCGACATGTTCGTGCGCACGAAGCCGGGGGCGACGCTGTTCACCAGCACCCCGTGCTCGCCGAGCTCGATCGCAAGCGTGCGCGTGGCCGCCTCGAGCCCGCCCTTGGCGGCGTCGTAGGCGAGGGCGCCGCGCTCGCTGTTCTGGCCGTGGATCGAGGTGATGTTCACGATCCGGCCGCCGCCGTGGGCGGCCATGTGCATGCCGGCCGCGCGCGCCAGCCAGATCGGGCCGTCGAGCATCACGCCCAGCTGACGCCGGTAGGCGGCGACGGTCAGGTCGGCGATCGTCTCGGGGAGGGAGACGCCGGCGATGTTGGCGAGGCCCCAGATGCGCCCGTGCTGCTTCCAGATCGAGGCGATCAGCGCCTCGTGCCCCTCGAAGTCGGCCACGTCCACCTCGAGCGCCGGCGTGAACGCGCACGGCTGCAGGTCGAGCCCGATGACCAGGTGGCCGTCGCCGCGCAGCCGCTCGGCCACCGCCGCCCCGATGCCGCTCGCGGCCCCCGTGACCACGATCGCGCCTGTTCCCGGGCCCGGCTCCATTGCGGGCATAGCATAGGGCGGTGAGTTCCCCCGACGAGATGCTCCGGCTGCACCGCCGGATGCTCGAGATCCGCGAGTTCGAGGATGAGGTGATGCGCCTGTTCGCGCGCAACCTGATCCGGGGGTCGTCGCATCTCTGCCAGGGCCAGGAGGCGGTGCCGGTGGGGGCGTGCGCCGCCCTGGCCGAGGGCGACACGATGACCTGCACCTACCGCGGCCACGGCGCGGTGCTCGCGATGGGCGCGCCGCTCGACCGGTCGATGGGCGAGATCCTGGGCCGGGCCGGCGGCCTGTGCGCGCGGCAAGGGCGGCTCGATGCACCTGACCGACGTCTCGGTCGGCGCGCTCGGCTCGTTCGCCGTGGTCGGCGCCCACCTCCCGTTCGCCTGCGGCACCGCGCTGGCCGCCCAGACGCTCGGCACCGGGGCGGTCTCGCTGTGCTTCTTCGGCGACGGGGCGACCAACATCGGGGCGTTCCACGAGGCGATGAACCTGGCATCGGTGTGGAAGCTGCCGGTGGTCTTCGTGTGCGAGAACAACCTCTACGGCGAGTACTCGCCGCTCGCCTCGACCACCGCCGTCGAGCGCCTGGCCGACCGGGCGGCGAGCTATGCGATGTCCGCGGAGCGCATCGACGGAAACGACGTCCTCGCCGTGCGCGACGCGGTGGCCGGGGCGTGTGCGCAGGCCCGGGCGGGGCGGGGGCCGACGTTTCTCGAGGCCCTCACCTACCGGCACATGGGCCACTCGCGGGCCGACCCGGGCGCCTACCGGCCGGCCGGCGAGCTCGAGCGCTGGCGCGAGCGCGACCCGATCACGCTCCTCGAGCAGCGGCTCGAGAGCGAGGGAGTGCCGCGCGAGCGGCTCGATCTGGCGCGCGCCTCCGCCCGGCAGGCGGTCGCCGACGCGACCGCGCGGGCGCTCGACTGGCCCGAGCCGGCACCGGACGAGCGTTTCAAGAGCGTGTGGGCGGACGCCGGGTGAGCGAGGTCACCTACCGGGAGGCGGTCATCCAGGCGCTGGCCGACGAGCTCGAGTCCGACCCGCGCGTGATCGTGATCGGCGAGGACATCGGCGCCGCGGGGGGCGTCTTCAAGACGACCGTCGGGCTGCTCGACCGCTTCGGCCCCGCGCGCGTGCGCGACACGCCGATCTCCGAGCAGGCCATCGTCGGCTGCGCCCTCGGTGCCGCCGTGGCGGGGATGCGCCCGGTCGCCGAGATCATGTTCGCCGACTTCGCGGGCGTCTGCTTCGACCAGATCGCGAACCAGATGGCCAAGTACCGCTACCAGTCCGGCGGCCAGGCGAACGTCCCGGCCACGCTGCGGATGGCCTCGGGCGGCAGCATCGGCTTCGCCGCGCAGCACTCCCAGTGCGTCGAGAACTGGTTCCTGAACATTCCCGGCATCAAGCTGTGCGTCCCGGCGACGCCGGCCGACGCCTACACGCTGCTGCGGGCGGCCGTGCGCGACGACGACCCCGTGATCGTGTTCGAGCACAAGGCGCTCTACGCCCGCGCCGGCGCGCTCGCCGATCCGGCCACGGCGCTTCCGATCGGGCGGGCCGAGGTCGTTCGCCCCGGCCGGCATGCGACCGTGGTCGCCGCCCAGCTCATGCGCCACCGGACGCTCGAGGCGGCCGCGGTGCTGGCGGACGAGGATCTCGAGATCGAGGTCATCGACCCGCGCACGATCGCGCCGCTCGACATCGACACGGTCGTCGAGAGTCTCTCCCGCACCGGCCGGCTGGCGTGCGTCCAGGAGTCACCGGCGGCCGGCAGCTGGGGCCAGGCCGTGATCACCGAGTGCGTCGCCGCTGGGTTCGAGCTGCTGGATGCGCCACCGCTTCTGGTGGCGGCGGACGCGGTGCCGGTGCCGTACGCGCAATCGCTCGAGAACGCCGCCCTCCCCAGCGCCGAGCGCATCGCCTCCGCCCTCCGCGAACTGGTCCACGCCTAGCCACCAACCGGGGACAGTCCCCGGTCGAATGTGGTCACGAAAGTGTCACGCAAAAAGTTCGGGGACTGTCCCCGGTTGCTACGCCAGGCCGAGGAGCGAGCGGGCGTTGTCGGCGTAGACCAGCCGCCGGTCGGGCTCTGCGAGGCCCAGGGACTCGACGTCGGCGATCGTGTCGGCCACGACGGTCGGCCCGCCGAGCGGCATGTCGGTGCCGAAGAGGACGTGCTCGGGGCCGAAGAAGTCGACGGCGCAGCGCAGGGCATGCGGCGCGCCGAAGACGGCCGTATCGGCGTAGAAGTGGTGGAAGTACTCGAGCGGCTCGGCGGCCAGCCGCGCCAGCGCCGGGCGCTGGTCCTCCGTCTGGACCTGACGGAAGCGGCCCGAGAAGTACGGGATCATCGCGCCCGCGTGGTGCGTGAGGATGCGCAGGCGGGGGTGCGCCTCGAGCACGCCCGAGTAGACGAGCCGGCACATCGCGGCGGCGGTCTCGTACGGCCAGCCGATCGACCACCAGATGCCGTGCAGCGACCGTGACTCGGTGGGGTAGTCCGGCCAGGCCGGGCTGCGGGTGGGATGCAGCCAGATGGTCAGATCGCGCTCCTCCGCGGCCGCGAACAGCGGCTCGTAGCGGGGATCGTCAAGCGGCGTGCCGTTGATGTTCGAGTAGAGCTGGAACCCCAGCGCGCCGAGATCCGATACGGCCCGGTCGAGCTCCTCGAGAGCGGCGTCGACGGCGTTCAGCGGCAGGCTGGCCGCGAAGCCGGCGAAGCGATCGTGGCGCTGGACGAGCGTGGCCATCTCGTCGTTCGCGAGCCGAGCCAGGTCGCGGGTCACGGCCGGATCGCCCAGCTCCTCGAGCGGCGGCGCCGCGAGCACGAGCACCTGCCGGTAGTCGTCGAACGGCTCCAGTGCGCGCCACCTCGCCTCGAGGTCGTACAGCACCGGATCCTCCCGCAGCCACGGCCCGTGCTCCGAAACGGCGGCGCTCACGCCCGGCCGCGCGAGGATGCGCTCGACCCGCTCGAGATAGCGGATCGGCGAGATGTGGGCGAAGGCGTCGATCTTCACGCGGAGCCGCGATCCTAATGCCCCATCCAGCCGCCTCGTATACCGTGGGGGCTCGAGCACATCCCACCATCGATCGGAGGCCGTCATGGCCGATTCGAATCGCAAGATCCTGGCAGCAAGCTTCACCACACCCGACGGCGGGTCGCGGGGCGCGGCATCCGTCGCGGGTGGCTTCCCCGGCAGCGTCGGCAACGCCGCCGTCGTCCTGGTCAAGCCCGACGGCGGCGTCAAGTTCGTCGAGTCGAAGGACTGGGGCGCCGGCCGCGGCGCGCTCCTCGGCGGGGCCATCGGCATCATCGGCGGCCCGATCGGCATCATCGCCGGCGGCAGCATCGGCGCGCTCGCCGCGAAGCTGCGCGACTCGGGCTTCAAGAACAGCCAGCTCGAGACGCTCGGCAAGTCGCTCGAGCCGGGTCACTCGGCGGCCGTGCTCGAGATCGGCGAGGACGCCGTCCCGACCGCCACGCAGATCCTGAAGATCCTCGGCGCCGGCGACGTCGTCGTGGAGGATCTCGACTCGAGCGTTGCCGCGCTCTTCGAGGGCGACGCCGCCCCCGCGCCTGACTCGGACGTCGTCTCGGCGGCGGCCACCACCAAGTAGCACCAGCCCGGCATCGGGAGCCGGCCCCGCGCCGGCTCCCGATGCGCCGGCCTCAGCTCGCCACGGCGGGTGCGGTCGCGGCCACCGGCGCCCGCCACGTCTCACGGACGAACAGGGTCACTCCGGCGACGAACGTCCAGACGACGAACAGCAGCAGCCCCGGCACCGTGCCCGCGTGGATGAAGCTGCCGTTCACGGCCAGCGCGACCGCGGTGACGGCGGTCAGGACCCCCAGCCAGCGCGGCAGAACGCCTCTGCGCAGCGCCTGCAGGGCGACGATCGCCGTGAACACCGCGAATGGGTAGAGCGACGCGATCGTGGCACCGTTCGCGATGCCCTCCAGGGCGCGGTGAGCCTGGGTGTGCGTCGGGATGCCGCGGTAGGCGATCTCGGGCGTCGCGCTCATCACCTTCAGCGTCATTCCCATCAGGCCCGCGCCGAACGCCGCCTGCGCCAGCCAACTGCCATCGTCCTGCACCCGGCGCAGCAGGCTGCAGATGTAGGCCAGGAACGGGACGAACAGCACCAGCCCCGCCAGCGCGAGCGGAAACGCGCCGTTTCGCCCCACCGAAAGCGCGACGGGAAACACGATCCCGCACGCCGCTCCGATCCGGGCTGCTGTCTTTGTCTGCATGACTCCTCCTCTGGCTCGACGACTGTGCGGTCGAGGCTAGGAAGCGGGCGTCGCGCTGTCGTCGCCCCGCGGTCGCTTTCGTGTCATCCCCTGGGGTGAACCGGCGGCGGGCGCGATCATCTGCCGGGATGATGCGCCCGCCCGGGAAGCGGAGTACGGTGGCGCAATGGCCGTCCGCGAGCGCATCGACCGCTGGTGGGACTGGGCGCTCGCGCTGGCGCTCACCGTCGGGATCGAGGCCGAGATCCGCTTTGACGCCCCGGCGCGGCTGACCGTCCACGGAGGCCGCGCGACGCTCGCCGCCGCCGCGGCCCTGATCACGCTCCCGCTGGCGTGGCGGCGGCGGGCGCCGCTGGCCGTCATGGCGACGATTCTCGCCGCCTTCGCGGCCATCGACATCGTTTTGATCAGCCACGATCCCGGCACGCCGATCTCGGCGCTGATCGCAGTCGGCGTCGCCTTCTACACCGTCGGCGCCCACACCGAGGGCCGCCGCGCACTGGTCGGCGGTTGTGCCGGCCTTGCAGCGGTGGCGGCCATCGACTACCTCGGCGGCGGAGTGTTCCAGTCGGTCGGCGGCGTGCGGCCGGGAGTGTGGCTGATCCTGGCACTGGTGTGGCAGGCCGGCCGCGAAGTGCGCCGGCGCCGTCTCGAGCTCGGCAGCCTGCGCGCCCGCACCGCCGAGCTCGAGCACGACCGCGAGGAGAAGGCGCGGGCGGCGGCGGCCGAGGAGCGGGCGCGCATCGCGCGCGAGCTGCACGACGTGGTGGCGCACAGCGTGAGCGTGATGGTCGTCCAGGCCCAGGCCGCCGACCGCGTGCTCGAGGGCGAGCAGCCCGCGGCGCGCGAGCTGCTCGGCTCGATCGAGACGACAGGGCGGCAGGCGCTGACCGAGCTGCGCCGCCTGCTCGGCCTGCTGCGCCGAGACGAGCACCAGGCCTCGCTCGCTCCCCAGCCGAGCCTGCGCTACCTGGATGGGCTGGTCGAGCAGGTGCGCGACGCCGGCCTGCCCGTCGACCTCGTCGTCCAGGGTGAGCCCGCCCGGCTCTCGCCCGGCGTCGATCTGTCGGCCTACCGGATCGTGCAGGAGGGCCTGACCAATGCCCTCAAGCATGCCGGCCGCGCTCGCGCCCGGGTCGTGGTGTCCTACGCGCCGGGCGAGCTCCAGCTGGAGGTGGCGGACGACGGCCACGGCACCGGCGACGGCGGTGGCGCCGGGCACGGGCTGGCGGGCATGCGCGAACGGGTGGCGCTCTACGGTGGCGACCTCGAGAGCGGCCCGGTCGCCGGCGGCGGCTACGTTCTGCGCGCGCGGCTGCCGCTGGGAGCCGACGCATGAGCACCCGGGTGCTCTTGGTGGACGACCAGGAGCTCGTCCGCACCGGCTTCCGGCTGATCTTGAACGCCGAGGCCGATCTGGACGTCGTCGGCGAGGCCGGAGACGGCGCCGAGGCGGTGGAGGCGGCCCGGCGGCTCGAGCCCGACGTCGTGCTGATGGACGTGCGCATGCCCGGTGTCGACGGGATCGAGGCCACGCGGCGGCTGGGCCGGGTCGGGCCGCCGCCGCCGCGGGTGCTGATGCTGACCACGTTCGACCTGGACGAGTATGTGTACGACGCGCTCCGGGCCGGCGCCAGCGGGTTCCTGCTCAAGGATGCGCCCGCCGCCCAGCTGGTGGACGCGATCCGGATCGTCGCCGGCGGCGATGCGCTGCTCGCCCCGGCGATCACCCGCCGCCTGATCGCCGAGTTCGTGCGCCGGCCGCTGCCCGCCGATGCGCCGGCGCTGGCAGAGCTGACGACGCGCGAGCTCGAGGTGCTGAAGCTGATCGCCGCGGGTCTCTCGAACAAGGAGATCGCCGCGGAGCTCTTCGTCAGCGAGGCAACCGTGAAGACCCACGTCAAGCGGGTGCTGGCCAAACTCGACCTGCGCGATCGTGTCCAGGCGGTCGTCCTCGCCTACCGGTGCGGGCTCGTGCAACCTGGATGAGATTGACAATCCTCCGCCCGAGCGTAGGGTGGAGGGGTAGCGGCGCGTTCCTTCGAAGAGAGGCTGGACACAGTGGGCAGAAAGAACCTTGGCAGGTCCGGGATGGCGCTCGCCGTCGTCCTTGCATTTGGTGTGATGGCGTCCGCGGCTTCCGCCGCGGTGGTGCAGAAGAAGCCCGGCCCGTCGTATCAGGCCAACGGCACCGTTCGCACGACCATCGTGGTCGGCAACACGACGTACCTCGGCGGGCAGTTCACGGCCATGACCCCGAGTGGCGGCGGCACGGCCGTTACCCGGAACAACGTCGCGGCGGTCAACACGACCACCGGTGCGTTGCTCCAGTGGAACCCGAACGTGAACGGCACGGTGTACACGATGACCGCGAGCGGGGGCGACGTCTACCTCGGCGGCACGTTCACCACCGCCAACGGCGCGACCTACAAGAACCTCGTCGAGGTTGACGGGACGACGGGCCTGCCCGTCGCCGCCTTTGCCAACTCGCTCAAGCCGAACAAAGCGGTGCGAGCGCTGGCGGTCTCCCCGGCAGGGAATCTGTACGTCGGCGGTGCATTCACGACGCCGCGGCGATTCGCCGCCGAGGTCGACGCGACCAAGGGCACATTGATCCCCGCCTGGGCACCCGTGATTTCCAACGTGTACGGGACGAGCGCGGAGGTTCGCGCCATCGCCATCGACCCGAGCGGCACCCGGGTCATCCTCGGTGGGTTCTTCAACATGCTGAACACCGGGGCGCCGGGCGATCCCGACTCGACCAACGTCGGTGTTGGCGCCGTCGATCCCACCACCGGAGCGTCGCTTCCGTGGGCCTGGCACACGGCCGACCTGCAGACGTTCCGGCCCTTCCAGTTGCTCAACTTCGCGCAGGACGGCTCGACGCTGTTCGGCGCAGGCAGCGGCAACGGCGGGTCGGCCATGTCCTGGAACATGGAGACCGGCACGCTCAACTACATCGAGGGCTTCAACGGCAACGTGGTCGGAATCGGCGTTGCGGACGGCGTCCTCTACATGGGCGGGCACTTCTCCGGCTATGACGGGCCGATCCCGGGGAGCAACTTCATCACCCCGATCGCCAACCGCGACAAGCTGGCGGCGGTCGACGAGGCCACCGGTCTCACGCTCTCCCCGTGGAACCCGGCGGTCAACACGACGCTCGGTATCGAGGCGATGGGAGCCGGCGGCACCTCGGTTGCAATCGGCGGCGAGTTCACCAAGGTCGCCGGTGTGGCCCAGCAGCACTTCGCCCTGTTCCACGAGTAAGACCTACCCGGCGGCGAGCTCCGCTCGTGCCGCCACGAACTGATCCAGCGCGAAATCGATGTCGGCGGCCGAGTGGGCCGCCGACATCTGCGTGCGGATACGGGCCGTCCCCGCGGGACGACCGGGTAGGAGAAGCTGACCGCGTAGACGCCGCGGCGGATGAGCGCCTCGGCGAGGCGACCGGCCTCGGCGGCGTCGCCGATCATGACCGGCACGATCGGGTGGTCGCCGGGCAGGATCTCGAAGCCGAGCTCGCCCATCCCCGTGCGGAAGCGGGCCGTGTTCTGCGCCAGGCGGGTGCGCAGCTCGCCGGAGCCTTCGATCAGCTCGAGCGCCCGCAGACTGGCCGCCGCGATCGGCGGGGCCAGGCTGTTCGAGAACAGGTAGGGGCGGGAGCGCTGGCGCAGCAGTTCGACGATCTCGCTGCGGGCGGCCACGTAGCCGCCGCTGGCTCCGCCCATCGCCTTGCCGAGCGTGCCGGTGATGATGTCCACCCGGCCCGATCACGCCGTGCAGCTCGTGAGTGCCGCGGCCGCCCTCGCCGACGAAGCCGACGGCGTGCGAGTCGTCCACCATCACGATCGCGTCGTGGCGCTCGGCCAGGTCGCAGATCTCGGCCAGGCGGGCGAAGTAGCCGTCCATCGAGAACACGCCGTCGGTGGCGATCAGGCGGTGGCGGGCGTCGGCGGAATCCTTGAGGCAGGTCTCGAGCTCGTCCATGTCGCCGTTTGCGAAGCGCAGCCGGCGGGCCTTGCACAGGCGGATGCCGTCGATGATCGAGGCGTGGTTGAGCGCGTCGGAGATGACCGCGTCCTCGGGGCCGAGCAGCGCCTCGAAGAGGCCGCCGTTGGCGTCGAAGCACGAGCCGTACAGGATCGCGTCCTCGCTGCCGAGGAACTCCGCCAGCCGCCGCTCGAGCTCGCGGTGCACCTCCTGGGTGCCGCAGATGAACCGCACGCGACGCCATCCCGTAGCCCCAGCGGTCGAGCGCCTCGTGCGCCGCCGCGACGATGTCGGGGTGGTCGGCCAGGCCGAGGTAGTTGTTGGCGCAGAGGTTCAGCACCTCGCCCCGGTCGGTGACGCGCACGTGCGCCGACTGCGGCGTCTCGATCACGTGCTCGCCCTTGTAGAGGCCGGCCGCCCGCAGCTCGTCCAGGCGGCCGCGCAGATCGTCGCGCAGGGTTGCATCCATGGCTACACCTCCGTCCAGTCGAGCACGACCTTGCCGGACCGCCCCGAGCCGGCCACCGCGAACCCCTCGGCGAACTCGGTGTAGGGCAGCCGGTGGGTGATCACCGGGGCGATGTCGAGGCCCGACTGCAGCATCACCGTCATCTGGTACCAGGTCTCGTACATCTCGCGGCCGTAGATCCCGCGCAGCGTGAGCATGTTGAACACGACCTGCGTCCAGTCGATCGCGATCTCCTCGGTGGGGATGCCGAGCATGGCGATGCGGCCGCCGTGGGACATGCTCGCCAGCATCGCGTGGAGCGCGTCCGGGCTGCCCGACATCTCGAGGCCGACGTCGAACCCCTCGGTCATGCCCGAGCTTGGTCTGCACGTCCGCGAGCTCGCGGACGCCCGGGTCGACGGTCAGGCTGGCGCCCATTCGCTCGGCCAGCGCGAGCCGGTAGGGGTTCGGGTCGCTGACGACGACGTGGCGGGCGCCGGCATGGCGCACGACGGCCGCCGCCATGCACCCGATCGGCCCGGCGCCGGTGATCAGCACGTCCTCGCCCAGGACGGGGAACGCGAGCGCGGTGTGCACGGCGTTGCCGAACGGGTCGAAGATCGCCGCCACGTCCTCGTCGATGCCCGGCCAGTGGTGCCAGATGTTCGTCATCGGCAGGGCGATCAGCTCGGCGAATGCGCCCGGCCGGGTCACGCCGACGCCCTGCGTGTGCGCGCACAGATGGCGCCGGCCGGCCATGCAGTTGCGGCAGCGGCCGCAGACGACGTGGCCCTCGCCGCTGACCAGGTCGCCGGGGTGAAAGTCGGTCACGTTGGAGCCCACCTCGACCACCTCGCCCACGAACTCGTGCCCGATCACGAGCGGCACCGGGATGGTGCGCTGCGCCCACCCGTCCCAGCGCTCGATGTGCACGTCGGTGCCGCAGATGCCGGTGCGGCGCACCCGGATCAGCACGTCGTTGATGCCGTGCTCCGGCTCGGGAACGTCCTCGAGCCACAAACCCGGCTCGGCGCGGGTCTTCACCAGGGCGCGCATGCCGGGCAGGATAGGCGAGGCCGCCCACCAATCGGGGACAGTCCCCGGTTGGTTGGGGGGTGTCTCTTGGCGCTGTTTTGTAACAGACGGCCGCCCGCCCCTGTGTCTACGGCCAACTGGCCTCGAGCGTCACGGTCGCCGGCCCCTGCGACAGCTTGCGAACCCCGATGACGTAGCTTCCGGCCGAGGTGCCCGGTCGCGATCCGACACAGGTGACCGTGCCGGCGACGACTCGGCATGCGCCCTCGCGGCGCGAGTCGATGATGGTCAGCGGGCGCGGCCAGTTGGAGCGGCGCAGGTGGACGATGAATTGGGCGCCGGGATTCGCGGACGCGGAGTGGACCAGCCTGACGCGCACCGTCCCGGCCTGCCCGACTCCGAGCGCGAACCGGCGGTGGCTCTGGCCGGCGGCAAGCCGGAACCGGTGGTCGATCCCGCCCGCCTCGGCCGGCGGCGCCGCCCAGCACGCGTTGAGCGTGACCGCTGCGGGCGATGAGGTGAGCTTGTGGACGCCCAGGTGGTAGCTGCCCGCGGCCGTGTGCGCTCGCGTGCCGCGGCAGGTGGTGGTGGACGCCAGCAGTCCGGCACACGCCCGCGGTGCGCGAGTCGATCAGGGTCTTGGGCGCCCCCCACGTCGAGCGGCGCAGCCGCACCACGAACTTGGCGCCGGGGTTGGCGGTGTGCGAGTAGCTGAGCTGCACGCGCAGGGTGCCCCTCTGCGGAATCGCGAACGAGAACGGCCGGTGGCTGCGGCCGGCGGGGAGCGTGAACGACCGGCCGAACCCGCCGCCGATGCAGCCGAAGGCATGCGCAGTTGCCGGGAAGGCCAACGGCACGGCAAGGACGGCGAACATGACGATCCGGCGCATCGAGGGCCCTCGCTCGGAGTCCCGGGAGCATAGCCGGGGGTCAGGCGGCCGCCGGGGGGATGCTCTGCCGGAACCGGAACACGTCGTCGGGGTCGTAGGTGCGCTTGACGGCGCGCAGCCGCGGCAGGTTGGTCGCGTAGTAGGCGTGCTGCCAGCCGGCCAGGTTCCGGTCGATGTAGTTCTGGTAGGCCTGCCCCGAGACGAACGGGCGCACGCTTGCTCCGAGCCCCGCGAGCCATGCCTCCGCCGGCGCTCCCTCCCCGGCCGATCCCCAGTAGGCGAGCATCTGCGCCGAGAAGAGCTGGTCGCGGTGCACGAAGGCGGTCGCGTCGGGGGCGACCCGGTTGAGCGCGCCGCCGTAGGGGTCGAGGAGCACCGCGCCCGACCCCGCGCCCTCGCTCTGGCGCCGCTCGACGGCGGTCACGATCGCCTCGGCCCCGGCGCGCGGAAGCGGCTGGGCGACGTATGCCGATCGGGCGGCGAAGCTCGCGGGCACGATCGTCCGGCAGGCTGCGGCTGTCTCGGTCGCACAGCCGGCCCAGATCTGCTGCACGGCGAGGTAGCTGCCCGCGCCGGTCGAAAGCGATGCGCCGGCGACGGCCGTGATCGGTGCCATCACCGTTCGCAGCGCGGCCTCGCTGCCTCCCAGCAACTGCCCGAACACCCGTACCTGAGGCGCGGACGCCCCGGTCTCGAGCGCGCAGATCAGGTACAGCCCGTCCGGTCCGTGCGGCGCGAGCGCCTGCCAGGCGGCCAGCGCCTCGGCCGCCTGTGACCAGGGGAAGTCGCAGAACCCGTATGCCGCGGAGCCGACCGGGTGGGTGGCGAACGTGAACGCCGTCACGACGCCGAAGTTGCCTCCGCCACCGCCGCGGCAGGCCCAGTACAGATCCTGGTTCGTGGTCGGATCGGCCACCACGACGCTCCCGTCCGCGGTTACGACGCGGAGGGCGAGGATGTTGTCGCACGTCGCCCCGAACGCCCGCGCCGCGAATCCGACGCCGCCTCCCAGTGCGAGCCCGCCGAGGCCCACGGTGGGGCACGACCCGGTCGGCACCGCGAGACCGTGCGCCGCGAGCGCCGTGATCAGGTCGATCGCGAGCGTCCCCGCGCCCACCGTCACCGACCGCCGGTCGGCGGCGAGCGTGATCGCGTCGAGCCGGCGGAGATCGCATACGAGGCCCTGGTTGGTGGAGTAGCCGGCGTAGCTGTGGCCGCCGCTGCGGACTGCGAACGGCAGCGGCGAGCGGGCGGCGAAGCGCACGCAGGCGGCAACGTCGCGCTCGCCGTGGGCGACCGCGATCGCGCGCGGGCGGACGTCGGCATAGCGCTCGTTGGAGATGACGTGCGCGGCCGCGTAGCGCGTCGTCCCCGGCCGCAGCAGCGGGCCGCGGAGCTCCGCCTCGAGGTCGGCCAGCGTCACCCGCGGCGACGTCGCCCGCCTGGCGCTGGTCGCCTGACCCGTCCCCGAGCATGCGGCCAGCGCTCCGGCCATCGGCACCACGGCCGCCCGCTGCAGGAATTCGCGCCTGTTCACGCCAGGCCGACGACGGCCAGGGGCTCGACCCGCCCGTCCGCGGCTCCTCGTGGCACCGCCGCCATGGTTCCGTCCCCGCTCAGCACGACGCGTGGGGTCTCATGTTCCGGGCTCAAACCCGAACACGCTATCACCGCCGTGCCGGCGCTCCCGGGGAGCTGAACGAGATCGCCGTTGCGAGCGCCGCGCCGGCGACCGCCAGAGCGAGCGCCGCGTGCACGTCGAAGTGGGCGATCAGGCTGCCGCCGACCGCCGTCCCGAACGCGATTGTCAGGGTGATCGAGGTCGAGATCCAGCCGAACACCTCGGCCTGCGTCCCCGGGACGGCGGCGCCCTCGATCAGGTTGTACGTGATCGCAAAGCTGGGTGCGATCGGGAGGCCGGCGATCAGCATGATCACCACCATCTGGGGCATCGACTGAGCCAGGAACGGCAGCACCAGCGCGCACGTGAAGGCCGCGCTGATCAACCGCAGGCGCCGGTGCGGCCGGTCGGCGGCGGCCGCGGCCGCGCCGCCGAACACGCCCCCGATCAGGCTGCCGCCCGCGAACGCCGCCAGCGCGATGCCGCCGAGCGAGCGCCCGCCGTGCTGCTCCGCGAACGCCGGCATCGACACCTCGGCGGCGCCGAAGGCGATCCCGCACGCGCCGCTGAAGAGGAGCACGCGGCGCACGCCCCACGGGGTCAGGGCCTCGAGCAAGCGGTGGGACGAGCGATCGTGGCTCGAATCGACGCGGCGGGCCCGCACGGCTGGGGTGAAGGCGAACCCGATCGTGCCCGTGCAGCCCGCGATCGCGGCCGCGGCCACGCCGGCGCTCGACGACACCGTTGTCGTCAGCGCCGCGACGACGAGCGGCCCGGCGACGAAGAGCACCTCCTGCAGCGTCGCCTCCAGGGCGAACGCCGTCGTGCGCAGCTCCGGCCGTGGCAGCATCGACGGCCACATCATCCGGATGGTCGGGCTGATGGGCGGCGCCACCAGCCCGGCGACGATCGCCGCGGCGATCAGGACGGGCTCGGGGGCGTCGCGGCGCGCCAGCAGATACAGGCCCGTGAGGGCGATGCCGAAGACGATCCCGTAAACGGTCAGCACCGCGGTTGGGCGGCGCCGGTCAACCAGGCGGCCGCCGATCGGCGCGCTGATGCCCGACGCGATCGCATATGCGCCCGACGCGATCCCCGCGCCCGCGTACGACCCGCCGGCGCCGCGCACGAGCAGCACGAGGGCCAGCGCGCTCATGCCCATCGGCAGCCGCGCCACGAGCCCCCACAGGATCACGGTGCGTGCCTCCTTCACCGCGAGCAGCTCGCGATAGCCGTGCACGCCCCCGGTCGCGATCCGCGGGCTCACCCCGCCGGTGTCGGTCACGCCTGGTGCGGCGGCATGCGGTCGGCGAGGGCGGCCGGATCGCCGTAGTCGGCCACCACCACCCGAGCGCCGGCGATTGCCGGCGCTCGGGTGGGGTCGCGGACGAGCAGTCGCTGATCGTGCCCGCGGGCGGCGAGTTCCTCGGCCACCAGCCGGCCGACGTGTCCGGTCGATCCGGTGACGACGAGCATGGCCCCAGCCTAGCCAGGGGCCGGGATCTCGGACGTCAGACGGCGGCGATCACTTCGCCGCCGGCGATCTGGGGCTCGGGCTCGGTGATCGCGCCCGTGCGCTCGCGGAACCACGCGGCCACCGCGTCGGTCGACGCCTCGGTCGCCTGCTCGTCGCTGCACACGGTCACGCTGGCGCAGCCGGCCTCGGTGCGGAACAGGGTGTACGACTGCAGGCCCGGCACGCCCGACATGAGCGAGCGGATCTCGTCGTCGTGCTCGGCCAGTTCGGCGGCCAGATCGGGCTGGTTGTAGATCCTGACGGTGGCGTGCATGTGGGTCCTCCTGAATGCAGGTTCGAGTGAGTGTGCCGACTCTGTACCCATTCACGCACCGCCACAAACCGGGGACTGTCCCCGCGTGGTTGTCCCCGTGTGGCGTCAGGCGGGGAGGCGGGCCATCGCGGCGCGCATCGCGTCCGGCTGCTCGAGCCACATGAAGTGCCCCGAGTCGGCGATCACCTCGACCTGGGCGTGCGGGATGAGCGCTGCCGTGTCGACCGAGGTGCGAAGCGGCATCGGGCTCTTCGCGCCGTGGATGAAGGTCACCGGGGTCGTGGCCGGGACCCGCGGCAACCCGGTTGTGAGCGTGCCCCGTCCGGCGTGCTCGATGATCGACGCGAACGTGTCGGCGTACGCCTCCGGCGACATGCGCAGGGGCGGCATGGGCGGCGCCGCGGCGGGCTCGGCGAAGTAGTTCGGCCACACGGCGGCCAGGCTCGCGAGCGAGTCCTCGGTGGTGGCCTCGCCGGCCTGCTCACGCGCCTCGATCTCGTCGAGTCGCCGCCGGGTCGCGTCGGCCAGGCCCGCCTGGAGGTGCTCGCCGAACTCCGCCATCACATCCATGTACGCGCCCAGGGGATCGACGATGACGGCCCCGGCGATGCGCTCGGGGCAGGCGGCGAGCAGGTGCAGCGCGAGATGGCCGCCCCAGGAGTGCCCGATCACCCATGCCCGCCCGCCGGCCTGGTCGTCGATGACTGCGGCGGCGTCGGTGACGTGCGCCTCGACCGTGAACGGCCCGCCGATCGTGGTCGGCGCAAGCCCGCGCTGCTCGTAGCGGATCGTCCGGAACCGCGGCTCGCAGAACGGCACGAGCGTGTCCAGGTACTCGCTCAGGCCGGGCCCGCCGTGCAGGAGCACCGCGGTCTCGGGACCGGTGCCGTCCTTCCAGGCCGCGATCTCACCCGCCGGGGTGACGATCGTGATCTGCTCGTCCGCCATGCTCGCGCAAGTATCGCTGGTAGAACACCCGCTGTGGAGCCCGATGCCATCGTCCGCGAGTTCACCGGTCAGTCGGAGGCGTTCAACGCCGCCCCGGTAATGCGCTCGGCCGACACGCTCGGGCGCCTGCTCGACCTGCTGCCGGCCGCCGTGGGCGAGCGCTGGCTCGACGCCGCCTGCGGGCCGGGGCTCGTCGCCCGCGGCCTCGCTCCGCGCGTGGCCGAGGTGTGCGGCGTCGACATGACCCCGGCGATGGTCGAGCTGGCTGAGCGCGAGGCGGCGCGGGAGGGGATCGAGAACGCCGTCTTCTCGGTCGGAGACGCCACGGCCCTCGAGTTCGAGCCGGGCAGCTTCGACGGAGCCGTCACCCGGTTCAGCCTGCACCACATCCCGGTCCCCGGCCGTGTGGTCGATGAGCTGGCACGGGTCGTCCGCTCCGGGGGCGCGATCGTGCTGGCCGACCACGTCACCTCCGACGACGTCGAGGCGGCGGCCTGGCACCAGGAGATCGAGCGCCTGCGCGACCCCTCGCACTGGGGCTGCCTCACGCCGCGTGGCCTGCGCCGGCTGGGCGAGCGGGCCGGCCTCGTGCTCGAGCGCGAGCAGGTGGTGCCGTTCACCCTCGACTTCGAGGAGTGGATCGCCCGCGGCAGCGGCGGGGAGCGCTCACGCGAGCTGATCGCACGGGCGCTTCACGAGCGGGTGCCCGCACCCGAGGTCTTCCGCGTCCACGCCGGTGACGGCGGACGCCTGCTGGACCTGCGCTACTCGCTCTCGCTCTGGCGCAAGGGCTGATCCGCGCCCGGCGGCGTGTAGCTGGCGGGCACCCCGGGCGGCGGGATGTAGGCGGGCGGTGGTGTGTAGACGGGCGCCGCCGGCGGAAGCTGCGCCACGGAGTCGTGCTCACCGTGGTGCTCGAGCCCTGCGATGCCCTCCCGGAACTCGCGCATGCCCTTGCCCAGCGCCTGACCAGCCTCCGGCAAGCGCTTGGGGCCCAGGAAGACCAGCGCGATCACGAGAACGAGGATGACTTCGGGAAGACCGAGCTGAAATGGCATCTACTGCACCTGAAGCCAGGGTACCAAAGGCCGATTGGACGTAGGTGAAGTCGGCGGGCGCCCGCACCCCACCCGCATGGGTGGAGTCGCCGGTTGGAGTTGCCGGTTTGGAGGGTCGCCCGATATCCTGGTTCCCGCGTAGGGGTACGTTTGCGAGTCCAAGGGAGGCGGGTTATGAGGATTGGCGCAGTGGTGCGCCGCGGCGCGGCGGTTGGCGCGACCGGGCTATTGGTGGTGGGAGCGGCGCTCGCGTGGGGCGCCGTCGTGCAGTCGAAGGTCACGCCGACATGGCAAACCAACGGCCGGGTCGAGGCGATCCAGGTGGTCGGGTCGACGGAGTACATCGGCGGCCAGTTCACCTCGGTGCGACCGGCGGGCGATCCGCTCGGCACCGGGGAGGTGGCGCGAAACCGCGTCGCCGCGTTCAATATTCAGACCGGCGCGCTCCTGCCCTGGAACCCCAATGCCAGCGGCACGGTGCAGGCCATCGCGGCCAGCGGCAGCACGGTGTTCCTCGGCGGGTCGTTCACGAAGGTCGGGGGCAAGGGCCACCAGCGACTGGCGGCGGTCGATGCCACCACAGGGACGCCGATCACGACGTTCAAGCCCACCATCAACGCCGAGGTCATGACGCTCGCGCTGTCTGGCTCCGATGTGTATGCGGGCGGCATGTTCACCACCGTGAACGGCGCGACCCATGACTATCTGGCGGCACTGAACACCTCCACCGGTGTGCTCGACCCGGCCTTCACCGGCTCGGCCGATGCCGGTGTGCTGGCCTCGACGGTGCAGGCGGGCAAGCTCGTGATCGGCGGAGACTTCGCCAACGTCAACGGCGGCTCGCAGAACCACATCGCGGCTCTCAATCCCGCCACCGGCGCGACGCTTCCGTGGGCCACGCACACGCCCTACGACGTCGTCGCGCTCGCGTCGGACGCCAACGGCGTGTATGTCGCCGGTGCGGGCACGGGTGGCAACTTCGCCGCCTTCAACCCGTCCACCGGATCGATGACGTGGCAGGGCGGGACGAACGGCAACGTCCAGGCGATCACCGTGTTCAACGGCGAGGTGTACGCCGGCGGCCACTACACCAACTACTGCGGCCCGCAGGGTGGGCAGCACACGTGCACGAACCCGATCGCCCGGTCGAAGATCCTGGCGGTCGACGAGACCACCGGCGCCCTGCAGTCGTGGGCCCCGAGCGTGAACAGCGCGCTCGGCGTGTTCGCCCTTGACGGCGGCGCGGGCTACCTGGAGCTCGGCGGCGACTTCACCAAGGTCGCCGGCACCGCCCAGCAGGGCTTCGCCGCGTTCTCGCAGTAGCACTCCCGGCCCTTCCCGCGCCCGGCCGATCCGGTCGGGCGCGGCGGGCCATCCGTGCGGCCAGTGTTAAACCTTCCTTGGAAGGGGGTTGCCGCATCCGCGCGGGGCCGTACCCTTGAGATGGACGGACCCTCTCGGCGTGAGGGGGTCATGCATACGACAGAAGGAAGGGCACAGATGTCGCATCGTCGACTCGCCGGCCGTGGGCTGGCGTCGATCGGATTGCTCGCGCTGATGGCGGTCGCTGCGGCGCCGGCGAGCGCCGTGACCAAGACCGTGACCGAGTTCACGATCAAGACTCCAAACAATCAGCCGGGCGACATGGCGGTGGGCACGGACGGCAACGTCTGGTTCGTCGACCAGAACACGAGCAAGATCGCCCAGATCTCGAAGACCGGCGCGATCACCGGCTACCTCACCCACACCGCCAATGCGAAGCCGACCGGCATTACCCTCGGCCCCGACGGTGCGATGTGGTTCACCGAGGCGGCGGTCAACAAGATCGGCCGCATCAACGGCGGCCCCCCGGCGGCCGATTTCCCCCTCCCGGCAGGCACGAGCCCGCGCGGGATCACCCTGGGCACCGACGGTGACCTGTACTTCACGGAGTACACCACTCATGCCGTGGCGAAGATGGATCCCTCCACGCATGCGGTCACCGTCGTGGCGACGCTTCCGGCCGGCACCGGCCCGACGCACATCGCCAGTGGCCCTGACGGCAACCTGTGGGTCACCGAGACGCTTGCAAACGAGGTCGCACGGGTCACGCCCGGCGGCACCGTCACTCAGGTCGCGCTCGGCGCCAATGCTGCACCTTCGCGGATCGTCGCAGGGCCTCTCAACAGCCTGTGGGTCGCGGAGCCGGGCAACGACCACGTTGCTCAGATCTCGACCGCGGCATCGGTGACGCAGCAGATTCCGGTCGCCGGCAAGCCGACCGGGATCGCCGTCGGAGCTGACGGCAACCTGTGGGTCACCGAGCCGGGCGCGAACAAGATCGCCCGGGTCACGACCGCGGGCGCGGTCACGCAGTACGCGATCCCGACCGCCGGCGCGACCCCCGGTGGGATCGCCCTGGGCACCGACGGGAACCTCTGGTTCAGCGAGAACGCCAAGAACAAGATCGGGCGCCTCACCGACACGCCCGGCCATTCGAGCTACGTGGTCGTGCACGACTCCGGGTACCTCCCGCTGTCGCAGGGGATCGCCCTCTCGACCGGCAGCTCCAAGAAGCCGACCACCGTGCGGTGGCTGTTCGAGGGCCCCAACGCCCACAGCGTGACCGAGCTCGTCCGGCGTGGGCCTCTTCGACTCGGGCTCGCAGGAGCCGGGAACGCAGTTCGCGTTCACGTTCACGACGGCGGGCACGTTCAGCTACGACGACACCGTCGGCTCGCTGACCGGCGGCACGATCAAGGTCACGCCGCAGGCCGCGCTGAATGCGGGCAAGACCGCCATCATCATCACCGCGGCACGTCGGGACGCTTCCGGCGGGAGTCACGACCGACATCCAGGTCGAGCTGCCGGGGGCGAGCACGTTCACCCCGGTGACCAGCGGCCTGGCCACCGACTCGTTCACGTATACACCCACCGGTGGTCACGGAACCGTACAAGTTCCAGGTGGAAACGCACAACACCGGCGGCACGTCGGCTGGTCGCCCACCGCTCGCGCCACCTTCTGATCGGCTGACTTCACGCCGGCCGGGGAGTCCGCTCCCCGGCCGGCGTTGCCGTTTCTACCGGTAGGGCAGCCGCGTCCCCAGGCCGAGAGCCTGCGCTCGCTCGAGCATCGCCTGGCCGAGGGCGATGTCGGTCAGGCTGAGGCCGCGGTGCCAGAACAGGATCCGCTCGGCGTCGTTTTCACGGCCGGGGCGGTCGCCGCACACGATCTGGCCGAGCTCGGCGTGCAGGTTCGCCGCCGACAACCGGCCCGAGTCGACATGCGCCCGCAGCGCCCCCAGCGGCCCCGCACCGGCCTGACCCCAGTCGTCGACCACGATCTTGTCCATGATGTCGGTCAGGTCGAGCTCGACCGCGCTCATCGTGCCGTAGGGGACGACCAGCGTTCCGGGGGCGATCCACTCGGTGCGAAGCAGCGGCTCGGGCCTTCTCAAGCGGGTCGCCTCGACCACGACGTCGGCCCCGCGCACGCACTCCTCCCAGCCGTCGACGGCATGCACGGGCAGCCCGAGCTCGGCCGCGAGCGCCGCCGCGAGCGCGGTTCGGTTCGCCTCGGTGCGCGAGTGGATCCGGATCTCGCGCAGCTCCGGCAGCACCTGGCACAGCAGCCGCACGTTCCACTCGGCGGTGCCGCGGCTGCCGATGTGGGCCAGCACCCGGCTCCCCGGCCGCGCCAGATGGCGGGCGCCGACGGCGGTCACCGCGCCGGTGCGCATGGCGGTGATCGCGGTCGCGTCGAGGACGGCCGTGGGCGCGCCGGTCTCGACGTCGTACAGGGTCAGCAGCGCGAGCTCCGACGGCAGCCCGCGCAGATCGTTTGCGACGTAGTCGCCGACCACCTTCACGCCGGCCACGCCGGCCCCGGGGATCGAGCCGCGCAGGACGTTGAAGTGGCCCTCGGCGTCTCCGCCGGGAAACAGGTGCACCCGCGGCTCGATCACCGTCTCACCGCGGCCCTGCGCCGCCAAGACGCCGGAGACCGCCGCCAGGATGTCGGCGCCGGTCAGCCCGACTCGGTCGATGTCGGCGCCGCTCAGGTACGTCAGCTCGAGCGCGGCCACCGCACGGCCTCCAGCACCCGCTCGCGCAGCCGGCCCGTCGTCACCAGTTGCTGCGACACGCGCTCGACGTCGGCGCCGAGCGGGCGGTCGTCTGCGAGCGGCAGGACGAGCTCGCGCACGCAGGCCTGAGCGGCCGCGGTGCCGTGGCCGAGCCTGTCCGGAGCGGCCAGATCGACGGCCTGGGCGGCGCACACCAGCTCGAGTGCGATCAGCCGGGCGAGCAGGAGGGCCTGCGCGTCCAGCCGCAAAGCGGCACCGGCTGCATTGGTGGAGTCGTCCTCGACGCCGTCGGCGCCGAAGCGCGGGTCGATGGCAAAGGGCGCGGCCAGGTGCCGGATCTCGACTGCCAGCGCCTGTGCGGTCTTGAGCAGCGGCGCCACCCCCGAACGGCCGTTTCCGTCCGTGCTCAGGTTCGGGGGCAGGTCGCTCAGGCGCGCGGTCGCGAGCCGCGCCGGCCGCTCGGCTGCCTGGGCGGCGGTCTGAGCGAGCGCGATGGCGGTCGCGTCCAGTGCCAGCGCGAGCGCCGGGGTGTGGAAGTTGCCGGTCGAGACGACCGCGCCCGTGCGGAGCACGAGCGGGTTGTCGCCGGCCCCGTTCAGCTCGGCGATGACCGCCGCGGCGAGCAGGTCGAGCGCCCACCGCAGCGCGCCGTGCACATGGCTCGTGCAGCGAAAGCTGAGCGGATCCTGCAGCCGCCGGGCGGCGCCGCTCTCGAACAGTGACCCTCCCTGCAGCAGCTCGCGCAGGCCGGCCGCCTCCCACTCCTGTCCCGGGGCGGGGTGGGCTCCGGCGACGTCGGCGTCGATCGGCCACACCGATGCGCGAAAGCCCTCCATCGAGAGCGCGGCGGCGATTTCACCGGCGTCGAGCAGGCGCTCGCACGCCTCGAGCGCCAGCGCGGCGACGCCGGCCGCGAAGGCGGATGCGTTGCAGATCGCGAGGCCGTCGCCGGGGCCGAGGTCGGGGAGGGCGATGCCGGCCCGCCGCAGGGCGTCGGCGCCGGCCAGGCGCTCGCCGCGAAACTCGGCCTCACCCTCGCCGAGCAGCACCAGGCCGACGTGGGCGAGCAGGCACAGGTCGCCCGCACCGATCGAGCCGGTGCGCGGGACGGTGGGATGGACGCCGGCGTTCAGCATTGCGGCGAGCGTGTCGGCGACCGCGGGCGAGGCGCCCGCGCCGCCGGCGCAGATGCCGTTCAGGCGCACGAGCATCGCCGCGCGCACCGCCTCCGCCGGGAGCGCCTCGCCGACGGCGGTCGCCCGCCCGCGGATGATCCTGGCCGTCTGCTCGCGGGCCGCCGCCGGCGGCAGCGGATCACCGACCCGGGCACCCAGACCGGTTGTGAGGCCGTACACCATGCGGCCGTCCGCGAGCGCTTCCTCGAGCGTCGCCCTGGCCGCCGCGATGTGCTCGCGCGCCTGGGGGGAGATCTCGACCCGCCGGCCGGCCCGGGCGACGTCGGCGACGCCGGAGGGCGTGAGCGCGTGCCCGGTGAGGGAGAGAGTTTCAGGCTCCTCGGCGATGCCGAAACCTAGTCAATTCAGACGGTTCAATCTTGACGGTCTGAAAAGCTGCCCGTATATTTCCTAGTATGTCGATCGAATTTATCGAGTACTAGACGTGGAGAGCTCCTTTGAGCGTACGGTGCATGTGGCGGCCCCGCAAGCGCCGGATGTTCACAACGATCCGACTCCGCTCGCGGCCCTCGGCAGGCAGAGCATGACCACCGCCGCGCATTTCCGGCGCGAGCACTTCCCGGTGCCCGACGTCGATCGGGACGCGTGGAGGCTGCGCATCGGCGGCTCGGTGGCCACGCCCGCGATCGTGACCATGGCCGATCTCATGCGGATGCCGCGGCGCTCGCTGGTCGTGGTGCTCGAATGCGCGGGGCATCGCCGGTCAGAGCTGCGTCCGGCCACGCCGGGCCTGCAGTGGCAGGAGGGGGCCGTGGCCGAGGCGCGCTGGACGGGCACGCCGTTGCGGGGACTCCTGCGCGCGGCCGGGATCGACCGCGGCGCCGCCGAGGTCGTGCTGACCGGCACCGACCGGGGCGCGTTCGAGCACCAGGGCCGGTTTCCGTATGCGCGCTCGCTGCCCATGCCAAAGGCGCTTCACGCCGACACCCTGCTGGCCTTCGAGATGAACGGCGAGCCGATTCCGCCCGAGCACGGCGGTCCGGTGCGCGCGATCGTGCCCGGCTGGTATGCGACCGACTCGGTCAAGTGGCTCGAGCGGGTGCACGTGACCCAGACCGAGTTCGACGGGCCGTTCCAGGCCCTCGACTACCGGTTCGCGACTGCGGACGACCCCGGCCCCGGGGTGCGCATGGAGCGCATGCTCGTGCATTCCCTGATCACGGATCCCGGCGCGGGGCTCGACCTCGCAGCCGGGCCGATCCGGGTGCGCGGAGCGGCGTGGAGCGGGTCCGGCGCGATCACCAACGTCGAGGTGTGCATCGACGACGGCGGCTGGCGGCCCGCGACGGTGACCGCCCGCACCGGCCGCTACGGCCGCACCCTCTGGGAGTTCGGCTGGGAGGCCGAGCCGGGCGTGCACACCATCGCCGTTCGCGCCCGCGACGCCGGCGGCGCGGAGCAGCCTTCCGAGCCGGTCTGGAACCGGCGCGGCTATGCAAACAACTCCGTGCACCGGGTGACGGTGACGGTGGAGGAGGTGACCTGATGGCAACCTTCGTCCGCGAGGCCGCCCAGGGTTCCGAGACGTTCGCCGCCGACGCTGCGCTGGATGCGTGGATCGGTGAGCGCGATCTGGGCCGCGAGTCGACCCGAGCCGAGCTGTCCGTGCTCGTCCGCGAGCTCGCCAGCCGGCCTGACCTGTGGCGGCAGCACGTGCGCCACTCACCGGTCGAGCGCCTCTACGTGCGGCTGCACCTCGATCCCCACCTCGAGGTGTGGCTGATCTGCTGGTCGCAGAGGCAGGACACCGGCTTCCACGACCACGACGGCAGCAGAGGGGCTGTCGCGGTGGTCGGCGGCGCCCTTCGGGAGCGGCGGCTGGCCGTGGGCGGCCAGTCGCCGACCGCCGTCTACCCCACGGGCGCCGACTTCTCGTTCGGGGCGACGCACATCCACGACGTGTCCCAGACCGGCCCCTCGATGGCGACGTCGCTGCACGTCTACTCGCCGCCGCTGGGAGAGATGGGCTTCTACGAGGTCGCTGCCGACGGGACGCTCAGCCGCCGCACCGGCGACTACCGCGAAGAGTTCTGTTAGAAGCTCACAGAGCTTCTCAGCCCAGGAGCGTGGCGCCGGCGCCGACCAGGAGCGCCATCGCCCACAGCCGGTCGACGTTCACCCAGGCGTGGCGCAGGATGCCGACGCCGATCACCTCGTAGACCGCGAATGCGAAGATCCCGGCCACGGTGATCATCGCGATGGTGTGCGCGCCCACGGCCACGGCGCCTGCCTCCAGGCCGCTCGGGAAGACGCCGTCGCCGGCGGACACGTGCACGCCCACGAGGAAGGGCAGCAGCATCAGCCCGGCTCCGTGGGCGGTGGACATCAGGAACGACCACAGCGCCAGCTCGCGCGGCCGGATCCGGAACCCCACCCAGCGGGGGTGGCGGTTTCGCACCAGCTTGTAGACCGCGAAGCCCGCCAGAGCCGAGGCGCCGGCGATGCGCACCGTCTCGGTCGAGACCACCGTCTGCACCTCCTCGAGCACGAGCACGGTCAGGCCCACCGAGACGGCGTGGCCGATCGCGATCGGCACGAGTGCCAGCGCCACCACCCGGCGCGAGGCCTCCTGCAGGCCGAGCGCGACCGCGAACAGCCACCCCATCGCCGGGTTCAGGCCGTGGAACGCGCCGAGCGCGACGATCCCGCCCAGGTCGAATCCGGTCACGGGAAGCAGTACGAGTCGGACGAGGCGTCCCCGCCGTCCAGGTGCACCTGGTGCGGCAGCCGGCCGTCGAACTCGGTGACCAGGAAGTCGTTGTCGAGCGCGAGGCCGCCGGCCGGGGTCGGCGTCGAGCTTGGCCACCCAGCCCTTGAGCCCGTCCGGGTAGAACTGCGCGTCCCACGAGGAGTAGAGCGAGTTGGAGACGTAGATGCGGCCTCCGTCGCGGCTGACCTCGACCATCTGCGGCCCGCCGGTGAGCGTGCCGGCGTTCGGGTGCGAACCGGGTGCGGCGATCCCGCCAAGGCGCACCTTGCCGGTCAGCTTGGGCGAGAACGGGTCGCTGACGTCGTACTGGTAGAAGTCGCCCGTGCCCCAGCAGGACACGTAGAGGAAGCGGTCGTCGAGCGAGAGGTTGATGTCGGTGATGAGCGGCGGCACGGCTCCGAAGCCCTTCAGCAGCGGCGGCAGCAGGTCGGGCTCGGCCGGCTCGGCCGGGATCGAGATCACCTTCGTGATCTTCCACTCGCCGCCGTCGCGGTGCCAGAGCCAGATCGAGGCCGACAGGTCCTCGACCGAGACCACCACGCCGACGAACCCGTAGGCCTTGCGCGGGTCGTGCGCCGGGCGCAGCTCGAGCACCATCTGGTGCTCGTCGCCCAGGTCGAGCGCGTGCAGGTGCTTGCGCTCGCGCAGGTCCCACACGTGCATCGAGTGGCCGTACTCGCGGCCGAGCAGCTTCTCGGGCACGACGCCGTGCTCGAACATCGACGGCGATCCCCACTCGCTCGTGAGCAGCGTGTCGTGGCCCAGGTGCCACCAGAAGTCGTAGGCGAACTTCGTCGGCCCGCGGTCGACCTCCCACGAGCCCAGCGGGTCGAACGAGTCGCAGTCGAGCAGCAGGATGCCGCCGCCGTCATCGTCACCGTTCGCCCCGCCCAGCGCCGAGACGTAGATGGCGTCGGGGCCGCAGTGGGTGGTGTGGGGGCGCGAGTAACCGGTGCGGCTGGTCAGCTCCTCCGGCTCGATCGTGCGGGCGATTTTCGGCGCCAGCGGATCGGGCTTCGTGTCGATGATGTGCACCCGTGAGGAGTGCAGGCCGGGGACGATCAGGTAGCGGCGCTCGACATGCGGGCGCGGCGAGGACGGGCACAGGGCGGCGCTGCATGCGTTCCAGCCGAAGTGGTGGAGCTCGTCACCGGTGTTGGGCATCTCGAGCGTCGAGACGATCGTGCCGTAGGTGCTCGATCCGGGCTCGAGGTCGATCACGCCCAGGGCATCTGGGCGCGACCTCTGGTCGGGCTCGAGCAGGGCGACGTAGGCGAACCTCTCGGGCGGCGCGCTCCCCGCGAGGCGAGGGGAGGGGTAGAACGTCGGATCGGGCGTCCATCTGGCCATCTGGCACTCCTTCGGGGGTCGCTCGGGTGACGAGATTCTCTTGACAGGTCAGCGAGGGTGGCGGTATATTGTGCACTATACCGATGGAGTTTGTAGGCAACATGTCAACCGTCCTCGCGATCGCAGTGAATCTGGTCGTGTTCGCCGGTGTCGTGATCGCGATAACCGGAGTCGGCTGACATGCACGACGTCGTGGAGCGCGCCTGTGATGCCTGCGGCTACCACGTGGTGGAGTTCCGCCCGCTGGATCACTGCCCGATGTGCGGCGTTACGGTATCCCCGCTTTGGCGCACCCAAACATCCTCTATCTCCACTCGCACGACACCGGCCGCTTCGTCCAGCCCTACGGATACGCCGTCCCGACCCCTCGTATCCAGGGCCTCGCCGAGCAGGGCATCCTCTTCCGCCAGGCGTTCTGCGCCGCCTCCACCTGCTCGGCCAGTCGCGCCTGCCTGCTGACCGGGCAGTACGCCCACACGAACGGCATGCTGGGGCTGGCCCATCGGGGCTGGTCGCTGCACGACTACACCCACCACATCGTCCACACCCTGCGTACGGTGGGCTACCACTCGACGCTGATCGGCGAGCAGCACATCTCGAAGCGGCCGGACGTGATCGGTTACGACCGCGTCGTCAAGATCTCGACGAGCCGGGTGGCCGACGTCGCCCCGGTCACCATCGACATCCTCCGCAACGCTCCCGCCGAGCCGTTCTTTCTCTCGGTCGGCTTCTTCGAGACGCACCGCGAATTCTTCCAGCCGGTCGCCGGCGACGAGCACTACGTGCGTCCTCCGGCCAACCTGCCCGACATGGCCGAGACGCGCGCCGATATGGCGGCGTTCACGGCCAGCGCCCGATCGCTCGATCGCGGCGTGGGGGCGGTGCTCGACGCGCTCGACGACACCGGCCTTGCCCGCAACACGCTCGTCATCTGCACCACCGACCACGGCATCGCCTTCCCGGGCGCGAAGGCCACCCTCACCGATCGCGGCATCGGCGTGATGCTGATGCTGCGCGGCCCGGGCGGGTTTGCGGGCGGCAAGGCGTCCGATGCGCTCGTGTCGCACATCGACCTGTTTCCGACCATCTGCGACATGCTCGGCATCCGCCACCCCGACTGGCTACAGGGCCGCTCGCTGATGCCGATCGTCACCGGGGTCGAGGACGAGGTGCGCGACGCGATCTTCGCCGAGGGCACCTACCACGCCGCCTACGAGCCGCAGCGCGCGATCCGGACGCCGCGCTGGAAGCTCGTGCGCCGCTTCGGCGATCGCAGCCTGCCGGTGCTGCCGAACATCGACGACAGCCCGAGCAAGGAGGTCTGGCTGCGGCACGGCTACGCCGAGCGTGAGCAGGCCCCGCTGCAGCTCTACGACCTCGTTTTCGATCCCAACGAGGCCTGCAACGTGGCCGACCGGCCGGAGCACGCGCCGGTGGTCGAGCATCTCAGCACGCGGCTCGAGCGGTGGATGCGCACGACCGGCGACCCGCTGCTGGACGGCCCGGTCGCACCCCCGCCGGGCGCCGAGGCGAACGATCCCGGCCAGCACTCGGCCGGCGACCCGGTCACGACGTACTAGCGCGACCACCAAGCGGGGACAGTCCCCGGTTGTGGCGGTGGGGTGTTTTGGCGCGGAGTTGTGACCTTCGTCGGGTGCGGCGTATTTCCCACTTAGCCGATAGACATTTTGGGGATGGATTGCTATGGTGATGGGATGCCCGCTCCGCTTGTCTCGTACCTGATCTGCTCGACGCCCCGCACCGGCTCCAGCATGCTGTGCGACGCCCTGACCCTGACCGGGGTCGCGGGCCGGCCGGAGGAGTACTTCCAGTTCCGCGCCCGCACCGGGTTCCCGCGCCGGCCGCAGGAGTACTTCGAGGCTGCCGACGATCCCGAGATCTTCGACATCCTGGGGCCGCGGACACGGGTCGAGGAGGACGAGTCGCGCTACGACCCGAGCCAGTACGAGCGCTACGAGGATTACCTGGCGTGGGCGCTCGAGGAGGGCACGACGCCCAACGGCGTCTTCGGCGCGAAGGTGATGTGGGGCTACTTCAACGGCTTCATCACGGGCCTGCGCTGGGCGGTCCCCGGCCGGCAGCGGCTGTCGGTGTGCGAGCTCGCGCCGTCGGTCTTCCCCGAGCTGCGCTACCTGTCCGTGACGCGCCGCGACAAGGTGCGCCAGGCCGTCTCGCTGTGGCGGGCGCTGCAGTCGTGGAGCTGGTCGAGCGACGCCGGCGTCGCTCCCGATGAGGCCGACCGGCTGCGCTACAGCGCGGCTGCGATCGACTACCTGGTGCGCGATATCCAGGCGCACGAGGACGAGTGGCAGGGCTACTTCCGCGACTGCGGGGTGGAGCCCTATACGGTCGTCTACGAGGAGTTCGTCCAGAACTACGAGGGCACGATCCGCGACATCCTCCGCCATGTTGGCGTCCCCGACCCTGACGCGGCGGCCATCGCACAGCCGCGGCTGCGGCCCCAGTCGGACGGGCTCTCGCGCGAATGGGCCGAGCGCTACCGGGCCGAGACGAGCAGGCTCGCGAGCGCGTAGTCTGGCGCGGGTGTGGATCGACCCGCCCGACGCGTTTGCCGTGCTCGTCCTGGGCCACGGCGCCGGGAGCGGCATGCGCTCACCGTTCATGACCGGATTCGCCGAGGCGATCGGGACGAAGGGCGTGGCCACGCTGCGGTTCGACTTCCCCTACATGCGGGCCGGCCGGCGGGCACCCGACCGCGCGCCCGTGCTGCTCGATGCGTGGAGGGAGGCGTTCGCCGCGGCCACCGGGCGGGCCGGCGGCCGGCCCGTGCTGGCCGGCGGCAAGTCGATGGGTGGGCGGATCGCCTCGATGGCGGCCGCCGAGGGCATGCCGGCCGCGGGCCTGGTGTTTCTGGGCTATCCGCTGCACCCACCGGGACGACCAGACCGGCTGCGCGACGAACACCTGGACGCGGTGACCGTGCCGATGCTGTTCATGCAGGGCACGCGCGACGCCTTCGCCCGGCCCGACCTGCTGGCAGCGGTGCTCGAGCGGCTCGGGCCGCGGGCGGAGTACCTGCCGATCGAGGGGGGCGATCACTCCTTCCGGGTGGCAGGGGGGCCGCGCGATGCCGCCACGATCGCGGCCGGCCTGGCCCAGCCGGCGGCCGCGTTCGTGCGCCGAGTGGCTGCTTCAGCCTGAGCGGGCCGCGAACCACTCCCGCAGCCGGTCGGCGACGGCCTCCACCGCGGCGGGATCGGGGGCCGGCTCCTGCGCGAACATCGCGGCCTGGAGCCCCGGCCCGTGCAGGCCGTAGCGGGTCATGACCTCCCTGGTGACCGGCTGCACGACCCAGTGAATGTGCCCGGGGACCGCATCGCCGTGCGACCAGAGGGTGACGTAGGTCTGCTCGGGATGCATCAGTGCGTCGACGGCCGCCGCCGCCGTGTGCAGAACGTCGCCGAGTTCTCCCGCCTCGTCGGGCTCGAGCCCCGAGACATGCACGACGTGGCGCTTCGGCTTGACGATCAGCGTGCCGACGCCGAGCGGCCCGACGCAGTGCTCGACGAGCCAGTGGCGCGTCTCGTGGATGCGCCCTCCGGGCAGCGGCACCCGCCCCTCCGTCAGGTCGCACGCAATACAGCCCTCCACGGTCATCCCTCCTCCAGCAGCCAGCGCACCAGCTCGAGGTGCTCCGCGGCCGGGTCCGCGGTCGTCGCCCAGGCGATCGTCTGGGCGATCGTCCAGCCGCGGGCACGGTCGCGGTCGAGTCCGAGCTCCGACGTCAGCCGATCGAGTCGGTGCAGCACTGCCCGCCGGCTGTGGCCGAGCTCGATCGAGCGCACGATCGGCGCCACCCCGAACTCCCGCTCGCCGACGAGCGGCTTGGGGTCGATCGCGAGCCACGGTTCGCGCCGTGCGGCCAGGACGTTGTCGCCGTGCAGATCCTGGTGCAGCAGCACCTGCTCGCCCTGCGACGGCGCCAGTTCCGCGAGCGCGGACATCGCCGCGTCGAGCAGGCGGCGCTCGAACGGCCGGCCCGCCGCCTCCCACTCGCGGGGCAGGTCGCCCGCCCACCACGCCGCCTCGTCGGCGAGCGTATGGAACGGTGCTCCGGCCGGTTTCCACAGCCGGGGCAGGAGGCCGATCAGGACGTCCAGCGCGGCCTCCGGCCCCGCGGCCGAAAGCGGCGTTCCCGGCTCGCAGCGCTCCATCAGGATGGCGTATCGCGCATCGTCGCGGTCGATCAGGCGCACCGCGCCGTCGCCGTCCCAGTGCGCGAGGGCGTCCGCCTCGTGCTCGGACTCGCGGTGCGGATGGCTCAGCTTCAGCACCACCGGCGTCCCGTCCGGGAGCGTCGCCCGCACCGCGTACCCGGCGGCGCCCGGCGGGTACGGCTCGCCCAGCTCGAGGGCCCATGCATCGCGGCACTCCGCGATGGTCACAGCCGGGATCGGATTGCCCAGAGGTCGGGGAAGGCCTGCCGACCGACGGTCGTCGTCAGGTAGCCCACGCCCTCCGAGCCGCCGGTGCCGGGCTTCGAGCCGATCGTCCGCTCGACCATCTTGACGTGCCGGTAGCGCCACTCCTGGACGCCCTCGTCGATGTCCACCAGCCGCTCGCACACCTGCGCCGCGACCGGGTCGGAGCGGTACACCGAGACCAGCAGGTCCTGCACCGGCGGCGACGGCGAGAGCGGCTCCGACACATGGCGCTCGAGCGCCGCGGCGGGCACCTCGTGGCCGGCACGGGCGAGGTAGCGCAGGAACGAGTCGTACAGCCCCGGCCGGGCCATCGCCGCGGCGATCCGGTCGCGGGCCGGGCCGGGCGGATGGTGGGCGAGCACGCGCTGGTCACGGCCGCCGAGCACCGCCTCGAGCTCGCGGAACTGGGCCGACTGGAACCCGCTCGCCCGCTCCAGACGGCCGCGGAAGCTCGAGAACTCGAGCGGGGTCATCGTCTCGAGCACGTCGATCTGTCCGACCACGGTCTTCAGGATCGTCAGGATCCGCTTCATCGTCTGCAGGGCGGCCGCCGCGTCGCCGGCCTCCAGCCGCTCCTGCAGGCGGGCGAGCTCGTGCAGGAGCACCTTGAACCAGAGCTCGTACACCTGGTGGATGACGATGAACAGGAGCTCGTCGTGCTCGGGCCCCTCCGACACGGGCTGCTGGCAGGCGAGCAGCTCGTCGAGGTGCAGGTACGACGAGTAGGTGAGTGCGGGGTGCTCGGCCATCGGCCTAGCCAACCCTCGCCGCCGTCAGCGGGTCGGCCTCGAAGCCCGGCCGCTCGCGCAGATGCGGCAGCGGCCGCGACGGGTCGGGCGAGTCGATCTCGCGGCCCAGCCGGTGGCCGTCCCAGATCGCGTCGGCCAGGAGCCGCGGCGCGACGCAGTCGCCGATGCGGTAGACGCCCTCCACCCCGCCCGCAGCCAGCTCGAGGTAGAGGCGTTCGTGCGAGACGCGCTGGGTCACGAGCACCACCGCGTCGGCCTCGAGCTCGAACGTCTCGCCGAGCTCGGTCTCGGCCGCCACGCCGCCGGGCTCGATCCGGGTGATCCACGTCTCGGCCCGCATGTGGATGCCGAGGTCGTGCAGGTGGCGGCGCAGGAGCGGGCCCTCGAGCGTCTCGTCGCACAGCGGGGCGACCTTCTCGCACGAGGTCATGAGCTCGACCTCATGGCCGTGCGCGCGCAGGAGCTCGGCCATGCCCGCGCCCATGAAGTAGCCCTCGCAGTCGAGCACGAGCACCCGCGGGCCGGGCGGGCGCTTGCCCGCGAGCATCACCTGCTCGGGCGTGAGGATGTGCGGCAAAGAGGCGTCGGCGCCCGGGATCGGCCCGCGGGTGACGCCGTTTCGGCCGTCGCCGGCCCACTCCGCGCCGGTGGCGACCACGACCAGGTCGGCGCCGGCGGCCCGCACGCCGGCCGCGTCCAGGTGGACGCCCGTCTCGATCTCGACGTTTTCGAGCTTGGCGAGCTGCCCCAGCCGCCATGTGCGCAGCCGGTCCCACTCGGCCAGGCCGGGCAGGCGCGGGATCCAGCGGGTGACGCCGCCCGGCTCGTCGGCCGCGTCGACCAGGCGCACGCGTCGCATGCCGCGCCGGCCGAGCACGAGCGCGCATTCCATCCCGGCCGGGCCGGCCCCGACCACCAGCACCTCGCGGTCGGCGTTTCGGGCGCGGTCGAACCGCTCCGGGTGCCATCCGCGGCGGTGCTCCTCACCGGCGGTCGCGTTCTGCGTGCAGCCGATGTGGCGGCGGACGTCGCCCTTCGAGATGCACATGTTGCAGCCGATGCAGGCGCGGATGTCGTCGAGACGGCCGGTGCGGATCTTCTCCGGAAGGAACGGGTCGGCGATGTTCGGACGGGCGGCGCCGATCATGTCCCACACGCCCGACTCGATGATCTCGGCCATCCGCTCGGGCGTCGTCAGCCGGCCGACGCCGACGATCGGCTTCCGGGTCGCCTCGCGCACGTGCCCGGTCCATTCCAGCTGCCAGCCCTCGGTGAAGAACCGCGAGGCGCCCGAGTCCTTCGACCACTCGAGGATCGACCCGATGTGCACGTCCCACAGATCGACCAGGTGGTCGGCCATGCGCACGAACTCGAGCCCCTCGTCGAGCTCCACGCCCGGCCCGCCCGCCGCCGAGACCGCCATCCGGCAGGCGATCGCGCAGTCGGCGCCGACCGCGTCGCGGACGGCCTGCAGCGTCTCGATCCACATCCGGGCCCGGTTTGCGAGCGACCCGCCGTAGGCGTCGGTGCGCTGGTTGTAGAAGGGCGAGAGCATCTGCCCGAGCAGGTAGGAGTGGCCCCCGTAGACGTAGACGATGTCGAATCCCGCGTCGCGCGAGCGGACGGCGGCCGCCACCCAGTCCGACACGATGCGGTCGATGTCGAGCTGCTCCATGGCCTTCGGGGTGATGTTCGAGTAGTCGCTGGTGATCTGGGACGGGGCCGGAGGTGGCAACCGCGTCTCGCCGTTCTCGCCGTGGGCGCCCGAGTGCGAGAGCTCGACCCCAGCCAGCGCGCCGTGGGCGTGGGCGGCGTCGCACAGAAGCGCGAGATGGCGCACGTCGTGGTCGTCCCACATCCGGGCCGAGATGAAGGGCGTCTCGTCGGCGTCGGGCGAGACGGTGCAGTACTCGGTGCAGACGGCCGCCCATCCGCCCTCGGCCTTGACCGCCCGGTGGGCGGCCTGCGACCACGGCTTCTCGACCCCGAACCCGGTGCAGTGGGGCACCTGGTAGAAGCGGTTGCGCAGCGTCTTGGGGCCGATCTGCACCGGCTCGAACAGGATGTCGAAGCGCGCGTCGCGGGGCACGCGCGGACTATAAGGACCCCGCCCGCTCGCAGGCCCATCCGCCCGCAAATCCCGCAGAGCGTATTGACTTCACCGCGAAAGTTGGAGAATATTTCCCTGGTCTAGACCACCAGTCACTGCAGAGGAGGGGAGGGCATGCAAGAAAGCGCGCAGTCGGACAGTTCGAATCTGGCCCAGTTCGGATACCGCCAGGAGCTGCACCGCACACTCGGCAGCTTCTCGTCGTTCGCCGCCGGTTACAGCTACATCTCGATCCTGACCGGCATGTTCCAGACGTCGTACCTCGGCTTTCTCTTCGCCGGCCCCGCGTTCGTGTGGGCCTGGCTGTTCGTCCTGTTCGGCCAGTTCATGGTCGCCCTCCAGTTCGCCGAGCTCAGCGCGCACTATCCGCTCGCCGGCTCGGTCTATCAGTGGTCGAAGCAGATCGCGTCGAAGGCGTGGTCGTGGAACACGGGCTGGATGTACCTGTGCGCCCAGATCGTGACCGTGCCCGCGGTGGCGCTGGCCTGGCAGGTCATCCTGCCCCAGATCTCGCCCCGCTTCCAGATCATCGGCTCGGCCGCAAACTCGGGGAATTACTTCAGCAAGGACTTCGCCGAGAACGCGGTTGTCCTCGCCATCATCATGGTGATTTGCACCACTCTCATCAACGTCGCCGGCGTGTCCCTGCTCGCCCGGATCAACAACATCGGCGTGATCGCCGAGCTGGTCGGCGCCACCGGCCTGATCGTCGTGTTCCTCGTCCATGCCAACCGCGGTCCGCAGAAGGTGCTGACCACGACCGCCGGCACGGGTGCAGGCCACGCCTGGGGCTATTTCGGCGCCCTCCTGATCGGCGCCATCATGCCGCTCTACGTGATGTACGGGTTCGACAGTGCGGGGTCGCTGGCCGAAGAGACCGACGACCCGCGCCGCAAGGCCCCCCGTGCGATTCTCCAGGCCCTGGCCACGGCCGGCACGATGGGCTTCCTGCTGATCCTGTTCGGCTCGATGGCGATCAGCAACACCGGCTTTGCCGGGATCACCGGGCTGAACGGCCTCACCAGCATCACGATCGACGTCCTCGGTAATACCTGGGGCAAGATCTTCCTGGCCGACGTGGCCGTCGCCATCTTCGTCTGCTGCCTGGCGATCCACGCAATGTCGGTGCGGATCCTGTTTGCAATGGGGCGTGATGACAATCTGCCCGGTGCGTCGAGGCTCGCCCACGTATCCGGCACCCGCCGGGTGCCCGTGTTCCCGGCCGTCCTGGTCGGCGTCATCTCGATCCTGATCCTGGCCTTCAACATCTACAACCAGTACGCGTTCGAGGTCATCATCGCCCTGGGCATCGTGTTCATGTACCTGGCCTACCTGGGCGTGACCATCCCGCTGCTCCGGATGCGGTCGAATGGCTGGCCGAAGAACCTCCCGGACGCGAACGACGGACTGTTCGCGCTCGGCTCGTGGGGCATCGTGACGAACGTCATCGCCGTGATCTACGGCGCCGCCATGTCGATCAACCTGGCCTGGCCGCGCACGAGCTTCTACGGGGTCAAGTGGTACCAGCACTACGGGCCGATCACCGGCATCCTCGTGGTCGTCATCTCTGGTCTGATCCTCTACTACGGACGCCAGCAGCATCACGGCCATGTCCTGGCCGAGCACCGCGCCGACGGCATGACCGGCGGGCTCGCCCCGGCTCCGGCCGAGGGCGACTGAGCGCGTGGGAGCGGGGGGTGGGCTCGGCCCGCCCCCCGCGCTCCACCCTGCCGGCGCGCCGGAGATGACGCTCTCTCCGGAACAGCTGCGCAGGCTCGTCCGGCGCGACCTGATCCTGGCCGGCGTCGGCTTGCTCGTGGCCATCTGGTCGGTGGGCGTGCTCGTCATCGCCCACTTCGGCCTGATCTCGAAGCTCACCTCGGGCCGGGTGGTGGTGGTCACCGGGGTGGTCGTGGGAGTCGCATGCGTCTGGTCGTGGGCGTCGGGACCGCGCGAGTACCTGCGCGACCGGGTGATCGTGATCACGCCCGTGTTCTTCATTGCAGGCCCGGCGCTGATCGCCGTGCACCAGCTGGGCGGCGGCCAGGTGGCGGCGATCATCTCGGGCGCCGTCGGGTTCACCGCGGCGGCCCTGCTCGGCCTGGCCTGGTCGTCCCGCCGCCGCTGACCGCGCCAAACGGGGTCAGACCCCTTTTGGCGCGGATACCCTGCCGGGCATGAGCCAGACCTACGTCTACTCCATGCACCGGGCGAACAAGTTCTACGGCCCCGAGCGGCAGGTGCTGCGCGAGATCTCGCTGTCGTTCCTGCCCGGCGCCAAGATCGGCGTGCTCGGCCAGAACGGCGCCGGCAAGTCCACCCTGCTTCGGATCATGGCCGGCCTGGACGAGCCCTCGAACGGCGAGGCCCGGCTCGCACCCGGAGCGACCGTCGGCTTCCTGCCGCAGGAGCCCGAGCTCGACCCGGCCAAGGACGTGCGCGGCAACGTCGAGGACGGCGTCGCCGAGAAGCGCGGGCTGCTCGACCGCTTCAACGAGATCTCGGCCCGCTTCGCCGAGCCGATGTCCGACGACGAGATGCAGGCGCTCCTGGAGGAGCAGGGCGAGGTGCAGGACCGGATCGACCGCACCGACGCCTGGAGCCTCGACCGGATGCTGGACATCGCCATGGACGCCCTGCGGCTCCCGCCCGCCGACGCCGAGGTGACGAACCTCTCGGGCGGCGAGCGGCGCCGGGTCGCCCTGTGCCGTCTGCTCCTCTCGTCGCCCGACCTGCTCCTGCTCGACGAGCCGACCAACCACCTCGATGCCGAGTCGGTGGCATGGCTCGAGCGGTTCCTGGACGACTACGCGGGCACGGTGCTCGCCGTCACGCATGACCGCTACTTCCTCGACAACGTCGCCGGCTGGATCCTCGAGCTCGACCGCGGCCACGGCATCCCGTTCCAGGGCAACTACTCGTCGTGGCTCGAGCAAAAGCAGGCCCGGCTGGCGGTCGAGGAGAAGCAGGAGTCGGCCCGCAGGCGCACGCTCCAGCGCGAGCTCGAATGGGTGCGGATGGCGCCCCGCGCCCGGCACGCCAAGAGCAGGGCGCGCGTGCAGGCCTACGATCAACTGCTGGCCGAGGACAAGGCCGTCAAGCTGGACACCGTCGAGATCCACATTCCCGCCGGGCCGCGCCTGGGCGACCTGGTCGTCGAGGCCGAGGGCCTGCGCAAGGGCTACGGCGACCGGCTCCTGATCGACGACCTGAGCTTCTCGCTCCCGGCCGGCGGCATCGTGGGCGTGATCGGCCCCAACGGCGCCGGCAAGACGACGCTCTTTCGCATGATCGCCGGCGAGGAGCAGGCCGACTCGGGCGAGCTGCGGGTGGGGCCGTCGGTGGAGCTCGCCTACATCGACCAGGCCCGCGCCGACCTCGATCCGTCAGCGACGGTGTGGAAGGAGATCTCCGGCGGCAAGGAGCGGATCACGGTCGGGGCGCGCGAGGTTGCATCCCGGGCGTACGTCGCCTCGTTCAACTTCCGCGGGGGCGACCAGCAGAAGCGCGTCGGCGATCTCTCCGGTGGAGAGCGCAACCGGCTGCACCTCGCGAAGCTCCTGCGCTCCGGGGGGAACCTGCTGCTGCTCGACGAGCCGACCAACGATCTCGACGTGGACACGCTGCGGGCGCTCGAGGACGCGCTCGTCTCGTTCGCCGGCTGCGCGGTGGTGATCAGCCACGATCGCTGGTTCCTCGACCGGATCGCGACCCATATCCTGGCGTTCGAGGGCGACTCCCAGGTGACCTGGTTCGAGGGCGCCTACGACGAGTACGAGGAGCACCGGCACAAGCTGCTCGGCGCCGAGGCCGACCAGCCCCACCGGATCCGCTACAAGCCGCTCGTCCGCCCGTAGCCCCAGTCGCTCCGAGCGTCACAACTTTGTACCAAAACGCGCCGCGACACCAACCGGGGACTGTCCCCGCTTGGTGTTATCCGCGCCCCACGCGTCGAGACGTCGCGACGGCGTCGCCGACTGACCGCGCGAGCGTCACAACTCCGTGCCAAAACACCCCGCCACACCAACCGGGGACTGTCCCCGCTTAGTTCCCCTGGTTAGGCGGCCATGCGCTCGATGGCGTTCAGGCGGTTGCTCGCGTCGAGCGCGGCCACCTTGTAGGACTCGGCCAGCGTCGGATAGTTGAAGACCGTGTCGAGCAGCACGTCGACCGTGCCGCCCATCGCCATCACCAGCTGGCCGATGTGCACCAGCTCTGTCGCGCCGGTGCCGAACGCGTGCACGCCGAGGAGGGTGCGATCGAGCGGGGAGACGAGCAGCTTCAGCATCCCCGACGTGTCTCCCAGGATCTGGCCGCGGGCGAGCTCCCGGTAGCGGGAGACGCCGATCTCGTACGGCACGGCGGCCTCGGTCAGCTGCTCCTCCGTGCGGCCGACGAAGCTGATCTCGGGGATCGTGTAGATGCCGATCGGGAGCGTGCGGTCCATCCCGTGGGCCGCGACACCGAAGGCGTCGCACGCGGCCAGCCGGCCCTGCTCCATCGACGTGGCGGCGAGGCTCGGAAACCCGATCACGTCGCCCACCGCGTAGATGTGCTTGACCGCTGTGCGGAACCGGCCGTTCACGGCGATGCGGCCGCGGGAGTCAGCCTCGAGGCCGGCATTCTGGAGGTCGAGCCCGTCGGTCGCGCCCTGGCGGCCGGCGGAGTACAGCACCGCGTCGGCGGGGATCAGCTTGCCGCTGGCGAGGTGCGTGACCGCACCGCCGCGGTGCTTCTCGACCGCGGTCACCGTCTCGTCGAAGCGGAAGATCACGCCCAGGTCGCGCAGGTGGTACTGCAGCGCCTCGATGATCTGGAAGTCGCAGAACTCGAGCAGGCGCTGGCGCTGCTCGACCACGGTCACCCGCGTGCCGAGGGCGGCGAACATCGACGCGTACTCGATCCCGATCACGCCGGCGCCGACGACCACGAGCGAGTTCGGGAGCCAGTCGAGCGACACGATGTCGTCGGAGTCGAGCACCGTGCGGCCGTCGAAGGCGACCGTCCGCGGGCGCGCCGGCCGGGTGCCCGTGGCGATCACGATCTTGGCCGCCGTGACGCGGCGCTCGTCGCCCGACGCGCTGCCCACGCAGACGGCGTGCGGTTCGAGGAAGCGGGCGTGGCCCGGGAGCATCTGCACCCGGTTTCGGGCGAGCTGGCTGCGCACGACGTCGACCTCGCGCTGCACCACGTGCTGGATGCGCGCGAACACGTCCTCGCTCGTGATGTCGTCCTTGACCCGGTAGCTCTGGCCGTAAATGCCGCGCTGGCTCATCCCGGTCAGGAACACGACCGCCTCGCGCAGCGTCTTGGACGGGATCGTGCCCGTGTTCGTGCACACTCCGCCGAGCGACTCGCGCCGGTCGACGACGGCGACACGGCGGCCGAGCTTGGCCGCCTGGATCGCAGCCTTCTGGCCGCCCGGTCCCGAGCCGATCACCAGCAGGTCGTAGTCGAATGCCACGGGCCTGTAATCGACCGCGCCCGGCCGCGATTCACGGGCCGGTACAGTCCGTGCGATGGCGGAGGTATACGACCGCATCGGGACGACCTATGCGACCACGCGACGGCCCGATCCGCGTATCCGGGCGGCGATCTGGGGCGCGCTCGGCGATGCCCGCACCGTCGTCAACGTCGGCGCCGGGTCGGGCTCGTACGAGCCGCCCCAGACCGTGCTCGCGGTCGAGCCGTCGGCGGTCATGATCGCGCAGCGGCCGCGCCGGGCCGCGCCCGTCGCCCAGGCGTCCGCCGAGGCGATCCCGCTCTCGGACGACTCCGTCGACGTCGCTCTGGCGGTGCTGACCAACCACCACTGGCCCGACCAGGAGCGCGGCTTTGCCGAGATGCGCCGGGTTGCCCGGCGGGTGGTGGTGTTCACGTGGGATCCCGACTTCGCCGAGGCGTTCTGGCTGGTGCGCGACTACGTGCCGGCCTCGGCCGCCTACGACCGCGAGCGGTTCCTCTCGATGGAGCGGGTCCGGGAGCTGGTCGGCGCCGGCGCGACGGTGACCGCGGTGCCGGTGCCGCACGACTGCCAGGACGGCTTCTTCGGCGCCTTCTGGCGCTCGCCCGAGGCCTACCTCGATCCGCGGATCCGGGCCGGAATGTCGAATCTGGCCCACTTCGGCGCGCGGTACGACCCGGCCTTCGAGCGGCTCGGCGCAGGACATCCGAAGCGGCGCGTGGCGCGCGCCGCAACCGTGAGCTGCTCGAGCTTCCCGAGCTCGATCTGGGCTACCGGCTGGTGGTCGCCGACCGCGGCTGACCGGCGCCGGGATCTATCATCGCGGCGTGGCCGAGTACCGCATCACCCGCTGGCGCGACATCCCGACCATGGTGACGGCGCGCGACTCCGCCGGCACCACCGCCAAGGTGGCGCTGCCCGACCGCTTCCAGGAGGCCGTGGACGAGGCGGCGATGCGGCAGGGGCTGGCCGGGTCGGACGCCTACCTCGACGCCTGGCAGCACAGCGGCTGGGAGAGCGCGGACGGGCACGCCCGACGAGGTGGCCGCGCGGGTCGCCGCCGAACTCGACGCCGCGCATCCGCCCGAACGGCTGGATTCGATGCTCGACGGTTGACGCCGGCGGCATTGGCGTAGAATCGGCCCGGACTCGACCTGCACCGGATCCCCATGGGAGGCGGACATGGCGCGCACACCCTATGACTACATCATCATCGGCGGTGGTTCGGCGGGCTCGGCGCTCGCGAACCGGCTGAGCGCCGATCCGTCGACCCGCGTGCTGGTGCTCGAGGCCGGCCGCAGCGACTTCAAGTTCGACGTGTTCATCCACATGCCGGCGGCTCTGACCTACCCGATCGGGAGCCGGTTCTACGACTGGAAGTACGAGTCGGAGCCCGAGCCGAACATGCACGGGCGGCGGATCTACCACGCCCGCGGCAAGGTGCTCGGCGGGTCGAGCAGCATCAACGGCATGATCTTCCAGCGCGGCAATCCGATGGACTACGAGCGCTGGGCGGGCGATCCCGGCATGGAGGCGTGGGACTACGCCCACTGCCTGCCGTACTTCAAGAAGATGGAGACGTGCCTGGCGGGCGCCGACGAGTGGCGCGGCGGCGACGGCCCGCTCGTGCTCGAGCGCGGCCCCGCCACCAGCCCGCTCTTCCAGGCGTTCTTCGAGGCCGTCGCAGCAGGCGGGCTACGAGCTCACCACGGACGTCAACGGCTATCGCCAGGAGGGCTTTGCCGCCTTCGACCGCAACATCCACCGCGGCCGCAGGCTGAGCGCGGCGCGGGCCTATCTGCACCCGGTCATGGACCGGCCCAACCTGACGGTGAAGACGAACGCGTTCGTGCGCCGGCGTGGTGTTCGACGGCAACCGCGCGACCGGGGTGTCCTTCGATCTCGGCCGCGGGCCGACGCGGCGGGCGTACGCCAACGAGATCATCGTGTGCGGCGGGGCGATCAACTCGCCGCAGCTCCTGCAGCTCTCGGGCGTGGGCAACGCGGCCGAGCTCGAGGCGCTGGGCGTGAACGTCGTCCACGACCTCCCGGGCGTCGGCGAGAACCTGCAGGACCACCTCGAGGTGTACGTGCAGTACGGCAGCAAGCTGCCCGTGTCGGTGTCGCCGGCGCTCCTGTACCGGAACCGGCCGAAGGTGTTCCTGGAGTGGCTGCTCGCGCGGAGCGGGGACGGTGCCACCAACCACTTCGAGGGCGGCGGGTTCGCGCGCTCGAACGACGACGTGCCCTACCCCAACCTGATGTTCCACTTCCTGCCCGTGGCGATCCGCTATGACGGCTCCAAGCCGGCCGGCGGCCACGGCTACCAGGTGCACATCGGGCCGATGTGGTCGGACACCCGCGGCACGGTCAAGATCACGTCGACCGACCCCAAGGTGCACCCGGCGCTGCGGTTCAACTACGTGTCGACCGACCAGGACAAGCGCGAGTGGGTCGAGGCGATCCATGTGGCGCGCAACATCCTCACCCAGCCGGCCTTTGACCAGTACAACGCCGGCGAGATCAGCCCCGGGCCGAGCGTCTCGACCGACGAGGAGATCCTCGATTGGGTCCGCAGGGACGGCGAGACCGCGCTGCATCCGTCGTGCACCTGCGCGATGGGCACCGGGAAGATGTCGGTCGTCGATCCCACCAACATGCGCGTGCACGGGCTCGAGGGGCTGCGGGTGGTCGACGCATCGGCCATGCCGTACGTCACGAACGGCAACATCTACGCGCCGGTGATGATGATGGCCGAGAAGGCCGCCGACCTCATCCTCGGCAACACGCCGCTCGCGCCGTCGACGGCGGAGTTCTACCGCCACCAGCCGAAGGCCGCCGCGGCGGAGAGCAAGAAGTAGCCGAAAACCACGCGGGGACTGTCCCCACAACAACCGGGGACAGTCCCCAACCCCAACCCCGAACCACGCGGGGACAGTCCCCGGTTGGGGCGGGTGCGGACGTTGTTGCAGTCTTGTGACGGGTGGTCAGGCGAGCTCGAGGATGACGCGGGTGGCGTCGCCCGAGCGCACCAGATCCATCGCCGCGCCCGCCTCGTCGAGTGAGAGCCGGTGCGAGATGAGCCGGTCGATCGGCAGGTGGCCGCGGCGGTGCAGGTCGAGGATGAGCGGGAAGTCGCGGTCGGGCCTGGCCGAGCCGTAGATCGAGCCCAGCACCCGCCGCTCCATGCGCGGGATCGAGAGCGCCGGCAGCGTGATCGTGGCATCCGCGCGCGGGATCCCGCACAGCACCGCGGCGCCGCGGGCGCGGGTCGAGAGGAACGCGGCCTCGGCCGCCGCCGGCCTGCCCGCCGCCTCGAACGCGTAGTCAACGCCGCCGCCGCTCGCGTCGCGCACCACGGCCGCGACCTCGGCCGGCGTCCCCTGCCACACCACCGTGCTCGTCGCTCCCAGCTCGCGCGCCCGCTCGAGCCGCGCCTCGCGGGCGTCGACGGCGACGATCTGCGACGCTCCCGCCGCCACCGAGCCGATCACCGCCGCCAGGCCCGTGCCGCCCAGGCCGAAGACCGCCACCCGCTCGCCCGGCCGCACGCCCGCGGTGCGCCACACCGCGCACACGCCGCTTGCGACCGCGCAGCCGACGAGGGCGGCGACATCGAACGGCACGTCGGCCGGGATGCGCACGCACGAGCGCTCCGGCACGACCGCCCGCTCGGCGAACGACGAGAGGAAGCAGTAGTGGTGCACGACGGCGCCGCCGAACCGGAGCCGGGTGGTGCCGTCGAGCAGGCCGCCGGCCAGCATCATCGGCCACGCCGTGCCGCACAGGTGGGGCAGGTCGCGCAGGCACTGCTCGCAGTGACCGCAGTAGGGCGCCCACGACAGCGCGACGTGGTCGCCGACCATGAGCGCTGAGACGCCCTCACCGATCTCCTCGACCACGCCCGCGCCCTCGTGGCCGAGCACCGCCGGGCACGGCACCTCGATCGAGCCGTCAAACGCGTTCAGGTCGTCGCTGCACACGCCGCTCGCGTGCAGGCGCACGCGCACCTCGCCGGGACCGGGCGGAGCCAGGTCGAGCTCGACCACCCGCAGGCGCGTGCCGACCGCCGGGAGCAGCGCGGCCCTGGTCGTGACCGCCTCAGCCATCCGCGCCCACCGCCACCAGCCGCTCGAGGTCGTGCTCGAGGCCCGTCTCGCCGACCTCCACGCACCTCCAGCGGCAGTCCGATCCGGTCGGCCGCGCCCCGGGCCTGGGCGAGCAGCCTCGGCGTCGGCCGCTGGGCCAGGTACACGACGCGGCGATAGTTGCCGAAGTACGTCGTCGCGCAGCTCCGGATGCCGGTCGAGGCCGAGCGAGCGCACCACCGTGCGGTCGAACGTGCGGGCGAGAAAGTCGGTCAGAAAGTACGTGCCGGGCTCCTCGCGCAGCGCGGCCCGCACCTCTGCGCGCGCGAACACGTCGTAGCAGTGGTCGCCGGCGAGCCGATCGACACCGAGCTCATCGACGGCACCCATGCTGCCGCAGTCGGCGTAGCCCAGCACCACCCGGTCGTACCGCGTCCGCAGCCGGGCGATCAGCTCGGCGGCCGCGGGCGCGATGCGCTCGGGCCGGTTGTGGAGCTCGGGCGGAAGCGGATGCACGTCGACATTCCAGCCGCGGCGGCGGGCGATGGCGCCGATGTGCACGGCCAGCGCGCCGCAGGCGACGACCGCCACGCTCCTCTGATCGTGTGCGCTCATCCGGGGAATGCCAGCTGGTCGATGAACAGGTCGTTGAAGTCTGCCCGGCCCGAGAGCTCGACGTACTCGACCTCGTCGAGGATCGCGTCGGCGGCGGCGCGCTCGCGCAGCGACAGGGCGGCCATCTTGGCGCCCTCGCCGGCGACGTTGCCCGCCGAGATGATCCGCGTCAGCGCGAGCTTGGGCACGAGGCCGATGCGCACCGCGCTCGCGGGGGAAAGGTACGAGCCGAAGCTGCCCGCCAGCAGCACCTGCGAGACGTCATCCGCGCGTGATCCCGAGCTCGGCCATGAGGATCGTCCAGCCGGTCGCGATCGACGCCTTGGCGAACTGGAGCTCGCGCACGTCGCGCTGCGACAGGTACACCGCGTTCTCGGGATCATCGCCGCGCCAGGCGAGCACGAACACCCGCTCCTTGCCCACCTTCACCAGGCGCTTGCACAGCTCGGGGTGCAGCTCGAGCGCGGTCTCGTCGGGGATGAACCGGCCCGAGTTGTCGATCAGGCCGCACATGACGAGCTGGGCGACCGCGTCCACCAGTCCCGACCCGCACATGCCCACCGGGTCGGTGTCGCCGATCACCTCGAGCGTCAGCTCCTCGCCCGCGATCTTGACCCCCTCGATCGCGCCCTCGGCGGCGCGCATGCCGCACCGGATCTGGGCGGCCTCGAAGGCGGGCCCGGCCGGAGCCGCCGTCGACACCACCCGCTCCTGCGAGCCGAGAGCGATCTCGGAGTTCGTGCCGACGTCGATGAAGAGGCGCACGCGCCGGTCGCGCGTGAGCCCGGTCGCGAGCATGCCCGCGACGATGTCGCCGCCGACGTACGCGCCCAGCGCGGGGAAGGTGAACGCCGGGGCGCGCGGATGCAGCTGCACGCCGTAGTCGGCCGCGGCCACGGCCGGCAGCCGGCGGGCGGTGATGATGAACGGCGCCATGGCCAGCGGCTCCGGGTCGATCCCGAGCGCGATCTGGGTCATCGTGACGTTGCCGCACACGATCATCTCGTAGACCCGCTCGCGCGCGACGCCGGCCTCCTCGCACACCTCGGCGGCGAGCTGGTTCAGCGTCTCGGCCGCCCGCGCCTGCAGCGCCTCCAGCGCGTCGGGGTCGAGCATGGTCGCCGACACGCGCGAGATCACGTCGGCGCCGTAGGGCTGCTGGCGGTTGAGCATCGACTTCACGGCGAGCGGCTGGCCCGTGGCCAGGTCGAGCAGGTTCGCGACCACGGTGGTCGTGCCCAGATCGAACGCGATCGCGTGCCGGTCGGCCGTGGTGTCGCCCGGCTCGACGTCGATCAGGAGCTCGTCGCAGATGACGGCGGTGACCTTGTAGTCGGACGCGCGCAGCGTGCGGCCGAGTTGGCGAATCGCCCCCGGATGCACCTGCAGCTCGAGGTCGTCGACGGCGGCCAGCACCCGCTCGAGGTCGGAGGTCTGATCCTCGAGCGACGGCTCGTCGAGCTCCAGGTAGCGCTTCTGCACGGCCGGGCGAAGGATCACGTGCCGGCCGACTCCGACCAGCGCCGCCTTGGGCCGCGTCTGCAGCGGCGGCACGTCGATCTCCATGTCCTCGGTGACGATCGCGCGGCAGGCCAGCCGCCAGCCCGCCGCGGAGCTCGTCGATCGCGAACGCGCGCGTGTCGACCGTGTCGACGGGCATCGCCCCGGACACCACCCGCACCTTGCACTTCTTGCAGGTGCCGTGGCCGCCGCAGGTGGAGTCGATGGCGATGCCGTTCCACGAGGCGGCGTCGAACACGGTTGTGCCCGCCGGCACGCGCACGTCGCCGCCGTCGGGGCGGAACTGCAGCCGCACCCGGCCCGTGCCGGCCTGGACGGCCGCGTCGGTCACGCGGCTCCGGCGGCGAGCTTGGCCCGGTAGGCGGCGATCCAGTTGGCGCCCCACTCGTCGTGGCCGAGCAGGAAGTCGGCCGCGCGCACCGCCTCGACGCAGACCGGGGCGCGGGCGTCCATGATCGCGCTGGTCAGGCCGTGGCTGGCGGAGATGGCCAGGAACCCGGCTCCGAGCGTGTGCCGTCCGGGCAGGCCGAACGAGGTGTTGGAGGCGCCGCAGGTCATGTTGACCCCCAGGTTGTCCCGGATCAGGCGGACGGTCTCGAGGAACAGCGTCACCGCGCGCGGCTCCGCTCCGACCGGCATCGCCAGGGGGTCGATGACGACGTCCTCGGGCGGGATGCCGTGGTCGCCGGCGACCGACACGATCTTGCGTGCGATCTCGAGTCGCCGCTCCGGCTCCATCGGGATCTCGTCGTCGTTGGCAAGGCCGATCACGGCGGCGCCGTGGCGGGCGACGATCGGCAGGATCGCCTCCATCCGCTCGTCCTCGCCGGTCACCGAGTTCACGAGCGCCTTGCCCTCGTACGCGCTCAGGCCGGCCTCGAGCGCCTCGATGATCGACGAGTCGATCACGAGCGGCAGGTCGGTCAGCGTCTGCACGAGCCCGATCGCGTTTCGCATCAGCTCGATCTCGTCGGCCAGGGGGTCGCCCACGTTCACGTCGAGGACGTCGGCGCCGCCGGCCACCTGCTCGGCCACGTCGATCTCGAGCTGGGACAGGTCGCCCGCCTGGAGCTGGGCCTGGAACGCCTTGCGCCCGGTCGGGTTGATGCGCTCGCCGATGACGCAGAACGGCCGGTCGGAGCCGATCACGACGGTCTTAGACCGGGACTGGAGAACGGTATCCATGTTCAACCCTTTCGGCGTGCGTGGGGATGCCAAGTCGGCGGCAGAGCGCCGCGATGCCCGCGTCCTTGCGGAAGCTGATGAAGTGCAGGCCGCGGACGCCCGGCTGGGCGATGGCGTGCTGGGCGAGCTCGTAGGCGACGTCGAAGCAGGCCTCCTGCTGGTCGGCCGCCGCCTCGACCCGCTCGATGATCGCGGCCGGCACCGAGATCCCCGGCACCTTCTCGTCGATGAAGCGCAGCGCCCGGGCCGAGCGCAGGATCGTGATCGAGGGCAGGATCGCCACCCGCTCGGTCAGGCCGATCCGGGCCGCCTCGGCCGTGAACTGCTCGAGCAGCTCCGGCTCGAAGCAGATCTGGAGCTGGAGGAACCGCGCTCCGGCCTCGGCCTTCTTGAGCGCGCGGTGGGCGCGGTAGGCGTGCGGCGGGGCGCCGGGGTTCTCGACGGCGCCGAGGAAGAGGTGCGGCGGCGGTGAGACCGCGCGGCCGCTGAGGTAGCGGCCCTCGCCGATCGACCGCGCCGTCGCGAGCAGCTGGGGGCTGTCGAGGTCGAACACGCGCCGCGCCTCGGGCTCGTCGCCGGCGGTGACGTCGTCGCCGGTCAGGCAGCACACGTTCTCGATCCCGTGCAGCGATGCGCCGACGATGTCGGCCTCGAGCGCGAGCCGGTTGCGGTCTCGGCAGACGAGCTGCATGATCGGCTCCATGCCGCACTCCTGCAGGGCGATCGCGATCGCAAGCGGCGAGGCGTGGGCGTGTGCGGCGGTGTTGTCGGTGGCGTTGCAGGCGTCCAGATAGGGCGCCATCGGCTCGAGCTGGAAGCGCACCTCGTCCATGCCGCCGCCGTCGATGGTGGGCATCTCGGCCGTGACGACGAAGCGCCCCTCGGACAGGGCCTGCTCGAACCGGCTCAATGCTCGCCCGGTCTCCCAGCCCGCGGGCGTCTGGCGGTCGCGCCCGGTGGCGAGGTTGATCCACGACGACGTGCCCCGCAGGCGGTTGTCGACCGGCGGGCGCAGATGGTTGAACTCGTCCCGCCATGCCGCCGGCAGGAGCGGCAGCCGGCGCGAGCGCTCGTAGCCGCGCAGCCACACGCACCGCATCTCGGGCTTCACCTCGCAGCCGCCGTCGGCGCGCACGCCGCCGCAGGGGCCGTTGCGAAGCGTCTTCGGGCAGTTCATCGGACACGTCATGCCGGTCGAGTGGAGCACGCACTGCCCGCACATCTGGCAGCCGAACACCGGCTTCTTGACCGCCGCCTCCAGTGCCGCCGCCACCCCCATCAGACCACTGCGGTCTCGCGCCGGTTCTGCTCGATCAGCTGCTTGGCCAGGCGCACGGCCGTCGAGGCGTCGGCGGCGTAGCCGTCCGCTCCGACCGCGTCGGCGTACTCCTTGGTCACCGGGGCGCCGCCGACCATCACGATCACGCGGTCGCGCAGGCCGGCCTTCTGGAGGGCGTTGATGTTGGCCTTGAACATCGGCATGGTGGTGGTCAGGAAGGCCGAGAAGCCGACGATGTCGGGCTCGTGCTTCTGCGACCTCTTCCACGAACCGCTCCGGGGCGACGTTGACGCCCAGGTCATGCACCGTGAAGCCGGCGCCCTCGAGCATGATGTTGACCAGGTTCTTGCCGATGTCGTGCACGTCGCCCTTGACGGTGCCCATCACGAAGGTGCCGATCGGCTTGGCACCGGTCTCGGCGAGGAGCGGGCGCAGGATGTTGAGCGCGCCCTGCATCGCCCGCGCCGCGATCAGCATCTCGGGCACGAAGTAGTCGCCGCGCTCGAACCGGGCGCCGACCTCCTCGAGCGACGGGATCAGCGCGTCGTACAGCATCCGCTCGGGCTCGAGTCCTTCGACCAGCCCCTGCTCGGTCAGCTCCTTGACCGAGGGAGCGTTGCCGACCAGCGTGTCGTCGTACAGCCCCTGGAGGATTTCGTCGTGAGTCATGCTGCTCCTTGGGTCGTGGTGCCATACCCCAGCCGGGTCGAGACAATGGCCGCCTCGCGCATGAGCACGGGGGCCAGCTCGGCCATTCGAATCCGCGTCAGGCGCTGCTCCGGGCCGGAGATCGAGAGCGCCGCCAGCACCTCGCCCAGTCCGGCGCGCACGGGCGCCGCCATCGCCGCCAGTCCGGGCTCGAGCTCACCGATCGCCGTCGCGTAGCCGCGCGCCCGCACCGCGTCGAGCTCGGGCTCGAGCGCGGCCAGCTCGCGGGGGAGGCGGACGGCGCCGAACGCCAGGAACACCTTCCCCACCGCGGTGGTCGAGTGGGGGACGCGGCGGCCGATCCAGTTGCTCGAGCCGATGAAGTGGGGGCTGTCGATCTGGCTCAGGTGCTCGACGCCGAGTGGGGTCGGCACCGCCAGGTTGATGGTCTCCTCGCTCGCCTCCGCCAGCCGGCGCAACGCGTCGCCGCTCAACCCCACCAGGTCGCGGTCACCCACGCCGCGGCGGGCCAGCCGCAGCATCACCGGTCCCGGCCGCAGCGGGCCGCGGGCGCCGTCGCGCTGTACCAGCGCGTGCCGCTCGAGCGCCGCCACGAGCCGCGAAACCGTGCTCTTGGGCAGGTCGGTGGCCTCGGCCAGCTCGCCCACGCCGATCGGGTCCACGCTGTCCGCGACCGCCACGAGCAGCTGGGCGGCCCGGTCGATCGATTGGGTTCCGGACGTCGGCGGCATTGAAAACTGACTCACAATGTGGAACTATAGTTCCACGATAAGGATCATAGGGATCGACCGCAACCCCTGTCAAGAACGGCCGGGGGGCGATCTGGGGCCCACCGGAGGACGCATGTTCCGAAACACCATGCCGCGCTACGAGATCCTCTCCGAGGACGCAATGGACACGCTCGACCGCGGCTGGCGGCGGATCGTGTCCGAGATCGGGGTCGAGTTCATCCTCCCCGAGGCGGTCGAGCTGTTCAAGGCGGCCGGCTGCAAGACCCAGGACGCCATCGTCTTCCTCGATCCCGACTTCGTGCTCGAGCAGGTGGCGAAGGCCCCGCGGGAGTTCGACCTGCAGGCGCGGAATCCGGAGCACACGGTGCACATCGGCGGCCAGAACATGGTGTTCTCGGGCGTGTACGGCCCCCCGTTCGTCCGCGCGGGCGACGAGCGCGGCGAGGCGACGATGGCCGACTTCGAGCGCTTCGTGATGCTGTCGCAGTCGTTCCCGCAGCTCGACTCGCCCGGCGGCACGATCTGCGAGCCCAACGACCGTCCGCTCGACTCGCGCCATCTCGACATGGTGTTCGCGCTGCAGACGCTCTCGGACAAGCCCTACATGGGGTCTGTGACCTCGGGCCCGAACGCCGCCGACACGATCGCGATGAGCGAGATCCTGTTCGGCGGCCGCGAGGCGATCGAGCGCACGCCGGCGTCGATCTCGCTGATCAACGTCAACTCGCCGCTTCGCTTCGACGACCGCATGCTGGCGGCGATGTTCGAGTACAACCGCGCCAACCAGGCGGTCATCATCACCCCCTTCCTGCTCATGGGGGCGATGTCGCCGGTCACGGTGCCGGCGACGCTGGTGCAGCAGATGGCCGAGGCGCTGGCCGGCATCGCCCTGGCGCAGCTCGTGCGGCCCGGCTGCCCGGTGGTCTTCGGCTCGTTCCTGTCGAACACCGACCTGCAGTCCGGCTCCCCCAGCTTCGGCACCCCGGAATCGGCCATCGGACTGCTCTGCACCGGCCAGATCGCCCGCCGGTTCGGCCTGCCGTGGCGCAGCGGCGGCGGCCTCACATCGAGCCAGACGGTCGATGCCCAGGCCGCCTACGAGGCGCTGATGACGATGCTGCCGACCTTCCTGGCCGGCGCCAACTATGTGATGCACGCGGCCGGGTGGCTGGAGTCGGGCCTGGTCAGCTGCTACGAGAAGTTCATCGTGGACATCGAGATCCTGCGCATGCTGCAGGAGGAGTTCACGCCGCTCGAGATCGACGAGGCAAGCCTCGCCTACGGCGCCCACCAGGAGGTCGGCCAGGGCGGGCACTTCCTGGGCGCAGAGCACACGCTCGAGCGCTTCCGCACCTGCTTTTACCGGCCGCTCCTGTCCTCGACCGAGAACTTCGAGCGGTGGAAGTCGAAGGGCTCGCGCGACGCCACCGAGCGGGCGGGCGAGATCTGGCGCAAGACGGTGGAGGAGTACGAGCCGCCTCCGCTCGACCCGGCCCTGCGCGAGCAGCTGAAGGAGTACGTCGACCGGCGCAGGATCGAGCTCGGCGACTGACCACGAGCGAGGAGACGACCATGGCAGACAGGCTGGCGGCGGGCATGGGCCGGCTCGGCACCGAGACGGCGTTCGAGGTGCTGGCGCGGGCGAAGGCGCTGGAGGCGTCCGGGCGGCGCGTGATCCATCTCGAGATCGGCGAGCCCGACTTCACGACGCCGGGCCACATCATCGAGGCGGGCATGCGCGCGCTGCGCGACGGCCACACCCACTACTGCGCCGCGCCCGGCCTGCCCGAGCTGCGCGAGGCCTGCGCCGCCCACCTGTCCGCGCACCGCGGCCTGCAGATCGACCCGGGCCGCGTGGTGGTGGCGCCGGGTGCAAAGCCGTTCCTGTTCTTCGGCGTGCTCGCGACCTGCGAGCCGGGCGACGAGGTCATCTATCCCAACCCCGGGTTCCCGATCTACGAGTCGGTGATCCGGTTTGCGGGCGCAACTCCGGTGCCGCTGCCGCTGGTCGAGGAGCGCGGGTTCGCGTTCTCGGCCGACGACCTGGCCGAGCGGCTCACGCCACGCACCCGGCTCGTGATCCTGAACTCGCCGGCCAATCCCACCGGCGGGATCGTCGACGCGAAGCTGACGGCCGAGATCGCGGCGGTGCTGGCCGATCACGACTGCTGGATCCTGTCGGACGAGGTCTACTCCGAGATGCTCTACGGCGAGCGGCACGACACGGTCGCCGCCCACAACGGCCTGCTCGATCGCACGCTGCTCGTGGACGGCTTCTCGAAGACGTTTGCGATGACCGGCTGGCGGCTCGGCTACGCCGCTCTTCCCCCGGGCCTCGTGGAGCCGATCACGCGGCTTTTGATCAACTCGGTGTCCTGCACCGCGCCGGCCGTGCAGCTGGCCGGGGTGGCGGCGCTGACCGGGCCGCGCACCGAGGTCGACGCCATGCTGGCCGAGTTCGACCTCCGCCGCGGCGCCGTGGTGGCCGGGCTGAACGCTCTGCCGGGAGTCTCGTGCGTGATGCCCCAGGGCGCCTTCTACGCCTTCCCGAACATCACCGCCACCGGCATGGACGCGCGCTCGGTCGCCGACCGGCTGCTGACCGAGGCCGGGGTGGCGGTGCTCGCCGGGACCGCGTTCGGCGAGTACGGCGAGGGTTACCTGCGGCTGTCGTACGCGAACTCGCTCGAGAACATCGAGGAAGCGCTCGCGGCGATGGGCGACCTGCTGGCGACGGTGCCGGTGTGAGCGGCTGATGGCCGCCCGGATCGTCGTCACCCGCCGTATCCCCGACCCGGCGCTCGAGCTCCTCGAGCAGGCCGGCGACGTGTGGGTCTCGCCGCACGACCGCCCGCTCAGCACCGCCGAGCTCCACTCCGCCTTGGGCGGGGCCGACGCCGCGGTGACGCTCCTGCACGACCGCGTCGACGCGGCGTTCCTGGACGCGGCCGGCCCGGGTCTGCGGGTGGTGGCAAACGTCGCGGTCGGCTACGACAACGTCGACGTGGCGGCGTGCGCTGCCCGCGGCGTCGTCTGCACCAACACCCCCGGGGTGCTCACCGACGCCACCGCCGACCTCGCCTTCGCCCTGATCCTGGCCTCCACGCGGCGGCTGGGCGAGGCCGAGCGCATGGTGCGCGCCGGCGGCACGTGGTCGTGGAGCATGTTCTTCATGCTGGGGATCGGGCCTGCAGGGCAAGACGCTCGGGATCGTCGGCCTCGGCCAGATCGGCACGGCCACCGCCCGCCGCGCCCGGGCCTTCGGGATGCGGATCGCCTACACGGGCCGGCGCCAGGCCGACGCGGAGCTCGAGGCCGAGCTCGAGGCCACGCGGCTCGACCTGGACGAGCTCCTGGCGACGGCCGATGTCGTCTCGATCCACTGCCCGCTCTCCGACGCCACCCGGCACCTCATCGACGCCCGCCGCCTCGGCCTGATGAAGCCGACCGCGTATCTGATCAACTGCGCCCGGGGCCCGATCGTCTCCGAGGCGGCGCTGGCGCAGGCGCTGCGGGACGGGACGATCGCGGGCGCGGGCCTGGACGTGTTCGAGCACGAGCCGGCGATCGAGCCGGAGCTCCTCGAGCTCGAAAACGTCGTCCTGCTGCCGCATCTGGGCTCGGCCACGATCGAGACGCGAACGGCGATGGGCGTGCTCGCCGCCCGCAACGCGGTCGCCGTGCTGGCCGGCCAGGCCCCGCTCACCCCGATCACCTGGAAAAGCGGGGACTGTCCCCATCAACCGGGGACAGTCCCCGGTCCGCGGGCGGATCGCCGGTGCGGGGTGAATACCCGGTGCCAGGCACGCAATATTCATGGCGGGAAGCTGTCAGGCGTTCAGGGCGGCGGCCATTGCCGCCATGTGCGCCGGGGTGCTGCCGCAGCATCCGCCGACCAACTCGACGCCGAGCGCGCGCATCCGGCGGGCGTAGTCGGCCATCTCGGCGGGGGAGGTGTCGTAGCGGAACTCGTCGCCATGGATGACGGGCAGGCCGGCGTTCGACTGGGCGAGCAGAAGCAGCCCCTCGGGCCGGTGCGCGACCATCTCCTCCATCACCGCCTGCATGTCGTCGATGCCGCGGCCGCAGTTGGCACCGACACCGGTCACGCCCATCTCGGAGAGCGTCTGCACCGCCTGTGTCGGCGAGACGCCCATCATGGTGTGCCGGTTGGTGTCGAAGCTGAGCGTGATGATCACCTCGAGATCGGGCGCCACCTCATGGGCTGCGCGCACGACCGCCTCGGCCTCGGCCAGGTCGCTCATCGTCTCGGCCAGGATCAGGTCGGCGCCCGCGCCCGCGAGCGCGTCGATCTGCTCGGCGAACGCCGCCTGGGCGTCCTGGGGCGAGAGCGTCCCCAGCGGCTCGATCAGCTCGCCGGTCGGACCGACGTCGCCCGCGACCAGCACGCCGAACTCGTCCGCCACGCCGCGCGCGATCCGCACCGCGGCGGTGTTGACGTCGGCGACCCGGTCGCCCAGACCGGCCATGGCCAGGCGTGGCGCCGTGGCGCCGAAGGTGTTGGTGGTGACGAGCACCGCGCCCGCGGCCGCATAGTCGCGGTGGATCGCGGCGACCGCCTCGGGCCGCTCCAGATTCCAGCGCTCGCCCGATTCCCCGGCCTCGAGGCCCGCGCCCTGCAGCATCGTCCCCATCGCCCCGTCGAAAAGGGCGCAGCCCCGGGCCGAGATCAGTTCGCGCAGGCGTGTGCGTTCGGTCGTCGTCATTGCCGAGGATGCTACCTCCCCGCCTGCCCGCCCCGCCCCGCAAGACTACCGGGGTGAGCCGCCAGACCGGGATGCCGACCGATCGCGAGATCCTGGCGCTCGCCATTCCCGCCCTCGGCGCCCTGATCGCCGAGCCGCTGTACGTGCTGGGCGACACGGCGATCATCGGCCACCTGGGCACCGTGCCGCTGGCCGGGCTCGCGCTGTCGGGCCTGCTCCTGTCGGAGGTGTTCGGGTTCTGCACCTTCCTCGAGTACGGCACCACCGCCCGGGCGGCGCGGCTGTACGGCGCCGGGCACCACGACCAGGCGCTCGACGTGGGCGTGCAGGCCACCTGGCTTGCGCTCGTCCTGGGCTTGCTCCTGGCGGCCGTCCTCGAGATCGTCGCCGTTCCGGCGATGCACGCCATGGCGGGCGGCGACACCCCCGCCGCGGCGCAGGCCGTGGAGTGGATGCGGATCGCGTCGCTCGGCGCGCCGTTCGTGCTGGTGACGGCCGCGGCACAGGGGTGGATGCGAGCGTTCCAGAACACGCGCACCCCGCTCATCGTGATCGGGCTCGCCAACCTCGTCAGCATCGGCCTCTCGGCCCTGCTCGTGTTCGGCGCCGGGATCGGCATCCGGGGGTCGGCGATCGCCAACGTCACCGCCCAGGCCGCATGCGGAGTCCTCTTCCTGGTCATCCTCGCCCGCCGCGGGGTGCCCCTGCGGCCCTCTCTGCCCAGGATCAGGGTCCAGTTCACCGCCGCGCGCGACCTCACCGTGCGCACCGCCGCCTTCTTCGTCACGTTCACCGTCGCGGCGGCGGTGGCGGCGCGGATCGGGAACGCGACGCTCGCGGCGCATCAGATCGGCGCCCAGATCTGGACGTTCTGCGCCCTCTTCCTCGACTCCACGGCGATCGCCGCCCAGGCGCTGGTCGGCCGGATGCTGGGCGCGGGCCAGGTGGACGCCGCGCTGCAGCTGGCCCGGCGGCTGCTGTGGGCCGGAACGCTGCTCGGGATCGGCTTCGCCCTCGTCCTCGGCGCGGGCTACGCGGTCATCCCCCGGTTCTTCACGTCGGACCCCGCGGTGATCGAGCAGACACACGTGCTGTGGCCGTGGCTCGTCCTGATGATGCCGCTGAACGGGTTCGTGTTCGCGCTGGACGGGATCCTGTTCGGCGCCGGCGACCTGCGCTTCATGCGCAACGTCACCGCGGTCGGGGCGCTCGCCGGCTACCTGCCGCTGACGCTGGCCACGGCCGAGTTCGGCTGGGGGCTGGGCGGGATCTGGCTCGGCATCTCCGCCTTCATCTGGATCCGGGCCGCGATCGGCTACTCCCGCTGGCGCGGTCGCAGGTGGCTGGTCGGCGGAGCGCACCTCGCCGACGAAGCCACCTGACGGTTCCGCGGCGGCCCGCCGGCGGACGCGAGTTAGATCGTGTCCACCTTCTCGACGTACCAGACGACCCAGGCACCCTCCGTCCGCTCGGCCTGCATGACGCGGGCGGTCGGCGGCAGCGGCACCTGGCACCACTCTCGAGTCATCCCCCGCACGTCGCCGATAGCCTCGCGATCGACGGCGGTCAGCGGGACGACGATCCGTGCCAGGAGGGGCATGCCCTCGGCTTTGCTCAGGTCCAGGTTCTCCATGACGGCGGGATTCGCGCCCCGGCCGCGCATTCCTGCACGCCAACACTCGGCGGCTACCATCAAGCTCAGGAGGTGCCCCGAACATCGCGCTGCTGCTGCTTGTCTCGATCTATCACGTTCCGGCCAACCTCGGCTACGGGATCCTGTTCGGCCTGATCCTGATCGAGTCGGCGGGCGTGCCCGTGCCGGGCGAGACCAGCCTCATCGCCGCCGGCGTGCTGGCGTCGACCGGGCAGATGTCGCTCCCGGTCGTGTTCGCGGTCGCGATCGCGGCGGCGATCATCGGCGACAACTGCGGCTATCTGGTCGGGCGCCGTGCCGGCAACTGGCTCCTGACCCGTCCCGGGCGGTGGGAGGAGCAGCGGCTGCAGATCCTCGACGAAGGCGAGCACTTCTTCTCGCGGCACGGCGGCAAGACCGTCTTCTTCGGCCGCTGGCTGCCGGTGCTGCGCTTCACCGCGGCGCTCCTGGCAGGCGTGAACGAGATGCCCTGGCGCAAGTTCTTCGTCTTCAACGCCGCAGGCGCCGCGGGATGGGTGTGCACGGTCGGAACGGCCGCCTACCTGCTCGGGAGCAGCGCGTCGAGCCTGTTCGAGGCGATCGGCCTCGCCGGCGGCTTGGCCGTCGTCCTCTCCATCGCCGGCCACGTCTTCTGGCGCCGCTCGCAGCGTGGCCGCGAGCCCCGGGCGCGCCGGACCCGGCCGGCGGCGAACGAGTCGGGCGAGTAGGCGGGTCAGAGCGCAAGCAGCCGGCGGTATTCGGCCGGCGTGTTCACGTTCCGCAGCGAGTCCGGCCGACGAGGTCGCCGCGGTCAAGGCGCAGAACGCGCCCGTGCTCGAGCAGGGCGCTCGCCCGGGCCTCGCCGGCGGCCAGCAGCGTCGGGCGCCCGCGCCAGCAGGCGGGCGGCGTAGGCCGCCGCCAGTGGCTGGTCGCGGCCGCCGGCGACCGGGACGGCGGCATCGAATCCCGGCAGCGCCGAGAGCATCTGGGTGACGAAGGCCGGGTGCAGCAGGGGCAGGTCGACGGCGGCCAGGAACACCGCCTCGGCCCGCTCGCCAAGCGCGCCGATTCCGGCCGCGATGCCCTGCAACGGGCCCCGCTCGGGGAGGGCGTCGACCGCGATCTCGACTCCTTCCGGCACTGGGACGTCCTGGCCGGACGCGGCGACCACGATCACCGGCGCACACACGCGGGCCAGGATGCCGGCGACGTGGTGCACGAGCGGCGAGCCGTGCCAGTCGAGCAGCGCCTTCGGCTCGCCCATCCGGCTGGACATCCCCCCGGCGAGGATGATCGCCGCCGCCTCGACAGGGTCACCCGGCACGCGCCCATTATTCACGGCCACGGCGGCGCAGGACGCGCTCGTCGCCGACGCGGCGGGTGATGCCGTGGGCGTCCAGCGCCTCGAGCAGCGCCTGGGCGTACTTGCGCGAGATCCCGAGCCGGTCGCGCAGCTGGGCGAGGGTCACGCTGCCCGCGGCGCCCGCCAGCTCGACCGCGGCGGCGCGGGCCTGCTCGAACGCCTCGGTCGTGAAGGCCAGCTCGCGGCCCGCTCTCACCGCCCGGCCCTGCTCGACCAGCACGGCGACGGCGGCCGCGTCGTCCGGGCCAAGCGCCGGCGGCTGCAGCGGGTTGGCCGCCAGCCGGTCGTGGAGCCCGTCGACCGCGGCCACGGGAACGGCCGGCCTGGCGGCCGGGGCCGGCTTCGCGGGCGCCGTGACGGTGCGCGACCCGTCCGCGCGGCGGCGCGGGATCCGTGACGGTTGCTCCGGCCACGGTCACCTGGGGGCTCGTCAGGCGCACGATCAGGCGGTCGCCCACCGCCGCCGACACGCGCCGGCGCAGCCGCAGCTGCACGTCGGCGACCCCGCCCGGCGGTACCTCGGATCCCGTCCGCAGCGCGACGCGGGCCGGTGCCTCGGCGGTGCCGTGGTGCACGGTGACGACGTCGCCGTTGCGCAGGCCGCGGCCGGCCGAGGGCAGCACCCGCAGCCGGCAGTCGAGCCGGTACGACCGGGGCAGCGTGCCCGGGCGAGGCGGCCGTGTCCCCGCGCTGTACCTGCGTCCGCTCGACGCCGACCAGCGCCAGCGCCACCCGCTGGCCCGCGGCGGCCTCGGCCACGGCGTGGTCGTGCACCTGGACGCTGCGAACGCGCGCCTCGCGCCCACCCGGCTCGATCGCGAGCCGGTCCCCCACCCGCACCGTGCCCGACCACAGCGTCCCGGTCACGACGGTGCCGATTCCGCGGAGCGAGAACACGCGGTCGATCGGCAGCCGCACGTCCCCGGCCGCGGCGCGGCTGCGGGCGTCGCCGGCAAGGCGGTCGAGCGCCGCCCGCAGCTCCTCGATCCCGGCACCGGTCCGCGACGACACCTCGACGACCGCCGCGCCCGCGTAGGGGCCGTCCGCGAGCAGCTCGTCGACGCCGAGCCGGGCGAGCTCCGCCAGTTCGTCGTCGACCAGGTCGCGCTTGGTCATCGCGACGACGCCGGCCGGAATGTCCAGGAGCTCGAGGATGCCCATGTGCTCGCGCGTCTGCGGCATCACCCCGTCGTCGGCCGCAACCACCAGCAGGAACATGTCGATCCCGGTCGCCCCGGCCACCATCGTGCGCACGAACCGCTCATGGCCCGGCACGTCGACGACCGACAGCCGCCGGCCCGAGGGCAGCTCGAGCGGCGCGTAGCCGAGCTCGATCGAGATGCCGCGCGCCTTCTCCTGCGGCAGCCGGTCGGTGTCGACGCCGGTGAGGGCGGCGACGAGCGCCGTCTTGCCGTGGTCGATGTGGCCGGCGGTGCCGAGCGTCAGCGGCTGATCAGCAGGCACTGGTCGTCTGTGAGGGTGCGGCAGTCGAGCAGCACCCGGCCTTCGCGGACGACGGCCACGACCGGCGGATCCCCGCCCGCAGCGCGGCCGCCAGGGCGTCGCCACCCTCGAGGGCGCAGGCGAAGCTCGGGAGCTCCAGCAGCGGCACGGCGCCACCCCCGACCCGGGCGGTGCTCGCGACCACCTCGCCGCCCAGGCGATCGGCCAGCAGCTGCGCACGTGCGCGCACGGACTCGGCCGACTCGGCCGTGGCCGTCAGCACGGGGATCTCGCGCAGCGCGCGCTGCGGGTCGCGGTGCAGCTCGAGGGTGGCCTCGAGCGCGGCCAGTGACAGCTTGTCGATGCGCACCGCCCGCGCGAGGGGGTGGCGGCGGATGCGCTCGAGCACGGCGGCCTGCCCGACGATCACGCCCGCCTGCGGCCCGCCCAGAAGCTTGTCGCCCGAGAAGCAGACCACCGCGGCGCCGGCCTCGATCGACCCGCGGGCGGTGGGCTCGTCGGCCAGATCGGGCAGGTCGAGCAGCTGGCCGGAGCCGAGGTCGTCGATCAGCGGCAGGCCGTGCCGCGCGGCCAGCGCGGCCAGCTCGGCGAGGGCCGGCGCCGCCGTGAACCCGACCATGCGGAAGTTCGACTGGTGGACGCGGACGATGGCGGCCGTGTCGGGCCCGATCGCGCGCTCGTAGTCGCGCACCGATGTGCGGTTCGTGCTGCCGACCTCGACCAGCCGCGCGCCCGACTGGGCCAGGATGTCGGGGATGCGGAAGCCGTCGCCGATCTCGATCAGCTCGCCGCGGCTGATCACGCACCTCGCGCCCGCTCGCGAGCGCCGCGAGGCTCAGGAGCACCGCCGCCGCGTTGTTGTTCACCGCCATGCCGGTCTCGGCCCCGGTGAGCTCGGCCAGCAGCCCGCCGAGGTGGGCGTGGCGCGAGCCGCGCACGCCGGCGTCGAGGTCGTACTCGAGGTTGGAGTAGCCGCCCGCGACCGCACGCACCCGCTCGAGCGCCGCGGCCGCGAGCGGGGCGCGGCCGAGGTTCGTGTGCACGATCACGCCGGTCGCGTTCAGCACGGGTCGCAGGCTGGGTGGCCGCTCGAGCAGCTGCTCCACCCGGGCGAGGAGCCATTCCGCCGACCGGGGCTCGCCGGCGGCGCGGGCCTCGGCGAGCGCCGCCCGGATCGCCTCGACCGTCGCGGACCGGCCGTGGCGCTCGGCCGTCTCCGGCGCCAGACCGAGCAGGGCGTCGACGGATGGGAGCTGTCGTAGCGGATTGGCCGCCATGGGTGCGATTGTACGTGGTGGGAGTGAACCGCCCTGCGCGCCCACCGCTGTACGGAGTCGAGGTCGGCCGCCGCCGCCGGCGCCGCAGGCTGCGCGCGCCGCGCCTGCCGTCGCTGCTCGCGGTCGTCGTCGTGCTGCTGGCGGTGCTCGCGGCCGGGAGCGTGTTCGTCGCCTACCGGCTGTGGCCGCTGACGGATCGCTCGGCCGGGGTGATCGGCGCCTCGGTGCCGGCGGGGCCGGCCGCGAAGGGCTCGCACCAGACTCCGCCGCCGCGGCCGCTCTCGGCCTCGGGCGAGTCGCACCAGGCGATCCGGGGAGTGCGGGCCACCGCGGGAGTGGTCGTCGACGTCGCGACCGGCAGGGTCGTCTGGGCGCACGACGCCCACCGGCGCCTGCCCATCGCGAGCCTGACGAAGCTGATGACCGCGCTCGTCGCCCTGCCCCGGCCGCCGCTGCTCGACCGTCAGTTCTTCGTCACCCCGGCGCATGGTCGGGGTGCCCGGATACACGATCGGCCTGCAGCCCGGCCAGAAGGTGACGGCCCGAGGGATGCTGGCGGCGGCGCTGATCGCATCGGCCAACGACGCCGCCAACGCGCTCGCCGTCCACCGGGCCGGATCACTGTCCCGGTTCGTGAGGCTGATGAACGCGGAGGCGGGCGCGGCTCGGCCTCTCCGACACGCACTACTCGAACCCCTCGGGGATCTTCGATCACGACAATCGCTCGTCGGCCTGGGACGTCGCCGACCTGTCGCGGCAGGTGCTGGCGCGGCCGCTCCTGCGCACGCTGGTGGGGCGCAAGGCGTACCAGGGCACCGGCGGGGTGTACGTGAACCGCAACCGGCTCCTGTGGTCGTACCCCGGCGCGATCGGGATCAAGACGGGCTCGACGACCAGGGCCGGCGACTGCCTCGCAGTGGCCGCCACCCACCGCGGCCGGACGCTGGTCGCGGTGCTGCTGCATGTGCACGGCGACCAGTTTGCCGCGGCCGGCCGGCTGCTCGACTGGGGCTTCCGGCACGACCGCTGATCGCGGTCGGGCCTACGAAGGCCGCGGCACGTAGGCGGCGTGGATGCCGATCACGAGCAGCACGACCAGGCCCAGATACACGATTCCAACGGCGATCCGCTGCGGGATGGTCACGGAGTGGTACTCGCGGTTGCCGGGCAAGTCGCGGTGGTTCCAGCGGCGGTAGAGCTCGTAGCAGCAGAACGCGAGCACGAGCAGGAGGATCGGGCTCTGGTACTTGAAGAACAAGAGGGCGAGCGCGAACAGGCCGGCGAACCAGAACACCGGGTGCAGCGCGGACACGGCCCGCCCGCCGTCGAGCGGCACGACCGGGATCAGGTTGAACAGGTTGAGCAGGAAGCCGAAGTACGCGAGCGCCCGCAGCAGGTTGCTGTTGACCTCGTTGGCCCAGATCAGCACCGCGAAGGCGCCTGCGCTCCCCAGCACCGGTCCCGCCAGGCCGACCTTGGCCTCGACGTAGGCGTTCCGCGGCATCTCCTTCATCGCGACGAACGCGCCCATGAACGGGATGAACACGGGCAGCGTCGCCGAGATCCCCTCACGTTTCAGCCAGATCACGTGCCCCAGCTCGTGCACCAGCAGGAGCAGCGCGATCCCGAGCTCCGAACCACCAGCCCCAGAACAGCGCGTACGCCCCGACGGCGATCAGGAACGTGAACAGGAACTTGAACTTGAGCAGGAGCACGCCGGCGGCCGTGATCCCGCCACCGAGGCGCCGCAGCGGGCCGCGATGCTCCTCGATGGGAGGGTGGAACTGCGGCTCCGTGGGCGGGTGCACAGGCGGGTGCGCGAGGCCGGTCGAGGTCTCCCGCGGTTCGCGCGGCTCCCACGGGTCATAGGTCATAGTGAAAGCGTAGCTGCCACAGGAAAGTTCGATCTAGGTGCCCTCGCGCCCAATCCACTCTTCGCCGCCCTCGAAGACCTCCTTCTTCCACACGGGCACCGTCTGCTTGAGGGTGTCGATCGCCTCGCGGCAGGCGTCCATCGCGGGGCCGCGGTGGGCGGCGGAGACGGCGATGATGACGCTCGCCTCACCGATCGGGACGTGCCCGGTGCGGTGGGCGATCGCGACCGCCCGCACGTCGTGGTGCTGCTTGACCGCCTCGGCGATGCGGGCCATCTCGGCCTCGGCCATCTCCGGGTAGGCGTCGTACTCGAGGTGGGTGACGGTGCGGCCGCGGCTGTGGGTGCGGGTCGTGCCGATGAAGGTCGCGATCGCGCCCGCGCTGGGGTCGGCCACCTGGGCGACCACCTGGTCCAGGTCGAGCGGCGCCGACCTGACGGTGAACGCGCCGCCCGAGACCGGCGGGATCACCGCCACCTCGTCGCCCGGCTCGATGGGCGCGTCGCGGTCGGCATACTCGCGGTTCCGGGCATACGCCAGGCCGGGCGGCTCGGCGCCGAGCTCGAGCGCGGGCCAGACGTCCGCCACCCGCGCGCCGTCGGCCAGATCGAGCTCGCGCTGCGACCAGCCTGCCCGCTCCCGGAGCGCCGCGAACAACCTGACCGTGACCTGCATGCCCGCAGCCTATCCCCGGGCCGGGGGCGTGCGACCGGGGGGTTGTACCCGGAGGCCCGGGCCTCTATGGTGGACCGGGAGCCCCGGAGGCTGGGGGCCGCTCGAGGCACGGCGCTCACCGGCTGCCGCGTCGAAGAAGGCGGTTCCGGCAGCCGGGGCTCCTCTATCCTGCCGCTCGTGTCCACCGCCGATCGCGAGCACTCGACCGAGTCGGGCATCCCCATCAAGCCGGTCTACCGCGGCGAGGATGCGCCCGCCGAGCGGGCCGACCCGGGGACGTTCCCATACACCCGGGGCGTGCGGCCCGACGGCTATCGCGAACGCGCGTGGACGATGCGCCAGTACGCGGGCTTCTCGTCGGCCGACGAGACGAACAGCCGCTTCCGGCTGCTGCTCGAGCGGGGGCAGACCGGCCTCTCGGTGGCCTTCGACCTGCCGACCCAGCTCGGCCTCGACTCGGACCACCCGCTCGCCCGCGGCGAGGTCGGCCGCACCGGCGTTGCCATCGACTCGATCGCCGATATGCGCGCGCTCCTGCGTGACATCCCACTCGATTCCGTCTCGACCTCGATGACGATCAACGCTCCCGCCGCGCTGCTCCTGCTCCTCTACGAGCTGGTGGCCGAGGAGCAGGGAGTCGAGCCGGCGCGGCTCTCGGGGACGATCCAAAACGACGTGCTCAAGGAGTACATCGCCCGCGGCAACTACATCTTCCCGGCCCGGCCGAGCATGCGGCTCACGGTCGACACGTTCCGGTACTGCACCGAGCGGCTGCCGCGCTTCAACACCATCTCGATCTCGGGATACCACATCCGCGAGGCGGGCTCGACAGCCGCCCAGGAGATCGCGTTCACGCTCGCAAACGGCATCGCCTACGTGCAGGCGGCGGTCGAGGCGGGGCTCGGGGTGGACGAGTTCGCCCGCAGGCTGTCGTTCTTCTTCAACGCCCACAACAACTTCTTTCAGGAGGTGGCGAAGTTCCGGGCGGCGCGGACGGTGTGGGCGGAGGTGATGCGTGAGCGGTTCGGGGCCGCCGACGAGCGCAGCCTGATGCTGCGGTTCCACGCGCAGACCGGCGGGTCGACGCTGACCGCGCAGCAGGCCGAGAACAACATCGTGCGGGTGGCGATCCAGGCATTCTCGGCCGTCTGCGGCTCCGCGCAGAGCCTGCACACGAACGCGTTCGACGAGGCGCTGGCGCTGCCGACCGAGCACAGCGCCACGATCGCGCTTCGTACCCAGCAGATTCTGGCCGCCGAGGCCGGCGCCACCGACACGGCCGATCCCCTGGCCGGGAGCTACTACATCGAGGCGCTCACCGATGCGCTGGCCGACCAGGCCCGCACCCTGATCGCCGCGATCGACGAGCTGGGCGGCGCCGTGGCGGCGGTCGAGGCCGGCTGGGTGCAGGACCAGATCGAGCAGGCGGCGTTCGCCTACCACCAGCGCGTCCAGTCCGGCGAGCAGGTGATCGTCGGGGTGAACCGCTACGCGGCCGACGAGGAGGAGCCGATCGAGCTGCACCGGATCGACCCCGAGGCCGAGCGGCGCCAGTGCGAGCGCACCGCCGCGGTGCGCGCCGGCCGCGATCAGGCCGCGGTGTCAGCCGCCCTGAGCGAGGTGCGCGCGGCGGCCGGCTCCGAGACGAACCTGCTCTGGCCGATGCGCACCGCCCTGGCCGCCGAGGCGACCGTGGGCGAGGTGTGCCAGGTGCTGCGGGACGAGTGGGGCACGCACGACGCGCTACGGCGATGAATATTTGGTGCGTGCGCCAAAAGGGGTCTGACCCCTTTTGGCTCAGCTGGCGCCGCGGGTCTTGCCCATCAGGGCAGGGACCGTGCGCAGGATCAGCTTGATGTCACCCCAGAGGCTCCAGTTGGTGACGTACAGGTAGTCGAGCACGAGCATCTGGGAGAACGTGACCTCGCTGCGGCCGCAGACCTGCCAGAGGCCGGTCAGGCCGGGGGTCAGGTCGAGCCGGCGCAGGCCCCAGTCGTTCACGAACTGGTGCTCGTGGGGGATCAGGGGGCGCGGGCCGACCAGGCTCATCTGGCCGCGCAGGACGTTCCAGAGCTGCGGGAACTCGTCGATGGAGTACTTGCGCAGGAACCGGCCGACGCTCGTCTGGCGGGGATCGTCGGGGATCTTGAACATGCGCGCGTCGCCCAGCCCGAAGTGGGCGTTCAGGTGCGCCACCTCGGCCTTGCGCTCCTCGGCGTCCGGCACCATCGTCCGGAACTTGATGATCGTGAACGGCTCCTGGGCGCGGCCGATGCGGATCTGGCGGAAGAAGATCGGCCCGGCGCCGTTCAGGCGAATCGCGATCGCGGTCGCGAGGAAGAGCGGTGAGAGCACGACGAGCCCGAAGAGCGCGCCGCCGATGTCCATCGTGCGCTTGGCCAGCCGGTGCGACGCGCCCAGCACGGGCGGCGTGAGGCCCGAGAGCGGCGTGCCCTCGAGCGAGTAGACGGCGGCGCGGCTGCCGACGACCTCGAACAGGCGCGGGACGATGTCGACCTGCACGCCCAGCTCGTTGCAGACGCGGACAACGTCCAAGCCGGCCTGATGATCTGCGGTAAACGCCAACACGACGTGGTCGATGTCGTTGGTGACGAGGATGTCGGTCAGCTCGTCGGTCGAGCCCAGCACCGGGAGGTGGGCGAGCTCCTCGTGCAGCTGCAGCGGATTGGGATCGACGAAGCCCACCAGGTCGAGCCCGTAGCTCGGCTGGCGCAGCACCTTGCGCGCGATCTCCTGGCCGACCAGCCCGGCGCCGACCACGACGGCGCGGGTCTTCAGCGCGACCTGGCGGCGAAGCAGGGTGCGGGCGATGCTGCGGTAGGCGGGGATGGCCACCGAGGCGAGTGCCCAAAAGGCGACGACGCGGCCCCCGTGCAGGTGCGACGGGGCGAACACCTGAATCGCGGCGAACACGATGAACGAGGCGACCGTCACGCAGTGGAAGATCGGCCACACCTCGTCCAGCGTCGCGTTGTCGGCGCCGACGCGATCGCGCTTGTAGAGCCCGTAGAAGCCGGCCAGCACGGCCCACACCGGCAGGGCGAACAGCAGCGGATCGAAACCGATTCCGCCGTGCGTCAGCAGGTACGCGCTGGCGGCGGCGGTGGTGAGGCCGAGCAGGTCTGCGAGGACGAGCGCCCAGCGGACGGTCGAGCGGCGGGTGCGGCCGATCGGGCGGGGGCGCCTGATCGCCGGCCTGTGGGCGCGCACGGGCGCCGTGACGACCGAAGTCAGACCTCGGCCGCGCCTCTCAACGCGTAGCGCGCTAGGAGAACGATCTGCTTTCGCATGCTCGCCCACAGTTGGGTGCCCACCCTCCTCGGAGTTTTGCTGCCTCGCATGGTTGAACGTACCTGTCCCAGTGCGTCGCGTCAAGGTGAATCTTCACCAAAACTTTTCAATTGAGACATCGCCCCACCGTGCGACCGATGATAGTGCGCGGATCGGCCCGCCGCCGTGCGCGGACAGCCCGGGGGCTCCCGCCGGAGCGACTCCGGTAGGCTCTCGCGGATGCCCGAGCACACCACCGGGGAGCGTCTGGAGGCGGTCGAGCGCCTGCGCGCCGAGGCCGTGAACGCGGGATCGGCCGACGCCGCCGAGCGGCAGCGGGCGCGCGGGAAGCTGCTCGCGCGCGAGCGCATCGAGCTGCTCCTCGACCCGGGCAGCTTCACCGAGCTCGACGCATTCGTCCGCCACCGCAACCCGAACTTCAACATGATGGAGAACCGGCCCTACGGCGACGGGGTGGTGACCGGGCACGGCACCATCGAGGGCCGGCGGGTGTTCGTCTTCTCGCAGGACTTCACCGTCTTCGGCGGCTCGCTCGGCGAGGCGTTCGCCGAGAAGATCGTCAAGGTCATGGACATGGCGCTGCGCTACCGCTGCCCCGTGATCGGCATCAACGACTCCGGCGGCGCCCGCATCCAGGAGGGCGTCGTGTCGCTGGCCGGCTACGCCGACATCTTCGTCCGCAACGTGAACGCGTCGGGCGTGATCCCGCAGATCTCGCTGATCGTCGGGCCGTGCGCCGGCGGCGCCGTCTACTCGCCTGCGATCACCGACTTCGTGATGATGGTCGAGGGCACGTCGCACATGTTCATCACCGGGCCCGAGGTCGTGAAGACCGTCACCGGCGAGGACGTCAGCTTCGAGGAGCTCGGCGGCGCGACCACGCACGCGACCCGCTCGGGCGTCGCCCACTTCACCGCCCCCGACGAGCCGGCGCTGATCGGCGACTGCCGCTACCTGCTCTCGTTCCTGCCCCAGTCGAGCGAGGAGCAGCCGCCGTGGGAGCCGCCCTCCGACCCCGCCGACCGCCAGGATCCCGAGCTCGACCGGCTGATCCCCGACGAGGCCACCAAGCCCTACGACATGCACGAGGTGATCCGGCGGGTGATGGACGACGGCGAGTTCCTGGAGGTGCAGCCGCGCTTTGCCGAGAACATCGTCTGCGGCTTCGCCCGCCTGGGCGGCCACCCCGTCGGCGTCGTCGCCAACCAGCCGCGGGCGCTGGCCGGCGTCCTCGACATCAATAGCTCGGTCAAGGCGGCCCGGTTCGTGCGCACGTGCGACGCCTTCGGCCACCCCGTGATCACCTTTGTCGACGTCCCCGGGTTCCTGCCCGGCACCGACCAGGAGTGGGGCGGGATCATCCGCCACGGCGCCAAGCTGCTCTACGCCTACTGCGAGGCCACGGTGCCCAAGCTGGCCGTGATCACCCGCAAGGCCTACGGCGGCGCCTACGACGTCATGAGCTCCAAGCACGTCGGGGCCGACTTCAACTTCGCCTGGCCCACGGCCGAGGTGGCCGTGATGGGCCCCGACGGCGCGGTCAACATCGTCTTTCGTAAGGAGCTCGAGGCGGCCGCCGATCCCGACGCGCGCCGGGCCGAGCTGGTCGAGGAGTACCGCGAGCAGTTCGCCAACCCGTTCACCGCCGCCGAGCGCGGCTACGTCGACGACGTCATCGCGCCGTCGCGGACGCGGCCCACGCTGATCACCGCGCTCGACGCCTGCCGCCGCAAGCGGGTGGACGCGCCCCACCGCAAGCACGGCAACATCCCGCTGTGACCGAGGAGCGAATCCGGCTCACCCCCGAGGCGACTCCGCAGGAGGCCGAGGCCGTGCGGCGCGCACTCGAGGCGCTCGGCCTGATCGAACCGGCCCCGCCGGAGCCGGGGGCCGCGCCGGCCGACGGCGATCCCGGCAGCGCCTGATGTTCACCAAGGTGCTCGTGGCCAACCGCGGCGAGATCGCGATCCGCGTCTTTCGCACCCTGCGCGAGATGGGGATCGCCTCGGTGGCCGTCTACTCCGAGGCCGACCGCGACTCGCCCTTCGTCGCCCGCGCCGACGAGGCCTTCCTGATCGGCCCGGGGCCTTCCAACGAGAGCTATCTGCGCGGCGACGTCATCATCGACGTTGCCCGCCGGGCGGGCGCCGAGGCCGTTCATCCCGGTTTCGGCTTCCTGGCCGAGAACGCCGGCTTCGCCCGCGGCTGCGCGGAGGCGGGGCTCGTGTTCGTCGGCCCGCCGCCCGCCGCGATCGAGGCGATGGCGTCCAAGACGAGCGCGCGCGAGGCGATGGCGGCGGCGGGCGTGCCGATCGTCCCCGGCGGCACCGAGGCGGTGGCGACGCTCGACGAGGCGCGCCGGATCGCGGACGAGATCGGCTACCCGGTCGCGATCAAGGCGGCGGCCGGCGGCGGCGGCAAGGGCATCAGGGCGGTGCGCGCCGCCTCGGAGCTCGACGCCGCCTACGCCTCGGCCCGACGCGAGGGCGCGGCCTACTTCGGCGACGACGCCGTCTATCTCGAGCGGTACCTGGACGATCCCCGCCACATCGAGGTGCAGGTGCTGGCCGACGCCCACGGCAACGTCATCCACCTCGGCGAGCGCGACTGCACCATCCAGCGCCGGCACCAGAAGATCATCGAGGAGACGCCGTCGCCGGCCGTCTCGCCCGAGCTGCGCGCCCGCATCGGCGCGATCGCCGTCGATGCCGCCCGCGCGGTCGGCTACACCGGGGCCGGGACGGTGGAGGGGCTGCTGGCGGCCGACGGCTCGTGGTACTTCCTCGAGATGAACACCCGCCTGCAGGTGGAGCACACGATCACCGAGATGGTGACCGGGCTCGACCTGGTGCGCGAGCAGATCTGGGTCGCCGGCGGCCGGCCGCTGGGGTGGGCGCAGGCCGACGTGCGCCTCTATGGCCACGCCATCCAGTGCCGCATCAACGCCGAGGATCCGGCGGCCGGGTTCGTCCCGACCCCCGGCCGGGTGACGCACTACCGCGAGCCCTCGGGCCCCGGCGTGCGGGTCGACTCCGGCGTGGTCGAGGGGACGGTGATCTCGGACCTCTACGACCCGATGGTGGCCAAGCTGATCGTGTGGGACGAGGATCGCGACCTGGCCCGGAGGCGCATGCTGCGGGCGCTCGGCGAGTTCGAGGTGGGCGGCGTCGCGACGCTGATCCCGCTGCACGAGGCGATCATGCGCCACCCCGAGTTCGCCGCCGGCGGGACCATGCGCGAGTTCGTGGAGGGCGGCGGCTACGCCACCGAGCACCCGGCCGATGCGCGTGAATATTCGGTGCCAGGCACCAAATATTCAGGCCCCACCGAGGTGCGCACCGTGGGCGTGGAGGTCGACGGGAAGCGGTTCGACGTCGCGGTCGAGGTGCCGGAGCATCCCGGCCGGGCGCGGCTGCGGGCGCGGCGGGAGGAGCTGGCCGCCCGCGACGCCACCGGCCAGGGGGCGGTCGACGTCGTTCGCAGCCCGATGCAGGGCACGGTGCTGCGGGTCTCGGTGGCGGCGGGCGACCAGGTCGCGGCCGGCCAGGTGCTGGTGGTCGTCGAGGCGATGAAGATGGAGAACGAGATCGTGGCCCGGCACGCCGGCGAGGTGGAGGCGGTCGAGGTCGCCGAGGGCGACCAGGTCGCGAGCGGACAGACCCTCCTGCGCCTCGTCTGATCGCTACTCGATCAGCTCGGCCATTCGCACCGCCCACACCTCGAGTGCGAGCTCGACCCGCGTCTGCGGGAGGTCGACATCGATCCCATGGCGCTCGTTCATCCCCGCCAGCCGCTCGTACAGACGCTGGCGAGAGACGCCCAGCCGGCGGGCGGCGGCGGCCTTCGACCACCCGGTCGCCACCAGCGCCTCGAGCACGCGCTGGTCAGGCTCGGCGAACCGGGGCTCGACCCGGTCGCCCGCCAGCACGCTGCGGGCGACCGGCCGCAGCGCGCCCAGCTCTGCGGCCTGCCGCACCGGCGGCCCGGCGGCGGCCGCCACCAGGCACGCGCACTCGGCCGCCGCGAGGGCCTCGCGCACCTGTCGCGGCTCACCGCCGCGGGCATCAAGCCCAACGGCCGTCACGGCTCCGCGCCGGACCAGGTCGCGCGCGACGGCCGTCATGTCGACGTCGCCGCGGACCGCCACGACGGCCCGGCGGCCGTCGACCAGTGCGTCCATCCCCATCCGCTCGAGCCGCTCGAGCGACCCGCGCCCGTGCACCGCCCAGAGCGTCGCGCGCGAGAGGTCGACGCCGACCGATCGCGCCCGCCGCACGACCTCGGCCGCGCTGCCCGAACGACCCTCGGCCAGCCGCTGCAGGAGCCGCGCCCGCTCGGCCGAGGGCACCTCGTCGGAGGGCGGCTGTGCGGCCACGGCGACCGAGAGCAGGAAGGCGGCCTCGTCGACCGCCAGCTCGTCGAGCTCGTCGCCGTGCCGCGAGAGCACGTGCAGCCGCCCGGTCGGATTGACCGGCCGCGAGTGCAGCGTGGTCGGCAGGCGCTGGCGGGAGCGGTCGAGCGCGTCCAGGAACGCGAGGTCGAAGCCGTCCTCGGGCGAGGTCGCGATCGGGGTGCGGTCGACGTGCTCGAACAGCACCTGCGCGCCCAGCACGTCGCCGAGCGCCGCCACCAGGCCGCTCGGCCCGAGCCCCTCGCGGGCGGCCTCGCGCAGCTGCGCCTGCAGCGATACCGCCCGGCGCAGCGTCGCCAGCTCGCCGGACACCAGCCGCTCGTGGACGACATGGGTGATGTCGACGAAGCGGACGTCGCGGCCGAAGACGATCAGCGGCAGCTCGTGCGCGCGGCACGCGGGGACGAGCACGTCGGCCGGGGCGTGGGTCGGTTCGAAGCCGATCCCGGCCGCCCCGGATCGGGCGACGGCGGCGACCCATGCCTCGACCTGCGTTGGGGTCATGCCGGCGAGGCCGATCCCGGTGGTGAGCAGGAACTCGCCGCCGCGCAGCACCTCGCTGACCGCGGGCGTCTCGAACACGTGCACCCACTCGACCAGGTTCCCCAGCCGGTGCCCCCCGGCCGCCACCGTCACCTCGCCCGACCGGAACTCCTCCAGCGTCAGCAGATCCGCCACCGTCAGGACAGACTGTCCGGATTCCGGCCGGTTCATGGACACAGTGTAAGGTGGCGGCGGCGGTCGCGCTCGGATTCAATGCCATGATGGCAACCACTGCAGATATCCGCGTGCTCGGAAACTATGTCGGCGGCCGCTGGGTGGCGGCGGAGTCGGCCGATCAACGGGACGTCCAGAACCCCGCCACCGGCGAGACGCTCGCCCGCGTCCCCCTGTCGAGTGCCGCCGACGTCGACGCCGCCGTCCGCGCCGCCCGGGCCGCGCTCCCGGAGTGGCGGGCGCGTCCGGTGATCGAGCGCGCCCGCTGGCTGTTCGGGCTGCGCCACATCCTCGAGACCCACGCCGACGAGCTGGCCCGGTCGGTGACGCGCGAGATGGGAAAGACGCTCCCCGACGCGCGCGCCGAGGTCGGGCGCATGATCGAGATGGTCGAGGCCGCGACCGCGGTGCCCCAGACGATGCAGGGCCGCGTGCTCGAGGACGTCGCCACCGGCGTCGATTGCGAGACGATCCGCCAGCCCGTCGGCGTCTGCGCCGCGATCGTTCCGTTCAACTTCCCGGCCATGGTGCCGTTCTGGTTCCTGCCCTTCGCCATCGCCTGCGGCAACACGTTCGTGCTGAAGCCGTCCGAGCAGGTGCCCCTCACGCAGGAGCTCGTGTTCAACCTGGTCGACGACCTGGGCGGACTCCCCGCCGGCGTTCTCAATCTTGTGAACGGGGGCGCCGACGTCGTGAACGCCCTGCTCGATCACCCCGGCGTCGACGCGGTCTCGTTCGTGGGCTCGGCCAAGGTCGCCAAGCACGTGTACGAGCGGGCCGCGGCCAACGGCAAGCGGGTGCAGGCGCTGGGCGGCGCCAAGAACTTCATGGTGGTCATGCCCGACGCCGTGATCCCGAAGACCGTCTCGAACATCATCGGATCGGCGTTCGGCGCCGCCGGACAGCGCTGCATGGCCGGCTCGGTCGTGGTCGCGGTCGGCGACGCCAAGAAGCCACTGCTGGACGAGCTCGTGCCGCGCACCGAGGCGCTTCACGTCGGCGACGGCCTCGAGCGCGGCACCGACGTGGGGCCGGTCGTCTCGGTGCCGGCCCGCGACCGCATCCTGGAGTGGATCGACCGCGGGATCGAGGGCGGGGCAACGGTGCTCGTGGACGGCCGCCGGCCGGCCACGGCTCCCGGCGGCGCGTTCGTGGGGCCGACGCTGCTCGACGGCGTGACGCCCGACATGGAGATTGCCCAGGAGGAGGTCTTCGGGCCCGTCCTGTCGGTGATCCACGCCGGCTCGCTCGACGAGGCGATCGAGATCGTGAACGGCAGCCGCTACGGCAACGGCACCTCGCTCTTCACCGAGTCGGGGGCGGCCGCGCGCCGCTACCGCCACGACGTCCAGGTCGGCATGGTGGGAGTCAACATCGGCGTTGCCGCGCCGGTTGCCTTCTTCCCCTTCTCGGGCTGGAAGGGATCGTTCTTCGGCGACCTGCACGCCCACGGCACCGACGCGGTCGACTTCTACACGCGCAAGAAGACCGTCACCTCGCGCTTCTTCTCGGGAGGCGAGACCGGCCGCTTCTTCGTCGAGCAGGCGGAGGACTGATGGCTGCCGAACCGGCGATTGCGCCCGGCGCCGGCGCGGTCCTGAACACGGGCCTCGACGGGGTCTTCAACCCCGCGTCGGTCGCGATCTACGGGATCTCCGACCGCACGTCTGGCCGGATCGCCGAGAACATGACCGTCCCCGGCGTGCCCTTCTACGGGGTCAACCCGACCAAGACCGAGGCCTGCGGGGTGCGCTGCTACCCCAGCCTGGCGGCCTGCCCGACCGTCCCCGAGATGGTCGTGATGGGCGTCGGCCATCACCGCATCGAGGCGGCCGTCGACGACGTGCTCTCGGTCGAGGGCGTGCGCGCGGTGATCACGCCCGGGCTCGGCAACGAGGCGGGCCGCGAGGGCCCGGCGGTGGCCGAGCGGATCAGTGAGCGGCTGCGCGCGGCCGGCATCGCGATGGTGGGCCCGAACTGCATGGGCGTCGCCACGCCCGGCTTCCCGTCGCCCTGGATCGGCAGCCTGCACGCGACCTTCGTCCCCGGGCCGGTCGCGACGCTCGCGCACTCCGGGTCGATCGGCGAGATCCTCGTCTCGCTGGGGCCGCGGGTCGGCTTCCGCACCGTCGTCTCGGCCGGGAACGAGACCGTTGTGGACACCGCCGACTTCGTGGCCTGGTTTGCCGACGATCCCGCAACGCGGGTGGTCGGGCTGTTCCTCGAGGCGGTGCGCCGGCCGGCGGCGTTCGAGGCCGCGCTGCACCGGCTGGCCGAGGCCGGCAAGGTCGCGATCGTGCTCAAGGTCGGCACCTCCGAGCTGGGCGCCCAGGCCGCGCTCGCCCACACGGGCGCGCTGGTCGGATCCGACCGCGGCCTCACCGCCATGCTGCGCCACTACAACGCGATCCGCGTGGACGACTTCGGCGAGTGGATCGAGCATCTCGAGGTCTTCGCCCGGCGGCGCCCGCCTCGCGGCCGCCGCATCGGCGCGGTCACCAACTCGGGCGGCGAGGGCGAGTACTTCGCCGACAAGGCCGAGCACGCCGGCATCCCGCTCGAGCTCTTCTCCGAAGAGCTGCGCGCGCGCATCACGGCCGAGTTCCCCAACTTCACCCACGTCGGCAACCCGGTCGACTGCTGGGCGATCGACGACGACAGGGTCGTGTTCCCGCGGGTGTTCGAGCTGATGGCGCAGTCGGGAGAGTTCGACGTGCTGGTCTCGGCGATCGACCACAGCCACTGGCTGCACGGCACCGAGCGGCAGCTGGCGACCAACATCGCGGACGACCTCCTGGCCGCCGTCGAGGGCACCGAGCTCTTCCCGGCCGTCGTCACCGTGACCACGGCCGACCCGCCGCTCGACGATCTGCGCTGGGGGCGCGAGCACGACGTGCCCGTGCTCAAGGGCAGCCTGCCCGGGCTGCGCGCCCTGGCAGCGCGGCTGGACCATGAGGCCCGGATCCCGGCCCCGCGCGCCATCGCGCCGGCCGCGCCGATCGCGGGCTCCGGCGCCCTGCCCGAGCTCGACTCGGCCGAGATCGCCCGCACCTACGGGATCGCCTACGTGCAGAGCGCACGTTGCGGCTCGGCCGACGAAGCGACCGCCGCCGCCGAGCAGCTGGGCTACCCGGTGGTGGTGAAGGTGCGACGGTGTCGCGCACAAGGCCCGGGTCGGCGGGGTCGCGGTCGGTCTGACCGACGCGGAAGCCGTGCGGGCCGCCGCCGCGCGGATGGGCGGCCGGGTGGTGGTGGCCGAGCACGCCTCGGGCGGTGTCGAGGTGCTGGTCGGCGCCGTGCGCGACCCCGACTACGGCCCCATGGTCGTCGTGGGCGTGGGCGGCGCCATGGCCGAGCAGCTCGACCTGGTGGCGGTCACGCTGGCGCCGACCGATGCGGCCGGCGCGCTGCGGCTGGTCGCGGGCGTGCCGACGCTCGGCCGGCTGCTCGGCGGCGAGGTGCCCACCTGCCTCGTGGATGCGATCGTTGCCGTCTCGCGGCTCATCGGGGAGCATCCCGAGGTCGTCGAGGTGGACGTGAACCCGCTGCTGGTATCCCCGCAGCGGGCGGTGGCGCTCGATTGCCTGATCGTGCTCGGCGCCGAAGAGACCCCCAAGGAGACCGAATGAGCGAAGCGGTTCGCTACGAGATGCGCGGCCCGGCCGCCTGGATCACCCTCAACCGGCCCGACAAGCTGAACGCCATCAACAAGGCGGTGCTCACGGGCCTGCACGAGGCGATCGACCGGGCGGTGGCCGACGACGAGGTCAAGGTCGTCGTGGTCACCGGTGCCGGGCGGGCGTTCTCGGCCGGCTATGACCTGGCCGACGAGGCCGCCGGCGCGTACGGCGGCGCCCACGACTGGCACCACGTGCTCGGCGTCGACGTGGACGCCACGATGAAGCTGTGGTCGCTGCCCAAGCCGACCATCTGCGCCGTGCGCGGCTACTGCCTGGCGGGCGGATGCGAGCTCGCGATGGCGTGCGACATGATCGTGGCCGGCGAGGGCGCAAGTTTCGGAGAGCCCGAGATCCGGTACGGTTCTGGGCCGGTGACGCTGCTGATGCCGTATGTGCTCGGCCAGAAGAAGACCAATGAGCTCCTGTTCACCGGCGACGTGATCGACGCCGAGGCGGCTCTGCGGGCGGGGATGATCAACCGGGTCGTCCCGGACGACGAGATCGAGACGGAGGTCGAGGTGATGGTGCGCAAGATCGCCCCGACGCCGCTGCCGGTGCTGCGGCTGACAAAGATCGCGCTTCTGCGCGCGTACGAGGCCATGGGCCTGCGCCACGCGGTGGCGGCGAACCTCGACCTGTCGGCCATGCTGAACGCGGCGGACACGCCGGAGCAGAAGGAGTTCATGGAGATCGTCAAATCACAAGGCCTACGGGCCGCGCTCGCCTGGCGGGACAGCCGCTACGGAGAGGTACTGGGAGGTGTGAAGGCATGAACGTTGCACAGAAGACGATTGACCCCACTCGGCTCGCGAAGCTGATCGAGGTCGAGGAGGCGGAGTTCAACGCGCGCCAGAACGGCTCACGTGAGCTGACCGATCGCGCCCGCAAGGCGCTCGCCGGCGGCGTCGCCTCGAGCTGGCAGTCCACCGATCCCCACCCGATCTACCTGGTCGACGGCCACGGCTCGAAGGTGGTGGACCAGGACGGCAACGAGTACGTCGACTTCCACAACGGCTACGGCGCGATGGCGGTCGGCCACGCCCATCCCAAGATCGCCGAGACCGTGTCGGATCGCGTGCGCCGCGGCACCCACTTCGCCCAGCCGACCGAGGACTCCGTGATCGTCGGCGAGCACCTGCAGAAGCGCTTCGGCCTGCCGCTGTGGCGGTTCTGCAACTCTGGCACCGAGGCGACGATGGATGCCGTCCGCCTGATGCGCGCCATCACGGGCCGCGACGTCCTGCTCAAGATCGAGGGCTCCTACCACGGCCACGGCGACCCGGTCATGGTGTCCGTGGCTCCGCCCGCCGACAAGATCGGGCCGTACGACGACCCGGTGTCGGTGCCGCAGACGCTCGGGATCCCGGCCGAGGTGGTCGCGCTCACGCGGGTCGTGCCGTTCAACGACCTCGAGGCGCTCGAGCGGACGCTCGGCCGCTACCGCGGCCGCGTCGCCGGCATGATCGTCGAGCCGGCGATGATGAACGCGGGCTTCGTCCTGCCCGAGGACGGGTTCCTGGCGGGAGTCAAGGAGCTCCTGCACGCCGAGGGCGCGCTGCTCACCTTCGACGAGGTCAAGACCGGCGCCACCATCGCCTACGGCGGCGCGGTCGAGCGGTTCGGGGTCACGCCCGACCTGATCTGCCTGGCCAAGTCGGTCGGCGGCGGACTCCCCTGCGGGGCCATCGGCGGCAGCGACGAGGTGATGGGCTGGATCGCCGACGGGCGCATCGACCAGGTCGGCACGTTCAACGGCAACCCGCTCACCATGGCGGCGATGCGGACCGCCCTGACCGAGATCCTGCTCCCCGAGGCGTACACCGAGTTCGACCGCCTCGCCGAGATCCTGCGGGCGGGCTGCGACGGCGTCATCGAGCGCACCGGCCTGCAGGGCTACACCACCGTCATGTCGGCGCGCGGCGCGGTCACCTACCGCGGCGAGCGGGTGCGAAACTACCGCGACTACCTCGAGGTCAACGAGGACCTCGGCTACATCAACTGGCTCGTGCAGCTGAACCGGGGCGTGTTCATGGCGCCGTGGGGCAAGTCCGAGAACTGGACGCTCTCCGTGCAGCACAGCGAAGAGGACGTCCGCCGGTACATCGACAACTTCGACTACCTGGGGAGGGCGCTGGCCGCATGAAAGCCGTCGTCTTCGAGGAGCATGGCGGGCCGGATGTCCTGCAGTACACCGACATCCCCGACCCGGAGCCGAAGCCGTTCGAGGTCCTGATCGAGGTCAGGGCCGCGGGCGCCAACTTCAACGACATCTGGGCGCGGCGGGGCATGCCCGGGATGAAGGTCATCTTCCCGCACGTGGCGGGGTCGGACGCGGCCGGGATCGTGCGGGCCGTCGGCTCGGATGTCACCGGAACCGGGTTCGGCTCATCGACGGTGAAGGTGGGCGACGAGGTCGTCGTCCACCCGGGTCTCTCCTGCCGGACGTGCGACATGTGCACGTCCGGTCAGGAGTTCTTCTGCCGCCAGTTCCTCATCTGGGGCTTCCAGACGGGCCCCAACGACGGCGGGCACTCCGAGCTCGTGACGCTGCCGGCCGTCAACGTGCTGCCCAAGCCCGCAAACCTCACGTTCGAGGAGGCGGCCTCGCTGCCGCTCGTGCTCGAGACGGCGTGGCGGATGCTGGTGACCCGGGCGCGGATCCAGGCGGGCGAGCACGTGCTCATCTGGGGCGGCGTCGGCGGCCTGGGCGTGATGGCGATCCAGATCTGCCGGTACTTCGGGGCGATCCCCATCCCGGTGGTCGGCGGGGCCGGCAAGGTGGCCAAGGCGCACGAGCTCGGCGCCGAGCACGTCATCGACCGATCGTCCGAGGACGTGGGCGCCCGCGTCCGCGAGATCACGCGCAAGGTGGGCGCCGACGTCGTGTTCGAGCACTCCGGCCAGGAGACCTGGCCGACCTCGGTCGCCGCGCTGCGCTGGGGCGGCCGGCTGGTGGTGTGCGGTGCGTCGACCGGCTATGAGGCCGTCACCGATCTGCGCTTCCTGTGGAACAAGCAGCAGACGCTGATGGGATCGCACCTGGCCAGCAAGGCCGAGCTGCATGCGGCCCTGCGGGCCGTCGAGGGTGGCCACATCAAGCCGGTGATCGACCATGTGTTCCCGCTGCGCGACGCCCCCAAGGCCCAGCAGCTGATGGAGGACCTGAAGGTCCAGGGCAAGCTCGTGTACGTGCCCTGACAGACGCCGATGCTGCGGCTGGCCGTGATCGGGCATGTCGAGTGGGTGACGTTTGCGAACGCCCCGTTCGTGCCCAAGCCGGGCGAGATCGTGCACCTGACCGATCCGATGTCGCAGCCGGGCGGCGGCGGCGTCGTCACGGCGGTCGCGCTCGCCCGGATGGGCGCCGAGGTCACGTTCTACACGACGCTCGGCAGCGACGGCCGGGCGCGGCCGGTGCTCGAGGGCCGCGGCCTGCGGGTCGAGGCGGTGGCGTCGGATCACCCGCAGACGGAGGTGCTGGCGCTGGTCGACCCGGCCCGGGAGCGGACGCTGTACGTGGTCGGCGAGAACGAGGCCCCGGCGGCCACCGACGCCCTGCCGTGGGACGACCTGGCCGGGATGGACGGCTGCTACTTCACCGGGTATGACCCGGCCACGGTCGTGCTGGCCCGCCGCGCGCGCGTGCTGGTCGTGACCGCACGCCGGTTCGAGGCGCTGGCGGCGAGCGGGGTGCGCGCAGACGCGCTGGTCGGCAGCGGCCGCGACCGTGGCGAGCAGTACGACCTCTCCCGGCTCGAGCAGCAGCCCGAGCATGTGATCGTGACCGGCGGCTCCCAGGGTGGCAGCGGATACGAGGCCGCGCCGGTGCCCGGGCCGGTGGTCGATACCTACGGCGCCGGGGACACGTTCGTGGCCGGAGTGCTGTTCGGCCTCGCGTCGGGATGGCCGCTTCCGCGCACGCTCTCCCACGCGGCAGCGCGCGCGGCGGAGGCCCTGACCTGGCGGGGCGCGTTGCCCCCGCTGCCGTGATCCCGGCTTGCTAATGTCTCCGCGATGAGCCGCCGGGGAGCCCTGTCCAGCGTGATCGTGACTGCCCTCGGCGCGGTCGTCCTGTCGGGCTGTGGCGGCACCAGCGTCGCCAGCCCGGCGTCCGTCGATCTCGCCCAGGGCAAGAAGCTCTTCATCGGCACCTGCGGCGGGTGCCACACGCTCGCCGATGCCGGCACCAAGGGCACCGATCGGCCCGGACCTCGACTATGCCTACTACGCGGACCGTGTTGTCGGCATGAAGCAGTCCTCCTTCCAGGCGGTCGTGCGCCAGCAGATCGACCTGGCCGATCCGCCGATGCCGCGGCACTTGCTCTCGGGCACCGACGCCAATGATGTTGCCGCATATGTCGCCCACGTCGCCGGGGTGCAGCTGGCCAAGGAGTACAACCCCGGCACCTCGCCCCCGTGACGGCGGTGCTCCGCACGGAGGTCATCGGCGTGCGCGGGATGCACTGCGGCGGCTGCGAGCGGACGGTCAGCCGGGCGCTGCAGGCGCTCCCCGGCGTGACGGAGGCGAACGCCGACTTCGTGGCCGAGGAGGTCGAGGTCACGTTCGACCCGGATCGGGTCGACGCCGGCGCGATGCGCTCCGCCGTCGTTGCCGCCGGGTTCACTCCGGCGTAGGCACGACCAGGTGCAGCGGTCCCCTTAAGTCCTTAAAGCCCGACGACCCGCGGACGGGTCGTCGGAGGAGGCAGGTAGCTGCGAAGTGTGGGCACGTTCGGTCGCAGCGTCCGATGACGATTCTTGACCGAAATTGTTTGCGAACCGTTTCCACTATGTTAGCGATTCGTAAACATGTCGAAGTTGACAGGAACTGGTAACAGCCAGTTTCTGGTTGGGGTAGGGGCGGTGTGGTCGCGGGTAGACTCCCGCGGCCGATGGACCTCTACGAGTATCAGGGCAAGCAGCTCTTCACCCGCTTCGGGATCCCGGTCTCGGACGGGATGGTGGCCGACACGCCGAAGGAGGCGCGGGAGGTGGCCGAGCGGCTGGCCGCGCAGGTGACGGTGAAGGCGCAGGTGCTCGTGGGCGGCCGCGGCAAGGCCGGCGGCATCAAGCTCGCGGCCACCCCGGACGAGGCCGAGGCCCACGCGGCCGCCATCCTGGGGATGGACATTCGTGGTCACACGGTACGACGGCTGTGGATCGAGCGCTCGTCGGACATCGAGCGCGAGTACTACTTCTCGGTCACCTTCGACCGTGGCGCCAAGCGGCCGCTGCTGATGCTGACGACCGCGGGCGGAATCGAGATCGAGCAGGTCGCGGCCGAGACCCCCGAGAAGCTGGCGCGGCTGCACGTCGATCCGCTCACCGGCTTCCAGCCCTTCCACGCCCGCCGGCTCTGCTACGGCGCCGGGATCCCGGCGGCCGAGATCAGGCAGGCGGCCGACATCATGACCCGGGCCTACCGCGCGTTCGTCGAGACCGACGCGATGCTGGTCGAGATCAACCCGCTGATCGTGACCCCCGAGGGCGAGCTGCGGGCGCTCGACTCCAAGTACACGGTCGACGACAACGCCCTCTTCAAGCATCCCGACATCGCCGCCATGCGCGACCTGGACGCCCTCGACGAGCAGGAGCGGATGGCGCGGGAGCGCGGCGTCACCTACGTCAAGCTCGACGGCACGGTCGGCATTCTCGGCAACGGCGCCGGCCTCGTCATGTCGACCCTTGACGTCGTCGCCGGCGCCGGCGGCACCCCGGCCAACTTCCTCGACGTGGGCGGCGGCGCTCAGGCCGACGAGATCGTGACCGCGCTCGAGGTGCTCCTGTCGGACGCCAAGGTGCGGGCGGTGCTCTTCAACGTGTTCGGCGGCATCACCCGTTGCGACGAGGTCGCCCGCGGCATCCTGACCGCGCTCGAGCGGCTCGACGTCCGCGTGCCGCTCGTCGTCCGGCTCGACGGCACCAACGATGTCGAGGGCCGCAAGCTCCTGGCCGAAGCCGCGCCGGCCAACGTCTACGTCGAGCAGACCATGCTGGGCGCGGCCGAGCGCGTCGTCGCACTGGCGGGAGCCGCATAGTGGCAATTCTCGTCGATAAGGACACGCGCCTCGTCGTGCAGGGCATCACCGGCCGCGAGGGCAGCTTCCACGCCACCCGCAACCGTGACTACGGCACCGCGGTCGTGGCGGGCGTGACCCCCGGCAAGTCGGGTCAGGAGGTGAGCGGCATCCCCGTGTTCGACACGGTCGCGGATGCCGTCGCCGAGCAGGGCGCGAACACGGCCATGGTGTTCGTCCCGCCGCGCTTTGCGGCCGACGCCATCTACGAGGCCGCCGACGCCGGTGTCGCCACCATCATCTGCATCACCGAGGGCATCCCCGCGCACGACATGCTCCAGCTCTACCCCTATGTGCGCGCCCGCGGCATCACGCTGCTCGGGCCCAACTGCCCGGGAGCGCTCTCGCCCGGCCTCGCCAACGTCGGCATCATCCCGGCGCAGGTGTTCAACGCGGGCCGGATCGGGCTCGTGTCGCGCTCGGGCACGCTCACCTACCAGATCGGCAAGGAGCTCGCCGACGCGGGCCTCGGCAACTCGACCATCGTCGGGATCGGCGGCGACCCGATCGTCGGCCTGGGCTTCATCGACGTGTTGGAGCGCTTCGAGGCCGACGCGGCCACCGACCTCGTCGTGATGGTGGGCGAGATCGGCGGCGATGAGGAGGAGAAGGCGGCGGCCTTCATCGGCGAGCACATGCAGACGCCGGTGGTCGCCTATATCGCCGGGTTCCAGGCGCCGCCGGGCAAGACCATGGGGCACGCCGGGGCGATCATCTCGGGCTCGTCCGGGACGGCCCAGGCCAAGAAAGAGGCGCTCGAGCACCACGGCGTGCGCGTCGGCAAGAGCCCGACCGAGGCGGCGCGGCTGGCCGCCGAAGCGTTCGCCGCGCTCGGCTGAGGCTTCGGCTAGTCTGGCTTTCGTGGCCCCCACGCCCATCCCGTTCACCCGCGGCGTCCCCGCCGCCGACCTCCTGCCGGTCGCCGACATGCGCGCCGCTGCGGCCCGAGCGCTCGATGCCGACGCCGCCTCGGTGCTCTCCTACGCGCCCGGCGGCTACAGGCCGCTGCGCGAGTGGATCGGCGCCCGCCACCGGGTCGACCCGGGCCGCGTCCTGATCGTGAACGGCTCGCTGCAGGGACTCGGCTTCCTCGCCCGGCACTTCTTCGGCGATGAGGGCGGCGCGGCCGTGGTCGAGGCGCCCACGTACGACCGCACCCTCAAGATCCTGCGCGGCGCCGGCGCCGACATCCACCCGGTCGCGCTCGACGACGACGGCCTCGACGTCGACCGCCTCGCCGAGCTGCTCGCCGGTGGGCTGCGGCCGCGGTTCGTCTACGTCATCCCGACCTACCAGAACCCCTCCGGACACTGCGCGTCGCTCGCGCGGCGGCAGGCGCTCGTCGACCTCGCCCGCGAGCACGACCTGGTGCTGGTGGAGGACGATCCCTACGGCCTGCTCCGGTTCGAGGGCGAGGCGCTGCCGACGCTGCACGAGCTCGACGGCGGCGACCGCGTGATCTACTGCTCGTCGTTCACAAAGACGGTTGCGCCGGGCGTGCGCACGGGCTACCTGGTGCTGCCCGACCCGCTCGTGAGGCCGCTCGCGGTGATGTCCGAGGACACCCAGATCGGGCCGAACACCCTGGCCGAGGCGGTCCTGTGGGCCTACTGCGACGCCGGCCGGTTCGAGCCGAACGTCGCTCGCGCGACCGAGGGCCTGCGCCAGCGCCGCGATGCGATGGAGGCGGCGCTGCGGGCGCACTTCCCGGAGGGGTCGCGCTGGACGACGCCGCGGGGCGGGTACTTCTTCTGGGTCACGCTCCCCGACGGGATCGACACCACCGACGCGCTGCCGCTCGCGGCCGAGCAGGGCGTGGCCTACGTCAAGGGGGCCGACTTCTTCGCGGCCGAGGGCGGTCGCAGCTCGATCCGGCTCGCCTACAGCGCCTGCGCGACCGATCAGATCGACGAGGGCATCGCCCGGCTGGGCGCGGTGCTCGGCTCGCGCCGGCCCGCCGCCGTCGCCTGAGCCCTGCGCGCGCAGCTTCGAGTTGACAGATTCCGGAAGCTGCGGCAAACTTCGCCGTACTCGGAGGAGAGTAGGTTGGTGGCCGCAGGCAGGGCGCGATCGCGGGTCTCACTCCGGGTTTGAACGGGGTGGCCGTCGCGGTTGCGGCGGCCGTGACGATCGCGCCCAGCCGAGGCCCGGCCACCGCCGGGCCGTCTGGCTGGACATGTTCTCACGCCGTCAGGCGACGGCCACGCGCACGGGCTCGACCAGCCGCGCCTGCGGCGGCGGCACCATCCGCCCCCGCTGCATCGGCCGGAACGTGGGGCAGGGTCGTGGCAGGCGCAGAGCGCACAGTTCCGTCTTGCGGAAATAGCAGTCGTCGCAGGTCGCTCGGCGCGGGGGTGAAGCCACGATCCTCCTTGGTCGGGACGGGGACTGCTGAGTCTATGGACCCGCCCCGCTCCGACCAAGGGTGTGGCGCGAACGGAGGCCGCTAATTGGGCGAAACGGCGGCGGGGAGGTGCCGGATCACCCGCAGCGCCTGGGTGAAGGTGCTGACGCCGATCACCCGCAGTTTGCCGTCGGCCGCCTTGCGGGCGGCGGCGACGTTGGCCTTGGGGACGATGAAGATCTGGGCTCCCGCCTCGATCGCGCCGATGGCCTTCTGCTCGGCGCCGCCGATCTCGATCACGTCGCCCAGCGGGTCGAGCTCGCCGGTGGCGGCGATGCGGTGCCCGCGGAGCAGGTGGCGGCCGCTCAGGCTGTCGTAGATCTCCAGGGCGAAGGCGAGCCCGGCGGACGGGCCGCCGATGCCCGCGATCGAGTAGTGCACTTTGATCGGGATGCGGCCGATGTGGACGTCGTCGGCCACGGCGACCCCGATGATCGCCCGCTTCTGGCCGTCGGTGCTCGCCACCGTCCGCAGGCGCCTGGTGCCGAGGTGGGTGAACGTGTACGTGACCGTGTCGCCCGGGTGCAGGCCCTTGCTCATGGTGATCAGATCGTTGGCGGACTGCACGGGGTGGCCGTTGACCGCTGTGATCACGTCGCCGGCCTCGACCCCCGCTTTCGCGGCCGGGAGGCCCGGCGTGACCTCCTCGACCAGGGCGCCGAGATGCTTGATGGTGACGGCCTTGCCCAGGGCCTGCTCGGCCACGGCCTCGGCGACCACCTGGGAGGTGTCCATCTCCTGGATGTCCGCGTGCGCCTGCTGCTTCTGCGACTCGCCCGGCAGCACCAGCTCATCGACCGGCACGAGGCTGGCGCCGTTCACCATGTAGCGGCCCCACAGCTCCTCGAGCTTGTTCGCCTCGATCTCGTGGACGTCGACGAAATAGAACCCCGTGCCCGGCGCGGGTTGCGTACCGCCGGGGATGTGGAGGTAGGCGTCCGTCGGGTGGGCCTTGTCGGGCCACAGCACGAAGTAGCCCGACGGCGTGTGCCAGGCCCAGATGAGCGCGCCGGCGAAGACGAGCGCGACCACCGCGAGGAGCGGAGCCCAGAACCGGCCCAGGAGACGCAGGGCCTTCTTCACCCGGCGACCATGATGGAGCCCGCGACGGAGATGGCCACGATCGCCGCGATGCCGAGCAGCGAGAGCACGCCGAGCCGGCCGTAGGCCATGTGGCTACGGCCGTACCCGGACAGCGCGAAGCCGACGAGCGCGCCGCCGATCAAGCCGCCGATGTGGCCGCCGATCGAGATGCCGGGGATGCCGAACGTGAAGGCCAGGTTGATGAGGATGAAGAACCCGATCGGGCTCTGCAGCAGGGCAACGCCGCGCTGGCGCTCGAGCACGAACAGGGCGCCCATCACCCCGAAGATCGCACCCGAGGCGCCGCCCGTGGCCGCGTGTGGCGAGAGCAGGAGCGCGCCGAAGCTGCCGCAGAGGGCGGCCGTGAAGTAGACGAGGGCGAAGCGGAGGTGGCCGGCGTAGCGCTCGAAGGCGCCGCCCAGCAGATACAGCACGTACATGTTGAGACCGATGTGGATGATGCCGAAGTGGATGAAGGCGGAGCTCAGGAGCCGGTAGTCCTGGCCGGCGGCGACCGAGGGCCCGAACAGCACCAGCCGGTTTCCGAGCGAGTTCAACGTGCCGCCGAGGCTGAGGCTGCCGGCCGAGCTGAGCTGGTTCGTGAGCAGGAACACGACGACGTTCACCGCGATCACGGCGTAGGTGACGATGGGTTCCCGCGTCGACGCGAAGCCGGCCCGCTGTGCCACCGTGCGCTGGCCGGCGCACTCGGGGCAGCGGATGCCGACCGCGGCGTGCGTCATGCACTCGGTGCAGATCGGCCGGCCGCAGTTCGAGCAGTGCAGTCCGGTCTCACGGTCGGGGTGGCGGTAACACGTATCCACGCGCAAATTGTAGGCAGGGTGCTTGAACCGCAGGTATGAGCAGCGACACTCTCGCCGCGGTCACCACACGCCGCGCAGCAGGCCGCCGTCGACCGGCAGAACGACGCCGGAGATGTACGCGGCCCGCGCCGAGCACAGGAACGCCACGGCTGCCCCGATCTCGTCCGGGCTGCCCAGCCGCCGGGCCGGCACCGCCTCGATGTCGGCCAGCTGGGCGGCGGCCGGGTCGGGGTGGTGCTGCCACAGCTCGCGCACCCGGTCGGTGTCGATCTTGCCGGGCGCGATCGTGTTGACGGTGATGCCGTCGGGGCCGAGCTCGTGCGCGATCGTCTTGGCCCAGCCGACGACACCGGGCCGGATGGCGTTTGAGAGCAGCAGGTGCGGGATCGGCTCGCGCACCGACCACGAGGCGATGTTCACCACCCGTCCGCGCCCGCTCGCTCGCAGGTGCGGCAGCGCGAGCCGGGTCAGGCGCACGGCCGCGTTCAGGGACAACTCGAACGCGTCGGCCCAGGCCTCGTCGGGCGTCTCCTCGAACGTGCCGGGCGGCGGGCCGCCGGCGTTGTTCACGACGATGTCGAGCCGGCCGCGGCCGGCGACCGTCTCGTCGACCAGCCGCCGCAGCAGGTCGTGGTCGCGCACGTCCCCGGCGACGCCCAGGGTGCCCGGTCCGATCTCGGCAACCGCGCGGTCGAGGCGCTCGCGGCCACGGGCGACGGCCGTTACCGCGCACCCCTCCGCCGCGAGCGCGCGGGCGATGGCGAGGCCGATCCCCGACGAGGCGCCGCCCACGATGGCGGACGTCCCCCGAAGCTCCAGATCCATTCGCTGACCCTATACGATCCCCGCCGTGCGGTACGGCCCCCCAGACGCGATGCAGGCCCCCCGTTTCAGCGGGCCGCGCACATTCATGCGGCTGCCGATGATCTCCACGCTCGAGGACGTGGATGTGGCGGTGATCGGCATTCCCACCGACGATGCGGTGTCGTTCCGCTCCGGAGCGCGCTTCGGCCCGGAGGGCATCCGGTCGGCCTCGGCGCTGCTGCGGCCGTACAACCCCGCCCTGGGCGTGGACGTCACGGAGCATCTCTCGATGATCGACCACGGCGACGCGCCCACGGTGCCCGGCTACCACGAGGAGACGCTGCGGCGGATCCAGGCGTTCCTCGAGCCGGTGCACGCCGCCGGGGTCACGCCGCTCTGCATCGGCGGCGACCACTCGATGGTGCTGGCCGAGCTGCGGGCGGCGGCCGCGACGCACGGCCCCCTCGCGCTCGTGCACCTCGACGCCCACGCCGACGTGTGGGAGTCCTACTACGGAGCCCGCTACTTCCACGGCACGGTGTTCAAGCGCGCCGCGGAGGAGGGGCTGGTCGACACCGCGGCCTCGGTGCAGGCGGGCATGCGCGGCACCCTCTACGGCGCGGGCGACGAGCTCGAGCCCGGCCGGCTGGGATACGACGCCATCCCCTGGGCGGAGCTTGCCGGGATGACCGCGGCCGAGTACGGCGACCGCGTTCGCGCCCGCGTCGGCGGCCGGCCCGCGTTCCTGAGCTTCGACATCGACTTCGTCGACCCGGCGTTCGCCCCCGGCACCGGCACGCCCGAGGTGGGCGGCCCCTCGAGCGGCCAGGCGCTCGCCTTCGTGCGCGCGCTCACCGGCATCGACTTCCGCGGCTTCGACTGTGTCGAGGTCGCGCCCGCCTACGACCCCGCCGGCATCACATCCTGGCTGGCGGCGACGGTCTGCCACGAGATGCTCTCGCTGCGCGCGCTGCGCGCCCGCGACGCCTGAATACCCGGTGCCAGGCACTTAATATTCACGCCCAGCGATGTGTGCCCCGCATTCACGCTGCGCGTGCATACCGGGCTGGTGCGTTCGTGGTTGGGTGGCTCGCGGCCTTCGGGCTGCCGGCAGCTGGGTTACTACAATCCGCGGGCTGTGGCCAACCTGCTCCTCGATCGTGGTCGACTGCCTGCGCGCGGACATGCTCGCCCGCGGGCGCGGGGCGTGGCCGCGGACGAGCCGGCTCGCGGCCGGTGCGGCGCGGTTCGAGGCCTGCTACTCGACCTGCCCGACGACGACGCCGGCGGTCACCGCCATCCTCACCGGCCGCTATCCGAGCGCGCACGGTGTGCAGGGGCTGCGCGGCACCCAGCTCTCGGAGTCGGTGCCCACGGCCGCCGAGCAGATCACCCGGGCCGGCCACGCCAGCTGGTGCTCGGCGACGGGGCCGCTTCTCGACACGGTTGGCACCTTCCGCGGTTTCGCCGACGCCGAGTACCGGGATGTCCCGCGGCGATCGGTGCACTCGCCGTGGGGCGAGGAGAGCATCGCCCACATCGCGGAGCTCGCGGCGGGCGACCGGCAGTTCTTCGCACTCGTGCACCTGTGGGACGCGCACACGCCGCGCACGTATCCGGCCCGGTTCGAGAACAGGGCCCACGGCCGCAACGCCTATGAGCGGTCGATCGCCGGCATGGACGACTGGATCGGCGCCGCCGCAGAGGCCGCCGGCCCGGACACGGTCGTGGTGCTCACGGGCGACCATGGCGAGAACGTCAACTTCGAGCCGCGCAGCCTCCGTGACCAGGCGGCCTGGCGCCGCATCAACCGGCGCCTGCCGATCGCCCGGTGGGCGCAGGCGACCGTCGATCACGGCGTCCGCAGCCAGTCCAAGCGGGCGCTGCGGTGGGCGCCGCGCTACTTCTGGAACCACGGCCAGACGCTGCAGGAGCCCCTGGTGCGGGTACCGCTCGTGGTGGCGGGGCCCGGCATCACGCCGGGGTGGCGGCGCACGCCGGTGAGCCACATCGATCTCGCGCCGACCCTGGTCGACCTGGCCGGCGGGGCGCATCCCGAGACGGGCTGGCAGGGCCAGAGCCTGGCCGCCTCGCTGCGAGCCGGCGGCGAGCCGCCGGCTCGCCCCGTGGCGATGGAGATCGCGGTCGCGCCGTCGATCCCGGCCATCCGCCAGCAGGCCGTCCGCGACGGCCGCCACAAGCTGATCACGTCGTTCGACGACGAGCGCGTGACCGATGCCCTCTACGACCTCGAGGCCGATCCCGGCGAGCGGCACAACCTCAGCCTGGCCGAGCCCGCGCTCGCCGATCGCCTGCGCGAGACGCTGCGCGAGCTGGTCGCCGAGCGCGCCGAGGCGGTCGCGATGGGCGCCGATGAGGACGAGGAGATCGCCGAGCGCCTGCGCGAATTGGGCTATATGTAACCCCTGGACGGTGCTAGTGTGAGTGGGTACGAGTCCGCGACCGAAGGAGGCAGACGATGCGAAAGACACCCCGATCGGCCTCCACGCGCTGCGCCTGACCGCTCGCCCCGCCCGTCGCGGGCCTGAACGTTCCGAGAGTCCGACGCCGGCGCCTGCACGCGTCCGCCCCGTACTCAAGGAGATTTCCGAGTGAACCTGGAAGACCTGGGCTGGAGCCCGGCCGTTGCCGCGGCGTTCCAGCCGTTTTCGGATTCCGGCCTGCTGCCCGGCCGGGTCGCGGTCGAGCACCGCGGCGCCCTGGTCCTGCTCACCGCCGCGGGTGAGGTCTGGGCCGATGTCCCCGGCCGGCTGCGCCACCGGGCGGCCTCGGTCGCGGAGCTGCCGGCGGTCGGCGACTGGGTCGCCTTCAGCCACCATGCCCAGGCGGAGCGGGCCACCATCGAGGCCGTGCTGCCCCGGCGAACGGCATTCCTGCGCAAGGTCGCGGGCTTCGAGACGACCGAGCAGGTGGTGGCCGCGAACGTCGACGTCGTCTTCGCGGTGGCGTCGCTCGAGGGCCCGCTCAATCCGCGCAGGCTGGAGCGGTACCTGACGCTGTCGTGGGAGAGCGGCGCCGATCCCGTCGTGGTGCTGACGAAGTCCGACCTGTGCCAAAACGTCCCCGAGGCGCTCGCGCGCGTGGGCGACATCGCCCTCGGAGTCCCGGCGTACGCCGTGTCCGCGGTGACGGGTGACGGCATCGAGCACCTGGTCGCCCATCTCGACGGCGGGCGCACCGGCACCCTGGTGGGCCCGTCAGGCGTGGGCAAGTCGACGCTGGTGAATCGCCTGGCCGGGAGCGACCGGCTCGCGACGGCGGAGCTTCGCGCCGACGGCCGCGGCCGCCACACCACCACCCATCGCGAGCTGGTCGTCCTCCCGACCGGCGGTTGCCTGATCGACACACCCGGGATGCGCGAGCTGGTGCTCTGGGACGCCGGCGAGGGCCTGGAACAGGCGTTCGACGACGTGGAGCTGCTGGCCGGGCAGTGCCGGTTCTCGGACTGCCAGCACCGCACCGAGCCGGGCTGCGCCGTGCTGGCGGCGATCGCGGCCGGCACGCTCGACCCGGGCCGGCTCGAGGGCTTCCGCAAGCTTCAGCGCGAGCTGCGCCACCTCGAGACGCGGCACGATGCGCGGGCCCGGGCGGAGGAGCGCAAGCGCTGGCGGGCGCTCGACCGCGAGCAGCGCCTGCGAACGCGCGACGGCTAGGCCCGCGCCAAAAGGGGTCAGACCCCTTTTGGCTCAGGCGCGGCGCACGGTGAGGCTGCCGAAGGCGGTCCGCGCCCGCAGGTGCACGATCGGCGCTCCGGCCGCGACGGGGGCCTCGCCGCCGTCGGCGTGGTGGGCGCCGAAGACGGCGAACCCCGACATGTCCAGCTCGACCCCGTCGGGCACCACCACCTCGACGGCGCCGCACAGTGCCCGGACGTCCACCCAGACCTCCGCCGCGGTCACCTCGGCGTGGCGCAGATCCAGGCGCACGCCGCCGAACAGGCCCAGGGCGCTCACCCGCCGGCCCAGCCTCCAGCGGCCGCTGCGCGAGACATCGCCGAACAGTCCCGAGCACCCGCGGCGAGTCGGCCTCCGCGGGTGCCGAGGACGCGACGGGCAGGTCGCCCAGCGTCTGGTCGAGCTCGGTGCGGGTGGTCGCGGTGAGGGCCGAGCCGACCCGGTCGGCCAGCTCCTCGAGGGTCAGCCGGCCGGCGATGGCGTGCTCGCGCAGCGCAACCACCGCCTGCTCGCGATCGGCGTCCGCCGCCCGTCCCGATGAAGGCGACTCGTCCATCACCCCACGGTAGCGCGGCGGCCGGGCCGTCCCAGAGCGGATTTGCTTCGCCAGCGAGATCATGCGCTTGCGCTCGCCCGGAGTGAACACGCCGATGGCCATGAGGGCGAACGGGAAGAGGGCGACCGACCCGACCCGCAGGACAAGGCCGACGGCGTGGGTGGGAGGCACCAGCTCGACCTCGATGGCCATGAACACCGCGGCCAGCGCCGCCACCCGCAGCACGCGGCTGAAGTCGTACGACACGGGGTAGCTGCGCTGCGCGTTGCGCCACCCCATGACCACCAGGACGGCGAACCCGATCACCGTCGACCACCCGGCTCCGAGGATGCCCCACTTGGGAATCATGTAGAAGTTGAGCCCGATGTTGACCGCCGCCGCGGTGCCGGTGACGACGGGCGTGAAGCGTGTCCGCTTGGAGCGGTTGACCCCGATGTTCAGGATGTAGTAGGCGCCGTACAGCACGGAGCCGGACATCAGCAGCGGCACCACCGGCACCGCCCCCCACCATTGCGGATCCATCGTCAGGTGGATGTACGGCGTCGAGAGCGCGGTGATGGTGACCACCCCCCACGCCATCAGCATCGACCAGTAGGTGAGCACCGCGCGGTAGGTCTTCTTGGCGTCGCCGTCGTCCAGGATCAGGTTGGCGAACGGGATCCACGCCGTCTGGAACGCGGTCACGACCAGCATGATCCCGAGCGCGATCTTGTTCGCCGCGGAGTAGGTGCCGAGCTGGGCGCTGCGCTCGAGCTGCGTGCCGGAGGTCAGCCGCTGCACCTGCACCCGGTCGGCCAGGTTGAGCGCCCAGAGCGCGACGCCGGCAGGCATCAGCGGCAGCGAGAAGTGCAGCATCTGCCGCAGGACGGGCATGTTGACGTGCAGCCCGATCATGTCCCGCCGCGCCCACAGGAGCAGGAAGTAGGTGATGTAGGTGCCCGAGAAGTTGCCCACCATGATGCCGGCGGCGCCCATGTGCAGGGGGATCACCAGCACGAGCGAGAGCACGATCGTGATGGCGATGTTGATGAGCGAGTAGACGACGAACGCGGTCGGCCGCTGCTCGATCCGGTAGATGCCGGTGATGATCGAGTAGTTCACGCTCACCCACAGGCCGGCGACCCCGATCGCGGCCAGCTCCTCGGGCACCTCGAGTCCCAGGGAGATCGGCTTGATCAGCACGAAGCCGAGCAGCACGAAGATGCTCGAGAGCGCCAGCACGGCCGTGAACACGATCCGGATCGTGCGCCGCCGCGCCTCGGCTTCGCGGTTGTCCCAGCTGAACCGGAACATGGCCGTCGGCAGCCCGAACTGAAACACGATCGCGGCCAGCGAGCTCGCGGCCATCACCGTCTCGACCTGGCCGAAGCCCGCCTGGCTGACGTACTGGGGCTTCGTGTAGATCGGCAGCAGGAAGATGCCGACCAGCTTCGAGATGATCCCGCCCAGGCCGTATACGAACGACTGGCCGGCGAGCTGCTTCAGCCGGGCGCCCATGCTGGCGTGCTGGGGGGTCTGCTGGTCGGTGGCCGCCCGGCCTGTCGCGAATCTGTGCCGGATTCCGTCCCGGCCGCTTACCGGGGACTGTCCCCACTTGGAGTTACCGCCTCACTCGATGGCCTAGAGGCCCATGACGCCGATCAGCTCGCGCACCGCGTCGGCCGACCGGTTGAGCTGCGCCTGCTCGTCGTCGTTCAGGCTGATCTGGAGCACCTCTTCGAGCCCGCCGGCGCCCAGGCGGCAGGGGACGCCCATGTAGAGGTCCGTTGAGCCCGTACTCGCCCTGCAGGTAGCGCGCAGCAGGGCAGCACCCGCTTCTGGTCGTGGACGATCGAGTCGACCATCTCCGACACCGCCGCCGACGGCGCGTAGTAGGCCGAGCCCGTCTTGAGCAGCTTGACCACCTCGGCGCCGCCGTCGCGCGTGCGCTGGACGATCTCGGCCAGCCGGTCGGCCGGCGATCAGCTCCGAGACCGGGATGCCGGCCACGTTGGTGTACGACGCGACGGGCACCATCTGGTCGCCGTGGCCGCCGAGCACGAAGCCCGTCACGTCGCGCGCCGACACGCCGAGCTCCCAGGCCAGGAAGGTGCGGAAGCGGGCCGTGTCGAGCACGCCCGCCATGCCGATGACGCGCTCGCGCGGCAGCCCGGCCTCGCTGAAGGCCACCTGGCACATCGCGTCGAGCGGGTTCGTGACGACGATCAGGATCGTGTCGCGGCGAGTGCGCGACCAGGTTCCGGGTGACGTCGGCGACGATCGCCTGGTTCGTCTTCAGCAGGTCGTCGCGGCTCATGCCGGGCGTGCGGGCGCGGCCCGACGTGATCACGCAGATGGCCGAGCCGGCGGTCTCGTCGTAGCCGTTCGTGCCCGACGACGGTCGGCTCGTAGCCGACCACGGGGCCGCACTGGTTCAGGTCGAGCGCCTTGCCCTGCGGCAGCCCCTCGACGATGTCGACCAGGACGACGTCGGCGTAGTCGCGCTCGGCCAGCCGCTGGGCGGTGGTGGCGCCGACGTTGCCGGCGCCGACGACGGTGATCTTGGGACGACTCATGCCCTGCACTCCCATCTGTTCGATGATCGCGTCCGCCACCTGCGACGTGCCGACCGCGCTCGGGATCGTCCCGCGTCGGCTTCATGTCGTAGGTGACCGACCTGCCCTCGGCGATGACCGCCGCGATCGCGCCCTCCAGGGCGTCGGCGGCCGCCCGCTCCTCGAGGTGGCGCAGCATCAGCACGCCCGAGAGCATCATCGCGATCGGATTGACCTTGTTCTGGCCCGTGTACTTGGGCGCCGAGCCGTGGGTGGGCTCGAACACCGCGCCGGCGGTGCCGAAGTTCGCGCCCGGGGCGACCCCGAGCCCGCCGACGAGGCCGGCGCCCGAGGTCGGAGACGATGTCGCCGTAGAGGTTCGGCAGCACGAGCACGTCGTACAGCTCGGGCTTCTGCACGAGCTGCATGCACATGTTGTCCACGATCCGGTCGTCGAACTCGATGTCGGAGTTCTCGGCGGCGACCTGGCGCGACACCTCGAGCCACAGCCCGTCGGTGTGCTTCATGATGTTCGCCTTGTGCACCGAGGTCACCTTGCGGCGGCCGTTCTGGCGGGCGTAGTCGAAGGCGAACTCGACGACCCGCCGGGTGCCGGCCTCGGAGATCGGCTTGATCGAGATGCCCGAGTCGTCGCGGATGTGGGCGCCGGTGAGCCGCTCGATGGTCGCCGCGATCTCGGCCTCGCCCGCCGATGCCGCGCTCGAACTCGATGCCCGCGTACAGATCCTCGGTGTTCTCGCGCACGATCACCAGGTCGACGCCGGCGTCGGCGTAGCGGGTGCGCACGCCCGGGTAGTACTTGCACGGCCGCACCTGCGCGTACAGGTCGAGCGACTTGCGCAGGCCGACGTTGACCGAGCGGAAGCCGGATCCCGACCGGCGTCGTGATCGGGCCCTTGATCGCGACGCCGTTGTCGCCTGATCGACGTCGATCACGTGGTCGGGCAGCGGGTTGCCGCCGTGCTGCTCCATGACGTCGGCGCCGGCCTCCTGCACGTCCCAGTCGAACTCGACCCCGGTCGCCTCCAGCACCCGCCGGGTCGCCTCAGCGATCTCGGGGCCGGTGCCGTCGCCGGGAATGAGTGTGACACGATGACTCACGCGGGTTCGTCCTCCCAGAATGTTTCGGGGGAGCGTACCGGACGGCCTCCGCGGGACGGTGGGGTCGGTTGTGCGCACAACGGAGTAGGATTCCGGCCATGGTGGACAAGGGCGGACTCGAGGGTGTGGTCGTCGCTCGGAGCCGGCTCTGTTCGATCGACGGGCTGAACGGCATCCTGATCTACGGGGGCTACGACGTCGGCGATCTGGCGGAGCACTCGACGTACGAGGAGGTGTGCTTCCTCATCCTCCGCGGGGAGCTGCCGAGCCGGGACGAGCTCGACGCCTTCGTCGCGGAGCTCGCGTCGCACAGGGAGCTCTCGCGAGGAGACGGCGCAGCGTGGTGGACATGCTGGCGACCCATGCCGCGCCGATGGAGATGCTTCGCACGGCCGTCTCGTCGGACAGCTTCGACGACCCCGACAAGGATTCCAACGCCGGCGACGCAAACGTCCGCAAGGCGACCCGCCTGATCGCCAAGATGCCGACGATGGTGGCGCGCTACCACCGCCGCCGCAACGGCCTCGAGCCGATCCCGCCCGACCCGTCGCTCGGGCACGCGGCCAACTTCCTGCACATGCTGAACGGCGAGGAGGTGAGCCCAGGCAGCCGCCAAGACGTTCGACGTCGCGCTGATCCTGCATGCCGACCACGAGATGAACGCGTCCACGTTCACCGCCAGGGTGATCGCCTCGACGCTGTCGGACATGCACTCCGCCATCACCGGCGCCATCGGCGCCCTCAAGGGGCCGCTGCACGGAGGCGCCAACGAGCAGGTGATGCGAGCTGCTGCAGTCGATCCGCGCCCGGCGTGCCGGTCGAGGACGAGATCCACGCCCGGCTCGAGCGCAAGGAGCGGATCATGGGCTTCGGCCATCGCGTCTACAAGACCTGGGACCCGCGGGCCGTCATCCTCAAGCGCTTCGCAAGCAGCTTGCCGCGGAGTCCGGCGAGCCGCGCTGGTACGACATCTCCGACCAGATCGAGCACGTGGTCGATGGCCGAGAAGGGGCTGTACCCGAACGTCGACTTCTACTCGGCGTCCACGTACCACTACCTGGGCATCGAGACCGGCCTCTTCACCCCCATCTTCGCCATGAGCAGGGTGGTCGGCTGGGCCGCGCACGTGATCGAGCAGCACGCCGACAACCGGCTGATCCGGCCGAGCTCCGAGTACGTCGGGCCGCCGCCGCGGGCCTACGAGCCGATCGAGCGCCGGGCCGCGTCCGCGGCCGCGTAGCGAAGGCCCTCGGGCCGCAGCCGCATCGAGTCGCCCCGGCCGGGCTGGAACCCGACCCGTAGGTAGGCCCCGACAGCGGCCAGGTTGCGGTCGTCGACATCGAGTACCACCTCACGCAGGCCGAGCCGCTCGAACGCATAGCGGCAGACGAGGGCGGTGGCCTCGGTGCCCTGGCCCGAGCCGCGGTGGGCCTCCTCGCCGATCAGGATCGAGAACCGAGCCCGGCCGAACGCCCAGAGCTGCAGGCGGGCGTTCCCGATCACGGTGCCCTGGCCGGCCTCCTCGATGCCGAACGCGATCAGCGTGGGGTCGGCCAGCGCCTGGCGCCCCCACGAGCGCAGCTCGGATAGGGTCGCCGGGGTGTCGGGAGGGCCGCGGCGCCCGTACAGGTACCGGGTCGTCACCGGGTCGCTCAGCCAGCGCTCCCAGGCGCCCGCGTCCGCGGGCCGCAGCGGAGCCAGCGCGACCAGGGCTCCGACGATCCGCTCGCCGATGGTCATCCCTCCGAGGATACCCGCCCCGGCGGGGGCGGATGGGGCTACGCCGTCTTGCGCCGGGAGGCGGCCGCAGGCTTCGCGCGCGGCTTGGCGCGGCTCGCCGGCTTCTTGGCGTTCTGCCGGTTCGTCCGGGCCGCATCGAGCGACGCCGTCAGCGCGGTCATCAGGTCGGGCGGCGCCGGACCGGCCGCGGGTGCGGGCGGCGTGACGGTCTTGCCCTGGCGCTTCTGCTCGACGATCTCGAGCAGGCGCTCGCGGTAGGTGTCCTGGTAGCGGCCGGGCTCGAAGTCGGACGTGTAGGCCGCGATCAGATCCTCGGCCATCTTGAGCTGGCGCTTGTCGACCTCGCTGTGGAGGGAGCGATGCCGTCGATCGAGCGCACCTCGTCGTCGAAGAACATCCGCTCGAGGGTGATGACCCCCTCGCGCACCCGCAGGCAGGCCAGGTTCTCGCGGTCGGACTGGACGTAGGTCGCGATCGCGGAGAGGCCCGAGCGCTCCATCGCCTGCACCAGCAGGTTGTAGATGGCCTCGCCGGGGCCTTCCTCGGGGCCGAGGAAGTACGTGCGCTCGAAGTAGATCGGGTCGATCTGGGCCGCCGGCACGAAGTCGTGGATGGTGATGCTGCGGTGGCTCTCGGTGCGGGCCGCCTCGAGGTCCTCGTCGGTCAGCTGGACGTACTCGCCCTTGCTGATCTCATAGCCCTTGACGATCTCGTCGGCGGGCACCGGCTCGTTGTCGACCTTGCACACCTTGACGTAGCCGATGCGGCCGCCATCGGTGGCGTGCAGCTGGTTGAAGCGCAGATCCTTCTCGCTGATGGCCGTGTACATGCGCACCGGCGCATTGACGAGGCCGAACGAGATGGCGCCGGTCCAGACGGCGCGAGGGCGGTTCGCGGTGGGCATGGTCCGTAAACATACCCCGTTTGCGGCGGTTGTCCTGCGCAGAAGTGGCGCTACTCGCCGGGAAGCAGCGAGAAGATGCGGGCGTCGTCGACCAGCCAGCGGCCGTCGTAGTCGCGCCACAGGCAGCTCGACGACGCGCGTGTCGGCATCGTCCAGGTGCAGGTGCAGCAGCGTGCGGTTGGCGACCGTCCCGATCAGCTCGGCCCGCGCGGTGCGGGCAAGCAGCGGCCGCAGCTCGTCGTCGCGGTCTGCGAACTCGGCCGAGAGCGCGCCGCCGTAGGCATCCGCGTCGTGTGCGTTGGTGGCCGCCTCGAGGCCGCGCGCGGCCCGCTGAGCGGCCAGTTTCACCGGCGATGGCGGTCCGTCTGCGGCCACGCCCCGGAGTACTCGCAATTCCCCTATCGCATAGGTGCGATTCGCAGGTCACAAACTGTCACGAACGGTGCACGCGCGGTGCGCCCACCGACCATGTGGATTGGTAGGCTGCAGGGAGTCGAGCTCGCGTGGAGCGGGATCCGGAGGACCTTGATGGTCAGACACGACGTGGTGGTGGTGGGAGCCGGGTTGGCGGGGATGCGCGCGGCCATCGAGGCGTCCCGCTACGGCGCCGACGTCGGCGTCGTCTGCAAGCTGCATCCCACCCGCAGCCATTCGGGCGCCGCCGAGGGCGGCATCAACGCCGCGCTCGGAAACGCCGGCGAGGACAGCCCCGAGCAGCACACCTTCTTCACCGTCAAGGGCTCCGACTACCTGGGCGACCAGGATGCCATCGCGACGATGTGCGCGCGAGGGGCCGGGCGACATCTACGAGCTCGAGCACATGGGCGCGGTCTTCTCGCGCATGGAGGACGGCCGCATCGCCCAGCGCCCGTTCGGCGCCGGCGGCGCGCCCCGCACCGCCTACGCCGCCGACATCACCGGCCACGTGCTGCTGCACGTGCTCTACGAGCAGCTCGTCAAGAGCGGCGTCACGGTCTACGAGGAGTGGTTCGCGCTCGATCTGGTCACCGACGGCGACCGCTGCGTCGGGCTGACCGCCTGGGATCTGATGCACGGCGGGGTGCAGGGCATCGAGGCGGGCGCCGTGATCATGGCGACCGGGCGGCCTCGGCCGCATGTACCGCGGCACCACCAACGCCTACGCCTGCACGGGCGACGGCATGTCGATGGCGTGGCGGGCCGGCGTGCCGCTGAAGGACATGGAGTTCATGCAGTTTCACCCGACGACGCTCAAGTCCAACGGCGTGCTGATCACCGAGGGCTGCCGCGGCGAGGGCGCCTACCTGCGCAACAGCGAGGGCGACCGGTTCATGTTCAAGTACGCGCCCGAACGCGGGCGAGCTCGCCACGCCGCGACGTCGTCTCGCGCTCCGAGCAGACCGAGATCGACGAGGGCCGGGGCGTCGACGGCTGCGTCCTGCTCGACCTGACCCACCTGGGCGCGCAGCAAGATCATGACCGTGCTGCACGGCTCGCGCGAGCTGGCGATGGACTACGCCGGCGTCGACCCGATCGAGGAGCCGATCCCGGTGCGGCCGGGCAGCCACTACCACATGGGCGGCATCGACACCGACGTGTGGCGGGCGCACGCTCATGCCCGGGCCTGTACGCGGCCGGCGAGTGCGCCTGCGTCTCGGTGCACGGCGCCAACCGGCTCGGCGGCAACTCGCTGCTCGAGACCATCGTGTTCGGCCGCCGCTCGGGCGCCGCAGCCGCGCAGGACGTGCGCGCCAACGGATCGCGGGCGGTCTTCTCGCCGTCGGCGGTGCGCGTGGCCGAGCGCCGCATCCGCCAGCTCCTCTACAACTTCGACGGCGTGCGCCCGCACGTCCTGCGCGACCAGCTGGCCGACACGATGTACGAGAACGCCGGCATCTTCCGCGTCGGCCGAGAAGCTCGACCAGTGCAAGGCCGACGTCACCGAGCTGCGCGAGCGCTATCGCGACGGCCTCGGGGTCGTGATCCAGGACAAGTCGCGCACCTTCAACTCCGACCTGATCGGGGCGCTCGAGCTGGGCTCGATGCTGCAGATGGCCGACTGCCTGGTCACCGGCGCGATCGCCCGCACCGAGAGCCGCGGCGCCCACAGCCGGCTCGACCACCCCGAGCGCGACGACGAGAACTGGCTCAAGCACACGCTCACGACCTACGACGACGGCGACGTGGGCCTCGACTACCGGCCCGTCACGATCACCGAGCACCAGCCCGCCGTCCGCTCCTACTAGCTCCGAGACAGAGAGGCCGCATGCAGTTCACCGTCAAGATCGAGCGCTGGAATCCGGAGACGGAGTCGGGCGGTCTGCGACTCCTACACCGTGGACGCCCCCGAGACGGCGACGCTGCTCGACGTGCTGGACGTCGTCAAGGACACCGTCGACGGCTCGCTCAGCTACCGCAAGAGCTGCCGGATGGCGGTGTGCGGCTCGTGCGGAATGCGCATGGACGGGGCCGCCGTGCTGGCCTGCAAGACGCCGATGGCGCCGCTCGCCGAGGAGGGCCGCGTGCCGGTGATCTCGCCGATGGGGAACCTGCCCGTGGTCAAGGACCTGGTGGTCGACATGGACCCGTTCTGGGCCAAGTTCCGGGCGGTCAAGCCGTGGCTCGAGGAGGACGACCACCCGCCGGTCAAGGAGTGGCGGGTGCAGCAGAAGGAGCTCGACCGGATCATGAAGGAGGCGCTCTGCATCCAGTGCGGGTGCTGCGTCTCGGAGTGCAACTCGATGGCCGCCGACCCGGAGTTCCTCGGCCCGGCCGCCCTCGCCAAGGCGAGCCCGCTTCGTGGGCGACGTGCGCGACCGTGACCGCAAGGCCCGGCTCGAGCGCTACAACGGCGCCGCACGGCGTGTGGGACTGCACGCGCTGCTACTTCTGCAACGAGCGCTGCCCCAAGGGCGTCGACCCGCGCGACGCGATCGCCAAGATCGGCTCCGAGATCTACGCCGAGGGGATGCTGTCGGACAAGGGCGCGCGGCACGCCCAGGTGTTCGACTTCTCGACCCGCACGCACCGGCTATCTGCTCGAGACCGCGCTCGTCCCGTACACCGACCCGCTGAAGGCGATGGACATCAAGTTCGCGATGCAGATGGCGCGGGCCGGCAAGGTGCCGAATCCGCTGCGCCCGCACCGGGCCAAGAAGCTGGACGAGGTGCGCAAGCTGCACAAGCTGATCAAGGGCCAGGAGGCGGAGCTCTTGGAAGAGAAGCGCGCCGGCGTCTCGGTAGACCGCGAGAACGAGGGGCAGGCCGATGAAGTCGAGCTACGCGTACTACCCGGGCTGCCTGGCCAGCCTGTCGCAGAAGGAGCTCGACGTCTCGACCCGGGCGATCGCCGAGAAGCTCGGCATGGCGCTCGTCGACATCCCCGGCTTCACCTGCTGCGGCGCGGGCGACGTGCACGAGGCGCGGCCCGAGTACTACCTGCACCTGAACGCGCGCATCCTCGGCCAGGCCGAGCAGCTCGGGCAGGACACGATCCTGACGATCTGCAACGTCTGCACGCTCAACCTGCGCCAGGCCGACATCAAGCTCAAGGCCGACCCGGAGCTGCTCGAGCGCGTGAACCACAACCTGCGCGACGTCGGCGCGGCGCCCTACGCAGGCGGCGTCGAGGTGCGCCACCTGCTGTGGGAGATCGCCGAGGGAGAGGGCTACGAGCGGTTGAAGCAGATCGCCCAGAAGCCACTCGCCGGCGTGCGCATCGCCCCGTTCTACGGCTGCCAGATCCTGCGCCCGTCCAAGCTGCTCGGGTTCGAGGATCCCGACCGGCCGCAGTCGCTCGAGCGGATCATCGAAGCCTGCGGGGCCGAGCCGGTCGACTATCCATCCAAGATCAAGTGCTGCGGGTTCCCGATCGTGCTGGCCCGCGAGGAGGTCGCCCTGGGCGAGCTGATCCAGCCGCTGGCCGAGGCGAAGGAGGCGGGCGCCGACGCGATGGTGACGCCGTGCCCGCTGTGCCACCTCTCGCTCGACGCCTGGCAGGGCAAGGCCGCCCGCGAGGCCGACATCGACCTCGGCATGCCGATCTTCCACCTCGCCCAGCTCGTGGGCGCGGCGGCGGGGCTCTCGTACGACGAACTGCAGTTCAAGCGCCACATCGTCAAGACGCACCCCGCCACCGACAAGATCTACGCGCAGCGTTGACGCTGCGGATGGCGGTGCGCCGGTGACGCCAAGCTACGCGGCGCTGTTCCGCAACCACGGGGCACTGATGGTGGCCGCGCTGGGTGCGACCTTCCTGGGGTCGCTGGACGCGCTGATGGTGACCACCGCGCTGCCGACGGCGGCCCAGGACATCGGCGGCGTCGGCCTGATCGCGGTCACGGTCGGCGCCTACACGGTGGCGGTCGCGATGACCTTCCCGGTGGCGGGCGCGGTCATCGACCGGGAGGGCGTCGGGCGCAGCTTCGCCATCGCCTGTGTCCTGTTTGCGGGCGCGAACGTGATCGGCGGCCTGGCGCCGTCGATGCCGGTGGTCGCGTTTTCGCGGCTGATCCTCGGCCTCGGCGCCGGCTTCATGTTCGCGGTGCCGCTCGGGCTTTTCGCCGTCTCGATCCCCGACGTGCTGCGGCCGCGGGCGTTCGGCATCAACGCCGCCATGTGGGGCGTGTCGGCCCTGGTCGGGCCGCTCCTGGGTGCGGTCTTGACCGCGACCGTCGGCTGGCGGTGGGTGTTCTGGATCAACCTGCCGATGATCTTCGCCGTCGCCTGGGCCGGCACCCTGGCGCTGCGCGGACGGCCGCGGCCCGTGTCGACCGGCGGGCGCCAGCCGCTCAACCTGGTCGGACCGGTGATGCTGGGCGCGATCGTGGCGGTGCTGCTCGCCGTCACGCGGCGGTGGCTTCCGCCCGCCTATCTGGCGCCGCTTGCGCTCGTGCCCGCGGCGATCTTCGTGTGGTACGAGCGCCGCACCACCGCCCCGGTGTTCACGCACACCCCCAACGCGATCGCCGCCAACGTGGCCGCGTTCGGAGCCGGCGTCGCGTTCCTCGGCGCCGAGACCTACCTGCCCCTGCAGCTCCAGGTGGGCTTCACGCACGGCATCGACCTGCCCGGCTACACGCTCTCGGGAGTCCGACTCGTCGGTGTCGCCCTGCTCCTGTGCACGCTCGCCTGGACGGCGGGCTCGATGGGCGCCGCCCGGGTCAACTCGCGGCCGCGAAACCAGATCATGCTGGGGACGGCGATGACGGTCGCCGCGACTGCCGTGATGGCCATCCCGGCCGGCGGCGCGACGGTGCCGATGCTCGCCTACGCCTTCTCCGGCCTGGGCATGGGCATCGCCAGCCCCGCGCTCTTCGCCGCGGTGCTTGCCGACGGCGTCGAGGGCCGAGAGGGCCGCTCGACCTCGAGCATCCCGCTGACGCGCCAGGTCGGCTCGGGCACCGGCGCGGCCGTGGCCGGGATCGTGTTCGCCGCGGCCCTGAGCGCACATCAGGTGCAGGCGGCCGAGCATGCGGGCGCGCACGTCCCGGCGGTCGTGCACGCCGTGCGGCTGACCTACCTGGCGGTGGCGGCGGTGAGCTCGGTCGGGGTGATCGCGTGCCTGTGGCTGCGCCGCGACGTTGAGGCTCCCGGGCGGGCGCGGCCGGCGCCGGCCGCCGGCGCCGGCGACAGGCAGGCCGAGGGCGTCACCGAGGCCGCCGTCCGCGGCGCCGGATGAGCACCGTCCCCGCGTCGGTCGATCCCGTTGCCGGGCTGCGGCGGCTGTTCGGCTTCTCGGGCTTCCGGCCCGGCCAGCGCGAGGCCGTGGACGCGGTCATGGCCGGCCGCGACGTGCTCGCCGTCATGCCGACGGGCTCGGGCAAGTCGCTGTGCTACCAGCTTCCGGCCCTGCTCGCCGACGGCGTGACCCTGGTCGTCTCGCCGCTGATCGCACTGATGGAGGACCAGTTCGCGGCGCTGCGAAACCGCGGCATCGAGGGCGCCGAGATGCTGACCTCGAACATGACCCCGGCGGCGGTCGCCGAGGCGCTCGAGCGGATCGGGAACGGCGAGGCGCGGCTGGTGTATGTCGCCCCGGAGCGCTTCTCGAGCCGCCGCTTCCTGGACGCGATCGGCGCCGTCGGCGTCGCCCGGCTCGCGGTGGACGAGGCCCACTGCCTGTCGGAGTGGGGACACGACTTCCGGCCCGACTACCTGCGCCTGGCCGACGTGCGCGAGCGGCTGGGCTCGCCCGCCACGATCGCGCTCACCGCGACGGCCACGACGCGAGTCTCGGCCGACATCGTGAAGGCGCTGCGACTGCGCGACCCGGTCAGCATCCGCACCGGCTTCGATCGCCCCAACCTGGCCTTCGCGGTCGTGCCGGTGGCCGGCGATCACGCCAAGCCGGGGGTGCTGATGCAGCTTCTGCACGCTCCCGGTGCCCTGCCGGCCGTGATCTACTGCGGCCGCCGGCGCACGTGCGAGGACGTCGTCTCGACGCTCACCGCCGGTGGCATCAACGCGGCGGCCTACCACGCGGGTCTGCGCGGCGATCGCCGCACCGCGACCCTGAACGCCTTCCTGGCCGGCGAGCTCGACGCCGTGGCCGCGACGACGGCGTTCGGCATGGGGATCGACAAGGCCGACGTCCGCTCGGTGGTGCACTGGGCGCTGCCCGCGTCGCCGGAGGAGTACTACCAGCAGGCGGGCCGCGCCGGCCGCGACGGCGAGCCGGCCCGGTGCACGCTCCTCTACAGCCCGCGGGACAAGGGCCTGATCGTCTACTTCATCAACCGCGCCAAGCTGAGCGGGGGAGATCTCGAGACGGTGCACGCGGGCCTGGCGGCCACGGCGGGAGCCGACGGGCTGTTCCGGATCGCGGAGTCCGGCGTGCCGGCCGAGGAGCCGCGTGCGGCCGTCGCGGCGCTCGAGCGGGCCGGTGCGCTCGAGCTCTTCCCCGCGCCGAACGGCGTCTTCTCGGGGCGGCTGGCGGACGCTCGCCTGTCACGCGTCCACCTGGCCGCGGCGCTGGTGGCGGGCAAGCGCGTCGAGCGGCAGCGCTGGGACCGGCTCAAGGCCATCGACGGCTACGCCACGGCCGGCGGCTGCCGCCGCGAGGCGCTGCTCCGCTACTTCGGCGACACGCCGACCGAGCCCAAGCCGGATCCCTGCTGCGACCACTGCGGATATGTCGTCGATGTTGTCGCTCAACCGGCGGCGAAGACGCGAGCGGCGGCGGCGGCCGCGCCGCCGCCGGGCGATGCCGATGCGGCGGTGCTCCAGGCGGTCGACGACACCGCCGGAGCGGTCGGCCGGACGCGCCTGTCACAGATCCTGCGTGGATCGGCGGGACGTGCGCTCCTCGCCGCCGGGCACGACCGGGTGGCCTCCTACGGGGCGCTGGCCGGATGGACCGACGATCAGGTGCTCGAGCGGATCGACGCGCTGATCGCCTCCGGGGCGGTCGAGAAGACGGGCGGGCGCTACCCGCTCGTGCGCCGCCCGCAGGCCGCGGCGCGGCGGACGGCGTCGAGCGCCCGGGATGCGGAGCTGCGGGCGCAGATCGCCGATCTCGGCCACCGCCGCGACCCCGACGGCATCCCCTTTCTCCTGCGCGTGCTCGCGGCCGCCGAGAACGACGACCAGCGCCGGCTGGCGGCCCGGGCGCTGGGCGAGATTGGTGACGAGCGCGCCCGCAGCGGCCTCCTCTTCGCCCTGGACGACCACTCCGAGGACGTGCGCGAGGCCGCGCAGGGGGCGCTCGACCTTCTGCCCGGGTAGAGGACCGGAGTGTGGGTGTAGCCGGAGACCGTCAGCCTGCCGTCACGCGAGCGCTCGCGAGCAACCGCAGGACAGCTCTGACAAGAATCGCCGGCGGACTGCGGGCTCCGAACACGCCTTGCACGACCAGCGAGTGACCGTGAAAGTGCACGCGGGTCTCGGAGAATCCTCGGCTACGCATCGCCCAGTCATGTACCGGCCGGATGCGGTTGAGGCGTATGACCCGTGTCTGCGGCGACGGTGGGGCGAGTACGCCGCTTCCGTAGTCGTAGATGCGAACGACCGCTTGGCGCCGCGACAGGGTCGGGAGCAGACCTTCACAGCCAGTGGTGTCCGCAGGGAGGCGGAAGTTGGCCACGGTGGTTTCGGCAACTGCGAAAGGGTTGCCTCCCAGACCGCCGTAGGCGACCTCGCCACGCCAACTCGGTGGGAGCAATAGCCGCAACCCGGCGTCCGCGATGGCCCGACGCCCACCTGGCGCGAAACCACCCCTCAGACTGGAGGCTCGGCCGTCTGCGTGGACACTGCCGAGCGGGTGCGCAAGGGCCCGGTTCGCATCGACGGCCAACACGAGGATCGCAGCGGCAATGAGGATCGTCAGGCGCACGTCTCTCGGGTACGACGCTCGACGCTCATCGCGTCCCGAGTTAGAGAGTGATCGAGACGGCGCCGGCGGGCGCCAGTTCGGCGACGAGGCGCTCGGTCGAGAAGACGATGATCTGGCGCTCGGCCGCGGCGTCGGCGAGCCACGCCAGCGACCGCTCGAGCCGCTCGGGGTCGAAGTGCGCGAATGGATCGTCGAGCAGCACCGGCAGAGGTTGGCCGCCCTGGCACATGAGCCGGACGAGCTCGAGCCGCTGCACGAGGTACGCCTGCTTCTGCGTGCCGGTCGAAAGCGTGTCGAGGTCGACGATGGCGCCGGTCTCGGGTGCCTCGAGCCGGACGTTGAGCCGCTCGTCGACCAGGGCGTGCGTATAGCGGCCGCCGGTCAGCCGTGAGATGCCCGATGCGAGCGACGCGTTCAGGTGCGGAGCGAAGTCGCGATACGTCTCGGCAGCGGCCGCGGCAAGCTCGGTCTCGGCCAGTCGCAGCACACGCTCCACGTGCTCGAGCCGGACGACGCGCTCGTCGGCCGCGTCGAGCCGCTCGCGCAGCACCGCGAGGTCGGGGAGCGCACGCAGCCGTTCGGCGACCGCGGCGGCCAGGCGCTCGCTCTCGGCGGAGGCGGCATCCAGCGTGGTCCGGGCCTGGCGAAGCTCCTGCTCGACGGCGTCGGGGTCGCGGCCGGCGGCCAGTTCGGCGTGGCCGTTCAGGCGTCCCTGCAGCGACTGGAGCCGGGCGCGGGCCGCCTCGACAGAATCGTCGCCCAGCAGCCGGCGCAGCTCCTCGGCCGCACTTGTCCGGGTGCGCGTGGCCTCGGTGCGGACGGTTGCCGCCGCATGGATGCGGTCGTAGCGGCGCAGCCCGTCGTCGAGGTCGGGCACGTCGATGTTGCATCCGCGCAACGCGGCGGCCACGCGCTCGCGCAGGCCGGCCAGCTCGGCCTCGAGCTGGAGGGTGCCGGCCATGCGGGCACGCACGTCCGCGGCCTGCAGCCGGGTCGCGGCGAGCTCCCGCTCGGTGCCGGCCAGCGCATGGTCGCGCTCGACCGACGTGCGAAACGCCGCCAGCCGGTCGGCCGCCGGGCCGTCGCCAGGCAGAACCCGATCGAGCTCGCGTGAGCCGGTGCCGCGCCGGGCGGTGAGCGCCCACACGCCTGCGGCGGCCGCAACCACCGCCCCCACGCCGATCACGGCGACCATGCCCAGCACCACCCCGAGAAGGGCGATGACGATTCCGGCGCCGACGCCCACCAGGCCTCCTCGCGGCCGCGATCCCATCGTCGCTGCAGCCGCCGCCTCGACGGCGGGCGCCCGCTCGGCCGCGCCACGGTCGGGCTCGAGCGCCTCGACGCGTGCCTCGAGCGAGCGGCAGCGGTCGGCGAGCTCGGCCGCAAGGGCCGTGTCCGCGGCGGCCGGACCGGCGCGCTCCGACTGTTCGGCCGTGAGGTCTGACAGCCGGCCGCGGAGGGCGGGCATGTCGGCGACGGGTGTAAACCCGTTCCCGTCGGCGTCGGCCTCGAGAACACGGGACGCCTCGGCCTCGGCGGCGGCGAGGCGCTCGGCCTCGGCCAGCCGCCGGCGCAGCTCGTCCGCCCGCAGGTGGTCGCGGATCGACTCCAGCCGGTGCAGCGTCGCCGCCTCGTCCTTCGCCCGCGACTGCGCGGCGTCCCGGCCGGCGGCGGCCTGCTCGACCTCGGCGCGCGCCGAGGTCGCCGCATCGAGGCGCCCCTGCAGCAGCGCGGCCTCTGCCTGGGCCTCGGGCAGCGGCCTGGTCCGGGCCCGGTTCAGCCCGACCATGTCCGCGCGGGCAGCTTTCAGGACGGCGACCGCCGTCGCGGCGGATCCGTCGGCGGGGGCATTGGTCATCACGGTCTCGATCGCGTGCCGCACGGCATCCGGCTCGCCGATCCCGTTGAGCTCGGCCTGGTCGACGCAGCCCGCGCGCAGGTACACGTCGCGCTCGACGCCGTAGAGGTCCCGCGCCAGCGCCTGCGTGTCGGTGCCCGAGCCGTGGGCCGCCGTCAGATCGGCGCCGGTGGCGGCGTCGCAAAGCGTGAACCGGCAGCGCTCGAAGTCCCACTGGAGCCGCAGCCGCCGCCCGTCCTCGGCGCACAGATCGAGCACAACGCCGTAGCGCGAGTCAGACCACGGCCGGTACCGATCGATGGCCAGCGTCTCGTCGCGCAGGCGGCGCCTGCCGGCGGTGAGGCCGAAGAGCCCCGCCCGCAGAGCCGCGTGGGTCGTGCTCTTGCCCGACTCGTTCGACCCGGTGACGAGTGTCAGTCCCGGCCCGAACCGCAGCTCGGCGTCCATCAGCTTCCCGAATGCGGTCACGCTCAGGCGGTCAACCCGCACCGATGACCGCCTTCCTGCCGTCGAGCGCGCGCAGCCCGGCCAGGACGGCCTCGTGCGCCTCGGGCTCGGCGGAGTGGAGCAGCCTGGCGACGAATCGCCCGCGCACCGACTCCTCGCGCGCGATCGCGTCCAGGTCGTACGCCGGCACGGTCCGATCCACGACCGCCAGCTCGGCGAGACCGGCGCCGCAGCGCTCGGCCAGGCTGGCAGGGGAGATCTCGCAGCCCGGCTCGATCTCGCCGGTGAGCACGACCTCGAGGGACGCTCCCGGCTCAGCCGCGGCCGCCGCCAGCACCGCCGCCTCGACCTGGGCGGAGCCCGCAGCACCGGCGACTGACACGTCGCGCGAGACGTAGCGGCGGGTCGCGGTCGCGACCGGCTCGGCGGTGACGGCGCCGGCCTGCACCGTGACGATGCTGATCCCGTGATCGCCCTTGCGCTCGCCCCAGTCGAGCGGCTCGGGGCTGCCCGGGTAGCGCAGGAAGTCGTCGCCGCGACCGTCGTGGAAGTGCCCGAGCATCACGTAGCCGGCGCCGGTGCTCCGGAGCTGGGCGCGGGTGACCGGTCGGTAGGCGGCCTCATCGGCCCACTGCTCGCCGGTCAGGGCGGCGTGGATCAGCAGCAGGTGCGTGCGCCCGTCGGCGGGGGTGCGAAACCCGGCCACCGCCGAGGCGTCGCAGTGGCGGGCGGTGAAGGCCGCGCCCCAGATCGTGGCCGAGCCGTCGAGCTCGTACGGCTCGACCGCGTTGCGCGTGAAGAGGTGCACATTCGCCGGCCAGTCGGTGCGCTGCCAGGCCGAGCCGGGCAGGTACGGGTCGTGGTTTCCCGGCGCCACCAGGACGGGCACCCCGGCGGTCGCGAAGCTGTCGCGCAGAAACGACACCGTGTCCTCGGTGACGTAGTCGTGCTCGTAGACGTCGCCGGCGACGCAGATCGCATCGACCGCGCGCTCGCGTCCGAGCGCAAGTGCGCGGGTCACGGCGTCGCGCAGCTCGGCCCTGCGACGTGCGGCGGCGGGCCGCGACTCGGCGCGGTGAAACACGCGGTCGAGGTGGATGTCGGCGATGTGGAGAAGTTTCATTGGCGGACTCCCAAGTGTAGGTATGACGTCGGCTGGAACCCCGGCCGTCTTACAACCGAGCGACAGATTCGTGACGGCCGGTGACTGACACCTGACAGGAGCCGCCGGTAGCGTGGCCGCCATGAACCCGCGCTCCCTCCGACTGGCCCTGGTCGCCCTGCCCGCGGTGCTGGGAGCGGCCTGGTTCTGGGCCTCGTCCGCCCCGCCGGCGCCGTTCACGCGGGGCACCGTGGTGCGCGTGATCGACGGCGACACCATCCTCGTGCGCGGGGGCGGAGGCCGGATCGAGGACGTCCGCCTGCTCGGCATCGACACGCCCGAGACGGTCGACCCGCGCAAGCCGGTGCAGTGCTACGGGCCCCAGGCGTCCGCGTTCGCCAAGCATCTCGAGACGGGGCGGGCGGTCACGCTCGCATACGACCGCGAGCTGCATGACCGGTACGGCCGCTTCCTGGCCTACGTCTGGCTCGCGGGCAAGCGGCCGGTGTTCGTGAACGCGGTGCTGGTGCAGCGCGGATATGCGCGCAGCTACCCGTTTGTGCCCAACACGGCCCACGCCGCCCTCTTCGCAGAGCTCGAGCGATCGGCCGCCGTCGCGGGGCGAGGCCTCTGGCGGGCGTGCCAGTGACGCTCGAGGGCTGCTCGGCCGCCCGTGGTACCGTGCAAGTCCGCTTCGTCACGAGACCAGACGAGGCGGATGCTCTTCCGGGGCGGTGATCCGCCCGGCCCAGCGCGTCGGCTTTCGCAGAGGTCGGTGCGGCCAGAGATCAACGTCCTGGTACTGCTCGGCGGCCTCGCGGATGACGGCGCGGCCCAGGGGATCGCGGCGATCCCGGAGTTCGTGTGGGAGCTGTCTCTGGGCGTGTGGCTCACCGTCAAGGGATTCAACGCCGCTCCGATTCTCCCGCCGGATGTCAGCCACGTTCGACCCAGGGCCGCGGGCGGCGCTGCTCTGTGCCGCGGGAGGCTGAAAGGGCGACCGCCGCCCGGACCATCATTGGGGACGAGGGGGAGACCATCGGACTAGACTCACCGGGATGCGTCGTCTGTTCCTGCTTGCCGCGATCGCCGCCGGTGCCGGGGCTCTCCGGATGGCCCTGAACCGCGAGCGCCCGGTCGCGGCCTCGGGAAATGGGCACTCCGCCGATGAGGGCCGGTTGTCGGCCCTGCGGGAGCGGATCGCGGCCGCGCGCAGCCGCGTGCAGGGCGGCGACGTGCCGCCCGTGCGCGGTGAGTAGCCGGCGGACGCGGGCACTGGCGGGCGCCGGGGCGGCGCTCGCGGCCTGGGGGTTGTTCGAGTCCCAGTGGGTCGAGGAGCGCGAGATCGCGGTCGGCGTCCCCGGCCTCCCGCCGCAGCTCGACGGGCTGACGATCCTGCACCTGTCCGACTTCCACGCCGGCACCCCGTCGCTCAACCTGCGGGCGGTGCGCAAGGCGGCCGGGTTCGGCGCGCGGGTGCAGCCCGACCTGGTCGCGCTCACCGGAGACATCCTGAGCCACGGCCGGGCGCGCGCGGCGGTGGTCGCCGCGATGGAGGGGCTGCATCCGCCGCTCGGCATCTTCGCGGTGCTCGGAAACCACGACGTCGGCGACACCCACGACCCCTTTTCGCGTGGGATCGTGATCTCGGACTGGGGTTCGGCGCCGGTCACGGTGCTCCGCGACCGCTCGGCGGTCGTGCAATGGCAGGGCTGCGAGATCGAGCTCGCCGGCGTCGATCCGCTCCTCTTTGCCCAGGGCAGCAACCTGCCCGCGGAACAGCTCTTCACCCGGCCCGGAGCGGTGCGCGTGCTGCTCTCCCACTTCCCCGATGTGCCGGCCGAGATGCCGGCGGGAACGTGCGCGCTCGCCCTGTGCGGCCATCTCCACGGCGGCCAGATCTGCCTCCCTGCCCGCAACGGCAAGGTGCGGCTCTCGCACCGCTCCTACCGCTTCGACGAGGGGGTGTTCGAGGAGCCCGAAACGACGGTCGTGGTCTCTCGCGGGCTGGGCACCACGCTGGTGCCGTTCCGGCTGTTCGCGCGGCCGGAGGTCAGCCTGCTGCGGCTGCACCCGCGGGCGGGGGTTCGCGATTCCATCGACGGCCGTATACTCGATTCATGACCGATCCGACGGCGGCTGGTGCAGCTGAATCGGTGCACTCCCCCGGTGTTTCGGCGCACATCTCGCACGCGGTGATCGCCGCGTACGCGGCTGCCGCCGCCCGCGAGGTGGCGGGCGTCCATACGCTCACCGGCGGTCACCTGGGGCGGCTCGAGCGGCGGGGCGATCCCGACCGGCTGGGCGTGCGGGTCACGGCCGCCGGCGAGGCGATCGATCTGGAGCTGCATGTGATCACCGAATGGGGCGCGTCGATCCCCGCCGTCGCCGCCGCCGTCTCGGAGTCGGTGCGCACGTATCTGGCCTCGATGATCGACCTCGACGTCGACGCCCTCACCGTCGTCATCGACGACGTCGCCGCCCCGGTGCCGGCGTGACCACCGCCGCCGGTGTCGACCACCTGACGGGCGCCACGCTCGACGCTGCGCCGGCGCCGTGCCGCGCGTGCATGTGGTGGCAGACGCGGCCGGGACGCGAGCCGGACGAGCGCAGCCGGTGGGTCGCCGACGCCGAGGACGGCTTCGGCCCCTGGGGCAAGCTCTACCGCGACGAGAGCGGCGTGACCGGCCTGATCCAGTACGGCCCCGCGCTGGAGTTTCCCCGCGCGCAGACCCTCCCCGCCGGGCCGCCGAGCCGCGACGCGGTGCTCGTGACCTGCGCGTACCTGACCGACGCCCACAGCCCGTGGGTGCTGCAGAGCCTGTTCCTGGCCGCGATCGGCGAGTGCCGCGACCGCGGGCTGCCGGCCCTCGAGGCGTTCGCCTACCGATACCCGTCGGGCGAGGATTTCGCCACCCGCTTCCTCGGCCACCGCACCATCTTCCCGGCCGACTTTCTGGCCGACTTCGGGTTTGCCGTCAGCCGCTCGGCGGGCATGATCGAGCTCATGCGCCTCGACCTGCGAGCCATCGAGCTCGAGCCCGAGCGCCGGCGCATGGCCCGCCTGCGCGAACGGCTTGCGCCCCTGGTCAGCCCGGCCCCGGCGCCGGTGCGCTGAACCGAGCCCGAGGCTGCGACGAATGGACTCAGACGACACGCGACGGGAAGGACGGGTGGAGCACCTGTCGGATCACGGGTTGCTTGCCCTCGTTGGGCGGGGCGATCGAGAGGCGTTTGCGAGGCTGTACGACATGTACAGCGCGGCCGCATACTCGCTGGCGGCCCGGATCGTTCGCGACCGAGACCTGGCCGCGGACGTGGTGCAGAACGTCTTTCTGGCCGTCTGGACGGGGGCGACGCAGTTCGACGCCGGCAGGGGACAGCCCTCGACGTGGATCATGACGATGACTCATCACAAGGCGGTTGACATGGTCAGGCGCGAGCAGCGCCGCCGCACCGAGCCGCTCGACCTTGCCGCCGAGCTCGCCGCGACGGGCGTCCCGGTCGACGAGCAGGCGTGGCGGGGCGTCGCCCGTGACAACGTCCGCGCGGCGCTCGCGCGGCTGCCCGACCCCCACCGCGAGGTGATCGAGCTGGCGTACTTCGCGGGGTATTCGCAGTCGGAGCTGGCGGCCAGGCTGGCGCTTCCGATCGGCACCGTCAAGAGCCGCACCTTCGCCGCCATGCGGGCGCTGCGCGATGCCCTTGCGGCGGCGGGGATGCATCCGGAGGACGAGTGGAACACGTCGACGAGCTGATCGCGGGCCAGGCCCTGTACGCGCTCTCGGCGGAGGACTCCGAGCGCGTCGCGCTGCACGTCGCCGAGTGCGAGCGCTGCCGCGTGCAGCTGCGCGAAGCCGAAGCCCTCGCCGCCTCGCTTGCCTACGCCGTCGCGCCGGCCGCCCCGCCGGCCGATCTGCGCGCGCGGCTGCTGGCGGCCGTGGAGCCGGTGGTGACGGCCCCGGCGGCCGCCGAGCCCGTGGTCGGTGCTGCGGCCGTCGCCGCGCCCCGCCGTGAGCGGCCGGCGCGGGTGGGCTGGTGGCCGCGCTTCGCCGCCTTCGCCGTGCCCGTTCTGGCCGTGTTGGTGATCGGTCTCGTCGTGTGGAACGTGTCGCTGCGCGGCGACCTGAACTCGCTCACCCGAAACCTGCAGCACGCTCAGGCCGTCCCGCTCGGCAAGGTTGGCACGGTGGTCACCGGGCCCGGTGGCGGAGCGACGATCTACGCCAAGATGGCGCAGGCTCCGGCCGGGAAGACCTACGAGGCCTGGGTGATCCACGGCAAGGTGGCCGTGCCGGCCGGACTGTTCCAGGGCGGGGGCACCCTCACGCTCAAACTGACCGCGGCCGCCAAGCCGGGCGACGTCATCGCGATCACGATCGAGCCGGCAGGCGGCAGCACGCTGCCCACGACCGCCCCGCTCGTGCACAGCACCGTTTAGTGCGAGAGGAAGGCGACGGTCGCCGCGACCACCGTCGCCGCCGCGATCAGCCGCCACATTCGCGCCTGGTCGGGGAGGTGCAGGGCCGGGCGGGCCGGCCGCGGCCGGCGGCGCGCGTGCTGGCGGCGGGCGATCCGGGTGCGGCCGGCGGCCGCCTCGCGCTGGGACGTCGCGCCCAGAAGCTCGTCCACCTCAAACGGCCCGTGCGGGTCGCGGCCCTCGGGATGGGTGACGCACTCGAACCCCTGCCGGCCCTCGGCCACCTCGCCGAGGCAGCGCGGGCATGCGTGCAGCAGCGGCTCGAAGGGGTGCCAGGAGCGGCGCGCCGCCGCGCGGCGGTCGTCGCTCGTGGCCAGCTGGTGCGGCTGCCACGGCCCGTGCTCGGCGCAGGCGCCATCGCGGACGGGCTTGAGGCACACGGGGCAGAGCCGGCCCCGTCCGGCCACCGCCATCAGGCGGCCGCCCGGTCGGGGACACGGACGAGGCCGCGCTGCACCAGCAGCTCGGCGATCTGGACGCCGTTGGTGGCGGCGCCCTTGCGCAGGTTATCGGCGACGACCCACAGGCTGAGCCCGTTGCGGCGGGAGTCGTCGGCGCGGATCCGGCCGACGAGCACGTCGTCGCCGCCCACGCAGTCGGACGGCAGCGGGTAGGCGCCGGCGGCCGGGTCGTCGATCACGCGCACACCCGGCGCCCGCGCCAGGAGCTCGCGGGCCTGGTCGGCCCCGAGCGGCTCGCGGGTCTCGACCCACACCGCCTCGGAGTGCCCGCGCCACACGGGCACGCGCACGCAGGTCGCGCTGATGGCGATGCCGGGATCGGCGAGAATCTTGTGCGTCTCGCGCACGAGCTTCGTCTCCTCGAGCGTGCTCGCGCCGTCGAAGGCGTCGCACTGGGGGAGCACATTGAAGGCGATCGGATGCGGATACACCGAGGCGACGGGGGCCTCGCCGTCGAGCACCGTGCGCGACTGCAGCCGCAGCTCCTCGACGGCCTCGGCGCCCGTGCCCGACACCGCCTGATAGGTCGCCACGGTCACATGGGTCAGGCCGGCGGCATCGTGCAGCGGCTTCAGCGCCGCGACCAGCTGGATGGTGGAGCAGTTCGGGTTGGAGACGATGCCGCGATGGCCGGCGACGGCGTCGGGGTTGACCTCGGGCACGACGAGCGGCACGTCGGCATCCATCCGGAAGGCGCTCGACTTGTCGACGACGACGCAGCCGCGCGCGACCGCCTCGGGGGCGAAGCGCTTCGACGTCGACGCGCCTGCCGAGAACAGCGCCAGGTCGAAGCCCTCCAGCGCATCGGCGGTCAGCTCCCGCACCTCGAGCTCGCCGCCGGCGAAGGCGACCCGGCGGCCGGCGGAGCGGGCCGACGCGAACGCCGCCACCTCCGCGGCCGGGAAGCCGCGCTCGGCCAACACCTCGAGCACGATCGGCCCGACGGCGCCGGTCGCGCCCACCACGGCAACGCGGGGACTAGACACCAACCGGCCCGTCAGCCGCGACCGCGAGCTCGGCCTGGAACGCTTCGTGGAGGGCGGCGACCGCCTCGTCGACGCGGGTGCGGTCGATGACGCACGAGACCTTGATCGGCGAGGTGGCGATCATGCGCACGTTGATGCGCCGGTCGGCCAGTACCTGGAACATCCGCGCGGCGACTCCGGGGTGGCTCTTCATGCCGGCCCCGACCATGCTCACCTTGGCCGCCTCGCGGTCGACGCGCCAGTGCAGGCCCAGCTCGCGGCACAGGCCCTCGATGGTGGCGGTCATCAGACCGAGATCGTCCATCGGCACCGAGAAGGTGATGTCGGCGTCGCCGTGGGTGACCGCGTTCTGGATGATCGTGTCGACGTTGATGTGCGCGCCGGCGACGGCGTTGAAGATGCTCGCCGCCGTCCCCGGCTTGTCGGGCACGTCCGTCAGCGTGACGTAGGCCTCGTCGGTGGTGTGCGTGATTCCGGAGATGATCGCGTCCTCCATCCCCGCATCTTCGCGGATCCAGGTGCCCTCTGCGTCGGAGAACGTCGAGCGCACATGGATGGGAACGCCGTGGTTACGGCCGAATTCCACCGCGCGGAGCTGCAGCACCCGCGCCCCCGCTCCGGCCATTTCGAGCATCTCCATCGGTGAGACCGCGGGCAGCAGCCGGGCGCCCTTGACGATGCGGGGGTCGGCCGTGAACACGCCGTCCACGTCGGTGTAGATCTCGCAGTCGCCGTCGAGTGCTGCCGCCAGCGCGACGGCGGTCGTGTCGGATCCGCCCCGGCCGAGGGTGGTGACGTCGTAGGCCGTGGAGACGCCCTGGAAGCCGGCGACGAGCACGATGTCGCCGCGCTCGAGCGCTTCGGCGATCCGCCGCGGCCGGATCTCGACGATCTTGGCCTTGGTGTGCACGGTGTCGGTGACGATCCCGGCCTGGGAGCCGGTCAGCGACACGGCCTGGTGGCCGAGGTCGGTGATGGCCATCGCGCACAGGGCGGCCGTGATCCGCTCGCCGGTCGAGAGCAGCATGTCCATCTCACGCGGGTGCGGGCGGGGCGAGACCTGCTCGGCCAGGTCGACCAGCTGATCGGTGGTGTGACCCATCGCCGAGACCACTCCCACCACCCGCCGTCCGGCGAGGTGCGCGGCCACCAGGCGCGCCGCCACCCGGCGGATCTTGTCGGCGTCGGCGACCGACGTGCCGCCGAACTTCATCACCAGCACCCGGCCGGGCGCGGCCTGGGACTCGGGCTGGGCCATCAGGCCATGGTATCGAGGATGGCGGCGATCTCCCCCGCAGTCGTCCTCGGGTTGAGCACGCAGATGCGTGTCACGGTCTCGCCGCCGATCTCGGTCGGGGTCACCACGCCCAGGCCGTCGGCGACCAGCCGGGCGCTCCAGCCGCGGTAGTCATCGGGCTTCCATCCGGCCCGGCGCATGCACAGCACGGAGAGGTCGGGCTCGTTCACGAGCTCCAGGTAGGGCCGCCGCTCGATGTCGGCTCGGGCCTCGCGGGCGACGGCCAGGGTGTGCTCGATCGCTTCGCTGTATGCGCGCGTGCCGTGCGCCGCGAGCGAAAACCAGAAGGGCAGGCCGCGGGCGCGGCGGGTGAGGTGGATCGCGTATTCGGACGGGTTCCAGTCGCTCGTCACGCGGACGGCGTCGAGGTAGCCCGCGTGCTGGGTGTGCGCCGGGCGGGCGAGCTCGGGGCGGCGGTAGAGGAGCGCGCAGGAGTCGATCGGGGCGTAGAGCCACTTGTGCGGATCGATGATCACCGAGTCGCAGGCCTCGATCCCGGCGAACTTCGCCCGCACCGACGGCGCCGCCAGGGCCGCCCCGCCGTAGGCGCCGTCCACGTGCAGCCACAGGTTGCGGGCGGCGCACACCGCGGCGATCCCGGCCAGGTCGTCGATCACGCCCAGGTTGGTGGTGCCGGCCGTCGCAACGACCGCGAACACGCCCTCTGCGCCCGCGCCCGCGAGCGCCTCCTCGAGCGCGGCGGCCGTGAGCCGCCCGCGCGCGTCCGCCTCGACTCCCAGGAGCTCGACGTCCATCACCTCCGCCGCGGCTGCGACCGACGCGTGCACCTGGTCGGTGGCGGCCACGCGCAGCCGCCCCGGCGGCCGCTCGCGGCCGGCCAGGAACGCGTGCCGCGCGGTCACCAGCGCCGACAGGTTGCCGACGGTGCCGCCCTGGACGAAACAGCCCCCGGCGGTGGCGGGCATGCCGGCCAGGTCGGCCAGCCACCGCAGCGCCTGGTTCTCGGCGTAGATCGCCCCGGCGCCGCCGCGCCAGCTGCCGCCGTACATCGTCGAGGCCGTCACGGCCATGTCGAAGAGCTTGGCCGCGTGGGTGGGCGCGGTGGGGATGAAGGCCAGAAAGCGCGGGTTCTCGACCGAGGTGGTCGCGGTGGCGAGCTCGGCCCGGAAGAGGCTCATCACGGCCTCGCCGCCGAGCCCGTCGGGCGTGATCGTTTGGCCGACGGTGGCGGCCAGCTCGGCCGGCGTGCGCGGCCCCTCGAGCGGGGGCATCTCGAGCCGCATGCAGTCGGTGACGTAGGCCATCACCGCCGCCGCCAGCCGCTCGGTCTCGGGCGTGACCCGGTGCATTCCGCCCGGGTCGGTCACATCTCCCTCCGGCCCGCGAGCGCCCGCCCGAGTGTGACCTCGTCGGCGTATTCCAGATCGCCTCCCACCGGCAGGCCGCTGGCCAGCCGGGTGACGCGGGTGCGGCCGCGCAGGCGGTCGGCCAGGTAGGCGGCCGTCGCCTCGCCCGTCATGGTCGGGTTGGTCGCCAGGAGCACCTCGGCGACCTCGCCCCGCTCGACGCGCGAGACGAGCTCGGCGATGCGCAGGTGCTCGGGATCGACTCCGTCGATCGGCGAGAGCGCACCGCCAAGGACGTGGTAGAGGCCGCGGTATTCGTGCGTCCGCTCCAGGGCGACCAGGTCTGATGGATCCTCGACGACGCAGATCAGGGCCCGGTCGCGGCGGGTGTCCTCGCAGATCGCGCACAGCGGCCCCTCCGCCAGGTTGCCGCACTCGGTGCACGAGCCGATCCGCTCCTTCACCTCGCGGATGGCGTCGGCCAGGGCCAGCGCGTCTTCCTCGGACACCTTCAGCAGGTGGAAGGCCAGCCGCTGGGCCGTCCGCCGGCCGACGCCGGGCAGGCGGGCGAGCTGGACGATCAGGTTGTCGACCGAGGGGGCGTACACCGGGCGCGCGCGGCCTACATGCCGGGCAGGCCGAGCCCGCCCAGTCCGCCGAGCTGGCCCATCATCTTCTGCTGCTGCAGCGCCTGGGCGGCGACGATGGCGCCGTTCACGGCCGAGATCAGGAGGTCCTGGAGCATCTCCGGGTCGTCGGGGTCGATCGCCTCCGGCTTGATGGTGATGTCGGCGATCTCGAGCGCTCCGGAGGCCTTCACGGTGACGGCGCCGCCGCCCGCGCTGTGCTCGACGTAGGCCGTCTTCAGCTCCTCCTGCGCCTTCTCCATCTGCTGCTGCATCTGGCCGAGCTGGGCCATCATCTTCTGAGGGTCGATCTTGGTCATGTGCGCTCCTCGATCTCGCGGGCGTCGAACTTTTCCTTCAGCTCCGAGAGCAGGTCGTTCTCGTCCACCGCCTCCGGCTCCGAGGCCGCGACCGGCTCCGGCTCGGCCTCGGCGGCCGCCACCTCGAGCCGCACCCGCACCGGCGCGCCCACCGCCTGGGCGAGCACCGACTCGAGCAGCTCGCGGTTGGGCGGGGAGTCGGCCGTGGTGAGCGCGAACTGGTGGGAGCGGGGGAAGGCGAGCACAACCTCGCCGTCGGCCAGCGACCGCGGCCGTGCGAACTGCATCAGCGACTGCAGCGGCGCCGAGCGGCGGCCGATCTCCGGCACGATCGCGTCGGTCCAGCTGGCGGTGAGCTGCTCGAAGCCGGGCGCGACGGCGGCGGCCGGCGCGGGTGGCGGCGGCGGCGGGTCGGCCGCGGGCGGCGGAGTTGCTGCGGCCGGCTGAGGCGGCGAAGCCGGCCGGGGCGCGGCGGCGGCAACGGGCGCCGCGCCGCCCCCGCGGGCCTCGAGCGCCGAGATCCGCTGGGCCAGGGCATCGATCGAGAGCTCGGTCGCCGGCCGGCAGACGCGCACCAGCGCGAGCTCGAACGGCAGGCGCGGGTCGGCCCCCTCGCGCACCTGGTCGAGCACGTCACGGAGCAGGTCGACCAGGCGATGCAGGGCCGCCGGGCTGACGCGCTCGGCCTGCGAGCCGATGCGGGCGCGCTCGTCGTCTGTGAGCGGCGCGTCTGCGGGCAGCTCGCCGAGCTGCTGGTGCAGGAAGAGCCAGCGCAGGTGGCCGAGCAGGTCACCCACCAACGTGCCCAGGTCGGCGCCGGCATCGGCCTGGGCGTCGACCAGGCGCAGGGCTCCGGCCGCATCCCCGTCAGCCACCAGGTCGAGCGTCCGGAAGAGCACCTCGGCGTCGGTCGTGCCGAGCAGGTTGCGCACGTCGGCGACGGTGATCCCCTCCGGGCACGCCGTCGCAAGCTGGTCGAGCGCAGAGACGGCATCGCGGAAGCTCCCGGCCGCCGAGCGGGCGATCATCGCGACCGCGGCCGGCTCGACCTCGATCGACTCGGCGCGAGCGATCCGGTGCAGGACGGTCGAGATCTCGGGCAGCCCGGGACGGACGAACGCGAAGCGCTGGCAGCGGCTGCGGATCGTCGGCAGCATCGCCGTCATCTCGGTGGTGCAGAGCACGAACACCACGTGCGGCGGCGGCTCCTCGAGCGTCTTCAGTACCGCGTTTGAGGCCTCCTTGGTGAGCATGTGGGCCTCGTCGATGATGTACACCTTGCGCCGTCCCCGCACCGGCTGCAGCGCCACCCGGTCACGGATCTCACGGATGTCGTCGATGCCGCGATGGCTGGCTGCGTCGAGCTCGATGACGTCGATCGACGTGGCGTCGTGGATGGTGCGGCACGACTCGCATTCCTTGCACGGGCTCGTGGTCGGCCCCCGCTCACAGTTGAGCGCCTTGGCGAGGATCTTGGCCAGCGAGGTCTTCCCCGTGCCCCGGGGCCCCGCGAACAGGTAGGCGTGGGCGACACGGTCCATCTCGACCGCGTTTCGCAACGTCTGGACGACGTGCGGCTGGCCGGGCGCGAACTCGTCGAAGTCGCGCGGACGGTGCTTGCGGTAGAGCGCGGACATGGGCATGCAGCTTACCGATGCCGGCCGGCGGAGCCGGTGGTCTTGGGCCGGGTGGCGAATGAAGCGACCGTGCACCCGCCGTCGAAGCATCGAACCCGGGCGGTGCTCGCGCAATCAGCTCCTGCCAGGCTTGCCCACGGCACCCGGGTGACGTTGCTTAGCGCTGCTTCCTTCCGGATCTGACGCGGTTCGCAAGCCTCCGTTGCGTGGGACCTGGCGATCAACGCCAAAGGCGCAGGCCCTGTCCCGAACCCGAACGCCCCTCGGGCGGGAGTTCGGCCCGGCTAGAGCGGATTACCGGTACAGGGAACCGCTATCTCCCCGCCTAGCACGGTCGCGCAAGACTGTATCAGGTGGCCGCGGCCCGTTCCTCGGCCTCGCGCAGGCGGCGGGCGAGCATCTTGGCGATCTTCACGGCGATCGACGGGTGCTGCTCGAGCAGCGGCGTGAACTGCCACGCCGTCAACCCGTAGACCCGCAGCGGCGACTCGGCGATGACGCTCGCGCTGCGGCGGCCGACGTCGTCGAGCAGGGCCACCTCGCCGAACGAGCCGCCCCGCGAGATCGTCCCGAGCTGCTTGCCGCGCGACTCCACCCGGGCCGTGCCCTCGGCGACGACGAAGAAGCCCACCCCGCCCTCGCCCTCGACGACGACCGTGTCGCCGGTGTCGAACCGGCGTTCCTTGGCGGCCCGCGCAACGGCCTCGAGCTCGCGGTCGGAAAGACCTTCGAACAACGCAACCTTTCGCAAAGTCTCCAAGCGTTCGTCGGCCATGGGTGGTACCTCGTTTTCGTCGCCGGGGAACGTGCCCTCTCCAGCCTACTATCCCGAATCCGGACGCGTGCGGCAACCGGATGGCATACTGCACCGGCCCGGAGAGGTGTCCGAGTTGGCTTAAGGAGCGCGACTGGAAATCGCGTAACGGGGGTTTCCTCGTTCGCGGGTTCGAATCCCGCCCTCTCCGCTCACCGCGAGAGGGCCGCCAACCTCTAGTTGGAGATCGTGACCGCCGTGCAGCGGCGCGCGCTCACGCCCGCGATTGAGAGCGCCTGGACGCAGTACTTGTATGCGCCGTTCGGGACGGTGGTGGTGTCGAAGCCCTGCGGGCCGCCGACATGCCAGACGATCTGCGCTGCACAGGTGTCGCCCGGGGTGAAGTAGCAGCCGTTGTCCCGGTAGGTGCCGAAGGCCCAGTAGTGCCAGAGCGCCGAGCCCGAGGGCAGGAGCTTGGAGCCGTCGAAGATCGTGCGGATGCGCAGGTGCCGGCCCGTGTCCCCGGCCGGCGCCAGGTAGGCGCGGATCGCCGCCGGCGCGAGAGGCAGCTGCGGGTTGTGCTGCATTTTGAACTTGGGCATGTCGGTGACGGCGGCGCGGAAGTCGACCGTGCCCCTGAGATCGTCGAGGGCGATCGGGGTGGCGGGATCGGCCAGGGTGTCTCCCCCCGTGGCTGCGGCGATTCCCAGGTTGACGGGCACGAACGCCCGCGGCCCGGCCACCATTGCGCTCAGGGGCCCGATCGTCGGCCACTCGGTGTTGTAGGGGTCGGCCAGCAGGCCGTCGGGCCGGGCCGGGTCGACCAGCCCGCAGCCCCTCACGAACTCGGAGATGTGGACGTGCAGCATGTGCGGCTTGACCGTTCCCAGCCGCTCGCGCCGGGTGACGATCGTGCCCGCCTTGATGCCGGATGCGAGGTTGACGTGCCAGTACTGCAGGTAGGCGCCGGGTGCGCCGTGCGTGGGCACGACGTTGAAGTGGTCCGGCGTGACGGCGGTGACCTTCCCGGCCTGCATCGCGTACACCGGCGCCTGGTCGCGGGGCGCTTCGACATCGACGCCGATGTGGACGGGGCTGCGCGGCTCGTCGAAGCTGCCGCGGATCGGGTGCACCGCCGTGGTGGGCGCGAACGGCCATCCGCCCGGCGCCGTCGGGAGCATCGAAGCAGCGGGCGTCCACGCTCTTGAGCGTGAAGGCTGCGTTGAGCACCGGGTGTACCGGCGCAGGGTCGCCCGAGCCGGTGCCGGTTGACGCCGGTGGCGTCGAGGTCGAGGCCGGAGGCGCGGACGTCGAGGTGGGCGAGGTGGCCGCCGGCGGCGGGCTCACGACGGTCGTCACGACCACCGGCCACCACGGCGAGCTCGAGCCCTTGTGCGAGTGGGCGGCGTGAAGGGCGGTCTTCGCCGGTGAGGTCGTGGCCGCGGCGGCCGGCGTCGTCCCGCCCGAGATCGACCAGCTCCACAGCGACGGCGAGTGCCGCACCGGGGCCGGGGGGCTCTGAAACGCGGTCGCGAGCGACGGCATCGCCAGGGCGACGCCCGCCGCGAGCGAGGCGGTGCAGAAGAGGATGAGGGCGAGGACTCGAGTCATAGGCCTAGGCTGGGCCGGTCGAGTGATCGTCGGACCGGCCCCGGGCTGCCTACCCCTTCCGGGGGAACCGCCACGGCCGGTCGCCGGTTGACGGCCGTGGCCCGGGCACCGAGAATCGGCCGATGCTGATCCTGGCCCGGCATGAGGTGGAGGGGGCGCTCGACCGCGACCGCCTGGTGGATGCGGTCGCGGCCGCCATGGCGGAGCTGAGCAGCGGCGCGGCGTCCGTGCCCAGCCGCACGGCGGCGCTGGTGGAGGCGGTCGGCGGGGCGCTGATGGCGATGCCCGCCTACGTGCCGGGCGCCGATGCGCTGGCCGCCAAGCTCGTGTGCCAGTTCCCGCAGAACCCCGACCGCGGCCTGCCCAGCCACGTTGCGATCATCGCCGTGTTCGATCCCGAGACGGGCGTCCCGCTGGCGGTGATGGACGGCGAGGCGATCACGGCCGAGCGCACGGCGGCGGGCTCCGCGCTCTCCGTCCGGCTGCTGGCGCGGGCCGACGCCGCGGTGCTGGCCGTGCTCGGCACCGGCGTGCAGGCGCGCTCGCACGGCCGCGCCGTCGCCCGGGTGCGGCCGTTGCGCGAGCTGCGCGTCGCAGGGCGCAGACCGCGCCAAGGCCGAGGCGCTCGCCGCCGAGCTCGACAGCGAGCTGGGCGTGCCCGCGACCGCGGCGGCCGGATACCGCGAGGCGATCACCGGCGCCGACATCGTGTGCGCGTGCACCCACTCGCCCGACCCGGTCGTGCACGGGGCGTGGCTCGAACCGGGGACGCACGTCACCTCGGTGGGGGTGAACGGCGCCGGGCGGGAGCTCGACGCCGAGGCGGTGGCGCGGTCGCTGGTCGTGGTGGAGTCGCGGTCGGCGGCGCTGTCGCCGTTTCCGACCGGCTCGAACGACCTCTCCTGGGCGATCCGGGACGGCGCGATCACGGCCGACCACGTCCACGCCGAGCTTGGCGAGCTGGTCTCGGGGACGCGCCCGGGGCGCACCGATTCGCCGGCAGATCACGCTCTACAAGTCGGTCGGCGTCGCCGCCCAGGACGCCGCCGCGGCGGCGCTCGTGCTCTCGATCGCGCGGGCGAGCGGGCTTGGCACCGAGGTTGCGATCTGAAACTTCTCAGTATCTACCACGATCCGGGGATGCGGGACCTCCCTCGGAAGGGTCGAGTGGGATGGGCATGACTCCCACCCGCCGCACCCTGCTCTTCGTGACGCTCGCCGCCGCCCTCACTGCAGCGGCCGCGCCCGCTGCCGCCGCGAGCCGCACCCCCGCGCCGGCTCTCACGGATTGGCTCGCCGGCCAGATCGGTCCGGTGCAGACCGCGACACCCCTGTCCTCGGCCGCGATCGCCGGGTCCCGCCCGCTGCAGCTCGTGCGCTCCTACCAGATCCCCGCGGACGACCCCGCCGCGGTGCGGCTCGCCAACTGGTCGTGGACGTACGACTCGGCCGTCACCGCTACCGCCTTCACCACCGCGGGCGACGGGGGCGATGCCCGCCGGCTGCTCGATCAGCTGGCCGCCCTGCAGGCGGGCGACGGCGCGATTGCGACCGCGTTCGATGTGCGCACCGGCGCGAGCTCGGGCAGCGTCCGCTCAGACACGGTGGCCTGGGTCGGCCTGGCGGCGGCCGCCTACGACCATCGTTTCGGATCCCGCCGCTACGCCGTGATGGCGCAGCGCTCGGCGAATGAGCTGCTCTCGCTGCGAACCGGCGATGGCCTGGTGCGAGGCGGCCCCGACGTCACCTGGATCTCGACGCAGAACAACCTCCTTTCATACGCGCTCCTGACCCGCCTCGGGCGCGACCTGCACTCGGCCCGCGACGCTGCCGCGGCGGCCGCGATTGCGGCCGGGATCGACTCGGACCTGATCGTGACGAGCGGCGGCACCCACTTCCAGGAGGGCGTGGGCGACCCCGTGCTCGCGCTCGACGTGCAGTCGCTCGGTGCGATGTACCTGCGCTCCCGGCACGAGGCTCCCGTCGCCAGGCGGGTGCTGGCGTTCGCCAACGCGACCTTCGGCGTGCGCGGCCGCTCGATCACGCGCTCGTCCAACCCGGCCACCTTCAACGAGACGTACGCGGCTCCCGGCCCGTTCTCGGGCTACCGGCCCTACGCGGGTGCCGGCGCGCCGGACGTGCTCTGGTTCGAGGGCACGGCCCAGATGCGCGCCGCCGAGTCCGCGCTGGGCATGTCGACCTCCGCACTGGATGCGAGCATGCGCCGCTGGCAGCGGGTCACGGCATCCGACGGCGGCGCGCCGCTCGAGGCCGACCGCACCGTTACCGCCCCGGCGTTCGGCGAGTACCACGTGTGGCCGGCCGCGGCGGCCGCGGCCTGGGCCGTGCTGGCCGCTCGCGGCCCCGGCCTGTTCCCGGCCCCGACCGGTGGTACGGGCTGATCGGCCGCGCGGTATTCTTCGCGTCCCGGGGCGCATAGCTCAGCTGGGAGAGCGTCCGCTTCACGCGCGGAAGGTCACAGGTTCGAGCCCTGTTGCGCCCACTCCTGGAGCCAAGGATCGAAGTGATGCGACGCGTCAACATTGCTGACCCCGAGTTCAGGCGCTCCGGCGACAACCCGCCGGGGTTCCAGCCGGCGAGCTTCCGGATGGGCTCGCTGGTCGGTGCGCGGATTCTCGGTGCCACCGTCTACGAGCTGCCTCCCGGCCAGTCGATCTGCCCGTACCACTACGAGTACGGCGAGGAGGAATGGCTGCTCGTGCTCCAGGGCACCCCGGTCGTGCGCCATCCGCAGGGCGAGGACCGGCTCGACCCCTGGGACGTCGTCTGCTTCCCCTCCGGCCCCGACGGCGGACATGCGGTTCGCAATGACGGCGACGGGACGGTGCGGGTGCTCATGTTCTCGAACGTCAACCACCCGGCGGCGACGGTCTACCCCGACAGCGACAAGGTCGCCGTCTGGACCGGGAACGAGGCTGACAACGTGATGGTGCGCAAGTCAAGCGGCGTCGACTATTGGGACGGCGAGACAGCCCCCAACTCCTGAGCTGCCCCCATTTTCCCTGCTCAGCGCGAGGTCGCGACCCGCGATCGTGCGTTTGTTCACGTGCGGAAGTCGTGCTATCGTCGCCGCTACCTATGAGGAGGTTGCGCAATGGGCATGCCGCCGCGCTCAGGTTCTAGGTTGGGTCACATGCTTCGGCTTGGGAACGCGGGCGAAAACGTGAGCAGCGCGGAAGCGCCGCAAAACGAACGCCTGGTCACCACCATCTTCGAGCGCGCCGAGCCGGAAGCCGAAGATGCCCACCCCGGTGGCTCCGGCGCACCGCCACGACGTCGTCTCGGTCGAGCCGCGTCGGCCGGCCCGACCGCCGGCGGTGAATGACGAGCCCGAGGTGCCGCGGCACCGAACCGGCCTCGACTCGGTGATCGTGCTCGGTTCGTACCTCCGGTATGCGGTGGAATGGCTTCGTACGGCCGGGATTGCGCCGCCGCAACCGGGCCGCCCTCGACGAGCTCTGGCGCTCTGCGCCGGACGAAGAAGATCTACGCCTTCCTGAACAGCAAGGGCGCGAGCGGGAAGACGGCGGGATCGACCACCACGGGCCTGCTCTTCGCCGACGCGATCAAGCGGGACTGTGTCGTGGTCGACATGAACGACTCGCCCGGCGGCACGGCCCGACGGCTCGGCATCAAGCGGCGGGACACGCTCCAGCTGCAGGAGTACCTGCGCAGGTACCGCGGCGGCGAGTTCCCGAGCGCACAGAGCATCGCCGACAACCTGGAGTGGCCGCGCGAGTCGGGCCTCTTCGTGATCTCGTCGGAGGCGGTCGCCAAGACCACGATGCCGAAGTACCAGGCCAAGATCGGTCTGGAGAAGCTCGCAGATGGATTCCACAGCGTCTTCTGCGACCTCGGCAACGGCATCAAGAGCTCCGGCAACCTGGGCGCGGTCGAGGTGGCCGACACGCTCGTGTTCATGGGCAACGTCAACAGCGCCGACTCCGTGGTCGACTTCCGGCGTGAGGACCCCACCGACGAGGGCGACGACCTGCGGAACACCATGGCGGCCTACGCCAGCCTCGGGATGCCGGAGAAGGTGGAGCAGGGGATCATCGTGGTCGTCGGCGCACGGCCGAGCCTGCGGAACCGCTATGCCGAGCACTACGGAATGCCGGTCGAGCGTGTCTTCGTGGTTCCGAACAACCGCTACATGAAACGCGGCAACGTGGTGCGCAAGAACCGGCTTCCGCTCGGCGTGCGAGTGGTGATCTACGAGATCCTGGTCGCGATGATGAAGGCGGAGGTTCCGCTCCAGGAGCTCAAGCGCACGACCACCGCGGACAAGGAGCAGTTCGAGCGCGGCGACCCGACGCAGGACGGCGACACCGAGGAGATCCCGCGGGTCGGCGCCCGCGAGGGCACCGGCGAGGGCCCGCCGGCGGCGTAAACCAAGCGGGGACAGTCCCCGGTTGTGGCGGCGGGGTGTTTCGGCACGGAGTTGTGACACCCCATCCGCTCCGGGGAGGGTCGGCGAAACCAGCGGGGACTGTCCCCACCACTCGGGGGCAGTCGCCCTTCAACCTTGCGGGGACAGTCCCCGGCCGGGGGGCGGGGTGGGTTGGCGCGAAGTTGTGACGCTGCTACTCGTACTGCAGCGCTTCGAGCACGTTCAGGCGCGCCGCGCGGCGGGCCGGGAACGCGGCGGCCACGACGCCGGCGATGATCGCGACCACGAGCGACAGCACCACCTGCCCGAACGGAATCGCGAACACGATCCCCTGTGACCGGAACCCGAGCGCGACCACCCACGCCAGCACGATGCCGATGACGATCCCCAGGAGGCCGCCGATGATCGCCGTGATCACGCTCTCGTAGAGGATGGTCTCGCGCAGCTGGAAGCGCGTGCTCCCGATCGCGCGCAGCATGCCGATCTCGCGCGTGCGCTCGAACACCGACAGCGCCAGCGTGTTGACGATCCCGAAGAGGCTGATCACAACGCTCATCGCGAGCAGGATGTAGAGCAGGTACAGGAGCTGGTTGATCTGCTTCGAGAACGACGCCTTGAACTCGGCGTTCGTCTGCACGTTCACGTCCGGGTACGGCTTCAGCGCCGCCCTGACCGCGCGCGTCGTCGCGGCCTCGTTCACCCCGTCGTCGTACCGCACCAGCACCACCTGCGGGTTGGCGTCGGTCGCCAGCTCGGCGTACGTCGGACGCGCCACCATGAACCCGCCGAAGAGCACCGGATCCTTGTACTGGCCGATCTCGTGCAGGGTGAGGTGGCGGCCGTCGACGCTCGTCACCTGGAACGTCGACCCCGGCGTGAGGTGGTGGGACTTCGCGAACTGCTCCTCGACGAGGGCGTTCGTGCCGTGGAGCCTGGCGAGCAGCGCATCCGAGCCGCCGCGCTGCCACTGGAAGGTGTAGAGCCGCGGCAGCTCGGAGGGCTCGACGCCGTTTGCCTCGTCGGTGCCGCCCTTGCCGATCCGCACGTTCGTGAACGCGATCCCGGTGGCCGTGTCGACGCCCGGCACGTGAGACGCGGCGGTCACCGCCGCCGTGGCACGGGCGCGGTCTGGTCGTGGTTCTGGATGATCAGGTTGGAGGTGACGCTGCGATCGATCGAGCCCAGGAACGACTCCTTGAAGCCGTTGATCAGCACCGAGAAGAACACCACGAGGCCGATCCCGATCATGAGCGCCGCGGCGGTGACGGCGGTGCGGCCGGGGTTGCGGGTGGTGTTCTCGCGCGCCAGCCGGCCCGACGCCCCGCCGCGCAGGCCGAGCGGCCACCCGATCCCGCGCGCCAGCGGGCGCACCAGATAGCGCGACACCATCGCGAGCCCCAGGAAGGCCAGGATCGCCCCCACCGCGATCGTCAGCAGCCGCTGGGTGGTCGGCCCCGACCCAGTCACGCCCACGAAGACGGCCAGGATTCCGGCGAGCAGCAGCAGTCCGGCGATGTACGGCGTCAGGCGCGAGAGCCGCGTCCGCGGCAGCTCGGCGCCCTCGCGCAGAGCCGCGATCGGCGGCACCCGCGTCGCCCGCCGCGCCGGTGCGTAGGACGCCGCCAGCGTGACGAGGATGCCGACCGCCATCGGCACGACCACGCCGGGCCACAGGTGCGACGCTGATCGGGTGCGAGCGGCAGCCCGAATCCCACCTGGCGGAAGAGCGCCCCGAGCAGCTTGGCGAACCCGATTCCCGCCACGAGCCCGATGATCGACGCGGTCACGCCCACCGCCAGTGCCTCACCCAGCACGCTGCGAAGCACCTGGCGGCGCATCGCGCCGAGCGTCCGCAGCATCGCGAACTCGCGCATGCGCTGGGCGACGGTGATCGAGAAGGTATTGAAGATGACGAACGCCCCCACCAGCACGGCGGCTCCGGCGAACGCGAGCAGGGCCGGGGTGAAGAACGAGTTGATCGAGTTCGAGACCTGATCGGTCTCCGACCGGGCCGCCTGGGTGCCCGTCTGCACCTTCACCGAGTGCGGCAGGGCGGCGCTGATCCGGCGCTTGAGCTCCTGGGGAGACACGCCGCGGTCGGCGGCGACGGAGATCGTGGACGCCTTTCCGACCTGGTCGTACCACTGCTGAGCGTCGGCGAAGGTGGTCGCGACCACGGTCGCGCCGCCGATCGAGGCGACGTCGCCGAAGCTTGAAGATGCCGACGATCGTGACCGGCTGCACGCCCTTGAGCGTCGTCAGCCCGACGTGCTGGCCGACGTGCAGGTGGTGATCGGTGGCCAGCTGTGAGATCAGCGCCACCTGGCCGTGGCCCTCGGGGTAGTGGCCGGCCACGAGCGTGTTCTGGTTGAACGGCTTCGGCAGCGTCGAGACGACGAGGTTCGGCGCGCCGCCGGTGGACTTCACGAACTTGCCGTTCACCACCAGCGACCCCGAGGCCTGGATCTGCCCCTCCGCCTTGGCGACGCCCGGGATCTGGCGCACCTTGGGGATCAGCGAGGCCGGCAGCGGCCCCACCTGATCCTGGCCGCTGCCGCTCCCGAACGCCGGCCGCTGGCTCAGGAACACGTCGGTGCCGGCGAAGCTCGTCCCGAAGATGTCCGAGAACGCATTTCGGATCTGATCGGTGATACGAACGTGCCCGCCATCATGGCCGTGCCGAGCACGATCGCGATCGCCGTCAGCACCGTCCGGAGCTTGTGGCTCAGCAGGCTGCGGATCGCATACCGGGTCATCGCGCGCTGAGGTCGGCCATCGTGGCGATGATGTCGCCCGCGCTCTGGCCGGGGGAATCGCGCACGATCTCGCCGTCGGCCAGGAACAGCACCCGGTCGGCGATCGCCGCGGCGCCGGCGTCGTGGGTCACCATCACCGTCGTCTGCTGATAGGAGTCCACCGCCTCCCGCAGCACCTTCAGGATCTCTCCGCTGGTGGCGGAGTCGAGGTTGCCGGTCGGCTCGTCGGCGAAGATCACGGTCGGCCGCGACACCAGCGCCCGCGCGATCGCGACGCGCTGCTGCTGGCCGCCCGAGAGCTCGGCGGGCCGGTGGTTGCGCCGGTCGCCGAGACCGACGCGATCGATCAGCGCCTCGACCCATTCGGGGTCGGGCTTGGTGCCCGCGATCTGGAGCGGCAGCAGGATGTTCTCCTCGGCCGTCAGCGTCGGCAGGAGGTTGAAGAACTGGAAGATGAAGCCGATGTTGTGGCGCCGCAGCAGCGTCAGCTTCTTGTCGTTCAGAGCGGTGATGTCGGTGCCGTCGATCTCGACGGTGCCCGAGGTGGGGCGGTCGAGCCCGGCCAGGATGTGCATCAGCGTCGACTTGCCCGACCCCGACGGGCCCATCACGCCCGCGAACTGGCCGGCCGGAATTTCCAGGCTGACGCCGCGCAGCGCGTCCACCGCCGCGCCGCCCTCGCCGAAGCGGCGGGTGACATCGGTTGCCGCGATCACTGCCATGGAGCCCTCCTTCCCAGAATCCCGCCCCCCAAACCCTACGCGGGCGTCTCCTCACCCAGCCGCCGCGCCTCGGCGGTGCACAGCGGCAGCAGCAGGGCGTACAGCTCGCGCACGCCGTTGTCGGAGAGCGGGCCCGGATTGCGGGCGATCGCACGCTCAACGACCGCATGCTCGCGGCCGCCGTCGAACAGCGGGTACCCGTGCTCGCGCTTGTGGGCGTGCAGCTCCGACACGAGCTCGAGGCGGTGATTCAGCGCCGCCAGGAGGTCGTCGTCGGCGGCGGAGATGCGCGTCCGGTACTCGGCGACCACGGGATCGTCCATCGCGCCGCAGTTTACGCAACGCCCCCTACGAGACAAGCAGCGCGATCGCGAGCGCGATGGCGTTCAGGCTCATGTGAACGCCCATGCCCGGGAGCACCGATTCGGTCTTCTGCCGCAGCAGGCCCAGCGCAAGGCCGGCGATCCCCACGGGCAGCAGGAGAACCGGAAGCCCGTGCGCGATGGCGAAGAGGATGGTCGTGAGCGGCAGCGCGAAGCGTCCCAGCGACGCGAACCCGAGCCCGCGGAAGACGAGCTCCTCGGCCGCCGGGGCGACCAGCACGAGCACCACCACCGCGACCGCCAGCACCACCCACTGGTGGGTGCTGCGCGGGTCGTGGGTCGGTGCGATGCCCTGGCGCTGGCTCGCGTGCAGGATGGGGTCGAGCGCGAGGTTTGCGACCAGGATCACCGCCAGCGCGAGTCGCGGCCCACTTGAGCGTCGGCCGAAGCGGCGCGCGCCGCAGCGCGAGCGTCGGCGCGATCGGCTTGCGCGACACCCACACCGCGAACACGACGTAGACGATCAGGACCAGGTCGACCGCCAGCGTGCCCCCGATCTGGCTCGCGCTGTAGACCGCGTTCTTCTCGGCCGGCGCGCTGGTCACCAGCGCGCCGATGAAGTTGCCGACGAAGAGCAGAGCCGGCGCGAGCATCCACCACGGCGACACACGCGGTGCCGGCGTGTCCGTCAACGCAGCGCCTGCTCCAGATCGGCGATCAGGTCGCCGGCGTCCTCGCACCCGACCGTCAGGCGCAGGTCGCCCTCGGCGATCCCCGCCTCCCGCAGCTGGGCCGGCGAGAGCTGGCGGTGGCTGGTCGAGGCGGGGTGTGAGATGCACGTCTCGACGCCCCCCAGGCTGGTCGCGCGCAGGCACAGCGCCACCCGGTCCATGACCGCCTCGCCCGCCGGCCGGCCGCCCTCGACCTCGAAGCTCATGAGGCCTCCGAAGCCGTCCAGGATGCGGACCGCGACCGCATGCGACGGGTGCGACGGAAGCCCGGGGTAGAGCACCCGCCTGACCCGGGGGTGGCCCTCGAGGAACCCGGCGATCGCGGCGGCGTTCGCCGACGCCCGCTCGAGCCGCAGGTGCAGGGTGCGGATGCCCCGGCGCACGAGCCAGGCCGCGTCGGGGGCGAGCGTCGCGCCCAGGTCGAGCGAGCGCTCGGCCAGCCGTCCGATCAGCTCCCCCGGGCCCGCCGCCACGCCGGCGAGGACGTCGGAGTGGCCGTTCAGATACTTGGTCGCCGAGTGGAACACGAGGTCGGCGCCGTGCTCGAGGGGCCGGCAGTTGATCGGTGTGGCGATGGTGTTGTCGACCACGAGCCGCGCCCCGGCGGCATGCGCGATCTCGGCCACGGCCGGAATGTCGGCGACCGCGAGGCTCGGGTTGGAGACGGTCTCGCAGACGACCAGCGCCGCGCCCGCGACGGCCTCGCGCACCGCGTCCAGATCGGACATCTCGACGAGGCGGCCGTCGGGCCGCGCCGTCGCCATGCGGTGGGTCTGGCCGTAGATCTGGGTTGCGGCCACCAGTCCGGCTCCGGGGGGTGCGAGCTCGGCCACCGCCGCGCTCAGCGCCGCCATGCCGGAGGCGAAGCACAGCCCGGCGGGCGCACCCTCGAGCGCGGCCACCACGGCCGCGAGCTCATCGGTCGAGGGGTTGCGGATCCGGCCGTACAGGTAGCCGAGACTCGAGTCGGCCATGACCTGCGCGAACTCGTCGGCGTCGGCGAACTCGTGGATCACCGACCGGTGCACGGGCGAGATCACGGGCACGCCCGGAAGCGCCGGGGGGCGGCCGGCGTGGATGGCCGTGGTTGCGGCCGTGCGACGGGGAGGGGCGGTCACAGCAGGTTGAGCACGTCGGTCAGCGCGGTGATCGTACCCGCGCCCGCGACGGCCCGGCCGCGATCGAGGATGCGCACGTCGACGCCCGCGGCCCGCGCTCCCCGCCCGTCCGCCTCCTCCGTGTCGCCCACGTGCAGCGCCCGCGCCGGGCTCGACCGCGAGCACCTCGAGGGCGCGGTGGAACATGCCCGGGTCGGGCTTGGACGAGCCCGACGAGGCGGAGTCGAAGACGTGCTCGATCGCGATCCCCACCTCCGCGAGCGTCTCGGGCAGCGAGCAGTCCCAGTTCGAGACCACCGCGACCGCCACCCCGGCCCGGTCGAGCCCGGCCAGCAGCGGGGCGACGTCGTCAAACACCCGAAACGCGATCGAGTCGGCGAGCAGCACCGCCGCCCGCGCGGGATCGGCGTCGATGCCGAGCTCGGCCAGGACGATCGCGGCGCAGTGCGCCCGCAGCCCGGCGAGTGCCTCGGGGTCGGATCCCTCGTGGCAGTGGTCGGCATAGAAGGTCATCTCGGCGCGGAAGGCCCGTTCGGAGTCCGCAGCGCTCACGGTGACACCGAGGTGATCGCGCAGGGAGCGGCGCAGGCGCGCGAACGGCTGGTCGATGTCGATCAGCGTGCCGAATGCATCCAGCAGTACCGCGTCGTACCGGCTCACGGGATCTGGAGCGACGGATGCAGCAGACGCGCCAACGCGGTCACCTCCGCGACGATTCGCGGGCCGGTGTCGCTGAGGGCGGCACCGTTGACCAGGGCGAAGTGGCGCGCCCGCACCGCGGGCAGATCGCGCGTCGCCCTGCTGGTGCGAAGCCCCGCCAGGGTGACGCCGCGGCCTGCGAACGCGAGGTACGCCTCGGGCGCCGCCGCGCGCAACTGCGAGAGCGGGAACGGCTTGCCGGGGGTGACCGCGCCGGCCACGTTCGTGCCGCCGGCGAGGTGGATAAGGTTCGCGGCCGTTCCGGTGGGATCGATCGTGAAGAAGAAGCCCTCGTCGACGAACACGGGCACCGGCGGCGCGCCGGCGAGCGCCGTCGTGACGCCGTGCGCCTGCGCCTGCATGTGCCGCACCAGGGCTGCCCCGGCCTCGGCATTCCCGGTCATGGCGCCGATCTGGTCGATGTCGTGCTCGGTGCCGGGCACCGTCCCGGCGCTCGCGACATAGACCGGAGCGCCCACGCTTCGCGAGAGCTCCGCGGCCGCGGCCGCCGACAGGTTGTTCCCGGCCAGAATCAGGTCGGGGTGGAGGAGGCGCAGCCGGGCGACGTTCGGGACACCGCCGGCGTCCACGATCCGATGCAGGTGCCGCGCCGCCGGCGGGTATTGCTCGCCGCCGGTCGTGGCGACGATCAGCGGGCCTGCGCCGACGGCGAAGGCGGACTCGGTGAGGCCCGGGTCGAGCGACACCACCCGGTGCGGCTGTGAGTGCACGGTCACGCGCCGCCCTGTTCCGTCGAGGACGCGCTGGGGGAACGACGGCAGCGTCCCGATCGGCTCCGGCTTGAACCCGCACCCGGCGGTCACGAGGAGCAGGATCACCACGGCCAGCGGGCGGAGACGGTGCACGGCGGCGGGATTCTAGACTTCGGCCCTATGCGCGCGCCGCTCAGCCTGCTCTGGGGCATCATCGCCGTGCTCGTCGCCGCCGTGCTCGTCTACGGCCCGGCCGAGCTCGCCCGGCGCGCCACCGGTCCCGGCGAACCCGTCAGCTTTCTCACCCAGCCCCAGCAGGGGTGGGCGTTCATGCTGGATGCCCTCGACTCGATCGGCTCGGCCCGGGCCGGGTCGCCAGCGCGGGCAAAGGCCCTGGCGGTGCGGGCGTTCGCCGGCACCGCGGTGCTGCCCGAGCGGGTCGATCTGCTCTACGTGCCCGACCTGCGCGTCCCCACCGGGGCAGGGAGGCGGACGTTGGCGGCGAAGGCGAAGCTTGTGTGGAGAGTCTCGGGGCAGACGCGTCCGGGTGGGCCAGTGCGCACCATCGGCCTGCTCGATTTCCGCACCGGGCTTCTGACCTACCGCGTGGCGGCGGCCGGATGACCAGCCACCAGGTGATCGTGCTCGCGTCGCTGGCGGGCATCTTCGTGGTCATCGTCGTGCTCGACCGGTTCATGCACCGCTGGGGAGCGCGCGTGCTGCAACGGCTCGCCGTCGCCGACCAGGCCCTGTTTGCGACCCGCTACCGGCTGCTGCGGCGCACGGCCGAGGCCCTGATCGTCTTCCTGGGGGCGATCGTCGTGCTGTGGTCGTTCGATGCGACGCGGTCGGCCGCGCAGACCGTTCTGGCGTCGTCGGCCGTGCTCGGATTGGTGGTCGGTTTCGCCGCTCGCTCAACCCTGGCAAACTTCGTGGCCGGGGTGATGATCGCGATCAACCAACCCATCCGGCTCGGCGACCGCGTCTCGGTGGGCGACGCCGACGGCACGGTCGAGGACATCGGCCTCACCTACACTCGATTGCGGACATCCGACAACCGCCGCGTGATGATCCCCAACGAGGAGCTTGCGAACTCCCGCGTGACCAACATGACCATCGTCGATCCCGTGTCGCTCGCGCAGGTGCGCCTGACGCTGCCGCCGTCGGCCGACCCCACCCGGGTGCGCGCGATCCTGGACGAGCAGGCCCAGACCGTCCCCGGCCGCCTGCTCGACCGGCCGGGCCCGGCCGCCGCGGTTTCCGAGGTGGTGGCCGACGGCGTCGACCTACACGGTGTGGCGTGTGGATGCCGGACGCGGCCCAGGTGGCCACGGCGGCGGCGACGCTGCGGGAGCGCTGCCTGGCCCACCTCCATGATGAGGGCCTGGTGGCCGACCCGACCGAGGCGGCGGCGCCGTGAACGGCCCCGATCCGCAGCGCAACGCCTACGACGATGTGCTCGGCCATGTCGCCGCCCGGCGGCGCAAGCGGCGGGCGATGGGGCGCCGGCGGGGACGGCGTTCGGTGTTTGCGACGGTCCTGGTGGTGGTGGCGATCGGCTTCCTGGCGACGCTGGTGGCGGGTGGTGTGGGGGCGACGGTGGCGGTGTCCAAACGTCGCTGAAGGGCGTGAACCTGAAGACGATGACGCCGCACTATCCGGGTGTGACCACCAAGATCTACGACCGTCACGGCGACCTGCTGGCGTCGATTCCGTCGCTGCAGAACCGCACGCCGGTGCCGTATCGACCACATCTCGAAGTGGCTCAAGATCGCGACGGTGGATATCGAGGACAAGCGCTTCTACCAGCACGGCGGTGTCGACTACGAGGGCATCGTGCGCGCGCTGTTGGATGACCTCAAGGCGGGTCATGTCGTCCAGGGCGCGTCGACGATCGAGCAGCAGGTGGTGCGGAATGTGTACCTGACCGACTCGCAGACGTTCACCCGCAAGATCAAGGAGGCCTATCTGGCCACCCAGATGGCGGAGGACTGGTCGAAGCAGAAGATCCTGGGCACGTACCTGAACGTCGTGCCCTACGGCGGTGTCACGTATGGCTGTGAGGCGGCGGCGGAGCAGTATTTCGACGAGCACTGCTCGCAGCTCAACATCCGCCAGGCGGCGCTTGTGGCCGGGCTGCCGCAGTCGCCGACCGATTACAACCCGCGGCTGCATCCGAACGCGGCCCTGCCCGCCGCAACGAGGTGCTGGCGGCGATGCTGGATCAGGGCGCATATCACGCTGGCCGAGTACACGAAGGCCTACAGCCAGGGGCTGGGTTTGCGGGCGCCCAAGCACTTCACCCGGCGTGCGGCAGCCGTACTTCGTGCAGTACGTGCGCAACCAGCTGCGGGAGAAGTACGGCAGCAAGATGGTGCGCGGCGGCGGCCTGAAGGTGACGACGACGATCGACCCGACGCTGCAGCTGGCCGCCCACCAGGCGATGGTGAACGTGCTCAACTTCACCGAACGCCCCGGCGGCGGCGCTGGTTGCCGATCGACCCGCGCACGGGCGAGATCCTGGCGATGCAGTCGTCCACCGACTACAGCGCCAGCAAATACAACCTGGCCGTCCAGTCCAAGCGCCAGGCCGGCTCGACGTTCAAGTCCTACGGCCTGCTGGCGGCGATGGTCGACGACCACATCGACCCCAACACCACCGACTATTCGACGGCGCCGCTGGTCAACCAGCCGATCGTGCCGTTCCCGACTCCCGGGGATCCGAACGACTACTGGAACGTCCAGAACGCGGAGTCGGCCACCGCTGCGGTGCTGCCGCTCTCGACCGCCCTGGAGGAGTCCGTGAACGCCGTGTACGCGCGGCTTGCGATCGACATCGGCGGGCCGAAGGTCGCCGCCATGGCCTACAAGCTCGGCATCCCCCGTTCCGACGACCTGCCCCAGACGCCGTCGGTGATCCTGGGCGCCGGCGGGGTCTCGCCGCTTGACATGACGCACGCCTACGCGACCATCGCCGCCATGGGCGTGCGCCGGCCGCTGCTGGCGGTGACCAAGGTTGCGCCGTACGGCGCAGAAGCCGATCCTGACCCCGCCGGGCAAGAACAAGGGCCACCGGGTTTTGCAGGACGGCGCGCCCTGGCAGCTGACCCAGTACCTCGACACCAACGTGCACTCGTGCTGCACCGGCACGAACGCGAATGTCGAGCTGTCGGGACTCCCGTACCGGGACCAGGCGGGCAAGACCGGCACCACCGACAACTACACCGACGCCTGGTTCTGCGGCTACACCCCCAACCTGGCCGCCTGCGTCTGGGTCGGCTACCCGCAAGGGCGAACTCTCGATGCTCGACCTGGGCGGGTCGATCCCGGGGCCCGCCTTCGGCGGCGGCTATCCGGCCACCATCTGGCGCGAGTTCGCCGCGGCCGCGTTCACCGACGAGCCCGGCAAGTTCCCGCCGACCCCGTGGGAGACCGCGCCGCAGAACCCGGTCCAGTTGACTGCCGTTCAAGTCGCAGTTCCAGCTGCCGCCGCCCACCCCGACCAAGACCAAGGGCGGCAAGTCCGGGAAGACCGGCACCGGCACCGGGACAGGCACCGGCACGGGCACGACGCCCCCGCCGACCAGCACCCAACCGCCCACCGTCGACCACCCCGCCCCCACCACCCACAACGTGAGTTCATGCGCCAAACGGGGTCAGACCCCTTTTGGCGCGCGTGGCATAGCATCCGGGCATGGCCCGAGATCTCGTCCGACCGCCCATTGAGGATCCGGGAATGCTCCGGCCCGCCGAGGGCCTCGCGCCTGATCCTGGAGGAGGCCAGGCCGCTCGAGGTCGAGCGGCTGCGGGTCTCGGCCGATCTGGCCGGGCGTGTCCTGGCGGCCGACGTCAAGGCCGGCGTGAGCCTGCCGCCGTTTGCCACCTCGGCCATGGACGGCTATGCCGTCCGCGCCGCGGATCTGGGCTCAGGCGGCGTCCCGATCGCCTTTCGCCTCGGTGCCGGCGACCGCCCCCAGCCGCTGCCGCCCGGCGCCGCCTCGGGCATCGCCACGGGGGCGCCGCTGCCCGATGGTGCCGATGCGGTGGTGCCGATCGAGGATGCGCGCGAGGAGGACGGGCTGCTGTTCGCCGATCCGCCCGCCCCGGGCGCGCACATCCGCCGGCAGGGCGGCGATGTCGGCGCCGGCGACGTGGTCGGACGCGCCGGGACGGTGCTGACCCCGGCGCTCCTGGCGGCGATCTCGGCGACCGGCGTGGTCGATGTCGCGCTCTCGCGCCGGCCGCGGGTGGCCGTGCTCGCCACGGGCAACGAGCTCGTGCGGGCCGGGCGTCCGCTCGAGCCGGGACAGATCTACGAGTCGAACCTGACGTCGATCGTCGCCCAGGCGAGGTCGGCCGGCGCCGAGGTGGTCGCGGCCGAGATCGTCGCCGACGACCGCGACGCGACCCGCGAGGCATTTGGCCGGGCGATCGCGGCCGACGTGGTCATCTCGTCGGGCGGCGTCTCGGTGGGCCCGCACGACCACGTGAAGCCGGCCCTCGCCGAGCTCGGCGTGCGCGAGGTGTTCTGGCGGCTCGCCCACAAGCCGGGCAAGCCGCTCTGGTTCGGCGTCGCCCCCACCGGCGCGCTCGTGTTCGGCCTGCCCGGCAACCCGGTCTCGAGCCTCGTCTGCTTCGAGCTCTTCCTGCGCCCCGCGCTCGCGGCGATGCAGCACGGCCAGGCGCCGGCCCGGGCGGTCGCCCGGCTGGCCGAGCCGGTGCGGCGGCTGGGAGTGCGCGACCACGCGGTGCGCTGCCGGCTCTCGGCCACGCCGGACGGGATGGTGCTGCATCCCGCCGGCGCCCAGGACTCACACCTGATCGTGCACGCCGCCGGGGCCGACGCGATCGCGCTCATCGCCGCGGGCGAGGGCGACGCGCCCGCCGGCCTCCTGGTCGAGTACGTCCCGCTGCAGTAGCGCCGTAGCGCACTCAGCCGAGCGCGACCGTCGTGCCGTTCTTGAGCGTGGCCGACATGCCCCTGGCGTAGACCACCCATCGGTGCGACGACGAGTAGAGCGGGTTGCAGGCCGACAGCACGAGCCGCTCGTAGCCGTGCGGCTTGATGATGTTCCAGTCGGTGTTCGACCACGATCTGGTGGTACTGCACCCGGTAGTGGAACGTCGCGTAGGGCATCTGCAGGCTGATCCAGTCGCCGTTTTGGATGTCGTTGATGTGCCGGAACCAGGCCCCGAACGTGGTGCGGTGGCCGGCGATCGCGACGGTCGTGCCCTGGCCCGGGAAGGCGGTGTTGCTGTAGTGGCCCGGCCCCTGGCTCAGATCGTGCAGCCAGTCGGTGCCCTGCACCACCACCACCGTGAGCCCGATCCGGCCGATGGTGAGGCGGCCGAACGGCTGCCCGCCCTTGAGGGTGGACTTGAACTTCGCGGCATCCTGCCGGAGCAGGCGCAGCTCGGCGGGGCGCGGGTTGGGGCCGGAGATGGGGATGGCCGGCTTCGGCCACGCCGCGATCTCCTGGTTCAGGGTGTGCGACAGGCCCTGCTGGCGCCAGTCCGCGTAGAGCGCCGTGAACGGGTCGCCCCAGAACAGGATGACGCCGGCATAGATGACGACGAGGATCCCCAGGGCGATCAGACCCGTGCCGACCCTGCGGACTCGCAGACGCCGGCGCTCGCGTCCGGTCACACCCTCTGCGGCGATGCTACCGGTGCCCATTCCTCCTGTTTTATAGCTCCGCGGGCCGCCGGCCGCCGCTGACAGGTGCATGCGGGTGGGCATACCGGCCGGCCACGAGCGCCCCCAACTGGGCTGCCGACGCCGCCGCGAGCGCGAAGCACACCGCCACGGCGGGTGCGAGATATCCGCTCGCCGTCATCGCCACGAGCCCGCGCGGGGTGGTCGCGCCGAGGCCCTGCGCCGTCCAGAGCTCGAACCCGACGGCGCGACCGGCCCACGAAGCCGGCGACGTACACGGCGAGCAGCGTGCGCCGGCCGGTGCGCGCGGCCGCCGGCAGCCACAGCCAGATGTGTCGCCGCCGGCAGCACCACGATGAGCGCGAACGGGTTCACGGCGGTCAGCAGCAGTCCGGCGAGCGCCAGTCCGACCAGGCCGCTGGTCAGCCCTCCGATCCGCTCCTCACCCGACACCCGCTCCATGCGCACCAGCCGCGGGCGGCTGACGAACCACCAGAACGGCAAGCCCCGCGCAGGCCGCGATCACGATGCCGGCGGTGGTCGCGCCGGTCTTGCCCGGCAGCGGCGCGATGGCGATGCCGGAGAGCAGCCGGCCCGGAGCGGCCGCCATCAGCCACATGGCGGCCAGGGTCACGAGCCAGGCGCCCGACCGCCATGCGAACGCCACCAGCCCGGGGCCGATCGCCACCCCGCGCCGGCGCAGGCGCGCGACCAGGTCGAGCACGCAGGCGACGAACGGCGCGAGCAGGATCGCCATCGCCGCCTCGGCCAGCCAGCCGCGCATCACCTTGCCCGAGAGCAGCAGCACGGGTGACTGGTCGCCCTCGATCGTCGGCGTCGCGTCCAGGGCGCCGACCAGGTTCGCGACGGTGGTGCCCACGCGCCCGAGCTGCCCGATGTCGAGCGTGGACAGCGGCCCGTTGTTCTCGTGTCTGCTCCCCGCCGGTCAGGGCCAGGGCGGGGATGCCGTGGGCGAGCAGCGTGCCCTGCTCGCCCGGCGCGTACGGCACGCCGTATCCCGCCAGCTGGTCGAACAGGCCGGGGATGCGGGCCGGGCTGCCGTAGAACGTCGACACCGCCGCGCGGGTGGCGGCGTAGAGCGTCGGCGAGACGCCGCGCGGCGTGCTCGACCGGGTCACGATCCGAAGCGGCGTCCCGGTCTTCGCCGCCGTCCCGTCGACAACCACCGCCGCGACGATCCGCGAGGCCGGCGGCCACAGCGTCGCCAGCGCCGTTGCTCCCTGACCGCCGGTCAGGCCGCCGTCGGTGGACACGAGCGCCAGGCCGCGCCCGCGGGGGAGGGTGGTCAGCACCTTGCTCAGCTCCACGAGCATGCCCGTCCCGGCCAGGTCGGCGGCGGATCCGCCGTCGCGGTGGACGATCACGGCCACGATCTGGCGCGAGCTGCCGGGCCGGTAGGCGACCACGTCGGTCATCGGGACGGGCTGCGACTGCCAGGGCAGGTTCGTCGGCGAACTGGATGCGGCGGGGGTTGGGGTCAAACGGCTTCAGGTTCTCGGCCACCCAGTTGGCGGCCGCCAGCTCGCCCGGGCTGCCGGCGTCACAGCAGGGCCCGCCGCTGTCACGCTCGGCCGTCAGGAGCCGCCCGGTCAGGTTCGCCGCGGCCACGCCGCTGAATTGCAGCGGGGGCGCCGGGGGGACCGGTGCGGCCGGCTGGTACAGCGTGAGCAGGCCGACCAGCGGCACGAGCAGCGAGATCCCGAGCAGCAGGGCGTACAGCGGCAAGGACACCAGCGGTCGGTGCGGCCCGCGCCGGACGGGCCTTCTGCGTTCGGGAGCAGCCACCGAAGCGGCCGTTATAGCACACGCGACCCGTCGCAGTAGCCCCGGCCGGCCGCCCGTGACCCGGTGGCGTACCATTCCCGCACGTGCCTGCGGACGCGACAATCATGCTGGTCGACGACGAGGAGTCGATCCAGAAGCTGCTCACCTACCCGCTCGAGCGCGAGGGCTACCGGGTCGTGCAGGCGCGCGACGGCGAGGAGGCGCTGCGGCGATTCGCCGAGCAGCCGGTCGACCTGGTGGTGCTCGACGTGATGCTGCCCCGCCTGGACGGGCTCGAGGTGTGCCGCCGCCTGCGCACCGACTCGGCCGTCCCGATCATCATGCTGACCGCCCGCGACGACGAGGTCGACAAGGTGCTCGGCCTCGAGCTCGGCGCCGACGACTACATCACCAAGCCGTTCTCGATCCGCGAGTTCCGCAGCCGCATCCGGGCCGTGCTGCGGCGGGCGACCCTCCTCGCCGAGCAGCGCGACCAGCCCGAGGGCCTGATCGGCACCGACAGCCTCGTGATCGACCCCGCCAAGCGGGCGGTGACGGTCGTCGGGCACCTCGGTGCAGCTGACCTACGTCGAGTTCGAGGTGCTGCAGACGCTCGCGCTGCATCCCGGCCGGGTGTACACGCGCCAGGCGCTGCTCGAGTCGGTCTGGGGCGATTCGGCGTATCGCGAGCCGCGCACCATCGACGTCCACATCCGCCACCTGCGGGAGAAGATCGAGGTCGACCCGCGGGAGCCGGCCTACATCTTCACGGTGCGCGGCGTCGGCTACCGCTTCCGCGACACGGCCTAGGAGAGCCGATGGGCGCGCTACGGTCGCTGCGGCTCCGGCTGGTGGCGGTGCTCACCGGGGTGGTGGCGTGTGCGATGGGGGTCGTGTTCCTGTACGTCGTCCCCAGCCTGCGCCAGAACCTGATCTCCGACCGGCTGACCCGGCTCGAGGCGATCGCGCACTCCCAGCAGCAGGCCCACGGCCTCGTGAACGCCTTCACCACGCAGGTGCACGTGCGCCACGCCCTGCTGCACACCGGGCGGCTGGCCAACGGCCAGGCCAGCGCCTACGCGCGGCACGGCGGGGTGCTCACGCCGGTGCCGGGGGGGCCGACGCCCGTGCTCCCGGCCTCGAGCGGCATCGTGCGGGCCGCCGTGCGCACCGGGATGGGCCACGGCCGCACGCCGGGCGGGGGCGTCGTGGTCGCGATCCGGGTGCCGAACGGCGTCGTGCTGCTGTCGCAGGGGGTCGGAGACGTCAACGCCGCGGCGTCGCTCGTCGAGCACCGGATCCTGATCGCGACGGGCCTCGCGCTCGCGGTCGCGATCATCGTCGGGTGGGGCCTCGCGGTGGCGGTCTCGCGCCGGGTCGGCAAGCTCGAGTCGGCCTCGAGCAGGATCGCCGCCGGCCACTTCGACCAGCCGATCGGCGACGAGAGCCCCGACGAGCTCGGCCGGCTCGCGCGCTCGTTCGACCTCATGCAGGCCCGGCTCGCCCAGGTCGACCGGGCGCGCAAGGACTTCATCGCCAACGCCTCGCACGAGCTGCGCACGCCGCTCTTCTCGCTGGCCGGCTTCCTCGAGCTCCTGGACGAGGAGGACCTCGACCCCGCCACCCGCGAGGAGTTCCTGCTGACGATGCGCGAGCAGGTGACCCGGCTGACCAAGCTCGCGACCGACCTGCTCGACCTGTCACGGCTCGACTCGGGGGCGGTCGAGGTGGTCTACGAGCCCGTCGACCTGGTCGCCGCCGCCCGGGGGCTCGTGCGCGAGTTTCGCGGGCTCGCGGCCCGGCACGGCAGCCGGGTGGTGCTGACCCGGCCGCCGCGTGACCTGCCGCATGGGGTCGGCGACGAGCAGCGCGTGCAGCAGATCGGCCGGGTGCTGGTGGACAACGCCGTGCGCCACAACCCGGAGGGCACCGAGGTGCGGGTCGAGGTCGGTGCCGACGACGGCCACGTGACGCTGACGGTCTCCGACGACGGCCCCGGGATCGACGACGAGTCGCAGCGGCACCTGTTCGAGCGCTTCTGGCGCGGGCCGCAGGGCAGCTCGTCGGGCAGCGGGCTCGGCCTCGCGATCGCCGGGGAGATGGCCCAGCGCATGGGCGGCGAGATCGCCGTTCACTCCGACGCCGGCCACACCAGCTTCGCTCTGCGGCTGCCCTCCGACTCCCTCTCGTCCGAGGGTGGCGACCGCTGATGTTGATAAGTTCTCGCGCATGCAAAAGGTCAACGTCGGCCACAAATCGCTGGCCGACTACAACTCGCTGATCGGGAGGACGCTGGCCGAGGAGATCCGCCGCGCTGGCGGAGCCCCTGCAGGGCAAGCGCATCCTGCACCTCTCCGCCACGGCCTTCGGCGGCGGCGTCGCCGAGATCCAGTACACGCTGATCCCGCTGATGATCGACGCCGGGCTCGACGCGGAGTGGCGGGTCATCGAGGGCCGCGACGAGTTCTACGACGTCACCAAGGCGATCCACAACGGCCTGCAGGGCGACGACGAAGGGCATCACCGACCACCAGAAGGCGATCTTCGAGGTCTACAACCGGCTGAACGCCGACGCCCTGACCGACGCCGACGAGTGGGACGTGATCGTCGTCCACGACCCCCAGCCGCTTGCGATGCGCGAGTACGTCTCGAGCAGCCGCCCGCGCTGGGTGTGGCGCTGCCACATCGACCTCTCCACGCCCAACCCCGAGGTGCTCGACTTCATCTCGCCGCGCCTGGCGGGCTATGACGCCTGCATCTTCCACATGCCGGCATACGTGCCGCGGGGCGCGGGGCTGGCCGAGGCGATCATCTGGCCGCCCGCGATCGACCCGCTCGCGCCGAAGAACATGGCCCTCTCGACCGACGACGCGGCCTACATCGTCGACCAGTTCGGCCTCGACGTCGAGCGGCCGCTGCTCCTGCAGGTGTCGCGGTTCGATCCCTGGAAGGACCCGATCGGCGTGATCGACGCCTACCGGATGGTCAAGGAGCACCACCCGGACGTGCAGCTTGCGCTCGTCGGCTCGATGGCGCACGACGATCCCGAGGGCTGGGAGTTCTGGAACCAGACCCAGGAGTACTGCCAGGAGGATCCCGACATCTACATGTTCTCGAACCTGAACAACGTCGGCGCGGTCGAGGTGAACGCGTTCCAGGTGCTGGCCAACGTGTGCATCCAGAAGTCGATCAAGGAGGGGTTCGGGCTGACGGTGTCGGAGGCGATGTGGAAGGCGCGGCCGACCATCGGCGGCAACGTCGGCGGCATCGTCGCCCAGATCGCCGACGGCGAGACCGGGTATCTGGTGTCCTCGCCCGAGGAGTGCGCCGAGCGCGTCCTGACCATCCTGGCCGACCCCCAGGCGACGCGCGAGATGACCCGGCGCGGCAAGGAGCACGTGCGCCGCCGGTTCCTGACCCCGCGACTCCTGCGCGACTGGCTCGCGCTCATGCACCGCATGGCCGGCGAGCAGGTCGAACTCGAGATCGTGAACGGCTAACCAGGCCGACTCCCGGCGCGCGCCAAAAGGGGTCTGACCCCGTTTGGCGCGGTCGGGCAGATGGGTAATTGTGGCAGCGTGACAGCGGGGATTCCCCAGGTTGGCTAGGGTGCGGGCATGGCCGGGCAGCCGCCGCTGCTGATCGTCTCCAACCGCGGTCCGCTGCGATTCTCGCGCGGGCCGGGCGGAGAACTCGTCGCGGCGCGGGGCGGAGGCGGGCTTGTGACCGCTCTCAGCGGCCTTGCCGCGGCGCGGCCGGTGACCTGGATCGCGAGCGCCCTCACCGACGAGGACGCCGAGATCGCCGAGCGCGGCGCCTACCGCGAGGGCGACCTGACGGTGCGCTTCGTCGTCCACGATCGCGAGGAGTTCGACCGCTACTACAACGTCTTCGCCAACCCGACGCTGTGGTTCATCCACCACTACCTGTGGGGGCTCGCGTCGGAGCCGTCGGTCGACCGCAACGTGCGCCTGGCCTGGGACGCGGGGTACGTGCCGGTCAACCAGGGCTTCGCCGACGCGGTCGTGGCCGAGCTCGAGCGGGCCGAGGGCGCCGCAGCCGCTCGTGATGTTGCAGGACTACCACCTGTTCATCGCGCCCGCCTCGATCCGCGAGCGCGTGCCCGGGGTGGTCATGCAGCACTTCACGCACATCCCGTGGCCGATGGCGGACTACTGGCGGGTGCTGCCGCCCGACATCCGCACCGACATCCACGAGTCGCTCCTGGCCTGCGACGTCGTCGGCCTGCACACCGCCCGCTACGTCGGCAACTTCCTGAACTGCGTCGCCCAGTTCACCGACGCCGAGGTCGACATGGAGGCGCGCACCGTCCACCACAACGGCCGCGTCGTGCGCGTCCGCGACTACCCGATCTCGGTCGACCCGGCCGAGTTCGACCGGCTGCGCGAGAGCCCGGCGGTGCTGGCCGAGCGCGAGGCGCTGCAGGCGTGGCGGCCGGAGCGGATCATCCTGCGCGTCGACCGCACCGATCCCTCGAAGAACGTCGTGCGCGGGCTGCAGGCGTTCGAGCTCTTCCTGTCCGAGCACCCGGAATGGAACGGCCGGGTGACGCTTCTGGCCAAGCTCGACCCGTCGCGCCAGGACATTCCCGAGTACGCCGAGTACCTGGGCGCGATCCAGCGCGCCGCCCGCACCGTGAACGACCGCTTCTACGCCACCGGCGACTGGCAGCCGGTCGAGCTGCGCATCTCGGACAACTTCACCGAGGCGGTCGCCGCCTACGCCGAGTACGACGTGCTGCTCGTGAACGCGATCTTCGACGGCATGAACCTGGTGGCCAAGGAGGCGCCGCTCGTGAACGACCGCGACGGCGTCCTGATCCTGTCCGAGAACGCCGGCGCCCATCCCGAGCTGGGGCCGTTCGCGCTCACGGTCAACCCGTTCGACCTGCAGGAGCAGGCCGACGCCATCCACGCGGCGCTGATCGATGCCCGCCGCGGAGCGCCACGAGCGCATCGAGGGCCTGCGGGCGCAGGTGCGCGAGCACGACATCGCCCACTGGCTGACACGCTCATGGACGACCTGGCGCCCGTCCGGCCCGAGGTGGCGAAACGGTGATCGGCGCGGCGGTCGCGGCGCCGTGGTCGAGCCGCTTCCACGGCCCGGGCATGGAGGAGGGGCCGGCCGCGGTCGCCGCGGCGCTCGGGATCGACGCCGAGGTGGTGGAGTTCCAGCTCGAGCAGCCGCCCGCCCAGGCGCTGGCCGCGGGCCTGCCCCGCCTGCACGACGCGGTCGCCGCCGCGCACGGGCATCCCGCTGGCGCTTCTCGGTGAGTGCACCCTGGCGCCGGCCGTGACCGCCGGCCTTCTGGCCGCGCACCCCGACCTGGTTCTGGTCTGGCTCGACGCGCACGGCGACCTGAACACGCCGGACACCAGCCCGAGCGGCTTCCTGGGCGGGATGCCGTTTGCGATCCTCCTGGGGTGGTGCCACGAGCCGCTGCGGCGGGCCGCGGGCGTCGAGCTGCCGCTGCCGGAGGAGCGGGCGGCGCTCGTCGGTGCGCGCGACCTCGATCCGGGCGAGCGCGACGCGATCGCCCGCTCGCTGCTCGTCGTGGCCGACGATGTCGCCGGGGCGCTGGCGGGCCTCCCGCCGGGGCGCCGGTGCACGTGCACCTCGACGGCGACGTGCTCGATCCCGGCCGACGCCCCCGGCGTCGACTTCCCCGCCCCGGGCGGCTGGAGCGGGGCCCGGCTCGACGCCGAGATGGCGGCGCTGGCGGCGACCGGGCGGGTTGTCGGCGTGAGCGTCTGCTGCGGCAACCCGCGCCGCGATCCCGACGGCCGCTCGGCCCGGGCGTATGCGCGCGCCCTCCAGCCGCTGCGGCACTTAGACTGCTCGCCCGCATGGGCGAGATCCGCATGATCGACGTGGGCGACAAGCCGGTCACCCGGCGGCGGGCCGTGGCGCACGCGCACGTGGTGATGCCCGAGCACGTCCGCGAGCGGCTCGCGGCCGGGACGCTGCCGAAGGGCGACGTGATGGCCGCGGCCCGGATCGCGGGGATCATGGCGGCCAAGCGCACACCCGACATCGTCCCCCTGTGCCACCCGCTCCCGCTGACCATGGTCGAGGTCTCACCGGAGCTCTCCGACGACGGGGTCAGCATCATCGCCGCGGCCGAGACGACCGCGCAGACCGGCGTCGAGATGGAGGCGCTGACGGCCGCGGTCGTGGCCGCCCTCACCGTCTACGACATGACCAAGGGGCTCGACCCGGCCATCTCGATCCGCACCGCCGAGCTGATCGAGAAGTCCGGCGGGAAGAGCGGCCACTGGAGGCGTGAGGACGGGTGATGGCGGCGGTTCTGACGGTCTCCGACGGCGTCGTCGCGGGCACTCGCGACGACCGCAGCGGCGACATTCTGGAGGAGCGCCTGCGCGGAGCCGGGTTCGAGCTGGCCGCAAGGCGCGTCGTTCCCGACGAGCGGGCACAGATCGCCGCCGCCCTGCGCGAGCTGGCCGGCGCGGCCGACCTGGTGCTGAGCACCGGCGGGACCGGCTTTGCGCCGCGTGACGTCACACCCGAGGCGACTGCCGAGGTGACCGAGCGGCCCACTCCGGGCCTGGACGAGCACATGCGGGCGGTGTCGACCGCCGTCTCGCCGCACGGGATGCTCTCGCGCGGCCGCAGCGGCATCTGCGGAAGCGCGCTGATCGTGAACATGCCCGGCAGCCCGAAGGCGTGCGCCGAGCTGTTCGATGCCATCGCGCCGGCGCTGGAGCACGGGCTGCGGCTGCTGCGAGACGAGCCCACGGCACATTGAGCGCGACCGTCATCTACGCGCGCAGGTTCGTGAGCCTGGTGAAGCTGGAGCACACGGTGTTCGCGCTGCCGTATGCCTACGCCGGCGCCATCCTCGCCCTGAACGGCGTCCCGTCGGCCAGCCAGGTGCTGTGGATCACCGTCGCGATGGCCGGCGCCCGCAGCCTGGCGATGGCGCTCAACCGGCTGATCGACGCCTCCATCGACGCCCGCAATCCCCGCACGGCCCGGCGCGAGATCCCGGCCGGTCTGCTGTCGCGCGCGAGCGTGGCGGCGTTTGCGTTCGGATCGCTGGTCGTGTTCCTGGTGGCGGTCTCCCAGCTCGCCCCGCTGACCCGCGTCCTTTGGCCGATCCCGGTTCTGGGCTTCGTCATCTACCCCTACCTGAAGCGGTTCACGTGGCTGTGCCACCCCTTTCTGGGCCTGGTCGACGGCCTCGCCCCGGTCGGCGGCTGGGTCGCCGTCACCAATCACGTCTCAGGCACGTCGTTCATCCTGGGCGGGGCGGTCGCGCTCTGGATCGGCGGTTTCGACATCATCTACGCCACGATGGACATCGAGATCGACCGCGAGCAGGGCCTGCACTCGATCCCGCTGCGGTTCGGGATCAAGAACGCCCTGCTCATCACCCGGGTCGCCCACCTCTGCTCGGTGGTGCTGCTCGTGTGGCTGGGCGTCGCGCTGCGGGCTGGGGCCGCTCTACTACCTTGGCGTGGTCGTCGTCGCCGGCCTGCTCGCCTACGAGAACTCGATCGTCAGCGCGGACGACCTCTCGCGGGTCGACATGGCGTTCCTGACCATGAACGGCGTGATTGCGCTCGTGTTCCTGGCCGGGGTGCTCGCCGATGCCATCGTCTGAGGCCGTCGCCTGCGAGGGGCTCGTGCGCCGGTTCGGCGAGCGCGCGGCCCTCGACGGTGTCGACCTGCATTTGGCCGAGGGCGAGTTCGCGCTCGTCACCGGGCCCAACGGGGCGGGCAAGACGACGCTCCTGCGGGTGCTCGCAACCGTGATCCGGCCAAGCGCGGGCGCGGTCGCGGTGGCCGGCCACGCGCTCCCGCGGGCGGCGCCGAAAGCGCGGCCGCTGATCGGCTACGTCGGCCACGGCCCGCTCACCTACCCCGGGCTCACAGCACGCGAGAACCTGGAGCTCTACGCCGCCCTCTACGGCGTGCCGGCCGAGCGGATCGGCCCCGCGCTCGCGCGGGTCGGGCTGGACGGCCGCGGGCGCGATCCGGTGGCGGGGTTCTCGCGCGGGATGGCGCAGCGGCTCGCGCTCGCCCGAGCGGTGCTGCACGGCCCCTCGCTGCTGCTCATGGACGAGCCGACGGCGGGCCTCGACAGCGGCGGCCGCGAGCTCATGCGCGAGGTGCTCGCGGAGCCCGGGCGAACGGTGATCGTCTCGACCCACGAGCCGGCCTGGTTCGACGGCCTGGCGACGCGTGAGGTGCGGCTCGCGGCCGGACGGGTGGCCGCATGAACCGGCGCGCGTTCGCTGCGCTCGTGCGCAAGGATGTTTTGCTCGAGCTGCGCGGCAGCGAGGTGGTGCTGGGGATGCTGACGTTCGTGGTGGCGGCGTTCGTGCTCTTCCGGTTCGGGCTCGGGGGCGGCCGGCCGGCGGGCGGCACCCGCGCGGCCACCGGCATGCTGTGGGTGGCGATCGTGTTCACCGCCATGCTGGGGCTCTCGCGCACGTTCGCGCAGGAGCGGGAGCACGGCATCTGGGACGGGCTTCTGGCCGCGCCGATCGACCGCGCGCTCGTGTGGCTCGCGCGCTCGTGCTCGACGTGCCTGTTCCTGATGGCGGTGCAGGTCGTCGCGCTGCCCGCCTTCTGGCTGTTCTTTCTGCAGAGCGGGCCGGCGCCCGACTACGCCGTGCTGGTCGCGGCGCGTCTTGCTGGCGGATGTCGGCATCGCTGCGCTGGGGACGCTGGTCGCGGGGCTGGCCTCGGCGGGACGCGCCCGCGAGGTGCTCCTGCCCGTCCTCTTCCTGCCCTTTGCGATCCCGCTTGTGCTGGGTGCGGTGAGCGCGACCACCGGCACGATTTCCCCGCAAACAAGCGGTTTACACACGGTTGAACGGCTGGGATACCTGGCTCTCTATGATACGGTGTTCGTGCTTTTCGGGTGGGGGCTCTTCGAGTTCGTGGTGGAGGATTAGCGCTGTGACTAAAACCGCCGCCGCCCGCCTCGACCGCGCCACAGTCGCGGCCCTGGTGGCGGCAGTTCTCATGCCTTCTGCGCTCGGCCTGATCTTCTTCTACGTGCCGACCGCAAACGGCGACTATGCGCAGCGGATCTTCTACTTCCACGTCCCCATCGCCGTGACCACCTACGCGCTCTTCGGGTGGGGGGCGCTGAACGCGGCCAGGTATCTGTGGACGGGCGACCTCTCGCTCGACCTGCGCAGCTATGTGCCCATGCACCTCGGGGTGATCTTCGGCACGCTCACGCTGGTGACGGGCTCGATCTGGGCCAACGTCGAGTGGGGCACGTGGTGGTACTGGGGCAGCACCGAGCTGAACACGTTTCTGATCATCTTCCTGTTCTACTGCGCCTACTTCATGCTCCGGTTCTCGGTCGAGCCGGGCGAGCGGCGGGCGCGCTATTCGGCCGTCTACGCGCTCCTCGGCGTGGGCCTGATCCCGATCTCGGTGCTGGCGGTGCATCTGGGCCAGGACGCGATCCACCCGATCACCTTCACCGACCACGGCGCCAACATGGACGGCAACATGCTCTTCACCTTCCTGGTCGCCCTGGCGGCGATGCTCAGCCTGGCGGTGGCGATGTACCTGGTCGAGATCCGCGGCAAGCGCCTCGACGACCAGGTCGCGCGGCTGCGGCGGCTGGCCCAGGAGCCGCGGTGATCAGCGAGACCGACGTCCACTACGTCGCGGCCGTGTACGCGCTCGCCTGGCTTGTCACGGTCGCCTACGTCATCATTCTCAACTCAAAGCTCGGCCGGCTCGAACGGGAGCTGGACGAGATCGTCGGGTTGCTGGAGGCGAAGACGGATGGATGAGCCGGACGTGACGGTCAATCTGGTGCTCGTCGGCACCAACCACCGCAGCGCACCGCTGCCGGTGCGCGAGCGCTTGGCCACCCACGACCACGGCCACGATTTGGTCGACCACGTGCTGGCCGCCGACCAGGTGGCCGAGGCCGTCGGGCTGGCCACCTGCAACCGGTGCGAGCTCTACCTGGTCGGCGGCGCGCCCGAGGCGATGCGCGAGGCGGCGATCGAGCGGCTCGCCGAGCTCTCGGGGCACAGCCGCGGCCGGCTCGAGCCGATGCTGTACGTGCGCACCGGAGTGGAGGCCGCCGAGCACCTGTTCTCGGTCGCGGCGGGGCTCGATTCGCTCGTCCCCGGCGAGGCTCAGATCCTGGCCCAGATCCGCGATGCCTACGCCAACGCGTTCGGGTGGGGGGCGACCGGGCCGGTGTCCAACCGGCTCTTCCACGTGGCCCTCGAGGCGGGCAAGCGCGTCCGCCACGAGACCGCCATCGGGTCGGGCGGGGCATCGGTGGCATCGGTCGCGGCCGAGGTGGCCGCCGACCGGCTGGGCGGTCTGGCCGGCGCCCGGGTGCTGGTGGTCGGCGCCGGCCGGGTGGCAGAGCTGGTGGCGGCCAACCTCACCTCGCGCGGCGCCGGGCCGCTGCGGGTGGCAAACCGCGACTCCGGCCGCGCCGCTGCGCTTGCGGCCCGGTTCGGCGGCACGGCGGTCGCCTGGGACGCGCTCGCGGCGGCCGCGGACGAGGCGGACGTGGTGGTGAGCTCGACGGCCGCGCCCGGGTATGTCATCCACGCCGAAGATCTGCATGCCGGGCCGGCCCCGGCTCCTGATCGACCTGGCCCTGCCCCGCGACGTCGACCCCGCGGCCGCCGAGGTCGAGGGTACGTCGATCGTCGACCTGGACGACCTCGAGGTCGCGGTGCGGCGCACGATCGCGCTGCGCCGGGGCGAGAGCGGCCGGGCGCGCGCGATCGTGGCCGAGCAGGCGGCCGAGTTCCGGGACTGGATGGCGGCCCTGCGCGTCGTTCCGGCCATCACGTCGCTGCGCGACCACGCCGAGCGCATCCGCACGGCCGAGCTGCGGCGGATGGAGCCGCGCTGGGACGCGCTCTCGCCCGCCGACCGCGAGCGCCTGGACACGGTCACCCGCGGCATGCTGAACAAGCTCCTGCACGAGCCGACGGTGCGGCTGAAGCAGCTGGCCGCGACCGACGAGTCGGCGCCGTACGCGGAGGCCGTGACCGAGCTCTTCGGGCTGGCGGTGCATCCGGCATCGCCGGAATGATCCGCCTGGGCACGCGCCGCAGCCGGCTGGCCGTGGCACAGGCACAGCTGGTGGCCGACAGACTGGCAGATGCCGAGATCGTCCCCATGTCGACCGCGGGCGACCGCGACCGGACGCGCCGCTTCGACGAGATCGGCGACGGCCGCGGCGTCTTCACCCGCGACATCGAGCGGGCGCTTGCCGACGGCAGCATCGATGCGGCGGTGCACAGCGCGAAGGATCTGACCGGCGAGATGCCCGATGGGCTCGTGATCGGCGCGATGCTCGAGCGCGACGACCCCCGCGACGCTGTCTGCGGCCCGTTCGCCTCACTGGACGAGATCCCCGACGGCGCCCGCGTGGGGACATCGTCGGCGCGCCGGGGCGGGCTGCTCGCCGAGCTTCGGCCCGGCCTGCGCGTCGTCCCTCTGCGCGGCAACGTGGACACCCGGGTGGGCAAGCTCGACGCCGGCGAGGCCGACGCGATCGTGCTCGCCGCCGCTGGCCTGCGGCGGCTGGGCCTCCACGGCCGCATCGCCTTCTGCGCTCGACCCGCAGGTGTTCGTGCCCGAGGCGGGCCAGGGCGCGATCGCGGTGCAGGTGCGCCGCGGCGAGGAGCATCTGGTGGCGGCGCTCGACCATGGCCCGACCCGCGAGGCGGTCGAGGCCGAGCGGGCGTGCGTCCAGAGCCTGGGCGGCGGCTGCAGCGTGCCCGTCGCCGCGTACGCCTGGCACGAGGACGGCAGGCTGCAGCTGCGCAGGTGGGTGGGGACGTGACGGTGTACCTGGTCGGCGCGGGGCCCGGCGACCCGGGCCTTCTGACCGTGCGCGGGCGGGAGCTGATCGAGGCCTGCGACGCGCTCGTCTACGACCGGCTGGTCGACGATCGCATCGTCGCTCATGCCGGCGAGGGCTGCGAGCGCGTGTACGCGGGCAAGCGGCCCGGCGAGCACTCGATGACCCAGGACGCGATCAACGTCATGCTGGTTGAGCTCGGCCGCCGGCACGAGACCGTCGTGCGGCTGAAGGGCGGCGACCCGTTCATCTTCGGCCGCGGCGGCGAGGAGGCGCTCGCGCTCACCGCCGGCGGGCATCCCGTTCGAGATCGTGCCGGGGGTGTCGTCGGCCTACGCCGTGCCGGCCTACGCCGGCATCCCGGTCACGCAGCGCGGCATCGCGGCCCAGGTGACGTTCGTCACCGGGCACGAGGACCCGGCCAAGCCCGGGAGCGACCTCGACTGGGCCTCGCTCGCGGCCACGCCGGGGACGCTCGTGTTCCTGATGGGCGTCGGCGCCCTCGAGCACAATGCCCGCCGCCTGATCGAGCACGGCATGAGCCCGGACACGCCGGCCGCGGTGATCTCTGACGGCACCCGTTCCGGCCAGCGCACGGTGGTCGCACCGCTGCACGGGATCGCCGCGGCCGCCGCCGGGATTCGGCGCCGGCGATCACGCTGGTCGGAGCGGTGGCGGCGCTCCACGAGCGGCTGAACTGGTTCGAGCAGCGACCGCTGCACGGCCGCCGGGTGCTCGTGACCCGCGCCCGCGCGCAGGCCAGCGGCCTGGCCGCCCGGCTCGAGCTGCTCGGCGCGGAGGTGGTGCAGGCCCCGGCGATCCGGATCGAGCCGCTGCCGTTTTCGCCACCCGATCTGACCGGCTACGACACGGTCGTGATCACGAGCGCCAATGCCGTCGACCTGCTGCTGCCCGCCGACGTGCGCCCGCTCCACGGGGTGACCGTGGCCGCCATCGGGCCCGCCACCGCCCACGCGCTCGGCGGCCGCGGCATCGTCGCCGACGTGATCCCGGACGAGGCGGTGTCCGAGGCGCTGCTGGAGGCTCTCGGCGACGTGGGCGGGCGCCGGGTGCTGGTGGCGACGGCCCAGGGCGCGCGCGATGTGCTGCCCGATGGGCTGCGCGAGCGGGGCGCCGATGTCGACGTCCTCCACCTCTACCGGACCGTGCCCGAGCCGGTGGACGCCGACGCGGTGCGGGCCTGCGACCTGGTCACGTTCACGTCGTCCTCGACGGTCACGAGCCTGGCGGCGGGGCTCGGCGACGGAGGGCTGCGCGGCGTGCGGGCTGCCTCGATCGGCCCGGTCACGAGCGCCGCACTGCGGGCGCACGGCGTCGAGCCCCTGGCCGAGGCCGACCCTCACTCCGTGGACGGCCTCGTGGCCGCGGTCGCGGGGCTGCTCGCGGCCGCGCCGGCTCGGTAGAGTGGCTGCATGCCAACGGGGTCGCCGCCGTTCGTCACCTTCCTGTCCGACTTCGGCACATCGGACGACTTCGCCGGCACCTGCCACGGCGTGATCAACCTGATCTGCCCGGAGGCGCAGGTGATCCACCTGACCCACGGCATCGAGCCCCAGGCGATCGGCCAGGGCGCGCGGGTGCTGGCGGGCGCGATGCGCTACGTGCCGGCGGGCGTGCACCTGGCGGTGGTCGACCCGGGCGTCGGCTCCGAGCGGCGGGCGGTGGCGCTGCGCGCCGGCGACGGCCGCCACTTCGTCGGGCCCGACAACGGCCTGCTGATCCCGGCCGCCGAGGCCTGCGGCGGCGTCGCCGAGGCGGTGGGGATCACGAACCCCGCCATCATGCTCCAGCCCGTCTCGCGCACCTTCCACGGCCGCGACGTGTTCGCCCCGGCCGCCGCCCGGCTCGCCGCCGGGATGCCCCTCGCCGAGCTCGGCCCCGCCATCGATCCCGACGACCTGGTGCGGCGGGCGGCTCCCGACCATCACCTCGAGGGGTCGCGGCTGTATGCGTCCGTCCAGCACGTCGACCGGTTCGGCAACATCCAGCTCGCCGTCACGGCTGGCGGAGCTCGACGGGCTCTACCGGCTGGGCGGGCTGGCCGAGATCGACACCGGCGATGACCGCTACTACGCCCGCTGCGCCGATACGTTTGCCGACGTCGGGCCGGGGGAGTTCGTGCTCTACGAGGACTCGGTCGGGCTGCTCGCGTTCGCGCTCAACCAGGGCAGCGCGGCCGAGCTGACGGCCCTCGAGACCGGCGGCCAGGTCATTGTCGACCTGGCTCCGAACGTGACCGGAGAATCGACTTGACGGCGGGCCGGAAACGTGGTCTCATGCAGGTGATCGCAGCGGCCTTCGTGGAGCGGTAGCACCGTCCCGGAGGCCGTTGCCTTTTGCCGCGCGTAGAATGACCGCCGCCCGGCGAGGTAGCTCAGTTGGTAGAGCACGCGACTGAAAATCGCGGTGTCGCCAGTTCGATCCTGGCCCTCGCCACTCGCTAAATTCCTGCATTCGCCAGTTTGTGTGGTCTCCTGTGGTTTGGTGGTTCGGGGATTAGTTATTGGACTGCGTGGGTGCGAGCAGGCCGCCCAGCAGGTCGGCGCGGCTTGCCAGCACGGCGTGCTGGGCAGCGAAGGAGAGGCCGAGCAGCAGTTCGATCTGCGCGGTGGCGGGGCTGTGATCGCTGGCCGCCCGGGCGATAAGCAGGGCCAGCAGGCGGGCGGCGAGTGAGGCGGACCAAAGCAATGCGGTGCGTGTGGTGGCCTGGCGCCAAGGTGCGCCGTTGGAGGTGAACCAGATGCGCTCGCTCCGTCCCCGCAGAGCGCCCAGGCCGATGCCCGCGGCGACGGTGACCGCGAACAGCGCCCAGCCGAGGGCGCTGTCGCGGTAGCCAGAACGCTTGAAGGCCGAGGCCGATCAGCATGACCGGGATAGCCACCGCGCCGTCCGGTGCGCAGTTCGCGGGCCTGGAACTGGCGCACGATCACGAGGCAGATCCCGAGGATGACAATGAGGGTGATGGGTGTCATGACTGGCTCCTTCGTGTGGTTGGCGCTGCGATGTGTCCACGGTAGAAGGCGAGCGGGCGCGTGTCGTCGGCGCGTGGGTCTGGTCGTGCTCAACCCCGGGGGTTGACGCGCGATCTCCACCCGACGCCGAGACGCGCGGAGAGCTGCGGCGTAGGCTGTGGCGTATAGAGTCCGAGCGTGTGCTCGAAGCCAGGCGCCGTGCCCGCGAGCGTCGCGAGCGCCAGACAGCCGCCATCAGACCATGTCGCTGTACGCGCTTTTGATCGTGTTCCTCGTCCCGCACTGCAGGTCGTCCGCCGCCCGCGCTGCATAGCCGCGTACTGATGCTCGCGCTAGCTCTGTCGATTCACCGCAGCGGTCCTGTGCTGCTGTGTGCATACCCGACCGTCGATTCACCGCGCTCGCCACACGTCGTCGTCCTTGCTGCGCCACCGCTTGTCTGTGTGGCGCGCTGCGCAGCACCGCCTTCCGTCGAGCTCGTCTGCGATTGGTGTGTACACGCCAGCGCGCTTCCGCTGCGCACCGCGCGCGTCGCGTTGGTAGCCGTGTTTGCTGTACGCACGATGCTGATCGCCGCCCAGCCCTTCGCCAACGTCGTCGCCAACACGCTCCTAGCCGCGCTGCTCTTCCTCGTTGCGCGGCTGGTCGAACGCGCCAGAACCGAGCAGGAGCAGACCGAGCTGCTTGCTGCCAGCTCGCCGACTCGGTTGAGATGCGCGAACGGGCCGCGCGGATAGAGGAACGCGGCCGCATCGCCGGTGACCTGCACGATGTGCTCGCCCACTCGCTCTCGGCGCTCTCGATCCAGCTTCAGGCGGCGCGCCTGCTGGCGCGGCGGGTAGACGACGCCGATCTGACAGCCGCGCTCGATCGCGCCGGGGTGCTTGCCCGATCGGGAGCCGACAACGCGCGGCGGGCAGTGGCCGCGCTACGAGGCGACGTCATGCTCGACGCCAAGGGCCTGGGCCAACTGGTCGCCGACTTCTCCAGCGACAGCGGCATCGCTACCGAGCTGACCATCCGCGGAGAGCCGGCCGACCTGTCCGCCGAAGCCGGGACGGCGCTTTACCGAGCGTGCCAAGAGGCTCTCACCAACGTCGCCCGCTACAGCGGCGCGTCGCGCGCCCAGGTGTACCTCATTGTCGGTTCCACCGCGGCGGCCCTGAGCGTGGCCGACCACCGCGACCCCGATGGGGCCCCCACGCCACGGCTTCCCGACGCTGGCTCCGGCTACGGGCTGGCTGCGATGCGCGAACGGATCGCCCGGCTCGGCGGCACGCTCACCGCGGGACCGACACCGGATGGATGGAGGGTCGAAGTGGACATACCCCGATGAACGCGTCCGCAGCGCCGATCCGTGTGCTCGTGACCGACGATCAGCGCGTCCTTCGCGACGGCCTTGTGCTCCTGCTCAGCCTGCTCCCCGACGTCCAGGTGGTCGCCGCCGCAGCCGACGGCGCAGAAGCGATCCGCATTGCTGACCACCACGACATCGACGTCGTGCTCATGGATCTACGCATGCCGAACATGGACGGCATCCACGCCACCCGGCAGCTACGCCGCTCCCATCCAGCGATTCGCGTACTCGTCCTGACAACGTATGTGGACGACGACTCGCTGGTGCCGGCGCTCGAGGCAGGAGCCAGCGGCTATCTCACCAAGGATGCCGACGCCGACACCATCGCCGAGGCCATACGCACAGTCCACGCGGGCGGACACTCCTCGATTCCGACGTCCAGCATCGCCTCATCCAACTCGCCACCACCCCCACACCACCAACGCCCACCGACTTCCCAGACGCCCTCACAAGGCGAGAAGCCGAGGTGCTCACACTGATCGCCGAAGCCACTCCAACCACTAGATCTCCACCCACCTAGTGGTCAGCATGGCGACCGTCAAAACCCACATCAACCGCATCTTCTCCAAGACACGCTGCCGCGACCGCGCCCAACTCGTCAACTCCACGCCTACACCCACGGACTCGCACCTCCACCACACAACTAAACCCCGCTCAAAGCCACCCAGCCACTAGACTCACCCGCCGCACCTTGAACTCGCATCCGTCCAGGCGCCGCAAATCTCGATGACGTGAGAGTGGATAGAGAGCGCGAACCGCTGCGCAAGCGGTCGGATGATGGTCGTCGGCGCTGGTCGCCTTTTGGCATTCGCCTGGTGCGTCGAAGGCGGAGCGGGTCTGTCGGTGGGCGATGGGAGATTGTGGCAGAGGTTGCATTCACGTGTTGACTTTGAGAGGATCGCTTCGCAGATAACGTGGCGGGCGTCGGCAGGCTGGCTGTGTCGTGTCGTCGGTAGCCAGGGGGTGCCCCGTCGCGGAAGCGCTCGACAGGGGGTGTCGCGATGTTGAAGCCGATCACGCGGGTGGTGGAACTGTCGGGCCGCTGCATCACGGTCGTCATGTTGGCGGCGGTGGTCCTGGGCGCGGGCGGGGCGGGCGCGGCCGCGGCGGGCGGAGCTGGGTCGTGGAATCACGGTCTGAGGGGAGGCGTTTCTCGGGGTGGACCTGCTGCTCGGTTCGGCGTTGGCAGGGCCGGGTTCGGCTCGGTCGGAGGCGAGCCCGGCCGTTCGCGCCCACAGCGCGGCTCCGCTGGTTCCGGTTGGCGTGAATCCGGTCGGCGTGGCGGTTGACCAGGCGACGAACACGGTCTACGTCGCCAACGCGAGCAACACGGTCTCGGTGATCGACGGGGCTACTTGTAACGCGAGGGTCACCTCGGGGTGTGGCAAGACTCCAGAGACGATCAAGAGCCCCGGAAACCCGCTCGGAGCGGCGGTTGACGAGAAGACCGACACGGTCTACGTCCCAAATATCGCCAATAACACGGTCTCGGTGATCAACGGAGCAATCTGTAACGCGGAGGTCACTTCGGGCTGCGGCCAGACTCCGACGATCGTCAAGGTCGGTTCGGGGCCGAACGTGGACACGGTGGATCAGGCGACCGACACCGTCTACGTCGCCAACGGAAACACCGACACCGTTTCGGTGATCGACGGCGCGACCTGCAACGCAAAGGTGACTTCAGGCTGCAAGAAGACGCCGCCGACCGTCAAGGTTGGCAGCGGCCCGGACGCTTGGCGTCGATCAGAACCGACACGATCTACGCCACCAACTTCAACGACAACACCGTCTCGGTGATTAACGGCGCAACCTGTAACGCCGAGGTCACAAGCGGTTGCGGCCAGAAGCCACCGACGATCGCGGTCGGCGGCCCTACCGACGGTGCAGTCGTCGACGAGGCCAGCCACACGGTGTACGTCATCTATGCGACCCAGAACCTCGGCGGGGTCGCCATGATCAACGCCGCCACCTGCAACGGCGCCGTGCACTCGAGTTGTGGTCACACACCGGCCACCGTCCAGGTCGGCAGCGCCCCGATCTGGATCGCCGAGAACCCTACGAATCCGGACCGTCTATATCGCAAACCAGGAGGACAGCAATGTCTCTTTCTCAACGCTGCCACATGCGACGTACGTGACCGGTTCGGGCTGCGTGAGGCCGCTGCCGGCAATGGCGGCCGGGTTCGAAGCGGAACCCGTCGATGTCGACATCGCGACCAACACTGTCTACTACTCAAGCCAAAACAACGGCACCGTCTCCGTGCTCTACGCGCGATCTGCAACGCGACTCACACGTCGGGTTGCACCCTGTACGCCGCCACGACGTACTGTCGGAACAGCGCCGCAGCCAATCGTCGTTGACCAGTCCACTCACACCGTCTACGTCGGAAACACGAGCGACAACACCGTCTCGGTGATCAACGCGGCTTCGTGCGCCGCCAGTCGCCCCGGAAGATGTCACCGCAAGTGGCCGACCATCAAGGTCTGTTCGAGCCCGTTCTTCGGGCTCTCGATCCATCACCGCACACAGACGTTGTACGCGACGAACGTGGTCTACAACACCATCTCCGCGATCAATGCGCCACCTGCAACGCCGAGGTGCAGTTCGGGCTGTGGTCAGGTCGCGCCGACCATCACGTTGGCAACTGCACCCGGCGGGGTGGCGATCGACGAGCGCACCGACACGATCTACGTGGCCGACATCGGCGACAACACGTGTCGGTCATCAATGGCGCGACCTGCAACGCCCACGTCACCTCGGCTGCCACCAGACGCCGCCCACGTAGCCGCCGGCAACGGCCCGCTGCCCCTCGCGGTCGACCGGCCACCCACACCCTCTACGTAGGCGACCAAGGCAACAACACGTCTCGGTGATCAACGCCGCCACCTGCAACGCACACTACACCTCCGGTCTGTAGCCAGACGCCACCCACCGTCAAAGTCAACGACACCCATACGGCCTCGCCGTCGACTAACACACCAACACGTGTACGTGGCCAACACCGGAAACGAAATCTTCGACACCGCTACGCCAACCTCATCCACCGTCTCGATCATCAACGGCGCGGCGTGCAACGCAACCCATACCTCGGGTTGCGGGGTGACCCCGCACTCCGTCGCAGTGTGGAAGAGTCCCCTGGAGCGTCGCCGTCGACCCGGCCACCGACAAGTGTACGTCACAAGCATCGTCGACTCCACCGTCGCCGTAATAAACGGCGCCACCTGCAACGGACACATCGCCTCACACTGCCACCCAAGAGTGATCTCGACGCGGACGGGAGGATGGCCCAGCGACATTGGCCTCGACACCGCGTCCCGAACGATCTACGTGACGAACAACGTCGACGCACCACCTCACTCCTCCACCTAGGACGACGTTGAGCACCCGTCCAGCGCCTGGAAGCGTGTGCGCCACTGCGTCGGGAAACCCCTGGCCGGCCGACGCCGCTACGAGGCGGGCCTCCGCCGCAACCCGCACAACTGGAGAAGTGCACGTGGATTGTTGTCGGACACGTAAGTTGAGTCTAAGGCTTTGCGCGGTGGTGACGGTCGTCGCGTTGTCGTGATGATTACAACGACCTGGCTCCATGCGCCGCATCGCCCCCAACGTCCACGCGTCGCCTCTTGACGATCACGTCGACGCTCAACGGCCGTACCGCCCTGCCTCACCGAATCCACTGGTGGCCAAGCCCAGCGTGCCCGCAGCAGACGTGTCGGCGGTGGACTACTTCGTCGATGGGAAGCAGTTCTCGTCGGCACAACACTCCATACGACTATGGGGGCTACGCCGGAAGCTACTTGGTGACGTCGTTCCTGAGGCCGGCACCCATCGGTTCACGGTGAAAGTCGTCACGGTGGATGGAAAGATGGCCAGCGACACGGTGACCGCCAAGTTCCTATCGCCCCCGCCCCGCCAGCGGCAGTGGCTGCATGTGGAGGGAGCTGCTCGTGCACCAAGACGCCGCTGGATCTCCGCCAACCGGGTACTGGAGATTGGTGATCAGCAACGTCGGCTGGCAGATCTACGACACCGCCGGAACCGGAGCCCTACTTGACGTGGCCTATCTCTCACCAGGGCTCTTGGAAGTACGCACGGGCATGAACACTGGCCACCCACAATTCGACGCCAACGGATGGTGCGGCAACGCGCCAGGGACTCCGGTTCGCTACCACTGGTCCATGAACGGCAACCACCTCACGATGCGGCCGGCCGGTGGTCACGGATGCCCCGGATTCAAAGGCTTCATGACCGGCCGATGGAGCGCAGTGCACTAACACACCCGCCGCCGAAGCACCAACGATCCATACTCGCAGAGAGAAATACGATCGTCCGACGTAACGCCGCCCGAGCGGCCGAATCCACGACCGCTGATGCTCCGCGCGCCGAGCATTCAAGCCAGCGAGCTGAAGGGCAGGCCAGTACCGCACGTCTGACACTGGGTGTCGACTATGAGTAGGCGGCTGCACGACGGGCCGTCTCTCTGAGCATGACTTTGGGTGTCCGTAGGTATCCATTCCCGCCGGCGGTGTCACTCGGGTGTCACACAGACCCACCGAGATCGAGCGAGAGCGGGTCTTCCGATGCCGCCGAGGAACCTAGCCAAAGCCGCATTTCTCCAGACCATCCGAGTACCACCGAGATCGTCGCTCGGGAACTGAAAATCGCGGTGTCGCCAGTTCGATCCTGGCCCTCGCCATTCGCTCTGCATCCGGCCCGCCTTCCATGAATACATGGGGCCCGGCCCCATGTATTCAGGCCCTCAGGCCGCGAGTCCCGAAACGGCCGCGAGGTTGCTCTGGTGGACGCGCTCGTACGGCTCGAACCACGTGATCCAGCCGGCGTCCAACTGCCCGGCGACGAACTCCCGCAGGCCGCGCTGCTCGCCGGGCGGATCGGCGGCAGTCAGAAGCAGGTCGCGGATGTAGCGCTGGGTCGCGTCGATGAGGGTCTCGGGATAACCGCCGCGCTCGATCGCCTGGCGGCTGCCGTGGTTCGGGAGGATGCGGGACGCCCCGAGACTCCGCATCCGCTCGAGTTCGCCGATGTGTAGCTCGAGCCGGCTCGGCTCGCTGACGTAGGTGACCGTGTCCTCGACGGTGTCGCCGGCGAGGAGCAGCCCATCGTCGGGCACGTGGATCACCGTCGCATCGCGGCTGTGGATGTCGAACTGCAGCAGTTCGATCCGCAGGCTGGCCGTCTCCAGGCGGAGGTGCCCGTCGAACAGCGTTGTCGGCAGCACGAGCGGGGCGATCGCCGGTGGGCCGTCGAGCGTTCCGGCCTCGATGGCAGCGCGATTCGCCGCGAGGAGTTCACCCGTCACCCGGTTGGCGATGATCTCGCAATCGGCGAAGACCTCGTTGCCGGCGATGTGGTCGAGGTGCCAGTGGCTCAGCACGACCCGGATCCGGCGTACGCCCAGTTGTTCGAGGGTCGTCCGGATCAGGCGGGCATGCTCCAGCGACACGTGCGTGTCGTAGACAATCGCCTCATCGCCGTCCACGAATGCGTAGCTGCAGATGCCCAGCGAAAGCGCGCCGTCGTCGACCCAGCTCTCGCTCGGGTCGCGGTCATCCCCCGGAGTGCGACCGGCGTAGAAGCCGAGCAGGTTCTCGGTGAGCCGGAGGACGCGCAGGCTGTTCGTCATCGGGGGGATTAAGCCGAGCCGGCGCGTCCGGATGGACACGCCGCCCGGCGGCCCACCGGAGCTGCTCCCAACAGACGAGAGCCTAGCCCAGGCTCAGCCGGTCGCCTCACCCGTATTGGGGATCTTTTCCCTGCATGGGCGAAATTCGCGCGGACGCTCCGGCCTCGGGATCGACCTCCGCGGCCAGCGCTTCGACCACCTCGGGGTCGTAGATCCGGCCGGCGGAGAGGCGGACGCGCTCGAGGCTCTCGGTGTCGCTCAGCATGCCGCCGTAGGGCCGCTCGCGCGTCATCGAGAGGTACGACTCGACGGCCAGGAGGATGCGCGCGCCCAGCGGGATGCCGTCGGCCCGAAGGCCGTGCGGGTAGCCGGAGCCATCGAGATGCTCGTGGCTGGCACGGACGGTGTCGCGGACGCCCGCGAGCGTCGGGTCGGCATCCAGCATCTCGGCGGAGCGCTCGGGGTGCATGCGGATGACGGCCCACTCGGCGTCGTCCAGAGGGCCGTCCTTGGTGATGATCTCGTCGGGGACGGTGGTCATGCCAATGTCGCGCATCCGCGTCGCCGTGACGAGATCCTGAAGCTCCGTGGCCTCCATCCCCATCCGCCGCCCCACCGCGACCACCAGCCGCTCGAGCTCGAGCTCGGGCTCCGGCTCGGCGTCGGTCTCGGACAGGACGATGGGCTCCGCCGGATCGGGCGCAACCAGCGCCGCCGCCCCCAGCCGGTCGAGCCGGGAGATCACGAACGCCCCCGGAATCCAGGCATCGCGGTCGGCGGTGGTGAATGCGAATCGCAGACGCCGGTCGCCGTCGATCACGAACAGGCCACCGAGTCTGCGGGTGCGCCCGAGGCGCTTGTAGACGAGGCCGAGGGCTGCGAAGCCCTCTCCGGCGGGATCCTGGAGCCAGGTGACGCCACCCGCGGCGGCGAGCCCGCTGCCGAGGGCCGACTCCGTGGGCGACAGGATCACGAGCCGGCCGCTTCCCCCCAGCCGCTCGGCGAGGTCGGTCAGCATCGCGGCACGGGGGTCGTTCTCGACGTCGGCCTCCACCGCGGCCAGCACCACCGGGCCGCGGTAGACCAGCTCATCGACCTCTATCCGCTCGCCGCTCGCAGTCGTCAGCGCAAATGCGGGCAGTTGCTCATCAAGCTGCGGCATCATTCGCGCCGTCGTACAGCTCCGCCGCCTCGGTGTCCTCCGAGTAGGCGTCGCCGCCGACGGGATCGGCGGGCGGCTCCACAGCGTGGACGTCTCCGGCCGCGATCTCCGCCGCAGGGCCGTCGGGGCGGATTCCTCCATGAATGCCAGGCTCGCTCGCGCCTGCTCGAGGGACGCAAGCACCTGCGTCTGGACGCGGTGGGCGCCGGCCGCGACGTCCTCGGCCTCCCGCCGCTTGGCTTCGGCCTCGGCGAGCAGCTCGGCGACGCGGGCCTGGGCCTGGGCGTCGCGGTCGGCGAGCGACTGCTCGAACCGCTCGCGATCGGCCTGCAGCTCGCTCTGGAACCGGACGCGCATGGCGTCGCCGTCGCGCTTGGCCTCGGCCAGCATGTTCTCCGGCGCGCGTCCGCGTCTCGTCCAGGTGGGCGCGGGCGGCCTCGGCGGCCTCGTCCAGAAGGCGCTCGCGCTCGCGCAGGAGCTCCTCGGTCTCGGCTTCGGTTGCCGACGTGAGCTCGGCCAGCTCGGTGGCCACAAATGCGTTCATCGCGCCGATGGTGCGATCGATCGCCTCGCGCAGACCGTCGACGTTCGCGGGCTCGCGCTCGGCCTCGTCCTCGGCCTCGTACTCGGCCTCCGCCTCGGCCTCGGGCTGGGAAACCTCGTGCAGCTGCGTCAGCGGAGCCTGCTCCTGGAATGCGGCTGGGGCTGGGCGGCGACGGGGGTGTTGCTGAGCTCCTCGGCAAGCTGATCGGCGAGATCGGCCAGGAAGCGGTCGACCTCCTCCGGGTTGTAGCCGGTGGGCGTCAGCGTGAACGACGCATTGCGGATGCTCGCGAGATCGATCATCGGATGGGGCTCCTCGGGACGGCGGTTGGGACGAGGGGGGCGTCCTTCCGGGTTATCGGGGCTTCGGGGCCCCACCTTTAGCCCGAACCTGCGACGAGCCTGCTCGGGTAGGCTTGCAGTCCGTGACCGCCGCCGCCGACTCCGCGCGCCGCATCGCCGTCATTGGCGCCGCGCTCGACCTCGGATCCGGCCGCCGCGGCGTCGATATGGGGCCCTCCGCCATCCGCTACGCCCAGCTGAGCGAACAGGTGAGCGCGCTCGGATATTCGATCGATGACCACGGAAACGTCGACACGAGTCTGGCCGAGGCGCTCGACGAGGGCGATCCGAGGCGCGCTACTGGGACGCGATCAAGGCGACCTGCGAGCAGCTCGCGCGAGAGGTGGTGCGGGCGATCGCGGCCGACGAGCTGCCGCTCGTCCTCGGCGGCGACCACGCGATCGCAGTCGGCACACTGGGCGGCCTGGCGGCGGCACGGGGCGGGCCCGGCGGCGTGATCTGGTTCGACGCCCACACCGATATGAACACGCCCCAGACGTCCCCCACCGGCAATGTCCACGGCATGCCGCTTGCGATTGCGCTCGGCCTCAGCGACGACCCCCGGTTTCGCAGCGACACCTGGCCGGTGCCGATGCTGGCCGAGGAGCACACGGTGCTGATCGGGGTGCGCAGCGTCGATGAGGGCGAGAAGCGGCGGCTGCGGGAGCTCGGCGTCCACGTGTTCACGATGTACGACATCGACCGGCAGGGAATCGGCCCGATCGTGGAGGAGGCCCTCGAGCTCGCCGCGGGCGGGGCGTTCCTGCACGTCTCCCTGGACATGGACGTGGTCGACCCCGAGCAGGCGCCGGGCGTGGGCACGCCCGTGCGCGGCGGGATCACCTACCGCGAGGCGCACCTGGGCATGGAGATCCTCGCCAAGCGGGGCGTGGTGACCTCGCTCGAGGTGGTCGAGGTGAACCCGGTGCTCGACGAGCACAACGCCACCGCCAGCCTGGCGGTCGAGCTGGTCTGCTCGGCCCTCGGCGCCCGCATCCTGTAACCGGGGACAGTCCCCCACCGATCGCCGTTGCACCTAAGTGACAGCTTTCGACCGGGGACTGTCCCCGGTCTTGGGCGCCCTCTCGTTCGTCGTCGGGGAGGTAGCGGCGGCCGACCAGGGTGTCGGGCAGGTGCTGCTGGGCGACCTCGCCGGGGAAGTCGTGCGGATAGCGGTAGCCGACGCCGCGGCCGAGCTTTTGCGCGCCCTTGTAGCTCGCGTCGCGCAGGTGCGCCGGGGGCGGCTGGCTGCCGTGGTCGCGCACCTCGGCCAGGGCGGCGTCGATGGCGACGTAGGCGGCGTTCGACTTGGGCGCGCGGGACAGGTACACGGCCGCCTGCGAGAGGTTGATCCGGCACTCCGGCAGCCCGACGAACTCGACCGCCCGCGCCGCCGCCACCGCCAGCTGCAGCGCCTGCGGGTCGGCGTTTCCGACGTCCTCCGACGCGAACACGATCATCCGCCGGGCGATGAACTTGGGATCCTCGCCGGCGGCGATCATCACCGCCATGTAGTAGAGGGCGGCATCGGGATCGGATCCGCGCATGCTCTTGATGAAGGCCGAGATCGTGTCGTAGTGGCGGTCGCCGTTCTTGTCGTAGACGAGCGGCTGCTTGCGGGCGGCGTCGCGGACGTGCTCGGCGGTGATCGGCCCGCCGGCGGCGGTCGCTGCGGCGGCGTCGAGCACGTTCAGGACGTTGCGGGCGTCGCCGCCCGCGGCCTGCACGATCTGCTCGCGCAGGTCGTCGGTCAGCGACACCCCGAGCGCCTCCTCGCCCCGGAGCACGATCGCCTCGAGGTCGGCCGCCTCGAGCGGCCCGAGCTCGAACAGCTGGCAGCGGCTGAGCAGCGCCGAGTTGACCTCGAAGTAGGGGTTCTCGGTGGTGGCGCCGATCAGGGTCACGAGCCCGGACTCGACCGCCGGCAGGAGCGCATCCTGCTGGCCCTTGTTGAACCGGTGGATCTCGTCCAGGAACAGGATCGTGCGGCGGCCGTTCCCGCCCAGCCGGTCGTGCGCCTCGGCCAGCACCCGGCGCACGTCGCCGACGCCCACCTGCACCGCCGAGAGCTCCTCGAAGTGCGCCTGGGTGGTGGTCGCCACGATCCGGGCGAGCGTCGTCTTGCCGCTGCCCGGCGGGCCGAAGAAGATCATCGACGGCACCCGGTCGGACGCGATCGCGCGTCGCAACGCGCTGTCGGCGCCGACCACGTCCTCCTGGCCGACGAACTCGTCCAGCGTGTGCGGCCGCAGCCTCTGGGCGAGCGGGGCGACCGACTCCAGCCGCACGTCGGCCGAGTCGGAGAAGAGGTCGCGGGGCATGGTCGCAACCCTACTCCCCAGGGCATCGTGTAGCGTGCGCGGGTGCTCGACCATGACCTGCGCTCGGAGACCGCGCGTCTGCTCTCCGAGCTGATCCGTATCGACACCACGAATCCGCCGGGCAACGAGACGCCCGCCGCGGAGCACCTGGCCGCCTACCTGGCCGAGTCCGGGGTGGACGCGACGCTGCGCGGGCGCACACCCGAGCGGGCCAATCTGGTCGCCCGGCTGCCGGGCCGCGGCAACGGCCCGACGCTGATGCTGCTCGGCCATACCGACGTCGTCCTGGCCGATCCCGACGAATGGTCGGTGCCGCCGTTCTCGGGGCTCGAGCGCGACGGCCAGGTGTGGGGCCGCGGCGCGCTGGACATGAAGGGACAGGTCGCGGCCGAGGCCGTGGCGGTGGCCGCGCTCGCCCGCGAGGGCTGGAGGGGCAACGGCGACCTGATCTACTGCGCCGTGGCCGACGAGGAGGTCGGTGACGGCTACGGCCTGCCGTGGCTGATCGAGCACCACCCCGACCTGGTCCGCGCCGACTATGTCGTCAACGAGGGCGGCGGCGAGCGGATCGTGTACGGGTCGCGCGTCGCCTACACGGTCGGCGTCGGCGAGAAGCAGTGTTCCGCCTTCGCCGTCACGACCCGCGGCAGAAGCGGTCACGCATCGCTTCCCAGCACGTCGGACAACGCGCTCCTCAAGCTGATCCCCGTGCTCGAGCGGATCGACCGCATGGCCGCCCCCACCCGCGACCTGCCCGAGCTGCACACCTTCCTGCGCGCGATCGGGGCGGGCGACGCCGACCCGCGCCGGCTGATGGAGGACTCGCGGGCGGAGAACCCGGCGCTCGCCGAGATCATCGAGCCGATGCTGGGCGCCACCCTCGCGCCGACCGGCGTCTCGGCCAGCACCAAGATCAACGTCATCCCCGGCCGGGCGCAGATGCGCTGCGACTGCCGCATCCTGCCCGGGATGACACAGGCGGACATCGAGACGGCCGTGCGCGAGGCGCTCGCGGGGCTCGAGTACGAGTTCGAGTTCATCGAGCGCGACGGCGGCACCATGTCGTCGCCCGAGACTCCCCTGTACGCCGCGATCGAGGACTTCCTGCCGCAGATCGAGCCCGGCGTGACCGCCGCGCCGACGATCGGCTCGGGGTTCACCGACAGCCACTGGATGCGGCAGAGCTTCGGATCGGTGGCCTACGGATTCATGCCCGCCCGCACCGACCCGTTCGCGGCCGGCGCCCTCGTGCACTCCGCCGACGAGCGCATCCCGCACGACGACCTGGAGCTGGCGGTACGCTTCTTCCTGCATCTCTGCAGGGCGATCGGAGGCGAAGGATGAGCCCCAAGGACGAGAAGGTGCGCCTGGGCGGGATGGCGCTCCAGAACGGCATTCTGGTGCACAGCTTCGAGCACTGGGCGGCGGCCGTGCGCGGCGAGGACGGAACCGTCAAGCTCGCGTCGGGCCAGAAGCCCGACCTGCCGGCGCTGCTGACGGGGACGCCGCTCCTGCGCGGCGTCGCCCGGATGGCCGAGGTCGCCTACCTGCTGCCGCTGATCCGGCGCCGGCTGCCGGAGGCCCGGCTGCCCATGGAGTCGCCCGGGATGGGCGCGGCGCTCGTGGGGTCGGCCCTCCTCGCCCAGGTCATCCGCCGCACGCGGCTGCATCCCGCCGCGGTCGAGGTGGTGACCGCCGGGGCGGCGCTGTTCCCGGCCATGCTCGCCCTGCGCGGGTCGCGCATCGCCGGCTATCACGGCGCGGAGCACAAGGCGATCGGCGGCTACGAGCACGACGGCGCGCCGGTGGACATCGCCAAGGAGCACGAGCGCTGCGGCTCGCACATGGTCGGTCCGCTGATCGCCGCCACCGCCGTGGGAAACCTGTTCGTCTCGCGCCTGCCGGCATCCCGCCGCGGCCCCGCCCGGCTGGCGGTCGGCGTCGCCGCGATGGGCGCGGCGACCGAGGCGTTTGCGTGGATGACGCGGCACCGCGACCACCCGCTGGCCAAGGCCATGCAGATGCCCGGCTACGAGCTCCAGCGGGTCGCCGCCACCCGCGAGCCCAGTGCCGCCGAGCTCGAGGTCGCGCAGACCGCGCTCGACGAGGTGCTGCGGCTCGAGGGCACCGAGATGCCCCGCCCCGCCGCCGGCTGAGCCGGGTTCCCCGCTCCGCCGAGACGCCTGTACGCTGGAGGCGGTGGACTGGATCCCTTCTCGCACGATGCACGTGTGGCTGCATGCCGCGGTCGCAGGCCTGCATACCTTCCTGGTCAACTGGGGCATCTTCATCTTCCTCGGGCTCCTGTGCTGGCTCACGTGGAAGTTCATCTCGATGATGCCGAACGTCAAGCCGAAGCAGCTCAGCGCGCGCTCGGACTCGACCGTGCGGTGGGAGGACGTCGCCGGCGTCGAGGAGGTGCGGGCGGAGCTCGAGGAGGTCGTCGACTTCCTGCAAGGATCCCACGCGGTTTGCCAAGCTCGGCGCGAAGGTGCCCAAGGGCGTGCTCCTGTACGGCCCGCCAGGGACGGGCAAGACGCTGCTGGCCAAGGCGGTCGCCCACGAGTCCGACGCCAACTTCTACTTCCAGAGCGCGTCCTCGTTCGTCGAGATGTGGAGCGGCCTGGGTGCGGCCAGGATCCGGAAGCTCTTCCAGACCGCGCGCAAGAACCAGCCCGCGATCATCTTCATCGACGAGCTCGACGCCGTCGGGCGCCATCGCGGCGGGGGCGGCCCGGGGGGCGGCAGCCAGGAGCACGACCAGACGCTGAACCAGCTCCTGGTCGAGATGGACGGGTTCGACGAGAGCGACCGGCTCGTGATCATCGCCGCCTCCAACCAGCTCGCGGCGCTCGACAGCGCCCTGCTGCGCCCGGGCCGGTTCGACCGCCACATCGGCGTCGCCGCGCCCGACCTGCAGGGGCGTGAGCAGATCATGGCCGTGCACACGCGCGACAAGCCGCTCGACGACGACGTCCGCCTGGCCGAGATCGCCCGCCAGACGTCCGGGCCTGACCGGAGCCGACCTGGCCAACATCTGCAACGAGGCGGCGATCAGCGCCGGCCGCGCCGGCCGCGACCGGCTCGTGCAGGCCGACTTCACCTACGCTCTCGAGCGGGTGGTGGCCGGCCTGCAGCAGCGCAAGCTGATCACCGACAAGGAGAAGCGCGTGATCGCCTATCACGAGGCCGGGCACGCGCTGGTCGCCCGGCTGATGGGCGATGCGATGCAGCTGCACAAGGTCACGATCGTGCCCCGCGGGCAGGCTCTGGGCTACACGATGAACCTGCCCGAGGAGGATCGCTACCTGCAGTCCACCGACGAGCTGAGCGACTGGCTGAAGGTGATCCTGGCCGGCCGCGCCGCCGAGCAGGTCGTCTTCGGGCGCATCACCAACGGCGCGGCGAACGACCTCGAGCGGGCGACCGCGATCGCCCGGGCGATGGTGTTCGAGTGGGGCATGGGGGAGTCGATGCCCCACCAGCAGATGCGGGCCGACAACTACGCCCTGTCCGAGGACACGAAGCGCATGCGCGACGCCGAGCAGCGCGGGATCACCGACGCCGCCTACCGCGACGCGCTGCGGCTGGTCGAGCAGCACCGCCCGTTCCTCGACCGGCTGGCACAGGCGCTGCTTGCGACCGAGACGCTCGAGCGGGCCGAGCTGGACGTCCTGCTCGAGGGGCTCGCGCCCGAGTCGAACTCGTCGCTCGATATCGGCGTCGAGGCCGTGCTGGCGGTGCGCCCTCCGGCTCCGCCCGTATAGGAGCCGCCACCGCGGGCTCAGGATTCGACCGGTTCGGCGATGCCGTCGGCGACCAGGATCTCGTCCGGCGTGCCGCCCGGGATCATCGTGAACGACGCGACCAGGCCGATCACGGCCAGCGCCGCCCCGGTCAGGAAGGCGTAGTGAAAGCCGCTCACGAGCGCCTGGGACGCCAGGAGCTGGGTCGGCGGGCCGGTCGCGTGCGCGGCCAGGTACGAGTTCACCTCGGTGAAGGTGACGGTCGAGAGGATCGCGACGCCCAGCGCGCCGCCCACCTGCTGGCTCGTGTTGATCAGGCCGGATGCGACTCCGGCACGGTCGTGGTCGACTCCCATGAGCGACGCGATCTGGACGGGGACGAACGAGAACCCGAGCCCCAGGCCGGCGATGATGAAGCCCGGCGCGAGATCGACCCAGTACGTCCCGTCGACCCGCACCCGCGCGAACCACAGCAGGCCGAGGATCACCAGCACGTAGCCGGTGACCAGGATGCGGCGGACGCCCACGCGGGTGACGATGGCCTGTGACGCCCCGGCCGCGACGATGATCGTCCCGGCGATCAGCAGATAGCTGAAGCCGGCCTTGAGCGGCGAGTACCCGAGCACCTGCTGCATGTAGAGCGACAGCAGGAAGAACATCGAGAAGATCGATGCGCCCAGCAGAAGCCCGGCCACGTTGGCCCCGGTCAGCGATTTCAGCCGGAAGATCGAGAATGGAAGCAGCGGCGCCTTTGCCCGCCGCTCGATCGCGACGAACCCGAGCAGGAGCACGAGCGCGGCCACCAGGCTGCCGACGACGAGCGCCGACGTCCAGCTGTGCGAGTCGGTCGACACCAGCCCGTACACGAGCAGCGTCAGGCCGGCGGTGACGGTGATCGCGCCGGCGACGTCGAAGTCGCGCGACTCACCCTCGACGCGGCTCTCGGTCAGCAGGCGCGGCGCGGTGATGACCACCAGCGCGCCCACGGGCACGTTGATGAAGAAGATCCACTCCCAGCTCACGCTGTTGACCAGAATCCCGCCGAGCAGCACCCCCACCGCTCCGCCCATGCCTGCGATCGCGCCCCAGATGCCCAGGGCCTTGTTGCGCTCGGCCCCCTCCTGGAACGTCGTGGTCAGAATCGAGAGCGCGGTCGGCGAGATGGTCGCCGCCCCGAGCCCCTGGATGGCGCGAAACACGATCAGCTGCGCCGTGTCGGTGGAAAGACCGCACGCCAGCGACGCCAGCGAGAACAGCACCATGCCCCCGATGAACACCCTGCGCCGGCCGAGCAGGTCGCCCGCCCGGCCCCCAAGCATGAGGAAGCCGCCGAAGGTGAGCGTGTATGCGCTCACCACCCACTGCAGGTTGGCGTCGCTGAACCCGAGCGCGGTCTTGATCGTCGGCAGCGCGACGTTCACGATCGAGACGTCCAGCACCACCATGAACTGCGCGGCGCAGAGCAGGATCAGCGCGATCCAGCGGCGATCCTCCACCTCGCCAGGCTCTCCGGTGCGCCCTTCGGCCGGCGGTGGGTCGGCGGGCGGCGGCTCGTTGCTGCGGCCGGCTCGGCGGCGCTCGGATCGGGAACTTCCTCGGCCGAGCCCTCCACGGTCTCCGGGGCCGGGGTGTCGCCGCCGCCATCGTCGTCGTCGCCGTCCAGGTCGCGGCTCCGCGCCGCGGCGATCTCGTGTTCCTTCTCGAGGATCTGGTCGCGGATGTCGGCGAGCTTGGCGGCCGCGCCGGCCAGCTCGCCGGAGCGCTCGGCCAGAGCATTGGCCTCGAGCAGGGTGTAGGCCTCGCGGCCGAACTCGACCAGGGCATCGCGCTCATCCCCGCGCAGATTGCGCAGCTGGATCTGCAGCTGCCCGGATTTCGCGATCTCCTGGGTCTTCTCGGCGACCGTCGACACGGCGGCCGTCGTGTCCTGCTTGAGCTTGTCCAAGAACCCCATGCGATCCCCTCCTCGGTGTTCTCGTAGGATGCCGTCCAGTGCACCCACGAGAAATCCATCATATCGGGCATGCCGTGGCCGACCTGCAGGCCGCGGTCGACACCTACGCACGCCTGTTCGGCGCCCAGGTCGAGCATCGCGAGACCGTGCCCGAGCAGGGCGTGGAGGCCGTGCTGCTTCGGATCGGGTCGGATTGCGTCGAGCTTCTGTACCCGCTTGGCGAGGACACGCCGGTCGGCAGGTTCCTGGCCAGCCGCGGCCCGGGGTTGCACCATGTCGCCTACCGGGTCGACGACATCCGCGCGGCGCTGCGCGAGGCGGCGCACGCCGGGGCCGAGCTGATCGACCCCGAGCCGCGCCCGGGCCTGTTCGGGCTGCAGGTGGCATTCATCCATCCCAGCAGCGTTGCCGGGGTGCTGGTCGAGTACGTTCAATCTGGAGGAGACGGGACATGGCTGAAGACGTGACGCGGGTGGAGATCGGGTTCGACGGCGGGCTGATCGTCATCACCAAGATCGCCCCCAAGGAGTGGGCGGCGCTCGAGAGCGCGCTGCAGTCCGGGTCGGGTGTCGTCCAGTTCAGCGGGGACGACGCGTCCACCTACCACGTCGACGTCTCCAAGATCAGCTACGTCAAGCACGAGACCCACCTCGGGCGGGTCGGCTTCTGACGGAGCATGGAGAACGGCGGCGGCACCCCCGGCTCGACCGGGTGGTCGCTCCCTACACGCGTGCCGGCAATTACGGGCTCCTGTGGGTGGCGATCGGGTTCGGGTGCCGGCGGCCCGTCCGCGTGGCCGCGACGGTGTGGGGCACGCTGGCCGTGAACTACGCGGTCAAGTCGGCCGTGCACCGGGAGCGGCCGGCGGAGCTGCGGGCGACGCTCGTGCCCGCCCCGGCGTCGTCCTCGTTCCCGTCCAGCCACGCCGCCATGTCGACGGCGGCGGCGATCGCGCTCTGCGCGGCCCGGCCGCGGCTGGCGCCGCGTCTGGGTGGCGATGGCGGCGCGCGATGGCGTGGAGCCGCGTGTATGCGGGCGTGCACCATCCCGGCGACGTCGCCGCCGGGGTCGCTCTGGGGGCGGTCACCGGCACCGTGGCCGTGGCCATCTGATGGCCGGCGTCGAGGTTGGCCTCGTCGGCCTGCCGAACTCCGGCAAGTCGACCGCTCTTCAACGCGCTCGCCGGCGGCGGGGCGGTCGTCGCGCCGCACATGTTCTCGACGACCGAGACGGTGAGCGGCGTCGCCGACGTGCGCGACCCCCGGCTCGAGGCGCTCGACCGCATCTCGGCGTCGGGCAAGATCGTCCCGGCGACGCTGCAGGTGGTGGACGTCGCCGGGCTCGTCCGGGGCGCGTCGCACGGCGAGGGGCTGGGCAATCAGTTCCTCGGCGCCGTCCGCACGACCGACGCGGTGGTGCACGTCGTGCGCTGCTTCCACGACGACACCGTCGCCCATCCCTCGGGCCGCGTCGACCCGCTGGACGACGCCGAGACGGTCGAGCTCGAGCTCTCGTTCGCCGATCTGGCCGCGATCGAGCGCCGGGCCGAGCGGGTCGGCAAGGCGGTCAAGCGGGGCGAGAAGGGCGCGGCCGCCGAGCAGGAGGCGCTCGATGCGCTGCGGGCCTGGCTCGAGCAGGGGCGGCCGGCGCGCACGTCCGCCGGTCGAGATCCCGGCCTCGCTCGACCTGCTGACCGCCAAGCCGACCCTGTACGTCGCCAACGTGGACGACGCGGGCGACCCCGAGGTGGTCGTCGGCCCTCACGGCGTACGCCCAGGAGCGCGACGCGGGGTGCGTCGCCCTGAACGCCAAGATCGAGGCCGAGCTGCGCGAGCTGCCCGACGCGGATGCCGAGGCCTTCATGGCCGACCTCGGGATCGAGCGGCCCGCGCTCGACGAGGTCACCCTGGCCGCCTACGGGCTGCTCGACCTGATCCCGTTCTTCACGACCGGGCCGGACGAGACGCGCGCCTGGACGATCCGCCGCGGCCAGAACGCCCAGCAGGCCGCCGGCCGCATCCACTCCGACCTCGAGCGCGGCTTCATCCGGGCCGAGGTGATCGAGTGGGACCGGTTCGTCGAGGCGCGGCTCCGAGGCCGAGGCCAAGAAGCGCGGCTGGATGCGGGTGGAGGGGCGCGACTACGTCGTGCAGGACGGCGACGTGATGAACATCCGCTTCAACGTCTGACATGAATAAATGGGGCCAGGCCCCATTTACTCACGGGTTGCCGGGGCCGAGAGGGCCTCGCCGACCCGGGCGTCCAGGGTGTTCGCGTGGTGCAGAGTGACCGCCTCGGGCGTCTCCAGGCGCCGGCCCTCGATCGGACCGTGGTGGCCGGCGACCGCGTTTATGAGCGGTAGCAGCACGTCGTCGTCGAGCCCGACCTCACGGGCGGCCGCGTCGATCATGCGCACGCCTGCCAGCACGTGCCCGATCAGCCGTCCCTGCTCGGAGACGGCGATCGTGACGCCCGGGCGGAAGGTCTCGGTGCGGCCGGCGTCGTGCAGGAGCGCGGCGGTCACGAGCAGGTCGCTCTTGAGGCGGGGGTGCAGCTGGGCGGCCTCGCGGCACAGCGTCGCCACCGCCACGGTGTGCTCGAGCAGGCCGCCGGCATAGTCGTGGTGGGTCTCGGCCGCCGGCGCCGAGCGCAGCCGCTCGCGGAAGTGGCTGTCGGACAGGAACCGGTCGAGCAGGGCGCGCAGACCGGGGTGGGCGATCTCGCCGGCCAGGAACTCGATGAAGCCCTCGAGCGTCTCGGCGTCGCGGCGGGCGCCGGGCACGAGGTCGAGCGGGTCGCCGGTCTCGATCTTCTCGAGGTCGCGCACGGCGATCTGCAGCCGGCCGCCGTAGCTCTCCACCCGGCCGAGGACGCGAACCGTGTCGCCCTGGTCGAAGCGCGACCCGAGCAGATTGACGTCGTTCCAGACGACGCCGGGCACGCGGCCGGTGCGGTCGGCCAGCTCCATCGACAGAAAGGGGTCGCCGTTTCGGGTGTGGCGGCGCTGCTTGCGCTGCACGGCGAACGTCGCGTCGACGAGGGTTCCCTCGCTCAGGTCGGCCACATAGGTGTCGCCCGCCATCTGGCGGACACTTTATCCGTCCGGGTACGCCCGGCGGGCGAGATACACGGCCGTGACGAACGGCAGCACGACCGCCGCCACGAAGACTGCGAGGAGCAGGAGCCTGTGGGCTTCGCTGACACCGCCGGCGCACGTCTGTGCCGCACCGTTCACCCCGGGGCTCCGGCAGACCTGGACCGAGCCGACGGCCAGCTTCGCCACCACGATGATCGCCGCCAGGAGACCGCCGGGCAGCACCAGCGTCCCGATCAGCTTGTCGCGCAGCGTCCACGCCTGCGACACCCAGAGGAGCACCGCACCCACGATCCAGCCGACGAACGGGATGACGACGCCGCCGACCAGAAGCAGGATGATCGCCGTCCACTCGAGCCGGCCGCGCCGCTGTTCCGGCTCGTCGTCGTCGCGCTCGGCGGCCACGATCTGGTCGGGATCGCCCAGCCGGTCGAGCGCCGTTCGCACCTCGGCCTCCGGCGCGCCCGCGGGCGCCGACTCGGCCAGGTGGGACTCGATATCGCGCCACCAGGTCGTCGCGGCGGCCGCGCGGAAGCGACCGCGCGGCATTCCGCAGCCGCTCGAGGTAGTCGTCGGCGAGCGGGTGGAGGGTGGTTGTCATCATGCCGGGTCTCCTGTTCGCAGCAGGGTGTCGACGCCGTCGCGAAACCGCCGCCATTCGTGGGTGAACTCGTCCAGCACGCTCTTGCCCGCGGGCGTCAGCCGGTAGTAGCGCCGGGGCGGGCCCGACGAGGACTCGCGCCAGGTCGTCTCGACCACGCCGTCGCGCCGGAGCCTGCCGAGCAGCGGATAGACCGTGCCCTCGCTCGTGACCATGCCGTCCACCGCCGACAGCGTCTGCACGAGCTCGAACCCGTAGCGCTCGCGATCGCGAAGGAGCGCGAGCACGCAGAACTCGAGCGCGCCGCGCCGGAGCTGAGAAACGGCCGTCTTGACGCTGATCTACCATGTACTACAAGGTACCTGGTGGAGGATTGTTCGTCAAGCGACAGCCGGACGGTGCCGGGGACGGGTCACATTAGACTGCCGCCCGATGGCATCCGACCCCGGCCACGCGAACGGCGCTCGAGCCGCTCCGGGCGCTGCGCTACGACACCTCGCGGGTGCGGCTGGAGGACGTGATCGTCCCCCCGTACGACGTCATCTCGCAGGCCGACCGCGATCTGCTGGCCGCGCGCAGCGAGTACTCGGCGGTGCGCCTGGAGCTGCCCGACTCGCCCGGCCGTGCCGGCCAGCTCCTGCACGACTGGCGGCGCGCGGGCATCCTCGTCCAGGACGAGCGGCCGTCGCTGTGGTGGCATGTCCAGGACTACGTCGGACCCGACGGCGCCGAGGGCAGCCGGTCGGGCTTTCTGTCCGCCGTTCGGCTGGCCGGAGTACTCCGAGGGCCGCATCCGGCCCCACGAGCAGACCCACGCCTCGGCGAAGGCCGATCGGCTCGAGCTGATCCGGGCCACGTCCGCCAACCTCTCGCCCGTGTTCGGGCTCTACGACGATGCCGACGGCGCCGCAGCCGAGGCACTGCGCCCGCTCGCGGCCGGGGCGCCGGCGATGCGGGCGAAGGACGGCGACGGCACCACCCACAGCTTCTGGCCCGTGACGGATGGGGCGGCGATCGCGAAGGTGCAGGCGGCGATGGCCGACCGGCCGATCGTCATCGCCGACGGCCACCACCGCTACGAGACCGCGCTTGCCTACCGCGACGAGCGCCGGGCCCGCGCGGGCGAGCCCGACGGCGACCGGCCCTACGACTTCATGCTCATGCACCTGGTGAACCTCCGGGGCGGCGGGCTCGTCGTCTATCCCACCCATCGCATCGTGATGGGCCGGCGCGAGGTCACGGACGAGGTGCTGCACGCCTTCGACGTGTCGGAGCTCAGCGCTCCGCCCGCCCAGGTGGAGGCCGCGCTGCACGAGGTGCCGGCCGGCACCGTTGCCTTCGCGGTGTGGCGGGGCGCCGGCCGGCCGGCGCTCCTGTGCCGGCTGCGCGACCGGGCGGCCGTCAGCATGGCGATGTCCGGCGTGCCCGCGCCGGTCCGCGCGATCGATGCCGCCGTGCTCGAGTCGGTCGTGCTCGCGCCGCTCCTCGGCCTGCTGGATCCGGCTCAGTTCGCCACCACCGACGCCATCCGCTACGTCCGTGAGCTGGGAGCGGCCACCGCGCCCGTCGACCGCGGTGACGCCTCGGCGGCATTCCTCCTGCGTGCTCCCACCGTCGACCAGGTGCGGGCCGTCGCCGAGGCGGGTGCCGTGATGCCGCAGAAGTCGACCTACTTCTTCCCGAAGCTCTACAGCGGGTTTCTGATCAACCCCCTGGACGCCTGATGCACACCGCCTGGCTCGACTTCTGCCGGCGCGTGTCGGCCGACGTCGAGACGGCCCTTGCCGATCTGCCCACCCGTGACGACCGCGAGCCCGTGGTCGGACGCGGCGAGGGCGGCGATGACACGACGATCATGGACGACCGGGCCGAGAAGGCGGCGGTCGCCCAGCTCGAGGCGCTGCACGCCGGCGGGATCGACTTCCGGCTCGTCTCCGAGGAGCTGGGTGAGCGCACGTTCGGCGCGGGCGGGCCGTGGGTCGTGGTCGTCGATCCCATCGACGGCTCGCTGAACGCAAAGCGACGGCTGCCGTTCTACTGCCTGTCGATCGCGTTTGCCGACGGGCCGACCATCGCCGACGTCCGCTTCGGCTACGTGCGCGACTTCGGCAGCGGCGAGGAGTGGGTCGCCGAGGCGGGCGAGGGCGCATCGGTGAACGGCCGCCCACTGGGCGGCGTGCGGCCGAAGGACCGGCTCGGCATCGTCGATTTCGAGGCGACCAACGCCGCCCTGGTCGCGACCGCCGCCGCCCGCCTCGACGGAAACGTCGGCCGCATCCGCATGCTGGGAGCGCTCGCCCTGGCGATGTGCCAGCTCGCCGACGGTCGCGTGGACGGCGTGGCGACGCTCAAGCCGTCGCGGTCGGTCGACCTCGCCGCGGCCTGGCTGATCGTGCGCGAGGCGGGTGCCGACGTGCTGCTCGTGGACGACCCCGCGCTTCCGCTCGATCTCACCGCGCGCACCCGGGCGGTGGCGGCCCGCGACCGCGCCATGAGCATCCGGCTGGCCGATCTTGTGTACGCCGGCGAACCGGCCTGACCTACACTCTGACGATGGTCTCCGAACCCGCGATCCGCGAGGCGCTTGTGGCGGTGATCGACCCCGAGATCCGCCGCAGCGTGGTCGAGCTCGGCATGGTGCGCGCGGTCGACGTGCGGGCTTCGCACGTCGATGTCACCATCGCGCTCACGGTGCCCGGCTGCCCGATGAAGGCCGACCTCGAGTCGCAGGTGCGCCGGCATGTGGGCGCCGTCGAGGGCGTCGAGTCGGTCGGCGTGAGCTTCGACGTGATGACGCCCGAGCAGCGCACGGCGCTGCGGCAGCAGTTGCACGGCGGCGGTGACGGCCAGAAGAAAACGATCACGATCGCCACCCGCACCCGCGTGGTGGCCGTCGCCTCCGGCAAGGGCGGCGTCGGCAAGTCGACGCTGACCGTCAATCTGGCCGCCGCGCTCGCCGCCGGCGGGGCCGAGGTGGGCGTCGTGGACGCCGACATCTACGGGTACTCGATCCCGCGCATGCTCGGGATCACCCGCCGGCCGATGGTGGTCGACGGGATGATCGTCCCGCCCGTGAACCACGGACTCAAGATCATGTCGATCGGGTTCTTCCTCGAGCCCGACCAGGCGGTGGTGTGGCGCGGGCCGATGCTGCACAAGGCGCTCGAGCAGTTCCTGAGCGACGTCCACTGGGGCGATCTCGACTATCTGGTGGTGGACATGCCCCCCGGCACGGGCGACGTCGCAATCTCGCTCGGCCAGCTCCTGCCCGCGCCCGACGTGGTGATCGTGACCACTCCCCAGGCGGCCGCCCAGCAGGTGGCCGAGCGCTCGGCCGAGGTCGCGGGCAAGACCGGGATGCACGTCGCCGGGGTGATCGAGAACATGAGCTATGTCGTCTGCCCGTGCTGTGGCGAGCGGTCGCACGTGTTCGGCCGGGGCGGCGGCCGCGAGCTGGCCGACCGGCTCGAGGTGCCGCTGCTGGGGGAGATCCCGCTCGACGAGCCGCTGCGAGTGGCCTCCGACGCCGGCCGGCCGCTGGTGCTCGACGATCCCGACGCAGCCTCAGCGCGCGCCATCGCCGAGGTGGCCGAAGCGCTCCCGGGCGCCCTGCGCCCGCGCAGCGGTGCCGAGCGGATCGGGCGCCGCCTCGGCGTCAGCGGCTAACCGGGCGCCGCTGGGGGCTTGGCCGGGCGGGCGGCAGCGCCAGCCGCGCGGCCACCAGGGCGGTCACCACAAGCACGACGAACGCTCCGGCCAGGCCCTCGTTGAGCCGTCGCAGGCCCAGCGGGCGGTTCAGCAGGCCGCTCTCGCAGATGATCCTCTCGATGCCGTTATGGCCGTTGCCGCGGTACTCGGGCAAGCACTGGCGCAGGTTGTGCGGCGAGTACGCCCACGTCTGCACACCGAAGCCCACGGCGAGCATCGCCAGCGCAACGCCGACGGCCGTTACGACCCGCCATGCGAGCGCGGGCCGCCCGCCTGCACTCTGCTCGACGAGCCACATGCCGAGCGGGATCAACGCGAGTGCGATGAAGAACGATGCGAAGAGGGCGAAGTAGGCAATCCGGGCGCCGGGCGGCGCCGGCCCATCGGGGGGATTCGGGAGGACGATCGACATCACCGCGAGGCCGGCGACGAAGGCAACGACGATGGTCACCGCCAGCACGGCTCCGACGCGATCCGAGTTCATAGGCCGTCAGTCCCGTGCGCGCTCGCGTAGGACACCCAGCACCACCGGGTCGATGCCGCCGGGCGAGAGCCGCTCCTCCAGGTTCTCCATCCCGGCCCACGTGCGCAGGCCGGCCTCGATGTCGCCGCCGTAGCCGACCGCGCCGAGCAGCTGCGAGAGCTCCACGTGCACCTGTTCCAGCGGGATCAGCTGATCCTCGGGGGTGCGGCCGAAGAGCAGGTTCTGGATCGAGTACAGGCGCTGCAGCTCCGTCACCGGGTCGGGATGGTCGTCCACGCGCAGGTCGATCAGCAGGTCGTTGTTGCCGCCGTAGCCGCCGCCGGCCTGGCGGATGATCACGGCCGCGGACTGGCGGCCGCGGCGGTCACCGCCGGCCTCGTCGCCCGCCTGAAGCGCGACCAGCATCCGCTCGACCAGCGGCCCCACGGTCGACTCGAAGGTGTCGGCGAGGGCCGCCACCACGGCCGGCCCGGCCAGCAGGTTTCCCTGGGCGGCATAGCCGTCGCCGGTGCGGCCGCCGGCCCAGTCGAAGCAGCCGGTTCCGGTGAAGGTCGCGCTGCCTCCGGCCGCGTCGACCACGCCGATCTGGCGCTGCTCGCGCTCGGCATCGGCGGCCGTGAGCCGGTCGATCGTCTCCTGCGCGGTCGCGCCCGCGCTCAGGAGCTCCAGGCCGTCGGGCCCGTAGGGGATGTTGGCAAACGCCTGCGTGGCAACCGCGCCGGCCTCGGCGCGCGCCCACGGCACGACCCCGCCGACCGCCAGGAACTTCGACGCCACGACCACCCCCCACTGCCGCTGCTCCCGGTCGCAGGCGACCAGCGAGAACGTCACTCGAGTGTGTCCCCCGGGGCGATCTCCTCCACCAGCACGCCCGAGATGCCGCGCGCCTGGAGCTCGTCGCGCAGGCCCTGAGGCGTCCCCGGCAGGGCGGGGAAGGTGCCGTAGTGCATCCCCAGGACATGCTTGACCCCGAGCAGCTCGACCGCCTTGGCGGCCTCGCGCGGCCCCATGGTGAAGAAGTCGCCGATGGGCAGCATCGCCAGGTCGGGCGCGTACAGCTCGCCGATCAGGGCCATGTCGCCGAACACGCACGTGTCCCCGGCGAAGTAGATGCGGTAGCCGTCCTCGAGCGTGATGATCAGCCCGGCCGGCTCGCCGGTGTAGACGATCGACCCGTCCGGGCCCTCCACGCTGGAGGAGTGGTGCGCGTCGACGAGCGTCACGGTGATCCCCTCGGCCTGGTAGGAGCCGCCCTTGTTGAAGCCGACCACCTTCTCGACGCCCTGGCTGCCGAACCAGTCCGCGAGCTCGACCATCGCCAGCACGCCCGCCGGCTGCTTCTCCTTCGCCAGCCGGACGACGTCAGCGGTGTGGTCGGAATGGCCGTGGCTCAGCAGGATCAGGTCGAGGTCGCCGGGATCGCGCAGCGCCTCCGGACACTTCGGGTTGCCGGTGATCCAGGGATCGATCAGCACGCGCTTTTTGCCGGGTGTCTCGAGCAGGAAGGTGGCGTGGCCGAGCCACGTGAGCTTGGCACCGTTTCCGAGGGACATGGGGCACTCCTACGGGTCGCGGGACGGGATGGCAAACATAGCCGAGACGCGCCCGGGCGGCCGGTCGATATTGTCCACTGAGTGAGTGGCAATGACCTCCTCGGGGCACTGCTCGCATTCGGGATCGCGACACTCACGACCCCCGCCGGTGTCTCCGGCGCCGTGCTGCTCCTGCCGGTGCAGGTGAGCATCCTCGGCACGCCGAGCCCGGCGATCACGCCGACGAATCTGCTTTACAACGTGATCGCCACTCCGGGTGGCCTCTACCGCTACTGGCGAACGGGCGCGCTGCGGGGCGGCCTGGCCCGTACGCTTGCTCTGGGCACGCTGCCCGGCGTGATCGCCGGCGCGGTGATCCGGGTCGAGTACCTCGCCGGGCCGAAGGCGTTCCTCATCGTGGTCGCGCTGGTGCTCCTGCCGCTCGGGTCGTGGCTGGCGACGCGGGGTGCCCGCCGGCCGGAGCCGACCGGCGGCGATCACGTGCGGCTCTCCCCGCCCGGGGTGTTCGTGCTCGCACTGGCCGTCGGCGTCGTCGGCGGGATCTACGGGATCGGCGGCGGCTCGATCCTGGCGCCGATCCTGCTCGCGCTCGGCTTCACGGTGTACGACGTCGCGGGCGCGGCCCTGGCGGCGACCTTTCTGACCTCGGTTGCGGGAGTCATCACCTACCAGCTGCTGCAACTGCGGCACGGCGGCACCGTCGCGCCCGATTGGACGCTCGGCCTCGCGATGGGTTTCGGCGGCCTGGCCGGCGGCTACCTCGGCGCCCGGCTGCAGCCGCGGCTCCCCGAGCCGGTCATCCGCCGTGGGCTCGGCATCGTCGTCCTTTTGATCGCGGTTCGCTACCTCCTCGAGGGATTCGGCGTGGGCTGAGCGCGGGAAGGAGTCGCGGCGCCGGCCGAGAATCTCGGCACCGATGACCGTCGCACGCCACATCACCCCCACCCGCGTCGCCGCGACCGCCGCGACCGCCGCCGTCGCCTCGGACGCCGCCTCTGCGCTGATCGGCTTCTACATCGCCATGGTGGTCGTGGCCGTGATCCTGGGCGCCGCCTACGCCGCCTACCTGGCGGTCGTGGACGAACCGGCCGAGTGGACGGTCTTCGAGTTCGCGACGTGCGCCGTGGCCGCGCTGCTCACGGTGGCGGGCACGAGCCTGCGCTTCCCCGCGGTGGTTGCCGGCTCGACTCCGGCGGTCGCGACCAGGCTGGCATGGCTCGCACTCGCGGTCGCGGGCACCGCGGCGGTCGCCTCGATCGTGCGAGAGCACGGCGAGGAGATCTGGAGCCTGCGCGACGCCGGCCTCGGCCGCGTCACCCGCCGCACCTAGAATCCGTCCGGATCACTGGTGCTCGCCCCGCCGGGGCTCTATGCTCGAAGCGTGCAAGCTTGCGGTCGGTGTGGGAATCGCATTGACGGGCGCTACCGGTTCTGTCCCTGGTGCGCGGCGCCGTTGCGGTCGAAGCTGGTCGAGTTCTTCCGTCCGCATGCCGACATCGAGGCCGACCAGGGGCGGGCGCTGCGGGTCTCGCGCTACCTGGGCGCGCGGCCGGTCGAGCGGCACGTGCGCTTCAGCGTGTGGGACGAGGACGGTGTGGCCGAGTCGGCGATCTCACTGGACGAGATCGAGGCCGACCGGCTGGCGCGGTTCCTGCTCGAGCCCGCCGGCCGCCGCCACCGTCCGCGGACGGTCTGGGACCGGCTGGGCACGCTGCGCCGTCACGCCTGAATATTTGGTGCCTGGCACCGGGTATTCACGCGGCGTGGCGGCTGCGAGTGGCAGGGACGGTGGCGCCGCCCAGACCCTCGACGATGTCGTCCACCCGCTGCGTCAGCCGCGCGCGGGCGCCCGGTGTGGCGTATGACGCGGCGTACAGGGTGCGGTAGCGCTCGACCAGATCGGGCCGGTAGCCCTCGAGCCAGGGCATGAAGAGCTCGCGCACGCCCGGGCGCAGGTGCAGCAGGATCGGGCTGATCGAGACCGCGCCGGCCTCGAGGCACGCCTCGACCACCTCGGCCAGCTGCTCGGGTGCGTCGGACATGCCCGGCAGGACGGGCGCGATCAGGACGCCGCAGGGGACGCCGGCGGCGTTCAGGCGCGCGACCGCCTCGACCCGCCGGCGCGGAGGCGGCGTGCCCGGCTCGCTGGCGTGCCACACGTCCTCGTCGAGCGTGCCGATCGAGAGGTTGCAGCGCACGAGCCCCGCCTGGGCGGCGGCGGCCAGCAGGTCGAGGTCGCGCAGGATCATCGGCGACTTGGTCAGGATCGAGAACGGGTTGCGGGCCGCGGTCAGCTCGGTGATCAGCCCGCGCGTGAGCCGGTAGCGGCCCTCGGCGGGCTGGTACGGGTCGGTGTTCGTGCCCATCGCGATGTGCTCGCCGCGCCAGCGCGGGTCGCGCAGCTCGGCCCGCAGCCGCTCGACCGCGTTCACCTTGACGACGATGCGGCGCTCGAAGTCGGCGCCTGCGTCCATGCCCAGGTACACGTGAGTGGGCCGGGCGAAGCAGTAGGTGCAGGCGTGCGCGCAGCCGCGGTAGGCGTTGATCGTGTACCGGAAGGGCATTCGCGAGGCCTCGGGGACGTGATTGACGATCGCGCTTGGCGCGCACGTGCAGGTACTCCACCTCGCGCAGCTCGTGGCCGTCGCCCATGCCGTCGAGCTCGGGGAACAATGGCAGCTGGCCCGTGTCCACCCCCACAGCATAGCGAACGTATGTTCGTATGGCGAGGCTTAACGAAACAGCGAGTTGCTGGCGGTGCGGGCGAGGTCGATCAGGGGCGCGGGGACGATGCCCAGGACGAGCGCCGCAAGCGCCGCGGCCGTCGCTGCGCCGGCCGCGAGGCCGTGGCCGGGCATGGCCTTCGCCTTCGGCACGGCCACCTCGCGGTCGTAGAGCGCGAAGGGCACGCGCAGGTAGTAGACCAGGCCGACCATGGTGGCGATCACGCCCGCGACGGCGAGGTACGTCTGCCCGTTCTGGACGGCGGCGGAGAAGACGTAGAGCTTGCCCAGGAAGCCGCCGGTGGGCGGGAACCCGGCGAGCGAGAGCATGCAGACCAGCATCGCACCCCCGAGCACCGGGCGCGTGTACCCCCAGCCGCCGAAGTCGGACACCAGCACCGGCCGGCCGATCTCACGCTCGCGCACGGCGACGATCCCGAAGGCGCCCAGGTTCATCGCGCCGTACACCGTCAGGTAGTACAGGAGCGCCTGCGTGCCGAGGGTGCTGTGGGCGGCGACCGCGGTCAGCAGGAAGCCGGAGTGGCCGACGGTGGAGTAGGCCAGCATCCGCTTGACGTTCGCCTGGCGCAGCGCGCCCAGGTTCCCGATCACGAACGAGGCGATGATGATCGCGGCCAGGCCGATCTGCCAGACGTCGGACTGGCGCGGGAACGCGGTCACCAGCACCCGCAGGGCGAAGACCAGCGCCACCACCTTGGTGGCGGCCGACATGAAGGCGGTCACCGGCGTCGGCGCGCCCTGATAGGCGTCGGGCGTCCACATGTGGAACGGCGCGGCGTTGGCCTTGAACCCGAGCCCGACGATCACCATCGCGAGTCCCATCAGCAGCAGCACGTCGTGCGAGTCGCCCTGAGCGAGGCCCGCCCGGATGCGGTCGAACTCGAGCTGGCCGCTGGCGCCGTAGGTGAGCGCCGCACCGTAGAGCAGGAACGCCGCGCCGACCGATCCGATGATGAGGTACTTGAGCCCGCCCTCGAGCGACAGCACGTCGTCGGTATCGATCGCGACCAGCACGTACAGCGCCAGCGAGAACAGCTCCAGGGCGACGAACGCTGTCACGAAGCTGTTTGACACCGCGAGCAGCGACATGCCCGCGGTCGCGGTCAGAAGCAGGACGTGGTACTCGACGCTGCGTTCGCGCAGGTCGCCCATGCCCCACGAGTACGCCACCGCCACGAGGGCCGACACGTAGATGAGCATCCGGGCGCCCTCGCCGAAGGCGTCGATCCGCAGGGTGTGGTCAAACGGGGCCCGCGCGGCATCGTGGAAGGCGGCCCCCGCGTAGATGGTGGCGGCGGCGAGGGCGATCGCCGTGGCCGCCGCCGCCAGCCACCGGGCCGGCTTGTCCGGCAGGAAGACGCCCACAACCAGCAGCACCGCCGCGGTGCCGAGCAGGATGATCTCGGGGCCGATCGCCGTGAACGAGATGGGGATCGTGTGCATCAGATCTGCCGCACCTTGGCCGGAGGGTGGTACGCGGCCTCGGAGTATCCGATCCGGTGCATCACGCCGTACGGGTAGGCGGTCATCGCCAGCAGGATCAGGATCAGCGGCACCGCGATCGCAAGCTCGCCGCGGCGCAGGTCGGGCGTGTCATCCGAGACGCGCTCGCCGTTCGGCCCGTGCGCGATGGCCGAGTACCAGCGCAGGGCGTACATGGCCGCCAGCACGATCCCGCACGCCGCGGCGGCGCCCAGCACGGCCTGCTGCTCGAATGCGCCCAGAAGGATGTAGAGCTCGGACACGAAGATGCTCGAGCCCGGCACCGCCAGCACCCACAGGGCGGCGATCAGCAGGATCGTGGACATCAGCGGCCGCCTGTTGGAGAGGCCGCCGAGGAACCGGAACCCATCGGTGCCCGTGCGCATCTCGACGAGGCCGATCAAGAGGAACGCCGCCAGCGAGACGATGCCGTGGTTGACCATCTGCAGGATCGCGCCGGTCACCCCGTTCTCGTTGAAGACAAAGATCCCGATGATGATCAGGTTCATCTGGCTCAAGCTCGAATACGCCACCACTCCGCGGGCATCGGGCTGGCGGAAGGCGACGATCGCTCCGTACAGGAGGCCGGTCAGGCCGAGGCCGAGGAAGAGCCAGCGCCAGTCGTGGGCGACGCTCGGGAACAGGGGGATGGCGAAGCGCAGGAGGCCGTAGGCGCCGGCTTTCGAGATCACGCCCGAGAGCAGCGCGGTCACCTCGGGCGTCGACTGGCGATAGGCGCTGGGCAGCCAGCCGTGCAGCGGGAAGAGCGGCGCCTTGATGCAGAACGCGAGCGCGAAGGCGAGGAACAGCCAGGTCGACTCGTGCGGCCGGGCGATCAGGGCCTCCAGGTTGAACGTGTGCGCCGAGATGCCGAGCACGGCGATCGCCACCAGCATCAGCAGCGACCCGACCAGGGTGTAGACGACGAACTGGATGGTGGCCGCCCGCCGGCCCTCGCCGCCCCACACGCCCATCAGCAGGTAGAGCGGGACCATCATCAGCTCCCAGCCCACGTAGAACAGCACGAGATCCTGGGCGGTGAAGAGCAGCGCCAGCGCCGCCTCGAGCAGGAGCAGGAGCCCGAAGTACATCTGCGGGCGCTGCCGGTCGGCCCGCATGGCCGCGCCGATGGCGGCCGCGATGCCGACCGCCGTCAGGAGCACCATGAAGAGCGACAGGCCGTCCATGCCGACCTGGTAGCGAACCGGCGGGACGGTCCCGAAGCTCGGGATCCAGCTCGTATTCTGGATGTACTGCAGGCCGCCGGAGGCGTGGAAGCCGACCAGGGCCACCGCGCCGAGCACGGCCTCGGCCAGGGCCACGACCAGCGCCAGTCCCTCGGTCGCACGCCGGCCGATCGGCAGGAGCCCCACGATGACGGCGCCGGCCAGAGGCAGGAAGATGAGGGCGGTCGTCACAGCGTCGCCCTCGACAGGAAGTAGGCGCCCAGCACCACCGCGCCGGCAACCAGGGCCGTCGCGTACAGGCGCACGACGCCGGTCTGGGCGGCGACGGTGGCGCGGGCCAGCATCCGCACCAGATACGCGACCAGGCCGACCGTCCCCCAGATCACCCAGCGCTCGAAGAACCGGTACAGGGATGAGGCGACCACCGCGGCGGGCAGGTACGCGATCTTGTCGTACAGCTCATCCCAGTAGAACTTGTGCACCGCGACAACGGCCAGCCCGGTGAAGGGGCGCTTGAGCCGCTCGAGCAGCTCCGGGTGCGTGTACGCCCGCCATGTCAGAAGCGCGGCGCCGCCGCCGAGCGTCCAGGCGATTGCCGTCGTGACGAGGTCGCGGTCGGTGGAGGCCACGATCGTCGGCGCCGTGTGCCCGAGCCACCTCGAGAAGACGTCGCTGATCCCGAAGCCGATGTCGAGCAGTCCGGCGACGAGCGTCCCGGCCGCCAGGATCGCCACCGGCCAGAACATCTCCCACGGCGCCTCGCCGTGCTCGGTGTGCAGGTGCTCGGAGGCGTACTGCGAGCGCTCGCCGTAGAAGGTGAGCCGCATGAGCCGGGTGGCGTAGATGCCGGTGAAGAAGGTGCCCACCAGGCCTCCCACCCAGACGATGATGGCGGTGGTGCTGTCCTTCTGCAGCGCCGCCGACAGCACCTCGTCCTTGCTGAGGGGCCAGAAGCCGACGAGCGCCACGGTGCCGATCCACATGAGCCACTTCGTCCGCGGCAGCGCCGAGCCGAGGCCGCCCATCCGGCGCACGTCCTGCTCGCCGCCCAGGGCGTGGATGACGATGCCGGCGCCGAGGAAGAGCAGCGCCTTGAAGAAGGAGTGCGCGAGCAGGTGGAACATGCCGGCGCCCCACGCACCCAGTCCGACGGCCGTGAACATGTAGCCGATCTGGCTCATCGTCGAGTACGCGATGATGCGCTTGATATCGGTCTGCACGATCGCGATCACCCCCGCCATCAGCAGGGTGGCGACGCCGATCAGCGCGATCAGGACCTCGATGTCGGGCGCGAGGATGAAGAGCGCATGGGCGCGGGCGATGAGGTAGACGCCGGCGGTGACCATGGTGGCCGCGTGGATCAGCGCCGAGACCGGGGTCGGGCCCTCCATGGCGTCGGGAAGCCAGGTGTGGAGCGGGATCTGGGCCGACTTGGCCAGCGCCCCCAGCAGCAGGAGCCCGGCCACCCAGTTGGCATCGGCCGACCCCTTCGGCCAGTGCGCCGATGCCGTGTGGAACACGGTGGCGTAGTTCGTCGTGCCCAGATCGCGGGCCATGAAGAAAACGGCCACGATGATGCCGACGTCTCCGATCGCGTTCATCACGAACGCCTTCTTGGCGGCCGCGACCGGCTCGGGGCGCTCGTGCCAGAACCCGATCAGGAGGTAGGACGAGAGTCCCACCAGGCCCCAGCCGGCCAGGAGGAGCACGAAGTTCGAGGCCATGACCAGGAGCAGCATCGAGAACAGGAACAGGTCGAGATAGACGAAGAAGCGCCGCTCTTTGACATCCCCGTGCATGTACCCGATCGAGTACATGACGATCACCGCGCCCACCCCGGCGACGATCAGCATCTCGGTGACCGAGAGCGGGTCGACCAGCACCGACATCGGCACCTTGAACGTCAGCGACGCCGCCCACGTGTAGGCGGTGTATGTGTGCGACCGGTGGCTCGCCCCCTCGCCCAGGACCGCGATGAACTCCCCGACCGCGGCGGCGAACGCGACAAATGCGAACGCCGTGCCTGCCCACGCCGCCGCCTGGCGCGAGATCCGCGACCCGGCCAGGGTGAGGACGACGACGCCGACGAGCGGCGCGAGCAGGCACGTCCAGGCGAGTGCTTCCATCAGTGGCGAAGACCCGTCATGCGGTCGACGTCGAGGTCGGCCTTGCGCCGCGCGACCGCCACCACCAGACCGAGCCCGACGACGACCTCAGAGGCCGCCACCGCCATCACCACGAGCGCGAACACCTGGCCGGACTGCTGGCCCAGGTACCGCGAGAACGAGATCAGCGACAGGTTGCACGCGTTCAGCATGATCTCGACCGAGAGCAGCAGGATCAGCGGGCTGCGGCGGGTGAAGACGCCGTAGAGGCCGATCCCGAACAGGATCGCCGACACCGAGATGAACCAGGCGACGCCGACGTGCATCAGCCGTCCGCCTCCCCGCCCGTGTCCTCGCCGTCGCGGCGGGCGGCCGCGGTGACGACGTCGAAGTGCGTCTCGGCCTCCATCACCGACGACTGCAGGCTTGGCACCCGCTCGGGCCGGTCGACCTCGAACACGCCCGGCTCGCCGACCTCGCGCATCGCCGGTCTCTGGGTGGCCAGAACGACGCCGCCGATCGCCGCGACCAGGAGCAGCACGGATGTCGCCCTCGAAGGCCAGCACGTAGCGGCCGAGGAACGTGGCGGCGATCGCCTGGGGCGCGCCGAACGCGTCGCTGACCGTCGCCCCATGCAGGAAGTTCTGGCGGCCGACGCCGAAGACGATCTCGGCCACGATCGCGGCCGCGGCGATCAGGGCCGCGAACGTCTGCCACACCGGCCGGTCGCCGGTCGGCTCGTCGGCCCGGCCGCCCAGGTATGCGGTCACGAACAGGAACATGATCATCACCGCCCCGGCGTACACGATCACCTGCGCGGCGGCGAGAAAGTCGGACTGCAGGAGCAGGTAGAGGGTCGCGAGGGCGATCAGGTTGGCGATCAGCGACAGCGCCGAGATGAACGGGTTCGGCGAGAGCACCACCATGAGGGCGGCGGCGATCGCAACCACCGACGCCACCACGAACACGATGTCGTAGGTCACGCGCCGGCTCCCTGCCCATCGCCGCCGGCGAGCTCGACGATGTCGAAGGGGTCGACCGGTGCGACCGGCGTCGTGCGGCTCGGGTGCATCGGCTCGAGCAGCATGTCCTTCGAGTAGACCATCGCCTCGCGCGACATCTCGGCCAGCTCGTAGTCGTGGCCGAGGGTGATGGCATCGAACGGGCATGCCAGCTCGCAGTAGCCGCAGAAGATGCAGCGGCTCATGTTGATCTCGTAGATGCGGGCGTAGCGCTCGCCCGCCGAGTAGCGCTCGGTCTCGGTGTTCTCGGCCGCGACGACGCGGATGCAGTCCGCCGGGCAGGCGGCGGCGCACAGCGAGCAGCCGACGCACTTCTCGAGGCCGTTCTCGTGCCGGTGCAGGCGGTGGCGGCCGCGGAAGCGCGGGTACACCGGCCGCTTGTACTCGGGGTACTGCTGCGTGACCGGCTTGCGGAACAGGTGGCGGAAGGTGACCCCGAAGCCCTTGACCGAATCGGTTACCGGCATGCGAAGCCTTTCGTCATGCGCGCCACGCGACGATGACCGACGTGACCAGCAGGTTGAGGGTGGCGAGCGGCAGGAGCACCTTCCAGCCGATCGACATCAGCTTGTCGTACCGCACGCGGGGCAGGGTCGCCCGCACCCACATCGCGGCCAGGATGAAGATGGACATCTTCAAGAGCATCCACACGGGGCCCGGCAGGAACGGGCCGGAGTAGCCGCCGAGGAACAGGATCGAGGCGATGGCCGAGAACGCGATCAGGGCGACGTACTCCGCGTTCTGGTACATCGCGAAGCGCATGCCGCCGTACTCGGTGTGGTAGCCGGCCACCAGCTCGCCCTCCGCCTCGGGCAGGTCGAATGGGATCCGGCTGACCTCGGCCGTGGAGGCGACGACGTACACGGCGAAGCCCAGGAACTGCGGGAAGATGTACCACAGGCCGTCGCGGTGCTGGGCGTTGACGATCCCGGTCAGCGACAGCGTGTGAGCCATCATCACGACGCCGATCACGGCCAGGGCGAGGCTGACCTCGTAGGAGATGAGCTGCGAGACGGCCCGCATCGACCCGTACAGCGAGTACTTCGAGCTCGACGCCCAGCCTCCGACCAGGAAGCCGTAGAAGCTGAGCGAGCCGAGTGCGAACACGACCAGCAGCGCGACGCTCGGATCCGAGATCCACAGGTGGAAGTGATACGACGTGCCCGGAATCTCCGCGCGGCCGCCGAACGGGATCACCCCGAACACCGCCAGCGACGCGAACAGCGACACCACCGGTGCCGCCAGGTAGAGCACCGGATTCACGCCGACCGGCAGCATGCTCTCCTTGCGGATCAGCTTGACCAGGTCGGCGATGGGCTGCAGCAGGCCGAACGGGCCGACCCGGTTTGGCCCCAGGCGCACCTGGAAGCGGCCCAGCAGGCGGCGCTCCGCCCACGTGAGCAGGGCGAACACGGCCATCACGAGGTTGGCCAGAATCAGCGACTTGATCAGCGTGGCGATGAAGCCGTCAGGCATCCGCCGCTGCCTCCGCCGGTGCGACCCGGACGCTGCCGGGGCCGACGTGGGGGATCCGCGTCGGCAGCCGCACCACGCCCGGCCGCAGCGCCCGCTGGACGAGCGCCGGCCCGGTGTGGGTGCGCCCGTCCACCGTCACCTCGATCCGGTCGCCGGTGGCGACGGCCAGCCGCTCGGCGTCGGCGTGCGCGATCTCGATTCCCTTCCGGCGCTGGAACTCGAGCTGCGGCGTGTGGTCGACCGAGGCCCCCGACATCAGCTCGCGATAGCCGACCACGACCGTCTCGGGCAGGTCGGCCACGGGTCCGAGCTGGGGCACCGCCGGCGTGGTGGCAACCGCCGGGCGCTCACCCAGAGGTGCGCGCTCGCCGATCTCCGACCACGACATGCCGGCAAAGGCCGGGCGGCGGGCGGCCAGATCGGCAAATGCGCTCGGCGGGTCGTGGGGCAGGCCGACGCCCAGCCGGTCGCCGATCTCGGCCGCCCAGGCGTAGCCGTCCGAGACACCCGGCGGGGTGGCGGCGGCGGCGCGGACGCGCTGCACGCGGCCCTCGAGGTTGGTCACCGTGCCGTCCTTCTCGAGGGTGGCGGTGGCCGGCACGATCGTGGTCACCCAGCCCGTGGAGTCGTTCTGGAAGGCCGTGACCTGCAGGGCGAAGAAGCAGCGGGCCAGCGCTGCGCGCCAGCGCTCGCCGGAGTGCCAGTCGCCCACCGGGTCGGCGCCCAGCAGCACCATCGCCCTGATCCTGCCCTCCTCGGCCTGTTCGAGCGCCTGGTCGGGGGTGACGGTGCCGAGGCCGGCGGCGGTGCAGCCGATCTCGTTGGCCGTCCGCGGCGTGCGCAGCACCGTGCATCCGGCCGAGTGTGCGACGTGGGCAAGCACCGAGGCCACCTCGGCCCGCATCGCGCCCGCCCAGATGACGATCGTGTCGGGCTCGCCAAGGTGCCCGGCCAGCTCGCCCTCGCCCGCGGCCGCCTCGAGCAGGACGGTGTGCGACGTGCCGGGTGCGGCCGAGATGTGCACGGCGCCCCGGAGCGTGCCGAGCCGGGTCGCGCCCGGGCCGACGGTGACGACGCGCGCGCCGTTGCGAACGCCCTTGCGGATCCACAGCTCGAGCACCGGCGCCCGGTGGGCGAGATCCGCGTCGCCCGCGACGACGATGGTGGCGGCGCCGGCCAGATCCTCGATCGCGGCGGCGTGGGGCTCGAGCTGCGCCCACCAGGGGCCGCCCTCTGCGCCGGAGACGCTGACGCCGCCGCCCAGCGCCTCGTCGAGCACGCGCGCCCAGGCGTGCGCCTCCTCGTTGGTCTGCTCGCCCGAGGCCAGCACGGCCACCGAGCCGGGGCCGAACCGCTCCACGGTCGCCCGCAGCCGGTCGGCGACGTGGTCGAGCGCCTCGGCCGTGGACACCGACTCCAGGCCACGGCCGCCGCGGATCAGGCTCTGGGTCACCCGGTCGGGCGCGGTGAGGTGGCCGAGCGCGTAGCGGCCGCGGTCGCACAGCCAGCCCTCGTCGACCTGCGGGTGGTTGCGTGACAGCACCCGGGTCACGTGGCCCTCGCGGATGCTCGCGTAGGTATTGCAGCCGATCGCGCACTCGCCGCAGGTGGTGGGCACGTTCTGGATCTCCCAGGGCCGCGCCCGGAAGCGGTAGCTGGTCGACGTGAGCGCGCCGACGGGGCAGAGCTCGGTGACGTTGCCGGAGAACTCGTTCTCGTACGGGCGGCCCTCGAACGTCGTGATGATCGAGTGCGCACCGCGGTTCTCGGGTACGAGCTGCATGTCACCGGAGACGGTCTCGGAGAAGCGCGTGCAGCGGTAGCACAGGATGCAGCGCTCGCGGTCGAGCTTGATCAGCGGCGAGATCGGCACCGGCTTTTCCTGGGTGCGCTTGGGCAGCGTCATGCGGGTGACGCCAGGCCCGTAGCGGAACGTCAGATCCTGCAGCGGGCACTCCCCGCCCTTGTCGCACACCGGGCAGTCGAGCGGGTGGTTCAGGAGCAGGAACTCGAGCACGGCGTCGTGGCCCTCGCGCGCCCGGGCGCTGTGGGAGTCGACCACCATGCCCTCGGCCGCCGGCGTCGTGCAGGCCGTCTGCAGCTTCGGCATGCCCTCGATCTCGCACAGGCACATGCGGCATGCGCCGACCCCGGCCCCGAGCCGGGGCTCGTAGCAGAACACCGGGATCTCGAACCCGGCCTCGGCCGCCGCCTCGACCAGTGACAGGCCCTTGGGCACCGTCACGTCGCGCCCGTTGATCTTGAGGGTGACCGTCTCGGTCTCGACGGTTGCCACTACGCGTCCTCCTCGCCCTCGGAGTCCTCGTCGGCGTAGAGGGCGGCGGCCATGTCGATCTCGTCCTGGGCCGCGGCGATGCGCAGGAGCGACGGCACGACGAGCTCCGGGTCCTCGCCCGCCTCGATCCGGCGGCGCACGTCGAGGAACGCGTCGTGGAAGGTGCTCACGGTGCCACTCCCGCGGCGGGCGTCACGATCGGCTCGTGATAGAGGCTCGCGATCGGGCTCTGCTCGACGAAGGGGCAGCCGCCCTCGTCGATATGCCGCTGGAAGTCGGCCCGGAAGTGGGTGACGTAGCTCGCCACGGGCATCGCCATCGCGTCGCCGAGCGGGCACAGGCACTTGCCCAGGATGCGGTCGCACACGTTCAGGAGCAGGTCGAGGTCGCCCTGCTCGGCCGTGCCCTCCTCGATGCGGCGGATGATGTCGACGCCCCACTTGGTGCCCTCGCGGCAGGGCGTGCACTTGCCGCAGCTCTCGTGGCGGTAGAACTCGGCCACCCGCAGGGCCAGCTGCACCATGCAGGCGCGGTCGTCGATGACCACGACGGCGCCCGAGCCGGCCATCGACCCGGCCGCGGCGATCGACTCGTAGTCGATGCCGGTGTCGATCTGGTCGGGCATGAGCAGCGGCGTCGACGAGCCTCCCGGGATGATCGCCTTGATCGTCCGCCCCGCCGGCGCCCCGCCGCCGTGGCCCTCGATCAGGTCGCGCAGCGTGGCGGTCAGCGGCAGCTCATAGTTGCCGGGCCGGCGGACGTTCCCCGAGAGCGAGAACACGCGCGTGCCCTTCGAGCGCTCGGTGCCGATCGCCGCGTACGCTTCGCCGCCCATGGCGATGATGTATGGCACCGACGCCAGCGTCTCGACGTTGTTCACCAGCGTCGGCGCGGCGTACAGGCCGGCGACCGCGGGGAACGGCGGCTTCGAGCGGGGCTGGCCGCGCTCGCCCTCGAGCGACGAGAGCAGCGCCGTCTCCTCGCCACAGATGTAGGCGCCGGCGCCGCGGTGCAGGACAACGGTGGCGTCGTAGCCCGAGCCGAGCACGTTGCGGCCGACGTAGCCGCGGCTGTGCGCCTCCTCGAGCGCGCGCATGAGCACCTCGAACTCGGTGCGGTACTCGCCCCGGATGTAGAGAAAGGCCGATGTGGCCGAGATGCCGTAGCTCATGATCAGGATGCCCTCGATCAGGGCGTGGGGGTTTCGCAGCATGATCTCGCGGTCCTTGAACGTCCCGGGCTCGGACTCGTCGGCGTTCACGCACAGGTAGACCGGCTTTCGGCCCTTGGGCAGGAACGACGCCTTGCGCCCGGTGGGGAAGCCGGCGCCGCCGCGGCCGCGCAGGCCCGACCCGTCGACGGTCGTGATCACCTCGGCCGGCTCCATCCCCAGCGCGGCCCGCAGCGATTTGTACCCACCCGCCTGCTCGTAGGAGTGGACGTCGCGGCGGTCGCCCTCGAAGTCGAGCAGGATGCGCCGGTCGCTCATTCCGGCGCTCCTCGGAGCTCGTCGATCAGCGGCCGGACGCGGTCGGGCCCGAACGGCTCGTGGTAGCGCTCGTCCACCGACACCACCGGTCCCCAGCCGCAGCCGCCGTAGCACTCCACCGTGCGCAGTGTGATCAGGCCGTCGGCGGTCGTCTGGCCCACGTCGATGCCGAGCTCGCGCCGAAACTCGCGCAGGGTCTCACCCGCGCCGACGAGCGCGCACGAGATGTTGGTGCACACGCAGATCTCGTGGCGGCCGACCGGGTGCAGGCGGAACATGTCGTAGAACGACGCCACCGACTTGCACAGTGCGGGCGTGAAGCCCGTGGCGTCGGCGACCTGCTCGTACGCCTCGGTCGAGAGCCAGCCGTACTCCTCCTGGGCCAGCCGCAGGGCGGGGACGAGCGCCGAGCGCGGCTCCGGGTAGAGGGCGACGACCGCCAGGATGCGGTCGCGCAGCGGCGCGCTGCGGTCGGGCTCGCGCAGCGGCGCGGGCATCTCGGGGCGGGTCTCGAGCGCACCCGCGAGGGTCTCGGCGGTGGCCGGGTCCACTCATCGGTCAGCCTCCCCCATGACGCCGTCCAGTGAGCCGACGACGACGATCATGTCGCCGACGTAGCGGTTGACCGACATCATCGCGGTCACCTGCAGGCTGACGAAGCTCGGGGCGCGGAAGTGCACCCGCCACGGCTTGGGGCCGCCGTCGGAGACCAGGTAGCAGCCGAACTCGCCCCGCGGCGACTCGACCGGGAAGTACACCTGCCCGGGCGGCACCCGGAAGCCCTCGGTGACGAGCTTGAAGTGGTGGATCAGCGACTCCATCGAGGTCTGCAGCTCGGCGCGGGGCGGCAGCACGAACTTGCGGTCGGTCGACATCACCGGGCCGCTCGGCATCTTGTCGAGGCACTGCTCGATGATCCGCACCGACTCGTACATCTCCTTCGCCCGGCACAGGAAGCGGGCGTAGGCATCGCCCTGCTCCGCGGTGATGACGTCGAACTCGACCTGGTCGTAGACCAGATAGGGCTCGACCCGGCGCAGGTCGTACGGCACCCCCGAGGCCCGCAGATTGGGGCCCGAGAGGCCCATGGCGATCGCCGTGTCCGCCTCGATCGTGCCGATGCCCTGGTAGCGCGACTTCCACACGGGGTTCCCGGCCAGCAGGTCGAGGTACTCGTCGATCCGCTTGGGCATCATCTCGCAGAACTTGCGGCACTCGGCGTAGAACCCCTTGGGCAGGTCCTCGGCCACCCCGCCGAACTGCGGGTAGCGGTCGTGCATGCGCACCCCGGTGGCCATCTCGAACAGGTCGAGCACCGCGTCGCGCTCGCGCAGGCAGTAGAAGAACACCGACATCGCGCCCATCTCGACCCCGGACGTGCCCAGGTAGACCAGGTGGCTGTGGAGCCGGTTCAGCTCGGCGAAGAGCACGCGAATCCACTGCGCCCGCTCCGGCACATCGATCCCGATCAGCTTCTCGACCGCCCCGACGTAGGCCAGCTCGTTGGCGAAGAAGGCCACGTAGTCCATCCGCGGGGCGTAGGGGATGCACTTCCAGTAGGTCTTCTGCTCGAAGTTCTTCTCGAAGCCGGTGTGGACGTAGCCGATGTCGGCGTCAAGGCCGACCACCACCTCGCCGTCGAGCGTCACGATCAGGCGCAGCACCCCGTGGGTCGACGGGTGGTTGGGCCCGAAGTTGACCGTGATCAGGTCCTCCCCCGGCGGCAGGTCGACGTTCGAGGGCGCACCCGGCGGGATCTGCGCCGGCGTGTACAGCGGCACGACCGGGGCGGGCTGGCGCTCGACGATGCTCATACGGCGTCCGTGAACTGGACCGGCTCGCCGCCGATCGGGTAGTCCTTGCGCAGCGGGTGCCCCGCCCAGTCTGACGGCAGGATCAGCCGGCGCAGGTTGGGGTGGCCGGTGAACACGATCCCCATCAGGTCGTACTGCTCGCGCTCGTGCCAGTCGGCGGTCGGCCAGACCGGAACGACGCTCGGCACCGGCTCGCCGTCGTCCAGCCACACCTGCAGCCGCACCCGCGCGACCGGGCCCTCGCCGACGTGCGCCAGGTGGTAGCGGACGGCAAACCGCTTCGGCGGCTGCTGGGGCGTCGTGGAGGCGCCCCAGCTGCCCGGGCAGCGTTGATGTCGCGGCCGCGCTCGGTGCCGAAGTAGCCGGCGACGGCCTCGCCGTAGCCGAGGTGGTCGATCGCGGTGACCGCCGAGAGGAAGTTCTTGCCCTGCTCGTCGCGCAGGTATGTGCCGACGGCCACCAGGTGCTCGGGTTTGAGGGTCAGCGCGGGCATGTCGATCCCCGTCTCGTGCCCGACGACGGATTTGGGCACGGCCCTTCGCACCGCCGCCGCGAGCTGCGCAGCCGTCACGCCTTCGACTTCTCCTGCTCGTAGGCGGGCGGGATGCCCGCCCGGATCTTGCGCTGGATCAGCCGGAACCCGTCGAGCACCGCCTCGGGCCGGGGCGGACATCCGGGCACGTGCACGTCGACCGGGACGATCTTGTCGACCCCCTGCAGGATGGCGTAGTTGGCGAACATGCCGCCTGAGCTCGAGCATGCGCCCATCGCCATGACCCACTTGGGCACGAGCATCTGGTCGTACACCTGGCGCAGCGGCGCCGACATCTTGTGCGACACGCGGCCGGACACGATCAGGAGGTCGGACTGGCGCGGCGAGCTGCGGAACACCTCGGCTCCGAAGCGGGCGATGTCGTAGCGCGGCGAGGGCAGCGACATCATCTCGATCGCGCAGCAGGCGAGGCCGAAGCCGGCCGGCCAGATCGAGTTCGACTGCGCCCACGCCGAGCGCCTTCTCGACCGTGGTCAGCATCACGTACTGCTCGAGATCCTCGGCCCGGACGGCGCGGTCGATGTGGACGGGCGTTACCGCCATTCGAGCGCCCCCCGTTTCCACACGTACACGTAGGCGACCACGAGCAGGATCGACGAACGTGACCATCTCCGCGAGGCCGAACCACCGCAGCGCGTGCAGCGAGAGGGCGAGCGGATACAGGAACACGATCTCGATATCGAAGACGATGAACAGCATGGCGGTCATGTAGTAGCTGATCGTGAAGCGGCCGGGGACGAACGTGTGCGACGAGACTCCCGATTCGAACGGGATGCTCTTGTCGCCGGCGTGCCGGGAGGTGCGCGTGGAGAGGGTGAAAGTGGCGATCAGCAGGCTGAACGGGATCACGAATGCGATCGCCGCGAACACCAGCAGAGCTGCCCAGTCGCCGAGCACCGAGGGCGACTATAGCACCGCTCACAAACGCCACCGGACGGGGGTGCCGATCCGTTTGTTTTGGCCGAATCTCGCCGGGCACCAGCTGTCACAAGCGTTGTGTCCAGGGCGCCCGGATTACACTGCGGCGGGGGAGTGACCGTGAGTTCTGATCAGATTCTCGACATCACCATCATCGGCGGCGGCCCGACCGGGCTCGCGGCCGCCTACTACGGCGGCCACCGCGATGCGAGCGTGCGGATCGTCGAGAGCCTCGAGCAGCTGGGCGGCCAAGTCTCGGCCGTGTACCCCGAAAAACACATCTTCGACGTCGCCGGCTACCCCAAGATCAACGGCCAGGAGCTGATCGACCGGCTGACGGACCAGGCCATGCAGTACGAGCCCGATGTCCGCCTGGGCGAGGTGGTCGAGACGATCTCCCATCGCGACGACGGCGTCATCGAGCTTCACACCGCCCACGGCGAGACGCTGCTCACGCGCACGATGATCATCACGGCCGGCCACGGCGCCTTCAATCCGCGCAAGCTCGACCTGCCCGATCTGGAGCGGTGGGAGGGCAACGGCCTGCACTACTTCGTCAAGCGCAAGGAGGCGTTCGCCGGCCGGCGCGTGGTGCTGGTGGGCGGCGGCGACTCGGCGCTCGACTGGGCGCTCGGCCTGCAGGACACCGCCGAGCCGCCGATCACGCTCATCCACCGCCGCGACCGCTTCCGCGGCCTCGAGTCGTCGGTCAACGAGGTGCGCCGGCTGGCCGGCGAGGGCCGGGTCGAGATCCTGGTGCCGTGCGAGGTGCGCGCCGCCGCGGGCAACGGCCGGCTCGAGCAGATCACGGTCGAGAACACCGAGACCGGCGAGCTGCGCGAGGTCGCCTGCGACGAGCTCGTGACCCTGCTCGGCTTCGTGTCCCACCTGGGGCCGATCGCCGACTGGGGCCTCGAGTTCGCGAACAAGCGCCAGATCCGGATCAACCAGAGCTGCGAGACGAACCTCCCCGGCGTCTACGCCGCCGGCGACGTGGCCGGCTTCGACGGCAAGATCACGCTGATCACGGTCGGCTTCTCGGAGGCCGCCCTGGCGGCGAACCACGCGGTGGCCAGCATCCGCGGCGAGAAGGCCCAGCCCAAGTACTCGACGGAGTGAATATTTGGGGCCAGGCCCCAAATATTCACGAACGGCGCACGAAGATGTCGGTGAAGGCGTTGGTGTCGCCGGCGACGAGGTTTGTCGCATCCGACTCGAAGGCGATCACGCTTCCGTCCGCCGACATCCCGGGCCACTCGCTCGCGCCATTTCCCTGCGTCCCCGAAGCCGAGACGCTGACGCGCTGGAACGTGCCGGTGATGCGGTTGTAGACGAAGACGTCGAGGACGCCGTTGGTGTCGCCGGGGACGAGGTGGGGCGCCCGGGAGTCGAAGGCCACCAGGCGGCCGTTCGCACTGATGGCGAGATCGCCCGTGGGGTATCCGCCCGGGCCGACGATGTGGGTCAGCGTATGGGCGTACCGGTTGCGCAGGTAGATCCGGGGCGGCCCGCCGCTCTCGAACGCGATGACGCGATCGTTTCCCGACATGACGGGGTTGTCGCAGCCGAGCCCGGGCCCACCGCCGAGCGGCCGGCTGATCATGCGGGTGGTGTCCTTGACGGTGTCGCGCACCCAGCACTGGCGGCCGCCGCTCTGGATCGAGGCGCCTGTGAAGAGCACGTAGCGGCCGTCGGTAGAGATCGCCGCCGCCGTGAACCCGCCGAATGCGTCCCGCATCGGGAGCCCGCCGTTGCGGGCGTCCACGAGCCGGATCCGGCCGGTCGTGCGATCGAGCAGGTAGACGTCGGGAGTCAGATTGTGATCTCCGGGGGTAAATCGCGCCTCGGAGGTGAACGCGACGAACCGGCCGCTGCTCGAGATCACCGGGCCATAACTGGCGTGTCTGGTCTGGGCGCCCCCCGGCTTGACGCTCAGCCGCTGGGTGGTCGCGGACACGGTGTCGCGGAGGAACACGTCCTCGGAGTTGTTCGTGTCGCCGGGGACGAGCTTCGCGCTCGAGGAGCTGAACACGATGAACCGCCCGTTCGCCGAGATCGCTTCGCCGGTCACACCGCCGCTCACCCCATGCGCCGCCTCGACGCCGGCAGATGACACGTCCACCTGGGTCGTCGCGCCGGTCTGAAGGTCGTGGGCGAAGATGTCCCACTGGCCGTTCGTGTCGCCCGCGACCAGGTTGTCGGCAATCGACCGGAAGACCACGTAGCGGCCGTTCGCCGAGACGGACGCCGGCGAGAAGCTGTTGGAGTCCGCCTGCACGCCCACCGACGAGACGCTCGCCCGCACCATGGTGACCGCGGCCGACGATGCCGCTGCGAGCAGCGCGATCATGACCAGGGCCCCGGCGAGCGCCGCAGCAACCGTCCCGCTTCGTACCATCACCGGGCCTCCTCCAGTTTGTGGCCGACGTCTCATTGTACGTGGCCCGCTGTCGCGTGGGGCTCGGCGGGGGCGATAGTCTGCGTCCCGTGAGCGAGGCCACCGAAGCACGCGAGCTGTGGGGCGCGGAGACGCGCAAGGCGGTCGAGAACTTTCCCGTCTCGGGCGAGCCGATTCCCGCGTCCGTGATCCACTGGCTGGGCCGGATCAAGGCCGCCGCCGCGCGGGTGAACGCCGACCTCGGCCTGCTCGACGCCGACATGGCCGCGCGGATCGCGGCCGCGGCGGATGAGGTGGGTGCGGGCGAGCACGACCGCCAGTTCCCGATCGACGTCTTCCAGACCGGCTCCGGCACCTCCTCGAACATGAACGCGAACGAGGTGATCGCCGCCCTGGCGGGCGAGGGTGTGCACCCCAACGACCACGTCAACATGGGCCAGTCGTCGAACGACGTGTTCCCGTCGGCGGTGCATCTGGCGGCGCTCGACCGGGTCGTCGGCGAGCTGCAGCCCGCGCTCGACCGGCTCGCCACCGCGCTGGGGCCAAGGCCGAGGAGTTCGCAGACGTGGTCAAGTCGGGCCGCACGCACCTGATGGACGCCGTCCCCGTCACGCTGGGGCAGGAGTTCGGCGGCTACGCCGCCCAGGTGCGCGAGGGCCGCGCGCGGATCGACTCGACGCTCGAGCGGCTGGGCAAGATCCCGCTCGGCGGCACCGCCATCGGCACCGGCCTGAACACGCACCCCGAGTTCGCGGCCCGCGTCCGCGCGCGCCTGTCCGAGCAGACCGGCCTGCGCATCCTGCCGCCGGCCGACCCGTTCGAGGCCCAGGCCAACCGCGACGGCCTGGTCGAGACGTCGGGCGCGCTGCGGACGTTCGCGGTCTCGCTGACCAAGATCTCGAACGACCTGCGCTGGATGGGCTCCGGCCCACGCGCGGGCCTGGCCGAGATCATCCTGCCGGAGCTCCAGAAGGGCAGCTCGATCATGCCGGGCAAGGTGAACCCGGTCATGCCCGAGGTGGCCTGCCAGGTGGCGGCCCAGGTGATCGGAAACGACGCCGCGATCGCGGTCGGCGGCCTGCAGGGCAACTTCGAGCTGAACGTCCAGATCCCGCTCATGGCCCGCAACCTGCTGCAGTCGATCGGGCTTCTGGCCGCAGCCTGCCGGCTGCTGGCCGAGCGGTGCGTCGAGGGCATCGAGGCCAACGTGGCCAACTGCGAGCGCCACGCCGAGAGCTCGCTCGCCGTCGCGACGGCGCTCAACCCGTACATCGGCTACGACCGGGCGACCGCCATCGTCAAGGACGCGGCTGCGTCCGGCCGGTCGCTGCGCGAGGTCGCCCGCGAGCACGGCGTCGACGAGGGCATCCTCGACACGGCACTCGACCTGCGTGCGATCGCGCGCGGCAACCGGAAGGTCTGACCGTGGACGTCCTCGTGCTCCAGCACATCGCGTGCGAGCCGCCGGGCGAGTACGAGACGGTGCTGCGCGAGCGCGGGGCGAGTCTGCACCGGGTCGAGCTGGACGAGGGCGAGCCGCTGCCGCCGTGGCGCGACTTCGACGCCATCGTCGCGATGGGCGGGCCGATGAGCGTGAACGACGACGCCGACCTGCCCTGGCTCACGGGCGAGAAGCGCGCCATCGGCGAGGCGGTGCGCGCGGGCGTCCCGTACTTCGGCGCCTGCCTGGGCGTGCAGCTGCTCGCCGCCAGCCTGGGGGCGCAGGTGTACGCAGGGCCCGAGCCCGAGGTGGGCGTGCTGCCGGTGACGCTCACGCCCGAGGGCGTCGCCGATCCCCTGTTCGCGGGCCTGCCGCCGGCCTTTCCGACGCTGCAGTGGCACGGCGACACGTTCGACCTGCCCGACGGGGCCACCCGGCTCGCGTCGTCGCCGGCCTTCCCGAACCAGGCCTTCCGGTACGGCGAGACCGCGTACGGCATCCAGTTCCACGTCGAGGTGCTGCCGGCGATGGCGCGCGAGTGGGCGCAGGTGCCCGCCTACGCGGAATACGCCGATCGCGTGCTGGGTGCCGGCGGGATGGAGCGGCTGATGGCCGACTTCGACTCCGCCCAGGCCGCCATGCGGGCGACCGGCCGGGATCTGTTCGCGCGCTGGGCCGACCTTGCCGTCCCCAGCGTCCGATAGCCGCTTCCTGGCGCTTCGCTTCGCCGCCCAGGAGGCGACCGACTTCGACATGAGCGACGACGCCGTGCGCCGCTTCATCGAGCTGCGCGACGGCGGGGCCGGCACGGCCGAGATCGGCGAGCGTCTCGGCGTCGACGCCGAGGTGGCCGAGGCACTGGTGAAGGCCGACGACGCCCAGGCGCTCGCACACCGGATTGCCACGGGCGAGGAGCCGATGTACCCGGCCCCGGCTCCGGCCGACCGGGTCGTCGATGCCCGCGCCGGCTCGGCCTGGGTGCCCATCGCGGTGCTGATCGTCGTGCTGGTGGGCGTGATCGTCTACGCGCTCGCGCGCTGAGCTGGGTCTCAGGCGCGGCTGGGTGTCGAGACGAAGTCCTTGACGAGGGCCCCGGTCTCGGCCAGGGCGTCCCAGAGCGGAGTGTGCCCGCCGGGCACGACCTCGACGCGGGCGCGGCGAAGCTCCGCTGCCGCCCGCTCGGCGTCGGCCGCGGTGAAGAGCGGCGAGTGATCGCCCCGGACGAGCAGCACCGGGCACACGACCTCCTTGAGGCCGGCGCCGACCGGCTCGGCCAGTGACGCCAGCGCCGCCGCCGCCGCGTCGTGGCTGTAGCGGAAGCGCAGGCGGCCGTCGTGGTCGGCGACCAGGTGCTCGGCCAGGTCCTCCTCCAGAAGAACCCGGGGCGTGTGCTCGAGGCCCGCAAACCCCGGCCATTCCGCGATCGCGGCATCGGCGCTCGTGAATACCTGGCCCTCCCGCTCCACCTCGAGCCAGGGCCAGCATCCGCTCCGGCGGAGGGCGCAGCGGCGGGTCGAGCAGCCCAAGCGCGGTGACCCTGCCGCCGTGGCCGGCCGCGTACTCGAGCGCGATCCTGCACCCGAACCCGTCGCCGATCAGCGCCGTCTGCTCGACGTTCACCGCCTCGAGCACCTCGTCCAGGTCGGCGGTGTGCTGGGCGACGGTGTGCGGCCCCGACCATGGTGAACGGCCGTGGCCGCGCAGGTCATATGCGATCACCCGCCGCTGTCCGATGAGCATCCGCCCGAGCCGCTCGAACCGGCGTGCGTGAGCGCGGGCACGATGCAGGCAGACGACCGGCGGCAGGTCCCCCTGGCCCCACACAAGAATGTGAAACCTGCTCACCGGACTAGTCTACGACCGCGTTGCCAGACGGGCTGAGAGGGGGCATACGCCCGCCCCAGCGTCTAAGCTCCGCCTTCATGCCGGTGCCCCTGCGTTCAGACATGCGCTGAAGCCCATATGCGGGTACTGATCCTGTCCGCTCCTGTCGGTGCGGGTCACGACGCTGCTGCTCGTGGTGTCGCGGCCGAGTTGCGCGCGCGCGGCGCCGAGGTTGAGATTGACGACGGATTGGCGTTGATCGGGCGCGGCGTGCACGCGCTCGTGGTCGACGGCTACCACTGCCAGATCGAACATGCAGCCTGGTCATGGCGTCTGCTGTATCGCGCCACCCGCTCGCGCCGGCTGATCAGGCTCTTCGGGGCCGCGCTCGCGATCAGGGGCGGGCGGAGGCTGCTCGAGCGGATTGACGAGAACGACTACGACCACGTCGTGTCCGCGTATCCGGTGGTCTCGATGGTGCTGGCGCGCCTGCGCCGCACCGGCCGCCTGCGGGTGCCGTGCTGCGCGCTCGTCACCGACTTCGACCCCCACCCGGCCTGGGTGCACCCCGAGCTCGACGACAACCTGGGCGTGGGCCGTGCCTGCGTTGCGGGGATGCGCGCGGTGCGGCCACCCGTGCCGATGCTGCCCATCGACGCCACCGTCCGGCCGTGGATGCGGCGCCGCATGGGGGTTGCCCCCGGCGAGCGGGCGGTGCTGATCGTCGGCGGCGCCTGGGGCGTCGGCAACCTGCAGGGCGCCGCCCGTGCGGTGGCGGCCGTTCCCGGCCTGCGTCCCGTGGTCGTCGCCGGTCACAACAGCGGCCTGGAGCGGCGGCTCGGCCAGGACGAGCAGCTCCGCGACGCGGTGGTGTTCGGGTTCACCGACCTCATGCCCGCGCTCATGTCCGCCTGCGACGTGCTGGTCGCGAACGCCGGCGGGCTGACGTGCCTGGAGGCGTTTGCGGCCAGGCTGCCCGTGGTGATGTTCGAGCCTCTGCCCGGCCACGGGGAGGACAACAGCCGGCACATGGAGCGCGCGGGCATCGTCACCCGGGCGGCCACCGCCCGCGACCTCGGCGACCTGCTCACCGGCCCGGCGTTCTGGGAGCAGACGGGGCCGGCCGCCGCCGCGGCTGCCCACTCACTGTTCGACCGCCCGTGCACCGCGGACTGCCTGTACGACCTGGAGCCGGTCCCATGTCCCAACCGCGCCCTCGTCCGTGCGCGGCGCGTGTTCGCGGTGGCCGCCGCGGTGGCCGCGCTCGGCATGACCGATCGCATCGCCGATGCGGTCGCGGCGGGCCCCGTGCAGGCGCACCAGCAGCCCCCGGTCATGCGTACATGGGACGGCCACTAGTCAAGCTCGCGGCGGCCGCGGCGATCGCGTATGCGTCGCCCGGCCTGGCGGCGGTGGGCCCGCTGCGCTACCCGGGCGTCGTGCGTCGCGTTCCGGGAGTCGCGGAAGCGGTTGCGCTCACGTTCGACGACGGTCCCCACGCCGAGGGCACGCCGGCCGTGCTGGCCGCGCTCGAGCGGCTCGGGATGTCGGCAACGTTCTACGTCGTGAGCGCGCAGGCGCGGCGGCATCCCGAACTGCTGCGAGACGTGGCGGCCGCCGGGCACGAGCTCGCCCTGCACGGCGGCCGCCACCTGCCGCACGGCCTGGTACCGCCGTTCGTGCTCGAACGGGAGCTGGGCGCGGCGCGGGCAGAGATCGAGGAGCTGGCAGGGTGCGAGCTGCGGACGCTGCGCTCGCCGTTCGGCGCGGTCAGCCTTTCAACGCTCCGGTTCGCGTCGCGCAGCGGGATGCGCGTGGTGGGCTGGTCGCGGTGGGGGCGCGACTGGGAGCGGCGGGCGGCGCCGGCGGCCATCGCCCGGCGGGTGTCCGGCGGTGCGGTGGCCGGCGACATCCTGCTGCTGCACGACTCCGATGCCTATTCGGCGGCCGGTTCGTGGCGGCGGACGGCGGATGCCCTGCCGGCTGTTGCCGAGCTGCTCGCGGCCCGGAGGCTGCGGGCCGTGACGGTCGGAGAGCTGCTGACCACCTGAGTCAGTCGAGGTCGACCGCCATCACGGTGAGCTCCCGGCCCCACTCCGAGGTGGCGGTGCGCACCGGCCGGCCGCCCATCCTCGCGTAGAAGCCGAGCGCATTCGGCTCGGCCTCCCACTCCATCACGGCGGCGCCCAGCGCCCGCGCCCGGTCGCCCGCGTGCCGGAAGAGCCGTGAGCCAACACCGGCGCGCATCGACCCGGGCTCGACCCAGAGGTGCTCGAGGATGCTGACGCCCGCGGTGGGGGGCAGCACCTCGGTCCAGCCGATGACCCGTCCGCCGGCCTCGGCGACCGCCGTCTCGCTGTGCTTCATCCGCGCGGGTGACAGGTCGAGCCCCGCGGCCCATTCCTCGACCCGGGCGGGCGGATAGCCCCAGAAGCCCTTGGCCTCGACCGCGATCCGGCGCAGCACCTCGCCCTCGTCGGGCCGGGCCGCTCGGATCAGTGCGCGACCGCCCGCGATCCGCCCTCGGCGGCGAGCCGCTGCTCCTCGGCGCGGTAGCTCGAGCGCACCAGCGGCCCGGCGAAGACCGAGCCGAAGCCCATCTCCTCGCCCTGCTCGCGGTACCGGCGGAACTGCTGCGGCGTGACCCAGCGGTCGAGCGGCAGGTGGCGCTCGGTCGGCTGCAGGTACTGCCCGATGGTGACCACGTCGACCCGGTGCGCGCGCAGGTCGCGCATCACCTCCACGACGTCCGTCGTCGCTCTCGCCCATTCCGACGATGATGCCCGCCTTGGTGAGCAGCGGCGGCCGCGCCGGGTGCAGCGCGGCCCACACGTCCTTGGCCCGGTCGAGCAGGTCGAGCGCCTTGCGGTAGTCGCCCTTCGGACGCACGCGCCGGTACAGGCGCTCGGCCGTCTCGATGTTGTGGTTGAACACGTCGGGCGCCGCCTCGAGCACCGTCCGCAGCGACTGCTCGCGGAAGCCGAGGAAGTCGGGCACCAGCACCTCGATGCCGCAGTCGGGGTTGGCGCGGCGGATGGCCCGGATCGTGGCGGCGAAGTGCCCGGCGCCGCGGTCGGGCAGGTCGTCGCGGTCGACCGAGGTGACGACGACGTGGCGCAGCCCCATCCGCTGCACGGTGCGGGCCACCCGCAGCGGCTCCAGCGGCTCGGGCGCCGTCTCGGGCCGGCCCGAGGTGACGGCGCAGTAGCGGCAGGCGCGGGTGCAGACGTCGCCCATGATCTGGAACGTCGCCGTGCCGCGCCCCCAGCACTCGCCGATGTTGGGGCAGCGCGCCTCCTCGCAGACCGTGTGCAGACCGCCCTCGCGCATCAGCCCGCGCAGCTCGGTGAACCGCGCCGTTGGCCGAGGGGGCGCGGACGTTCATCCACTCCGGCCGCGTGCGCGAGAGCTCAGACCACGGCATGGCCGTCCACCGGCAGTCGCTCGCAGCTCCAGGTCGAACTCCTCGCACAGCGCGCGCAGGAGCGGCTCGCGCACCTCGTCCGTCGTGACCGCGCGGCCGGTCTCGGCGGCGATCGACGTGAACCGGCGCCGCCCAGGCCGCAGGCGTCGAACAGGTCGTACACGCCGAGGTCGAGGTCGACGTTGATGGCAAGTCCGTGGCTCGTGACCCAGCGGGCGCAGCGCACGCCGATCGAGGCGATCTTGCGGTCGTCCACCCACACGCCGCTTCGGTGCGGCTGGTCGACCACCGCGGCCCTCGAGCTCGAACTCGGCGAGGGTGGCCACGATCGTCCGCTCCAGGCCGCGCACGTACCGGCGCAGGTCGCGCCCGCGCGGCGTCAGGTCGAGCATCGGGATAGCACACGAGCTGGCCCGGGCCGTGATAGGTCGAGCGCCCGCCGCGGGGCACCTCGACGATCTCGATGCCGCGCTCGGCGTAGTCCTCGTCGGGCAGCGGCAGCTCCTCGCTCCGCACGGCGAGCGACCCCAGCGTGATCACCGGCTCGTGCTCGAGCAGCATCACCGTATCGGGGATCGCCCGTTGCGAGCGGGCGGCCGCCAGCTCCTGCTCGACGCGCAGCGCGGCGTCGTAGGGCATGAGCCCCGGCAGGTCGTACAGGTACGCGCCGTCCGCCATCTACGCGCTACAGGCCGAACGCCTGCTCGTCCCAGGTCTCCAGGTTCTGCTTCACCTGGGCCATGAACTGGGCCGCGTACGCCCCGTCCACCAGCCGGTGGTCGTAGGAGAGGCACAGGAACATCATGTGGCGGATGGCGATGGCGTCGTTGCCGTGCTCGTCGGTGACCACCACCGGCCGCTTGACGATCGCCTCGACGTCGAGGATCGCCACCTGGCCCTCGGGGATGATCGGCGTGCCGATCAGGGCGCCGAAGACGCCGGGGTTGGTGATCGTGAACGTGCCGCCGCTCATCTCGTCGGGCGACAGCGTCTTCGTGCGCGCCTTGTCGGCGAGCTCGAGCACCGGCGCGGGACAGGCCGACCAGGTTCTTCTCCTCGGCCGCGGTGGATCACCGGCACCATCAGGCCCTTGGCGTCGTCCACCGCGACCGCCATGCCCAGGTTCACGTACTTCTTGATCAGCGCCGTCTCGCCCTTCACCTCGGCGTTCACCCACGGCCAGCGGCCGATCGCATCGATCGTCGCGCGGGCGATGAACGGGACGTAGGTGAGGTTGACGCCGTAGCGGGGCTGGTACTCCGGCTTCCACTTCTTGCGGAGGTTGACGATGCCGGTCATGTCGACCTCGATCACCGTGGTCACCTGCGCCGCGTCTCCAGCGAGTGGCGCATGTGGCGCGCGATCACCTTGCGGATGGTGTTGAAGCGGTAGAGCTCCTCGCCGGGCCCGGCCTCGCCGGCGACCTCGACGGTCGCGGGAGCCGTGGGCGGCGGCGACGACGGGCGCCGGGCCGGCTGCCGGGCGCGGCCGAGCCTCGGGTGCGGGCGGCGCGAAGTGGGGCACGTCGTGCACCTCGGCGGGCGCTGCGGCCGGCTGGGCCGGTGCGCCGTGCTCGATGTACTCCTGCACGTCCTTCTTGGTCACGCGCCCGCCGCGGCCCGTGCCGGGGATCGTGCCCGACGTCGAGGCCGTGCTCGGCCACCATGCGCGCCACGACCGGGCTGACGAACGTGCGGCCGTTGCCATTCGTGCCGGGTGCCCGGCCGGTCCTGGCCGGCGCCGGCTGGCGCGCTGAGCCTCGGCCGGGCGCCGCGGCTCACCCGCACGAGCGCCGGAGCCTGGCGGCGACGCGCTCCCTCTCGCAGCCGCGCTCGAGCGGCTCTCCGTCTCCACGCACCGCCACCATCGCCGCCGACCTCGATCACCGCGATCCGCGTGTTGACCGGCACGGTCTCGCCCTCGGCCGCGAACATCTCCTTCACCACTCCGGTGGCCGGCGAGGGCACCTCGGTGTCGACCTTGTCGGTCGAGATCTCGACGATCGTCTCGTCGGCCTCGATGGTCTCGCCGCCGGCTTTCGCCCAGCGGGTGATCGTGCCCTCGGACACGCTCACGCCCATCTGGGGCATTACGACATCGACGAGTGTTCCGGTTGCCATGTGGGTCAGCTCCTCGGGTGGTCTCAGTAGGCGGACAGCTTCTCGATCGCGGCGACGACGTCCTCCACCTGGGGCAGGAACGCCTTCTCCAGCGGTGGGGAGAACGGTACCGGGGTATCCGGTGCAGTGACGCGGACGACGGGGCCGTCGAGCTCCTCGAACGCCTCCTCGGCGATGGTGGCGGCGATCTCGGCGCCGAAGCCGGACGTGTGGGTGTCCTCGTGCAGCACGATCACCTTGCTGGTCTTCGCCACCGACTCCAGCACCGCCTGCCTGTCCCACGGCGTGACCGTCCGCAGGTCGATGATCTCGACCGACGTGCCGTCCTTCTCGGCGATCTGCCTCGGCGGCCTCCTCGGCCGTGTAGACCATGGCGCCGTAGGTGATGATCGTCAGGTCGCTGCCCTCGCGGTGGATGCGGGCCTTGCCGAACTCGACCGTGTGCTCGCCGTCGGGCACCTCGCCCTTGATGCGCCGGTACAGGTGCTTGTGCTCGAAGTAGAGCACCGGGTTGGGATCGCGGATCGCCTGGATCATCAGGCCCTTGGCGTCGGCCGGTGTGGCCGGGCAGACGATCTTGAGTCCCGGGCAGTGGGCGAAGTAGCCCTCCGGGTTCTGCGAGTGGAACGGGCCGCCGGAGAAGCCGCCGCCGGACGGCAGGCGCACGACGATCGGCACCGGGGTGCCGACCCGGTAGTGCTGCTTGGCGGCGACGGTCACCAGCTGGTCGAACGCGCACGAGATGAAGTCGGAGAACTGCATCTCGCAGACGGGCCGCATGCCCATCAGCGCGGCGCCGGTGCACGAGCCCACGATCGCGGTCTCCGACAGCGGCGAGTCGATCACCCGATCCTCGCCGAACTCCTGCAGGAAGCCCTGCGTGACCTTGAACGCGCCGCCGTAGACGCCGATGTCCTCGCCGATCAGGAACACGCGCGAGTCGCGCCGCATCTCCTCGCGCAGGCCGTCGGAGATCGCCTGCAGGTAGGTCTTTGTGGCCACGTGACCTCGCTCATCGGTGGTGGGGGGTGTCGAGCTCGTCCGGCTCGGCGTAGACGCCGTCGACCAGGCTCGGACGGCTCGGGCAGAGGGCTCTCGTCGGCCCGCTTCGCGGCCTCGTTCAGGAGCCTCTTGACCTCGACGTTGATCTCGTCGTCGCGCACCTCGGTCCAGCATGCCCTGCTCCTTCAGCCAGCGCCGGTAGCGCTCGATCGGATCCTTGGCGCTCCACTGCCTCGAGCAGCTCGCGGGGGACGTAGAACGCGTCGTCGTGGACGGCGTGGCCCTCCATCCGCAGCGTCACCAGCTCGAGCAGCGTCGGGCCGCCGCCGGCGCGCGCCTCTCGATCGCGGCGTGGGCCTCGCGGTAGACGGTGAGCACGTCGGTGCCGTCGACCACGACGCCCTCGAACCCGTAGGCGGCGGCGCGGTCGGCCAGGTGCTCGATGCCGAACTCCGAGCCGGTTGGGCGTCGAGTAGGCGTACTGGTTGTTGTCGACGATGAAGACGACGGGCAGCCGGTGCACGCGCGGCCAGGTTCATCGCCTCGTGGGCGTCGCCGCGGGCCATGGCGCCGTCGCCGCTCCAGGCCACCGCCACCCGCGGCTCGCGGCGGATCTTGAAGGCCAGGGCGCAGCCCACCGCGACCGGCATCAGCGCCGGCAGGTGGCTGACCATGGCGATCAGCCCGAGGCGGATGTCGGCCATGTGGACGTTGCCGTCCTTGCCGTGCCGCCAGGCCGTCGCGCCGGCCCATGTACTGGGCCAGGATCCGCCACGGCTCGGTGCCGCGGGTGATGTGGACGCCCATGTCGCGCTGGATCGGGGCGCCGACGTCGTCGGCGCCGCATGGCGGTCGCCACGCCCACCGCCGCGCCCTCGTTGCCGCGGCCGGTGTAGAAGCTGCCCGGGATCTTGCCCTGGCGATACAGGATGTGGCCGCGCTCCTCGATCCCGCGCGTGATCAACATGTTGCGGTAGATCTGTGAGGAGATCCTCGCGGTCGAGATCCGCCTCTTTGATGTCCGCCGCCGAGGAGACCGGCGTGGCTTCACGGGCTACCGCCATGCTTCGACGCAGTCTATCGGGTGCCGGCGACAGGTCACATCACCCGAACGTGGCACGGCCCGGCGGGGCCTGTGCAAGAATCGACCCATGGGGTATGACCGCAGCCGCGCGCTCGGAGACCGGTGCGGCTTTTGCCTGCGGTGCGGCTGGGGGCGCCGGTTCATGGCGCCGACACGCCGACACGCTGCCGGCCACCTGCCCCGACTGCGGCGGCGAGGTGATCACCGCCTGCCCCGGCTGCGGGGCGGGGATCTTCTCGCTGATGGCGCTCACGCTGTGCCGAGTGCGGCGCCGAGCTGCGGCCGGCCCGCCTCTTCGGCGAGGACATCCGCCGCAAGCCGGAGCGCCACCGCCGGCTTGACGCACGCGTGCCGGCCCGCGATAACGAGAGTGAAGCTTCGTGAGCCTGGCGATCACCCTCCCCATTCTGGTCTCGCGGTGGGAGCCCTGGTCGCCGCCACCCTCGTGGCGCTCCGAGAGCACCGCCGTGCCGCCGGCCTTGCCGACGAGCTTTCGGCCGCCCGCACCGAGGCCACCCTGCTCGAACGGCGCGACGATCACACCGGGCTCTTCAACAGCCGCTTCTTCGTCGAGTCGCTGACCCGCGAGATCGAGCGGGCCCGCACCTACGACCGGCCGGTCGCGCTGGCGCTCGCGAGCGTGGACGACGTCGCCCCGGACGAGGTGGAGGCGTCCATGCGCACGCCTGGGCGCGGCGATCGGCGGCAGCGTGCGCGCCGCTCGACGTGGCCTGCCGCGTGGGCACCACCGAGTTCGGCGTGATCATGCCCGAGACCGACAGCCGGTCGGCCTCGGTCGCCTCCGAGCGCGTGTTGCGGGCCATCGCCCGCGCCCGCACCGAGGGCGGCTCGACACCGCAGGCCGCGGTCGGCATCGCGGCCTGTCCGGCGCACGCGGAGTCGTTCGACGAGCTGGTCGAGCGGGCCGGCTCGGCGCTTCGCAGCGCCCGCCGCGCCGTCCGCGCCGAGCCGGTGAAGCCGGGCACGGTCCCGGTCGCGATGGCCGTCTGGGACGACGAGGACTAGCCCGGCGTGCAGGAGCTCGCCGGCGGCCTGTGGCGGTGGACCGCGCGGCACCCCGAGTGGCACCCGGGTGACTTCGGGGCCGAGGTCGGCTGCTACGCGCTCGCCGCGCCGGGCCGCACCGTGGTCGTCGACCCGCTCGCGCCGGCCGGCGACGACGAGTTCTGGCCGCGGCTCGACGGGATCGTCTCGGGTGAGGTCGTCGTGGTGATCACGATCCCCTACCACGTCCGCAGCGCCGAGGCGGTGTGCGCACCGCTACCCCGGCGCGACCGTCTGGGGCCATCGCAACGCCGCCAAGCGGCTGGCCAGGAAGGCGATCTTCCGCGAGCTCGCGCCGGGGGCCGAGCCCGCCGGGGTGCGCGCGTTTGCGATCGGCCGGCCGCGCCGGTCGGAGATGCCGCTCCTGGTCGAGTCACACGGTGCGCTCGTGTTCGGCGACGCGGTGGTCGCCACCGCGGAGGGGCCTGCGGATCTGGTCGAACGAGCCGGTCGACGAGCGCCGCCGGCGGTGGTACGCCGAGCGCTTCGTCCCCACCGTGGAGCCGCTGCTCGCCGAGGAGTTCGACCGCGTCCTGGTGACGCATGGCCCGCCGGTGACGAGCGGTGGCCGGGCGGCGCTCGCACGCGCGCTGCGCGAGCCGCCCTGGTACCACCGCGGCTAAGCGCGGATCTCGGAGAAGTGGATCACGGTGACCGTGGCGTCCTCGGTCACCTCGCGGTTGTACAGCTGCCCGAGGAAGTGCGTGAACTCGTCGATGTGGCGGATCTCGGGGTTGTCGTGCTGGATCTCGCGCGGCGAGACCTCGTGCAGCGGCTTCACCTCGACCTTGTCGATCACGGCGTCGAAGACCTTTTCGCGCACGCCGAAGCGCTGCCCGACCAGCACGGACACCACCTGGCCCTTCTTGTACTTGCCGGTCTTGTCCCCCAGGCGGATCGTCGCGGTCTTCCTGCGGTGGCGGAGTTGATCGACGACCACCGGGGAGTAGAAGTTGAGCGCGTTCACAGCCGTGCGCATCATATCGACCGGTCCACCCGGGCGAGATCCTCGCGCTAGGGTCGCACCGATGACACGGCAGCCGCGAGTGGTCTACTGGGTGGTCTTCCTCGACGCCCTGCTCATGTTCGCGATCGTCCCGCTGCTCCCGGGCTACGTCCGCGACCTGCACCTCACAAAGACCGAGGCCGGGCTGATCGTCGGCATCTACAGCGGTGCCGTGCTGGTGGGGTCGGTCCCGGTCGGCTACCTGGCGGCCCGGGTCGGCGCCCGCCGCCTGACGATCTTCGGCGTCGCACTGCTCGCGGTGGCGACGTTCGGATGCGGCTTCGCGGGCGGGTTCTGGCCGCTCATGGCCGCGCGCATCGGCCAGGGGCTGTCGTCGGCCGTGTCGTGGACGGCCGGCATGGCGTGGCTCTCGGAGGGCACCCCGCCCCGGAGCCGCGGCCGGGTGCTGGGCACGGCGATGTCGTTTGCGACGGTGGGGACGCTGATCGGGCCGGTCGCCGGCGGCGTGCTCGGCGGCGCATACGGACCGCGCACGCCGTTCACGCTGCTCGGCTGCGTCGCGGTCGGGCTGACCGTGGCCGTCGCGCGCGCCCCGGCCGGAGCGCCGGACGTGCGGCCGGTGGCATTCGGGAGTCTCCTGCGCGCGGTCGGGGCGAGTCGCGGCGTGCTGACGGCGCTCGTGATGATGCTGCTCGTGGCAACCGTGTCGGGCACCCTCGAGACGCTGGTGCCGCTGCGGCTGGGCACGGACGGGTACTCGGCCGTCGCCATCACCGTCGTGCTGACGGCGGCTGGCGTGGTCGCCAGCGTGGCCACCTACGCCACCGGCCGCGTGTTCGACCGGCTGGGCGGGGTGCCGATCGCGATCATGTCGATCGTGGCGATGGCCGCGTTCGTGGCCGCGCTGGCCGTCGCCCAGACGGGCCTCCAGTTGTCGGTGGTGTTCGTCGCCTCCACCCTGCCGATCACCGGCCAGTACGCGGTCGCATTCCCGCTCTGCGCCGAGGGCGCCGACGCCGCCGGGCTCGCGCACGCAAACGTGTTCGGGCTCCTCAACCTGGCATGGGGAGCCGGCTTCCTGGTCGGTCCCGCCGCGGGTGCGGCGCTCGCCCAATCCACCTCCGACCGGCTCACATACCTCACCCTGGTGGTGCTGTCCCTGGCGGTGGCAGGCGTCCTGCGGTTATTGGCACTCTCTCACAAGGAGTGCCAACCATCTCGGTTGAACGCCGGTTAGACGGCTGCTATGCTGCTCACTGGCACTCCGAGAGGGAGAGTGCCAGATCCAAGGAAACCGGTCCGTTCTCAGGAGGAATGCATGGATCTGAAGCCTCTGGGCGATCGTGTGATCGTCGAGGTTCTCGACGAGGAGGAGATCACGTACAGCGGGATCGTCCTCCCCGACACGGCCAAGGAAAAGCCTCAGCGCGGCAAGGTCCTCGCTGTCGGCCCCGGCCGGTACGAGGATGGCAAGCTCGTCGCGCTGGACGTGAAGAAGGGCGACGAAATCATCTTTTCCAAGTATGGCGGCACTGAGGTCAAGCTGTCGGGCGACGAGTACCTGATTCTCCGCGAATCCGACATTCTGGCCAAGGTCGTCACGAGCAAGGTCGCCGCAAAGGCGTAGGAGGAAGCACCCGAATGGCACATAAGGAGCTCAAGTTCAATGAGGATGCGCGCCGCTCGCTTCAGCGAGGGGTCGACATCCTCGCCGATGCGGTCAAGGTGACGCTCGGCCCCAAGGGCCGGTACGTCGTTCTGGACAAGAAGTTCGGCGCACCCACCATCACCAACGACGGCGTCACGATCGCGCGTGAGATCGAGGTCGAGGACGTCTTCGAGAACCAGGGCGCACAGCTCGTGCGCGAGGTCGCCACGGCGACCAACGACGTTGCCGGCGACGGCACCACGACGGCCACCGTGCTCGCTCAGGCGATCGTGCGGGAGGGGCTGAAGAACGTCTCGGCCGGCGCGAACCCGATGGCGCTCAAGCGCGGCATCGAGACCGCCGTCCAGGCTGTCGTGGACGACATCAAGTCGCAGGCCAAGGAGATCTCGGGCAAGGAGGACATCGCCCGGGTCGCAACCATCTCGGCGCGCGATCGCGAGATCGGCGACGTCATCGCCGATGCCATCGAGAAGGTCGGCAAGGACGGCGTCGTGAACGTCGAGGAGGGCCAGACGTTCGGCCTCGAGCTCGAGTTCACCGAGGGCATGCAGTTCGACAAGGGCTACCTGTCCCCGTACATGATCACCGACTCCGAGCGCATGGAAGCGGTGCTGGACGACCCGTACATCCTGATCGCCAACCAGAAGATCGGTGCCGTCAAGGATCTCCTGCCCGTGCTCGAGCAGGTCATCCAGAACGGCCGGCCGCTGCTGATCGTGGCCGAGGACGTCGAGGGTGAGTCGCTGGCGACGATCGTCGTCAACAAGCTCCGCGGCACCTTCACCGCCGTCGCCGTCAAGGCGCCGGGCTTCGGTGACCGCCGCAAGCGGATGCTCGAGGACATCGGCATTCTCACCGGCGGCGAGGTCATCACCGAGGAGATGGGCCTCAAGCTCGAGAACACGACGCTCGCCCAGCTCGGCAAGGCCCGCAAGGTCGTCGTCGACAAGGACGCGACCACCATCATCGATGGTGCGGGCGACAGCGACGCGATCAAGGGCCGCATCAAGCAGATCAAGGCCGAGATCGAGTCGACCGACTCCGACTTCGACCGCGAGAAGCTGCAGGAGCGGCTGGCCAAGCTGGCCGGCGGCGTCGCGGTGGTCAAGGTTGGCGCTGCCACCGAGACCGAGATGAAGGAGAAGAAGCACCGCGTCGAGGACGCGCTGCAGGCAACCCGGGCAGCCCTCGAGGAGGGCATCGTCCCCGGCGGCGGCGTGGCACTCCTGCACGCCATCAAGGCCGTCCAGGCCGAGAAGCTCGAGGGCGACGAGAAGACGGGTGCACGGATCATCATCCGCGCGCTCGAGGAGCCGCTTCGCCAGCTGGCAGAGAACGCCGGCCTTGAGGGCTCGGTCGTCGTGAACGAGGTGCGGAGCGCCAAGGCGGGCTTCGGCCTCAACGTCGACACCGGTGACGTGGTCGACATGGTCAAGGTCGGCATCATCGACCCGGCCATGGTGACGCGCTCGGCGCTGCAGAACGCCGCATCGATCGGTAAGAACATCCTCACCACCGAGGCTGTGGTTGCCGAGGCGCCGGAGAAGCATCCGGCCCCGATGGGCGGCGGCGGCGGTATGCCCGACATGATGTAGGAACATGGGGGGAACCCGGTTCCCCCCATGAGCCCCCCCGAGGGGCGCGAGTTACGGCGGTGAGAGGCGGGGAGCCAGGCTCCCCGCCTCAGCCGTTTAAGAGCAGAAACCGCCTAAGAGCTCGGCACGCCGTTTGTGGCGACGTTTTCGATGAAGGCGACAATCAGCTGGATCGCGCCCTCCACGTCGTCGACGTCGACGCAGCCGACGGCGGAGTGGATGTAGCGCGACGGGATCGAGATGCACCCGGTGAGCACTCCGGTGCCGCTGAGCGAGATGGCCCATGCGTCCGTGGCGCCCCCCAACAGCACCTCGCGCTGGTAGGGGATGCCCGCCGCCTCGGCGACCTGCTCGAGCCGGTCCGTCAGCCGCCGCGGCACGGCGCTGCCGTAGCCGGCGGCGGGCGCCCAGTCGAAGTACTTGATCGGCCGGGCCCTTGCCCAGTCGGATCGGCAGGCGTGAGTAGTCGACCCCGGGCGTGTCTCCGCACAGGGTGACGTCGATTGCGAGCGCAACGTCGGGGACGATCCGGGTCGCGGCCGGCCCGGCGCCGCGGATGCCGAGCTCCTCCTGCACAGCCGCGGTCGCCCAGACGGTCGCGGCGGTGTCCTTGGACAGCCGGCGCATCACCTCGATCATCACCGCGCAGCCCGAACGGTCGTCCACGGCCTTGCCGGTGAAGACGCGGGTGCCGTTCAGCATCCCGGCCTCGCGCGCGAACGTGACCCGGTCGCCGACGTACACGCCGAGCTCCTCGGTCTGGGCGCGGCTGGAGGTGCCGACGTCGACGAACATCTCGTCGAGACGGATGGCCTGCTTGGCCTCTTCGGGCGTGATCACGTGGGCCGGCTTCGCCCCGGTGACGCCGTCCACCGGCCCCTTGCGGCCGTGGATGCGCAGATCCTGGTCGATCACCATGCGGTCGTCGTGGAAGCCGATGGGCGCGATGCGGACGAAGCCCTCGTCCTCGACGTGCTGGACGACGAAGCCCAGCTCGTCCATGTGTGCGCACAGCATCACCGTCGGAGCGCCCTCCGGTCCGGTGTGGACGAAGAAGTGGTTTCCCAGCGCGTCGGATTCGTGCCGGTCGTGATGTCCGGCGAGCTCGGCGATGATGAGATCGGCAACCGCCGACTCGTCGCCGGAGACGCCGGAGACCGCATCGAGGCGGCCGAGGAGTTCGGAGAGTTGATCAGGCATGGCGCCTACCCTACCCCGGTGCAGATCGACCTGCCCCAGCCATACGACTTCCACCGCTCGACGTTCCGGTTTCGCACGTTCGGGGAGGACGCCGCGAGCGCCTGGCACGACGATGGGCTGTACCGCGTCCTCCTGTCCGGGCGGGTCGTGCGGATCGCAGCCGACGGCGTGCGCGGGGACGGCCCGATCAGTGCGGGCGACCGGGACGAGGTGCTGCATCTGGTGGGGGCCGGGTTCGACCTGGCGGCGTTCGTGCGCGCCCAGCCCCGGATCGCGGCCCGCGCACCCGGGCTTCGGCCGCCGCTTCTGGCCGACCCCTTCGAGGCGCTGGTGACCTTCGTGACCGCGCAGCAGGTGTCGCTCCTGGCGGCGTGCGCGATCCGGGGCCGGTTCGTGCGCCGCTTCGGCTGCCGGGCGGAGCTGGGCGGCGTCGAGGTGTGGGCCTTCCCGCGCCAGGCGGCCGTCGCCGACGCGGACTTCGGGGGCGTGGGGCTCTCGCGGGCCAAGATCCGGGCGATCTCGGCACTGGCCGAGGCCGACCTCGACCTGGCCGGCCTCGACGACGACGCGGTGCGCCTCCGGCTGCTGGCGCTTCCGGGCATCGGCGGCTGGACGGTCGACTGGTTCATGGCCCGCTGCCTGGGCCGCCCGGACGCCTTCGCCCCCGGCGACCTGGGTGTGCGCAAGGCGGTGGCGAGGTGGTTCTCGGACGACCCGATCTGGCCGGAACCGCGCGTCCGCGAGGCATGCGCCGGCTTCGGCGAGCACGCGAATCTGGCGGTCCACCACCTGCTCGCCCCAGCCCCAACTGGTGAATAACTGGGGCCAGGCCCCAGTTATTCAGCGGTCAGGGGGTGAAGGTGCGGGCCGTGTAGGTGATCATCACCAGCGCCCCCAAGAGGAGCGGGAACGCCGTCTTCACCAGCGTGTCCACGCGCTCGTCCTTGCCGAGGTCGGCCAGCGCCCAGAAGAACGGGAAGGCGACCATGCCGAACCGGCCCATCGAGACCAGCAGGCCGCCGCTCGTCGGCAGGATCACCATCAGCCCCGCAAAGATCAGGTACTCGCCCGGCATCCGCATCCGCCAGGCGCGGTAGAAGAGGCCGCACCAGAAGAGCGTGAAGGCGACGTGCACCAGGAAGCGGAGATGGCCGCTCTCGAACACGTCGTGCCAGCAGCGTGTAGACCACCACCCACGGCAGCACCGAGACGCCGCGGCCCCAGCCACGCGCCTGCGCGTCGGGGCTGGCCATGAAGTTGCCCGTGCGCCAGCCCAGGTAGAGGAAGAATGCGAGCTCGGCCGCCGGCAGGAGGAGCAGCGGCAGGTATGCCTGCCAGCGCCGGCCCTCGCTGCGATAGCGGCGCCAGGCCAGGGCGGGGAGGAGCGCGATCCCCACCGGCCGGGCGAGCACGGCGAGCGCGGCGACCGCGCAGCCCGACCACCAGCGGCCGTGCCAGGTGAGCACGAAGGCCAGGAGGGCGAGCAGCAGGAACAGGCTCTCGGCGTAGGGCAGCGAGAACACGAAGCTGAGCGGGAAGATCGCCAGATAGAGCACCGTGCGCCGGGCGATGCGCTCGTCGTAGCGGCGCACCGTGATCGTGTACAGGATGCAGAGCGCGGCCGCGAACTCGAGCGACGAGAGCACGCTGCCCCAGAGCGTCATCGGCCCGGGCAGGACGGACACGACCCTCCATGTGAGCGGGTACAGGGGATAGAACGCGGCCGTGTTCCCGTGCCCGATGGCCGGGTCGTAGCCGTGCTCGGCGATCCAGCGGTACCAGACCGCGTCCCACTGTCCGAGCGGCCCGAACAGCGCGTGGTAGGAGATGCCCGACTCGCGCGGGATCCGCGCCGTCCACCCGGCGGCGGCGATCAGGCCGTACACCGCCAGCCGGCTCAGGGCGAACACCGTCAGCGGATAGCGCAGCGAGGCGGCCAGCGACCGCGCATCGATGCGTTCCGGAGGATCGGGAGTGGCCGACGCGGCGACGAGGGTGTCGCTCATTCGGGCAGCCCCAGCCGCCGCCACACGTGGCGGACGCCGAGGACACAGACCACGGCATAGATGCCGCCGATGATCAGGTCGATGACGTAGTGGTTTGCCGTGTACACGACCGCGATCGACTGGACGATCGGGTAGAGGAGCGCCGGTGCCGTCACCCACCAGCGCCAGCGGGTGTTCCACGCCAGCATGACCACGAACAGAAATACCAGCATCGCGTAGCCCTCGTGGAGCGAGGGGATCGCCGCGTACGGGTTGCCGGCCACGAGCTCGTACAGGGGCCCCGAATTGGTCGGGAGCGGGGAGCTCGCCGCCTGCACCCCGGCCGGGTTGGCCAGCGGCGGGATCAGGCCCTTGGCTGCCGCCGCCCAGGGCGGCGCCGCCGGGTACAGCCAGAAGGTGAACGCCCCGGCGTAGGACAGGACGAGCAGGGTTGCGGCAAACCGGTAGTAGAGCGCCCGCCGCTTCAGCCACAGCCCGAACGCGAGCGTCGGCGGCACGATGAAGTGGACACGCGTCATCAGCGAGAGAAACTGGTCGTACCACTGCAGCGTCCCCGTCCACATCCAGTTCTGCAGCACCACGGTCGGGACGTGGCCGAAGAAGAGGAACTTCTCGATATCGAGCTGAGGCCGGTAGTAGGGACTGGGGTGCAGGGTGTGGGCGATTCCGCGAGACTCCTCGTACAGGACGATCAGAAGCACGAAGGGGACCCAATCGAGCATGAACCGGCGGCCCCGGCCCAGGACGAGGGCGGGAGCCAGCAGCACCAGGATGTAGCGGTCGGGGGTGAGCGACACCCCGAACGTCAGGATCTGCGCAAGCAGGGCGATCGCGAACGCGACCCCGGCGAGCACCGCCGTTGGACGGTCGATGTTGCGGCGCGGTGGCCCCCAGCGCTCGCCGTCGCCGCCGCCATGGCGCTTGCCGTGCTCGTCCGGCTGCCCTTCTTCCGCACCCCCCTCACCGCCGACGAGGGTGGGTACGCCGAGGTTGCCCGGCTCTGGAGCCGTGGCGCCGTCCTGTACGGGAACGCCTGGGTCGACCGCCCGCAGGGCTTGCTGCTCGTCTTTCGGGCGATGCTCCATATCGATGGCGGCTCCGCGGAGGCGTTGCGCGCGCTTGCAGCCGTGGCGGCGGCGCTGCTGGCCGCCGTGACCATGGTGGTCACCGCCAGGCTGGCGGGGAGAATACCCGCAACCATCGCAGGCCTGACGATGGCAACCGTCGGTTCCTCGCCGTTCATCGAGTCGTTCACGCTGTCGGGTGAGCTGCTGGCCACCGTGGTTGCCGTTGCCTCGATGCTGGCGTTCGTGCTCTATCTGCAGGGCGGAGCGATGCGGTGGCTGGTGGTGGCGGGGCTCCTGACCGGCTGTGCGGTGCTCGTGAAGCAGTCGGCCTTCGACGCCGGAGCGGCCGCCGCCGTGTACCTCGTGTGGACGCGGCGGCGGGCGGGACTCGCCCCGGCGGCGGCGCTGGTGGCGGCCGCATTCACGCCCGTCGTGGTCGCGGCCCTGAGCGCGCCGAACTTCCACGACTGGTGGTACGCGATGGTCACCTACCGCGACCAGGCCGACTCGATCCTGACCGGGTCATTCAGCGCCCGGCTGCACCAGGCCCTCGATTCGCTCGGACCGGCGGCGCGGGGCCTGCGGCGTCCTCGCCCTGGTGGCCGTGATGGGCTGGCGGCGCTGGCCCCTGCTCGGCATTCTGTGGCTCGGGTTCGCGACGCTCGGCGTGATCGGCGGCGGCAACTTCCACAACCACTACTACCAGCAGATGGTGCCGCCGCTCGCGCTTCTGGCGGGGATCGGCGGAGCCGAGCTGTGGCGCCGGCGCAGTCCGGCCGGGATCGCCGTCGTGGCGGCCGCGGTGGCCGTGACGGCGTTCGTCACGGTGCCGCTGTGGTTCGACTCGCCCAACGCCCAGGCGCGGGCGGTCTTCCCGGCCGATCCGCACCTGACGACCGACGCCGCGGTTGTCCGCTACATCCGCGCGCACACGAACCCGCACCAGCGCATCTTCGTGATGTGGGCCGCCGCCGACATCTACTACCTGGCCGACCGCGATCCCTCCCTGCGCTACATGTGGTTCCGGAACATCCAGGCCATCCCGGGGGCGCTCGGCCAGGCGCGCCGGATGCTGGCCGGCCGGCGGCCGCCGGCGCTCGTGGTCCAGATCAACTCGCCGGGATCGATGGATCCGTCGGGCCGGGTCGCCGCCATCCTCGCCCGCCGCTACCGGCTGGCCGCGACCGTCGCCGGCGTCCCGATCTACGCACCGCGTTCCTAGCGGCTACGCGGCACAGACGCTCTGGATCAGGCGGACGGTGAGCTCGAGCCGCTGCTCGAGGCTCGCGACCTCGATCCACTCGGCCTCGGTGTGATCGTCGCCTCCGACCGGGCCGAGGCCGTCCAGCGTCGGGATCCCCCACTCGCCCGTCCAGCAGCCGTCCGAGACCCCGCCCGAGCGCTCCGTGCCGATCTGCAGGCCGACGGCGCGGGCGTGGCCCAGGGCGAGCTCGACGAGGTCGGCGGCGACGGGCATCGGCGGCCACGTGCCGCGGTCGTCGAGCTCTGCGGTGACGCCGGGGTGGGTGCTCGGCCGCTCGAGCTCGGCCTCGGCGAACTCGAGGTCGGCGGCCACGCCCGAGCGGATGTCGATCGTGGCGCGGGCCTGCCCCGGGACGGTGTTCGCCGCGTCGCCGCCCGTGACGGTGGTGATCACCGACGTCATGTCGGGCCGGCCGTCGGCCAGACCCTCGATGCGCAGCACCTCGCGGGCGAGCGCCGAGACAGCGCTGCGGCCGAGGGCGGTGTCGGCACCCGCGTGCGCCGGCCGCCCGTGCAGGTACAGGGTGCGCCAGAGTGCACCCTTGCGCGCCGAGACGATGTCGCCGTTTCGGCGCCCGCACTCGAAGACGAGCGCGGCGGCGGCGCCGCGGGCGTGGTCGCTCGCGGCCGGCGCGCGCAGGCGCACCTCCTCGTCGGCGCACACCAGCAGGCGCAGCTCCGAGAACGGCCGCGTGGGCAGCGCGGCGAGCCGTTCCATGGCCATGGCCGCGAGCACCAGGCCGCCCTTCATGTCGGCGACGCCGGGGCCGGTGCAGCGATCGCCGTCGCGCCGGAACCGCCAGTTCGTGGTCGTCCCGGGCGGGAAGACGGTGTCGGGGTGGCCGAGCAGCGCCACCATCGGGCCGCCGTCGCCGGGTAGGGTGACGACCAGGCTGCGGGCCGGGTTGTCGGGCTCATCCACCCACATCTGCGCGCACCCGGCCGGAGCGAGCCACGCCGCCACCTGCTCGGCCACACCCTCCTGCTCGGTGCCCTCCGACGGCGAGTCGGTGTCGACCAGCGCCTGCAGCCGGTCGCAGAAGAGATCGGTGGGCGAGGCGGGCAAGGGCGTCACTCTACCGGTGCGGGCGGGGGCGGTAGTACCCTGCGGACATGGCAGCCGTGCTCGAGCGAGGGTTCCTGCGGGCGAGTGGCCGCGACGCGGTCACGTACCTGCAGAGCATGGTGACAAACGACGTCGAGGCGCTCGCGCCGGGGGCGGGGACGTACGCGCTCCTGCTCACGCCCAAGGCGCGCGTGATCGCCGACCTCGAGGTGTTCCGCATCGGCGACGATCTGGTGCTCGCGTGCCCCCCGGAGACGGTGGACGACGTCCTCGGCACGCTGCTGCGGGCGCGCTTTCGCAAGCAGGTGGCGATCGAGCCGGCGGGCCACGCGCTCGTGTGGGGCGACGCCGATGGCGCGCTCGCGCAGCTCGAGACGCCGATCGGGACGGAGCGGCTGCTGGCGTCTGCCCCGAACGGCGGCGGCGCGGCTTCCGGCGACGCCTTTGAGGTGGCCCGCATCGAGGCGGGCATCCCCCGCTACGGGCGCGAGTTCGACGGTGACTCGATGCCCGCCGAGGCCGGTCTCGTCGAGCGCGCGATCAGCTTCACCAAGGGCTGCTACCCCGGCCAGGAGCCGGTGGCCCGGCTGCACTACCGAGGCCGCGCCAACCGCGGCCTGCGCGGCCTGCGCTTCGCCGCGCCGGCGCCGGCGCCCGGAACCCGCGTCACCGTCGCCGGAGCGGACGTCGGCCGGGTCACGTCGGTCGCCGACTCCGAGCGGTTCGGGCCGATCGGCCTTGCCATCCTGCGCCGCGAGGTCACAGACGGCGCGGACGGCGACGCCGGCGGCACCGCGCTTCAGGTCGTTACGCTGCCCTTCGGCTCGTCCACCCAGTAGCCGACGGCGTCGCTGCGGCGCACCATCACGTCGTCGGCCTTGTTGCCGGTCCAGATCCCGATCTTGTTGCTGTCGGGGTAGACGCTGGCCGCCGTCCTGCTCTTGGTCGACGCCATCAGCACCCTCACGGTGTCGGGGGTGCGGTTGCGCACGGCGTGCGCGCCCGAGGGGCCCTCGGGGAAGCAGGCCACGTCCCACGGCGCGAGCTCGTCCTCGCCCTCGGGATGGCGCAGCGTCGGCCGGCCCTGAAGGACGATCAGCCACTCCTCGTCGCCGTACTCGTAGTGGTACGGGCAGATCGCCTGCCCGGGCGGAAGCTCGTACACGCTCATGCCGAACAGGGCGCCGCCGATCAGCGGGCCGATGCGCAGCATCCCGGCCCGGAACCCTTCCGGGTCGTCGCCGTCGTAGGCGAACGCCGGGTCGGCGATGTTGACCCTCCGCCCGGAGAGATGGGTCATCCCCAACCCCCGCGCGCCCGGCCGCCGCCCACGGCGGTGGAGAGGCAGAAGACTGGCGGCGCTGCGGCTGCGAACCGTCGCCTCGCGCGTGGTGCGTCTGCGTAATCGCAGACGCACCACGACCGCCTCAAGGCTCCGCCTTGACGCTTCTCGGTCGCGCCCATACTTGAACCAGTATGAACGCTCCCTGCGTTCTTGCGATGCTCGGTTCTCGCCGCCCGGGCCATCACGGGGATTGGGGATAACCCATCTAGAGCTCCCACGCGCCGACCTCGTACGCCGCCCCCACGGGCGCGCCGATGACGAGCAGCGTGGTCGGTGTGGCGCTCGACTCGAACGTGCGCTTGACCGCGGGCTCGCAGGCGATCATCCCGCCCGCCGGCACCGTGGTGCGCTCGCCGTCGAGCGTTGCCACCACCTCGCCCGCGTGGACGAAGTAGAGCTCCTGCTGGCCCGACTCCGCCTCGTCGTGCTCGGGGATCAGCACCTTCCCCGCGTCCTTGGTGACCGCGTTCACGCCGAACGCGGTGATGCCGAAGTGGTGGCGCACGGACTTCCACGTGGCCGGCCAGTCGGGCTTGACGGGCGGGATCTCGTTCACCTCGTCGATCTGCCAGCCGGCGCCCTTCGCTGCGACGCTCATCGGGACTCCTCTCGGCTCGATCGGCCCATCCTACTCGCCGGTGAACTCCATGATCTGGAGGCCGCGGTGGCGAAAGCCCTGCTTGGTGTAGAAGTCGGGGATCCCGACCTCGCGGTCGTCCGGCGTGACCCGCAGCTCGATCGACTCGATGCCGCGCCGGCGGCACTCGTCGACGGCGCTTCGCAGCAGGCTCGCGCCCAGTCCGCGGCCGCGCGCCGACGGCTGCACCCAGATCTCCTCGATCTCGGCACTGGCGCCGCCGCTGGCCGAGATGCGCACCGTGGTGGTCGCGACCGCGGCGTCGCCCGACAGCGTGAAGAACCCCCGGCCGGGGTCGTACAGGATGGCCTCGACATTCTGGCGCAGATGCCGCACCTCGCGGCCCTCGTGGCTGAAGAACGCCTTCAGGAGCCGGGTGACCACGGCGGCGTCGTCGGGATTCGCGATCCTCGGCGGCGCGGTCACCCCGCGACTCCGCAGTGCTCCACCGCGGCGAGCGCGATGGCCTGCGTGCAGGCGACCAGATCCTCGACGGGGACATACTCGTCGACCGTGTGCCCCCAGGCGATGCTGCGCGGGCCGTACCCGATCGACGGTGTGCCGCCGAAGCGCGTGAAGGTGGCCGCGTCGAACCACGAGTCGAGCCCGCCCAGGACGCCGGGCCGGCCGGCCGCGGCGGTCGCGCGCAGCATCGTCTTGACGATCGGAAGCGCCGGGTCGACCTCGGCCGGCGGGATGTCGAGATCCCATTCGACGACCGGCGGATGCTCGCGCAGCCACGGGTCGGCCTCGGCCGCGCGCGCCACGAAGGCGGCGATCTCGGCCTCGACGTCCCGGCCCCAACCCTCGGCGTCGGCCCGGCCCGGCAGGTAGGTGACCTCGCACGTCATGCGGCATGTCGCCGGGTAGGTCACCGTCCACTCCCCGCCGCTGATCTTGACCGGGACGATGTCGCCCGGCGGCAGGTGCGCGTGGCGCTGCTCGGGGCTGCCGCGCCATTCCTCGCGCAGGCGTGCGACCGCGTCCATCACCACGCCCATCTTCTCGATCGCGTTGACCGCGCCGCCGTCGCGCCAGTGCGGCTGGGCCATCTCGGCATGGCCGGGCCTGCCGGTGACCGTAAAGGTCGGCGTCAGCGATCCTCGGCACGCCACCCACACCTCGAACGCGGTCGGCTCGGGCACGATCCCCGCATCGGCGCGCACGCCGTGGCGCACGGCCGCCAGGCCGCCCGCCCCCGACGACTCCTCGTCGGTGACGGTGTTCACGATCAGGTCTCCGCGCAGGCGCACGCCCAGGCGCGCCAGCACCTCGGCCGCGAACACCATGCAGGCGACCCCGCCTTTCATGTCGCACGAGCCGCGGCCGTACAGGTTGCCGTCGCGCATCTCGGCCCGGTTGGGGTCGCTCGTCCAGCGATCGCGCGGCTCGGAGGGGACGACGTCGATGTGGCCGTTCAGGAGCAGGCTGTGCCCGTCGCCCGCGCCGGCGAAGCGCGCGGCCAGCTGCGGGCGCCCGTCGAACCGCAGGCCGGGTGGCATCTGGCGCGACCCGGCGATGTCGGCGGGATCTGGCTCCCAGACGTCGACGGCGGCTCCGGCCGCGTTCAGGCGGTCGCCCAGGTATGCCTGGAGGTCGGCCTCCTGACGGGGCGGGTCGTCCGGCGTTCGGGCGGTTGTGTCGAACTCGATCAGCCGCGTCGTCAGCTCGACCAACTCATCCCTGCCGGCGGCGACCGCATCCAGGATGCGTGCCTCCACTGTCACAACCGCCGATGATACTGAAGGCCCGGAACGCACAGGCGCACACACGCCGCATCCGCTGGAAGGGTCTGGCACCGATCACTCTGGCGGGGGATTCGGCCCCTGCGGCTCTCACCCATAACGAGAGAGACGCCTCCGGGCCCCCCGAAGCTCGGACCAGCGGCCGGTTCACCCATCCGACGGCCGTGGACGTCACCTGCCCTGACCCCACCGCTCCGAGAGGGAGGTGCGCCTGATGATCAAGTGGAATTCCGCCACCATCCGCGTTGCGCTTGCTCTGGGTGCCATCGCGTCCTTTGCGATCGCGTCCGGCGCCGGCATTCGCTGGCAGTAAGCCGACTTTCGAGCATCGGGGGCAGGCTAACGAGGGCGCCGGTCCCGGCCGATAAAGGATCGAACCGTGACCACCGCCGCCACCACGCCTGCTCCCGCTGCTCTCCCGCCCCGGCTGCTCCGATACGTCGTCACCGTCATCGCGCTGACCGTGCCAGTTGCGGTCGGGGCGATCCTCAAGGTGGCCGCGTCTTCCCCCACCATGGGGACCATCGCAGGGGTGCTGGTGTTCGCGGTTGCCGCGCTGGCGGCCGAGTTCAAGCCGGTGCCCCTCGACGAGCACGGCGCCCGCAAGGTCTCGCTCGCCTTCGTGTTCCTCCTGGCGTCCCAGATCCTGTTCGGCTGGCAGTACGCGGTCATCGCCGCACTTCTGGCCACCGCGGTCGTGGAGGGGGTCGAGCGCGGCTTCTCGCTGCGCGGCCTGTTCAACACCTGCGCGTACGCGCTCTCGGTCTTCGCCTCGGCCCTGCCGGGGTTCCTGCTGGGATGGAACGGCGGCACGATCCGGCCCGGAGACGCCGCCAAGCTGACCGTGCTGGCCTTCGCGGGCGGCGCGGCCTACGTCGTGACCAACGTCTCGCTCGTGGCCGTTGCCGTCGCGCTGGCGCAGCAGATCCCGCTTCGCGACGCGCCTCGCGGCTACATCCGCCATCCGGGGCCGGCGTTCCTGATCATGGCATTCATCTCGGCGCTCGCGGTGTCGCTCTGGAAGGTCGACCCGCCGCTCGAGCTGCTGCTCGCGGGGCCCGTGTTCGCGCTGGCCCTGTATCTGCGCTCCTCTTACCGCACCGTGCTCGCGGTGCGTGACGCCGAGACCGACGCGCTCACCGGTCTCGGCAACCACCGCTCCTTCCAGATCGATCTGCGCCGGACGCTTGAGGCCGCCGAGGAGGACGTCGGCATCATGTCGCTCGCGCTGATCGACCTCGACGCCTTCAAGGACATCAACGACCGCTTCGGCCACCCGGTCGGCGATGCCGTCCTGCGGGTGGTTGCCGACGTTCTGCGCGAGGAGTGCGGTGCCGGCGCCGCCTACCGGATCGGCGGCGAGGAGTTCGCGGTGCTCCTGCCCGGCCACAGCGCACAGGTCGCCGGCGTCAGCCTCAACCGCGTGCACCGCCGGCTGGCCGCGACGGAGTTCCCCCACGGTGAGCCGGTCACCGTGAGCGCGGGCCTGGCGGTGTACCCCGAGCACGCCGACGATCGCGAGAAGCTCTACGACGTCGCCGATGCGGCGCTCTACTGGGCCAAGAATCACGGCAAGAACCGGTCCTGCGAGTACAGCCCGTCGGTGGTGCGGTCGTACACGCCCGCGGAGCTGGCCGAGGCGGCCGAGCGGCACGCGCGGCTGCGCGCGGCCGAGGGGCTGATCCGGGTGGTGGACGCCAAGGACACCTATGCGGGCGCTCACTCCCAGTCGGTCTCCCGGCTGGCCGAGGCGATCGCGCGATCCATGGGGCTCGACGTCGAGGTCGTCGAACAGGTGCGCCTGGCCGGCCTGCTGCACGACCTCGGCAAGATCGCGATCCCCGACCGGATTCTGCAGAAGCCCGGCAAGCTCGACCCCGACGAGCTGCGCGTGATGCGCGAGCATCCCGTGCTCGGCGCGCGGCTCCTGGAGGGGCTCGGCGTCTCGCCCGTCGACCGCTGGATCCTGCACCATCACGAGTGGTGGGACGGCTCCGGGTATCCCGTCGGGCTGACCGGCGAGGAGATCCCGCTCGGCTCGCGCATCATCCTCGTCGCCGACGCCTTCGACGCCATGACGTCGGATCGCTGCTACCGGGCGGCGGGCACGCCGACGGCGGCCATCGCCGAGCTGCGCAAGCGCTGCTGGACGCAGTTCGACGCCCGCGTGGTGGCGGCGCTCGAGCGGCTCCAGTCCGTCGAGCCGGTCGAGACGAGCATCCGGGCCGCCGGCTGATGGTGCTCGCGCTCGCCGTCGCGCTCGGCGTCATCCTGGGGTGTGTGCTGGGCGGCCGCGTGTCGGCGCTCGCGACGATGCCGATACGGGCGCCGTGGCTCTTCTACGTGGCCATCGGGCTGCAGGTCGCCGGGTATCCGTCGGGCGTGCTGCCGTGGAGCATCGGCAACTCGCTTGCGACGGGGCTCTGGCTGCTCTCCTACGCGGTGCTGATCGCGGCTGCCGCGGTCAACCTGCGCCTCCCGGGGCCGCCGTGGTCGGCCTGGGCATGTTCTGCAATCTCGCCGCGGTGCTGCAAACGGCGGCCACATGCCCGCCCTGCGATCGGCGCTGCGCGCCGCCGGCGTGCGCGAGCACGGCGTGCACAACAACAGCGCGCGTCGCGGTGCACCCGCATCTGGCCTGGCTGATCGACCGCTGGCCGGTGCCGGCGTGGATCCCGATGGGCAACGTCTACTCGGTCGGAGACGTCCTGATCGCCGCCGGTGCGGTCGTGCTCGTGTGTGCCGGGATGGGCGTGCGCCTGCGCCGCCGGCCCCTCGACGCCGGCGTTCCCGAGCGGGCTTAGCCGAAGTCGATCCGGCGGGGTTCCTTCGTCGCCTCGGCGTCCTTCGTCGGGTACCAGATCCGGCCGCGGCGGACGACGATCAGCGATCCGCGCTTGTCGCCGGCCGCCGCGAAGGTCACCGCCGTCGCCGCTCCAGCGGCGCGCACCCGTGCGGCGCTCGAGCCAGTCCAGGTAGTCGCCGACGTCGTCGACCGGGACGCCCACCTCGCACACCGCGAGCATCGCGCCGGGGTGAAACGGCGGCCGATACGGCTCGGGCAGGTCGTGGTGGGCGATCAGCTCGACGACGTTCTTGTCCGGGTCGCGGAAATACATCGCGTCGGCGTTCCAGTCGGGGAACGCGAACGCCTGCCCGCCCTCGCCGTCCCGGAGCAGCTCCACCCGCGAGCCGAGCCAGGCCAGCGCGTCGGCGTACGCGGCGGAGGGGATGCGGATGGCGAAATGCTGGGGTGAGGCCGGCCCGGCTTCGAACACGAGCCGGGTCGCGCCGATCTGGACGGCGAGCGCGCCCGCTGTCTGGGATACGTCCAGTCCGAGCAGCTCGGCGTAGAGCGACCGCTGCGCGTCGGACCGCGCCGATGCCAGCCTGATCTCGACCAGCTCCACGTCTCCAGCCTACGCGTGTGGAAGGACGTCAACGGTTCGCAGCGAAAAGGCCCCCGTCCATTGCAATGAGACAAAGGAGCAGTGCATGTCCAGAATTCGGAACTTGTCCGGCGCGGCGTGGATCGCGATCGGCCTCGCGGCGGGTGCGCTGATCGCGCCCGCCATGGCGGTGGCCGCGGGCCAGGTCGGCATCATCGGCTCGAACGGGAACTCCGCCAAGGTGACCACGTCGGGCAGTTTGCAGGTGGCCGAAGCAACACCGGCGGCGTTCAAGGAGTACGTCCGCACCAACTTCACCGTAGGCACGTGCACGAAGGTGGCCACCGCGCCGCTCCACAAGGGCTTCGTGCTCAAGCAGGCGACGTTCGACTTCTTCGCGAATCCGTCGCCGGGGCTCGCCAACAACATCCTGTTGTTTACGACGCAGACCTGCACCCCGCCCTCGCTCATCTTCGACGTCAACCCGGGGTCGATCAACGCCTACCAGTACGGCTTCGAGCCGGGCTTTGCCGTTGCTCCGGGCCATAGCCTGTACGCTCGGGAACAGGGCAGCGTCGAGGGCGAGTTGTACCTGCTTGGATTCACCGTGAACCCGAAGGCAATTCGCTCCAACACGCCGCACGCGCTGATCGGCAAGGCCAGCGTCCAGCGGTAGCCGCGTTACTCCTGCCCGGGCCCCTGGTGATCGGGGCCTGGGCAGGCGATCCGAACCGCGCCCTCGCAGTGGTCGGCGTACCAGCCGCCGCTGAGGCTCGAGACGCGCACGTCGCCGCCCGCGTGGGGTGCGTGGATGAACCGGCCGCCGCCCGCATAGATGCCGACGTGGTCGAGCCCGTCGAAGAAGACGAGGTCACCGCGATGGAGGTCGTCGATGCCGATGCGGCGCCCCGCGCGGTACTGGGCGGCCGCGAAATGGGGCAGCCGTACGCCGAGCTCGGCGTACACGTGCACCACGAGGCCCGAGCAGTCGAAGCCCGCCGGATCGCAGCCGCCGAAGCGGTAGGGCGTGCCCAGGTGGCGCTCGGCGATCGCGGCCGCTCGCGTGCCGAGGCTCTCGTCACCGCCGGCGGTCACGGCCGGGGGGACGCTGACGCGCATGGCGATGCGCATCTGCCGGGCCGCCGCCCGCCGTCGCACCGCCCGCTCCTGCGAGGAGCGCCACAGGTCCTCGGAGGCGAGGTCGCGTGATGGAGCGCTCGTCATCGTCCCCCCAGCGTGACTCACGCTGCGCACGCTACCGATCGACTCGTGAAGGGGGTGTGGGCAAGGCGTTAGCGAAGTGTTCGGGAGCCGTCCACCGGCCCGGGTAGGGTGACCGGATGGCCGCCCGCGAGCCGAAGCTCCGAACGATCGTCGCACACCGGCCGGACTGCGCGGCCACCGCGCCCGGGGCGGGAGGCGAGCCGTGCCCGCGCTGCGCGGCCACCATGATCTGGACGAAGGCGTCCTGGCACTGCCTCGCGTGCCGCTACAAGGAAGGGTGCTGCTAGGGCGACTGGAAGCCGGTGCGGCGCATTGCGCCCCAGCCCCGCTTGCGCCGGGCGATGTCGTACATGCCGGCGAGGCGGTAGAGGTCGATCAGCTGGCGGAACCACATGTTCTCGAACACCGCCAGGCACATCATCCGGCCCAGGTCGCGACCGCGCCGGTAGTTGCGGTAGCCGTGCTCCTCGAACCCGCACGCGACCAGCGTCACCAGCGATCCCAGCACCCACGAGCAGAAGATGAAGGCCGCCACCAGGTGGTAGTCGACGATCCCCAGGGCGAGGCCGATCGGGAACGCGATCCAGGCGGCGGCCTCCATCACCGGGCCCAGGAACTCGAACGTCAGGAAGTACGGCAGGGCGATCATGCCGGGCGTGCCGTAGCGGCGCCGCAGCATCATCGACCGGTGCCGCCACAGACACTCCCACAGGCCGCGGTGCCAGCGGCGGCGCTGGCGGCCGAGCGAGCCCATGTCGGACGGAACCTCGGTCCAGCAGACGGGGTCGGGGCAGAACGTGATCCGGTAGGGCCGGCGGCTGTCACGCATGTGCCTGTGCAGCCGCACGGTCAGCTCGAAATCCTCGCCCACGGTGTCCGTCCAGTACCCGCCGACCTCGTCGAGGACGTCGCGCCGGAACAGCCCGAAGGCTCCCGAGACGATCACGAGTGCGCCGATGGTGTCCCAGGCAACGCGGCCGAACAGGAACGCCCGCAGGTACTCGATCACCTGATAGGCGGCGAGCCTGCCGCTGGGCATCCGCGCCTCGACCACGCGGCCCGACTCGATCCGGCACGAGTTGCCGACCCGGATCGTGCCGCCCACCGCGATCACCCGATCGGGATCCTCGAGCACCGGCCGCACCATCACCGTCAGCCCATCGGGATCGAGGATCGAATCGGCGTCGGTGATGCACACGTACGGGTGGCGGGCGACGTCCAGGCCGGCGTTGAGTGCGTCGGCCCGGCCGCCGTTCGCCTTCCGGACGAGGGTGATGTCGTGTGGCGTCGTGCCCCGGTACATCTCGGTGATCGGCTCGTACTGGAGCCGGCCACGCGGCGCCGGCGACACCTCGCGCAGGTCGTACGCGTCGATCAGCGTCTGCGCGGTTCGGTCGGTCGAGCCGTCGTCGACGAGCACGAGCTCGAACAGCGAGTAGCGCTGGGCCAGGAGCGACGAGACCGACTCCAGGATCACCGTCTCCTCGTTGTACGCCGGCACGACGATCGAGATGCCCGGCGTCAGCGGCGAGGCGAACGCCTCCTCGTGCCAGGCCCAGCTGCGCCGCCGCACCGTGCGGGTCATCCCCCGTCGTGCGAGCGGCCACAGGAGCAGGTAGGACAGGTTGAGCGTCAGCGCGTAGAGGGTCGAGGCGAGGCCGACCACCTCGACCATCGTCCTCACGCCACACCGGCCTCGAGCAGGCTGGCGGCGTGGCGCAGCTGGGGATGCGCATCCGGTTCGCCGCCCAGGTGCACCACAAGCGTGGGGGCGACCGCCGCCAGGGCCTGCGCGGCCACCTCGGCCACCTCGACACAGTCATGCTGCACGAGCCGCAGGAGCGTCGGCGCGCTGCGCTCGTCGCCGACCGTGGCGAGCGCGGTCGCCGCCGAGATGCGCACGTCGGCAACCTGGTCGCTCAGGAGCTCCTCGAGCGCGTCGCCCACGTCGTCGGCGCCCAGGCGGGCCAGCGCCTCGCACGCGCGCCGGCGCACGAGCGGCGCGTCGTCGCCGAGCCGCTCGCGCAGCGAGAGGCTGTCGCGCGGGTTGCCCAGCCTGCCCAGAAGCTCGACGGCGCTCGCGCGGGCCGCGGGCTCCTCGTCGCGCAGGAGGTTGCGGATGCCCGGCAGGGCGGCGGTGCCGATCGAGATCAGGGCGCTGGCGGCAACGGCCCGCGGGACGAGTCCCTGGACGAGCGCGTAGAGCAGCGGCCCGGCGGCGGTGCGCGGCCGCAGCCGGCCGAGGCTGCGCGCGGCGGCCAGGCGGACGTCGGGGTCGCGGTCGTTGAGTGCCTGAAGCAGCGGCACCTCCGCAAGCTGGCTGCACATGTCGCCGAGCATCGCCGCGTGCTCGGCCCTGCGGTGGGCGCGGGGGTCGGCGAGGCGGCGGCTGACGCGGGCGACGGCTCCACTCGATTCGAAGTGCCCGGCGATGGCGGCGCGCGACTCGCCCGTGAGCGCGGGGGCGAGGTCAGCCAGGATCTCGGTCAGCGCCCGCTCGTCGCGGCGAGCCGCGGTACCCGCCGGCTCCCCGTCGAGCAGGGCGTGGGCGACCGGTTCGAGGCGCTCGCGGGCCTCGGCCCGGGTGGCGTCGCGGCGCACCGCGTGGGCACGCCGCGCCCAGAGCAGGAGCGAGTACATCACGCCCACGGCGATCAGTGCGAGGGCGGCTTCGAGGGGCGCTGCCATGACTTGGGCCTCTATCGGCCGTATTTCCAGGAATCCGTCGCCGCTTCGACGTATCTTGCATCCCCCAGAGTGGGGAGGGTTTGCACCGTCTGACTACGTGTGTTAGTCTATAAACTAATACTGGAAGTCAAACCAGGGAGAGACACCCATGCGAGACCGACATGAACGCCCCAATCTGACCCGGCTGACGCGGCTGGGGTTCGTGAACGCCTATCTCGTCTCCGACGACGACGGCGGGCTGACGCTCGTGGACACGATGATCTCGGGGAGCGCCAAGGGCATCCTCGCCGCCGCGGCCGGGCTCGAGCGCCCGATCACCCGGATCGTCCTCACCCACGCGCACTCCGACCATGCGGGCTCGCTCGACGCCCTGGCGGCCCGCCTGCCCGACGCCGAGGTCGCGGTGTCGACGCGCGAGGCGCGCCTGCTCCACGGCGACCGCGGCTTCGAACCCGGCGAGCCGGAATCCAAGCTGCGGGGGGGATGGCCCAAGGTGACCACCGTGCCCACCCGCCTGCTCGAGTCCGGCGAACACGTCGGATCGCTGCTCGTGGTGGCGGCGCCCGGGCACACGCCGGGACATATCGCCCTGCTCGACGAGCGTGACGGCACCCTGATCGCCGGCGACGCCTTCTCGACGCTGGGAGGCGTCTCGACCACGGGGCGGATCAATCCTCGCTTCCCGCTCGTCGGCATGTCGACCTGGGACCGGCCGACCGCGAACCGCACGGCGGCGATGCTGCGAGCGCTTGAGCCGGCGGCGCTCGCGGTCGGGCATGGCCCGGTGGTGGTCGATCCGCTGGCCGGCATCGATCGCGCCCTCGCGGCGGTGTCCGGCGATCTGCCCGTGGCGGCGTAGGTGGGCGAGCGCCGGGGGCTCTCGCGCGCCGTCGTGGTGGACACGGCCGCCGGCCTGGCCGATCGGGACGGGTTCGACGAGCTCACCCTGGGCGCAGTGGCCGCGGAGCTTCGGGTGCGCCCGCCGTCGCTCTACAACCACGTCTCGGGCCTGGACGGGCTTCGCCGCGACCTGGCGCTGCGCGGCGTCTCCGAGCTCGGGGAGCGCATCCGCGACGCCGCGGTGGGGCGCGCCGGAGCCGACGCCCTCACCGCGCTTGCCGGTGCCTATCGCGCCTACGCCCGCGAGCGGCCGGGGCTCTACCGGGCGCTCCAGCGGGCGCCGGATGCGGGCGACAGCGAGCTCGCCGCCGCCGCGGCGCGCCTGCTGCAGCCGGTGATGGCGGTGCTGGCCGGGTTCGGGCTCGAGGGCGACGCCGCCATCCATGCCGCCCGCAGCCTGCGCAGCGCGATGCATGGGTTCGTCGAGCTCGAGCGGTTGGGCGGCTTTGGCATCGATCTCGACCTCGGAGCCAGTTACGACTGGATGATCGCCGCGCTGACGGCGGGGATGCACGGGTACGATCCCGAACGATGACCGAGCCCGAAGAGGTCGCCGAAACCAGCGAGCTGGTCATCGACGGCGTGTGGCACTGGCGGATTCAAAACCACCGCATCGGCGGTGCGATCTCGAGCTCACAGGCCGTCGCGGGCGAGGGCGAGATGGTGCTGATCGACCCCGTGAGGCTCGCCCCGCAGGCGCTGGCGGCGCTGCCGGTTCCGACCGCGATCTGCCTCACCGCCAAGTGCCACCAGCGCGCGGCCTGGCGCTACCGGGGCGACTTCGCCGCGGCGGTGTGGGCGCCCGAGGGCACCGTGCCGATGGACGGCGAGCCCGATCACCGCTACCGCGAGGGGGACATGCTGCCGGGCGGGTTGAGGGCGGTGCACACACCGGGGCCCGAGCCGGTGCACTACTCGTTCCTGCGCGAGCGCGAACCGGGCGTCCTCTTCTGCTCCGACCTGCTCGGCAACGACACCTGCCAGAGGGCTCGGCTTCGTCCCGCCGGAGTTTCACGACGACCCGGTGCAGACCCGCCGCAGCGTCGAGCGGCTGCTCGACCTTCCCTTCACCGTGCTCTGCCTCGACCACGGCCCGCCGGTGACCGTCGACGCCAAGGGCGCGATCCGCGCCCTGCTGCGCCGCACCGGTGAATAACCGGTGCCAGGCACCAAATATTCATCACGCCATGAAGGCGGCCAGGCGCTCGGCCTCGGCTGCGACCTCGCGCTCCACGGCTTTGGGGAGCGGCTCGAAGGGCGCCGGCAGAACGCGGCCGCCCGCGTGCTTCCACGTCCCGGCGACCTGGCCGTTGACGAGGAAGGTCGGCATCGACTGGGGCGTCTTGGTGTTGAACACGAGCGGCCGGAACCGCTCCGGCATGATCTGGCCGCGGCGCGCGTGCACGAGCAGGGTCGGGTCCCACGTCGGCAGGAAGCGCACGGGTGCCGGCGTCTCCGGGTCGGGGAGCGGCGCCCGCCGTAGGTCGATCAGCTCGGTGCCGCGCTCGTCGCGGAAGCGGCGCGGCTCGAGCCGCTCGACCGCGGGCGTGAGCGTCTGCACGGTCACTCCCGCCCAGTCGGCGATGTCTCTCACCGCCGCCGGCCCGAAGCCGGCCAGATAGCGGCGCAGCAGGAGGTCGACCCCCTGCTCGGGAGTCGCCTCGACCGGCGGCAGCCACTGCTCGGCGGTCAGATACAGGTCGGCCCGGCGCTGCTCCCATGTCCCCGACGGCGGCACCCGCACCAGGTCGAGCCAGAGACCGATGCCGTTCCAGATCACGTTGTCGACTCCAAGCTCCTGCATCAGGTCTTTGCTGCGGCGCGGCCCGGCGACCAGGAGGGTGCGCGTGCGGGCGGCGGCCTCGGCCACCATCTCGGGCGGGATCTGGCGGCGGTGGGCGCGCAGCCAGGACTCGCGCCGCGCCGCGCGCACGCCGGCCACGAACACCGGGTAGTCCGCCGCCGCCACGGTGTGGATGGTCGACCGCATCACGGTCGCCTGCACCACCTTCCGGGCCTCGAGTGCGGCCGTCAGGTCGCCGCGGGCAAATCCGTCGAGGCGCGACCAGAGCCCGATGTAGCCCGACGGGGCGTACTGGGTCTGCAGGCCGCCGAGGCGCTCGATCGCCTCCGCCGGCCCCAGCCTGCGCCGCTCGAGCAGGAACTGGCGGCCGAGCACCGCCCGGTTGAGCTCCGCTTCCGTGAGCACCCGCTCGGCCATCGCCGGTGCGTCAGCCCATGCTCGCGCGCAGCAGGATCTTCGTGTCGAGCCAGACCGAGCCGTCGTCGCCCAACCGCCCGGCCAGCAGCTGCCGCACCCGGTCGGCGGTCTCGCCGGTGCACCCGGTGCGCTCGAGCCAGGGCCCGAGCGGATGGCGCTTGGGGAAGAGCCCGACCCGCTCGACGGCCAGCCCCGCCGCGGCGAGGTACCCCCGCCATTCCGCCTCGGTGTAGGAGCGCACATGGGTTGGGTCGCGCAGGCGCTCGGCCTCCTCGACCTGCTCGTCGGCGTAGAGCGTGTCCTCGATCACGACCAGCCGGCGGGTGACGCGCGCCATCTCGCGCACCGCGGCGCCGACGTCGTCGAAGTGGTGGGCCGCGATCCGGCAGGCGACCACGTCGAAGCTGCCGTCGGCGAACGTGAGCGCCTCGGCGGGGCAGACGACGTCGGGCTGCATCCCGGGCGAGGCATCGCACGTCGTCACGCGGCAGCCGGCCTCTGCCAGCCGGCGGCCGACGTGGCCGCCCCCGGTCGCGACGTCCAGCGCCTCGATGCCCGGCCCCGGGTCACACCACGCGACGAGCGCGTCCAGGTCATCGCCCGCCCGATGGGTGGGGCTCGTGCGGTAGGCCTCGGCCCGCGCGTCCCAGCTCATTGCCGGCTATGAACGAGCGACTTCCGGAACGAACCGGTCGACCGCGACGATCTCGTCGACCGGCACGTTTGCGCGCCTGGCCGCGACCATGATCTCCTCGGCCGACGGGGCCTCGTACAGGCAGTACGAGCGGCGCCGGTCGGCACTCAGGAATGAGAACAGCCATCGCACGCCCTCATCGGCGTTGATGTCCTCGATCAGGCGGACGTCGTCGTCGGTCAGTTCGAGCTGCTCGGCGAATGTGCGTTCGATCAGAAAGAGTGGCATGGGGGGATGCTACTCCGACCGGGGCGCCGCCGTCAGCCCGCGCCGGTACGCGTAGGCGGTGGCCTCGGTGCGGTTGGAGCAGCCGGTCTTGCGCAGGATGCTGCGGACGTGGTTCGCCGCGGTGTGCTCGCTGACCACCAGCGCGGCGCCGATCTCGCGGTTGGACATGCCGCGTGCGACCAGCTCCAGGATCTGGAGCTCCCGGGGCGAGAGCCCGTCGGGCGGTTGGCGCCGGATGGGACCACTCCCCGCGGCCCGGATGCGGTGAAGCAGCGCCGGCATCCCGATCTGCTCGGCCAGCGCGCCCGCCTCCTGCAGCAGCTCGCCTCCGCGCGCGCGGTCCCCGGGCGGGCCCTTGAGCAGGAGCCGGCCGAGCTCGTACTGGGTGTGGGCGAGCCATGTCCAGGCGCCCATGGCGCGGTCGGTCGCAAGCGCGACCTCCAGGTGGGAGCGGGCGAGGTCGTGCTCCCCGGAGACCGCCGCGACGATGCCGAGGTACCGGTCGGCCGATCCGTAGCAGGCCACCCCGTGGCCGATGGTGACGATGCCGCCCGCGTGGCGCGTGAGCTCGGCGTAGAGATCTGGGGCGATGCGGTCATCGTCCACCAGCGCGCACGCATCGGCGAGGTAGGTGAGCGATGCCAGCCACAGGCCGGCGCGCAGCTCGGAAAGGCCCCTGCGGTGCACGCGGCGCAGCTCCCTGCGGGCCTCGTCGTGCATTCCCAGCTCGGCCAGGAGGGCGACGAGACCCGGTCCCCACGATCCGCCGCCCTGGTCGCCGCTCGAAGCCAGGATCCGCACCACCGGGGCGAGCTCAGCCAGCCGGCCCTGCTCGCGGCGGATGCCGAACATCTGGATGCCGTAGGAGCCCGATGGATCACGGCCGGTGAGCAGGCGCCCCCACTCGAACGACCGCTCGGCGGTGGCCTCGGCCTCGGCCAGCCGGCCGCCGCACAGCGCGATCGCCGAGCGGTAGTGCTCGGCGACGTGGATGATGAACGGCTGGCCCACGCGGCTCGCCATCTCGAACACCACGGCCAGCTCCTCGCGGGCGGCCCCGAGGTCGCCGAGCGCGATCAGTGCGGAGATGCGCCACTCCATCGCCTCGGCCTGGAGCTCGATCAGGCCGAGCTCGTCCGCCAGGTCACGCGACTCCGTCAGCATCGCCAGGATCTCATCCAGCGAGGTCGTCCCCCGCGCCCAGTAGGCGCGCATGAGGACGGTGGCCAGGGCCGGGCGGTCGTCCATCCGCCGTGCCATCGCGATCGCGTCCTGCCGCAGCGTGGCGCTGCGGTCGTGGTCGCCGACGAACGCGCACGCCCGGGCGAGGCCGCTCAGCACCATCACCCGCAGCGACGAGTCGGTCTCGGGGAGGATCGCCGCCGCCTCGGTGAGCAGCTCCAGCGCGCCCTCGTTGATCGCCGCCATCCGCCAGCACGCGTTCTCGAATCCGACCGCCGCCTGTGCGAACAGCTCGCCGTTGCTGCGGTCGCGGGCGATGTCGGCCGCCTCGCGGTATGCGACCAGCGCCTCGAATCCGCGACCGCCCCGGTAGCAGGCGTCTCCGAGCGCCAGCTCGATCTCCGCCCGGCGCAGGTCGCTGGCAACGCCGAGCCCGAGCGCCGTGCGCAGGGCCGCCACGGCCTCGTCGAACGCGAGCGCGGCTGTCGCCGCGGCGGCGGCGCGCACGTTGTATGTCACCGCCCGCTCGGCTGCGCCCAGCGGCGCCGCGGCGGTGAAGTGCCGGGCGAGATCGGCCAGCGTGCGCGCGGAGGGCTGTGGGGAGGCCGCCTCGAGCGCCTCGCCCGCGCGCAGGTGCAGCTCGGCCCGGCGTGGCGCCGCGAGCCGGTCATACAGCGCCCTGCGCACGAGCTCGTGCGCGAAGCAGTAGCCCAGCGGGCGCTCCGGCACGGCCGCGACCATGCCGCTTCGCAGCGCCAGGTCGACCGCCCCGAGCAGTGCCGATTCGTCGATCCCGGTTCCGCCGGCGAGCACGGTCAGGTCGAACTCCGGGCCGACGACCGCCGCCAGCTCGAGCACGCCGGTGGTGGTGGCGTCGAGCCGGGCCAGCCGCTGGCTGACCACCTCGCGCACCGCCTCGGGGCTGCCCAGCTCCTCCGGCGTCCGCGTCAGGTGAGCGCGGCCGCCCTCGACCACCAGGGCGCCCGTCTCGACGAGCGCCCGCCACAGCTCGATCACGAGGAAGGCGTTGCCCTGGGTGAGGTTCTGTATGGCCTCGGCCAGTGCCGGGAGCTCCGGGCCGAGATCCCCGCCGGCCGCCCGCTCGACCAGCTCTCCGATCTCCGCCGTCGAAAGCCCGGTCAGGCGCAGCGGCACGACTCCCTCGGTGCGGCGCAGGTCGACCAGCGCCGCCGAAAGCTCGGCCGGCATGTCCGCCTCGAGGTCGCGGAACGTCGCCACGAGCAGCATCCGCGCGTCGGCGGCGGCCCGGGAGAGGTGACGCAGCAGGAGCAGGGTGGGGGTGTCCGACCAGTGCGCGTCCTCGAGCACGAGCAGCAGCGGCCGGCGCCGGGACGTGTTCACGAGGAGTTCGGCGACGGCGTGGTGCAGGCGGTGGCGCTCGGTGTCCTGATCGGCGACCACCGGCTCGGGCAGGGTGCCGACGCGGGCGGGGAGGTCGGGGATCAGGCGCCGGAGCTCGCCGCCGCCGGCGCCCAGGTCGCTCCGCAGGTGCTCGGGATCCGAGACCCGGGCCAGGTGGAGGAGGGCCTCCGAGATGGGCTGGTAGGGGATGCGCACGACCGCGTCGCACGCTCCGTAGAGCACCAGCACGCCCTCCGAGGCGGCGTGCTGGGCGAACTCCCGCACGAGCCGGCTCTTGCCCGACCCGGCCTCTCCGCCGACGAGGGCGATGCGCCGGCCCTCCCCGCCGGCACGCGGCAGGAGCGAGCGCAGGAGCGCCAGCTCCCGGGGACGGCCGACGAACGGAAACGACGGCGTGAGCCGCAGGGATCCGGGGAGCTCGGCTGCGGGGTCGAGGACCGGCATAGTCAGATCTGATCATCCCACGTACCGGCCGCCGCGTCGAGTGTGGGTCAATCCCGGTCATGCGCCCGCCCGGGAGGAGCCGTACGTTCCATGTCCGCAGGTGGAACGCATCGAGGAGGAGAGGGACATGGCAACCACGGCATCACTTTCGGACACCGCCCAGCGCGAGCTGTCCGGCTTTACCGGCGAGCTCATCGGCCCGGCCGATCCGGGCTACGACGACGCTCGTCAGCTGTACAACGCGATGATCGACAAGCGCCCGGCGGTCATCGCCCGGTGCGTGTCGGCCGACGACGTCGCGGCCGCGATCGGGTTCGCCCGCCGTCACGGCGCGCTGCTCGCCATCCGCGGCGGCGGCCACAACGGCGGCGGCCTCGGCAGCTGCGACGACGGGGTCGTGATCGACCTCGGGCGGATGCGCGGGATCAAGGTCGACGCCGACAGGCGCACCGTCCGGGTCGAGGGCGGCTGCACGTGGCGCGAGGTCGACGCCGCGACACACGCGGTCGGCATGGCGACCCCGAGCGGCATCATCGGCTCGACGGGGGTCGGCGGGCTCTCGCTCGGCGGCGGCATCGGCTACCTCAGCCGCCGTCACGGGCTGACGGTCGACAACATGCTCGCGGCCGACGTGGTGCTGGCGGATGGGTCGCGGGCGCGCGCGAGCGCCGACGAGAACCCCGACCTCTTCTGGGCGATTCGCGGCGGCGGCGGCAACTACGGCGTCGTGACGGCCTTCGAGTTCCGGCTGCACCCGGTGAGCAACGTCATCGCGGGGCCGACGTTCTGGCCGCTCGAGCAGTCCGACGAGGTGCTTCGCGCATACCGCGAGTTCCTGCCGGCGGCCGACCGCGACCTGAACGGCTTCTTCGCGTTCGCGTCGGTGCCCCCGGCGCCGCCGTTCCCGGAGGAGCTGCACGGACGGCCGGTGTGCGGGATCGTGTGGTGCCACCTCGGGTCGGAGGAGCAGGCGGCGGCGGCGATGGCGCCGATGCTGGCGGTGGGCAAGCCGCTCATGCACGGGGCCGGCCCGCTCCCGTTCCCGGCGATCCAGGGCGCGTTCGACGGCCTCTACCCGCCCGGCCTGCAGTGGTACTGGCGGGCGGACTTCTTCCGCGGCCTGTCCGACGAGGCGGTGGACGCGCATGTCGAGTGGGGCAGCCGCATGCCGACCGGCCACTCGACGATGCACCTGTATCCGATCGACGGGGCGGTGCACGACGTCGGCGAGGCGGAGACGCCGTTCTCCTACCGCGACGTCACGCTGGCCGAGGTGATCGTCGGCGTCGACCCCGATCCTGCCAAGGCCGAGACGATCAAGCGCTGGACGGTCGACTACTGGGATGCGACCCACGCCCACTCGGCCGGCGGCGCCTACGTCAACTTCATGATGGACGAGGGCCAGGAGCGGGTGCGGGCGACGTATCGGGACAACTACGAGCGGCTGGCCCGGATCAAGGCCGCCTATGACCCCGAGAACCTGTTCCGCGTGAACCAGAACATCCACCCGGCCGGCTGAGGCCGGCGTGGGCTAGGGAGGCTGTGCCAGCCAGCGGTGTTGGGTGTGCCAGCGTTGGATGGTGCGGCGGCTGGGTGGGTTGGCGGGGCAGTTGGCGTAGCGGGTGTGGACTGCGCGTGGTGAGTTGGGCGGGGGTGGCTCCTGCGGCGTAGTGGTGTTCGAGTTGGTGGCGCAGGTCGGGCCAGGAGTAGCTGCCTGGCCTGCGCCGTTTCGGTTTTTGGTCGTTGAGGTGGTCGAGGTGGCTGGTGAGGGCGCGGCTTCTGGCAGCGGTGAGGCAGTCGTTTGCTTTCCATATGCCCATGAGTGTGCGCACGAAGTCGCGTCCGCTGCGGCGGGTTTGGAAGGTGGGGCTGGCGTGGTCTGCGCACAGCCACACCGAGACGCGGTGGGAGAGGTGGACGCGTTGGGTTGTTCCGCGGGTGCGGTCAACGCAGATCGCGCACACCGGCTGTTTTACCGGCACGTTTCGGGCTTTGTACAAGGTCGGCGGGGTCTGCCAGGGCATGGGGGGAGTGTGGCGTGGTGGGTGTTGCGTGTGGGTGGCGGGGTGTCGCGGCTGTGTGTGGGAACTTCAAATGACACCTGCTCTACACGCCAAATGGCGCGTCCCCGGGCGGCCGCCGGACGGCGGCCAGAACTCGGGTGGAGGGCAGACCTCAACCTCAAATGACACGTGCTGCACACGCCAAGTGGCGCGTCCCGGGCCAGGGCAGCCGGCGCCGCCCGGCCAGCTCTGCGAAGGAGCGCCGAACGGCGCCGGCCACACCGTGGGTGGGAGACGGAACCCTCAGAGCCCAAATGGCACATGCCGCACACGCCAAATGGCGCGTCCCACCGTTCTACCGGCGGTGGTGAGCGTTCGAGAGAGACACCCCAGTAATCAGCCCCGCAGCGCGGACCTCTCGTCCCTCGCCCACCCGATCCTGGTCGACGGCGGCCGGCGCTCCTTCGGAGAGCTGGCGGGCCGGCGGCGACGGCGACTCCTACCCCCCGGCCACGTCCCGCCGCAGGAAGATGAGATACGCCCCGACGCCGAGCGGCACCGCGTACACGGCGCACACCCAGGCGGCGCGGCCGATGGGCACCCAATCGGTGGGCACCTGGAAGAACCCCTGCCAGGCCTGGAACTGGGTGGTGAGCAGGTAGGGCTCGAGGCCGCCCAGGCCGGGCAGAATGCCGACGAGCTGCATCAGGAGCGCCGCCATCAGCGTGCCGACGACGGCCGCCGCGCTGTTCCGGGTGACCGCCGAGAGGAAGAGGCCGATGCACACCACCGCGAGCGTCGGCATCAGATAGACGGCGAAGCTGCCGGCGACGAGCACCAGGCCGCGCTGCGCCGACACCTGCGTGCCCGAGAGGCTGGTGAAGCCGTTGAAGCCCGACTTGGCCGTCCCGGCGATCAGCGCGACCCCACCCATCAGCACCAGCGCGAGCAGCGCGTAGGTGGCGGCCGCGAGCAGCTTCCCGACGAAGATCTGGCCGCGGTCGAGCGACCGGGTGAAGATCGTCTTCAGGGTGCCGTTGTGGTGCTCGGAGGCGATGATGTCGCCCGCCACCAGCGCGGTCACGAGCGGGAACAGCCAGATCGATGCGAACAGAAGCAGCACGAGCGGGATGGCGAGCCCGGACTCGCGCACGTACTTGCCGAAGGCGACGTCGTTGGGCGAGCCGTTCTGCAGCGAGAGCGCGGTGACGAAGATCAGCGGCACGGCCGCGGCGGCGCCCAGGCCGAGGTAGGTGCGCTTCTGCGACGCGAGCTTGCGCAGCTCCCACCGGTATGCGGTCAGGAATGTCGGCATCAGCCCACCGGCTCCAGCAACGCCGCGCTGGGCTCGGCCTGGCCGTCGGACTCGGTCAGCTCGAAGAAGAGCTGCTCGAGCGTCGCCTGCTGGGGGACGAGCGCACGCACGCCGATCTCGGCTCGCCCCAGCGCGATCATGAACCGCTCGACCACGGCCTCCTCGGCGCTGAAGCGCAGCTCCTCGCCCTCGACCGCCAGGTCGCCCAGCTCGAACTGCTCGGCCAGCCGCCGCGCCGCCCACACGTCGGCCGAGCGCAACCGGTACCACGTGCCCAGCGAGCGCTTCAGGTCGGCCACCGAGCCCTCGTACAGGATCCGGCCGCGGTTGATGATCGCCACGCGGTTGCAGAGCTCCTCGACGTCCGTCATCTGATGGCTCGAGAGCATCACCGTGATGCCCTCCCCCGAGAGCCGCCGCACGAGCAGCTTCATGTCGCGCATTCCGGCCGGGTCGAGGCCCGTGTTGGGCTCGTCCAGCAGGAGCAGCTTGGGCCGGCGCAGGAGTGCGGCGGCGATGCCCAGCCGCTGCTTCATGCCGTGCGAGTAGTTGCCGACCTTGTCGCCGCCGCGGTCGGCCAGGTCGACGGTTGCGAGCATTTCGTCCACGAGCCCAGGCGCATCGCCGCCGTCGTAGGCGGCACACATTCGCAGGTTCGTGCGCCCGGTCAGGTACGGGTAGAACTGGGGTGCCTCGACGAACCCGGCCACGCCCTGCAGCGCGCGCCGGCCCTCGCGCACCGGGTCGCGCCCGAACAGGTGGGCCGTGCCCTCGGTCGGGCGGATCAGGCCGAGCAGCATCCGCAGCGACGTCGTCTTGCCGGCGCCGTTTGGCCCCAGATACCCGTAGACGTCGCCCTGCTCGACCGTCAGGTCGACGTGGTCGACCGCGACGAGGTGGCCGTAGCGCTTGATCAGCCCGCGCGCCTCGACCGGGCGGTCGGGGCGCGCGGGCGGCGAGGGCTCCGCCGTCACGTCAGCCGATGGCCCGGGCCGCGGCCTCGGCCGCCGCGGGCGGCAGCGATCCGACCACGGTGTAGCGCACCCCGGCGCGGTCGAACTGGATGAGCGTGCCGAGTGCGGTGTCGAGCTCGTGACCCGTGCCGCCGTCGATCGAAACGCCGGGCAGTGCGGCCAGGGGCGAGCGCGCGGCGCCCGTCGGTGCCTGCTGCTCGAGCACCACCACGGCGCCCAGGCCGCGGCCGTACACGGCCATGGCCGCCCGGGTGCCGGACCACTCGACCAGGCGCACCGACTTGCGCGGAAGGCCGACGACGCTGGCTGGCGCGCGGAGGCGGAACGGGAGCGCCCGGGCGACCGCGGCGGCGCCGCTGATCGCGGGGTGGTGGGCGTTTGCCCCGCTGGCGGTCGACTGCTGCGGCGGGGCGGGGAGGTGCACCTTGACGACCTTCGTCCCCGGGGCGAGCGGGACGCGCAGGTCGGACGCCGAAACCGTGCCGTAGCTGATGTCGGTCACGGTGAGCGCGAGCACGGGTGACGAATCGGTGCGGCTGTAGACGGCGATCCGAAGCGGCACACCGTGGGTGGCGTCCCACGCCAGCTCGACCGATCCCAGCAGGCCTCCGCTGTGGCGCGGCGAGACGCGCACCGTGTAGCTCGGCCGCCCGGCGATGTCGCCGGGGATGGCCCCGCTCAGGTCGACGTGCTCGGCGAGCTTGGCCAGTCCCTTCTGGATGGTGGCGATGCTCGGCACCGCCTGGTGCCTGGGCGCGGCCGTGCCGTGGTGGTGGTGGCCGGGCAGGCGCAGGGTGTAGGCGGTCGCGGACGAGACGTCGTACACCGTGACCCTCCGCCCATCGAAGCCGATCTCGGTGTCACCGGACGACGACTGCAGCTCGAGCCGCAGCTTTCCGCCGCCCACCCAGATGCGGCCGGTGGCGCCGGTGATCAGGGGTGAGCTCGATGCCAGCGAGCCGGATGCGATCAGATGGTCGGTGAACTGCACGCGGGCGGTCACGCCCTGCACGGGCTTGGCGGAGGCCGCGAGGTGAAGCGCGGACGCCAGCGACTTGTGCGGGGGCTTCGGGCCGCCGCTGCCGGCGAAGGCGACCGCGCCTCCGCCCGCAATCACGACGAGCGCCACGATGCCGATTACGAGCTGCCGGGTTGATGCTCGGCGCAGAATGTTCATGCTCATGCCCCTTCAGGTTCGTCTGAAGGTGTTGTAGCCGGATCGCTTGATAGCTCGTGTGAGAGCCGGGAGCACGATCGCGATCCGGGGCCCGTCGATCTCGAGCCTGCCGCCGTGGCGCTCGGCGGTTGCCCTCACCAACGCGAGGCCGAGGCCGGAGCCCGGTTTCGAGCGGGCATCGTCGCCGCGCCAGAAGCGCGTGGTGGCGGCCTCGGCGAGCGCCGGCGGGAATGCCCGCGCCCGTGTCGGAGACCGTCAGACGCACGTCATCGCCGCGGCGTTCCACCGCCACGTCCACCGGGCCGTCCTCGGGGCCGTGGTTGAGGGCGTTTTCGACCAGGTTCGAGAGCGCCCGCTCGAGCGCGGCCGCGTCGCCGCGGACGAGGCCCGGGTCGAGCACCCTCACCGTGACCCGGTCTCCGGCCGCAGCCTGGGCCAGCTCGGCCAGCCGCACCGGCTCGGCGGGCACGTCGGCGGCGTCCTCGTGCGCCAGCCGCAGCAGCTCGTCGACCAGGCGGCTCAGCCGCTCGGCGTCGGCCTGCAGGTCGGCGAGCGCCTCGCGGTCGGTGCCGTGGCGGGCGAGGTATTCGGCGTTTCCGCGCAGCGCGGCGAGCGGGTTTCGCAGCTCGTGCGAGGCGTCGGCGATGAAGCGGCGCTCGCCCTCGCGCGCGCGCTCGAGCGCGGCCAGCATCCGGTTCAACGTGTCGGCCAGCCGCGCCACCTCGTCCGGCGTGCGCCCGGCACTCGCGCCGGGCAGGCGCAGCGACGGGTCGCCGCGGCGCTCGATCACCTCCGCCCCGGCGGCGAGGTCGGCCAGAGGCCGCAGGGCGCGGCCGGTCAGGATGTAGGCGATCGGCGCCACCAGCAGGGCCGCGGCGAGAGCCGACGCGATGATCAGCGTGCGCGACTCGGCGAGCGTCGAGTCGATCTCCTGGGTGGTCGACGCGACGATCACCGCGCCGCCCGACGCCGGCCCTCCCACGTCGGCGAGCGGGGCGACGTAGATACGCGCCTGCCTGCCGGCCAGCGTCGCGTTGCGGTATCCGCTGCGGCCGTGCCGGATCGCCGCGACGACCAGCGGCCCCGCCTGGAGCCTCGCCCCGCCGAACTCGATCGGCGGCGAGACGACCCGCCCGTGCCGATCCACCACCTCGACGTCCAGCTGGCCCGATTCCGGCGATGCGCTCACCGCCGTCGGGGACGTCAAGAAGGCCGGGCGCCGTGGCGGCGATCTGGGCGACCTGGGCCGCCTGGTCGCGCAGCGTGTGGTCGAGCGCCTGGTGCAGATGGCGGGAGAGCAGCACCTGCACGGCTCCGCCCAGCACCACGACCGCGACCACGATCGAGACGACCGCCGCGGCCACGACGCGCGTGCGCAGCCGCGACCCGCGCGTCCGCAGCCCGGTTCTCACCGCCGCAACACGAATCCGGTGCCACGGACGGTGTGGATCAGCAGCGGATCGCCGAGCTTGCGGCGCAGGTAGGCGATGTAGCGGTCGACCACGTTCTCGGTCGTCGCCGAGCCGTCGCTCCAGACGGTCGTCATCGCCGTGCGCCGCGAGACCACCTTGCCCGGGTGGCGCATGAGGAGCTCGAGGAGCGCGGCCTCGCGCTGGGTCAGCTCGATGGTGCGGCCTCCGCGGACGAGCAGCCGCGCGCCGGTGTCGAAGCGTGACGTCGGCGAACGACAGGAGCGGCGTCTCGATGCCCCTGCGCAGCAGCGCGCGGACGCGTGCGAGCAGCTCCTCGGTGGCAAACGGCTTCACCAGATAGTCGTCGGCGCCGGCGTCGAGGCCGGCCACGCGGTCGCCGACCGCGTCGCGGGCGGTCAGCATCAGGATCGGGATCGAGACGCCCTTGGCACGCAGCCGCCGGGCCACGGACAGGCCGTCCATGCCGGGCATGATCGCGTCCAGGACGATCACGTCCGGCGGCCGCCGCTCGATCGCGGCCAGCGCGGCGCCGCCGTCGGACGCGAGCGCCGTCGCATATCCCTCGGCGCCGAGGGTGCGCTCGAGCGCCCGTCGCACCGGCGCATCGTCATCCACGATCAGCACGTTCGCCGTCACGATCAGCCTCTCCGCAGGCAGGTTACGACGTGCGGGTTGATCTCGCATACCATCGCGCGGAATGAGCGCCACCCTGCCGTTCCCCGTCGAGGAGTACCGCGACCGCGCCGGGCGTGTCCGCGAGCGGATGCGCGAGCGCGGCGTCGACGTGCTGCTCGTGATCAGCCCGCCGAACCTGTGCTACCTGACCGGGTTCGAGTCGGTCTGGTATCCGCCCCGCGCACCGGTCGCGGTGGTGGTGTGCGCCGACGACGAGCGGCTCGTCTTCCTCGACTACGAGCGCCACGAGACCCTCGTGCGCGACACGGCGCACCTCGACGACGCCGTCTTCTACCGCTACGAAGACGTGCTCGAGACGATCGCCGCGACCTTCCGCGACCGCGGCTGGCTGGCCGGCACGATCGGCGTCGAGCGCTGGTCGCAGACCCCCGGCGCGCCGCTCGTGGCGGCGCTGGCCGCCCGGCTCGAGGAGCTGGGCGGGCGGGTCGTCGACGGCGACTGGATCGTCGATCGCGTGCGCCTGGTGAAGTCGCCCGCCGAGGTCGCCTGCGTGCGCCGGGCTGCGGCGATCGTCGACGCCGCGTTCGCCGACCTGGTCGAGCACGTCCGGCCCGGCCAGACCGAGCTGCAGATCGCCGCGCGGCTCGACTCCGTGATGGCCGACCACGGCGGCGAGGGTGCCGCCATCCGGACGATGGTGTCCGCCGGGCCGGGGGTGTGGTGCCGGACGCATGCTCCGCCCTCGCGCCGCCCGGTCGAGGTGGGCGACGTCATGTACGTCGATGCCTGCGGCGTGTTCCAGCGCTACCACGCGGATGTCTGCCGGACGTTCGCCATCGGCCGCGACCACCCCGCGGCGCGCGCGATCCTCGAGGTGACCGCGGGCAGCGTGGACGAGGTGCGGAGGGCCGTGCGGCCCGGAGATCCGCTCGACGTCGCCCAGCGGGTCGCCGAGGAGTACGTCTTCTCCCGCTTCCCGCGCGAGCAGGTGTGGTGGGTGGGCGGCTATGCGCTCGGGCTCGCGATGCCGCCGAACTGGGTCGGCCATACCTACCTCTCAAACGACGCGTTCGAGGCCTTCACCTGGGAGCCCGGCTACGTCACGAACTACGAGAACGTCCTCTTCGGGTTGTACGACTCCGTGCCTCAACCCGACACCGGCGCCGCCCGGGTACACGGCCAGCTACATGGAGAGCTTGCTCATGACCGAGACCGGCATCGAGGTGCTGTCCAAGCTGCCGCGCACGCTCACCGTGCTCGGCGGCATGTCTTAGCATCCGGCATCTGCCGCCTTTCGCCGTGCACGCCGAGTTGCGGGCCGTCCGCTACGGTTCCGATGAGCGCTCGGCGGAGCCACTTCGAAACGATGGCGCGAGCGGATCGCTAGCGCGACAACAGGGCTCAACGAGACTTGCGACCGCAAGGAGTGTGTCACGGCCGCCGATGGTCGATAGCAGGAACCGCTCGACGAGCGGGCCGAGTGCGGCGAGGAGAGATCGAGAGCATCCAGGTCGAGGCTGGCGACGCGGCCTTGAAGCCGGTCGGTGTGGCTGAGAGGCGGTAACCGACCACCACGGCATCCCACAGTGGGCGCGATGACACGCGTCCAGCGGCGATCAGCACTCCGAGGAGGAGCGGCTCACGCGACGAAGGCGAGCGTGAGAAACGACCGCCGCCCCGACCCAGACAGTGCGGACCACGGCGACACGGGTGGCGAATCCGCGTGCGCAGTCGTGGAGCTGCCGCCGAGCCGAGCAGGCCGCCGACGGAAAACAGGTGACAGCACCACACCGACGACGGCTGGAGAAGCACCCAAGTCCTTGGCAGCGACGTTCGAACAGCGAGGTACGGCTGAGGACGAGAGTTGTATCCGCTTCGCAGCAGGCTGTCACGCAGGAATCGGCTCGCTCCCATCGCCATCGCACCCCGCGGCGACGTCCTGTGCGCGCCGTCGCACTGTTGCGTGTCGTCTCGTCTCCTGGACGCTTGGCACGAACCCGTTGCTGATCGCGGACGAGCGAGCAGAGCGTGGGGAGAGCGCGTCGATCAGGAACGGCATCGCGGCGAAGGGCGGCGAAGGTGACGCCTCCAGCGTTCGGCGCCAATCAGGCCCACGGCGTAGCTTCCGGCGCGACGGCCCGGTGGCACCCGTCCGCCCACTCTGAACAGCGAGCAGATCTCCCTTCGACCAGGACGCCTTTCCGCGAGCTACATGGAACGCCGTCGCCCGAGCGATCGAGGCTTCGAAGGTGCCGCCACTTACAATGCTGGCCGGTACCGTTCGTGCGCGGTCAAGCGGCGCTCGCCGCGGCTGAGCTAAGGAGCTCCAGTGCCCGGACCACACTCGCGATGCGCATCACATTCGGCTCGACGCGCCGCGGCCACCCGGGAACTCCACGGGCACGAGGGCGCCGGGCCGACATAGCTCCCGTCGGACGGAAGCCATGCCAGCAGTCCACCCAGGCGAGCCTCGATCGCCATGGACGGGGCAAACCTCGAGCCTCAGCGCCGAGCCGGGCGTGCGACGATCACGGGTCGAGCCGGTCACGCGCGTCCAGCGCACGTCCATCCCATGAGTGGGTAGCGCTCCTTCCAGCCGCCGGGCCATCAGCGACTCGAACGCATCCGGCGAGGCCGCGCATCTTGAGGCCAGGCCTCTCGCCGCGTCGAAACCACCACGAGCAGCCGAGACACGTCGGGCTCGGTGGCTCCGCCGCCGAACCAGCGACATGTCATCGAGCCCCGGTAGCCCTACGCTCGCGGGCGGGGACGTGCGGCGAGTCGCAAGATGCGTAGCGGGGCCCAGGTGCACGAGCACCTGCCGGTGTCGACCGGGACGCCGGCTGACATGGCCGAGCCTACATGCCAGACGCTGCTCATCGACCGTAACACCGGCACTCGAGCCGCTCTCCAACGTTGCCCACGCATCGCTCGACGCGGTGCTCGCTGCCTGCGCCGAGACGCCGCGGTCAGGAGCCATCGAGGCTCCCCCCGGGTGCGAGACTCCGTATATGGACGACGATGGGCTTCTCGCCGAGCAGCGAGCGTACTACCAAGCTCGTGCGCCCGAGTACGACGAGTGGTGGCAGCGGCGCGGCCGCTTCGACCAAGGCCCGGAATCGGCCGAGGAATGGGATCGGGACGTTGCGCAGATGGCGGTCGCACTCGAGACCTTTGGCGCAACCGGTGACGTCTTGGAGCTCGCAGGTGGAACCGGATGGTGGACGGCGCATCTGGCCCGCACTGCTGGGCACCTGACGGTCATCGACTCGTCACCCGAGTCCCTGGAGCTGAACCGCAAGCGAGTCGGTCGACCCGATGTGGATTACCTCGTTGCCGATCTATTCACATGGCAGCCGCTGCGGACCTATGACGTCGTGTTCTTCTCCTTCTGGCTCTCTCACGTGCCGCGGTCACGATTTCCGGGCTTCTGGTCATTGGTGCGGTCCTGTCTTGCACCGGGAGGTCGGGTGTTCCTCATCGACAACCGCATCTAGATCCCGGGCCCCAACGTCATCCGGCGTGATTCGGATTTGGAGCTCCGCCGCGTGCACGACGGAAGGGAGTTCCAGGTCATCGAGGTCTTCTACGAGCCGGAGGAGTTGCAGTCACTTCTTGGTGATGAAGGCTGGACGGCAAGCCTCGATGCAACACGCTGGTTCATCTTCGGAGAAGCGGAGATGTGCCGGCCTGGTGGCTAGTCAGCCCACCAGTCGCGCCGGCCATCGACGTCTTCGCGCGGAGCGTCGCCGAGACTGGGTGCGCCGATGACGAGGATCTCGAGGCCCTCCGGCCCGGCCTCGTAGCCTCGCCAGGTACCGGGCGGGACACGTACCGCATCCCATTCCCTGAGCTCGACGATCTCGTCGTCGAGCTTCATCCGCCCGCTCCCGCGCATGACCACATCCACCTCCTCTTGCGTCCTGTGCATGTGGCCGTACGGAAAGCGGTAGCCGGGCGGGATGCGCTGGTAGCTCAGGCCGCGCACCGATGACTTCCGGGCGGGAGTGGCGTCTACAGCACGAGCGACGAGCAATCCCGAGACGACCCGAGACAAAGGAGTTCTGAGATGCGGAAGCTGATCGCGCTTGTGTTCCACTACTCGCTCAACGGCCTTCTCGCCGACCAGGGCACCGAATACTTCCGGTTCTGCTTCGAGCTGCTTGACCAGGGTGGCGGCGCGAGCCACGATGACGAGTCGCTCGACTTTCTCGAGAGCGCCTCCGCGCACATCATGGGTCGCACCGCGTACGAGGGGATGTCTGCAAGTCTCCCGGCGAATCCCGACCATCCGTGGGCCGGCATCATGAACGCCGGGCGCAAGGTCGTCTTCTCCCGGACGCTCGAGACGGCCGACTGGGCCAACACCACCATCGCTGCCGGTGACACGGCGGAAGAGATCGACAAACTCAGGCAAGGCGGCGACGGCCACATCGTGGTCTGGGGCGGCGTCAGCCTCTGGCGCTCGCTGATGCGGCTCGACCTGATCGACGAGTGGCACGTGGGCCTGCACCCGTACATTGCGGACGAGGGCACTCAGCTGTTCGACGACGTCCCCGGGGGCTACCGGCTCGACCTGATCTCCAGCAGCGTCTTTCAGAAGACCGGGATCCTCGAGCTGCAGTACCGGCGGCACCGCTAGCCCGGCGGAGTGGTTCGCGGAGGGTAGGCTGCAGGCATGTCGCCAGCACGCATCCCCGGCGCGGTGAGTCAGTTCCTCGCGCAGCCGAACATGGCCGTCGTGGCGTCGGTGATGCCGAGCGGGCTGCCGCACACCGCCGCCACCTGGTACGACTGGGAGGACGGCCGGGTGCTGCTGAACATGGACGAGTCGCGCCGGCGCCTGGAGTACATGCGGCTCGACCCGCGGGTGGCTCTGACCGCGCTCGAGGAGGGCGCCTGGCACAAGCAGGTGAGCCTGATGGGCGAGGTCGTCTCGCTCGAGCCCGATCCCGATCTGCGCGACATCGACCGGCTCGCCATGCGCTACACCGGGCACCCGTTCTCCAACCGCACCCAGCGCCGCTGGAGCGCGTGGGTCAGGGTCGACCGCTGGTACGGATGGTTCGGCGACCAGACCTGGCCGGAGGCCGGCGCGTGACCGGTCTCACGCTGCTTGCGCTCGACCACCCCACCGAGGTGCGGACGTTCGAGAAGGGCCGCTTCGAGGTGTACCAGGTGGGGCCGATGTCGCTGGGCCGGGCGACCTACGAGCCCGGCTGGCGCTGGTCGACGCATGTGGGGACCGGCACGGGCGAGCGGTCGTGTCCGGTCGAGCACGTCGGGCTCGTCCTGAGCGGCGCGGCCGCGGTGAAGATGGATGACGGCACGGAGAAGGTGATGCGCGCGGGCGAGTTCTTCCACGTCCCGCCCGGGCACGACAGCTGGGTCGTCGGCGACGAGCCCTACGTCTCGCTGCACATCATGGGCAGCGAGACCTACGCCGCCCCGGAGCTGCCCGAGTAGTACGGGTTTCGCAGCTCGTCGCGGCGCCCGACCAGGGCGTCGGCGGCGGCCGGGTCGCGGCCCGTGACCGCCATGCCGACGGCCTTGCGGGTCGCGCCCCGGGCGGCCGCGCGGACCGCCGACTCGTCGCCCGCCGCCTGGTCGATCCAGACCGCGACGAACACGATGGTCGCGTCGGTGGGCGCGACCAGGCCGTCGGCGACCGCATCGAGCACGCCCTGCCCCACGCCGAGCTGGGTTGCCCCGAAGGTGATCTTCGCATGCAGGTCGCCCGCCAGGGTCGACTTGTTCATCATCACCGTCGGCGGCCAGACCGGCTCGTAGTGGTCCTTGTCTGGACCCACGCAGACGAGGATCGGGCTGTGGCCCTGCCGCGGGGTGGCGAACGCGGTCATGAGCGCCGCCGCCGTCGGGCCGCCGCGGAGGGCGAGGATGACGTTCACGTGGCAGCCGTCAGGGTCGGTGCCGGACCAGCCTTCGCCGATCGCTCCGTCGATCGTCCGCTCGGTGGTGTTCATCGGATGCTCCTTCGGCGCGGGTTCTCAGGGTGAAAGGACGCTGGTAGGCTAGACACAGAACGTGTCAGTCAACGCCACGGGGAGAGGTGGGTTCTCTGTGCAGGTGACGAAGCGGCGACGGGCTTTTGCGTGCGCGATAACGGTGCTGGCGCTGGTCGCCGGGGCTGCGGGCTCGGTCGGGAGCGGCCGTGCGGCCGCCGCCTCGCCCGGCACGATGGTCGCGTGGGGCAGCGACGCCGATGGGCAACTCGGTAACGGCGCCGCCGGGGGCCACATCACCGCGGGCGCCGTGACCGGCCTGACGGGCGTGACCCAGATGGGCGGCGGTCGCGAGCATGTGGTCGCGCTCAAGCAGAACGGCACCGTGTGGGCGTGGGGGCTGAACAACGACGGCCAGGTGGGCGACGGCACGAAGGTGAACCGCACCGCCCCCGTCCAGGTCAAGGGCCTCACGGGCGTCATCGACGTCACCACCGGCCACTACTCGAGCATGGCGCTCAAGAGCAACGGCACGGTCTGGATGTGGGGGCTGAACAACTTCGGCCAGCTCGGCAACGGCACCACCAAGAGCAGCTCCGTCCCCGTCGAGGTGAAGGGGTTGACCGGAGTGGTTGCGATCGCCGGCGCCCGCGACCACTCGCTGGCGGTGAAGTCCAACGGCACCGTGTGGGCGTGGGGCGACAACGAGTTCGGCAACCTCGGCGACGGCACCACGACGAACAGCTCCGTCCCCGTGCAGGTGAAGGGGCTGACCAACGTCGTGTCGGTGGCGGGCGGGCGCGACCACAGCCTTGCGGTCGAGAAGAACGGCACCGTGTGGGCGTGGGGCTGGAACGCCTACGGGCAGCTCGGCGACGGCACCAAGGCGAACCGGACGCTGCCGGTGCGGTCGCGCGGGCTCACCGGTGTCGTCCAGGTGGAGGCGGGCGCCGATCACAGCCTGGCCCTGCAGTCCAACGGCACCGTGTGGGCGTGGGGGCAGAACAGCTTTGGCCAGGTCGGAGACGGCACCGGCGTCGGGCGGACATCGCCCGTCAAGGTGACCGGGGTCTCGCACGTCGTCCGGATCGGCGCCGGCCGTCTCCATTCGCTCGCGATCGAGTCGAACGGGACGGTCTGGTCGTGGGGCGACAACGACTTCGGCCAGCTCGGCGACGGCACCACCACCAACCGGCTCGCTGCCCGTCCGGGTGAAGGGCGTGACCGGCGCCGAGGAGGTGGCCGGCGGCCGCGACTACAGCGTGGCCCTGGTCGCCTCGTAAAGCGGCAAACCGGGGACAGTCCCCGGTTGGGGCGGGCGCCAAAGTTGGCACACCCTTGTGACCCGGACATGGGCGGGGAGCCGGCCCGCCTAGAGGCCGCAGAGGCGCACGATCTGCGGCTGCGAGGCGGTCGAGGCGCCCGCCGCCCAGCCGGAGCCGGCGTGATCGAGTGAGAGTGCGTCGCTGAAGCCGAATCCGCTCGGCCCGCCCAGCAGCTGCCAGCGGCCGCCGACGAGGTGCGCGAACCGGGGTGTCCCCGCAAGCTGGGTGCTCCAGGTCGCCCAGATGTCGCTCGGATCGACCGCCGCGACCTGCGCCAGATAGACGCCCTTGGTGAAGAACTTGTGCCAGGCCGTCCCGGTGAAGTGCTCGGTGATGCCCCCGGTGCCCGACCCGCCCACCGCCCAGGCCTGGCCGGCCGCGGGGACGGTGAGGCTGTCGACGGCGCTGTATCCGGGCATGTGCGAGAACGTCCACGCCCCGGCGGCGAAGCGGTAGCTGACGAACGGCCCGACCGCCCACAGCCGGTTTGTCCCGGGCACCCGCTGGATGTCGGTGAGGAAGAGGGCGACCGCCGGGAACGGGTCAAAGACGGTCACCGTGCTCCAGGCGTGCCCGTTCCAGTGCTCGACGAGCGGCACCGAGGTATCGAAGTTCGCGCCGACCGCCCACACGTCGTTCGGCCCGAGCGCGGTCACCCCGAGCAGGGAGCCGTGCAGCGCTGGGGTCGCGACGACCGTCCATACGTGACCGTTCCAGTGCTCCGCCACCGGTGCCGTGCCGCCGCCCTCGTCTCCGACCGCCCAGGCGTCGGACGCCGACAGCGCCGTGACGGCATTCAGCTCGATGAACGGGAACGGCCGGGGCGATGCCACCGCGGCCCAGCGGCCGTTGCGGAAGCGGTCGATGACCGGAGGCGTGCGGTTGTCCTGGTTCTGCTCACCGACCGCCCATGCCTGGCCGGTGCCGGGAATCGCCGCCAGGCCGTTGATCGTCCCGGTGCCGCCCGCCGGATGCGGCGTGCGGACGAGGCTCCAATGGGCTGGACAGGCCGCCGCTGCGGAACGTGCCCCGCCGGCCACCGCAGCCGCGGGCGTAGACACCGCCGCCACGACCGCGACGCAGATTGCCCCGAGGATGATGCCGACCCGAGCATGCATCGCCCGTGACGGTACCACACGCCCGCTCGTGGAACCGCGCCGGGATCAGGCGTCGCGCGTGGCGGTGCGCCAGCCGCCGGCAAGCAGCGGCACGACCACCCAGGCGAGGAGCACCAGGATCGCCGCCGCCAGGGAGACGTGCAAGGAGCCCGCGCCGCCGCCGCCGTCCCCGGTGAAGGGCTGTACCCGCGCGGTTGCCGCCGACAGCAGGATCTCGCGGGTGACGCCGAGGGCCGAGATGTTCAGAACGAGCGGGGTCACCGCCAGCTGCCAGCCCAGAAGGACGCCGATCGAGATCCCGCGCGAGCCGATCAGCGAGGCGATCCCCATCGATGCGATGACGGCGATGCACGTGACCATCAGCACCCACAGCCCGTCCTTGACCAGGACGGTCACCCCGGGCGTCGGCAGGTTGCCGGCGAAGGCGAAGTCGAACACGACCGCCACCACGTAGGCGACCAGGACGAGCGGCACCCAGAACAGGAGCATGCCGGGCACGCGCGCCCCGAACAGCGCGATCCGCGACTTGCCGGTGACGATCAGGTCGCGCAGCACGCCGGTACTGAGATCGCTCGTGCCCACGGTGCTGCCCAGGATCGCCGCCGCCACCGAGCCGACGAAGCTGATGACGAGCAAGCCGTGGCGCAGGTTGGCGAGGCCGCCCGCCGGTCCGTTGTGCGCGGGATCGTCCCAGTGGAAGGCCTGTCCGATCACGTACAGCGCCGTCACCGCGCCGGTCGTCATCAGCACCATCCAGGCGAAGAGGGCGCGGTTCTTCCGCAGCCGCAGCAGCTCGGCCGTCGCCATGCGCACGTTCACGCCGGCGCTCCCAGCCGCGAGGTGATCTCCAGGAACCGCTGTTCCAGCGACGCCCGCGCCGGCTCCAGCCGGTGGACCGCGATCCCGGCCGTGACCAGGCGCCGGTTGATGTCGGCCACCGCGGCCTCGGACGCGTCGGACAGGACGAGGCGGATGTCGCCGTCGGCCTCACCCGACTCGGCGACGGCGGGGTGATCGAGCAGCAGGCGCTCGGCGGCAACGGGGTCGTCGCAGCCGATCAGGATCGTCGGCCGTCCGCCGGAGGCGAGCTCGGCGACGGTGCCCTGCATCAGGATCCGGCCGCGGTCGACGATGGCCGCCATGTCACAGATCTTCTCGACCTCGTCGAGCAGGTGTGACGACAGGAACACGGTGCGGCCCTCGCTCACCATCTCGTGCACGAACGACCGGAACTCGGTGATGCCGGCAGGATCGAGACCGTTGGTCGGCTCGTCCAGGATCATCAGCGCCGGGTCGGCGATCAGGCAGCGCGCAATCCCCAGCCGCTGCCGCATGCCCATCGAGTACGACTTGACCCGGTCGCCGGCACGGTCGGTCAGCCCGACGCGCTCGAGCGCGCCCGGGATCCGGTCGTGGGCCTCGGGCTCCCTGCACGCGGCCGCGATGCGCAGGTTCTCCGCGCCGGTGAGGTGGCCGTGGAAGCGCGGCTCCTCGACGATCGCGCCCACCTTCGCGAGCGCCTCGCCCCGGCGCGCGGGCACCGGCAGCCCGAGCAGGTGCATCTCGCCCGCCGTGGCATGCGTGAGCCCGAGCAGCGTCCTGATCAGCGTCGTCTTCCCCGCGCCGTTCGGACCGAGGAACCCGAACGCGACGCCGTGAGGCACGACCAGGTCGGCCTCTGTCAGTGCGAGCCGCTCACCAAACCGCTTGGTGAGGCCCTTGGTCTCGATCGCCGGTGAGTCGGAAGCGCCCATTCCGGGGATCAGCGTAGCCGGACGCGCAAATGTGCCCGGCCGCGAACGAATCGGATTCCAATTCGCGACCGGGCACCGCCGTGGCCCTCAGCGCGTGTACGTGAACAGGTAGAGCGTGGCCGGGGTCGGCGTGATCGGGGCCGCGCCGGTGTCGAACATCATCTGCAGCGGAGTCGTGGCCGACGTCAGCCGGCCCGCCCAGCGGGTGGTGGTGTAGTGGTAGGTGTGCCGCTCCCACGTGCACGTGTGACCGGGGGAGACGTGCGCCCTCGCGGTCGACCTGAACACGGCTCGGCCGCCCATGAACGGCACGCCGCTCGTGAGCACGTCGGCGCGGACGCCGCCCTCACCCGTTCGCACGGGCCGGGGCATGTTGGTGCCGCTGCCGAGCCCGGCCACCTCGTGGTCGACGCCGGCGGGGCCGAAGGGGTTCGACTCCGTGGCTCCCAGCTGCAGCATCCGGCGGCCGCCAAACCCGGTCTGTGCGAGCCAGAACGAGGTCAGCGAGGACTGGGTGATCGCCTCGCGCCCGCTGCACTCGGGATGGAACACCGGCTCCCGGGCCGCCTTGACGCTCGCCGCGAAGCCGAAGAAGTTGGCGCACCCAGGATCGCGGAACACGGTTGCGGTCTGGGGCGTGGTCGTGATCGTCCCGAAGAACGGGGTCGTGGCTGTCGCGATCTTGAACGTCGAGGCCGAGATCGTCCCCGTCGCGGCCTGGAACTCGCCCTGGCCGCCGCCGACCAGCGAGCACGGGCTCTCCTCGACCGTGCCGGTGGTGTGGAAGTGCACGTCGAGGGCGCTCGGGTTGATGCTGCTGCCGGTCTTGACCGTCGCCCGGGTGAGCCCGGCGTTCGCGGTGAGGTGCAGGCCGGTGAGCGGTGCGTACCCGTAGACGTGGCTCTGCTCGCCGGTGATCAGGCCGCCGCCGACCGTCGTGCGGTCGAGCTCGATGGCCAGCTCGGGTGGCTCGTCGAAGGAGACCGGGAGGTTCTCGACGCTCATCGTCATCTGATACGTGATGCCGTTGACGGTCACCGGGACCGGGTCGGTGAAGAGCTCCAGGTTCGCCAGGTCGACGCTCGTCGCTCCCGGGAAGAAGCCGGCCATCCTGTGCAGCAGACCGCCCGCCGGCGCCAGTGTCGCGAGCGCGCGCGGAGTGAACGTCTCTGTCCGCGGGGAGTGTGTCGCCGCCGTCGCCGTCGAGGCGCCGGCCGCGGCCAGTGCCGCCCCGCGACGACGAGCGTCGTCGCAAACCGTTTCATGCCGATGCCTCGCACGTTCCCCTCCTGGGTTCTGATACCCCGAATGTACGAGCACATTGGACAAACGCCAAATGCGGCCGTACGCTCAGGGTTCGGCGAAGACGCGCAACACCGGCTCGGGCTGCAGCTCGTCGAACCGGTCGATCCGGCGCAGCTCCGGGAACCGCCATGCCCACACGATCGCGACGACGATCGACGCCACGCCCCCGAGGACGACCGCCGGCACCGCGCCGATGAGCGCCGCGGCGGCGCCCGACTCGAACGCGCCCAGTTCGTTCGAGGCGCCGATGAAGACGCGCTCGACGGCGCTCACGCGTCCCCGCACCTCCGGCGGTGTCAGCATGGGCGAGAGCGTGCTGCGGACCACCATGCTGATCATGTCGGCCCCGGCGAGCGCCGCCAGCGCGAACAGCGACAGCACGAAGCTGCGCGACAGGCCGAACACGATCGTGAAGACGCCGAAGAGCGCCACCACCGTGAACAGCGTCTTGCCCACCCGGCGCTCGAGCGGCCGGGCCGAGATGACCGCTCCGACGATCACGGCGCCCACCCCAGGTGCCGCGCGCAGGAAGCCGTTTCCGACCGCGCCGACGTGCAGGATGTCCCGGGCGAAGAGCGGCAGGAGCGCGGTCGCGCCGCCGAAGAGCACGGCCATCAGGTCGAGCGAGATCGCGCCGAGCAGCGGCCGGGTGCGGGCGATCAGCCGCACGCCTTCGAGCACGTCCGCGAGCCGCGGCTCGCGCTCTCCGACGTGCGCCACCCCGAACCGGGCCGGCACGAGCGGCAGGAGCGCGGCAGCGGCGAGAGCGCATGCGCCGGCGAACAGGTACGGGGCAGGTGCGCCGATCGTCTGGGTGATCCCGCCCAGGGCCGGCCCCGCCACCATGGCCGCCTGCCCGACCGATGTCGTGACCGCGAACGCCCGGGCCATGTCGGGTGCGGCAACTCCGGCCGCGAGGAGTGGGCCGAGCGTGGGGCCGACGAACGCGTTTCCGACTCCCCATGCGGCAGCGAGCAGGTAGAGCGGCCACACCCTGGTGTCGCCCGCGGCTGCGTCCAGGGCCAGGGCCAGGGCGACCACGGCGCTCGTGATGAGTCCGCCGCCGGCCACCCACCGGCGGTCGTGACGGTCGATGACGTGCCCGGCCGGCAGCGCCAGGACGACGGCCGGGATGAACTCGGCGAGCCCGAGGAGGCCGAGCACCAGCGGGTCCTGGCGGCGGCTGAATGCCTGCCAGCCAAGTGCGGTCGCAGCCGCCCCCAGCGCCAGGCTGGAGAACAGCTCGACGAGCACCATGATCGTGATGACGCGGTTCGCCTGCCGGAGCATCTGCGCGGCATGCTCGCTGATTCCGTCCGGCCGCCGGGTTGGTTGCAACGAATTGGTGACGAATCACGCCGCCGCCACAACCGGGGACTGTCCCCGGTTCAGGCGGGTGGGGTGAGCACCGCGGCGATCTCGTCCAGCACCGCCGGGTCCTCGATCGTCGACGGGACCGGGACCTCGCGGCCCTCGGCCATCGCCCGCATCGTCGCCCGCAGGATCTTGCCCGACCGCGTCTTGGGCAGGCGCTCGACGATCCGCGACTCGCGGAAGCAGGCCACCGCGCCGATCTGGTCGCGCACCATGTCCACGAGCTCCGCGCGCAGCCGGTCGGGATCGGCCCCGCCGGCCGCCCCCGCCCTGAGCACCACGAGGCCGAGCGGCACGTGCCCGCGCAGCTCGTCGGGAACCCCGAACACGGCGCACTCGGCCACGTCGGGATGCTGCGCCACGACCTCCTCGATCGCCCCGGTCGAGAGCCGGTGGCCGGCGACGTTGATGACGTCGTCGATCCGGCCCATCACGAACAGGTAGCCGTCGGCGTCGATCGTGCCGCCGTCGCCGGTGACGTAGTGGCCCGGGAAACGCGGTCAGGTAGCCGGACCGGCAGCGCTCGTCGTCGCCCCACAGCGTCGTCAGCGTTCCCGGCGGGAGCGGCAGCCGAATGGCGATCGCGCCGTCGTCGCCCGGCGCCGCGGCCGATCCGTCGCCCTGGAGGACGCGCACGTCGTAGCCGGGCACCGCCTTCGTCGGCGAGCCGGGCTTGACGGGCAGGCGCTCGATCCCGAGGCAGTTGGCGGCGATCGGCCACCCGGTCTCGGTCTGCCACCAGTGGTCGATCACCGGGCGCTCGCCGAGCATCCGGCTCGCCCAGTGGTAGGTGTCGGGGTCGAGCCGCTCGCCCGCGAGGAAGAGCGACTCGAACCGGGACAGGTCGTGGCGGCCGATGTGCTCGCCCTCGGGATCCTCCTTGCGGATGGCGCGGATCGCGGTCGGGGCGGTGAAGAGCGTGCGCACGCCGTGGTCGGCGATCACGCGCCAGAACGCCCCGGGGTCGGGCGTGCCGACCGGCTTGCCCTCGTACATGACGGTCGTGCACCCCGCCAGGAGCGGCGCGTACACGATGTAGGAGTGGCCGACGACCCAGCCGACATCGGAGGCGGCCCAGAAGACATCGCCGGCGTGCGCGGCATAGATGTTGGCCATGCTCCAGAGCAGCGCCACCGCGTGGCCGCCGTTGTCGCGCACCACGCCCTTGGGGCGGCCGGTCGTGCCCGACGTGTACAGGATGTAGAGCGGGTCGGTCGCCGCGACGGGCACCGGCTCGGCGGGTGTTGCCGCGGACACCAGGCTCGGCCCAGTCGAGGTCGCGGCCGGCCAGCAGCGGAGCCTCGGCCTGCGGCCGTGCCAGGATCACGACGTGCCGGGGTGGGTGCGCGCACAGCTCGAGCGCACGGTCGAGCAGCGGCTTGTAAGCGATCACGCGCGCGCCCTCGATGCCACATGACGCCGACAGCACGAGCGCCGGGCGGGCGTCGTCGATGCGGACGGCCAGCTCGTGCGGCGCGAATCCGCCGAACACGACCGAGTGGATCGCGCCGATGCGGGCGCACGCGAGCATCGCGATCGCGGCCTCCGGCACCATCGGCATGTAGATGACGACCCGGTCGCCGCGGCCGACGCCGAGCGCGACCAGCATGCCCGCGGTGCGGGCGACCTCGTCACGCAGCTCGGCGTAGGAGAAGCGGCGCACCGTCCCGGTGACGGGACTGTCGTGGATCAGGGCCGGGCGCTCGCCGTGCCCGGCCGCGACGTGGCGGTCGAGGGCGTTCTCGCAGGTGTTCAGGACGCCGCCGGTGAACCAGCGGGGGAGCGGATCACCCGATCGGTCGAGCACGCGCTCGGGGCGGGTGCGCCATGTGATCGCCTCGGCCGCCTCGCCCCAGAAGCCCTCGGGGTCCTCGAGGCTGCGCGCGTGGAGAGCTGCCGATCGGTCACTCACCCGAACGCGAGTGTACCGCGTCCGCGAAGCTGGAAAGACCCCCCAGTTGGCGGAGTCGACGTACGTCGAATCGGGGAGTGTCCGCATCGGTGCGCCCATCTAGCATCCGGGCACGTTGACCGGGTTCACGACCGAAGACGCGAGGTTTCCGCTGCCCGTCCCCGACCCGGTTGTCGACGCACGCCGCCTGCCTGCGTCCGCGGCCGGTGCTGAGCTCGAGGGCGAGCGCATCCGCCTGCTCCTGGTCGAGGCCGATCAGGTCGCCGCGCGGATGCTGCAGCGTGAGCTGCGCGAGGGCGATCCCGCGTTCGAGGTGGCCACCGTGGACCGGCTCGAGGCGGCGCTCGACCACCTCGGCGAGGAGCCCACCGATGCCGTCCTCGTCGATCTCAGCCTCCCTGACAGCCGCGGTCTTGAGACGCTCTCGGCGCTGCGCTCCGGCGCGCTCGCGCTGCCAATCGTCGTGCTCGCGGGCGGCGACGACGAGGAGCTCGCGCTGCGTGCCCTGGGCGGGGGTGCCAGCGACCACCTGGTGAAAGGGCGGGTCACGGGCGATCTGGTCGCCCGTGCCGTGCGCTACGCGATCGAGCGCGAGCGGCTGGTCGCGGCCGAGCGCGAGAGCCGCCGCGATGCCGAGGCGGCTCGCGACAGCGCGCTCAAGACGCAGCGGGCGCTGGCAACGAGCGAGCGGCGGCGGCGTGCGCTCCTGGGATCGATGCTGCGGGCCGAGGAGGCCGAGCGGCAGCGGATCGCCGTCGAGCTTCACGACGACACGATCCAGGTGATGGTCGCGGCGCTCGTCGGCCTCGACGCCTGCCAGGCGACCATCGACCGGGACGATGCCGACGCCGCGGCCGAGCGGATCGCCCGCGCGCGGACGACCCTCTCGGAGGCCGTCGACCGCGTCCGCCGGATGACGTTCGAGCTGCGCCCGCCGCTGCTGGATGCGCAGGGCCTCGGGCCGGCCGTGGCCGACCTGCTCGACGAGATCGCCGCCGAATGCGGGCTCGAGACGCACATCGACGTCTCGGTGCGGCGGTACTCGCCGGAGATCGAGATCCTGGCGTACCGCACGGTTCGCGAGCTGATGGCGAATGTGCGCAAGCACGCGCAGGCAAACCGGGTCGACCTGAGCCTTCAGGACGGCGGCAGCCTGCTCGTCTGCGTCCTGGTCGACGACGGTGTCGGCTTCGACTCGAGCGGCGCCGACCGGCCTCGCCGCCGCCGGATGCGCCTGCATCTCGGCCTCGACGCGACCGTCGAGCGCGTCCGGATCGCGGGCGGCACGTTCTCGATCGACTCCGACTCGAACGGCACCACCGTGCGCTTCACCGTGCCGATCCACCGCCGGGGCGACGTCCGCAGCGGGTAGCGGCGCGTCGATTGGAGTGAGGTTAACGCCGGGGGTTGCGCGCGGTGGATACGTCCCTACCCTTGGCGGATGGGACGACGATCGATGTGCGCTGGCGCGTGTGCGCTGGCGGGCGTGATGCTTGCTCAAGCGGGGCCTGCGCTGGCCGTGCCCGCGGCCGGGCCGGCGAGTGCGCCGCTTCCGACCTGGCAGGCGCACGGGCGGGTGAGCGCACTCGCGATCGCAAACGGCATCGTCTACCTGGGCGGGTCGTTCACGGTGCTCGAGTCGCACGGCACGCGCAAGACGATCACTCGCAATCACCTCGCGGCGATCAACGAGGCGACCGGTGCTCCGACCGCCTGGAATCCCAATGTCAACGGCCCGGTGCAGGTCATCCGCGTGATTGGCAAGCGGGTGTACGTCGGCGGCAGCTTCACCTCGGTCGGCGGCGCTCGGGTGCGCAATCTGGCCGCGGTCGGCCGCACGAGCGGCCGGGTCATCCCGGCGTTCCGCGGGTCGGTCAACGGCACGGTCGATGCGCTCGCCGCATCGCCGACGGCGCTTTATGTGGGCGGGAGCTTCTCGGCTGTCGACGGCAGGGCGCGTGCGAACCTGGGGGCGGTCGCGCTCGGCAGCGGCGCCCTGAACACGCGCTGGCGTGTGACCGCAAACGGCACGGTGCACACCCTGCTCGACGCCCACAGCCTCAAACGGGTCTTCATCGGCGGCAAGTTCACGGCGATCGACGCGGTCGAGCAGGACCGATCTGGCATCGGTGGGCGAGAAGCGCGGGGCGCTGCGCACATGGGCCAGCCCGCCGCTCGGCCAGGTCTGGTCGCTGGCCCTGGGTGGTTCGACGGCGCTCTACGCCGCGGTGGGCGGCCACGAGGGCGGCCAGCTCGACTCGTTCGATCCCGCCAGCGGGGCTCTGCGCTGGAACCGGTTCGCCGACGGCGACGTGCAGGCGGTCAGCGTCAGCGGGAACACGGTGTTCGCAGGCGGCCATTTCATGAATGCCTGTGCCACGAATCAGGGCGGCGGCAACCCGTGGGTCTGCACCGCGCCGGTGGCCCGGAACCGCTTCTTCGCGACCGACACGACCGGGGCGATCCTGCCCTGGGACCCCGAGGGCAACAGCCTCTACGGCGTGTGGGCGCTGCGCAGCGATACCGGCCACGTCGTCGCCGGCGGTGACTTCACCATCGTCGACGGCGTGCATCAGGCCCGGTACGCCGAGTTCCTGAGATAACGCCGGCCGAACCGGGGACTGTCCCCGGTTTTCGCCGGCCGTGTCAGTCCTCGCGGACGACCTCTGTCGAGCAGGCGGCTCGAAGTCGGGGCCGTCGAACTCGGCGATCGCGCGGTCGTACTTCTCCATCCCCCAGCCCCAGAAGTCGAAGTCGATCTCCGACACGCCGTCCTGGATCGAGGCCCAGAGCGTCCAGCCGTACTTCGACATCAGCCCCCACAGCCGCGCCCGGGCGATCCGGTTTCGCAGGTGGCGGCCGTAGTAGTGGGTCACCAGCTCGTCGAGCTGGTCGAGCGAGAGGTTCGACTCGCTCCACACGTTGCCGAGCTCGAAGCAGGCGTCGTTCTTGCCCGAGTACTCGTAGTCGATCAGCCGGAACTCGCCGCCGACGTCGATGAAGTTCTCGGCCAGCAGGTCGTTGTTGCACGGCACGGTGCCCTCGTCGCGCACCGCCATCGCCGCCTCGATCCGCCGCACCTGCGGCTCGAACTCGAGGTAGCGCTCGGGCAGCCGGAAGCCGCGCTCCTGCACGAGCTTCAGGTAGCGGCGCTGGATGGCGAACATGTTGAAGTCGTCGCGGAAGCGGCGGCCGCTCGTGCAGCCGGCGGCAGGCGTCGGCGATCCATCGCGATCTTGTCGCCGCGGCGCAGATCCTCGGCGCTCTGGGTCGTGCCCTCGATGAACTCGAGGACCAGCAGCGAGCGCTCGGGCACGTAGTCGATGACGCGCGCGCCCACGCCGGCCTCGGCGGCGGCGACGCTGTTCTGGTACTCGTTCTCGCGGTCGATCGCGAGCATCCCCGAGTCCTTGGCCGACACCCGCACCACGAACGCGCCGGCCGCGTTCGACCACCTTGTAGTTGGTGTTCGTGAGGCCGCCGGCAAGCTCCGCGACGGTCCGGTCGCCGCGCAGCACGGGGACGAGGTCGAGCAGCTCGGCCAGCGCAGGGTCTTCGGTCACAAGCTCCTCCGGGGTCGGGCCGCCCACTATAGTCACCGCCCGTGCAGCCGCAGCGGGCGAGGGTGGTCGTGATCGGTGGGGGCGTGACGGGGTGCAGCGTGGCCTACCACCTCGCCGCGGCCGGCGTCTCGGACGTGCTGCTGGTCGAGAAGGACGAGCTGACCAGCGGCTCGACCTGCCACGCCGCCGGCCTCGTCACCCAGTTCAACCCGTCGCCGACGATGATGGGCTTCCGCCGCTACAGCGTCGAGCTCTACGAACAAGCTCGGCGTGTTCGAGGCCATCGGCAGCCTGCGGATCGCCTCCAGCCCGGAGAGCCTGGTCGAGCTGCGGCGAGGCGCCAGCCGCGCGCGCGGCATCGGCCTGGACGTCGACGTGATCGGCCCCGGCGAGGCGCTGGCGCTGATGCCGGCCGCCACCCGCGACTCGCTGTACGGCGCGGTCTGGATCGGCGAGCGACGGCTGCGTCGACCCCCACACGCGCCACCTACGCGCTCGCCAACGCCGCCCGCGACCTCGGTGCGCGGATGCTCACCCACACCCGCGTCACGGGGATCGAGCTGGGCCCGGGACGGCGCGTCCAGGCCGTGTCCACCCCGACGCCGGCCGCATCGAGACGGAGCACGTCGTCAACGCATGCGGCATGTGGGCGCCGCAGGTCGCGGCGATGGTGGGGGCGTTCGCGCCCTCGGTGCCGGTCGACCACCAGCACATCGCCCTGGCACGCCGTCGCGGGCCACGAGCTGCCGCGCGACATGCCGTGCTTCCGCGACACCGACAACCTGGTCTACGGCCGCTCCGAGGCGGGCGGCGTGCTGTTCGGCGGCTACGAGCCCAACCCGGTCGTCGCGCTGGGTGGACGGCGTGCCCTGGGATCACGCCGGGCGCGTGCTCCCCGCCGATCACGAGCGGTTCGCGCAGCTGATGGAGGGCGCGGTGCGCCGGTTCCCGTTCCTGAGGACGCGGGCGTCGTCACGCTGGTCTGCCACCCCGACGCGATGACGCCCGACGGCAACCCGCTGCTCGGGCCGATGCCGGGCGTGCCGGGGTTCTGGATGGCGGCCGGGCTCTCGCTGAACGGGTTCGGCGGCGCCGGCGGGATCGGCAAGACGATCGCAGAGTGGATCACGACGGGCGAGACCGAGCTCGACGTCCACGGCTACCGGGCGTGGCGGTTCGGCGACCCGTACCGCCATCCCGACGCCCTCGAGGCGGCCGGGCGCGAGACCTACAAGTACTACTACCGGCTGCGCTACCCCCTGGACGCCCCCGAGTGGGGGCGTCCGCGGCCGGGTGAGGCCGCTGCACGGCAGCACGCAGGACATGGGGGCGGTGTTCGGCACGAAGAACGGCTGGGAGCGGCCCGACTACTTCCAGCCCGGCCGCCCGGCGCGGCGCGCGGGCGCCGACCAGCGGGCACTACGGCTGGACGCGCCCGCCCGAGTTCGAGCGCCTGGGTGCCGAGCACGCTGCGTTCCGCGAGCGGGTCGGCATCATCGACATGACCTCGTTCGGCAAGATCGAGGTCGAGGGGCCGGACGCGCTCGCGCTGCTCGACCGGGTGTGCGTGAACCGGATCGACCGGCCGGACGGAAGCGTCGTCTACACCCAGTGGTGCAACAGCCGCGGCGGCATCGTGGCCGACGTCACCGTCACCCGGCTCGCGCCCGACCGGTTCCGGGTCGTCACCGGCGCGGGCGTGGTCGACTCCGACCTGGGCTGGCTCCAGTTGCACCGCCGCGACGGCGAGGACGTCTCGCTGCGGGAGGCGAGCGCCGAGCTGGCGGTGATCGGGATGTGGGGGCCGCGGGCGCGCGACGTTCTGCGGGCCGTCACGGGTGATGACGTCGGCGCCCAGGCCCTGCCCTTCCGCACGGCGCGCGAGATCGCGGTCGGCTCGGCGCCGGTGCTCGCGCAGCGGATCACCTATGTCGGCGAGCTCGGCTACGAGCTCTACGTGGCGCCCGAGTGGGCCGTGCAGGTGTGGGACGCGCTGCTCGGTGCCGGGCGCGCGGCACGGCATCGAGCCGGGCGGCTACCGCGTGCTCGAATCGCTGCGGATGGAGAAGGGCTACCGCTACATGGGCACCGACATCTCGGCCGGCGACACGCCCTACCAGGCCGGGCTGGGCTTCTGCGTGGCGCTCGACAAGGGCGAGTTCGTCGGCCGCGAGGCGCTCGCGCAGGCCGCGCAGAGCCCGCCCGACCGGGCCCTGCGCACGCTGGTCGTGGGCGGCGAGGACTACGTCGCCCTCTACGGCGGCGAGGCGGTCCGCCTCGACGGCCGCACCGTCGGCCGGGTGCGCAGCTGCGCCTACGGCTTCACCGTCCGCCGCAACATCGCCTACGCCTACCTCCCGGCCGCGACCGCGCCCGGCGCCGAGCTCGAGGTCGAGGTGCTGGGCGAGCCGGTCGCGGCGCGGGTGGCCGCCGACGTCCTGTACGACCCCGGACACGAGCGCGTGCGCGGCTGATACACATTGCGGATGCAGGCCGGGCCCATCATTCTCGCGGTCGACCAGGGCAGCTCGAGCACCCGCTGCATCGCCTACGACGCGCGGCTCGACCGCGGGCCGTCGCCACGCGGCCGGTGACCACCATCCGGCCCGGGCCGGGGATGGTCGAGCACGACCCGCAGGAGCTCTGCTCCGGCGCGCTCGCGGCCATCGAGGAGGCCCGAGCGGCCGCCGCCGGCGAGGTGGCCGGCATCGGCATCGCCAACCAGACCGAGACGTTCGTCGTGTGGGAGCGCGAGAGCGGCAGGGCCGTCACGCCGGTGATCAGCTGGCAGGATCAGCGCGCCGGGGAGCTGTGCCGGTCGCTCGCCGGGCATCCGGGCGCCGAGCGCATGGCCGCGGTGACCGGCCTGGCGCTCGATCCCACCTTCTCGGCTCCCAAGCTGGCCTGGCTCTTCGAGCGCGACCCGGCGCTGCGCGACCGCGCGGCCTCGGGCGAGCTGGCCTTCGGCGACGTGGCCTGCTGGCTCGCCTGGCACCTGTCCGCCGGCGCCGGTCACGTCAGCGAGCCCTCGAATGCATGCCGCAGCCTCCTGCTCGACGTGGAGTCGATGGAGTGGGATGCCGGGCTGCTCGACCTGTTCGGCGTGCCCGCGGCGCTCCTGCCCGAGGTGCGCGACTCCGACGCATCGGGGCTCGCCAGCGCGGCTGAAGCGGTCGGCTTCGAGGCGCCGGTTGCGGCCATGCTCGGCGATCAGCCCGCCGCGCTCTACGGCCAGGGCTGCACCTCGCCGCGGATGGCCGCGCTCACGCTCGGCACCGGCGCCTTCGTGTGGCTGAACGCGGGGCCGGGCCGGCCCGCGCCGCCCGAGGGGGTGCTCGCAACCGTCGCCTGGCAGACCGCCCGCGAGGGTCGCACGTACGCACTCGAGGCCTTCTGCGCCAACGCCGGCAACGCCCTCGGCGTGCTGCGTGGCACCGGCCTCGTCGCGCCCGGCTGGCGCGGCGATCCGCCCGACTGGGAGCGGCCGCACCCGATCGTCGTGCCGGCTCCGGCCGGCCTGGGGACGCCGCACTGGCACGACGCCGACCGCGTCACGGTCGTGGAGGCGAGCAGCGCGACGACCGCCTCCGACCTGGCCGCCGCCTGGCTGGCCGGCGTCGCGCACCAGATCACCGATGCGCTGGAAGCGGTCGACGCCGCCCATTCGGCGGACGTGCTGCGCGTGGGCGGCGGTCTGGCGGCAGACCGGGCGCTCCTGCAGGCCGTGGCTGATCTCTCGGGGCTCACGCTCGAGGTCTCGGCCGACCTCGAGGCGACCGCGCGCGGCATCGCGGCGCTGGCGGCCGCGGCGGCGGGCGTGCTCGACCCCGACGCGTCCGGCCACGCGGTCGCCCACCGCGTCGAGCCGGCGCTCGGCACCGCCGCGCGGGAACGTGAGCGGGCACGCTGGCGCGACGCCCTCGAGGTGCACACAAGCCTCAGGCTCAGCCGTGAGCAGCGGCGCGCTCGATCCCGGCTCCCGCGCCGAGGCGCTCGAGCGGATGCGCGGCCGAGCAGTTCGACATCCTGGTCGTCGGGGGCGGGATCACGGGCGTCGGCATCGCTCTGGACGCGGCCTCGCGCGGCCTCTCGGTGGCGCTCGTCGAGGCGCACGACATCGCCTCGGGCACGTCGAGCCGCTCCAGCAAGCTGATCCACGGCGGCCTGCGCTACCTCGAGATGCTCGACTTGGGACTGGTGCGCGAGGCGCTCCGCGAGCGGCGGCTGCTCCTGACCCGGCTCGCCCCCCATCTCGTGCGGCCGGTGCCGTTCCTGTTCCCGCTGCGGCACCGAGTGTGGGAGCGGCCGTACATGGGCGCCGGGCTCCTGCTCTACGACAGCATGGGCGGCGCGCGGCACGTTCCGCGGGCGCGGCACCTCTCGCGGTCGGCGGCGCTGCGGTCGGCGCCCGCGCTTCGGCCCGACTCGCTGGTGGGGGCGGTGCGCTTCCACGACGCCCAGGAGGACGACGCGCTCTTCGCCGTCTACGTCGCCCGCACGGCGGCCGCCCACGGCGCGGCCATCGCGACCCGGGCCGCGGTGACCGGATTTCTGCGCGACGAGGCCGGCCGGATCGTGGGGGCGCAGGTGCGTGACGAGGTTTCGGGGAGCGCGTTGGAGGTGCGGGCCCGGCACACGCTGGTCGCCGTCGGCGTCGGCACCGACCGGGTGCTCGAGCTGGCGACCGGCCGCCCGCACCGCGAGCTGCGCCCGTCCAAGGGCATCCACCTGCTCGTCCCGCGGGACCTGCATCCCGATGCGGACGGGCCTCTTCATGCGCACCGAGAAGAGCATCTTCCACGCCATTCCGTGGGGCCCGGACCACTGGCTCCTGGGCGATACCGACACCCCGTGGGACGGCGAGCCGGACACGCCCGTCGCCAACCGCAGCGACGTCGAGTACGTGCTCGCCAAGGTGAACAGCGTGCTGCTCCGCCCGGTCGCCGCGGCCGACGTGTGCGGGGTCTACGCCGGCCTGCGGCCGCTCGTCGCCGCGGCGGGTGAGGCGGCGACGACGAAGCTCTCACGCGAGCACCGCCTGTTTCACCCCGCTCCGGGCATGACCGCGATCGCCGGCGGCAAGTACACCACCTACCGGGTGATGGCCCGCGATGCCGTCGACGCGGCCGCGGCCGACCTGGGCGGAGCGATCCCGCCGTCGCGCACGGCACAGACGCCGCTCGTCGGCGCCACGGGGGCCGATCCCCTGCTCGATCGCCGCATGGTGGAACGCCACGGCGGCTGCGCCGGCGAGGTGCTCGCCCTGGCGGCAGCCGACCGCGTGCTGGCCCGGCCGATCCCGGGCGCCGAGCGGTACCTGGCGGCCGAGGCCGTGCACGCGTGCACCCATCAGGGCGCGCTCGACCTGGACGACATCCTGTCGCGGCGGATGCGCATCTCGATCGAGGTGCCCGACCGCGGCCGGGCGGCGGCGGCCGCGGTGGCGCCGCTGGTCGCGCCGGTGCTGGGCTGGTCGGAGGAGCGGGCGGCCGAGGAGGTCGGCCGCTATGTGCGCCTGCGGGACGCCGAGGCGGCGGCCGAGGCGGCGCCCGACGACGCGACCGCCCGCGAGCGCTACCGGGACGTGATCGGCAGGTGACGGAGGGTGTCGTTGATCCGACACCGCTTCGTGACACGATCGCAACAGGCGCCGCGTATCCTGGCGGCTGACGGTAACCCCGGAGGAGGCGATCATGAACGCGATGCGAGGTGGACGGGCCCGGAGGCTCGCGGTGGTGCTTGCGATCACCGTTGCAGGGTTCTGCGCGGCGGGCGCCGCGGTTGCACATGGATCGGCGCGGTCGGCCGCGTCGACCCCGCGCTGCCGGCTGGCGCAGCTCTCGCTCGCGCATCCCAAGTCAAACGGCGCGGCCGGGAGCATCCGTCTGCGCTTCGTCTTCACCAACCAGAGCACGACGTGCGAGCTCTTCGGCTTCCCGGGCCTGCAGATGCAGAACGCGCACCACGCGAACATCCACACGAAGGTGATCCGCGGCACCAGCGTCGTCGTTCCCCCCGAGCCCGAGGTCGCCGTGATCATGACGCACGGCCAGCACGGGTCGTTCTACGCCGGGTACTCCGATGTGCCGACGGGAACCCAGGGCTGCCCGGCCTCGTCGTTCCTCGAGGTGACCCCGCCCAACGACTTCAACCACTTCACCCTGGCGCTTCACATCGCCCCCTGCGGCGGCAAGATCACGGTCTCGCCGGTGGTGCACGGGAGGCTCCCCCTCTGACGGAGTACTCAGGCGCGCGCCCCGGGCCCGTAGGCCAGCCGCAGCAGCCGGCCTTCGGCGAACCGCTCGGGGCGCAGCGCCGAGACGTCGACCGGCGGGGTGCGCCCGGTCACCTCGGCGGCGACCACCTCGCCCACCGCGGGCGAGAGCTTGAACCCGTGCCCGCTCCAGCCGACGGCCAGGTACAGCCCCTCGATGCCCGGGCAGGGGCCGATGATCGGGTTCCAGTCGGGCGTGATGTCGTAGGGGCCCGAGAACCCGCGCTCGATCTCGAACTCGGCCAGGCGCGGATAGCGCTCGGCGAGCGACCGGCGCGACGGCGTCGGGGTAGCCGGGCGAGATGCCGTGGTCGCAGTCGTCGGCCCGCTCGAGCCCGTCCTCGCCGGCGTAGGCCACGGCGCAGAAACGGCGGCCGCGATCCGGCCGCACGACGAGGTTGCTGACGGCGTCCGAGCACACCGCCGAGGGCAGCGGCGCGCCGGGGTGGCGGCGGCCGACGATCACCTGCAGCCGGCGCAGCTCGATCGGCTGCTCGGCGCCGATCGGCCGCAGCAGGTCGTTCGCCCATGCGCCCGTCGCGATCACCACCGTGCCGGCGGCCGTGAACCCGCGGTCGGTCTCGACGCCGGTAACGCGGCCGGCCTGCACCCGGATCGCACGCACGCCGCAGCCGAGCCGGTGGTCGAGCCCGCGGGACGCCGCCGCGGCGAACCAGCCCAGGCACATCTTCTGCGCGTCGGCGAAGCCGCCATCGGGCTCGTAGGCGGCGCCCGCGACGCCCTCGGTCGAGAGCTCCGGGTCGACCGCGGCGATCTCGCCGGGCGCCAGGAAGCGCGTGTCGAGGCCCAGGTCCTGCAGGCGGATGACGTTGTCGCGGCAGGCGGCCTCGAGCCGCTCGGGCACGGTCAGCAGATAGCCGCAGCGGACGTAGCCGGCGTCGGCCACGCCGACCTCGTCCTCCCAGTTCGCGATCGTGCGCGTCCCCGCCATCGCCAGCCGCGCCGTCACCGCGTTCGAGTAGTGCCGGCGCACCATCGAGAACGACCGGCCCGAGTCGCCCGAGCCCGGCGCGCCGCGGTCGAAGAGCGCCACCCCGGCCCTGGCCGTCACGGCACAGGGCGTGGGCGGTCGCCAGGCCCATGATGCCGGCGCCCACGATGGCGATCTCGGCCGAGTCGGTCATGCGCCCACCGTACCATCTCTCGGCTCGTACCATTGACCAATATTTGCTTTTTGGTCTGCTATTCGGTACGTTCCGGCCGATCGCCACGATGTACGACTACGGCTTCTTCTCCTACGAGTCCAAGGACGACTTCCTCGATCGCTCGCGGGAGTTCTGGAACCCCGACAAGACCGACTTCTGGCAGGACGCGGGCGTCGACCTGGTGATCGACCGCCGCGAGGGCTACTTCTTCTGGGACATGGCGGGGCGGCGGCTGATCGACCTGCACCTGAACGGCGGCACGTACAACCTCGGCCACCGCAACCCCGAGCTGATCGCCACCCTCGAGCAGGCGATGCAGCGGTTCGACATCGGCAACCACCACTTCCCGGCGCTGGCGCGCACCGCGCTGGCCGAGGCGCTGGTCAAGACCTGCCCGCCGAACATGCGCCGGGTGGTGTACGGCGCCGGCGGCGGCGAGGCCACCGACATCGCGATCAAGACCGCGCGGCACACCCGCCAGCGGCGCAAGATCGTCTCGATCCTGAAGGGCTACCACGGCCACACCGGGCTGGCGGTGGCGAGCGGCGATGACCGCTTCTCGCGCCTGTTCCTGTCCGACCGCCCCGACGAGTTCGTGCAGGTGCCGTTCAACGACCTCGAGGCGATGGAGGGCGCGCTCAAGGACGGCGACGTGGCCGCGGTGCTGCTCGAGACGATCCCCGCCACCTACGGCTTCCCGCTGCCCGAGCCGGGCTACCTGCAGGGCGTGAAGCGGCTGTGCGAGCGGCATGGCGCGCTCTACATCGCCGACGAGGTGCAGACGGGGCTCATGCGCACCGGCGAGATGTGGGGCATCGCGAAGGCCGGGATCGAGCCCGACATCATGGTCATCGGCAAGGGCATCACCGGCGGGCATGTACCCGATCTCGTGCGTGGTCGTGTCCGAGGAGTGCTCGGCGTGGCTCAAGGAGGACGGCTTCGGCCACATCTCGACCGGCGGCGGCGCCGAGCTCGGCTGCGTGGTCGCGCTCAAGGTGCTCGAGATCTGCGGCCGGCCCGAGGTGCGCTCGATGGTGCACTACATCGCCGACCGCTTCGGCCGCGGGCTGCGCAGGATCCAGGAGCTCTACCCGGACTGGTTCGTCGGCATCCGCCAGGACGGCGTCGTCATGGGCCTCGAGTTCGACCACCCGCAGGGCGCCAAGATCGTCATGAAGCACCTGTACGAGAACGGCGTCTGGGCGATCTTCTCGACGCTCGACCCGCGCGTGCTCCAGTTCAAGCCGGGCATCCTGCTCGGCCCCGAGCTCGTCGACGAGGTGCTCGACCGCACCGAGGTGTCGATCGGGCAGGCGCTCGCCGAGCTGCGCGGCGACCGGGCGGCGGTGGCGGCGCGATGAGCGTTCTCGCCGCCGAGCCGGCCGGCGTGCCCCGCGCCCGGATGATGCTCCAGCGCGCCCACTGGGCGGCGACGGCGTTTGCGGGCTACGACCGCGAGCGCACCCATCGCATCGTCGAGGCGGTCGCCGACGAGGCATACCGAAACGCGCAAAGGTATGCGGAATGGGCCGTGCGAGAGACCGGGATGGGCGTCGTCGAGCACAAGCGGATCAAGAACGAGGCCTGCTCCCGGGGCCTGCTCGAGTGGTACGGCGGCGGCGACTACGTCAGCGCGCGGATCGACGCCGAGGCCAAGATCGTCGAGCTGCCCCGCGCCGCCGGCGTGGTGCTGGCGCTGACGCCGTCCACGAACCCGATCGCCACCGTCTACTTCAAGGTGCTGCTGGCGCTGATGACCCGCAACGCGGTCGTCGTCAGCCCGCACCCGCTGGCCCGGGAGGTGTCGGTCGACGCCGCCCACCACCTCGCCCGGGCGGCGGTCGAGGCCGGCGCGCCGGACGGCTGCATCCAGGTGGTCGAGGAGCCGACCATCCCGCTGATCGAGGCGCTGATGAGCGACCCGACCACCGATGTCATCCTCGCCACCGGCGGCGTCGCGGTGGTGCGGGCGGCCTACCGCTCCGGCAACCCGGCCATCGGCGTCGGCCCCGGCAACGTGCCCGCGCTGGTCGACCACACCGCCGACCTCGCCGCGGCCGCCGAGCGCCTGATCGACTCCAAGAGCTTCGACAACTCGATCCTGTGCACCAACGAGTCGTGCGCGATCGTCGAGGAGCGCTGCGCCGACGCCTTCGAGCGCGAGCTGGGCCGCCAGGGCGGGCACGTGCTCGGGCCCGACGACGTGGCGGCCGTGCGCGAGAAGCTGTTCCCCGACGGGCGCATGCGCATCGACCTGATCGGGCGCGATGCCCAGACGCTGGCCGGCGAGGCCGGCATCCGGGTGCCTCCGAAGACCCGCGTGCTGGTGGCGCCGTTCCCGCTGGTGGTGCCCGAGGAGCCGCTCGCGCGCGAGAAGCTGTTCCCGCTGCTCGGGCTCGTGCGCGTCCCCGACGCGCGGCGCGGCATCGATGCCGCCTGCGCGATGCTGCGCATCGGCGGCGCCGGCCACTCGGCGGTGATCCACTCCCGCGATCCGCGCACGATCATGGCCTACGGGGCCGCGGTGCGGGTGCTGCGGGTTGCGGTCAACGTCCGCGGCAGCACCGGCTCGGCCGGCCTCGACACCAACCTGGCGCCGACGATGACCATCGGCACCGGGCTTCTTCGGCCGCTCGTCGCTGGGCGAGAACCTGGAGCCGCGCCATCTGATCAACTTGACCCGGGTCGCGTACGCCACCGATCCGGCCGAGCCGTTCGGCGACTTCACCGGCCTCGAGCCGTGGAGTGCGGCGCCCGACGCCGCAGCCGGTCGCGGCGGCCCCGCCCCCGGCCGGCGTGCAGGAGGCCCGCGACGAGATCCGCCGGATCGTGCTCGAGGAGCTGCGGGAGCTGGTGAGCGGTAACGACGATGGCCGAGCTCCGCTCCTTCATCTTCATCGACCAGCTGCAGCCGCAGACCATGTGCTACCTGGGCACGTGGATCCGGGGCCGGCTGCCGCGCACGCACATGGCCGCCCAGATCATCGAGATCGCCCCCGGCCTCGACATCGAGCCGCTGACCGACGTCGCGCTCAAGTCGACCGAGGCGCAGGCGGGCATCCTGATCGTCGAGCGCCAGTTCGGCTACCTCGAGATCCACTCCCGCTCCACCGCGGCGGTGCAGGCGGCGAGCGAGGCGGTGCTGGCCGCGCTGGGGGCCACGCCCGACCAGGCGACCCGGCCCCAGATCCTGGCCTCCAAGCTGATCACCCGCATCGACCACCAGCACGCCTTCCTGATCAACCGCAACAAGCTCGGCTCGATGGCGCTGCCGGGCGAGTCGCTGTTCGTGCTCGAGATGCAGCCGGCGTCCTACGCGATCCTTGCCACCAACGAGGCCGAGAAGGCGGCCCGGGTCAAGGTGGTCGACTACCGCATGATCGGCGCCACCGGCCGGGTCTACCTGGCCGGGATGGAGGCCGACGTGCGCACGGCGGGCGAGGCGGCGGTCGCGGCTCTGGGAGGTGCGGTGTGAGCACGGGCGACGACGCCGAGGTGCTGCGGAGCGTCACGCGCGAGGTGCTGGCCGAGCTTCTGCCGGGGCTGCTCGAGGAGGCGCTGACCGCCCAGCCGCAGACCAACGGCAACGGCAACGGCCACCATCCGCCGGAGGAGCCCGCCCCCGCGGAGCGGCCGCACCGCCGTCGTGCCCCAGGTACCGGCGCCGCCGGTCGGCGACGGTGCACCGGCCCGTCGCGGGTGGCGGCCGCCGCCCGAGTCCGACACGACCCGGCCTCCGGCGGAGAGCCCCGCCGCCGCGCCGGCCGCCACCGCTCACGAGCCGGCGGCCGACGCCACGGTCGAGCGGGTCGACCTGCGCACCGATGCCGACCTCGACGCCTTCGTGCGCTCGCTGGTGCACCGGATGGAGAACCCGCGCGACCGGATGGCGATCCGCTCGGGCCGGCTGCGCTTCCGCCTGGGTGCGATCGGCGCGGGTGCCGGCGCCGCCGGGCCGGCCGGCCCGGCGATGCGCATCGAGCGCGGCGCGGTCACCGAGCGAACCGTGCGGGACGCGGCCGCCGCGGGCGCGCACCTGGTGCTGGCGCCGCGGGCCGTGCTGACGCCGATGGCGCGCGAGCGCGCCCGCAGCCTTGGAGTCGAGATCGAGAAGGAGCGGCCATGCTGAGAGCGACCGTGACGGGTGCGGTGTGGGCGACCAAGCGGATCGAGAAGGTCCCGAGCGGCGCCTTCCTCGAGGTCGAGCTCGAGGGCGGCGGCCGGCTGGTCGCCTTCGACGTGCTCGGCAGCGGCATCGGCGAGCGCGTGCTGGTCGCGACCGGTTCGGTCGCCTCCGGCTGGTTCGCCGCCGACCATCCACCGATCGACGCCCTGATCATCGGATCCATCGACGACCCGCCCGCGGCCGCCTAGGCCGGGCTCAACGCTCCCGCCGCACGGCGGGCGCACGAACCAGGAGGAGCAATGTCCAATCACGCAATCGGGATGATCGAGACCAAGGGCTACGTGGCGGCGCTGTCGGCCGCGGATGCCATGGTCAAGGCTGCCAACGTCACCATCATCGCCCGCGAGCAGGTCGGCGACGGGCTGGTGTCGGTGGTCATCCAGGGAGACGTCGGCGCGGTCAAGGCGGCCACCGAGGCCGGTGCCGAGACGGCGTCGAGCGTCGGTGACCTCGTGTCGGTGCACGTCATCCCGCGCCCGCACGCCGAGCTCGACAAGCACTTCGTGCACCAGGGCTAGAGCGGCGATGCCGAGCGCAGCCGCCCACACCCCGGTGCAGCTGCGGGTGTACCTGCCGATCCCGAAGCTCGAGCGGCAGTTCGCGGCGTACCTCGGTTCGCCCACCCGCGCCCGCGGCTACCCGCCGATCGAGGGCGACAACGCCCTGATCGTCGAGGTGTCGCCGGCGCTCGCGATCGAGCGGGTCACCGACCTCGCGCTGCGGTCGGTGCCCGAGATCGAGCCGGGGATCCTGTACGTCGAGCGCCAGTTCGGGGTGCTCGAGGTGCACCACCGCGATCAGGAGCTGGTCGACCGCGCCGGTGCCGCCATCCTGGAGGGGATCGGCGCCACGCCCGCCGAGGCCCTGCGGCCGCGTATCCTCTACGCCGACGTGATCACGGACATCACCGATCAGCACGCGGTGATCATCAACCGCAACCGGGAGGGCTCGATGGTGCTCCCCGGCGAGACGCTGCTCGTCTACGAGGTGGCACCGGCGCTGCACGCTGCGATGGCCGCGAACGCCGCCGAGCGGGTGGCGCCGGATGCGACGCTGGTCATCGTCTCGATGATCGGCGCCGCCGGGCGCATCTACATCAGCGGCGACACCGCGAGCGTCGAGCGGGCGCGCGACGAGATCACCCGCGTGCTCGAGTCGGTGGAGGGCCGTGAGCACTGATCAGGCGGCGATCGACCGCTTGGCCGCGGCGGCCGTCGGCTGCTACGACCTCGACCCGGCCTCGTCCGTGCGGCTGATCAACGTCTCGGAGAACTGGACGTACCGGATGGAGGAGCCCGGCGGCGGCGCGCGTTCGCGCTGCGCGTGCACCGGCCGACCTACCACACGGCCGCCGAGATCGCCTCGGAGCTCGACTGGATCGACGCGCTGCGCGAGGACGGGGTGGTCGAGACCGCGGTCGCCGTCGCCGGCAGGGACGGCAGCCGCGTCTGCCAGGTGCGGACGGACGATCTGGGGGAGCGCAACGTCGTCCTTTTCGAGTGGCTCGGAGGCCAGATGCCCGACGCCGATGCCGACGACCTGCGGCCAGGCTTCCGCACGCTGGGGGCGGTCTCGGCGCGCATGCACGGCCACTCGCGCAGGTGGACGCCGCCCGCTGGCTTTGCCCGCTTCCGGTGGGACTACCGACAACGCTTGGGCCGAAGCGGCCATTGGGGCCGGTGGCAGGACGGCCTCGGGATGGGCGCCGAGGAGCTCGCGCTCCTGGGCCGGCTCGACGCAACCATCCGGCGCCGGCTCGAGGCCTTCGGCCAGGGCGGCGACCGGTTCGGCCTCGTCCACGCCGACATCCGCCTCGCCAACCTGCTGGCCGAGGGCGAGCACGTCCGCGTGATCGATTTCGACGACTGCGGCTGGTCGTGGTTCATGTACGACTTCGCGACCACCGTCTCGTTCATCGAGGATCACCCCGACGTGCCCGAGCTGACGGCGGCCTGGGTCGAGGGCTATCGCACGGTCGCCGCGCTCGATCCGGCGGAGGAGGCCGAGCTCGACACGTTCGTGATGCTGCGCCGCCTGCTGCTCGTCGCCTGGATCGGCTCGCACCACCTGTTCGCCACCGAGGCGGCCGAGCTCGGCGCCGGGTTCACGGCCGGGACGTGCGCGCTGGCCGAGCGCTACCTGTCCGGCCGCTCCTAGCTCACTTGATGGAGACGACCAGACGCACCCGCGCGCCGGACGGGCCGACGTGGATCACGTTTGGCACCGGCTGCATGGGCCGGCCGTCCGACTCGGGCCCGTGGCCCGTGAGCGTGATCCGGTACGTCCCGGGCCGGAGCAGCAGCGCGAACCGGCCGTGCCGGCCGGCCCGCCCCGTGGCCGAGCCGCCGGGCCCGGCTCACCCGGAACTCCGCAGCGATCGGCCGCGGGCTGCCGGGCGCCGGGCCGCCGACCCTGACGATCACGCCGCGTGTGTGCACGAGCCCGCTCGCGGTGCTCGAACCACCGCCCGCGCACGCCGAGACGGTGAGCGCCAGAACGACCAGCGACGATACGCGATACCAAAGCATGCGGGTTGGACCGTAGAATGGGCCGCCCGGTTCCCACCCGATGAGGAGGAGACGATGTTCACGCCACTGACCGGTCGGACGGTGCTCGTCACCGGAGGTACGAAGGGCATCGGCAAGGGCATCGCCGGGGAGTTCGCCCGCGCCGGCTGCAACGTGGTCGTGAGCGGCCGCGGCGAGGCCGCGGGCGAAGCGGCGGTGCGCGATCTTTCCGGGCGCGGAGGCGAGGTGTCCTACGTCCAGGGTGACGTGGCCCTGGCCGCCGACTGCGAGCGGGTTGCAGCCGAGGTGGCGTCGCGCCACGGCGGGATCGACATCGTGTGCGCGAACGCCGGCGTCTTCCCCGACCGCAAGCTCGCCGAGATGACCGAGGAGGACATCGACGCGATCTTCGGGACGAACGTCAAGGGCTGCATGCTGACGGTCAAGGCGTGCCTGCCCCACCTGGAGCGCTCCGGCCACGGCCGCGTCATCCTGACCAGCTCGATCACGGGGCCGATCACGGGCTTCCCGGGCTGGTCGCACTACGGCGCGACCAAGGCGGCCCAGCTCGGCTTTCTGCGCACGGCCTGCATCGAGCTCGCCCCCAAGCGCATCACCGTGAACGCGGTGCTGCCGGGGAACGTCGAGTCGGAGGGGATGGACGAGCTCGGCCCCGAATACCGGGCGTCCATGGAGGCGTCGATCCCGCTCGGCCGGCTCGGATTCGTCGAGGAGATCGGCGCGGCGGCGCTCTTCTTGGCCACCGACGAGGCCGGCTACATCACGGGGCAGACGATCGTCGTGGACGGCGGCCAGGTCGCCCCCGAGTCGCTGGCGGCCCTTCAGGCCGTGTGATGGAGACGCCGCCGGTCCCGGGTCTGCCCGCGGGGTTCGCGGCGCTGGGGCCGTCAGCGTCGGCGCTGCGCGAACGGCTCCTGGCCGAGATCGCCGCCGGCACGCCGGCGCCCGGCGAGCGCCTGGGCGCCGAGCGTGAGCTGGCGGTCCGGCTGGGTGTGAGCCGCTCGACGCTGCGGGCAGCGCTCGACGCGCTCGAGACCGCCGGCGTGGTGCACCGCGTGCGCGGCCGGGCGGGCGGGATCTTCGTCTCGCAGCGGAGGGTCGAGCGCGACCTGACGAGCCTCGCGAGCCTGCCGGCATACCTGCGCCGGCAGGGCTTCCAGGCGGGCGCGCGCGTGCTCTCGACCGCGACAGTCGGCGCCGACGCCGAGACGGCGGCGGCCCTCGAACTCCCGGAAGGGGCGCTCGTGCTGGAGGTGGTGCGGGTGCGCCTGGCCGACGAGCGGCCGATCTCGCTCGAGCGCGCGCGCTTTCCGGCCGACAGGTTTCCGGGGCTGCTCGACCGGTCGCTGGCGGGGTCGCTGTACGAGCTGCTCGAGAGCGGCTACGGGCTGCGCCCGAGCGAGGCCGAGGAGCGGGTCGAGGTGGTGGGCGCGACCGCGGCCGAGGCGCGGGTGCTGGAGCTGCGCCCCGGCGCCCCGCTGGTGGCGATCGCGCGCACGGCGTGGGCCGCCGACGGGCGCCCGTACGAGCGCTCGCACGACCTGTTCCGGGCCGACCGCGTCCGCATCGTGGTGCGGGTGCGCAGCCGCAACACGGCGACGCTCGGAAGCGCCGTGGAGGTCGTCGGCGGGGGCTGAATCACTCGCCGCCGGCGGGCCGTCGTGAAATACTCCCCGGCACCGTGGCCGACCACGTCATCTCCCGCGGAGCGCCCACCCACCGCAGCTGGGACGTCGGGATCGAGCCGGTGCTCCGGGTGCGGCCCGGCGACGTGGTGACCGCCGAGACGGACGACTTTGCCGAGGGCCAGATCACCCGCGAGTCGGTTGCGGCCGACCTGCCCGGCCTCGACTTCGACCGCATCTACCCGCTGGCCGGGCCTATCCATGTCGAGGGCGCCGAGCCCGGCGATGCGCTCGCGGTCGAGTTCCTCGAGTTCGACCTGCCGGAGTGGGGCTGGGCGTGCATCATCCCCGGCCTCGGCCTGCTGCCTCCGGGGGAGTTCTCCGACCCGCACCTCAAGTTCTTCGATCTCACCGGAAGGCGCACCACGGCCTTCGCTCCGGGCGTGCGCCTGCCCATCGAGCCGTTCTGCGGCACCACCGGCGTGCCCGGGGCGGGCATGCACGGCGTGCCGATCCCGCCGCCGCACGCGGGTGGCGGCAACATCGACTGCCGCCACCTGACGGCGGGCACGACCCTGTACCTGCCGGTCGGCGTCCCGGGCGGGCTCCTGTCGCTCGGGGACGCGCATGCCGCCCAGGGCGACGGCGAGGTCGCCATCTCGGGCATCGAGTGCGCCATGCGCACGACCATCCGCATCACCGTCGAGCGCGGCATGCACCTGCGCGCCCCGGCGCTGCGGCGCCGGCCGGGGTCGCTGACCCCGCGGGTCGATGCGGGCGGCTGGTTTGCGACCACGGGGGTCGAACCGGATCTGATGGAGGCGGCGCGCTCGGCGGTGCGCGGCATGATCGACCACCTCGTGCGCGAGCGCGGCCTGGCACGTGAGGACGCTTACATGTTGTGCTCTCTGGCGGGCGATTTGAAGATCACCGAGGTCGTGGATGCGCCAAACTGGATGGTGGGGTGCTTCATGCCCGACGCGGTGTTCACGAACGAGGAGGACGGGTGATGCAGGCTGATCAGGTTGAGATGAGGCACGCGCTCGAGCAGCTGGCCGGTCACGACGGCGGCCGGCGGCTCCTGCAGCTGGCGCTGCGCAGCATCGAGTCGGGCGACCACGAGCTCGTGTCGGGCTGCTGGACGCGCAAGGGCGACGCGGGCTGCCTGTTCCAGCACGCCTACTGGCAGGGCGTCAACGACGGCGTCTTCGAGGCCGACGGCCATGCCCGGGCCTGGGTCAGCGGCGTTGCCGGGCCGGATGCCTATCACTGCGTCATCGACGTGATCGCCGCCTTCGACCGGCTCGCCCGGGCGGAGTACGCCGTCGAGCAGCGCTGGTTCGGGCCGCCCGAGCTCGACCGCGAGCGCTGGCGCACGGCCGTCGCGGGACTGCTCGTCGAGGTGCTCGGCGCGGGCGGCGACCGCACGCCGCCCGAGGCGCAGCCCGTCCTTTCGGTCTGACCCCGGTGAAGGACCTTGCCCTTGCGAGCCGTAAATGGTACAAACGGCGCCGTAACCTGTCTGACAACTTCGGGTGCGGCACCGACCCGGACACCTAAGAGGGGGTGGTCGAATGAGCAGTGAAGGTGGAGGGATGCACGAGCACCATGAGGGCATGCTTCCCGTCGTCGACAGCGTCGACGTCTCGTCGCGCGACGACGTCCACAAGCTGCACGGCGGCGCGATCGGTCTCTGGGGGGTGCTCTTCCTCACCGTCACCGGCTCGGCTCCGATCTCGGCGATGCTCTTCAACACGCCGATCTCGGTTGGCTTCGGAAACGGCATCGGCACCCCGGCCGGGTTCCTGGTCGCGACCGTCGTGCTGGTCATCTTCTCGGTGGGGTATGTGGCGATGGCCCGCAAGGTCACCGCGGCGGGCGGCTTCTACAGCTTCATCAGCCACGGATTGGGCAGAGAGCTCGGATTGGCGTCCGGCCTCTCGATGGTCGTGGCGTACTCCGTGTTCGAGGTGTCGCTCATCGGCGGGTTCGCCTACTTCGCCACGCTCAAGCTGAACCAGTACGGGTACAACCCGTCGTGGTACTGGCCGGCGCTCTTCATGATCGTTCTGATATCGATCCTCGCGTACTTCGACGTGGAGATCTCGGCGCGAGTGCTCGGTGTGGCGCTGCTCGGTGAGATCTTCTTCCTGGTGGTCTTCGACCTGGTCGTCTTCCTGCACGGCGGGAACAACATCCAGGCCGCGGCGATCAACCCGGTCAACGCGTTCAAGGGGCTGCCCGCGAGCGGGCACGGGCCCACGGCGGTTGCCGCAGGCGCCGCCGGGATCGGCATCTTCTTTGCGTTCTGGTCGTGGGTCGGCTTCGAGATGGCGCCGAACTACGGCGAGGAGTCGAAGAACCCGAAGAGGATCGTGCCGAGGGCGATGTACATCTCGGTCATCGGCCTGGGCATCTTCTACACCGTCACGTCGTGGGCGGCGATCTCGGGCTACGCCAGCACCGCGGCGGCCGCCCACATCGCCCAGACCGACGCGGCGGAGTTCTACTTCATCCCGGCCAAGCAGTTCGGGAACGAGTTCCTGAAGGACGCGCTGAGCTGGTTCATCATCACGGGCTCGTTCGCGTGCGGCATGGCGTTCCACAACACCACGGCCCGGTACATGTACTCGCTCGGTCGTGAGGGTGTGCTCCCGCGCTCGCTCGGGCGCACGCACCCGCGCTATCGCAGCCCGCACATCGCCTCGGTCGTGCAGTCGGTGATCGCCCTGATCATCGTGGTGCTGTTCGTGGCACTGGCGAGCACCGACGGCCAGGCCGCGTCCTTCTCGGTCGCCTACCTGCAGGTGTACGGCCTGATGGCCGTGATGGGGGTCGTCTCGATCCTGGCAATCCAGGCGCTCGTCTCGATCGCGATCGTGGTGTACTTCCGCAGCCACCATGCGGCCGACCATCACTGGTGGACGACGCTGACCGCGCCGATCATCGCCGCGATCACCCAGGCGTACGTGCTCTACCTGGCCATCTCCAACCTGACGTTCCTGGGCGCCGGGTACTGGTACGCGAAGTGGCTGTGCTGGGCCGACCTGGCGATCTTCCTGATCGGCATCGGCTACGCGCTCTACGTCAAGTCGAACGACCGGGCCAAGTACGAGGTCATTGGCCGTCTGATCAACGACGGGATGGACGCCGTCGAGTAGACGACGCACGCGGTGGTGTGGGGGCGGGAGCCCCTACACCACCGCTGCTGCGGCGTCGAGCGCGCTGCGCAGCTGCTCGCTGAGCGGCGCGCCCTCCACCAGCTTGCCGTCGAGCGCGGCCGTGCCGATCGTGAAGGCCCAGACGCCGCGCTCGGCCAGCGCCTGGATCCGGGCGGGCGAGTCGACCGAGCCCGCCGCGATCACGGGGAGCGAGGTCGCCTCGACGACCGCCTCGACCAGCGCATCAACGTCGCCGTCGTAGCGATAGGCGAGCAGGTTGATGCCGTCCACGCCCAGGCTCTCGGCCCGGCGGGCGTCGTCGGCGATCTCGGCGATGGTGCCGCGCAGCAGGCAGGGATGGCCGACGATCTGGCCGACATAGGGGAAGAAGCGGATGCCGGTGCCGGCGAGGATCTCCTGCACCGGCTCGATCAGCGTCCCGCCGATCAGGTAGTCCGGGCCGATCTCGGCGGCGGCCGTGGCCGAGGCGAGTGTCGCCTCCGGCGTCTCGGAGACGACCTCGAGGTGGGTGGTGTGCCCGTTTGCACGGATGTCGTCCATGAGCGCCTGCAGCTCCGCCCGGGGCAGCCCGACGTCCTTGCAGCCGACGTGGGTCACGCCGCTTCCGGCGATCGACGCGTACACCGACCGCGCGTCGGTGAGCGTGCGGTCGTCTCGCGTCAGCATGAAGATGAACTCGATCACGAACTACCTCCAAGTTGTCGGACAACTTCGATATAATAGGGGCTCTGACGCCTACTGTGCGATGACGGGAGGATGCGGTGCGAGCAGCGATCTGGGACGGCCCGGGAGCAATGTCCATCGGCACCGTACCCGACGCCGTCTGCCCTGAGAACGGCGTTCTTCTCCGCGTCACGGCATGCGGCATCTGCGGGACCGACGTGCGCACCTTCTACAACGGCGATCGCCGGATCACGCCGCCCTGGGTGCTCGGCCACGAGATCTCCGGCGAGCTGATCGAGATCGGGCCGCGGGCCGCCGAAGAGGTGGCCGAGATGGGCCTGGCCATCGGCGAGCACGTGCACTGCATCTCGACGCTCTGGTGCGGCCGCTGCCGCCTCTGCCGCAGCGGCAACGAGCACCTGTGCGAGCACGCCGGCCTGATGGGCTTCGACTACCAGGGCGCCTACGCCGACCTGGTCGCGATCCCCCAGGTCGCGCTCAAGAACCTGTTCCGGATCCCCGCCGGCCTCTCCGACGCGCATGCGACCTTCACCGACCCGCTGTCAGACGCGATCTGCGGCCACAAGGACATCGCCGTCGGACTCGACGACACGGTGGCCGTGGTCGGCGCCGGCCCCGTTGGAACGGCCCACGCCGCGATCGCCCGGCTCGAGGGTGCCGGCCAAGTGCTGCTGCTCGAGACGGCGGCCGGCCGGCTCGACCTGGCCCGGGAGATCCTCGGCGACGAGCGCCTGCGCTACGTCGACACATCCGGCACGGCCGGGATCGCCGCGGTGCGGGCTGCGACCGACGACATCGGCGCCGACGTGGTGATCGTCGCCTGCTCGAGCGACGTCGCGCAGGAGGAGGCCATGGAGATGGCCGCCCCGCGCGGCCGCGTGCTCTTCTTCGGCGGGCTGCCGAAGGGCACGACCCACATCAACTTCCCCTCCAACGTGCTGCACTACCGCGAGGTGCAGGTGCACGGCTCCTACGCCTCGCGCCACCGCGACCAGGTGCACGCGCTCGACATGCTCGCCGACGACATCGGCGGCCTGCGCGGCGTGGTCTCGGACATCGTGGATCTCGACAGCGCCCCGGCGGCCTTTGCCCGCATCCGAGCCGGCGAGGTGCTCAAGGTCGTCGTCCAGCCCTAAGGTATCCCGGTGATGAAAGCCGTCGGCCGCCGATCGCTTCGCCATTCGCTCGCCGACGGGTTGCGCGACCGGGTGGTGGCGGGGGAGTTCGCGCCCGGCGACCGCCTCCCGGGCGAGCCCGAGCTGGCCCGCAGCCTGGGCGTCTCGCGCAGCTCGCTGCGGGCGGCGATCGCCCTCCTCGAGGAGGACGGGCTGCTGCGGCGGATGCACGGGTCGGGCACCTACGTCACCGACCGGCCGCTCCTGCGCAACGACCTCAGCCGCAACTTCGGCGTGTCGTCGATGATCGCGGCGATGGGGCTCGAGCCGGGGACGGTCGACGAGACCTGCGCCGCCGAGGAGGCCACCGCCGAGGTCGCCGCGGCACTGGGCGTTGCCGAGGGCGACGCGGTCAGCGCGCTGCGGCGGGTGCGCACGGCCGGCGGTCGCCGGGTCGTCGACGTCACCGAGTGGTGTCGCCTGGACGTGCTCGCGCCGCGGGCGATGGCGGCCGTGGCGGGCGGCTCGATCTACGCCGCGCTGGCCGACCGCGGGCTGCCGGTGCACCACGGTGTGGCCACGATCACGCCGGATGTCGCCATGGGCGAGGTGGCCCGGCGGCTGGCCGTTCCCCGGGGCACGCTGCTCCTGACGCTGTGGCAGGTCGACAGCACCGCGAACGACGCGGTCGCGCTCGTCTCCCAGGAACACCATCTGGCCGACGCATTCGAGATCTCCGTCTACCGGCGCGGTCCGGGCGGCGGTGGAGAGGAGGAGCGATGAGCGATGCCGATCTGGTCGTGGGTGTCGATGTCGGGTCGCAGGGAACATGCGCCCAGGCGATCGACGCCGACGGCGTGCTCGCGGTCACGACCTATGTGCCCCACCAGCTCTCCTACCCGCAGCCGGGCTGGGCGGAGCAGGATCCGAGCGAATGGCTCGGCGCCGTGGCGCAGGCGCTGGCCGAGGTGTGCCGCGAGGTCGGGAGCGGGCGCGTGCGCGCGATCTCCTTCGGCTCGCAGCTCGACGGGCTCGTCCCGGCCGGCGCCGACGGCGATCCCACGGGCCCCGCGCTGATCTGGATGGACCGGCGGGCCGGAGCCGAGTGCGATGCGGCCGCCGGCCGCCTCGATCCGCAGCGCCTGCGCACCCTCACAGGCTGCAATCTCGATCCCGGCCACGTGGCGGCCAAGATCGCCTGGCTCCAGGCCCACCGGGCCGACCAGCATGCGGCCGCCCGCTGGTTCCTGCTGCCGGGCTCGTTCGTGGCCTGGCGGGCGTCGGGCGAGGTCGCGGTCGATCCGTCCAACGCCTCCTCCGCGATGCTGCTCGACCTCCAGACCGGCGACTGGTCGGGCGAGGCCTGTGCCGCGTTTGGCATCGATCCCCGCTCGCTGGCGCCGGTGCGGCGGTCGGACACCGTCCTCGGCCCCGTCGCGCCCTGGCTGCGCGAGGCCGCCGGCCTGGACGCCTCCGCGCTGGTCGTGCTCGGCTGCGGCGACGAGATGGCGGCCACGCTGGGAGCGGGCGTGTTCGAGCCCGGCGTGGTGTGCGACGTGATGGGGACGGCGGAGCCCGTGTGCGCGGTCGCGCCCGCCCCGGCGCTCGATCCCGACGGCGTCACCGAGGTGCACCCGCACGCCGATCCCGGCGGATGGCTGCTCGAGAACCCGGGCTGGCTCTCGGGCGGCGCCTACCGCTGGTTCCGCGACGAGCTCGGGTCGATCGAGGCCGCCCGGTCGGCGGCCACCGGCGCCGACGTCTACGAGCTCCTGAACGATCTGGCCGACGGCGTCCCGGCCGGCGCCGACGGCGTCCTGTGGGTGCCCGCCCTGGCCGGCGCCACGGCCCCCGAGTGGAACGCGGATGCGCGCGCGGGCTGGTTCGGGCTGACGGCCGCCCACGGCCGCGCCCACATGGCCCGGGCGCTGCTCGAGGGCAACGCCTTCGCGCTGCGCGACGTGCTCGAGGCGATCCGCGCGGCCGGGCTCGCGCCCTCCGAGCTCGTGTGCGTGGCGGGCGGCGCCCGCGGCGACCTGCTGCGCTCGATCCGGGCCGACGTGACCGGCCTGCCGACGACCCGGCCCGACGACGTCGAGACGACGGCCCGCGGCGCCGCCATGCTGGCCGCGGCCGGGGCGGGCCTGCATCCCGACGTGCCCACGGCGGCCGCGGCCATGGCGGGGCCGCGGTCGGAGCCGATCCACCCCGATCCCGAGCGCCAGGCGGTCTACGACGGGCTCCACGCCCGCTACCGGGAGCTCTACGCGGCGCTGCGCCCGCTCTTCTCGCCGGCGGCGGTGCCTGCATGAGCTCCGACCCGAAGCTCGACGCGGCCCTCGCCGGCGTGGCCCAGTTTCCGCTGCTCGACGCGCTCTACGGCCGCCGGTCGCGGCGCTTCCCGATGGGCGGCGACATCCCCGACGGCCCGCTCGCCCATCGCTCGGCCCACGAGCACGTGCCCCTGAGCGAGGTCGAGACGCTGCTCATCCTGACCACGATGGCGGGCACCACCGGCTGGCACTACGGCATCACCCGCCATGCCCGCTACGCCCCGCACCTCGCGAACTACAACGGCGGCGCGGCCGGCCGCACGGTGCCCTCGGCGGCCGGGTTCCACACCAGCGAGCTCTTCTACACCGACGACACCGGGCCTCTACTACTTCCCCACCCGCGACGCCGGCGCGCTGGTCGACCCCGCGGAGGAGGACATCACCCCGGCGCTCATGATCGAGCGCCACCGCGACCGCATCGTGAAGCTCTCCGACCAGCGCCTGTACCTCCCGCGCGAGGAGCCCTACCTCGAGGGCCACAACACCTGGATCGCGAACGAGCCCGGGTCGCTGCTCGCGATCCCCGTGGCCGACATCGCCCAGCACCACATCGCCAACATCTGCTTCTTCACCCAGAACGGCTTCTGCATGCACGACGACCTGAACGGCCGGCCGATCCCCGGCATCGAGCGGTTCGAGGGGCTGGTGGACACCTCCCAGCCGGTGCCGCTGTCGTTCGTCGAGCAGTACTCGCTGACCGAGGCCACCGCCGAGCTGATGGTGTCGAGCTACAACGGTGCGCTGCTGCTGCAGGCGATGGGCCTCGGCGGCTGGTCGCTACGACGGCATCGAGCACATGGCGCTGCTCGGCGCGTCCGGCGAGCCCGGCATCCCCGGCCTCGGCTTCCGCTACGACACCGACCCGCGCTGGGGCGTTCCCAATCCGACCGGGCGCACCGACGGCACGTTCCACGCCTTCTGCCCGCCGCACTACCCGACCATGGCCGATGCCGTCGAGGCGTTCGCGCGAGCGCAAGTTCGGGCCGGGCGGCCCGTACCACCCGGACACGCCCGGAGCGTGGACCGAGTCGTCGGCGATCCGGGCCTCGGCGGAGCCGTACTCGGAGGAGTTCAAGGCGTGCGTGACGCTGCAGTGCGAGTACACCCTCGGCACGTGGGGCAAGTTCCCGGGGACGGTGCCGAGCGTGTGGGTGATGAACGTGCTCCAGGCCCAGCACATCGACCTCGACTTCTACGACCGCTTCTTCCGCCCCGGAGCCGTCCTCGACACGCATCGCAGCCACTTCGACGTCTGGCACCCCTCGTCGTGACCCGGATCGCGAGCGTCGAGGTCTACGGGTACGAGCTCACCTACCGGCACGGCTCCTACGTCATGTCGGGCGGGCGGTCGGTCGCGTCACTGCCGTCGACCGTCGTGCGGGTGTGCACCGACGACGGCCTCGACGGCTTCGGTGAGACGTGTCCGCTCGGCAGCACCTACCTGGCGGCGCACGCGGCGGGTGCCCGGGCGGCGCTGGCGGAGCTCGCGCCGGCGGTGGTGGGCCTCGACCCGGCCGGCTTCCGCGTGCTGCACGAGCGCATGGACGCCGTGCTCACAGGCCACGAGTATGCCAAGAGCGCCATCGACGTCGCCTGCTGGGACGTCGCCGCAAAGTCGATGGGCGTGTCGGTGACGACGCTGCTCGGCGGCCTGCGCAACGAGTCGTTCCCGCTGTACGTCGCGGTCCCGCTGGGAACGCCCGAGGCGATGGCCGATCACGCGGCCGCGCTCCGCGCCGAGGGCATCACCCGGCTCCAGCTCAAGGTCGGGGACAGTCCCCGCCTGGATGCCGCGCGGGTGGAGGCGGTGCTCGGGCGCTGCGGCCCCGACGACGTGGTCATCGCCGACGCCAACGGCCGCTACACGACCCAGGCGGGGGTCGTCGCCGCGCGGCTCCTGGCCGGCTTCGACGGCGTCTACATCGAGCAGCCATGTGCGACCCTCGAGGCGTGCCGGTACGTGCGCGAGCACACGTCGCTCCCGTTCGTCCTCGACGAGTGCATCCGCGACGTGCCCTCGCTCATACGGGCGCACGATGCCAGGGCGATGGAGGCCTTCAATCTCAAGATCTCCAAGGTCGGCGGCCTGACCCGCGCCCGCCAGATGCGTGACCTGGCAGAGTCGCTCGGGATCTCGGTGACGATCGAGGACACGTGGGGCGGCGACCTGGTGACGGCCGCGGTGTCGCACCTCGCGGCGAGCACGCGCGAGCAGAACCTGTTCACGGTCTCGTTCATGAACGACTGGACGAACGAGCACGTGGCCGGGTACGAGCCGCGGTCGGCCGCGGGGCGGGGATCGGCGCCGACCGGGCCGGGCCTCGGGGTGAGCGTCGACCTGGCCGCGCTCGGGGCGCCGCTCTAGAAGAGCAGGCTGTCGAGCCCGCGGACGAGCCCCGGCCGCTCCTGAATCCGGCGTGCCGCGAGGAGCGAGCCCGAGACGAAAATCCTGGGATCGCTCAGCTCGTCGTGGCGGATGATCAGCCGTTCGCCCGGAAGGCCGAAGACGACCTCGACCGCCGGGCCGCACCCGGGCAGCCGGATCGAGTGCACGTGGGCGCCGCCGATCGCGGCGCCGCGGGCCTCGGGCGGGCCGATCGGCTCGGCCGGGGCGGGGGTCGTCTCGCCGGTGCGCTCGTGCGCCAGCAGCTCGGCCAGCTCGCGCGCGGTGCCGCTGGGGGCGTCGGGCTTCTTGGCCGGGGCGTACTCGACGATCTCCCAGTCGGGGACGTGCCGGGCGGCGAACCTGGCGAGGTGCTGCATCAGCGCCGCCGTGATCGAGAAGTTGCCCGTGGCCACGCCCACGCCGGCACTGCGGGCGGCGGTGTCGATGCGCTCGAAGTCGGCGTCGGTGAGGCCGGTGGTGCCGATCACGACGGGAACGGCGCGGGCCAGTGCGAGATCGACATGCCGGCGTATGAGCGAGGGATGCGAGTAGTCGATCAGGACGTCGGGGCCGCGGTCGAGCGCCTGCTCCAGATCGGCGTCGATCGCGACCCCCACGGGCGTGCCCATGACGACCGTTCCGACGTCCTGGCCGATCTCGCGCCGGGCGACCGCGGAGTGCAGGCGGTACCCGTCGGCCGTCACGATCCCCTCGACCAGGGCGCGGCCGACGGCCCCGAGAGCTCCACTGACGCAGACGGTGAGATCGGTGGCGGCGATGGTTGGCGCAATCGTACCGGGGAACCCGTAAACTCGGTTGATGCTGAGCGCTCCGGCCGTCGCGCCTGCCCACGCCGCCGCCCCGCCCGCCATCGTGCGCGTGGCCTGCCCGCGAAACCGGCCGGCGGCCGAGTGCGGGTTCGTGCGCGTCCCGCTCAATCACAGCGTTCCGAACGGCCCCACCATTCGCGTCTACTTCGAGCGCTACTTCCGCAAGCAGCGCTCGCGGCCGGCCGTTTCGACCGTGCTCTCGATCGAGGGCGGCCCGGGCTTTTCGACCACCGCCGACCGGGCGGCGCGGCTGCAGCTCTGGCGGCCGATCTCGGCGCGGCGCGATCTGCTCCTGGTCGACCTGCGCGGCACCGGCCGCTCGGGCGCCCTCAACTGTCCCGCGTTCCGGCACCACATCCTCGGCTACATCAAGCGCGCGGCGCTCTGCGCGGCCCAGCTCGGGCCCAGGCGCAACGACTACGACACGTCCCAGTCGGTGCAGGATCTCGAGACGGTGCTCGATGCCCTTCACGCCGGCAAGATCGACCTCTACGGCGACTCGTACGGGTCGTACGCCGCGCAGGCGTTTGCGATCCGCTACCCGCACCGGCTGCGGTCGCTGGTCCTCGACGGCACCTACCAGCTGCCTGGCTCCGACCCCGCGCTGGCAGACATCGCCGCCCGGACGCGCACGTCGCTGCAGCTGGCGTGCGAGCGCCGCCGCGCCGACTGCCCGGCCGGCACGCATCCGCTGGCGCTGATCACACGGCTTGTGGACCGCGTGCGCAGCCACCCGATCTCCGGCGTCGCGCCCGACGGAGACGGCGACGAGATCCACGTCACGGCCGACACGGACACGCTCGCGCAGTTGCTCCAGTCCGGGTTCTACTATCAGGGCGTGTGGCGCGACATCTTCGCGGCCACCAGGTCGGCGTTTGCGGGCGACACCCGCCCGCTGCTGCGGCTCGTGGCCGAGACGGTGACCACCGACGGGCCGAACGGCAACCCGCGCGAGTTCACCGAGTCGCTCTACCTGTCCGTGATCTGCCACGACTACCCCGAGCTGTGGCCGCTCGATTCGCCGGTGTCACAGCGTCCGGCGGACGTCGCCGCCGGCCTCGCGGCCTATCCGCCCGGGACGTTTGCGCCGTTCACGGGCCGGGAGTGGGACGGGATCGACTACGAGGGCGCCCTGGCCTGCATGGACTGGCCGCCGGCGCCCGTCCCCGACCCGCCCGTCTCGCCCACCGCCCCCTATCCGCATGTGCCGACGCTGATCCTGAACGGCGACCTCGACAACATCACGCCCCTCCAGGATGCCCGTGTGGTGGCATCGCGGTTCCCGGACAGCACGCTCGTCGTGATGCAGAACAGCGGGCACGTGACCGCGCTCGAGGATCAGAACGACTGTGCCGCACCGATCTACGAGCACTTCGTGCGCACGCTCAAACCCGGCAACACGTCGTGCGCCTCACGCACGCCCGAGGTGCGCGTCGTCCCGTCGTTCCCTCTGCGCCTGTCGGCGGTCACCCCGGCGCTGCCCTCACCGGGCGACCGCTCGACGCTGCGCGACCGCCGGATTGCCGCGGCGAGCGCCGCCGCGGTCGCGGACACGCTGCAGCGCTGGTGGGCGAACCTCACCGGCAGCGACGTCGGCCTGCGCGGCGGCCACTGGTCGTACGCCGGCAGCGCGGTGACCGTGTTCACGCTGCGAAACGTCGCGTTCGTCCCCGGCGTCCGCGTGACAGGGACCGTGCGGTGGGTCTATGCGACCGGCCGCGTCCGCGCCACGGTCGTGACGCGGGTCGCGGGCGCCCCGGCCGAGCGGCTGCGGATGGCGTGGTCGCTGCAGGTGCGCGCGGCCCGGGCCCGCCTGGACGGCATCGCCGGCGGCCGGGCGCTGCGCCTGCACATGCTCGCACCGTAGCAGTAATTCCACGCCAAGACCGGGGACAGTCCCCGGTCGAAAGCTGTCACGACGGTGTAACGGCGATCGGTGGGGGACTGTCCCCGGTTGAGAGCGGGATGCGGAATTCGATCGTCGTGCCGTCCCCGGGGGTCGACGTCACATCGAGGCTCCCGCCCGCCGCGCGCAGCCGCTCGTGGGCCGTGTCGAGACCGATGTGCATCGCCCGCCGCGACGGCCGTCGCGGCGTACGGAAGCCGCGGCCGTCGTCGGCAACCTTGCCGTAGAGGGCCCCGCGGCGCTCGCCGAGGCGGATGACCACGTGGCGGGCGCGGGCATGCCTGCGCACGTTGATCACCGCTTCGCGGACCGTGCGGTAGGCGAGCGTCTCGACCGGGGCGGGGTAGCGCCGCGCCCGGGTGCGCACGCTCACCTCGGCGCCGGTGTCGCGGGCGAGGCCCGCGGCCAGGTCGCGGATCGCGGCCGCAAGCCCGGCCGCCTCGAGCAGCTGCGGGCGCAGCTCGAACGTGAGCCGGCGGGTGCGCTCGGTGGCCCGCTCGAGCGCCCGCCGCGCGCCGGCGATCGTCTCGCGGGCCGCGGCGATGTCGCCCTGACGAAGGTGGCGCTCGCTGCGGTCGAGCTCGAGCATCGACGCGGTCATGACCTGGATGGTGTCGTCGTGAAGCTCACCGGCGATGCGCGACCGCTCCTCGTCCTCGGCCCGCACCATGCTCTCGAGCAGGGCCTGGCGGCGCTGCTCGGCATCGCGCAGCCGGCCCGACATCTCCCGCTGCTCGGTGACGTCGTGATAGTTGAGGACGATCCCCCGCACCGCCGGCTCGTGCAACAGGTTGGTGGCGACACCCTCGACCACCCGCCGCGAGCCGTCCCGGTGCCGGAGGCGGAACTCGCCCCGCACCTGCGCGCCCGGCCGGTCGTGCAGGGAGGCCAGGATGGCGCGTGCCCGCAGCGCGTCCTCGGGCGCCATCAGGTCGATCGGCGTGCGGCCCTCGAACCACTCCGGCGGGCGCCCGACGATCTGGCCCATGGTCGGATTCTGGTAGACGACCACGCCCCGCTCGTTGACGATCGTGACAGCCTCGCCGGCGTGCTCGACCAGGGCCTTGAACAGCCGTCCGGCGCGCTCGGCGATCTCGTACGACGTCCGCTCCTCGGTGACGTCGACGATGATGCCGTGCACCATCGGCTCGCCGCCGGGGGTGGTGCGGATCAGGAGCGCCCGCTCGTGGATCCAGCGGACGCGGCCGTCGGGCAATACCACCCGGTACTCGTCGCTCGGCGGCGATCCCGTGCGCATGAACTGCTCGCTGGTCGCCAGCACCCGGCCGCGATCCTCGGCGTGAATCCGGGCCGACCACACGTCGTAGCCGCTCGCCCACTCCTGCACGGTGCAGCCGACGATCGACTCGATCTGCGGGCTCACCCAGACCGAGGTGCCGTCGAGCCGGTCCACGTAGAACGCGGCCGGCAGCGTCTCGATCAGGGCTGCCCAGGGCGGCTCCATGTCCGCCGGCCGGGCGGGCCTGGGCGGGTTTGCCGTCGCGGCCAACGCCTGGCCCAGCGCTCGCGCCCAAGCGCCAGGTACTCGCGTTCGTCACGTCGGCCTCGCGCCGCGACGCCCCGCGGCGTGCGGCCGTAGGCCGGCGGCCAGTTCGATCGTCCGCTGGCCCCCTGGCTCGGCGCCGGGGCGGCGTCGACCGGGCGCTGGCGTCGCGGGGCTCGTGTGCCGGGGCGACATGCCGACCAGATCGCGACAATACCGCACCGCATGTCCGGTGACCGCATCGATCCAGTATTCGTGCACGCCGGCGAGTCGGCGGTCTTTCACCGCGAGCTCGACCGCGGCTACCCGCTGATCGATCGCGGCGAGGGCATGTGGCTGGTCGACGCCGGCGGCAACCGGTATCTGGACGCGGTCGGAGGCGGGGCGATGGTCGCGTCGCTCGGGGCCGGCGCCGGCGACGTGATCGAGGCGGCCCGGTCGCAGCTCGAGCGGATCGGCTTCATCTACAACCAGCAGTTCACGAGCCCGGCCAGGAGCAGCTCGCGCGCGAGCTCGTCGCGCTCGCGCCCGGCTTCGCGCGCGTGCACTTCACGAGCGGCGGCGCCGAGGCCAATGAGACCCTCCTGCGGCTGGCCCGCGCCTATCACGTCGAGCGCGGGGAGCCCGGCCGCTGGAATGTGATCTCGTTCGCACAGGCCTACCACGGGCCCGACGATGGCGACGCTCGCGCTGACGGGCCGCCCCGGCCTGCAACAGCCGAACCAGCCCTACCTGCCCGGGTTCATCCACGTCTCGCCGCCGACCCGTCGCTTCGACCCCACCGGCGAGCGCACCCTGGAGCAGATCCGGGCCGCGATCGCCGAGCACGGCGCCGGCTCGATTGCGGCCTTCTTCTGCGAGCCGGTGTCGGCCGCGGCGATGCCCGCCTTCCGGCCGCCGGATGCGTTCTGGCGCGGCCTGGACGAGCTCCGCCGCCGGCACGGGTTCCTGATCTGCCTGGACGAGGTCGTGACGGGCATGGGCCGCACCGGCACCTGGTTCCATGCCGAGCAGCTCCCGCTTCAGCCCGACATCCTGGCCACCGCCAAGGGCCTCGGCGCGGGCTACGCGCCGGTGGCCGCGGTGCTCTGCGGCGAGCATGTGTTCGAGGCGGTGGCGGCCGGGTCGCGCAGCTTCGAGCTCGGTCACACGTGGGACGGCGCTCCGCTTGGATGCGCCGTCGGGCTCGCGGTGATCGACCACCTCAAGCGCCACCGGCTGGTCGAACGGGTGGCCGAGCGCGGGCCCGAGGTGCGGGCCGCGCTCGCCGACGCGCTCGCCGGCCACCCGATGGTGGCCGAGGTGCGGGGCCGGGGCTTCCTGTTCGGGATCGAGTACGCCGACCCGGCCGATCCCGAGGCGTTCCTCGACCCGGCGCTCGGGGTCGCCGGCCGCATCGACCAGGAGGCGCTGCGGCGCGGCCTGATCGTGTACTCGACGCAGCCGACACGGGACGGCTACGTCGGCGACCAGACCCTGCTCGCACCCGCCTTCACCGCCACCGACTCCGAGCTCGAGCTGATGGTCGAGCGGATGCGCGCGACGGTCGAGGCCGTGTACGCAACGACGCCGGCGGCCAGCGTCCGGTGAGCGAGACGGTCGAAGTCGCCGCGGGCGGCCGGACGGTCACGGTGTCCAGCCCCGACAAGGTCTTCTTCTCGGAGCGGGGCGAGACGAAGCTCGACCTGATCCGCTACTACGTGACCGTCGAGGCGGCGGTGATGCGCACGCTGGGCGGACGGCCGGTGCTGATGGAGCGCTATCCCGAACGGCGCGGGCGGCCCGTCGTTCTTCCAGAAGCGGGTGCCGGCCAATGCTCCCGAGTGGCTGCAGACGACCACGGTGCAGACGCCCAACGGCACCCCGTCGCGCGCCCTTGTGGTCGCCGATGTCGCCCACCTCGCCTGGGCGGTGAATCTGGGCTGCCTCGGATTCCACGTCTGGCCCTACCGGGCCGACGACCCCGACCACGCGGACGAGCTGCGGATCGACCTCGACCCCTCGCCGGGTGTGACGTTTGCGATGGTGCAGGAGGCGGCCGAGGAGACGCGCACGCTCCTGGGCGAGCTCGGTATGACCGGCGCGCCCAAGACCACGGGGCGTAACGGCATCCACGTGTACGTGCGGCTGCAGCCGCGGTTCGACGCGACGACGGTGCGGGCGGCGGCGGTTGCGCTCGCCCGCGAGCTCGAGCGGCGCCGGCCCGACCTGGCGACGGCGGCGTGGTGGAAGGAGGAGCGCGGCACCCGCGTCTTCGTCGACTTCAACCAGAATGCTCCCCACAAGACGGTGATCGGCGCCTGGAGCGTGCGTCCCCGCCCCGGCGCGCAGGTGTCCACGCCGTTCGCATGGCCGGAGCTCTGGGACGATCGTTCCCGACGAGCTCACCATCGCGGTCGTCCCCGGCCGGCTGGCGGCGGCGGGCGACCCGTGGGAGGAGATGGAGCGCTCGCCCCAGCCGCTCGAGCCGCTGCTCGAGCTGCACGAGCGCGACATGGCGGCCGGGCTCATGGACGCGCCCTGGCCGCCCGTCTACCCGAAGATGCCGAACGAGCCCGCCCGGGTCGCCCCGAGCCGCGCCCGCAAACCGCCCGGCTGATCCGGTGAATACATGGGGCCTGGCCCCATGTATTCAGGCCGCCTTGAACGCCGACCAGATCGCGGTGCGCGCGTCGAGGCCCGCCGGGGTGGTGTAGAGGATCTCGTAGTTGTTCAGGATCCGCGCTGGGAACACGACCAGCGGATCCTTCGCCTCGGCGCCGACCAGCGGGTAGGAGGCGGGCGTTCCGACCTCGTACTGGACGTACTCCATCTCGCGGGCGTTCACGGCCGGCTCGAGCATGAAGTTGATCCAGGCGTGGGCCGCAACGGGGTCGGGGGCGTACGCCGAGATGGCCCAGTTGTCGATCCAGATCTCGGAGCGGCCCTGCGGCGCGACCACCCTGATGTCGTTCTGGGCCTTGCGCGCCGCCCTCACGCGGAGCCCGTCGCCGGAGTAGGTGATGCCGAGGTCGATCGAGCCGGCGATGAAGTCGTCGATGTAGATCTCGTTGATCGTGTTGACGTGCGGCCGCACCTTGAGCAGGAGGTCGCGGGCGGCATTCAGCTCGGTCTGGCTCTCGGTGTTCATCGAGTACCCGAGCGCATTCAGCGCGACCCCGATCACCTCAGACGGGCTCTCGATGAAGTTCACCGAGAGTCCCTGGGCGTGCGGCAGGTAGTCGAAGAAGTCCTTCCACGTGCGCAGGTTGGCCTTGACCTTGTCGGTGCGCATGGTGAAGCCGGTGATCCCCGTGTCCTTCATGACCGAGTACACGTTGCCGGGGTCGTAGTCCAGCTGGCGCCAGTGCGGCGCGAGGTTCTTCAGGTTGGGGATGAGGCTGTGGTCGAGCTTCATCAGGAGCCCCAGCCCCTTCTCGATGCGGACGTGGTCGGCGTCGGGCACGATGATGTCGTACACGGACTGGCCCCGGGTCGTCTGGAGCTCGGTCAGAAGCTGCTCGTTCGACGTGTAGTTGGTCTCGTCGAACTTGACGTGGTACTTCTGCTCGTAGATCTTGGTGTTGCCCGGGTCGTGGTACTGGCCCCAGTTGTAGAAGTGGAGCGTGCTCTCCATCTTCTTGCCCGCCAGGTTCGAGGCCGGCGCCGATGAGGCGCCGCCGCCTCCGGTGGAGCCGCCGCATGCGGCCGCGCCGAGCGCCAGCGCACCCAGCCCGAGCAGTTCGCGGCGGTTCATCAGGTCGGCCCGCCGCTTCCAGATCGTGTCCGCCATCGTTGCCGATTAATATACGAGTGTTACATCTGAGTCAATGCCGGGCGATCCGGTAGATTGCGCCGGCACCGTGACCGCGACCGGCAATAACTCGTCAGTCCACCTGGGCGCCCGCCTCCGCCACGCCCGCGAGCAACGGCAGCTCTCACTCGGGGACGTCGCCCAGCGCACGGGGCTCAGCCGGGGCTTTCTCTCGCGCGTCGAGCGTGACATCACGAGCCCGTCCGTGTCGTCCCTGGTCGCGATGTGCGAGGCCATCTCGCTGCCGATGCAGCGGCTGTTCGCGACGCCGCGCGTCACGGTCGTCCGCGCCGCCGACCGGCCGAAGGCGACCCTCCCCGGCGCCGCCGTCGTGGACACGCTGATCACCCCGGCGCACGAGTCCCACGTGACCGTCCTCGAGACCATCGCCGGCCCGGGCGGATCCGGCGGCGAGGAGCTCTACACGATGCCGAGCGAGTGCGAGGTCTGCTACGTCCTCAAGGGGACGATCGAGCTCGAGATCGATGGGGAGGTGTTCACGCTGGGCCGCGGCGACGCCCTCACCTTCGGCGCGACCGTCCCCCACACGTGGCGCAACACCTCGGCCGAGAGCGACGCCCGCATCGTCTGGGTGATCGCGCCGGCCCTGCCCGACCCCCGCGGCGCGAATTCTTAGGTCGGTCTCAGGCTGGTCCGCCAGAATCTGACGTATGACGACGATCGAGGCCGAGCTCCTGCGAGAGCTTCGGGCTGCTGACATCGAGCAGTTGCCGCCCCGGGCGGCCGTCCTGCGGGTGGTCGAGGTCCTGATCGCCGCGGGAGAGCGTCATCCGGGTGCCGTCGACCGCAGCCTGGCCGTCGATCCCGGCCTGCTCCCGCCGGCCGCCGCCCGTGCCTATCGGTGTGCCGTTCGCCGCGAGCGCCCGCGCGGAGTCGCGGCCGCCGAGAAGGACGGGCCATCGCTGCGGTCGCTGATCGGCCGGCTGCTCCCGATCGCGCTCTTCCCCCACCGCACCGAGCGGATCGCCCGGCGCGACCAGGCCGCGGCGCGCCCTGCGCGGCAGGCCGTCTCGGCGTAGCTACGCGGCGAGCCGGTCTTCGCGCGGGAACGCGATGATCGTGGCCCGCCGGTTGCGCACATGGCGCAGCGCGACCAGGCCGAACACCGCTGCGACCAGACAGGAGACGCCGCCGACCGCAAGGCCGACGCGGGCGCCGGCCATGGTCGTGATCCAGCCGATGACCGGGCCTCCGATCGGGGTCGACCCGAGGAAGGCGACCGACCAGAGCGCCATCACCCGGCCGCGCATCTGCGGTGCGGCGCCGAGCTGCAGGGTCGAGTTGGCCATCGCCAGGAACGAGACGCTCGCGAAGCCCACCATCCCGAGCGCCGCGAACTCGATCGGCAGTGTCGGGGCGGCGGCGGCGATCAGGATGACGGTCCCGAAGGCGAACGCCGTGATGACCATCGGCCGCGTCCCGGTCTTCCCGCGGGCGGCGCTCACGAGCCCTCCGCCGACGGCGCCGATGCCCATCGCGGCGGACATCAGCCCGAACGTGCGGGCGTCACCGCCGAAGACCTGCTTGGCCACCACCGGCAGCGTGACCTGGAAGTTGTACGCGAGCATCCCGATCAGCCCCATCATCACCAGCGGAATGGCGAGCTCGGGCGTGCGCGCCACGTAGCGGAACCCCTCCCGGAGCTGGCCGCGGGCGCGGGCGGCCGGCCGGCTCGGCGTGAGCAGCGAGCGGTCCATCGTCATGAGCGATCCGACCACCGCGATGAAGCTGGCGCTGTTCAGGAGGAAGCACCAGCCCTCGCCGACGGTCGCGATCAGGATCCCCGCCACCGCGGGGCCCGACCGCGCGCGCCGCGTTGACGAGCGTCGAGTTCAGGCTGACCGCGTTTCGCACCTCGTCCGGGCCGACCATCTCGAGCACGAACGACTGCCGGGTCGGGTTCTCGAAGCAGTTGTTGAGCCCGAGCAGCAGGGCCAGGACGGCGACCTCGTAGAACGTGACGCGATTCGTGAGCGTCAGGATCGCCAGTACGAGCGCCTGCACTCCCATCAGGGATTGCAGCACGACCATCAGGCGGCGCTTGTCGATCCGATCGGCCACCAGCCCGCCGTAGGGTCCGAGCAGCAGTACGGGCAGCGTCTGCAGCGCGACGACGAACCCCAGGTCGGTCGCCGACCCGGTCAGCTGGAGCACCAGCCAGACCTGCGCCGTGGACTGCATCCAGGTGCCGATCAGCGAGATCGCCTGGCCCGTGAAGTAGCGCCGGTAGTTGGGAATCCGAAGCGCCGAGAACGTGCGCCGCACGGTTGCGTCCATGATCACGGGCGGCCGTCCCGGAGCGTGCCCGCGAGCGACTCGAGCACCGGCAGCGCCGCGACGAGCGCGCGCCGCTCGGTGTCCGTCAAGCCGTTGATCGCCAGACCGAGGGCGTCGGTGCGGGCGTTCCTGATCTGCTCGTACCGGCGGCGGCCCTTGGCCGTGGGCACGACATGCGCGACGCGCCGGTCGTCGGCGTCGGGCGTGCGGGCGACGAGCTGGTCGGCTTCGAGCTTGGCGACGATGCGCGAGAGCAGGGTGGGGTTGATGCCCTCGCTCGCGGCGAGCTCGGAAAGCTTCATATCGCCCCGGCGGGCGATGGTCCCGAACACCTCGTACTGGCTGGGTGAGAGGTCGCTCTGGCTGCCGGCCTGGCGCAGCCCGCGGGCGAGCCGGCCGATGACGCTGCGCATGCCGACGGCGAGCTCGGTGGTGGTCTGGGGGGTCTTGGTCATAGGCATATTATAGCATTTGCTTGCCGGCAAGCATATAGTTGGAAGACGGGGAAGGGGGCATACTGCACGCATGCACGATCCGCTTCCGTGGAGTGGCGCCCGCGTCGTGCTGCGCAGGCTTCGGCCCGGCGACCTGGGGCCGTTCCAGGCCTACCGCCACGACGCCGAGGTCGGCCGCTACCAGGGCTGGGAGCCCCAGTCCGACGAGGAGGCACGGGCGTTCATCGCCGAGATGTCGCGGGCCGAGTTCGGGCGGCCGGGAGAGTGGCTGCAGATCGCGATCGCCGATGCCGCGGACGACGGCCTGCTGGGCGACATCGGCATCTTCGTCATGGGAGCGGGGCGCGAGGCCGAGTTCGGGATCACGCTGGCCCGGGCGGCCCAGGGCCGCGGCCTCGCCGAGGAGGCGGCGCGGACGCTCGCGGCCGGCCTTCGCACCCACACCGGGGTGCGGCGGCTGATCGGGATCACCGATACCCGCAACACGGCGAGCGCCCGCCTGCTCGAGCGCCTCGGCATGACGCTCGACGCCGAGGTGGCCGCGGACTTCCGGGGCGAGCCGTGCCATGAGCGGTACTACGGGATGGCGCTGTGACGGCGCGTGTGCTCGCGGCGGTGGCCGTGGCGATCGCTGCCGTCGTGGCCAGCGCGCCGGTCGCGGCCCGGGCCGCGCCGGCCACGACCGTGCGGGTGAGCGTCGCGACGAGCGGGGCGCAGGCAAACAGGCCGAGCGTGCCGATCGCGGTGACCCCGAACGGCCGGTTCGTCCTCTTCGACTCCACCGCCTCGAATCTCGTCCCCGGGGACACCAATGGAATGGCCGACGTCTTCGTCCGCAACCGTCGTACCGGCCGCACCTCACGGGTGAGCGTCGGGGTCGACGGCCGCCAGGCAAACGGGGCCAGCGCCGGGGAGTCGATCACTCCGGACGGGCGCTTCGTCGGCTTCATCTCGGCGGCGACCAATCTGACCGGGGAACCCGATCGAAACGGCGAGTCCGACGTCTTCGTGCGCGATCGCGCCCGCGGGACCACGACCCGTGTCAGCGTCCGTCCCGGCGGAGGCGCGTTCCACGACGGCCCGTTCAGTGGGCTCGCCGGCGGCCAGATCAGCGCCAACTGGCGTTGGGTGACCTTCGGCGAGTATGTGCCGCTGCGGCCCACCGGCTGCTGTGCCGGTGAGCGCACCTTCGTGCACGACCGCCGCACCGGTGCGACCCGGCGGATCGACGCCGGGTTCGCGTTCGTGCTCCCCGCCGCGATCTCGGCGAACGGGCAGGAGGTCGCGGCAACGAGACAGGACGTCGACGACAACTCGATCGGGATCGTCCTGCGCAATCGCGTGACCGGCCGCACCACCTTGGTGCACCTGCCCGACCTGGGGCCGCTGGCGGGGCTCGTGATGACCCCCGACGCCCACTACTTCGCGTTCGCCCTGTTGAACAACGCCGCGAATGGGTGGAACGTCCTGCGCTGGAACCGGGTCACCGGGAGGTTCGTCACGGTCATCGGGAACAACCCGTTCACGAGCGTTCAGGCCGGAATCTCGGCGGACGGGCGCTACGTGACGTTCTCCTCCGGCGACCAGAACATCGTCGCGGGCGACACCAATGCGCACACCGATGTCTTCCGGCGTGACCTCGATCTGGGGACGACGATCCGGGTCGACCTGACGGCCGGCGGCGGCCAGATCGCGGGCGGCGCGTCGGGCGGGCTGCTCTCGGGAGACGGTGGCCTGGTCGTCTTCGACACGCCCGACCCGGGCGTCGTGGCCGGCGACACGAACCACGTCACAGACGTGTTCGTGCGCACGCCGCTACCCTGATCCGGCGTCCGATGCCGTACACCCATTTCTGGCACCAGTACCTGCAGCAGCGCCCGGACAACCCCGGTGGGACGCTTGTGCTGAACCCGGCGGCGGCGTTCGCCGGGCGGTGTGCCTGCTCGCGATCGCGTGCTGGGCGGCGTATCAGATCCAGTCGCGCTGCGGCAGCTGCGGCGCCATCCCGGCGCGGTGCCACTGCCACCGGCATCCCTGACCGGTCAGAGATGCAGCGTCTGCGGGTTGGCCCCGGACGCGTCGACGAGCGTCACGGTCGCACCCGGGCCCGCGTAGGCGAGCCGGCCCGAAGCCAGGCGGGTCACGCCCACCCAGCAGTTGCGGGCGATCGGAGCGCCCGCCGCCACCGCGCGCTGCGCGGGCGTGATGCGGTAGCGCTGGAGCAGGTGCGACTGAAAGCCGCACACGACGATCTGGCTTCCCGGGATCGCGGCCAGGCCCGACGGGGCCGTGCCCGGCGGTAACGGCGTGACGTGCGTGGGCCGGCCGTCCAGGTCGCCCCGCGCGAGCCGCTCACCGTGGGTGCCGGGCACGTTGTCGGCCACCCAGAGCCGGCCCGCCGGCGTGTACGCGAACGCAAACGGGTTGTTCCAGCCGGTCGAGAGCACCGCGGGCGCCTGGCCGCGGCCCTGGTCGGGCCGCAGGAGCAGAAGGTCGCCGGTCGGGCCGCCCGCCCCTCCGGTCTGTGCCGGCAGCACGCCCGCGCCGACGCCGAGCAGCAACCCTCCCCGCGGCGTCACCGCCAGGTGCCCGCCGACATCGAAGCGCGAGGTGGCCGGTGCCCGCCACAGGATCCGGGTCGGCCGTGGTGAGACCCGGCCGACGGTCAGCCGGTCGGCGCGGTCGGTCCACGCCGCGAAGATGCGTCCGTCGGGCGTGCGCGCCAGTCCGAGCAGCCCGTGCAGGTTTGCAGCCGACACCGCCACCCTGGCCACCACGCCGGCGACCGGCCGGCCGCCGGCATCGACCTGCCGGATCGCGCCCGTGACGCGGTCGCCCCACAGAAAGCCGCCGTCGGGCAGCGCGGCGATCGCCGCGATCGGAAACTGCACGGTCGGTGGCGGGGAGGTCGAGCCGGCGGCCGGCGCGGACCCGCTACCGCAGGCGCACAGGCACGCCGCGAGCGCGATCCCCCACGCCGGCGCCATGAGTGTCCCGGCGCGCATTGCGGTCACGCACCCTATCGAACCTGCACGTCAGCACTGCGGGCGGCCTCGCGCTCGGGCAGCATACGGCCAGCAGGCACGCGATCGTGCCCGCGATCTCGATCGCTGCGGCCCGCTCCTGCCACGCGCCGCTCAGGGTCTCGTGATACCCGAAGAGGCCCCAGTGCACGCTGACCAGGAAGGCGCCGAGGGTGACCAGGCAGAACGCGCCCCCCGCGGCCGGCCACACGTGCCCTCGGCTCCAGAGAATCAGGGCGCCGACGGCGATGCCGGTCGCGAAGTTGAGCAGGAACAACGGGCCGATCGTCGCCACCGCCGAGAAGTAGTCCTGGTACAGGTAGAGGTGAATGACTCCGGTCGCTGCGACCAGCAGCGCCGCGGTGGCGCGCACCGGCGAGTGGCTCGGGTGGGTGGAGGGCACACAGGGGATACGGGGAAGCGAGGCGGCCGGGTTGCCCGCGACGGTGACCGCCGTCACGTCCGGCCGCGCCGGTGCGGCCTCAGTGCTCGGTGTGAACGGTCGCGTCGAGCAGCGGCGGGGCGTCGATGCGCGCGGCCGCGGTCCGGGCCAGACGGGTCGGGCGGCGGTAGCGAAGCTCCTCCGCCAGCAGATACGACCCGACCACGAAGAGTGCGGCGGCGGCCTGGAAGACGAGCCCCTCCAGCGTGGGGAAGGTGGCAAACCAGGTGCCGATCCAGCTGGGGATGTGGATGCCCACGGTCGTGGTGCCGAGCCACCCCGCCTGCTGCCACTCCTGCACGGTCTCGCCGACCATGCCCACGAACACGAACCCGATCAGGACGCCGGTGACCACCAGCATGCGCTTGTAGGGCAGGCGGTGGTGGGCCATGAAGGTGACCGCACCGACGACGGCGATCAGGACGGCGGCGACCGCGACGCCCTCGAGCACGGTCGCAGACCCGTAGCGCAGGCGCATGGACTGTAGGAAGAGGACGACCTCGAACCCCTCGCGATACACGGACGCGAATCCGAGCGCCGCCAGGCCGAGCAGCAGGTTTCGCTGCGCGTTTGGCCCCGTCCCGTGCATCAGCCGGCGCCGGGCCTGGTTCTGGCTGGCGATCCACCCGGTCCAGTAGACGCGGTGGAAGAACCAGTTCAGCACGATCATGAGCACGATCAGGGCCACGACGCCGGTCGCGGCCTGCAACTGGAGGCCGCCGAGCCCGAGCCGGCCGATCGTCGCGGCGACGATGAACCAGGTTGCGACGGTCGCGCCGATGCCCAGGCCCGCGCCGGCGGCGACCGGCCGCCGCAAGCGCTGGTTGGAGCCCATGAAGCTGGCGGTGATCGCGGCGAGCACGAGGATCGACTCGAGCCCCTCGCGGAAGACGAGCAGGGCGCTGTCGAAGACGACCGAGCTGTGGCTCATGCGGGCGGAGGTGGCGGTCGGGTCGCTCACGCCGCCGGACACGCCCTGGACGACGAGCACCCCGACCAGAAAGACGCTGAGCGCGCCGAGCACCCACCAGCGGTTCCGACTCGATATCGCCCTTCCGACCGCCGTCACCGCGTCGCCTCCGCACCTTTGGGACTCATTCTGATTAGGTCCGCCTAAGCGGCCTGAGGATGCTACCCCACGCCCGCCCGGACGGCAACCACCAAGCGCTCGAGTAGTACCATCCCTGGACACCTCGAGAACGGATGTGCAGATCCGCGAGGACCCCCGATGCGCCGGACTGGAGTCCGTGGGTCGCCCGATGCCTGGTTCGAGAACCGCCCAGAGGCCGCGCAGCGTGTCAGGAGCTCAGGATTCCGTACACGTCCGGCTACAGCGACAGCGTTAGCGGCCTGAAACGAATGCGGGGGTCGAGATATCTGCAGAAACCGTACGGGATGCAGCAGCTCGCCCGCACGCTGCGCGACCTGCTCGACTCGCCGCGTCCCGCCGCGCCCCCGCCAATCTGAAAAATTCCCGGCGCCGCGTGCGCTTTGGTTCAAGTTTGCCCGGCCGGCGCCGATTTCACGAAGGTGCCCCAGCTCGCTTCCGCGACAGGAGCCGAAGCCCCGAATCGCCGGGGCTTGCGCGCCCCAACCCCGATCTGGGCGGCCTACGGGCTGCTCGGCGCACTCCTGCTCGGCTACCTGTTCTCGCTGATCATCCGCGCTCCGGGTGACTCGTCCACCTGGCTCGACGGCTGGGCGGTGTGCGCGTTCGAGGTCGTCGTCTGCGCGATGGCCATCGGCCGCGGCATCCTGCACCGCCCGGGGCGAACGGTGTCCCTGACGCTCGGTGTCGCCATGAGCATGTGGGCCCTCGGCGACATTGCCCTGACCTACGAGTCGCTGGGCGGCAAGGACCCGTCGGTGCCGTCGCTTGCCGACGCCTTCTATCTCGCGTTCTTCCCGCTTGCGTACCTGGCTCTGGTGCTGATGCTGCGGCGGGAGTCGAGCAAGCTTGTCCCGGCCACGTGGCTCGACGGCGGTGTCGCCGGTCTCGGCGCGGCCGCCCTGTGCGCCGCGTTCGCCTTCCACAGCATCGAGCACGTCGCCGGCGGCGGAACCGCCGAGGTGGCGACCAACCTGGCCTATCCGGTCGGGGACGTCCTGCTGCTGGCCATGGTGGTGGGGGGAGCGCGATTCTCTCCGGCTCGCGTGGCCGCGCGTGGCTGTTCGTCGCCGCGGGATGTGCGCTGAACGCGGTCGGCGACACCTTCAACCTGTTTGGCTCGTCGGGAACCCACGTGGGGATCGTCGGTCGACGGCGTCGCGTGGCCGACGGCCCTCTGGCTCATGTCGATGGCCGTGTGGCTGCGTGTCGGCCGGCCGGACGTGCTCGGCCACCGGGCCGCGCCGGGCTTCCTGCTGCCGGGCATCGGCGCCGCGTGCGGGCTCGCGGTGCTGCTCATTGGCAGCATGCACTCGATCTCGCCGGTCGCGGTGGCGCTGGCGGCAGCGACGCTCGTGGTGGTCGGCGTCCGCCTTGCGCTCTCGGTCCGCAGCCTGCGGACGCTCACCGAGGAGCGCCACCGCCAGGCGGTGACCGACCAGCTGACCGGTCTCGGCAATCGCCGCCGGCTGGCTCAGGTGCTCGAGAGCTTCTTCGCCGATCACGAGAACGCCGCGACCGCTGCCCGCGACCTCGCCTTCCTGTTCGTCGATCTCAACCACTTCAAGGAGATCAACGACTCCTTCGGCCATCCCGCCGGAGACCAGCTCCTCACGCAGATCGGGCCGCGGATCGAGACCTGCCTGGGCGAGTCCGACCTGCTGGTGCGGATCGGCGGCGACGAGCTCGCCGTCATCCTGGTGGACTCCGACCGCGACCGGGCCGCGCGGGTCGCCGAACGCCTGTCGGCCACCCTGCACGATCCGTTCGTGCTGGACATGGTCAGCGTCCGGATCGGCGCGAGCATCGGCATCGCCATCGCCCCCGACCACGCCACGGACGCCGAGGAGCTCATGCGCTGCGCCGATCGCGCGATGTACCGCTCCAAGCGCGCCGGGACGCCGTTCGAGATCCACGATGCGCGCCTCGATTCCGAGGCCGACCGGCTGCGCCTGGTCGAGGAGCTGCGCACCGCGATCGAAGAGCACCAGTTCGAGCTGCACTACCAGCCCCAGATCAACCTCCGCGACGGCACGATCTCGGCGGTCGAGGCGCTCCTGCGGTGGCCGCACCCGCGGCTCGGGATACATCCCGCCGCTCGACTTTCTGCCCCTCGCCGAGGAGGCGGGGCTGATGCGGGAGCTGACGACCATGGTGCTCGACCAGGCGCTCGCCCAGTGCGCGCGATGGCGGGCGGGCGGTCGCCAGCTCTCCGTCTCGGTCAACGTCTCGGCGACGAACATTCTGGACGTCGGCTTCACCGACCTGATCCGCCGGCAGCTGCTGCGCCACCACCTGCCCTCGAGCGCGCTCGTGCTCGAGATCACCGAGACGACGATCATCTCGGACTTCGAACGCTGCAAGCGCGTGGTCGACGAGCTGTGCGAGCTCGGCTGCGTCGTTTCGATCGACGACTTCGGCGCGGGCTTCACCTCGCTTCCCGTACCTCAGCCGGCTGACGATCGGCGAGCTCAAGCTCGACCGGACGTTCCTGATGGAACTCGCATCCGGCGAGGGCGTGCACGGCGACTCCACCCTGATCCGCGCCACGATTCGAGCTCGCCCACGCGCTCGGGCTGAAGGTCGTCGCCGAGGGCGTCGAGGAGCAGTCCACCCTCGACCAGCTCGGCCGCCTGGGCTGCGATCTCGCCCAGGGGTATCACATCGGCAGGCCGACGCCCGCCGCCTCGGTGCTCTTCGAGTCCGACCTCGCCGCCTGAGGGCCTTTCGCGGCCGTCGCAGCCATACGGCAGGCGCCGACGCCGGCCGTATGCTCTGAGCCATGGACGGGGAGCGGAGGGTGTACGGCCGCCGGCGGGCGATGCACCGGCGCCGGGTGCGGCGGCGGCGCAGAGTCGCGCTCGGGGTCGTGGTGCTGCTCGTGCTCGATCGCGGGCAGGTTCTCGTATCTCGCATTCAGCGGAGGCTCCGGCTCGCGCGCCGACGTGACTGTCCCGACTCCGCCCACCGCGCCGGCCACGAGCGCGAAGACACGCCCGGCGAGCTCGGTCACCTCGACCGCGGCCACGCCTCCTCCGAAGACGTCGGTGACGATCTCGGCCGTCGGCGACACCATGCTCGGGGATACGCCGATGCTCCCGCCCGACCCGGACAGCTACTTCTCGTCGGTCTCCTCGCTCCTCCGCGGCGGCGCCCAGATCGTGTTCGGCAACCTGGAGGGCACGCTCACGACCGCCACCGGCAGCAAGTGCGGAACCGACACGCGACGACTGCTACGCCTTCCGCGCGCCGCCGGCGTACGCCGCCGACCTGCGCCACGCCGGGTTCACGGTGCTCAACAACGCCAACAACCACTCGTACGACTTCGGCGCCGCGGGACAGGAGCAGACGGTGTCGGCGCTGCACGCCGCCGGCATCGCCCAGACCGGTCTTCCCGGCGAGATCACGGTCGTGCGCGCGCGGGGCGTCCGGGTCGCGTTCGTCGCCTTCGCCCCCTACTCCGACACGGCCAACCTGCTCGACCTGCCCGCCGCGCGGGCGCTGATCCAGCGGGCGCGGCAGCAGGCCGATCTCGTCGTCGTGTACATGCACGCCGGCGCCGAGGGCGTCGACGCCGACCGACGTCACCGGGCGGGAGGAGACCTACGTCGGCGAAGACCGCGGCAACCCCGAGGCGTTTGCGCACATGGCGGTGGACGCCGGCGCCGACCTGGTCATCGCGAGCGGCCCGCACGTGGTGCGGGGGATGGAGTTCTACCATCGCCGCCTGATCGCCTACAGCCTCGGGAACTTCGCCGGCTACGCGAACTTCGGCCTCGGCGGCCTGCTCTCGACGTCATGCATCCTGCACGTGACGCTTCACAGCAACGGCGCGTTCGCGTCGGCGCGGATCATCCCGACCGAGCTCGTGGATCAGGGCCAGCCGGTGCCGGGAGGCGACGCCGTGAGCGTGATCTCCCAACTCTCGCGCGAGGACTTCGGAGCCCGTGCCGCCCGCATCGACGACGACGGCACCATCACGCCCTGACTCAGGTGATGGTGACGGTGTCCGTGACCCAGCCGCTCGTGTTGCCGTAGGCGTCGACGGTCTCGAAGCGCACCTCGGTGACGCCGACCGCCTTCACCGTCGCCGTGGCGCCGGTTCGCAGCGCGCTCCACGTGGTGCCGTTGTTCGTCGACGTCTCGTACTTGTATCCGACGAATCCCGGTGCGGTGTCGGTCGAGCCCGTGGCCGTGACCGTGACCGGGGTGGTGGCCGTCGGGAGCCCGCCGGCGCTGTCGGTGACGGTGGGTAGCGTGATCTCGGGGAACTCCGCGAAGCCCTGCTGGCTGGAGCCGCCGATCTTGGTGAAGTCGCCGCCGGCCTCGATGGTGCCGTCCCCGCCGGCGAGCGCGAACACGCCCAGGACGCCGTTGGCGGCGGGATGCCACGCCTCGAGGCTGCCGGTGGTCTCGTCCAGCGCGAGCAGATGGTCGCGCGCGCCCGGCCGAGGGGCAGTTGTTCGTGCCCATCACCTTGCCGCAGTAGTTGTTGAAGTGCCCGCCGACATAGACGTTGCCGCTGTCGACCGCGATCGCCTGGTCGTTGCCGTCCAGGCCGCCGATCCACAGCTGCGCGCCGGTCGAGGGGTTGAACGCGACGATGTTCCCGCCGGCTCCGGTACCCGCCGCGTAGACGCCGCTTGCGTCGACGGCGAGCGTGGTGATGGCGTAGGAGGGGTGCGTCGTCCAGCCGAGCAGGGCGCCGGTCGCCGGGCTGACCGCGCCGATCGAGTGGCCCGTCACCCCGTCGAGGCTCGCGAACGTGCCAGCCACGACCAGGCGCGAGCCGTCGGTGGTCAGGGCGATCGCGTTGACCTTCGCGCTCGCGCTCGCGTGTCCACCCGGGCACGAGCGCGCCGGTCGAGAGATCGACCTCGGCCAGATAGTTGTGTGCGACGTTGTCGGCGGTGGTGAAGCTGCCGCCCGCGTAGAGGCCGGTCGCGCCCACGGCGATCGACATCACCTCGGCGTTGGCCTTCGCCTTGAACGTCGCGATCGGTGCGCCCGTGGTCGCGTCCACGGCGGCCAGGCGGGTGTGGGTCTTGCCGCCGACCGTGCCGAACGTGCCGCCCAGATACACCGTCGAGCCGTTCACCGCGATCGTCTGGACGGTGTTGTTCGCATTCGGGTTCCAGGGCAGGAGCGCGCCCGTCTCGAGGTCGATCGCCGCCGCGTGGTTGCGGGCGACCTCGCCCGTTCCGACCGGATCGCCGGAGGGCCGCATCGACGTGAACAGTCCACCCAGGTATGCCGTCGACCCGCTGATGACGACGGTCTCGACCCGGCCGTTGGTCTGCCACGAAGACAGCACGGGCTTCGACCCGGCCACCACGGCCTGGGCACCGGCGGCGAACACCAGCGCCGAGACGAAAACCGCGCACACAACCGATCCACGCCAACGCAACATCCTGCCTCCAAGCAGTCGAAGAACGCCCGGTTCAAGGGTACACGGACTCTCCGCGATTGCCAGCACCTCCCAGCAGCCGGGGCTACGCGGCTTTGGGCGTGCGCGCGGCGACGATGTCGACGGCGACGCGGCGGGCCTCGGTGTGTGCGCGGCCCTCGCGCAGCTCACGCGTGACGTCGGCGACGACCGCCGCCCGTTCGGCCGCCGAGAGCCGCGGAGCGTTGCGGGCGAGCCAGAACTCGAACCGCCAGCTCTGGCGGTCGAGCCATGTTCCCGCGCCGCCGCGCTCGTCCTCGACGTGCTCGACCACACTGGAACCCGCGCTCGCCGAGTACCGTCGAGGTCGCCTTCGAGCTCGGCGCGGCCGTAGGGTTGCCGCGCCGGCCGCTCGGGCAGGTCGGGCAGCTCGAGACCGGGAACCCGCGCCCGCACGAGCGCGACGACGTCCGCGAAGGCCACATCCGTCGTCTCGCCGATGCGCAGCCGCACGTCGAAGCTGAACCGGCCGCCGGGCCGCAGCGTGCGGCCGAGCTCGCCGAGGAGGCGGCGATGGTCGGTGAGGAAGTTCTGCCATGCGCTCGTCGCGATGACGTGATCGACGGGGGCGTCCACCGCCGTCGAGACGGCGTAGCCGTCGCGGTGCACGATCCGCACGTTGCCCATGCCGGCCGTCTCGCGGCGGGCGATTCGACCATCGCCTCCGACCCGTCGACGCCGATCACCCTCCCCGCCGGGCCGACCAGCTCGGCCAGCCGGCGCGTCAGAAGGCCGGGGCCGCAGCACAGGTCGACCACGGTCTGGCCCGCTCGCGATCCCGGACAGCGGGACAAGGTGCGACATGACGCGCTCGATGCGGTCCTGCCGGCGAGCCGCGAACTCCGCCGCAAAGGCCGGGTCGTCGAAGTCCGAGAACGAGATCGCCACGTCCTTAGTGTAGGACTGGGTTAAGTCGCGGATGACCCAGAAGAGGGCCGCCGGGCGCTGGCCGATGTTGCGCCAGCCGCGGATGGTGCTGCGATCGGCGAGCAGGGCCTCGCCCTGGCGCAGCACGGGGCGGCCGCTGCTCAGGTGGATCTGCACCAGCCCGGCGACGACGGCGACGAGCTCGGTGCCCTTGTGGGCGATGTTCGGGGTGGCCGTGGCTCCCGGGGCGAGCCGCACGAGGTAGGTGCGAAGGCCCGCCTCGGGGTCGTCCAGCAGGGGGACGGGGGTGCCGGTGGGTGTCGCGGCGGGGTCGTCGCGGCGGCCGAGCCGGTAACCCGGGGCGATGTGGCCGCGCAGCAGCTCGTCGACCGTGATGTTGAGGTTCGCGGTGAGTGTCAGCAGGGTCTCGAGGGAGAGCCCGCGCTGGCCGCGCTCGGCCTGCGAGATGGCGCTGGCGGAGACCTCGGCGAGCTGGGCGAGCTGGGCCTGACTCAACTGGCGCTGCATGCGCACCGCCCGCAGCGCCCCACCGAGGCGGGCCGCTGCCGTTGCCTGCGTGAGCTCGGGCGTGCCGTCGGCGAGCCGGTAGTGGTAGACGCTTCCCTGCACGCCGACCGGGCGGCCCTCGGCCTTGGCGATCCGCAGCCGGCCGTCGCGCAGGACGAGCACGCACTGGGTCACGTCCTCGACATCGCGGCGAAGGTTCTCGGAGTGCTCGCCCTGCGAGAGCGACCAGTAGGCGATTGCGCCGACCTCGAGCAGGAGCGGGCAGCAGCGGGTGAAGAAGCGCCGCGCCATCTCGGCGCCCCAGTTCGCGGCCATGTCGTCGAGCGGGTCGAACAGGAGCAGCGTGCGCGTCTGGGGCGTGCACCGGCGCCTGATCGCGTTCAGGAGCGGTCCTGGCTCCGCGAGCGGGGTGCCGGGGCGGGCGTCCAGAAACGCGAGGTTGGGGAACTCGCGCTCGATCGCCTCCGGGGTCTGCGACACCGACACGTAGGCGGCGTGGTCGTAGAGCGCGGTCAGCCCGGCGATCGCGGCGTAGAACGGCGCGGCCGTGTCGGTGCGGTCGGGCTCGAAGACCACGTTGTCGCCCCAGTAGAGGCCGTGGAGGGCCTGGTCGAGGTCGTCGACGCCCGTGCTTGCGACCGGGAAGTGGGGGGATTCAGGCGTGGTCATGCGTATGAAGCGCTGCTGTCGAGATCCGTGAAAGCCGCGACGGCCGCTCTACGGTAGCAACGTCACCAATCGAGAGGAGTTCCACCACATGGAGACCGTAATCATCGCACTGGACGGCAGGGAGTCAGAGCGCGCCCTCCCGGCGGCCGAGGAGCTTGCGAAGCAGTTCCTGTCGCGGATTGTGATCGTGCACGTCAACCAGCTCGTGTCCGGCTACCGCGGCGGCCGCTTCCCGCTGCACGCCGACGAGCCCGAGCGCCTGGAGCGCCTGCGCGAGGTCGTTTCGGAGCTGCGCGCCGAGGGCTTCGACGCCGACCTCGAGACGTTCACCACGTCGCTCGGCCAGCCCGCGAACATCATCGCCGAGAGCGCAAAGCGGCATGGCGCGGGCGCGATCGTGCTCGCCAGCCGTGATCGCACCCCGGGCCTGGGAATGTTGACGTCCAGCGTGACCCGGCGGCTGCTCCAGACGGCGCCGTGCCCGGTGCTCGTCGTGACCCCCGGCACCACCCGCGAGACCTTCCGAGCGGTCGGCGGACTGGCGCCCGCAGCGGCCTGACCGAGCACGCGGCATGTCGGTTCTCGTTCCCACGTTCCCCTACCTCCTGCCGCTCGCGGGCGCCTCGGTGGCGTTCGCGGGCGGCATGCTGTCGGCGCGGGCACTCGTGGCCGTCGCGGTCTCGGCGATCGCCTGTGCGCTCGTGCGGGCCGCGGTGGAGCACGCCCGCATCGAGACGGCCCGGGACAATGCCGACCGCTGGATCGGGGTGCACGCCGGCCGGCCGCCGAGCGATGAGATCCTGCGTGCGCGGATCGAAGAGCTGCAGAGCCCGCGCACGCGGAAGGAGCTTGCCCGGGCGTTCCGGCGCATCGCCCTCGAGGCCATGGGAGCTGGGCGCCCGCTCACGCCCGCCCAGCTCAATCGGCGCCGGCTGCGCCGGCATGCGGATGATCTTCTGGAACTCGCGGCCCGGCTCGACGACCTGTCCTCACCGGTCACGCCGCGCGGAGTCGCGCTCGCCCACCGCCTCGTCACGGCCGGTGGCGGCCCGCTCTACAACTCGCGCGATGACGACTCGCTGCCCGCGAGCCTGAACGCCACGCTCACCGCCCTCGATTCCGGTTAGAAGATCGGGCGGCCGTCGTACTCGGGCTTGGTCTTTGCGCCGATCACGATGAAGTGAACACCGTCGGGGCCGCCGATCACCTGGCGCGTCGACTCGGGCGAGACCAGCAGGTAGTCGCCCTTGGCGAAGGCCACCTCCTCGCCGTCGACGATGAACGTCGCCGTCCCGCCGATGCCGCAGTACAGCTCCTCGTGGCCCGTCTCGAGCTCGTCGTGCGCCTTGCCCTCGCGGTTCGGCGGGACGCGCAGCTCGTTCACCCCGAACGCGGTGGTGCCGAGCGCCCGGCGGATCTTCGCAAAGACCCCGTAGGACACCTCGATGGACGGATCGTCGCCGTGGAGGAGCTTGTAGGCCATCCGGTGACGACAATACTACGCATTGCGATGGGAACTGATCGAGGTGCCGGGCCGCTGCGGCAAGCGCTGCGGCGCCGGCGCGCACAACGGCTCGGGATGGCGCCGGCGGACGGTCTCGAGCCGGGCTCGCTCGCGCTCGGAGGGCGGGAGCGGACGTATCTGCTCGCCGCGCCTGCAACCCCTGTGGCGCCATTGCTGGTCGTCCTCCACGGCGCCGGCTCGAGCGGCGCCGGCATGGCGCGCCTGACCGGCCTCGGTGCGCGGACGCGGGCGGCCGGGGTGGCCGCGGTGTTCCCGGATGGCGTGAACCGGGTCTGGAGCGACCACCGCGGCGCGCCGCGGCTGCGGACGCGCGAGGGCGTCGACGACGTCGGGTTCCTGGCGGCGCTGGTCGAGCGGCTGGCCGGCGACGGCGTGATCGACTCGCGCCGGGTGGTGCTCGCCGGGATCTCAAACGGCGCGCTGCTCGCCGAGCACATCGCCCGGCACGCGCGCCTGCCCATCGCGGGCGTGGTGCTCGTCGCCGGCGCCGCGACCGTGCCGAGCCGGGAGGCCCAGCCCCGGCCGCGGCAGGCCACGAGCGTCGTCATCTTCCACGGTACGGCCGATCCGCTCGTGCCCTACCTGGGCGGCCCGATCGGCCCGGCCGGCAGGATGGCCCAGCGGCGGGCGCGGCGCCATGGGGGGGGCGATGGGGGGCGCGGGGTCGCCGTGCCGGTCGACACGGTCGCGGTTGACTGGGCGGCCGTGGCCGGCGCACCGCCCGCGCCCGCAACGGAGCGCCTACCCATGCCCGCCGGCGACCTGGCGGTGACGCGGCTCACCTGGCGGGGACCCGCCCACGCCGTGACCCTGCACCGGATCGAGGGCGGCGGGCACACCTGGCCGGGCGGGCCCCAGTACCTTCCGGCGCGGATCGTCGGCCCGGTTGCCCGCGGCCTCGACGCCTCGGCGGCCACCATCGCAGTTGCCGCCGGGGAGGCCTGATGCGGCGGTGCGCGGCCGTGCTGGTGCTTGCCGCGGTGACCGCCGCTCCCGGCGTGGGCTGCGGAGGTTCGTCGCCGCCGACTCATGAGGCCCCACCCACGGTTTCCGCCGGCACTTCGCGCTTGCCGACCTGAGGCTGCGGAATGGGCTTCGGGCCTGGCGCGCGTCGGATCCGGCGTTGCTCGGCCCGCCTCCCGCGGTCGTGCTCTCCGCCGCGGCGCAGGAGCGCCAGATCGTGCACCGGCTCGCACAGAGCCCGGCCCGGGCGCGGCGCACGCTCGCCGCATTCCCCGCCGTCGAGGTCCGCCCGCTTCGCGCGGACGTCGCCGCCGCGCGCGACCTGCAGCGCCTCGCGGGGCCGCCGAGCGGGGCACCCGGGCCGGTTCTGCACCTGGCGGCGCCGCGTCCGGCGGGCGAGCTCCTGGCCGATTACCGGCGGGCCGACCGGCGGTTCGGCGTCCAGTGGCAGGTGCTCGCGGCGGTCAACCTGATCGAGACGGCGTTCGGCCGGGTCAAGAGCCGCAGCAGCGCAGGCGCGCAGGGCCCGATGCAGTTCCTGCCGGCGACGTGGCGCGCATATGGCCTGGGCGGCGACATCAACTCGCCCCGCGATGCGATCCTGGGCGCCGCCAACTACCTGCACCAATCCGGCGCTCCGGCCGATGACCGCCGCGCCGTCTACGCGTACAACCACTCGACCCTCTACGTCGACGCCGTGCTCACCTACGCACGCCAGATGATCCGCGACCCGCTCGCGTATCTCAGGTACTACGCGTGGGAGGCCAGTCTGCCCGCAACGGTCGGCGGGTAGGCCGAGCGGTCCGATATCGCACCGACGCTATTGGAATTCGATCCCAAGAGGCTGCTCCGGCAGGCTCATCGCGCGCGCCCGATTGCCGATAACTTGGTAAATGACTTCCAGTTCGTCTCGTTTCGGCCCTTGGGATGGGGACCCAGATCAGGCTATGGCGATCGCAAGCCTGCTTCGCCGTGTCGGCGGTACCGCCGGCGTGCACGTCTACGAGCTCGAGGTGATCGACGACGGCGCCGCCTACCGGTGCCGGGTGTGGATCGGCCAGGCGGTCGACAGCATGCTGGGTGGGATCCCCGCGGGTATGGACGCCGAGGATGCCTGGGAGGCACTGCGTCCACCCTGACGACCGCGACGCCTACAACGACAGCTTCGAGCGCCAGAGCCGGGGTGAGACGACCGAGGTCGAGTACCGGCTGGTGGGCTTCGACGGTGTCGCCCGCTGGATGTGGGAACGGGCCACGCCCCGCCTGGAGGCGGACGGCACCATGATGGTCGACGGCGTCGTTGCCGACATCACCGAGCGCCGGCTCGTCGAGGAGCAGCTTGCCGAGGCTCGTGACCGGCTCGAGCAGCTGGCCTATCACGATCCGCTGACCGGGCTCCCGAACCGCCTGCTCTTCAACGAGCGGCTTGCACACCACGTCGCGCAGGCGCCGGGCGACGCCTCGGGATTCGCGGTGCTGTTCGTGGATCTCGACGGGTTCAAGGCCGTTAACGACCGGTACGGCCACGCGGTGGGCGACGCGCTCCTGGCCGAGGTCGCCGGCCGGCTCCGCAGCGCCGCCGTCGGCTGCCCTCGTCGCCCGCCTGGGCGGCGACGAGTTCCTGCTCCTCGCGGGCGGCGACGCCCCGCTCGCCGCCCTCGCCGATCAGATCTGCACGGTGCTCGAGCGGCCCTACCGGCTGCACGGCATCAAGGCGGTGCTCGGCTGCAGCGTCGGCGTCGCCGTCTATCCGCAGGACGGCACCACCTCGGAAGACCTCATTCGCGCCGCCGACGCCGCCATGTACCGGCGCAAGCGCGCGAACCGCGCCGCGTAGATCTGCTGCCTGTCACAAAACGCGCACAAAACACAAACCCACCCCAACCGGGGACTGTCCCCGATTGGGGTGGGCCCGGCCGCGGCTACCGGATCAGCGACAGCTCGCCGTCGGCCTGGTCGGCGACGTAGGCGGTGTTCGTGGCCTGGCTCACGGCGATGTCCGCGGTCGAGCCGCCGGTGGCCACCACCTTCGGCCGCTGGCTGCAGCCCGCGGTGACCTTCGCGTTGCAGTCTGGCTCCGTCGAACACCCACACGTCGGATGCCCCGAACGAGTCGACGTAGACGGCGCCCGTCATCGGGTTCAGGCCGATACCTGTCGGGAATTCATCGAGCGCCATCGTAGGTGCCGTCCGGTGGCAACCACGCGTCACGTGCGCGTTGCAGGTGGCGCCATCGACCACAGACACATCGTTCCCGCCGATGTTCAGGACGTACACCGTGTCCGTCCGCTGGTCGACCACGAGCTTGCCCGCGTACGAGCCCAGCCTCATCGTCACGGTGGCCGGCCTGCAGCCCGTCCGCACCGTGCCGTTGCAGGTGGCGCCGTTGATCACATCCACCCCGCCGACGCCCGTTGCCCGACGTTCGAGCGTGAAGTACACGGTGTCGGTCTTCGGGTTCACGGCGACGGAGCCGGCGAAGTCGCCCGCCGGCACCGTGATGGTCGCCGGCGTCTGGCCGCACCCCGACCTGACCGTCGCGTTGCACGTCGCGCCGTTGATCACAGACATCGTGTTGTCGTTGGCGTTGGTGACGTAGACCGTGTCGGTACGCGGGTTGACCGCGATGGTGTTGGGCCCGTTTCCCACCTTGATCGTCCCCGGTGTCGCCCGACAGCCCGACGTCGTATGGGCGTTGCAGGTCGCTCCGTCGATGACCGAGACGGTGTCGCCAAGGTAGCCATTGTCGGGGTCGGAGTTCGTCGTATAGATCGTGTCCGTCCGCTCGTCCACCGCCAGCGCCTCGGGGGTCACTCCTGCTTTGACGGTGGGCCACGCGCGACGGCATCCGCGCAGATGGCCAGCGTTGCACCTACGCGGGTCGATGACCGACAGGTCGCCATCGGCCCGGTTGCCGACGTACAGCGTGCCGGTCGCCTGATTCACAGCGACTCCCGTGGGCAGGTTGCCGACCGTCGTCGTCGGCGCGAACCTCGTGCAGCCGTGAGTGTGGGTCGCGTTGCACGTCGCGCCGTTCAGCACCGAGACCGTGTTGTCGTCCTGGCTCGAGTAGTAGAGCGGTGTCGGTGGCGATGTCGACGTCGACCGCGCCGGCTCCGGGTGCGGCCGCGATTGCGGGGAGCGGCCGCGTGCACCCCGATTGCCGGTGTGCGTTGCACGTCGCGGTGTTCAGGGCCGACACGTCGCCGTCCTCCTGGTTGGCGATGTACATCGTCCTCGTCGCCGGATCCGCGACGATCCAGATCGGGCCGCTGCCGCCCTGCGCGATGGCCGGGGTGCGGCCGCAGCCGGAGTGGTGGGTCGCGTCGCATGTGGCCGTGTCGATCATCGCGATCGAGCCGAGCGGCGATCCGCCCCCGGCGAGCACGTATGCCGTGTGCGTCGCGTCGTCGACCGGCGGCGCCGTCGGCCGGGCCGGTCAGCTTGACCGTGGCCGGTGTCTGGCCGCACCCGCTCGTGACGGTCGCGTTGCATGTGGCGCCGTTGATCACCGAGACCGAGCCGCACGTTGCCGTTGCCGTTCGTGTCGTAGACGGTGTCGGTCTTCGCATCCACACCGAGGCCCTGCGGGCCCGACCCGACATGCACGACGGGCGGGGTCTTGCCGCACCCGGACGTCACCATGCTGTTGCAGGTGGCCCCGTCGATCGCCGACACCGTGTTGCTGCCGAAGTTCGCGACGTAGATCGTGTCGGTCTTCTCGTCGACCGCGTCCACGTTCGGGCCGCTGCCGACCGGGATCGTCTCCACCGTGCCGCACCCCGACCTGACCGTGGCGTTACACGTCCTGCCGTCGATCACCGACACCGTGTTGCTCCCCGTGTTCACGACGTAGACCGTGTCGGTCCTCTGGTCGACCGCATCGCCGATCGGCGCCGCCCCGACCTTCACCGTCGCCGGGTGCTGCCCGCAGTCGGCGGTGTCCCTAGCGTTGCAGGTGGCGGCGTTGATCACCGACACCGTGTTGTCGGCGTTGTTTGCGACGTAGACGGTGTGCGTGGCGTTATCGACGGCCACGCCGATCGGATTGCCGCCCACCGAGACGATCGGCGGCGATCGCCGCGCTATGCGATTGGGCTGCGATGGCCGCGTCGGCCTCCGGTCGCGGCGAGCGCCAGTGCCGCCCAGAGGACGATGGTGACCTTCCGCGCATTTGGCCTGCTGCCGCTCATGACCGCCTCCTCGGTGTTGGAGCGGCCGACGATAGGCGGGCCGGTCGCAACTCGGTCGCAAAACGCTCGAACCCGCATGGAAGGCGCTGCCCTGGCACTCGCACGATGGCCGTCGTATGCTCTCCACGGCAGGATCGTGACCAGAGGCAAGGCCGATGGAATTCAGGCTGCTCGGGACGATCGAGGTCTCCGCGGATGACATTTCGCTTCCGCTCGGTGGCCCCAGGCAGCGTGCGGTCATCGCCGACCTCGCCCTCCACGTCGGGCGCCCGGTCACGACCGCCCAGCTGATCGATGACCTGTGGGGCGAGACGGCCCGCCGGTCGGCGACACACACCGTCGAGACGTACATCTCCCGCATCCGCCATGCCCTTTCCGCCGCAGGAGCCGGGGGCGCGGTCCTCGTCACCACGCCCGAGCGGCTACATGCTCGACCTGGCGCCGGAGGCTGTCGACGTCTGCCGATTCCGCGACCTCGCCGCCCGCGGCGGCGACGCCCTCGAGCGCGGTGACGCGACGGAGGCGGCGGCGCTCGTCGGATCAGCGCTCGCTCTGTGGCGCGGCCCGGCGTTGGCCGACATCCGGGACGCGACCGTTCGCACCGCTGCCGCACAGCGGCCTGGAGGACGAGCGGCTGACGGCGCTCGAGAAGCTCGCTCGAGGCGCGGCTCCGGCTGGGCCACCATCGCGAGCTTGTCCCGGAGCTCGAGTCGCTCATCGCCGACGTCGCCCTACCGCGAATGCTTTCACGCGCAGCTCATGCTCGCCCTCTATCGCTCGGGACGGCAGGCCGAGGCGCTGGCGGCGTTCCGCCGCGCCCGCGATCTCTTGGCCGACGAACTCGGCCTCGAGCCCGGCCCGGAGCTTCGCGAGCTGGAGCGGGCGATCCTCGTGCCAGGCCCGGAGCTCGGACACGTGAGCGGCGGCGCGGTCGAGCGCGCCCTGCGTCCCGTGGCCGCCCAGATCGCCCCTCGAACAGCTGAACCTCCGCGTCCGGCCGCGCCGGACGCGGCTCTGGGCAGCGGTGGCGGCCACGACCGCCGGCGTGGCACTCGCGATCGGTGTTGCTGTCCTGCGGTCCGATCAGACGCACGCCACCGAGCTCCCAAACAGCGTGGGCGAACTGGGCGTCAACGGCGGCAGCATTGGGCACCGCCTCGCCCTGCCCGGCCCGCCGGGCGGCGCCGTCGCGGCCGACGGCTCGGTGTGGGTGACGAGCCCGGACGACGACGCCGTCTATCGGATCGACCCACGTACTCCGTCGATTACGGACAGGATCCCGGTTGGTGCCGGCCCGAACGCGATCGCGGCGACCGGCCGGGACATCTGGGTCGCAAATACCCTGGGCGATTCGGTCTCACGCATCAGACGTGGCCAACGATCGGGTGATCCATACGATCGACCGTCGGTGCGGAGCCAACCGGGATCGCGTTCGGAGGCGGGGCGGTCTGGGTGGCCAATTCTCTGGACAGCACGCTGTCGGAAATCGATCCGATCTCCGGCCACCGTCGGGCGACGATCCCGCTCACGTCGGCGCCGTTCGGAGTTGCGTACGGCGCCGGCTCGGTATGGGTCACGAGCCCGTCCGATGACAGCCTGATCCGGGTGGACTCCACCAGTAGACGGGCCGGCCAGGCCATCCAGGTCGGCGGCGGCCCAACGGCCGTCGCATTCGGCCGCGGGTCGGTTTGGGTGGCCAACGGACTCGACAGCACCGTTTCGCGTGTCGACCCGGGCACCGACACCGTCGTCGACACCATCCCCGCAGGCGACGGCCGGACGCCCTTGCCATCGACGGTGACACCGTGTGGGCCGCCGACAGGCTGTCATCCACGCTCACCCGGATCCCCCAGAGGGGCGCACGATCGGCGCAAACGATCCGTCTAGGCGGCGGGCCGGTGGCGCTGGCCGCCGCCCACGGCCAGCTCTGGTTTGCAGCAGGTGCGGCGCCGGTTCGGCCGGCGGGAGGCACGTTGCGCGTTCTCAGCAGTCTGCCTCCCGGCTCGCTCGACCCCGTACAGCTCTACTTCCGGATGGAGCCGGCGTTCACCGACGCCACGTACGACTCGCTGGTGACATTCGCAAAGACGGGCGGCAACAACGGCCTGTTGCTGGTGCCCGACCTCGCGCTGGCCATGCCGACCGTGAGCGCAGGCGGGACCACGTACACGTTCACGCTGCGGCCGAATCTGCACTACTCCAACGGCCAGCCGGTACGGCCCCAGGACTTCCGCTATGCGATGGAGCGCGTCTTCCAGCTGAGCGTGAACGCTGCGTCCAGTGTCGAGGGAATCGTTGGTGCGGCGGCGTGCAGGCCCGGACACGTCTGTCATCTGGACCGTGGCATCACCATCGATGACTCTGCCCGGACGATCACGTTCCATCTGAAGGCTCCAGACCCAGAGTTCCTCGAGAAGCTGGCGTGGGGGTTCGCGGCCCCCGTCCCACCGTCGGTGCCACGCGGGAACGTCGGCACACGCCCGGTCCCCGGGACGGGGCCGTACATGATCACCCGCGACATCCCCGGTCGCGACATCGTCTTCTCCCGCAACCCGTATTTCCATGAATGGTCGCAAGCCGCCCAGCCCAAGGGATCGCCCGATCACATCGTGTGGCGGTTCGGTGCGCCCGTGGCGCAGGAGGCCCACGAGATCGCTGTCGGAAGCGCCGACTGGACGAACGACTCGCTGCCCAACGCGGCCAGGCTCGCCGCGCGCTTCCCGGGCAGGGTGCGGGCCAGTCCGGCGCCCTCGATCATGTACATCGCATTCAACACCCGCGTCCCGCCGTTCAACCATCCCCGCGGTGCGGCGCGCGTTTAGCCTCGCCGCCAACCGCCGCCGCCTAATCGCGGACCTCGGCGGCCCGAAGGTCGCCGAGCCAACCTGCCAGATCCTGCCGCCCGGCGTGCCCGGATACCGACCGTACTGCCCGTTCACCACAGACCCAAATCCCCGCGGCAGGTGGGTCGGGCCCGACCTCCCTGCCGCCCGCAGACTCGTCGCAGCGTCAGGCACCGAGGGCATGCACGTGACGCTGTGGTCGTTCCCCGGGGACGCCCTCAGATCCTTCAACGCATCGGTACTGCGCGAGCTCGGGTACCCGACCCGAGTTCACGTCCCATCGTTCAACGCCCTGTTCAGGGCGGTCAACAACTCGCGCCGACGGATCCAGGCCAGCGACGGCGGGGTGGACGCCACATCGGCCTCCGACTTCTTCGACTTCTTCTTCCGCTGCTCGGCATGGAAGCTCGATGACCCAACCGCAACACGCAACGGCTCGTTCTTTTGCGACCCCGCCGCCGACCGGCTGATGAACCAGGCCGACCGCGAACAGCCCACCAACCCGACCGCCGCAGCGGCGACATGGGCGAAGGTCGATCGAGCCGTCACCTACGCCGCACCGTGGGTACCACTCGCGGACCAAAACAACATCGACTTTCTCTCAAGCCGCGTCACCGACTACCAGTACAACCCGTCCCTCGGCGTGCTCCTCGACCAACTCCGTATCCGCCCGACGCGGTAGTTCCTACGGGAGCCTGACCGGATGCCCGAGACTGGTGAGCTGGCGGGCGGCCCGGCGTGTCACTAAACGTGTACGAAAGACACACCCCAACCAACCGGGGACTGTCCCCGATTGGGGTGGGGGCAAACATTCGCCCCGGGTGGGCGTCCAAGCTGGCATGGCACCACGCGCCCCCGGGCACCCTCGATCCTCGGCGTACCTGCTGGCGGTGATCGCCGGCTTCGCATTCGGTGGTGTCGACCAGTATCTGGGGAGCGTTCGCCTGCTCGTCCTGGACGGCGCGTGGCCCTCGACCGTCAGCCAGATGTCGGCTCCGTGGCTCGTTTTGCCGTTTGCCTTCGGGATGACTCAGGTCAGCTCCGGCCGGGCCATGCGACTGGGACTGGTCGCGACCCAGTCGGCGTTGGCCGGCTACTTCGTCCTGACGCTCAGCCCGCTCGAGGGCGTCTCGCCGGGATCGTTTCCGAGCAGCCTGGTGAGCCTCGTCGTCAGCGGCCAGAACTGGGTCTACATCGCCGCGGGAGCGGTGACCGGGGTGGTGTACGGGCTGTTGGGCCAGCGCTGGCGGGTCGACCGGTCGTGGGTTAGCGTCGCCCTCGTCACCGGGCGCGCTCTGCCTCGAACCCGTGGCCCGCGAGGTGGTCGGGCGGCTCTCGCCACCGACGAGCGTGTGGACGGTGGAGGTTGCCATCGGCGCCGCGCTCGCGGTGGTCTTCGCGGTGGCCACGGTGCACCCGCGCTCGCGCGAGTGGCTGAGCCCGTACGGTCAGGAGTCGTCGGGGGGCGGGCTCTCGTCCTCGCCGCGCAGTTTCCGTTCCTGTTCCTCGTCCAGTTCCTTCGCGGATTCCACGTCCTCGCGCGAGTAGCCGGGCGGCAGGTTTGACAGGTCGGGTGCGATCACCGTCGCCCCCGCACTCGAGTCTGGCAGACCCAGAGTGGGGACGACCGAACCGGATGCGGGCACCAGCACCAGCTCGCGATACGACTTGCGCGGCAGCGTCTCTCCCCGGAAGAACTCGGGCGCGATCATGCGCCAGATCAGCATCAGGACGATGCCCAAGAGCAGGACGCCGATCCCGAGAGCAAACACGCCGCCGACCCGGTGGTGGTAGTAGGGGAAGCCGGGAACGGGGATCGACGTGTAGCCGTAGTCGGGGTTGATGTACTGGCTCGCGGCGTACACGAACAGCACCAGCAGCAGGATCCCGCCGATCAGCGGCACGATCCTGCGCGACATCGACTCGCGGAACGTCAACGGGATGTTCCGGTAGAACCAGAAGCAGGCAAACCCCGTCAGGCCGTAGTAGAAGGCGATCATCAGCCCCAGCGATCCGATCGAGTCGCTGAGGACGTTGCCGCTGACCAGGGTAAGGACGACGTAGAACGCCACCGAGGCGGCGCCCATGCCCCACGTCGACCAGGTGGGCGTCAGGTAGCGCGGGTGGATCTTCGCGAAGACCCGGGGTGCCGCCTTGAACGCGGCCATCGACAGGGTGGTGCGGGCCGTCGGCAGGATCGTGGTCAGCGTGGAAGCCATGGAGCTGGTCATGACCATGAACAGCAGGAGCTTGGTCAGACCGGAGCCGAGGCCGCCGCCTCCGAAGATGCTGTTCCCCAGGACGCTCAGCACGTCGCCGGAGTTGGCGGCGTTGGTGAGTCCGATCCCCGTGCTGCCGGCGCCGGCCCAGGCCTGCGCGCCGAGCGTGACGATCACGTATGTGAGCAGCAGCAGCACGGTCGAGATGACGGCGGCGCGTCCGGGAGTGTGGTTTGCGTCGGCGGTCTCCTCGTTGCAGGCGACCGCGGTATCCCAGCCCCAGTAGATGAAGACGGCGGCGAGGATGCCTGCGGCGAACACGCCCGGCGACGAGATGTCGAAGGGGTTGAACCAGGACAGGTGGATGCGGCTGGACTCCGCGACGCCGTTCCCGGAGTAGACCTTGATCAGCGCCGTTCCGGCCAGCACACCGAGCACCACGACCTCGATCCCCAGGAGCAGGTACTGGAGCTTGGCCGAGATCTCGATCCCGATCCACGAGATGTAGGTCATGACCACGATCCACACGATCCCGGCGACCGTCACCCAGAGGGTGGAAGCGGCAAGGTGGTTTGCGCCCACGAGCAGATAGCCGTACGAGCCGGCGATCTGCGCCAGGTTGGCCATCACGATCACGTCGGCGGCGAAGATGCCCCAGCCGCCCATCCAGCCCCAGGACGCCCCGAACGCCCTGGTCGCCCAGGTGAAGGTGGTGCCGCAGTCGGGCTCGGCCTCGTTCAGCTCCTTGTAGGCGACCGCGATCATGTACATGGGCACGAACGCGAGCAGCATGATCACCGGCGACTGCAGCGCCACGGTGGCGACCACGAACCCCAGCGCCGATGCCAGGCTGTAGGCGGGCGCGGTCGACGCCATGCCCATCACGATGCTCGAGATCAGCCCGAGCGAGCCGCCTTTGAGCCCCTTTTCGCCGGGTGCGCTGCCGTGCAGCTGTGAGTCGGCGGTGGCGTCGGCCGCGGCCATCGCGCGATCCTATAGCACAGGCTGGTCAGCATGGGCTCGGCATTTTCAAGCGTGAGCACGGATACTGCCGGGGCTGTGCGACGCGCCCGGATCGATGACCTGCCCCAGATTGAAGCCGTCGTTCAGCGCGCCTACCGCGTCTACATCGACCGGATTGGGCGCCGCCCGGCGCCGATGGATGATGACTACCGCGCGAAGATCGCCGCCGACGAGGTGTACGTCGCCGAAGCGGACGGTCTGGTGGTTGGCATCGTCGTCCTCGTCCCGGCCCGAGACCATCTTCTGGTTGAAAACGTCGCCGTTGACCCCGGCTTTCAGGGCCGCGGCATCGGCCGGGCGCTGATGGGCCATGCCGAGCGCCATGCCCGCGAGCACGACCTGGCCGAGCTGAGGCTCTACACCAACGCCGCGATGACCGAGAACCTCACGCTCTACCCCGCCCTCGGGTACCGCGAGGATGATCACCGCACCGAGGACGGCTTCGAGCGCGTCTTCTTCTCCAAACGCCTGACCTGAGGTGGCCGCCGAGCGTCCGGCTGAAACTCGCTGCTACGAGATGTCCGGGCGGCGAAGCCACACCGCCGCGTGGCTTGGCTGCAGCGTCTCGTCGATCACGGCGAGGAGTTCGTGTGTGAGCGCCTCAAGGTCGATTTCGGCTCGTAGTCGATTGCTGAAGGCGGACGCCGCGCTGTGGGCGTCGTACCGTCGCCGGTAAAACCGGCGGTCCACCGCGGTTTGGATCCGTTTGCGAAGCGGTTGGAAACTGACCGCCACCAGGAGCGTGGAGAGCGTCACCGCGAGCGCGCCCGACTGCCCGGTGAGTTCACGCCCCACCCACCCGAGCGCCGATACCGAACCCAGATAGACGATTGCGAGCACTCCGACGAGCGCCGTGTAGACGACCGTGCGCCGCACGATCACGTCGATCTCGTACAGTCGGTAACGGAGCACCGCCGCGCCGATCGAGAGCGGGATCAGGCAGAAGCTGACGACCGCCGCGTCCTGCGCGGTCTCCAGCCATACCGGTGTATTCGAGCCACCACTCATCGCAACGATCACCGAGTAGAAAACGACGATCGCCGTCGTCGCCGACACGAGCCACTTCATCTGCAGCCGCGCGACACCGCGTGAGCGCCAGAACCGAATCAGCAGCGCGGCTGCAGACGCGGGTATGCAGAGGAGCAACAACGCCAGGGAAGGCGCCGCGAGATTGGGGACGCCACCCAAAACGCTGAGGGCGAACGGGTTCCCGCTTGTCGGCACGGCACTGTCCGCCAGGTTCTCGGTGAGGAAGAGATCCGACGCGACGGTCACCAGCAACGCTGCGCCCGACACGTAGGCAAGTGGGCGCCAGCGCCGACTCGGAAGCCGGCCGTCCGGGAAACGCTGGAACAGGAACGTCCCCATCAGTCCGACACTGACCACCCACAGCCAATCGTCGACCGCGTTCGCCCACCGGGCCGCCGGCCACGACCCCGGATGTGTGACCAGGCCGTACATCGCGTAGCCCTCCAACGTCGAATCCAGCGCCCACGAAAACCCGATGGCAATCAGGATCCACCCAATCGCATTACGGGGCTGTCGTGACGCGATCAGACACCCCACAGCGGAGAAACAGAAGAGCGCCACCGAGACCGCCAACAGGGCGGCCGATCCACCCCCACCCCAGTCTCCCGCGGTCTGCGGATCATGGGTGACCCACCCGAACACGTTGCCCACGACGAAAAGCACGAACGTGGACACCATGAGCACCAAGGGCACTCGCGCGATCTTCATGCCCCGAGATTATGGCCACCCTTCGTCCCTAAAACGTTACGAACCCGACCGGAACGTCAGACTGGTAGATGCTGATCGGCGCTGGGTATCACGCTTGCGTGGGCGGACTAAAAGTGATATCACATTAGTATCGGTTGGCAACGGTGGCTCGAGGACGGATCATGCGTCAAGCGTTGAGCAGAGCTCCAGTGGAAGCGCTGGCCGCCGCGGCGCATCGCCTGGCTGAGATTCGCCGCACGAGTGGCTTCATTACGCTCGGTGCGGTGCCGTTCGCCGCCGCGGGCTTGCTGGTCGCGTCCTGCGGCGGACATGGGGCGGCGGCTCCGAAGCCCGCCGCCTGCAAGACCATCACCACGAACGCCGCTGCGTCGACGGCAGCGGGTTCCGGATCGTGGCCGTACTCAAATGCAGACCTCGCGAACACGAGGGACGCCGCCGGGTCGACGATCTCGTCGGCAAACGTGTCCAGGCTCGCGCAGGCGTGGACGTTCAAGCTCACGGCGAAGGCCCCGGCCAAGAACCCGTATGGATTGTTGACCGCGAACCCAATCGTCCAGCACGGCGTCGTCTACGTCCAGGATCTCGACTCGAACGTGTACGCGCTCTCGCTCGCGACCGGGAAGCTCCGGTGGGAGTATCGATGCAACCAACCGGAGAAGAGCGGACCGGGGCCGAATGGGGTCGCCGTCGACGGCGGGAAGGTGTACGGACTCACGCCGACGGCGGCCTTTGCACTCAGTGCCACCACCGGCCGGACTGCTTGGGTCAACAGCAATCTCCTCCAGAACGGCCAGGGGACATTCGGCATCCAGCCACAGGTGGCCGGCGGGCGGGTGTATCTGGCAAGCCAGTACGGCTCGGGACCGGGCGGCGGGGTGCTCCTGGCGCTGAACGCGTCCAGCGGAGCGGCGCTCTGGAGGTTCAACACGGTCACCGGCCCGGAGCCGGGAGTGCGGTCGCTTGGGCTCGGCGCCGGCGGCGCGTGGGAGACGCCGCTCGTCGGGAGCGACGGGTCGGTGACATACGGGATCGGCAACCCGTACCAGACCCCCGCTGCGGCCATCGCCCATCCGGCCAGGGATCTCTACACCGACAGCGACGTGAACCTCGACGCCGCGACCGGGAAGCTCCGCTGGTACTACCAGGGCGTGCCCAACGACTTCAAGGACTACGACATGCAGGCCTCTCCGATCGCGACGCGCGTCGGTCGCGCCTCCGTCGTGATCGGCAGCGGCAAGATGGGCGTGGTCTACGAGATGAACGCGAAAACGGGCAAGCTGATCTGGAAGACTCCGGTGGGAGCGCACAACGGCCACGACAACGACTCACTCCTGGCGCTCGAGCACCGCAGCACGCTCAAGGCGCCCCTCACGATCCTTCCGGGGTCGTTCGGCGGCGTCTTGACGAACCTGGCGGTCGCGGGCAGGAGCGTCTACGTGGCCACTCTCGACCTCCCGCTGACCTACCCGACGCTGAACCTGCCAACGGCGACCAAGGCCGCTGGCTCCCCCACCGGCGAGGTGGAGGCGCTCAGCCTTGCGACAGGCAAGGTGGAATGGGATAGGAAGGTGCCGCAGCTGCCGCTCGGCGCCGTGACGGTTTCCCACGATCTCGTGTTCACGACACTGTACGACGGTGTGCTGATCGCACTGAATCGCACGACGGGCGTGATCGTCTATCGCCGCCGGCTGCCGACATCCGCCAACTCGCCGATCGCCATCGCCGGGAACGCCGTCATCGTTCCGGCGGGCGGCCCCGTCACAAGTGCCGGAGGCGGAGACGCGCAAATCGTGGCATACACGGTGCCATAGCCGACCAGCTCTTGGTGAGAGAAGGCCCTCGTCAGGCCACGCCACGCCAGCGTGCCGGACGGTATTCGACGGCGCGACCGGTCGCCGCGAGCCGCTCGAGGTGCGAGATCGCCTCGACCAGCGCGAACCGCTGCTCGTGGAACCCGAGCGGCTCGTCCCGCCAGATCACCTGCGCCGCGTCGTAGGCGGACTCCGCCCCCTCGGCGAGGGCCGTGGCGGCGATGTCGAGGCGCTCGTCGTGGTGTTCGGCGATCTCGGCCGCGCGGGCGGCCGCGGCGTGGATCACCGGCCCGTGCCCCGGATACACGGTGGCTGGGGCGAGATCCGCGACCCGGCGCAGGGTTGCCAGGTAGCGGCCCAGCGGATCGGGTGCCGTATCGGGCCAGCGGCCCACGTTCGGCGTGATCTCGTCGAGCAGCACATCACCGCCGATCAGCCGGGCGCCCGCGTCGTCATTCAGCGCGATGTGACCGTCGGCGTGGCCGGGCAGGTGCAGGACGCGCCAGTGGCGCCCGCCGGCCTCGACGACATCGCCCTCTTCGACCAGCCGGGTCGGGGTGGCGATCTCGACCCCGACCCCGATCTCGGCCCGCGTCGAGGCCGCTGCGAGGTCGGCGGGCATGCCGTGGTCGCGGAGGTAACGCTCGTATTCGGCGTCGTCGCCCTCCTCCCACGCGGCCACGGCGAGCTCACGGTCGAGCCGGCCCTGCACCACCTGGGCGGCTCCCGTCAGGCGGGCGAGTCCGGCGCTCGCTCCGAGGTGGTCGGGGTGGTAGTGCGTGAGGACGAGCTGCGTCACCGTGGGCCGGCCGAGCTCTTCCAGGACGTCTTCCCACCACGCCAGCGTCCCGCGCGTGCCGAGACCGGCGTCGACCAGCGTCCACCCGTCCGGCGATGCCAGCGCGTAGCAGTGGACGTGGTCGAGCGCCCACGGCAGGGGCATCGTCACCTGCACGATGCCCGGCTCGAGTTCGGTCACGGTCGGCTGGGGCATGGTGGTGAAGTATGTCGGGGCGGCGATCCCACAGTCTTAGGGACGGCTTATCCGGCGCGTACCGAAATCTCAGGTTCGCCTCCTACTGTGGTGACGCATACAGACCCGCCGCCCGTCGGCGGGCGGTGCGGACGCAAGGAGTTCAGCTTTCATGAGTACACCCACCCCAGACCGTGATGGCTCCGCTTCGGAGCTATCTGTTCGTGCTCACTCCGCGCACGCCTTTGCGGGGTGGCGCGGCGCTCATCCACTACGTCCTCGAGGAGTCGCCCGAGCGGGCGATCCAGGTGTGCGACCAGTCGTATCCCGACCTTCGCATCGTCTCTCTTCGCGACGTAACCGACCGCGCGACCGCGGCCTAGCCATGACAGAAATCGAAGGCAATAGAGGAGAAGCAGTGGAGCCGACGACACAGAGCGACCGCAGGGCACGCCCCCGCGCAGGCGCTTCCACACTCGCATCGTCCTGGTGGCGCTCGGCGCCGTCGTCGCAGCGGCAGTTGCCGCCGACCTCGCCCTCGCCACGACGCACCCGGCGCAGGTTGGCACCGGTGTCGTCGTCATCGACACGAACCTCGGCTACCAGAATGGGCAGGCGGCGGGCACCGGCATGGTGCTGTCGTCGTCGGGCGTGATTCTGACGAATAACCACGTCATTCGCGATGCGACGGCGATCAGGGTCGTCGTGCCGACGACAGGCCGGAGCTTTCCCGCCAAGGTCGTCGGCTACGACGCCATCCGATGACGTCGCCGTCCTTCAGGCCAGCGGCGCGTCGAATCTGAAGACCATCTCCGTGGGGGACTCGGCGACTCTCACCACCGGCCAGCCCGTGACGGCGCTCGGGAACGCCGGCGGGACCGGCGCGCTCCGCGCCGCCTCCGGCACCGTGACCGGTATCGACCGCGCGATCACTGTGGGCGACGACGAGGGCGGGAGCGAGAGCCTCGCAGGGATGATCGAGACGAACGCCGCGCGTGCAGCCCGGCGATTCCGGCGGACCGCTCATGAACGCGGCCGGCCAGGTGGTTGGGATGGACACGGCCGCGTCCGTCGGGAACGGGGTCGAGGAAGCGGCAACCAGCACCGGCTTTGCAATCCCCATCGACAAGGCCAGGTGGATCGCCCTGCAGATCATGGGTGGCAATGCATCGGCCACGATCCATCTCGGCGGCACCGCGTTCCTCGGCGTCGAGGTCGAGGCGAACAGCTACGGCGGCTCTGGCGCGGTCATCACGCAGGTCGTCCCCGGGAGCCCTGCGGCCACCGCGGGCCTCACTCCCGGCGACCTGATCACATCGTTCGACGGTCATGCGGTCTCGTCGCCGACGGGGCTCACCACGATCGTCACGACTCAGAAGCCGGGTGCGCCCATCTCGGTCGCCTATGTCGATCAGGACGGCGCGACCCAGACCGCGAACGTCGCACTCGCGAGCGGACCGCCGCGCTAGGGAGACTCGTCACGGGGGGGACCACCGTCCCCCGTGACTACAGCCGCGATGGCGGGAAGCCGATGAACAGACGATGGACATCGGCGAATTGGGCGTTTCCTTATGCGTGCCGTAACCGGACGCGTCGGGCGCGGGTTGTCCGCGAGAATGGCCCTGGCGGCTGTGCTCGCGCTCGTGGCCTGCCTTCTGACCCCTGGTGCGTCTGCGTGGGCCGCTGCGCCGGGCGGCGGCACCCAGCGGTGGAGTGCAACCTACGCCGCGGGCACCCCGGCCTTCTCCTAGGCGGTGGCCGTGAGTCCGGACGGGTCGACGGTGTTCTCGACCGGAACGACGAACTATGGAACGACCGCGCCCGGCCATTACGCGACGGTGGCCGTCGACGCCGCCACGGGGCAGGAGAAGTGGGCCCACGTCTATCGCAGCAGCAGCAACCCCGGCGAGCGCGACAGAGCAACTCGAATCGCGGTCAGCCCCGATGACTCGAAGGTGTTCGTCACGGGTGAGGGCGAGTGTCCGGTCGGATGTGGCGGCGGCGGTTTCACCGGCTACTCCACTATCGCCTACGACGCGTCGACGGGTGCGGTGCTGTGGTCGTCGCAGTACCCCGAGGCAGGCCCGGGCGCATATTCGATCGCGGTCAGCCCAGACGGTTCCGAGGTCTTCGTGAACGGCGGGAATGGCAGTACCGGGACCGCCACCGTCGCATACGACGCCTCCACTGGGGCGCGGCTCTTCGTGATCCCGAGTACCGGCTCGCTGGTTCCCTGGAAGGGACTCGCCGTCAGTCCCGACAGCTCAACTGTGTACGTTGCGACAGCCGGCGGCGGGCAATGCGGATTCCAGTTCGCCGCGTACGACGCCTCTGACGGAACGCCGCTGTGGTCAGCCGTCTATCCCGACTGCGGCAGCAATCTGGCGATCGCACTCAGCCCGGACGGATCGACGCTGTATGCGGCCGGGTACGGCAACCACGGGTTCGCGACGGTTGCCTACGACGCGTCCACGGGGGCGCAGCTCTGGGCAACGGTGAGCAGCCAGCTGCGGGCCGACGGCGACACGCAGCCCTCCGTGGCGGTCAGCCAGGACGGAACGAAGGTCTTCGTGTTGGGCTTCGCCCCCTGCACGTTGTCCTGCAGCGACCAGCCGCTGGTGACGGTGGGCTATGACGCCTCGAGCGGGAACCAGCTTTGGGAATCCCGCTACGACAGCGGCGCCATGAATTACCCCATCGATCTTGCCGTGAGCGCCGACGGGTCACAGGTCTTCGCGACCGGGCAGGAGCAGATGCCCTGCTATTCGCCATGCACGACGACCCAGGTCAACGCCCCCCTGATCGCGTACGACGCCGGGACGGGAGCCGAGGCCTGGGTCACCGACTACCAGAACAACTCCAGCTGGGCGCTCGCGCCAAGCCCCGACGGGGCGAACGTCTACGTCGCCGGGACGTTCACCACGGCGGCGTCCGCTTCCGCGCACCCTGCGAAGACCTCGTGCTCTGCGACTGCGTGTGGCTACGCCACGACCGCCTACGACACTCACTCCGGGCCGGGGGTGGTGCAGGATCGCGATCCCTCCCCGCAGTACGACGGTTGGAGAACGTTCTTCGACAGGACGGCGCTGGGCGGCGCATACCGCGCGAGCCGGGTCAAGGGCCAGAGGGTGGTGTTCAAGACCCCCGTGACGAGAAGCGTCGTCTGGATCGCGCATCGCGGGCGGCAGGAGGGTAGGGCCAGAGTGCTCATCGACGGACACCTCAGGGGAACATTCGATCTGTACGCCCCGGTCGCGTCGGACCGTTCGTTCACGTTCAAGGGTCTTCCCCGCAAGGCCCACTTCGTGACGATCGAGGTGCTGGGAACCAAGGATGCTGCGTCCAGGGGGCGATGGGTGACCGTCGACGCCTTCAACGTTGGAGGCAACATCCGCGAGGAGTCCGCGCTCAACGTGCACTACGGCACGTGGAAGGCCGAGTCCAACCCGGCGGCGAACGGCGGCTCCTACCGCGAGAGCGGGTCGTCGCACGGATGGCTCAGCCTTCGGTTCACCGGAACCCGCATCGACTGGCTGACCGCGACCGGGCCGGCCTACGGTCGAGCCAGGGTCGTGATCGACGGAGTGGCACACACCGTCGACCTCTATCGGCGTCGTCGCCACTGGCGCGTGCGGATCGCCTACACGAGGCTCGGGCCGGGAACTCACCGCATCACGGTCAGGCCCCTCGGAACCAAGGATGCCTCCTCCAGTTCGACGAACGTGGTGTTCGACGCGTTCAGCGTCCACTAGTTCCGATCCGCGGTATAAGTGGCGGCCAGGAGTCGATGCCGGCAAGGGAGGTCAGCATGAGCGACATCGCCGCGGAGATGGTCGTGGCCCACTTCATTGTTTCGGATGATGTCGAGCGTTCCCGCCGTTTCTACACCGACGTGCTGGGCGGCAGGACGGTCATTTCCGGCGAGCCGGGTGAAGAGGTGACGTGCGTCGCGCTCGCCAACAGTTGGATCCTCATCAACTCCGCAGGAGGTCCGACGGACGACAAGCCGACCGTGACGCTCGAGACGCCGCCCGATCCAGATCGGGCGAGCAGCTTCCTCAACATCCGGGTTGCGGATATCCACGCCGTGTACGACCAGTGGAGCGCGCGGGGCGCACGGTTCCTGACGCCGCCGAAGCAGCACGCGACCGAGTTGCGCTGCTACATCCGCGATCCTGACGGCTACCTGATCGAGGTGGGTCAGACGACCCTGCCCAGAGGCTGGCGGCTACCGTCCTGACCACCCGTGCGGGCGCGCTCAGAGATCGAGCACGACGTCGTCGCGTGGCTGTGAGCAGCAGATGAGTGCGCTTCCGTCGGCCGGGGGTTCGACGGGGTCGGGGCGGTATCCGACATCGCCGGCGATGAGGGTCGTCTCGCAGGTCTGGCAGACGCCGGTGCGGCACGACCACCGGACGGGTACGTCGCACGCTTCGGCAAGTTCGAGCAGGCTACTGTAGTCACCGCTCCACGGGATCGCGAGGTTGCTGCGGGCGAACTCGATCGTCGGGCCGTTACCGGGTTGGCCGGCGGGTGGGTGTGGCGTCCGCGCCGGCCCTGCGGCGATGCCCGGCGTCAGGCCCGGTGCGGGCCCGAACGGTTCGGTGTGGATGCGCGACGCGTCGATCCCCATCGCTGCGAGCCCGGCGCTGATCTCTTCCATGAACGGCGCGGGCCCGCAGAGATATGCCTGGGCAGCGCGCGGCGGCTCGAGTTCGGCGAGCACTGACCCGGTGAGACGGCCCGCGCTGTCGAAGTCGCGGCCTTCGAGGTCGTCCGGACCGGGACGGCTGTAGTACACGTGGCCGCGTGCGTTCGGGAGCGATGCCAGGAGTGCGCGCGCCTCGGCGGCGAACGGGTGGTCGCGCCGATTGCGGGCGCCATGGAGCCACCAGATCTCCCGATCGGAATGCTCTTCCGCGAGCGCCTGAAGCATGGCGAGAACCGGGGTGGCACCGATCCCGGCGCTGATCAGCAGCACCGGTGCACGGGTCCGGTCGAGGATGAAGGTGCCACGCGGCGCTGCGATGTCGAGTTGGTCGCCGACCGCGAGCCGGGTGTGCAGGTAGCCGCTGGCGGCGCCGTCGTGTTCACGCTTGACGGCTATCCGGTAGTGGCCGGCGTCGGGCGGTCCGGAGAGGGAGTAGTTGCGGAGTACCGACCTCTGCTGCTTCTTGGGGTGGACCCGCAGCGTGAGGTACTGACCCGGGCGGGCCGGTGGGAGCGGTGCGCCGTTCGGGTCATCGAGGCGGATGGAGATCACCGACTCGCTTTCGCGCGTGATTGCGGCGACGGTCAGTTGGCGGAAGCCCGGCCAGGCCGGAGCCGGGCTCGTCACCGCGAGCCCGGCGTTGCCGCCCCCGGGTCCACCCTCGAGCAACGCGCGGAACGAGGCCTGCCAGCCGGGGCTGAGGGCGGGGATCCGGAGCGCTCGCAGCAGTTGCTGGCGTTGGTGCCCGGGGAGGTAGAGCAGGGCATCCGCCTCGGCGACCGGCATCTGTTCGGGGCCGGAAGCAACCTTGATGATCTCGTCTCCCGCCTGCACGTCGCCCTCTTCGAGCACGCGGAAGTAGAAGCCCGGGCGATGGTGTGAAACGAGCAAGGCGGGAATGCGCGGGTCGTTCATGCGGATCCCGACGCGGTAGCACGTGACCCGGGGTTGCGTTACCTCGAAGGTGGCGGTGCCGATCTGGTAGCGGTCGCCGATGCAGACCTCGTCGTCACCAAGGCCATCGACGGTGAAGTTCTCGCCGAACTGTCCGTGGACGAAGTCGTTTCGGCCGAGCTCGCGTTCCCAGTAGCGATAGGAGTCGATCTGGTAGACGAACACGGCGCGCTGCTCGCCGCCGTGGCCCGCCCGATCGCCCTGACCGTCGCCCTCGATGTTCAGCTTGCCCACTCGGCGCCGACCGCTGACGGGGGCCTTGAAGACGCCGGTGTAGACGTTCTTCCCTTGCCAGGGCACGTTCTTCGGCAAACCGACGTTGACCGATACCAACGTGCCCATGGGCGAAGTATCCCTCAGGGCGGGCGAGTACCATCCGCCGGGCGAGCCGGCGACGGCGACGTTGAGCACGCGATCTACGCGGTGGACGCGATCCTGGACTACCCGCAGTCCGGCGAGCGCTTCAGAGGCCGGTCAACGATCCAGGCGCAACGCGGCGGGAATCCGGCCGAGCGCCACTTCACCATCAGCCGGATCCTGGGCGGCGGCGACCTGTGAGTGAGCGGGGTTGTGATCACCTATGACGGCGTGCCCTCACATTCGCTCAGCGTCATGGAGATCAGGGACGGCTTCGTGACGCACGAGACCCAGTACTTCGCCGACCCCTTCCCCGCGGCTCCCAGGCGCGCTCCGCTGGCAGAGCCGATTCCGGCCCGCGACCAATAGGCTGGTCCCGTTATGCGCCGGTGAACCGATACTCGGTTTGCCACGCGTCCTTCGAGTCGGTGTGAGCGGTCCAGAAGAGCTCCGCGATGTCGTCCGGATCGAAGTCTGTCCCCGGCTTGACGGCACCGGCGATCGTGACGGTCGCGGCGTGGATACCGTCCTCCCGGACGCCGGCGGCAATCAGCGTCTGCGCCGAGCGCAGGGCGGCCTTCCCCATCGAGAGGCTCGCCAGTGCGGGCACGGGATTGTCGGCGAAGCCGCCGCTGGTGACCAGCAGGGTGCCGGTGCCGGCCGCCCGCAGGACGGGCGCGGCCACCTGTGCCGTGACGACGGCGCCGAGGACATCGACGTCGTGGGCGGTTCGCAGCCGCTCGATGGTGGTGTCGAGGATCTCGCCTGGATCCGGCAGGGCCGCGTTGTACACGACGACACCGGGGGCCCCCGGAGCGCTGAAGATCCGTTCGAGCGTCGCGCGGTACCCGTCCAGATCCTCGATGTCCGCGCTGATCGCCTCGATCTCGAGGCCTCCGCTGCGCAGTTCAGGTGCGAGCTGGTCGAGCGTTCTGCTGCGGGAGATGAGTGTGCTGCGGAAGCCCTCGCGGCCGAAGCGCCGGACCACGCTGGCGCCGACTCCTGGTCCGGCCCCGATCAACAGGAGATGCTGGGCGTCAACAGACTCGGGCATCTACCACCTCCGAAGAGAGCTTTCGCCCGGCTGTGAGCCCGGCGCGAGTGAGTGTAGGATCGCGCATGGAGATGGGCGCTGTCGAGCTGTCCGCGAACGAGGAGTGCGCCGGTCGTCCGTTCGCGGCTCCGACCCACACTGTTCGCGAGGCCGGGATCATGCAGACGATGTTGGAGCGGCTGCGGGTGCTGGTGGCCGGCGGGTCCCGGGACAAGACGGGCTTCCTGGTCCGCGAGCCGGATTCGGACGGGCATCGCCACTGGATTCGCGCGCCCGACTTGGCGGCGCTCCGGGCCGCCAATGGGATGACGGCGGTCGGGTTCTTCGGCCGGGCACGCGCCGACATCGACCATCTGCCGATCGACGAGCTGGAGGCAGGCATCGTCGACACGCTCAAGACGATCTCGGGCGTCCTTTGCTACTACGACGTCGCGCTGGCCGAAGGTGGATACGGCAACCTGATTCTCTGTGCCGCACCCGATACACCGAAGCGCGTGGATACGCATCCCCTGCATCGGCGTGCGGTCGAACTCACCCCGCGGCACTACCACTGTGTCCGGCTGCACACCGGCGTGGTACCGGGGCGGTTCCTGGGCGACGACAGCCTCGTTGTTGAACGCACTCGCTACTACGACTTCGACTGCAACCCACCCTGGCTCGCGGTACGCAATCTCCTCTGAGAGACACGTGCGTAGGCGAGTAGGATCGCGGTCGTGTCACACACGGTCACGCATTCCTCAGGCCTCACCCGCCGCGACCTCGTCGGGTCTGCAGCGGCCGGTGCGGTCGCGATCGGGCTTGGACTACGGAACCCGCCCCGGGCGGCGGCCGTCACGCCGGCCCGCGATCCCGCGATCATCGGTAGCTGGGGTGGCCTGCAGATTCCGGCCACCGGCGCCTACTTCGGGGCCGACGACACGACTCGCGGCTTTACCACAGCCAAGGGAATTGAGACCCAACTCGGGCGGCGGATGGCGTTTCGGAACCGGCGCTACGGTTGGCTCGCGAAGTGCCCGAGCACCGCGGCGATCGCGGACTCCAACCTGAACGCGCCCGGCGTCGTGCCGATGACGTCCTTCGGCTCGCCCAGCACCTTTCCGGTCAAGTCCGCGGGCTGGTCGGGTAAGGGCGATCTGAGCACGACGTCTTATGGGCAGGGCATCGATCGGATCACCAACGGCGAGTTCGACTCGTACTGGCGGTCGGTCGCGCTCGGATTGAAGGCCCTTGGTGTGCCAGTGATCTTCCGGCTCTGGCAGGAGCCGAACGGCCCGCACAACCCGTACTACGGCGCGTGGCAGGGTGGCCTCGGGACGGGCGGCGAGGCGGCCTTCGCGGCCGCTTGGAGGCACATCTGGGCCGTGTTCAATGCCGAGAAGGCGACGCTGGGGGCAGGCGGCAACTGCATCTGGGTCTTCTGCGCACAGCAGACGACCGGACCGTCGAACACCGGCGGACCATGGCAGCCGTATTGGCCAGGTGGCGACGTTGTCGACTGGAGCGGGATGGATCTGTACCGTGAGACATTCCCGTTCGAGGCCGTCAACCCGCCGGTCTATGGCAGCTTCTACCAGTGGGCGGTCGACAACCAGAAACCATTCATGATCTGCGAGAGCGGGTTCCAGCAGGGAAAGGTCGTGACCGACTCGTCGGGCCGGTATGACAAGGATGGCTCGGTCACCGGCAACAGCCTGATCACCGCGACCCGTACCGCGGTGAAACAGTATCCGCAATGTGTGGCGTACGGCATCTGGAATAACGGGCGCGGGAATCTGGCTGACTTCGTCGACACCAGCGCTGCTTCGCTGGCCCAGTACCGCGCGTTTGCGGACGACCCCTGGTTCACGCTCACCCGCTCGTGAGCGCGCGACCACAAACGTTATTAGAGCCCAACATCGGCCCAGCGATTAATCCCCCATGCGCCCGGCACGATTCGAACGTGCGGCCTCTGCCTCCGCAGGGCAGCGCTCTATCCCCTGAGCTACGGGCGCGGGACGGCCAGTCTACCAGTGGGTCCCTGCGGCTCAGCACGGTCGGCTGACCTCAGATCTCGACCTCGCCGCGCACGCAGGTGATCGTGCCGCCGGCGACCCAGATCTGGCCGTCGGGATCGGCGGAGATGTGAATCCGGCCCGCGCGACCCAGGGCGCCTCCCTGGCCGGCGACGTAGGGCGCGCGGGCGCGCCCCGTGCGCACGAGCCACTGGGCGACCGAGGCGTTCAGGCTCCCGGTGACGGGATCCTCGACCGTCACGCCGTCCTTCGGGAAGAACGCCCGCAGCTCGAAGGCCTCGGGGGCGCCCGGCGGGTATGGCCCGACGAGGCCGACCTCGAGGTCGACGAATCCCGGCCGCACCGCGAGCACGGCCTCGGCGCTCTCGAGCAAGACTGCGACCCAGCCCGGCCCGTTGTCGGCCCATTCGGACGCCACGATCGCGGTGCGCTCGATGTTCAGGACCGAGGCGATGTGTGCGAGCAGCTCTTCCTCGACCGGGCCCGAGCGCAGCAGCGGCGGGGCTGCAAAGCCCAGTCCATCAGGCGTGCGCCTGATCGGCACGAGTCCGGCCTCGCATTCCTGGACGATCCCGGCGTCGGAGGCGGGCTGCCCTCCCCAATCGAGCCAGGCGTGGCAGGTGCCGAGGGTCGGATGCCCGGCGAACGGCAACTCGGCGACGGGCGTGAAGATCCGCACCCGGTAGTCGGCCTGGGCATGCGTCGGCGGCAGGACGAACGTGGTCTCCGAGAGGTTGGTCCAGCGCGCGAAACCCTCCATCTGCTCGACCGTGAGGCCCCTCGCGTCGAGCACGACCGCAACCGGGTTGCCCATGTAGGCCGTGGTCGTGAAGACGTCGACCTCCTGGTAGGGGCGCGTCAACGAGTGAGCTTCGCCTGTCGCTGCGATGGTGGCCTCCTCTCCGAGTGCGTGCGTCGCTGCGGAGGCAGAGTACAAGGGGCCCCGTCCGGCCCCTCAAAGCCCGCTCCTTGACTCCCCGCCGGGTATCTGATTAGAATGAACATTCTAGAATGACCGTTCTCGGAGGGTCCGTGCGGCGCTTGGCGGGTGTCACCATGATGTGCGTGGGTGCGACAGCTTTGGCCGGCTGCGGGGGCGGGTCGTCGTCGGCGAGTTCCGCAACGGCGGGCGGATCGCACCGGGGCGGGACGATGATCATGCTCTCGACCACGAGTTGGGGCACGCTCGACCCGGCGAAGAACTACACCGTGCTCGGGTTTCAGTCGTCGCAGTACGTCGCCGACGGCCTGGTCGGCTTCAGGCGCGCCGCCGGTGTCGCGGGGACCGTGATCGTGCCGGATCTGGCCACGTCCGTGCCGGCGCCGACCGACGGGGGCAAGACGTACACGTTCCACGTCCGTCCTGGGATCCACTACTCGAACGGCGAGGTGGTGAAGCCCAGCGACTTCGTCACCGTGTTCAGGCGCCAGTTCACGGTGCCCGGGCCGGCCAATAGCTTCTACCAGGGAGTCATCGGCGGGGTGCAGTGCGCGAAGTCGGCGAAGCTCTGCAATCTGTCGAACGGGGTGGTGGCGAACGACGCCGCGGGCACCATCACGTTTCATCTCGCGGCGCCTGATCCGGAGTTCCTCGACAAGCTCGCGCTGCCGTTCGCGGTCGCGGTTCCCGGGAACACGCCGCTGCACGACATGGGCAACACGCCGATCCCCGGGACCGGGCCGTACATGTGGCAGTCCTACCAGCCGAACAAGGGCGCCGTGATGGTGCGAAACCCGCACTTCCACGTCTGGTCGAAGGCCGCACAGCCGGCCGGGTACCCGAACCAGATCGCGTTCAAGTTCGGGCTCACGGTCGAGGACGAGGTCACCGAGATCGAGAACGGCCAGGCCGACTGGATGGCCGATGCGCCCCCGGCCGACCGCCTGAACGAGATCGGCACGAAGTACGGCTCGCAGGCCCATGTGAACCCGCTGACCGCGATCTACTACATGGCGCTCAACGTCAACGTGCCTCCGTTCAACAACCTGAAGGCGCGCCAGGCGGTGAACTACGGGATCCAGCGGAGTACGTACGTCAAGATCTTCGGCGGCCCGTCACTGGCACAACCGTCGTGCCAGGTCCTGCCGCCCAACTTCCCCGGCTACAAGCCGTACTGCCCGTTCACGCAAAACCCCAGCGCCGACGGCAAGTGGACGGCGCCCGATGTCGCCAAGGCGCGGCAGCTCGTCACCCAGTCGGGCACGCGTGGCGCCCATGTCAGCGTCTTCGGCACCCAGGACACGATCGGGAAGGAGATCACGCTCCAGTTCGTCCAGGATCTCGACCGGATCGGCTATGTGGCGACCCCGAAGCTGCTCAGCAGCGCGATCCAGTACCCCTACATTCAGGACTCGAAGAACCGCGCCCAGGTCGGCTACTCACAGTGGTTTCAGGACTACCCGGCAGCGTCGGACTTCCTGAACGTCCTGCTTGGATGCAGTTACTTCCACCCGGGCAGCGACGCGAGCCCAAACATCTCGGGCTTCTGCGATCGCTCGGTGCAAGCGCAGATGAACCATGCGCTCGTGCTGGGTGAGACCGACCCCACCGCGGCGAACACCCTGTGGGCGCAGGTCGACCGGCGGGTGACGGACCTCTCGCCGATCATCACCCTGTTCAACCCGAAGCTGGTTGACTTCGTGTCCCGGCGGCTGCACGGGTACCAGTACAACCCCCAGGCCGGATTCCTGTGGGACGAGGCGTGGATCCGCTGACGACGGACGACTCCGCCGCGCGGCCCAGGCGGAGGAGCGCGGCAAGACGCGAGCGGGTGCTCGAGGCGGCGATCGCTGCGATCTGCGAACGCGGCCTCTCTGACACGCGTGTCAGCGACATTGCCGACCGCGCCGGCATGAGTCCCGGGAACGTCATGTACTACTTCGCGACGCTCGAAGAGATGCTGATCGAGGCGCTGCGATTCGCCAACGACGGCTTTCTCGACCACGCCCTTCGCGAGACGGAGCATGAGCCGACCGCCCATGCCCGGCTGCTCCGGCTGATCGAGCTCGGGATGCCCTCGGATCCCACCGAGGAGCCGCACAGCCAGTGGCTCCTCTGGCTCGACGTGTGGGCTCGGTCACCACGCAATCCAACCGTCGATGCCCACCGGCGCGAGCTGGAGGGACACTGGCTGACGGCGTATGCGCGCATCGTCGAGCGCGGGCAGGCGGTGGGCGAGGTCTCACCCGGCGTGGATGCGCACGACTTTGCCGTCCGCCTGTGCGCGCTCATCGATGGCCTGGGGAAGTCGGTCGTCCTCGGCGATCCCTGGATGTCGCGCAGCCGCATGCTCGAGATCTGCGCCGGGATGATCGCGGCCGAGCTGGAGCCTGCCGGCGGCTCGTGACCGCCTACGCGCGGGTCGGCACGGAGACGTCGAAGCGCGAGCCCCGGTCGGGGCCGCTCGAGGCCTCGATGCGCCCGCCGAGCGCCTCGACGATCCGCTTGGCCAGCGTCAGACCGAGTCCCGAGCCGCGGGTCGAGCGGGCCGGGTCGGCCCGCCAGAACGCCTCGAATACGCGCGGCAACTCCTCGGCGGGGATGCCCGGGCCGCTGTCCTGCACCGTGAGGTGCAGGCCGTCGCCGGCCGTCGCGGCGCGGATCGACACGCGGCCGCCGGGCGGCGTGTAGCGCACGGCGTTGTCGAGCAGCGAGTGCACGACCCGGGCGAGCTTGGGCGAGCAGGGGTTGTGGTCGGCCGCTCCCAGGTCGACGTCGATCGCGATCCGCTTCTCGGCCGCCTCCGGCCCGCACAGATCAAGCGCGCTCTGAACGGCGTCGGCCAGAGGCATCGCCCGCGTGTCGCGCGCGAACTCCGCCGCGTCGATCTGCGCCAGCTCGAACAGGTCGTCGACCATCTCCACGAGCGCCATCACCGACCGCCGCATCTCGACGGTGTAGCGGGCGATCGTGTCGGCGTCGTCAACGATGCCGTCGTCGACGGCCTCGACCATCGCGCGCAGGTTGGCGAGCGGTGTGCGCAGGTCATGCGAGATCGACGTCATCAGGTCGCGCCGCTGCGACTCGATCGACCGCTCGGCCTCGATGCTGGCCGCCAGGCGCGCGGCGGCCTGGTCGAGCGTCGCGGCCAGCAGCCGCAGCTCCGGGCCGGCGCGCAGTTCACCCGCGCGGGCGTCGAGGCGGTTCTCGCCGAGGGCGCGGGCGGTCGCGACGAGCCGGGCGAGGGCGCGCGTGTTCGAGCGGCCGACGATGAGAGCGGCCGCGACTCCGGCCGTCACCGAGTAGAGCGCGACCGACACGAGCTCGGTGGGATTGCCGGGGTTCACGAGCATGAAGTGGCTCAGCACGAGGACGTCCGCGACGGTGACGAGCGACGCGATCACGGCGATCGCGACCAGCATGTAGGCCAGCCTCGCGCGCGTGACCAGGCGCTGGGCCAGGAGCGACGTGACGAACGTGGTCACCGCGATCGGTGCCACCAGGGCGATCAGCCGGACGGTCTCGCTCATGCCTCGAACCGGTAGCCGACGCCGTGCACCGTCACGAGCCGGCGGGGTGCCGACGGGTCGTCCTCGATCTTGGTCCGCAGCCGGCGGACGTGCACCGTCACCGTCTCGGTGTCGCCGCTCCACACGTATCCCCACACCGACTCCACGAGCTCGCTGCGGGTGAAGGCGCGGCCCGGGTGCGAGGCCAGGAGCAGCAGGAGCTCGAACTCCTTGCGGGTGGTGCGGACGACCTCGCCGTTGCGGCTGACCTCGCGCCGCACCGGGTCGATGACGAGCTCGCCGAACTCGAGCCGCGCCGGCGCGTCGGCGTCAGGCCCGCTCCGCCGCAGCACCGCCCGCACCCGGGCCACCACCTCGCCGGGCGAGTACGGCTTGACGACGTAGTCGTCCGCGCCCAGCTCGAGGCCGGCGATGCGGTCCTGCTCGCTCACCTTGGCGGAGAGGATGATCACGGGCACCGCGTTGTCGAGCCGCACCAGCCGCAGCAGCTCGAGCCCCGAGAGCTTGGGCAGCATCAGGTCGAGCAGGATCACGTGGGGTGACCAGCCCTCGATCGTGCGCAGGGCGGCGTGGCCGTCGGCGGCGGTGTCGACCTCGAATCCCTCGTGGGTGAGATAGCGGGTGAGCACGTCTCGCACCACCGGCTCGTCATCGACGATGAGCACGCGCGGCGCAGGGGCGGTCGCCATGTGTCCAGGGTAGCCAAACGCGAGGTTCCGGCCCGTTCCGGTTCCTTGCGATAAGCCAAACATGTGCCTGCACTCGTGGCCGCGCGGTGGCGCGCGGCCGATACTGCGTGCATGGGTGAGTGGAAACTCGGCCGCAGTGCGTTCCTGTCCGTGGTCGCGGCGGGCGGCGTCGGCCTCCTCTTCGGCGGACGGATCACGCGGTCGCTCTCGGGGCCGCTGGCCGACGCGGGCTCCGTCGTGCCGAACGCGATCAAGGACGTGTTTCCGTCGGGCTGGCGCATCTACGCCATCAACCCGCCGTGGCCGACGTTCCACCCGACGAGCTACAAGCTCGAGATCGTCGGCCACGTCAAGAAGCCGGTCACCCTCGAGTGGTCGGACGTGCGGGCGCTGCCGGCCGTCGCCCAGACGAGCACGTTCCATTGCGTCACCGGCTGGACGGTGGGCAACGTGCACTGGAAGGGCGTGCGGATGCAGACGCTGTGGGATCTGGTCGAGCCGCTCCCCACGGCGCGGTACGTCAACTTCGTCTCGATGGAGCGCGAGTACGTCGACACGCTCTCGCTGAAGCAGTCGACCCTGCCCGAGGTGATGCTCGCCCATACGATGAACGGTGCGCCGCTGTCACGGGCGCACGGGGCGCCGCTGCGGGTCGTGATCCCCGAGATGTACGGCTACAAGAACGTGAAGTGGGTGCACCGGATCGAGCTCGTGCCCAAGCTGCATCCGGGCTTCTGGGAGCAAAACGGGTATGACGTCGATGCCTGGGTCGGCCGCTCCAACGGCTACTGACCCGGTCGGGCCGGCGCCCCGGTACGTGCGCCGGTTCGGGCCCGAGGAGCGCTCGCTGCACTGGCTGCTGGCGGCGACGTTTCTGACCATGCTCGCAACCGGGCTGATCCTGTACCTGCCCGTGTTCGCCGAGCTGGCCGCCAACCGCAGGCTGTGGAAGTCGATCCACCTGGGCGCCGCGATCGCGTTCTGGGCCGGTCTGGTGCTGCTGCTCCTGAGCGACACGACCGGCCGCCTGCACCGCACCGCGCGCGAGTTCGACCGCTTCGACGACGACGACCTGCGCTGGCTCGGCTGGGCCGTCGCGCGGCGCGGGCCCGAGCCCCCCGCGGGGCAGGTTCAACGCCGGCCAGAAGCTGAACGCCGCGCTGGTGGCCGGGTTGATGGTGGTGTTCACCGTAAGCGGTGTGCTGATCTATCTGCAGGAGACCGACGCCGCCGTGCGCGGCCGCACGAGCGCGATCCTGGTGCACGACATCGCCACGTGGGTGGCGGTGCCGCTGATCGCCGGCCACCTGTACCTGGCCCTGGTGAACCCGTCCACCCGCCACTCGCTCCGCGGCATGGTTCTGGGCACGGTGCGGCGCGACTGGGCCCGCCGCCACCACCCCAAGTGGGACGCGGATGAATAACCGGTGCCAGGCACCGGTTATTCATGAGAAGGCGGCGCCGATCGTGACGACGAGCAGCGTGATCGAGAGGGCCGATGTCGCCACCACCGTCAGCCCGGCGATGATGTTGAAGATCCGGCCGTTGCGGTAATCGCCCATCAGCTCGCGGCTGCTCGCGAGCCGCCAGATGAACACCAGGAGCACGGGCAGCAGGGCGCCGTTCACGACCTGGACACCGACCAGCAGCGCGATCACGGGGAGGCCGGGGATGACGGCGACAACGGTCCCGATCCCGATCAGCACGCTGATGACCGCGACGAACACCGGCGCCTCGTGGATGCGGTGGCTCATCCCCTTCTCGAACCCGAACGTCTCGGCGACCACGTAGGCGGCGGTCACCGGCAGGATCGCCGCGGCCAGCAGGCTCGCGCCCAGCAATCCGACCGCGAACAGGAACTCGGCGTAGCGGCCGGCGAACGGCTCCAGCGCCTGCGCGGCCTGCGACGCCGTCGAGATGTTGTGCACGCCGTGCAGGAACAGGGTGGCGCCGGTGGCGATGATGATGAAGCTCGCCACCAGGTTCGCGAAGATCGAGCCGGTCGTCACCTCGGCCCGCTCGGCGTTCAGCTCGTCGGTGCCGACGCCGCGCTCGACCACGGCGGACTGCACGTAGAGCTGCATGAACGGCGTGATGGTCGTGCCGGCGGTGGCGATGAAGATGAAGAGATACGCGTGTGTCAGGTGGATCTGGGGTGCGATGACGGCCTTCCCGACATCGCCCCAGTCGGGCCGGGCGAGGATCGCGGCGATCGGGTAGGCGAAGAACGGGATCGTCATCAGGACGAAGATCCGCTCGGCCGCCTTGTAGGAGCCACGGATCAGGAGCAGCCACACGCCGACCGCCGCCACCGGCACCGACAGCTGGGGCGGGATCCCGGCCAGGCTCAGGGCGGCGCCGATGCCGACGAACTCCGAGATGCAGATGCCGACGTTCGCGATCAGCACCGACGTGGTTGCAAACAGCGACCAGCGCACGCCGTACTGCTCGCGGATCAGCTCGGCGAGTCCCTTGCCGGTGACCGCGCCCATCCGGGCCGCCATCTCCTGCACGACCACCAGCGAGACGGTGATCACCACCATCATCCACAGCAGGTCGTAGCCGTAGCGGGCGCCGACCGTCGAATAGGTCGCGATGCCGCCGGCGTCGTTGCCGGCATTCGCGGCGATCAGGCCGGGCCCGAGGAACCCGACGACCGCCAGCAGGCGTGTGCTGCGGCGGCTAAGCCAGTTGCGCGGTAGCTCGGAGCCGCCGCGAAGCAGCCGGGTGCGCAGCGTCCTGAGAGGAGATACTCGGCCCGCCATCTACGAGTGCCCTTTGCTGCGACGTCGGCATGCGGCCGACGATACCAGCTACTCGCTGCCGAGGACGTCGAAACGCCGCCGCCAGCCGCGCGGCAGCACCATCTCGAGCACGTCGTCGACGCTGACGACGCCCATGATCTGATCGCGCTCGTCCACCACCGGCACGACGGTGAGGTCGTAGTCGGTCATCAGCCGCGCGATCTCCTCGATGTCCGCCTCGGCGGTCACCTTGGGCGGCAGGAAGGTCGCCACCTCACCGACGCTGAGCGCGGGATCCGACCGCAGCAGGTCGGCGAGCGCAATCGCGCCCTTGAGGCGGCGGTCGAGGTTCATCACGTACACCCACGCCAGCGTGTCGGCCGGCGCCCGGCTGCGCTCGATCCGGGCGATCGCCTCCTCCTTGGTCGCCTGCGCGTAGAGGCACACGAACTCGGGGCTCATGAGGCCGCCGGCGGTGGCGGGGTCATAGCCCGCCAACGCGCGGACGCGGCGGCGCTGGACGGCGGGCAGCAGCTTCATGACCTGTTCGCGGCGATCGTCGGGCAGGTCGCCGAGGAGGTCGACCGAATCGTCGGTCTCCATCCGCTCGAGCAGCGCGGCCACCTCGGCGTCCGAGCGTTCCTCGATGAACTCACGCCGGTGCTGCGCGTCGAGCTCCTCGAAGACGTCGGCCTCGAGCTCCTCGTTCGAGCCGACCGCCCGCATGATCTCCTCGCCCTCGTTGTGCGACGCCGCCTCGACCAGATCCGCCAGCTGGGCCGGGTGCAGGCGGGCGAGCTTGGGGTGGGGGATGCGCAGGCGCACGCTCGGCACGTGTCCGGTGAATGCCTCGACGCTCGCCCAGTCGAGGAACTCCGTCGAGGCCATGTTGGCCCCGAGGCGGCGCGGGGCGACCCGGCGCAGGATGCCCCGCAGCCCGGTCTCGACCCCCACCACCCGGTACCAGCCCTCGATGCGCGCGATCTCGATCTCGTTCGCGCGCACCAGCCGGGCGCCGTCGATGTTGATCAACTGGCGGTCGAGCACGTCCTTCTTCAGCAGGACCTCGCCCGGGCGGCGCTCGAACCGCTGCAGGTCGATCTTCTCGGCGTGCAGGTCGACGCGGCCGTGGCCGATCTCGGCCACCTGGTCGGCGGGGACGAACACCGGCCGCCCGGCCACCGCGGCCAGCACCCCCGTGACGGGTGGGTAGTCCTCGCCGAGCCGCACCAGCAGGTCGTCGACCTTGCCCAGGCGCTCGCCGTTTCGGTCGCGCAGCACCCCGCCGACGATCAGCGACAGGTGCAGGACGGTGGGTGCGGGCGCGGCGTTGATGACGAGAATGTAGTCCCCGCCACCACAGGCGGTCGCCTCCCCCTGTTTGTGATCCAGGCCACGTACGGTCGGACATAGGGTGCTTCGAGGCCGGCCCTGGGGCGCATGCATCGGTGCGTGCGGCGGGGGGTGAGCGCGATCGCGCGCGGCCTGCCAACAAGGGGGGCACCATGGGAAGAGGACGGCTCATGCGGGTCGCGGCGGTCGCTGCCGTGGCCGTGATGTGTGTGGGGGCAACGGCCGCCCAGGGGGCGATGCGGGCCTTCGTCGGCCCGCTGCACACGCTGTCGGTGCTGGCGTCGACGGTGCCGGCGAATGGCGACGTGAACCCCTACGGAGTTGCCGTGGTCGGTCGGTCGACCGGACGCCTGCACGCCGGCGATGTCCTGGTGTCGAACTTCAACGCGAGCAATAACACCCAGGGCACCGGCACCACGATCGTCCAGATCAGCCCGTCCGGGCACCGCACGACGTTCGCGACGCTGAACGCCGGGATGCTCCCGGGCAGCTGCCCCGGCGGCGTCGGCCTCACGACGGCCCTGGGCGTGCTTCGCAGCGGCTGGGTGATCGTCGGCAGCCTGCCGACCGCCGACGGCACGTCGGCGACCGCGAAGGCCGGCTGCCTGATCGTGCTCAACAGCCACGGCAAGGCGGTCGAGACGATGGCCGGCGGGCCGATCAACGGCCCGTGGGACATGGCGACCGTCGCCGGACCGCACGGTGTGACGCTGTTCGTCAGCAACGTGCTGAACGGCACCGTCGCGGCCGGCGGGGCGACCGTCAACCGCGGCACCGTCCTTCGCATCGGCCTGACCAGCGGCTGGCACGGGATTCCGCAGATGACGTCCGAGCGCGTGATCGCGCGCGGGTTCGGTGAGCACAGCGATCCCGCCGCCCTGGTGGTGGGGCCGACCGGGCTGGCGCTCGGCCGGTCGGGGACGCTGTACGTGGCAGACAGCGTCGGCAACCGTATCGCCGCGGTGTCGCAGGCCCTCACCCGTCACCATGCGGTCTGGATGGGCCGCACCGTCACGCGAAACGGCGCGCTGAACGTCCCGTTGGGATTGATCGTGGCGCCGGGCGGAGACATCCTGACCGTGAACGCGGGCGACGGCCGCCTGCTCGAGACGACCCCGCAGGGCCGCCAGATCGCGGTGCGCTGGCTCGACACGTCGGGCTCGCCCCCGGGCTCGGGCGCGCTCTTCGGCCTCGCGATCAAGCCGGGGCACCGCGCCGTCTATTACGTGGACGACGCGACCAACCAGCTCGACCTGCTGCACTGACCTGACAGTCCGCGCTCCCGCCCGGTGGCATTTCTCCACCGGGCGGGAGGCTGCGTGCTCCGCGCGCCGCGGCTGGCATACTCCGGGCCGTGCGGCGAGCGGTCATTCTGGCAATGGTTCTGGGCGTCGTGGTCGGGCTTCCCGGCCAGGCGTCGGCGACTGCGGCGGCGCCGACTGTCGTGCACGTCTGGCGGGTGAACCTCGACGGCGACGCGCACGTCGAGAAGGTGCAGCTGATGCTCGCGCTGAAGCCGAACCCGTTCGGCGGCACGGTGCCGATCAGGGAGCACTGGCTCGAGGTGGTCGACTCCGTCGGCGGCCACACGGTCACCGCCCGGATCAGCCCGATGCTCGAGCACCTGTTCCCGCGCTGGGTGCAGATCGGCGACCTGAACGCGCAGGGCCGGCCCGAGATCTTCTACCACGGGTTCGACGGCGGCGCCGGGAGCGTCCCCGTCTCGGCCGGCATCCGCGGCTGGAACGGCAGCGGGCGGATCCGCTACTGGTCGTACTCGCCGCCCTACCCGGTCTTGATTCACAACGGCCACCGCTTCTTCTACGACTTCGCGAACGTGTCGATGGAGAACCTCGTGAAGGCGGCGACCCCGGGCCTCGAGGTGCACCTCGTCCAGGGTGAGCGCACCGCCTCGGAGCCGGTGTGCTGCCCGAGCCAGCTCCTCATCCGCAACTACCGCTACGACCCGGCCAAGACCGCATGGGTGCTGTACCAGACCGTCTGGAAGCACACGTAGCGATCCTCGCTACGATCCACCCGTGACCGCGGTTTCGTGGAAGGTGATCGAGCACGGCTGGAAGGTGTCGTCCAGTGACGGTGAGCACGTGGGCGTGGTCTTCCTCGTCGTCGGCGACGAGAACGAGGACATCTTCGACGGCCTGGCCATCACCCATCACGGCGGGTTTGCGTTCCACAACTACGCAGACCGGCCGCACTACGTCGAGGCATCGCAGGTCGGCGTGATCGACGATGCCGAGCTCGTCACGCTCACCATCACCGCCGACGAGGCGAAGCACCTGCCGCTGCATGACCCGCCCGAGAGCGCGATCATCGAGCCCGAGAGCGCATCGCGCACGAGCCGACTTCGCTCCGGGATCGAGCACCTGACGGGCGAAGACCGCACCAACTGAGTCGACCGGGCGGCGTTCGCAGCTCAGGCGGCGGCGAGGAACTCCGCGAGCTTGTCCAGCTGGCTTCCCCAGCCCTTCTCGGCGCCCGCTCGCACGGTGTCGGAGAAGTCCGCCACGATGTGTATCCGCAGTGTGGTCGTGGCCTCGTCGACCGCGGTGAACGTGACGGTTGCCGTGCCGTTGCCGGTACCGTCCTGGAAGCCGTCGTCGGTCCATACGATCCTGGTGGGTGGGTCGACTTCGAGGATCGTGCCGCTGTTCGGGTACCGCGCACCGGTCGCGTCGTCGACCATGTCGAAGCGCATCCGGCCACCTGGGCGCAGGTCGACTTCGATTGACTCCCGAGGGGTGCTGACGCCCCGCGGGCCCCACCACTGCGCGATCTGGTCGGGGTCGGTCCAGGCGTCCCAGACGAGCTGGCGCGGCGCGGCGTAGGTGCGGACGAACTCCAGTTCCACCACGATCAGGATCCATCCAGCTCGGGATCGGCTTCCGGCGCGGCCGCCTGCAGGCGGGCCAGGTGCTCACCCAGGCGGTCCAGCGACCCCCGTAGAAGCGCTGGTAGTGCGCGAGCCAGGCCGTGGCCTCGGCGATCGGTTCGGCGCGCAGGTGCGCCGGGCGCTGCCGAGCGCTGCGTCCGCGCGTCACCAGGCCCGCCCGCTCGAGCACGCCGAGGTGCTTGCTGACCGCCTGCAGCGAGATGGCGGGAAAGAGCGCGGCGAGCTCGTTCACCGCGGCGTCCCCCTCGGCGAGGCGTCCGAGGATGGCCCGCCGGGTCGGGTCGGCCAGCGCCCCGAAGGTGCTGCTGAGGGCGGCGTCCTCACCGACAGGAGGCATCAGGCCGTGGCGAGCGTGAGCAGCATCATGCCGGACGCTGCGGTACTGCTATCGGTGACCGTGAACTGACCCGGGGCGGCGCCGGTGAACAGCCTGCGCCCCGCGCCGAGCACGATCGGGCAGATCAGCAGCCGGTACTCGTCGATAAGCCCCGCGGCGCGCAGCGTCTCGCTCAGCTGCCCGCTGCCGTAGATGACGAGGTTCTCGCTCCCCGCCCTGAGGTCGGTGACCACATCGACGACGTCGCCGGACAGAAACGTCGTATTCCAGGTCGGCTCGGTGAGCGTCGAGGTGGGCACGTACTTGGCGATCGAGTTCATGATGTCGCCGCCGGTCGCCGGGTCGTCGCCCATCGCGGGCCAGGCCTGGCTCATGCCGTCGTAGGTGACCCGCCCGAGGAGCAGCGCGTCGGCCCACCGCATGGCGTCACCCTGGAAGGCGGCCACCGTCCCGTCGAAGTACGGCTGCGTCCAGGCCGGGTTCTCGAAGACACCGTCGAGCGTCAGGTATTCGACCGCCACGATCCGTCCCACGATGTCCCCCTCCGATCGTCATTCAACCGATCGGTTGATCTTAGGGCGGCGCGGGAGACGTTGTCAAACCCCAGCCGTTTCATCTGGCGAGCTCGCCCCGTAGGCAGCACAATGGGGTTGATGAGCGCATCTCGACTGTCGACGAGGCAACAGCGTTTCATCGGCGGGATGAGAGTCTCGTTGCGGGGGCGCACGCTCGAAGGATGGTCTTGGGATATGGACTGCGCGAACGCAACTGTCCCGCTCGCGGAGCTGGTCGTGGACGAAACCTCGATCCGAGTCCGACTCCGCTACAGATGGATGCAACGGCTTTTCGGACGATTGTTCCCGATAGTCGAGATCACCGTTGAGGGCTCGCGGGCGCGGCCTACCGGCGGAACGACAATGACCCGAGGTGTCATCCTGAACGGAATAGCCGGCGGCGATCACCGCTCCGTGATCTTCTGGTGCACCAGGCCCACTCAACGACGACTTCTTGAGCTTCTGGAACAACGCGGCGTCACGACGGGGTAGCCCGCCGCCTGCATACAGACCATCCGGTCAAGATACGACAGGCACGCTCCACTCGGCGACCCGCGAAACGTGAAGCCGCGGATCACCGGTCGTGGCCCGAAATCGGGTGCCAGACCCAAAATCGTGTCTAGGAGCGGAGGGGGAGGGATTCGAACCCTCGGTACGCCTAACGACGCACAACGGTTTTCGAGACCGCCGCATTCAACCACTCTGCCACCCCTCCGGGAGGCCGGGCCATTCTACTGCCGGGCATCGGCGTGCCCCGGGCGCCCACCGAGCCGCGCGGCACGGCGCTGGGATACGCTTGGCGGCCGATGGCCGCACCCACTCCGGCACCCGCTGACCTGACCGACGAGCAGCGCGAGATCCAGGCGCTCGCGCGCGACTTTGCCCGCGCCGAGATCCGGCCCATCGCCGCCGCCGTCGACGAGGCCGACATCGTCTCGCCGGTCGATGTGGTGGCCAGGGCGGCCGAGGTCGGGCTGACCTCGTTCATGCTGCCCGAGGAGGTCGGCGGCGGCGGGATCGGCGATGTGCTCACGGGCTGCATCGTGCAGGAGGAGCTGAACTGGGGTTGCGCCGGCATCGGCAACCTGATCACGTCGGCCGGCTTCTTCGCCCGGCCGCTGCTCGAGGTCGGCACCCCGCAGCAGCGCGAGCGCTGGCTGCGGCCGCTCTGCGGACCGCGCCCGCCCCTGACCGCACTCGCCTCGACCGAGCCGGGGATCGGCTCGGACACCGCCGCCATGACCACGACGGCCACCCGCACCGGCACCGGCCACCGCCTGAACGGGCAGAAGACCTGGATCTCGAACGGCGGCCTGGCCGAGTTCTACGTCATCTTTGCGACGGTCGCGCCCGGCACCGGATCGCGCGGCGTCACCACCTTCGTCGTCGAGAAGAGCGACCCCGGCGTCTCGTTCGGGGAGCCGATGCGAAAGCTCGGCCAGCGCGCGATCGTCTCGACCGAGGTGTTTCTGCAGGACGTCGACCTGCCCGCCGACCGGCTGCTCGGCGAGGAGGGCAAGGGCTTCTACAGCCTGATGCACACCTTCGACGAGTCGCGCGTGCACCTGGCGGCCGGGGCGATTGGGATCGCCCGGGCCGCGCTCGAGTACGCCACCGACTACGCCCGTGAGCGCGAGGCGTTCGGCAAGCCGATCGGCCAGCACCAGGCGGTGGGCTTCCGACTGGCCGACATGGCGACCCGCATCGACGCCGCCCGCCTGCTCGCCCACCGGGCGGCGCGGTCGATGGATGCCGGCCGCCACGTCCCGGCCGAGGCTGCGATGGCCAAGCTGTTCGCATCGGAGGCGGCGATGTGGTGCACGTGGGCGGCGGTGCAGACGCTCGGCGGCTGGGGCTACTCGCGCGAGTACCCCGTCGAGAAGTGGATGCGCGACGCGAAGCTGGAGGAGATCGAGGAGGGCACCTCGGACATCCAGCGGCTCATCATCAGCCGCAGCCTGCTCGGCCGGTAGTCAGCCGCCGAGCTCGTCGGCCAGCGCCTGCGCGGCGCGCAGGAAGGGCTCGAACTCGTTGCCCTCCGAGTACCAGGCCACGTACGGCGTCATGGTGAGGTGCCCGAGCCCGAGCAGGTCGGCCGCCGGGGGCCGCTCCCAGACGTTGTCGAACGCCGCCCGCACGTGGCGGGCCTCCCGCAGGGCGGCCCGGTCGACGATGCTGCCGCGGGCGGTGTTGACGAGGATCGCGCCGGGGCGCATGAGCGCCAGCCTGCGGGCGTCGATCAGCCCGCGCGTCTCGTCGGTGAGCGGCAGGTGCAGTGAGACCGCCTCGGCCCAGGCCAGCAGGTCATCCAGCTCCACGCCGCCGGGGACGAACGGGTCAGAGAAGCGCACGTCCATGCCCAGAGCGGCGGCCTGCTCGGCCATCCGGCGGCCGATGCGGCCCATGCCCACGACGCCCAGCCGCGTCCCGGTCAGGCGGCCGAGCACGCCCACGTCGGTCCACTCCCACCGCCCGGCCTGCACCGACCGGTCGCCGGCGATCAGCCCCCGCCGCAGCGCCACCACCATCGCCAGCGAGTGGTCGGACACCTCCTCGATGCAGTAGTCCGGCACGTTTCGAACCACGATCCCGCGCGCCGCGGCCGCCTCCAGATCGATGTGGTCGGTGCCGACGCTGGCGGTCGCGATCACGCGCAGATCGGTCGCCCGGGCCATGTCGGCCGCCGCCACCGGGGCGTCCGGCGACACCAGCAGCGCGGCGATGCCCGGGCCGGCGTCGCCAACGGGCCCCACATCGGCGTCCGGCAGGATGTGCGCGATCACGTCCCGCGGAAGCTGGGGGTCGCAGATCAAGACCCGTCCGCTCATCGGTTGCGGCCGTCCATCGCCCGATCCTACTGCCGTGGGCGCCAGGCCACTCAAGGATTCGCCCGCGGGCGCCGATCCGACGTCGGTGAGGATGAACCGGCGACAGGCCCTGGTGGGCGCGGTCAGCGTGCTGGGCGGGGTGAACATGCTCGCGGCCGCATGCGGCCGCGCGGCCGCGCAACCGCCGTACCACTGGCACAAGGGGGCGATGGCCGGTGGCGGGTACTGCAACGCCATGGCCACCGATCCGCTCCGGCCCGGGCACGCCGCTGCGGCGGGGGACGTGTGGGGCGAATTCACAACCGACAACGGCGGCGCGCTCTGGTTCCCGACCATGATCGGTGCAACGTCGATCGGCGCGATCTACGGTCGCGCGGTCGCCTATTCGACGCGCGTCCCCGGGCTGCGCTACTTCGGCATCGGCGTGCTCGAGAGCCTCGACCCGGACCAGGGCTATCTGGGCGCGGTCGGACCGCGGTCGTTGCGCCTGCAGCGCCGGAACGAGCGGATCTCGTTCTCGAGCAACCTGCCCGACGGGAGCGCCCACCTCCTGCCGCGGGCGGCCGGAAACCTGATCGCGGTCGACCACGACGCGGGCAGCGGGGTTGAGTATCTCTACGCGCTGGCGCGCCAGGGACTGGTGCGCTCGACCGACGGCGGCGCCACCTTCACCGAACTCGGGCTCCCCGCCGCACAGCCCTACGCTGCGTGGGCGGCACTGTGCGTGTGCCCGGACGGCTCGCTGCTCGCCGCGAGCTTCCGCACCAGCTACACCGGCGGATCGATGGTGTGGCGCATCACGAATCCACGCGGCACCGCGAGCGTCGCCCTCGAGTCCTCCGCCCCCGCCGTCGTGGAGGACATCGGCGTCGTCGACGGCGTGGTGTACGCCGCCTGCGGGCCGTACGGCCTCTGCCGGGTCACCGCCGGCCAGGGCTGGACCCCCCTCTCGCCGGGCTCCTTCCACGGCTGCCACCTGTCCTCGCTGGCGGGTCACAGCGGCGTGCTCTGGGTCGGCAACGGCATCGGGATGACCGATCACCGCTACATCGCCCGGTCACGCGACGCCGGCCGCACCTTCGTGTGGAAGACGACGCCCGAGCATGTGAGCGACACCGTGCTGGGCGGCGATCGCCACTGGTGGCTCGGGTCGTCATGGCCGGGCCTCGGAAAGGACGGGTATTCGGTGAGCCAGCTCGCCGTCGATCCTGCGAACGCCAACATCTGCTATTCCGCCGGCCGCAGCGGCGTGGTCGCGACCCGCGACGGCGGCGCCACCTGGCAGCCGGCGATGAACGGGCTCGACGGCTCCGAGATCAATCTGGTGCAGGCCGGCCCCCGCCCGGGTGAGGGGTGGGCGACCGACACCGACTGGACCGGGATCCACACCCTCGACCACTGGCGCACCTGCGTGCGGGTGTCCGACGCGGCCGCGCTTCCGGCGTTCGGCGCTCCGTCGCTCACGCGCGGCCGTCATCAGGTCGTGCTGTCCAACCCGCGCCAGATGCTGGTGAACGGCCTCGACGTGGCCAGCGACTACTTCCGCTCGGCTTGCATCACGCCCACCGACCTGGCGGTATCGAGGGACTACCGCATCTACGTCGGCCTGTTCGGCGGCGGCGTCCTGGTCGGCCGCCCGCACTGATCACGGCGCGCGGGCCTCGAGCGCAGCAAGGCTGGCGGCCGTGGCCGCGGGGCCGTTGATCTCGAGCCAGGTGACGCGGCGGCCGGCGCTCGCGACTCCCAGCCACAGCGCGGTGGCACCCGGGCAGGCGCAGCTCTGGGCGCGGAAGACCCACCCCGACCGGCCTCCAGCCTCCGTCCTTCGCACCGTGGGGTACACGCCCAGGTAGGCCGCCACATGCCCGTGCACGAAGCCCACGAACGCCCGCGCCCCCGCCGCCGTCCTGAAGTCGAGCGTGCGCGAGTCGACCACCGTGAGGCGGTGTGACTCGCCCTGGAAGCTGCGCTCGGCTCCCGCCGTGAACCCCCACCTGGAGAGGGCGGCGACGAGCGACGGACGCCGGATCTCACGCGCCAGACCGGCCGCGGTCAGGCGGTGCTCGGTGCTCGGCAGGTAGGCGACCGCCGCTGCCGAGAGCACAGGGGGAGGTGGCGCGGCGGGCGCGGACTGGCCCGAGCTCCCGCACGCGGCCGCGCCGAGTGCGAATGCACCCAGCAGCAGTGCGGGGGTGTGGCGGACCGGACGGAATCTCATCGGCCGAGTGGACTCGCACCCCGATTATCGCTAGATTCGTCTCCCACGTCCAAAGGGAAGGCGGAAACCGATGCGCGCGATGGATCGTCGTGATTTTCTGAAAGGGGCGGCAGGGCTGGGCGGTGCTGTCATCCTGGCAGGATGCGGGTCATCGTCGAGCTCGGGCGGGTCGTCGGCGGCCGTCAAGCGGCCGCCCATCGGCAAGGAGTCGGGCAACCTCAACATTCTCGAGTGGGCCGGGTATGAGGCCGCCGGCACGAAGGCGCAGACCTACGGCATGATCGCCGGCAAGGACTACACGAGCGCCTACGGCACCGACATCACGTACACCTACATCACGAACGACGATCAGGCGCTGCAGAAGGCGAGCTCCGGTGTCGAGTTCGACCTGATGCACCCCTGCCACGAGAACATCCCCGACTACGTCAGCCGCGGCCTCGTGCAGCCGTTCGACACGTCGCTTCTGCCCAGCTTCTCCGAGCTCAACCCCTACCTGGTCAAGCAGGGTCAGGTCAACGGCCAGCAGTACATGATCCCGTGGGACTGGGGCTACGCGAGCGTGCTCTACCGCGCGGACAAGATCGATCCGGCCGACGCGAAGGGCTGGGAGCTCTTCTGGAACCCGAAGTACTCCGGCAAGATCTCGGTCTGGAACGGCAGCGCGTCGAACCTCGAGTACACGGCGCTCCTGCTCGGCTTCCCCGAGATGGACAACATGAACTCGGATCAGCTGAACCAGGCCAAGAACAAGCTCATCGCGCAGAAGCCGCTGAACAAGTTCTACTGGTCGAGCGAGTACGGGGCCGGCGGGATGCAGCCCGCGTTCAAGTCGGGCGACATCTGGATCACGTACTCCTGGCAGGACGCGTACGTCTCGATGCAGGCGGCCGGGCTCGACGTGAACTACATGAACCCCTCGCAGGGGCGGCTGAGCTGGTTCTGCGGGTTCATGCTGGGCAAGAACACGAAGAACTATTACCACGACCACAAGTACGTGGAGTCCTTCATCAACCAGAAGGCCTGCGCGCAGATGACGAACCTGTACTACTACGGGACGTCGAACACCAAGGTGCTCGTGTCCGACATCAAGGATCAGGCGCTCGCCAAGTCGCTCGACCTGGGCAACCCGCACGCGATCGCCGCACCGGACGTCCACCTTCAGAGCTGGGAGAAGAACCGGTCGCAGTACGAGCTCGCTTGGTCAGAGGTCCAGGCGGCCTGACCGGGCGCCCGGGGTTCTGAGCAATGGCTGAGCGCCAGGCCGGCGCCGTCGGCTCGCGCCGGCGGTACCGGCCTGGATCGGCGTGGCTCACGCTGCCGCCGGTCGTCTACGTGCTGGCGCTGCTCATCGGCCCGATCGTCCTGATCGGGCTCTACAGCGTCAACCTCCAGACGAACATCCCGTTCGCGCCGACGGCCTTCTCGACCGCCGACTGGAAGGACTTCCTGCCGCCGGGTTCCAACGTGTTCTGGGATCTGTTCAAGTCGTCGATGGTGATCACGCTGACGGTCTCCGTGGTCGCCGTCATCGGTGCCTACCCGGTGGCGTACTTTCTGGCGTTCTGCGTCCAGCGCCGCCGCTACACGCTGCTGATGATCCTGCTGGCGCCGTTCTTCACCAGCTATCTGCTGCGCGTGATCGCGTGGCAGGTGATGCTGAACAACGACGGCGTGATCAACTCGCTGCTCTGGGAGCTGCACCTGCGGCCGCAGGGGGATGCGATCTCGTGGCTGATCAACACTCGCTTCTCGGTCGGGCTGGTGCTGTTCTACTCGTGGGTCCCGTTCGTCGCGCTGCCGATGTTCGTGGTGCTCGAGAACCTCGACCGGCACCTGATCGAGGCGGCCCAGGATCTGGGCGCGAATCGCTGGTCGACGTTCCTGCGGGTGACGTTCCCGCTCAGCCTCCCCGGCGTCGCCGCCGGCTTCGTGTTCGTCCTCATCCCGACGACGGGTGAGTTCATCACGCCGCTTCTGGTGGGAGGGCCGTCGAGCTACATGTTCGGAAACGCGATCCAGCAGTTCTTCGGCGAGTCGTCGAACTGGAACTACGGGGCGGTGCTGGCGCTGTGGCTGGTCGCCGTCGTGGTCGTGATGCTGCTCGTGTTCGGCCGCTTCCTCAACACCGACCTGCGGGAGTCGCCGCGATGACCGGCGTCGGCCGTCTGGGCAGGACGATCCTGAGCGGGTACTTCCTGCTGCTGGTGGTCTTCCTGTACGTCCCGCTCGTGGTGCTGGTGATCTTCGCGTTCAACGACAACCCGATCCAGACGCTTCCGCTCTCGGGGTTCACCACCAAGTGGTTCCACCAGGCCCTCTCGAACGGCGACCTGACGGGTGCCATCGAGCGCAGCGCGTGGATCGCGGCGCTGAACGGCCTCGCCGCGACGTTCCTCGGCACCCTGGCCGCACTCGGGCTCGCGGGGCGGCGGCTGCGCCTGCGCCCGCTCGTGACGATGTTCGTGCTGCTGCCGCTCGTCGTGCCCTACCTGGTGCTTGCGATCGGCATGCTGATCCTGCTGCACCAGCTCGGGATCAACGCGTCCCTGGAGGCGGTGCTGGCCGGGCACATCGTGATCTCGCTGCCCTACGCCGTGCTGGTCATCCTGCCCCGCCTGCGGACGCTCGAGCAGTCGATCGTCGAGGCCGCGCGAGACCTGGGGGCGAACGAGCTCGAGGCGTTCGTGCGGGTGACGCTCCCGCTGCTCGCGCCCGCGCTCGTCTCGAGCTTCCTGATCGCGTTCACCATCAGCTTCGACGAGTTCGCCATCGCGTACTTCCTCGCCCCGGCCGGGTCGCCGACCTACCCGGTGTTCCTGTACTCGGGCACGCGCGCGGCGGCGCTGGTGCCCGAGGTGATCGCGACCGGAGCGGTGGTGATCGCGTTCTCGATGACGCTGGTGGTGTTCGCCGAGGTGGGGCGGCGCTGGGCCGAGCGGCGGCTGGCGGTCTAGATGGGCATCGACCGGGAGGAGCGTGAACGATGAGCGATGACGGCACGCAGCACGTTCGCCAGATCGGCCTCGACCTGGCCCTGCGGCTGATCGACGAGGTGCGCGCCGCGGCGGCGCGGGAGGGGCTTTCGGTGGCGGTCGCCGTCGCCGACCGGGGCGGCAACGCGGTCGCGTCGGCGCGAATGGACGGCGCGGCGCTCGGGGCGATGGCGCTCGCCGTCGACAAGGCGTACACCGCGGTGCTGTGGGAGGTGCCGACCGGCGACTTCATGGCCAGCACCCAGCCGGGTGGGGTCGACTGGGGCTTCAACACCACGACCGGCGGGCGGGTGGTCGTCTACGCCGGCGGCCTGCCGATCGTCGCCGGCGGCGATCTGGTCGGCGGCCTCGGGGTGAGCGGCGGCACGGGCGAGCAGGACGAGGCCTGCGCCCGCGCGGCGCTCACCGCGGCCGGCCTGGGATAGGCGAACACCACGCGGGGACTGTCCCCAAGGGGACAGTCCCTTAACCCGTTGGACCGGGGACAGTCCCCGGTTGGGGGCGGTGTGCAAGTTGTGACGCCTTTGTGGCGTCTACGCGCCGTCGAAGCGGGGCGGGCGCTTCTCGGCGAAGGCGACCGCCGCTTCCTGGGCATCATCTGTGAGGGAGAGCATGCCGTAGGCGATCTGCTCCATCAGGACGACCGTCTCTCGCGACGACTCCGCCGCCAGGTCGATCGCCTGCTTCGCGACCTGCAGGGCCAGTGGCGGGAGCTGGGAGAGCTCGCCGGCGAGCTCGATGGCCCGCTCGAGCGCCTCGCCGTCGTCCACGATCTCGGTCACCAGCCCGAGCGAGTGCGCCTCGGCGGCGTCGAGGCGGCGGCCGCGCAGGATCAGATCCTTCGCCCGGGCCGGGCCGACGGCCCGCGCAAGCCGCAGCAGACCGCCCGAGCTCGGGACGATGCCCAGGCTCACCTCGGGCAGCCCGAACGTCGCCGAGCGTTCGGCCACGCGCAGGTCGGTCGCCAGCGCGAGCTCGAATCCACCGCCCAGGCAGTAGCCGGCGATCGCGCTCACCGTCGGCTGCGGCAGCCTGGCGACGCGCTCGTACACGCCGCCGTGCGACCGGTAGTAGGCCATCACCGACGCCGGATCGGCATCGCGGAACTCGGTCACGTCGGCCCCGGCCGAGAAGGCCCGCCGCCCGCCGGTGAATACGACGCAGCGCGCCTCGCGCACCTCGATGCGGGCGATGGCCTCGCCCAGTTGCTCCTCCATCACCGCCGAGAGCGCGTTCAGCTTCTGCTCGCGGCGAAGCTCGACCACGCAGACGGCGCCCTCGCGCCTGACGTCGACCGACTGGCCGTCGGCGGCCACGCGGCTAGGCCGGCTCGACGGCTTCTTCGTCGAGCTTGGCGAGCGCGGCGCCGGTGTCGGTCAGCACGCGCAGCGCCTCGGCCGGCAGGTACACCTGCACCGGGGTGCCCTGCTTCCACGGGATCTCGTCGCCCGTGTTCTGCACCAGCACCTGGATCGTCATCCCGACCGCCAGGCGGGTGATCACCTGCACGGCGGAGCCCAGGTAGACGAGCCGCTCGACCATGCCCGGAATGCGGTTGGGGCCTGTGGCGCCCTGATCTTCGAGGTGCACCCGCTCGGGCCGGATCGTGACCTTTGTCGGGCCGCGCGCGTCGGTCCGTCCGCGCATCGCGTCGAGCTCGAAGTCGCCCACCATCAGGCGGCAGATGTTCGCCCCGCCGACCGCCTCGGCGTCCATCAGGTTGGACGCGCCCAGGAAGTCGGCCACGAAGACCGTCTCGGGCGCCTCGTAGATCTCCTGCGGCGGCCCCACCTGCTCGACCCGGCCGTCGGCCATGACCGCGATTCGGTCACTCATCGTGAGCGCCTCCTCCTGGTCATGGGTGACGTAGAGGAAGGTGATCCCGACCTGCTGCTGCAGCGCCTTCAGCTCGACCTGCAGCGCCTTTCGCAGCTTGGCGTCGAGGGCGCCCAGCGGCTCGTCGAGGAGCAGCACCGCCGGCTTCAGCACGAGCGCCCGCGCGAGCGCCACGCGCTGCTGCTGGCCGCCGGACATCTGGCCAGGCTTGCGCTTCTCATACCCGGTGAGCTGCACCAGCTCCAGGGCCTCGCCGACGCGCTGGCGCACCTCCTGCCTGCCGACCTTCTGCCGGCGCAGGCCGAACGCCACGTTGTCGAAGACATTCAGGTGCGGGAACAGGGCGTAGTTCTGGAACACCGTGTTCACGTTGCGCTTGTGCGGCGGCGTGAAGGCCATGTCGTCGCCGTCGAGCAGGATCTGGCCCTCGGTGGGCTGCTCGAACCCGGCGATCATCCGCAGCGTGGTCGTCTTGCCGCAGCCCGACGGACCGAGCATCGAAAAGAACTCGCCGCTCGGCATGTCCACGTTGATTCCGGCCACAGCCGCGACGTCGCCGAATCGCTTGACCAGATCCACGAGAGTGACTTCGCCGGGCACTGTGATCAGCCTACCGCATCACTAGATGTCGAAGGCAGCCAGGTCGCCGACCATCCCGGAACCGGCCTGGCGCTCGCCGCGGGTGAAGATCCGGTAGAAGACGTAGCCGAGAATCACGGACGCCAGCGTGATCAGCGAGAGGATTGTGGCGATGGCGTTCGTGGACGGCAGCGGCGCGGCGCGCGTGGCCGCGTAGATCTCCATCGGCACCGTCGTCGTGCCTCCGCCGCTCGAGAGCCAGTAGGAGATCACGAAGTCGTCGATCGAGATGGCGAAGACGATCGCCGCACCGGCCACGATCGCCGGCGTGAGCAGCGGCAGGAGCACCTTGTAGAGCGCCACGCGGGGCGATGCGCCCAGGTCGGCGGCGGCCTCCTCGTACTGTTTCCCGATCGAGAACAGGCGGCCGCGCACGATCACCACCACATAGGAGATCGAGAAGGTGACATGCCCGAGGATCTGGGCGAGCGTGCCGGTGTGGATGAAGGTGAACAGATTCGAGAAGACCAGCAACAGCGACACGCCCATGACGATCTCGGGCGTCACGAGCGGGAAGAGCATGATGAAGTTCGAGGCGCCCGACCCGCGCCCCGTCCAGCGGGCCAGTCCGAGCGCCAGGAGCACGCCGATCGGAGTTGCGATCAGCACGTCGGCGGTGGCCAGTTTGAGGCTCTGCACGAGGGCGTTGCTCAGGCCCGGAGAGTTGATGACCGAGTTGGGGTCGCTGATGTACCACCGCGTCGAGAATCCCGCCCAGATGGTGCGCGAGCGGCTGTTGTTGAACGAGTACTGCACCGCGATCAGCACCGGGACGATCGACCACAGCATGTACGTCCACGTGAATACGATCAGGAAGCGCGGCCGTCCCCAGGGGTTGGCCAGCCAGTTCCGCGCCCGCGTGAACAGGCTCCGGTGCTTGGGAGCGACGGCCGTGGGCGCTGTGGTGGTGGTCATGCGCGCAGCTCCTTGGTCTGCCGGGCGACGGTGACCATGTAGTACGCCATCAGAACGACCAGGAACACCGACATGAGCAGGGTGAGCGCCGCGCCGATCGTCGGCTGCGACGTGCTGTGGAAGTACAGGTCGATCTGGTTTCCGAGCATGGACGTCGTGGGAGCGCCCGAGACGATGTTGGGCGTGTAGTAGTCGCCGAACATCGGCAGTGCGACCAGCACGCATCCGCCCAGGATGCCCGTCTTCGACAGCGGGAGCGTGACGTGAAGGAACGTTCGCATCGGGCTGGCGCCCAGGTCGCGCGCAGCCTCGATGAGGCTCTTGTCGATGCGGTCAAGCGATGCGTACAGAGGCAGGATCAGGTAGGGGATGTAGCCGTAGACGAGCGCCAGGATGACGGTCAGCGGCTTGCCGTCAAGGAACCCGTACGGGCTGTTGATGACGTGCGTGAACATGAGGAACCGGTTCACGTACCCGTCCGGCGCGAGCAGGTTCACCCAGGCCAGCATCCGCATCAGGTAGCTGACCCAGAGCGGCAGGATCAGCAGGATCAGGAGCAGACCCTTCGTGCGTGACGTGTGCCGGGCGATGTAGTAGGCGATCGGGTAGCCGATCGCGATGCACAACGCGAGCGAGAAGCCGACGTACTCGCACGTGCGCACGAACACGACCCACAGGTCGTGCCCCGGCTGGAGCCGCGAGAGCGCGTTGCTGACCCACCCGATGTTCCACTTGAGCGGATTCCAGATGGGTTCGGGCGTCAGCAGGATCGGGTTCACCGAGCCGAACGCCACCGCGGTCACGGCGTAGAACGGCACGATGAACAGGACGATCAGCCAGATGATGCCTGGGAGCGCGAAGCTTCTCCAGAGCCAGCGGGGATACATCCGCTAGCCCGCCAGGAAGTCGGAGTACCCGTTCTGCCACAGGACCCTGCCGTTTGAGGTCAGGGTGCTCTCCTGCAGGGAGGTGGGTCCGAAGTCGTCGTTGGTGAGAATCGCTGTGCGCAGGTTCTCCGGGACAACGCCCTTCTTGATCAGGCTGTTGGGATCGATCTCGTTGAGCGGCGGCTGGTAGCCGTTGAAGTTGACGAAGTTCGAGTACGCGACACCGTTGTCGATGATGTAGTTGAGCCAGAGGTGGGCCAGCACCGGCTTCTTGGTGGTGGCGCAGATCGACCAGCAGTCGTTCTGCACGGGCACGTGACCCTTGGGCGCTTTCCAGAAGCTGAGCGCCGACGCCGGCGTGCCCTTGGGCAGGTAGTAGATGTAGCCCGAGATCGGGTCTCCCGACCACGCCTGGTTGAGCCAGGCGGTGCCCTCGGGGATGGTCTGGTACTGGGAGTCGCCGACCTTGACGTTGCAGATGGTGTAGAGCTGTTTCAGGTCGGAGACGGCGCGGTTGATCAGCTTTGGGTCTTCGGTGTTGATGTCGGTGATCCCTCGCCGCAGGAGCGCCATCGCGATCGTCTCACGGTCTTCCGAGAGCAGGGCCACCTTGCCGCTGTATGCCTGCGACTCCCAGAAGATGTCCCACGGCTGCGTCATTGCGGCGATGTTTCGCTTGACATAGTCGTTGCGCCAGAAGATGCCGGTGGCGTAACAGGTGTACGGGACGGTGTAGCGCGATCCGACGTCGTAGAACGGGCTCACGAGTTGCGGCCAGATGTTCTTCGCCAGGTTGGGGATGTAGTCCAGGTTGAGCGGCTTGATCAGCTTGCCGGCCACGGCCTGGTCGAGGTTGTCCGGCGTCATCTCCATCACGTCGGGCGCGACCGAGCCCGACGCCAGCCGCTGGATGCCCGAGGCGATGTTGTCGAACGGCGTGAACTCGGGCGTCACGTCGTACTTGGCGCAGAACTTCTTGAGCAGCGGCGTGTACAGGTAGTCGGGGTAGTTGTAGACGTTGAACGTTCCGCCCCGCTCGGGCTCGAGCCCCGAGGCGATCGGCTGCTCCCACCGCGGCATGGTCACCCGCCGGTCGGGGCGCGCCAGGGGCAGACCGCCCGGGCCGACCGGCTCGCCCCCCGCGCCGGTGGTCGAGCCCGTGGGCGTGGTGCTGTCGGCGCACGCGGCGAGCAGCGAGGCCGCGCCCGAGAGCCCGAGCGCGGTGCCTCCGGCCCGTGCGAGCAGGTCGCGCCGGGTGTGCCCGCGCCGCTCCTTCGGATGAAACGTCATCGCTGCCTCCCCTGGTGGTCCGCGCTGGGTATGACGTCTATCACACCCGGCTGGTTGGATGCCTTCGGGAGGCGGCCTGTCGTCACGCCCGCACTCCGGCCTCGAGCGCGCTCGTCCCCTCGCGCTCGTCGTCGATCGCCGCCGCCGGGATGGCATCGCGGATCAGGTCGTGGAAGTGGAGCAGGCCGTTCTCGCGGGCGCCGATCACCCCGGCCCGGTACAGGCTCGAGCCGAGCCCGTCCTGCACACGGGCGGTGAGCTCGTTGTCCTCGTGCTGGACGAGCCCGTTGATGCGCGAGTTCAGCCTGCGCACCAGCCGGTCGCGGCGCCCCGCCGTCTCGGGAGGCCGGAACGAGTTCCAGACCGAGAGCGTCCGCCGCTCGTCGACGGGGTAGTTGAGCCAGAAGTCGATCTGATCGGGGTAGAGATTGACCGTCATCCCGGGGAAGGCGAAGATGAAGTTCCACTCCCGGTTCTCCGGCTCGCGCAGGCCCGGCATCGGCCGCATCAGGCGCTGGTAGAGGCGCTCCTGCATGTTGTGCGAGACCTTGTCGCGCATCGGGCTGCGGGCGATCGAGACGCGTGCTGCGCTGGTCTCGACCAGGTAGCGCTTGTAGTCGAGCAGCCGCAGGAGCCCGGGGTGGCCGACCGGGATGTGGTAGCCCTCGAGGTAGTTGTCGATCGAGTTCTTCCAGTTGATCGGCAGGATGCTGGTGGCCTCCGCGCTGCGCACGAGCCGCTCGGGCCGGTACGGCGCCAGCCAGCGCTCGAACGGGCCGAGGTAGTCGCTGAGCGGCTCCGGGTCGGGGTTCAGGCTGGCGAAGACGAATCCGGCGGCGACGCCGGCCGACAGCGGCCAGAGCCCGTTCGCGTCCTTGTCGAAGCCCGCGAACCCGGTCTTCTCGGGGATGGCGAGCAGCCGCCCGTCAAGGCCGTACGTCCAGCCGTGGTACGGGCAGCGCATGGCCTTGCCGCAGTTGCCGGAGCCGTCGAGGACGCGCGAGGCGCGGTGCCGGCACACGTTCGAGAACGCCCGCAGCTCGCCGTCGGCGCCGCGCACGACCGCGATCGGCTCGCCGGCGACGGTCATCGAGATGTAGTCGCCGGGCTCCTGCACCTGGCTCACGTGGCCGATCAGGAGCCAGTCGCGCGTGAAGATCTCACGCCGCTCGGCCTGGAAGAACTCCGGGCTCCGGTACGCCCACGCCGGCAGGGTGCGAGGTGGCTCGGCGCTCATGCCGCCCTCCCGCGCGCCCGGCGCACCGGCCCCAGCTCGTGCGCCGTCGCGGCGGCCAGCGCCGCTCGCATCCCGGCCGGCGTGCGCATCCCTATCAGCGTCTCGCGGCCCCAGTCGTCCACGCAGGCCGCGAGCCGGCGGGCGGCGGCGTCCACGTCCACGGTTGCGGCGATCGACCCGTCGGCCGTGCCCTCGGCGATGAGGCCCGCCACCTGGTCGAGCCAGCGGCCGTGGGAGTGGGCGACCATCGCCCGCGCCGCCTCGTTGTGCGCCGCGTACTGCCACATCTCGTTCCAGACCGCCCAGTTCGTGCGGATGGCGGGATCGTCTCCGGCCCAGGTCAGGATCAGCCGCTCGACCCGCTCGCGGCCCGTCCGGAGCGAGGCCAGGTGCTCCTCGGCGACGGCGTCCGCCAGATCGTCGACATGCGCGAAGGCCGCAAGGATCACGTCGGCGCGGGCGGGGAAGTAGTAGTGCACGAGCGCGGTCGAGACCCCGGCCTCGCGGGCGACGTCGGCCACCCGCACCGCGGCCGCCCCGCTGCGTGCAATCGCACGGCAGGCGGCATCAAGGATCAGGTGCTTGCGATTCGCGGTGGGCTCCGTCATGATGAACCGTGGGACTGACTGACTGATCAGTCAGGATACCCTGCCGACCCGATGAGCGTCAACGCCGCACCCGCATCCGACCACCACGGGCACGCCGAGGACTGGCGCGACCGGTGGCTCTTTCTGACTCCCGAGGGCGAATCGCAGCTCCCGGCGGCGGTCACGGCGCTGCGGGCGGCGCTCGACGAGCCCGCGGGTGACGCGGGCACCGAGGCCGAGCACGTCGAGCAGATCATCCTCCACGGCGGCTACGCCGACTGGCTCGCATACCTGCGCGACCGGCGGGCCCTGCTCGAGCGCTACCTCGACCGGTGCGGCCCGGACGCCCTCGCCGCGCATGTCGTCGATGTGCTCTGGAACCACTATCTCCTCGCCCTCACCGTCCCGGGCGAGGAGCCGGCCGTCGATGCCGAGCGTGACCGGGTCGAGGTTCTGCTGCACCGGATCCTGGGGCCCGACGCTCGATGACGCGGGTGCTGGTGGTGGGCGCCGGCCTGGCCGGGCTGGCGGCGGGCCGCGACCTGCACCGCGCCGGCTGTGACGTCACGGTGCTCGAGGCGCGCGACCGGCCGGGCGGCAGGGTCGAGCAGACCGAGATCCCCGACGGCCGCGTCGTGCAGCTCGGCGGCGAGGTGGTGGGTGACTTCCACACCGCCTATCTGGGGCTCGTCGCGGAGCTTGGCCTCACGATGCGCCCGAGCTATGTGGTCGATCCGGGCGAGATCACCTACGACCTGGTCGACGGCACCTGGTGCGGCGACGAGATCCCGTGGCTGACCGACGCCGACGAGGCCGACGGCGGGCGGGTGGCCGGTCTGTTCGCGGAGCTCGCGCGGACGGTCGACCCGGCCGACCCCTGGAGCCACCCCGACGCCGACCGGCTCGACCGGCTGTCGATCAACGCCTGGATGCGCGAGGTGGGCGCGACCGCGAACGTCATGCGGCTGCGCGAGGCGCAGGCGCTCAGCCTGTCGGGCGGCTCCGGCGAGCGCATCTCGCTGCTCTCGGCGCTGCGGATGGACGCGGTCGCCGGGGCGCTCGGCACCTATGACCTGGAGGCGTGGGAGAACCAGACGGTCGCCGAGGGATCCGCCACCGTGCCGCTGCGGATGGCCGCCGAGCTCGGCGACCGAGTGCGGCTCTCGGCGCCGGTGCGGCGCATCGCGGTCGACGGCAGCGCCGAGGTGGTGCTTGCCGACGGCACCCGCCTGACCGCCGACGCCGTCGTGTGCGCGGTCCCGGTGGGGCCGCTGCGCGACATCGTGGTGGAGGGGCTCTCGCCGGAGCGGGCGGCGTCGCTGCGGCGCCAGCGCCACGCCCGCGCGGGCAAGGTCGTGGTCGCCTACGCGACCCCGTTCTGGCGCGAGCTGGGCCAAAACGGCCTGTGCGAGAGCGAGAACCTGTTCGGCTCGACGTGGCCGCAGAGTGAGGGCGTGCTGTCGATCCTGGTGCCACCCGAGCGGCTCCTGCACCACCTGTCGATGGTCGACGAGCAGCGCCGCGCCGAGGTGCTGGCGGCGCTCGCGCGGATCTACGACGAGCGCGCACATGACGCGGTGGCCTATCTCCAGCGCGACTGGGGCGTCGATCCGTACACGCTCGGCTACGTGACCCAGTGGGCGCCCGGCGATGTGATGGGAGTCGGGCCGCTGCACGGGACGCACGAGCCGCCGTTCTACGTCGCCGGCTCCGACCACTGGGTGGCGGGCTACATGGAGGGCGCGGTGCGCACCGGCCGGGCTGCCGCCGCAGCCATCCTCGAACGCTGACAGCATACGGCGCCGTGGCACGTGACCTTCGCCCGCTCTTCGACCCACGTTCGGTCGCCATCGTCGGAGCCTCCGACGACCCCGCCAAGTGGGGCAACTGGCTCGGGCGCGGGGCGCTCAAGGGCGAGCACCGCCGGCCCGTCTACCTGGTCAACCGAAAGGGCGGCACCGTCCTCGGCCGGACGGCCTACACCTCGCTCGCCGAGCTGCCCGGTGTTCCCGAGCTGGTCGTCGTCGCCGTCCCGGCGGCCGCCTTCGAGCAGGCGGTCGACGATGCGCTGGCCGCCGGCGCGCGGGCGCTGATCGGCATCACCGCCGGGCCTGGGCGAGCTGGGCGCCGAGGCGGAGCTGCGCGAGCGGGCGCTGGTGGAGCGCGTGCGCGCCGCCGGTGCGGTGCTGCTCGGGCCGAACTGCCTGGGCGTCTACGACGCCGGCTCCGACCTCGGCCTGGCTCCAACGAGTTCCCGCCGGGGACGATCGGCCTCGCCTCCCAGAGCGGCAACCTCGCCCTCGAGTTCGGCATCCTGGCGCGGGAGGTACGGGCTCGGGTTCTCGCGCTTTGCCTCGATCGGCAACCAGGCCGACGTCGACACTGGCCGAGCTCGTCGCCGCCTTCGCCGAGCACGCGCTCACCGAGGTGATCGCCGTCTACGCCGAGGACTTCCGCGACGGCCGCGCCTTCGTCGACGCCGCCGCCGGCGCGGGCAAGCCGGTGGTGCTCCTGACGGTGGGTCGCATCGACGCGAGCGCGCGCGCCGCGCGCTCCCACACCGGCGCGCTGTCAGCGACGCGGCCGTGGTGGCGGCCGCCGCCCGTGCCGCCGGGGCGCACGTCGTGCGGACGCCCCACGAGCTCATCGACCTGGTGCAGGCGCTGGTGCGCACGCACCCGCTGCGGGGCCCGCGGATCGCGGTGCTCGGCGACGGCGGCGGGCATGGGGCGATCGCATGCGATGTCGCCGCTGCCGCGGGCCTCGAGCTGCCGCGCTGTCCGACGCGCTCTCGGCCGAACTGGCCGCGCAGTTGCCGCCGACCGCCGCGACCCGCAACCCGGTCGACCTGGCCGGGGGCGGCGAGCAGGACTTCTACTCCTACGCGAAGGTCTCGCACACGCTGCTGCACTCGGGCGAGGTCGACGGGCTGCTCCTGACCGGCTACTTCGGCGGCTACAGCCAGTACTCCGAGCACTTCGCCGAGGTCGAGGCCGACGTGGCCCGCCAGATCACCGTGGCCGTCGCCGCCGCGGGCCGGCCGATGGTCGCCCACTCGATGTACGCCGACTCGCCCACGGCCGCCGCGCTGCGCGAGGGCCGCGTGCCCGTGTACACGTCCATCGAGGCGGCGGCGCGGGCGCTGGCCGGTCTGCGAGAGGTGTCGCCCACCGCGGGTGCGCCGCTGCTGCCGGCACCCGAGACGGGCCCGATCGAGCCCGGCTACTTCGGCAGCCGGGCGCTGCTCGAGGCGGCCGGAGTACCGTTCGTCACCCGCGCTGCGGGTGCGCACGCGCGAGCAGGCGCACGCCGCCGCGGCCCAGGTCGGGTACCCGGTGGTGGTGAAGGCCGTCGGGGCGCTGCACAAGTCGGATTCAGGCGGAGTCGTGGTGGGGATCGCCGACGGCGTCGCGCTCGACGCGGCGCTCGACGGGCTGCACCGCCCGGCTTGGCGCCGGAGGAGCTCTCGGTCGAGCGGATGGCGCCGCTCGCGGACGGGGTCGAGCTGATCGTGGGCGCGCGGGCCGATCCCCGCTTCGGGCCGGTGGCGCTCGTCGGCCTGGGCGGCATCTACGCCGAGGTGTTCGGCGACGTGGCGGTGGAGCTGGCGCCGGTCGACTCCGGCCGGAGCCGAGCGGCTCCTGCGCTCGCTGCGCGGCGCGCCGCTGCTCACCGGCGCCCGCGGCCGGCCCGCGCTCGACATCGCCGCGGCCGCGCGGGCCGCCTCGGCGCTCTCGCGGCTGGCGGCCGCCCGCCCCGATGTCGCCGAGATCGAGATCAACCCGCTGCTGGTGACTCCCACCGCGGCGGTCGCGCTCGACGCGCGCGTGATCCTGCGCGAGGAAGGAGCATCCGATGCTGTCTGAGGGGACGTTCGACGGCCAGGTCGCCGTCATCACCGGCGGGGGCAGCGGCATGGGCCGCGCGATGGCGGTCGAGTTCGGCCGGCTGGGAGCCGCGGTCGTGGTGGCGGGCCGCCGGCCGGAGCCGCTGGCCGAGACGGTCGCGCTGGTCGAGCGGGCCGGCGGGCGCGGCGCCGCGCAGCCGACCGACGTGCGCGTGCCCGAGCAGGTCGACGCGCTCGTCGAGGCTGCGGTCGAGCGCTTCGGCCGCGTCGACGTGCTGGTGAACGACGCCGCCGGCAACTTCGTGGTGCGGGCAGAGGATCTGTCCCCCAACGGCTGGCGGGCGGTCACGTCGATCGTCCTCGACGGCGGCTTCCTGTGCGCCCGCGCCGCCGGTCGCCAGATGATCGCGCAGGGCGGCGGCGGCGCGATCCTGAGCGTGATCGCAAGCTACGCCTGGACGGGCGGTCCCGGCACCGTGCACTCGGCGGCCGCCAAGGCCGGCCTGGTGGCGATGACCCGCACGCTGGCCGTCGAGTGGGCGCAGCACGGGATCCGGGTGAACACGATCTGCCCGGGCCCGACGGCGACCGAGGGCGCCGGCGCGGCGCTCTGGCCGACGCCAGCCGACGAGGCGCGCGTCGCGGCCACCGTGCCGGCCGGGCGGCTGGCCGGCGTCGAGGAGATCGCATGGTGGGCGACCGCGCTCTGCTCGCGGTACGCCGGGTACATCACCGGCGAGAACCTGGTGATCGACGGCGGCCACTGGCTGGAGCAGGAGGGATACATGCCGGCGCTCGCAGCCGCCGGCGCCGTGACCGGATTCGATCCGGTCGCGCTGGAGACGATCGAGGCCGAGGCGGTGGCCGATGCGTTCGGCACCGCGGCCGTCCGGGTTGCCGGCGCGGTCTGCGCAGTCCGCCCCGACGTCGACGAGGTGGGGATCAACCGGGTCATCGGGCTCGGCGTCACCGAGCCGGCCACCGCGGTCGATCTCGATCGGGTCGCCGCCGTGTACGGCCCGGTGCGGCACTCCATCGCCCTGGCGCCGTGCGCGCAGCCGCCGGAGCTCGCGGCCATGCTGGCCGAGCGCGGCTACGAGCCCGGGTATGCCTGGGTCAAGTTCCACCGGCCCGCCGACCCGGCGCCGGAAGCGCGGACCGAGCTTCGCGTCGAGCGGATCGGGCTTGAGCGGGCGGGCCAGTTCACCGCCGTCCTCGGGACGGGGTTCGAGCTCGCACCGGACGTGACGGCGATGCTCGAGCACCTGCCCGGACGGCCCGGCTGGGGCTGGTACCTGGCGTTCGACGGCGAGCTCGCAATGGCGTGCGGGGCCGTGTTCGTGCGCGGAGATCACGCCTGGCTGGGGCAGGCCGCGACGCTGCCCGAGCACCGCCGCCGCGGCGGCCAGTCGGCGATCACGGCGGCCCGCATCGCGGCGGCCAGCGCGGCCGGCGCGAGCGTGGTCGTCACCGAGACCGGCGCGGTGGGGGACGGCGGCCCGGGCAGCTCGTATCGCAACATCCTGCGGGCCGGCTTCGAGCCGGCCTACGTCCGCCCGAACCACCTCGCCCCGCCCCCCGGCGCCCCCCGGTGCCAGGCACGCGCCAACACGCCGTGACGTCGACGTCACGCCGACGTAACGCGCTCGAGGGGTCGATTCGGCTGCCCGACCGGCGTTCCCCGCGCTGTGGCCCGCAACGAAGCCGTCACGCCGCCCGTTGCGGTGCCAGGCACAGCATCGGCCAGGGACACACGGTTGGGGCGGATTCGTTGCGGTGGGGCACGGCGGGCGCCGGTGCGGCAGAATCGGGTCGTGCCCGAGACCCCGCCCGCCGCCGCCCGCCGGGACCTTGCCCGCATCGTGGGCGAGCGGGCGGTCACGATCCCCGTCGCAGATAGCTCGCTGCTGCGCGATTCCACCGAGACGCGGGGCCTGAGCGGCGCGGCCATGGGTGCGGTCTTTCCGGGCTCGACCGACGAGGTCGCCGCGGTGGTGCGCTGGTGCGCGCGCACCGGCGTCCCGTTCGTCCCCCGCGGCGGCGGCACCGGCTACGCGGGGGGCGCCGTTCCGGACGCGGGGTCGCTCGTGATCGCGCTCGAGCGCATGACCGCGATCCGCGAGGCCGTTCCGCAGGCCTGGCGGATGACCGTCGAGGCGGGGCTGACGACCCGCAGCCTGCAGCGGGCGGCCGCCGGTGAGGGCCTGTGGTTCGCGCCCAACCCGGGCGCGGCCGAGCAATCGCAGATCGGCGGGAACATCGCCACCAACGCCGGCGGGCCGCGCTCGCTGCGCCACGGCACGGTGCGCTCGTTCGTGTCGGGCGTCGAGCTGGTGCTCCCAACCGGAGAGGTGCTGAGAGCCGGAGGAGCGGCCCGCAAGAACGTCGAGTCGCTCGACCTCGTCTCGCTGGCATGCGGCTCGGAGGGGACGCTCGGCGTGATCACGGCGGCGTGGCTGAAACTGCTGCCGCGCCCCGAGCTGATCCTGCCGGTGGTCGGGCTCTACCCCGACCGCGCCGCCGGCCTGGCCGCCCTCGAGGCGGCGATGGCCTGCGGATGTGTCCCCACGTCGCTCGAGTTCATCGACGCGCGCGCGTTCGCGGCCGCAGCCGCCACCTATCCGCGCGCGCTCCCGGTCGCAGGCGCCTTCGCCGTCCTGGCCGAGGCGGGCGGGCCGGCGGCCGCCGCGCGGGTCGAGCGCGACCTGCTGGCCGAGGCACTCGAGCCGGGGGCGGTCGTCCTCGACATGCCCGAGACCGAGGCCGAGGCGCGTGCCCTGGAATCGTGGCGCGACGGCGTCTCGCTGGGGGTCGTGGCCGTGCGCGGAGGCAAGGTGTCCGAGGACTTCGCGGTGCCGTTCGACCGGTTGGGCGACGCGCTCGAGCTGGTTGAGCAGACAGGGGCCGAGCACGGCGTCGAGGTCGCGTGCTGGGGTCACGCGGGTGACGGCAACGTGCACGCGTCGGTGATGGTCGACCGGTCAGACCCCGTCGCCCTGGCCCGGGCCGAGGCTGCCGCGGCCGCGTTCTTCGCGATCCCCGTCGCGCTTTCGGGCTCACTCTCGGGCGAGCACGGCATCGGCCGGGTCAAGCTCGCGGCGGCGGCGGGCCTGCCGCCGGAGGTGCTGCGGGCGCAGCGGGCGGTGAAGCGCGCGCTCGACCCGGCGGGCATCGCAAACCCCGGCCGCAAGCTCCCTTCCGAAGCCGGGTAGAGTCACGCGATCATGCTGATCACGACCACCAACGACCTGCCCGGCTACGAGATCGAGGAGGTGCTCGGGGAGGTGTTCGGCCTCACCGTCCGCTCCCGCAACCTCGGCTCGCAGTTCGGGGCCGGCCTCAAGGCGCTCATGGGCGGGGAGCTGCGGGGCATGACCAAGGCGCTGGTCGAGAGCCGCGAGCAGGTGATGGAGCGCCTGACTGAGGAGGCCGAGGCGCGGGGCGCAAACGCGATCCTCGCGATGCGCTTCGACACGTCCGAGATGGGCGGCACCTGGACCGAGATCTGCGCCTACGGCACCGCGGTGCGGGCTCGCAAGCTGTAGGCCGCGGCCTACTTGCGGCGGGCGTTCGCCCGGCGCCGGTCTCGGTCGAGGCAGAAGGCCGTGAACTGGGCGTGGCGCGTCAGGTAGACGGCCAGCTCGAGCATTCCGAACGCGACCCACTCATGAAAGAAGCGCTCGTCGACTGCACTTTGCATGATGCCTGGAGCAGGGGAATCCATTGGGCACCTCACCGGGGGGAGAGGAACAGAGCAATTCTCATCTAGCCGCAATCCGCGCGGCCGTGTGTCCCCCAAATGAGTTATTTCTCACAAATTGCAAACAAATGTGCCCACACGCGCGCGAGTGCAGGCAAACGCCGGCGGGTCAGGCCGGCGGCGGCCGCTCGGGATAGCGGGGCAGGCCGTCGTCGGGGATGGGCTCCCACGGCGCGGCGTAGGCGACGAACTGGCGCCAGGCGGGCCTGATCCCGGGATCCTCGTCGAAGACGCCGAGCCGCACGCTGACGATGTCCGGATCGTCCGGGCTCTGGCTCCAGAGCGCCGACCCGCACGATCCGCAGAACCGCTTGGGGAACCCGTCGGGAGGCTGGTAGCCGCGGATCAATTCCTCGCCCTGGGTGACTGTCAGCGACCCGGGCGCGATCCGGGCCTGCACCGACGAAGCCGTGCCGGTGCGCCGCTGGCAGCGCGTGCAGTGGCAGTAGCTCGCGGAAACCGGCGGCGCGTCGATCTCGAAGCGCACGCCGCCGCACAGGCAGCCGCCTGTGAGCGGAAGTCCGGCCATCCTCAGAACTCGTCCGGTGCGTTCAGCCGGTGCCAGAACGTGACCTGCGGCTGCTCGGTCACGCCGGCCTCGGCCATCATCTCCCCGATCTCGGGGCTGCCGTCGAAGAACTTCTGGAAGCCGTCGATGGACTCCCACTCGTCGAGCACGGCAATCGTGGTCCCGTCCGGGCTCGAGAGGAACTGGTGGTGGATGGCGCCGAGCTCCCTGGCCCTGGCATTGATCGCCTGCCATCGCTCCGGCGTTTTATCCATGGTGTCCCGCACCCGCTTGGCGTCGGCCTTGATCTGCAACATCATGTACACGCTCACGTCGGTCTCCTGGTTGGGGACCGCCTACGGTACACCGCTCAACGTGCGTTCGGGCGGGGCCTCGGCCAGGCTCTTGGTGAGCCGGCCGACGATCTCGAGGATCTCGGCATGCCGCTCGGGTGCCCAGTCAGAGCACAGGGCCGCGATGCGGGCTCGGCGCGCGTCCCACAGCCGTTCGAGCACGGCCGTGCCCGCCGCTGTGAGGTGCGTCTCCCCCTCGACCAGCCCCAGGTCGCCGAGGACGCGCATCGGCTCCTGGAGGTCGAGCTCGGCAACCGCCACCGGCTGCCCTTCCGCCAGCCGGAGCAGCAGCCACATCTGCTGCGGGTCGAGGTCGACTCCGGCCGTGTCGGCCAGCTGCTCGTAGATCAGGTGGCGGTGGTCGCGCTGGGCGAGCGTCGCCACCTGGGCGGCGAGCTCGCGCATCGAGCTCGCCTGCCGGGGGGAGGCGACCGACGAGGGCACGCCCTGGGCCGCGACCGTCTTTCGCAGCGGCACCTCCTTGATGAACCAGGTCAGCACGAACGCGACGGCCGCCACCGCCGCCCCGACGAGAAACACGGGGTGAAGCGCCTCGACGTAGGCCTGCTTGAAGGCGAGCGCGACCGCCGGCGGCAGGGCGTGGATGGCGTCGGGCGTCGCCCCCGTCGTCAGGTGCCCGACCTGGGCGGCGGCGCTCGGGAATGCGGCGTTCAGGTTCGACGTGAGCTGGCTGGTCAGGATCGCGCCGAAGATCGGTGTGCCGATCGATCCGCCCATCGAGCGAAACAGGCTGGCGCCGGAGGTCGCGACCCCGAGCTGGGAATAGTCGACCGCGTTCTGCACGACCAGCACGAGCACCTGCATCACGCCGCCGAGGCCGAGTCCCAGCACCAGCATGTAGAGGCCCGCCTGCGCGGTGCTCGTACCCACCTCGAGCCGGGAGAGCAGCACCATCCCGAAGGTCATCAGGGCGGTGCCCATGATCGGGAAGATCTTGTAGCGGCCGGTCTTCGAGATCAGCGCGCCGCTCCCGATCGAGGAGATCAGAACGCCCGCCATCAGCGGCAGCATCTCGAGCCCCGAGACGGTCGGGCTCGAGCCCTTCACGAGCTGCAGGAACAGCGGCAGGTAGGTGACCGAGCCGAACAGCGCGACGCCGACGACGAACCCGACCGCGCTGCAGACCGCGAACACCGGGTTGCGGAAGAGGCTGAGCGGCAGCACGGGCTCCGACGCCCGGCTCTCGACCCAGATGAACATCAGGGTGAGGACGACGCTCGCGACACCGAGCCCGATGATTTCGGGCGAGATCCAGGCGTAGGTGTTGCCGCCCAGCGTCGTCAGCAGCACGATCGCCGACAGCCCCGAGGCCAGGAGCGCGACCCCGACGTAGTCGATCGTCGTGGTGGGTGCGCTCGGTTCGGACGCTGAACACGGCGGCGATCACGACGAACGCGACCACCCCGATCGGCACGTTGATGTAGAAGATCCAGCGCCACGACAGGTTGTCGACGAAGAAGCCGCCGAGCAGTGGCCCGATCACGGTCGAGATGCCGAACACGCCGCCCATGAGGCCGGAGTAGCGGCCGCGGTCGCGGGCCGGCACGACGTCGCCGATCGCCGCCTGCGTCGTCGCCATGAGCCCGCCGCGCGCCGAGGCCCTGGATTGCGCGGAAGACGACGAGCTCGGTCATGCTCTGGGAGAGCGCCGCACAGGATCGATCCGATGAGGAAGGTCACGAGCGCCGTCTGCAGCACGATCTTGCGGCCGTACTGGTCGCCCAGCTTGCCCGCGAGCGGCGTCGTGATGGTCGAGGCCAGCATGTAGGCGGTGACGACCCAGGCCAGCTTCGAGGCGCCGCCGAGGTCGCCGGTGATGGTGGGAAGGGCGGTCGATACGATCGTCTGATCGAGCGATGCGATCAAGAGCACCAGCATCAGCGCCCCGAAGATCGGCCCGATCCTCGTCGTCGGCACCGGTTCGGGGGTGATCGCGGCCGCTGGGGCCGTGCTGCTCATGCGCGTCGCGGCTCGACCAGGGCGAACGTCGCCAGGCTGACCCCGCCGCCGAGCATGGCACCGGCGGTGACGTCGGTGAGCCAGTGCGCCTGCAGATGCGTGCGGCTCCAGGCCATGCCCGCGGTCGCGGCGGCTGCGGCCGTCCACAGCCGCGCCCCCGCCGGCCGCCGCCCGGACGCGAGCATGACCAGGGCGACGGTGGTCGCACCGGCGTAGGCGGCATGGCCGGACGGGAACGACGTCCCGAACGGCCGCACCCTCGCCGCGGCCGGCCGCTCCCGGTCGACCAGCAGCTTGACCGCGTTCACCGCCAGGGGAGTGGCGGCCTCGGCGGCGGCAAACGCCGCGAGCCCGCGCCATCGCCGCCGGTACGCGAGACCGAGGCCGACCCCCGCCAGGGTGGCGGCGCGGACCACCCCGCGGCCGCTGCGGTCGAACACGAGCGCCACCCGATCGAGCGGCTCGGCCCGCAGCGCGAGCATCGCCTCCGACCAGCGCCGGTCAAGGGCCGTCATGCGCCGTCCGCGGTCGCAAAGCTCGGCTCGCGGCCGCCGACCAGGGCGATCAGCGCGGGCACGACCGCGCGCACTCCGGGGAGGGCGAGCGCCGCCGGGGACACGCCACGGGCGTGCGTCGGGATGCGGATGCGGAGGGCGGCGGGGCGCGACTCGAACACGAGCGGCGGCTCGATCGACGTCGCCTCGCCGTCGATTCCGATCTCGACCGGCCCGCTCGAGTCGATCTCGAAGCGGGGCGTGTCCCACTCCGACCAGCCCGAGAAGCTGCGGATCCGGCCCGTGGCCTCGCACTGCGTGAACTCGACCGCCTCGCGCGCGTTGGCGATGCGGGCCGTGGCGATCCCGAGCGTGCCGGAGTCGAGCCGCGGCCGGCTGCCGCGCCCGTCCAGATGGTCGAGCTCGTACGGATCGTTCGAGACGAGGATCATGTGCGCGGTCGGCACCTCGGCGCCGTCAGGGCCGGCGAAGCGCAGGTCGAACGGCTCCGCGCCGTCTCCGAGCATGTCCGGAAGCATCGCCGCCGCGGTCTTCAGCTTCGCGTCGCGGTACTCGGGCGATTGGACGATCTTGGCGTAGATCCCCATCGAGGCGTTGTTGACGAACACGCGCCCGTTCACCGTCGCCAGGTCGATCCGCCGCTCGAGCGCCTCCCCGAATGCGTCCAGCGCCCCGACGACGTCGTCCCGGTCGAGGCCGAGGTCGAGGGCGAAGTGGTTGCGGGTCCCTGCCGGGATGCATACGTGAGGCACGTCGTGCCGGGCTGCCACCGACGCCACCAGCGCCTGCGACCCGTCACCCCCGGCCATGCCGATAACGTCGGCCCCCCGGGCGACCGCATCGCCGGCGAGCTGCAGCAGGTCGTCGCCGCGCTGCAGGACGACCGGCTCGATGCCACGGCTGCGGCATTCCTCCACCAGGTTCCACTTCTCGACCTTCCCGCCGCCCGACCAGGGGTTCATGATCAACACCGGGTGTTGCGGCCGGGCGACGCTGTCCCCCCTGTGCGTTCTCCGGACGAGCGTGTCCGCCAGGGCGCGCTTGGCCGCCGCCACCGAGACGACCACCAGCACGAGCGCAACCTCCAGTCCCAGGCCGTTGCGGGTGGACGTCAGGATCAGGAGCACCAGGGCGACCACCGCCGCCGCTGCGAGCAGGCCGCCGGCCATCCGGGCGGCTCCGCGGGCGGCAACGACATACCACCCACCCACCACAGCCGCCACGAGCGCGACGGCCACGACGACCAGTCGCCCGGCCGAGCCCTGGGTCACGGCGACCACGCCGGCCGCGACCGCTCCCACGAGCGCCAGGAGCGCCAGCAGGGCGACCAACCGCCGTCGGTTCTCGGGGTGACCAGCCACCGCGAGACCATATGCGGCCCGTGCCGGTGGGTCAATCATCCGGTTCGGGTGAACCGGATGGAGGCTCTAGTCGAAGACGACGCGAACGAGCGGCCAGGTCGTGGTGAGATCAGGCCGCCGGGCCAGCCGCTCCCGGAAGATCGCCGGAGTGACCTGGGCCGCGTTGCGGCGAAGCACACCCGCAAAGAGGTCATCGAGGCCAAGTGGCGCGATCACCTCGATGCTGTCGTCGGGGAGCAGACGGCATGCGACTGCGGTTGCGGACTCCGGCCACGTTGAGACGGCGTGCTCGATCGAGCGGTACGGTGCGATCGGGTACCCGAAGTCGTGCTCGTACCAGAGATGCACGCGCGCCTGGTTACTCGCTTCGAACGGGAGGTCAGGGGAATGCGTGCGTAACGCCTCCGCGATGGTTTGTTCCCTGTCGGCGCTGAGATCCGCCGGGTCGAAGAAGGCGTAGTCGACATCCCGCGGCGATTGGGCCCGGCGGCCGTGGAGGTCTTCGAAGACGAGGTCGCGGATCGCGCCCGCGCCGATGACCCAGTCGGGCGCGTCCACCTCTCGCCCCGCGCGAAGTGCTGCCATCAGCCATGGGCAGCGGCGGATCAGATCGGAGAGACGATTGTGCGCCGGAGTCACGTTGCGAGCGTGCCGCCCACCCGGATGGCGGGAACAGCGGAAGCGGAGAGGGAGGGATTCGAACCCTCGCTGGAGGTTTACCCCCCAGACCCACTTAGCAGGCGGGCGCCTTCAGCCACTCGGCCACCTCTCCCGTGCGGTTCGGGTGCACGAACGCGCACCCAACCCGCTCAGTACGATACCGCCTCATGTGGCGGCGCGTGCTCGTCGTATGGTCGGCCAGCCGCGTCGCGGTCTTGAGCCTGGGATACCTGCTCACCGCGGAGCTCGGCTGGCACCGTGCGCTGCAACCGTGGCAGACGGAGTGGGTGCGAGCGGTGACCGGCTGGGACTCGGTCTTCTACATCCGCATCTCGCATATGGGCTACCGCCCGGGCAAGCTCGAGGCGTTCTTCCCGCTCTACCCGATCGGGATCTGGGCGGCGCGCGAGGGGCTGCAGGTCGGCGACGCGGTGGCGGCGCTGCTGGTCTCGAACCTGGCGGTGCTGGCCGCGCTCGCCGGGATGTATCGTGCTCGCCCGCGACCGCCTGTCCGAGGACCACGCTCGCCGCAGCATCCTCTACCTCGTGCTCTCGCCGTATGCGTTCGCGCTGACGATGGCCTACAGCGAGGGGCCGTTCCTGGCCTTCACCGTGTGGATGTTCGTGCTCTCCGACCGCGAGCACGACCTGGCCGCCGTGCCGCTCGGCTATGCCGCCGGCCTGACCCGCGTCACCGGCCTCGCCCTCGTTCCGCCGCTGGTGCTGCGGGCGTGGCGGCGGCGGACGGTCTCGGCGTGGCTGCTGGCGGCTGCCCCCGCCGCCGCGTTCGCCACACAGGCCGCGTGGCTGCAGCACGCGGTGGGCGATCCGCTGGGCATGGTGCACGTCCAGGCGCAGTGGGGCGGGCATCCGGCCTTCCCGCTCATTAGCCTCGGCGACCAGTTCTGGCGCTTCGCCACCACGCGGGACTTCTTCTTCCTCGCCCGCGGCGTGACGGTGATCGCCTACCTCGCCCTGCTTGTCCCGCTGATCCGCCAGCAGCGCTTCCGCGCGACCCGGGCCGAGGACGTCCTGTTCGTGTGCGGCGTGTTCGCGCTGCCGCTGCTCTCGTCGGTGCTGCAGTCGGTCGGGCGCTTCGGGCTCGTGGCGTTCCCGCTCATGTTCGCGATGGCCGACATCGGCCTGCGGCGCGAGTCGTGGCACCGGGCCTACGTCGTCTTCGCCCCCACCGCACAGATCATCTTCTTCACCGCGGTCGCGCTCGGCTACCGGCCGCCGTGACCGCTACCGGACGGTGAACGTGGTCTGGCCGATGAGGAACCCGTTCGGGTGCGAGGCCGGGTACGAGTACAGGTAGAACGTGTACGTGTGACCGGGGGCGAGCCGGTGGGTGCCCTTGTAGCGCCACGACGATGCGAAGTGCCATCGCGTCTTGGTCGTGTAGCTCCAGGTCGATGGTGAGCTGCCCGCGCTGGAGCACGAAGGCGTACCCGCTGCTTGGTGGGCGCGGGCAGCCAGGTGACCGTGGGCGTCGTGCCGACCCCGCGGGCGCCGTTCTCGGGGGTGCAGATCTCGCCCGTGCGCTCCTTCAGGCGGGTGCCCTGCGAGTAGTTCAGCTTGCCCGCGTGGGTGAGCGAGTGGTAGGTCGCGAACACGCGGTAGTAGTAGGTGGTGAAGTGCTTGAGGCCGGTGTCGGTCGCGAGTCCCGACGTGTGCGGCACCCTCGTCCCGTCGGCGATGCTGGTCGGGTAGTGGGCGTGGTTCCGGACCACGATCGTGCCCGCGAAACGGGTGGCCGACGGCGCGACCCAGCGGACGTGCGCCGTGCTGCAGCCGACCGTTCCGGCGACGCTCTTGGGGTCGTTCGGGAAGCTGGCGTTGCCGGTCAGCGTGATCTCGTGGACGTGCGGTGGGACGGGGCCTGTGTCGGTGATCTCGAGCAGCGCCGTCCGCCGGCCGGCGCTCGACGGCGTGAACTTGACCTTGACGGTGCACTTGCCGCCGTTCGGGGCGAGCGTCGTCCCCGAGCACGTGTCGCCGGTCTCGACGAAGCTCTTGGGATTCGCTCCGGCGATGACCGTCGAGGTGATCGGCATGCTGGCGCTCGTCTGGTTGAACACGGTGATGGTGTGCCCCGGCGAGCCGGTGCCCGCGGGGATCGTCTTCGCGAAGGTGACGATCGGCGGCCCGAAGCCCACCGACGACGCGGTGGCCGTGCCGGAGACGTTGACGGTCTGCGTGCCGCTGGGCGCGTTGTCGTGCACCACGATGGTGGCGCTGCGGTGGCCCGTCGGCGGTGGGCACGAACTGGACGGTGATGGTGCACGACCCGCCGTTGGGCGCGAGGAAGACCGTCGAGGCGCAGTTGGAGTCGCCGACCGAGAAGTCGCCAGGGTTGGCGCCGGTGACGGTGGTGTTGCTGTAGGTCAGCGTGCCCGAGCCGGTGTTCTTGAGCGTGATGTTCTTCGGTGGCCGACGACGTGCTCACCGGCTCGCTCCCGAAGGATGTGCTCACCGGGGTCACGTTGGCGGCGGCCTGCACGCCGTTGCCGGTCAGCCCACCGACTGCCCGGCAACGTTCAGCGTCGCGTTGCGGGTGCCGGTCGCGCTGGGCGAGAAGGTGACGTTGACCGTGCAGCGTGGCGTTGCCGCGCCACGCTGCCGCGTGCAGCCGGACGCGTTGAAGTCGCCGGAGTTCGACCCGCGTGATGTTGGGGTTCTGCGGGTTCGCGGAGTAGTCGGTGTTGTTGGTGACGGTCACGGTCTGGGCGCCCGACGTCGAATTGACGAGCTGGTCGCCGAACGAGCTCGGAGCTGAGACCGAGAACTGATTGGCGACGCCGTTGCCGTCGAGCTCCAGGGACTGCTGGGCGCCGTCCGCCACGTCGTCGTCGTTGATCGTGAGCGACCCGCCGTCCGAGCCGGCCGAGCTGGGGTCGAACGTCACGCCGACCGTGCACGAGTCACCCGGTGGGTTGAGCGTCGCGCCGGTGCAGTTGTCGTTGGTGACGTTGTAGTCGCCGCTCGCGTTGAGGCTGAGGATGGTCAGCGGGATCGATCCGTTCGCGTTCGTCAGCGTCACCGTCTGAGCCGGCGTGGTGTCGCCGACATCCTGCGTGCCGAAGGTGACCGGGTCGGGGTTCGCCGTCAGCGGCCCGGTGCTGATCGCAAGCGCGCTCGGCCCGGTCGAGCCGACGGCCAGGAGGAGGGTGGTCAGTGCGATGAGTGCGGTGCAGGTTCGGCGCATGAAACGAGCCCCTCCGGTCACAGGTTGATCAGGATGAGCACCAGCGCGGCGGCGGTTCCCAGCACGAGCAGGGCCGGGATCACGAGTGCGACGGGCGGGTACTCGGAGATGGCCAGGCGCGGCGAGAGATCTCGCTGCGTCACGTAGGCCGAGGTGTGTGAGCGCCGGCGCGTGACCGCCGTTGCGGCGGCCGCCACCAGCAGCATCAGGACGACGATGCCCGCGACCGTACGCGTGAGCGTCGACGTCATCCAGCCGCTCGACGACGAGGCCGCCGGCGGGTCCTGCGCGGCGTGGGTGTGCGTGGGAGCGACGGCCGCCCTGGGGGTGGTCACGTTGGCATCCGACCCGGTCGCGGACGCACCGCCGGCGGAGTCAAGCGCGTAGACCCGGTAGCAGTAGGTGACTCCCGGCTGCGCCGTGGTGTCGATCTGCGAGGTGCGCACCGTCTCGCCGCCGATGGCGGTGCCGTCCGCCGGGCCCGTGGGGCAGTCGGTTCCGACCCCGCGGCGAACGGCGATGTACGCCAGTCGCCCCGCCTGGGCCGGGTTGTGCCAGTTGAGGACGACGTCCTTCCCCGCGACCGTGGCGGTGAGGCCGGTGACCGGCCGGGGCGCGGCGACCACCGCCTGGATCATCACGCCCCGGTCATGGCGTCCGCGCGAGTAATTCCCGCTCGAGTCGAACGCGAAGACGCCGTAGCAGTAGGCCGTCCCGGTGGCGGCGCCCGTGTCCACCTGGCGCGTGCGCACCGACTTGCCCCCGATCGCCACCCCCTGGGTCGGGGTTTGGGGGCAGGCGCCCCAGGAGCGGCGAACGACGATGCCGTCCAGGTCGGACGCTCTCGGGTTCGACCACGTGAGCGTGATCCGGCCCGGCCGGCTGGTGATCGCTTTCAGATGCCCGACGGGCCCGGGGGCCGTGGTGTCGGCCGGCGGCGTCGGGGTCGTCGAGGCCGGGCGGTGGCGTCGCCGTCGAGGCCGGCGGCGATCCGCCGCCGCCGAAGTCGTCGGTGGTGGCGGTGGCGGCGGCGGGCTGGATGCCAGCGCCGCGGCCGCGCCGAGGCCAAGCAGCACTGAAGCTGCGCATGCAGCCGCTGCCGCCCTGAGCCCACCGCGTATTCTCGATCTCCCCACGTCCACCGCTACCTTCGAGCTGGAGATGCCAATCTCTACCAGGCTACAGCAGCCTGAAAACTCGTCAAGCTGCGCCTCCCGAGCCCTTGACATCGACTGGAAGCACACTCCAGTCGGCCGCGATACTACCGCGCTTCCACGCGGCGTGCGAGTGATGTGCGCGACTCGCGTTTCGGCCCTGCGGCGAGCCGCACAGGTGTGCCTGCAAATCCCAGGAAACAGCGAAATCCGCGCCCGGAATTCGGTCAGTATTCGGTAACGCTGAGCCCGTCGCCAACGCCGCATTCTGGTATGCCTTTCTGCGCACGTTTCGTACGGTGCTAGCCTTGATTGGATTGTGGGTCACGTCGCGGCAGCCCCGCTTCGATTCGCGGGCGAGTTCCTGAGTGCCCTGGCAGCCGCGGATGACCAGCGTGGGGCGGCGGGCGTGCTGGCGACGGAGCTGTGTGCGCGGCTGGGGCTCGACGGCGTGCTGGTGCACGAGCATCTGGCGGGCCGCAACCACACCTGGGCCCAGCTCGGCGTGGTCAGGCCGCCGCTTGCCCCGCGGATTGCGGCCGTGCGCGCGGGCCGGCCGCCCGCCGACGGGTTCGGGTATGCGGCCCAGCAGGCGCCGTGGTGGGTCGTCGTGTGCTCCCGGCGGACGCCCCTCACCGACGACGAGGCCGCCTACCTCGCCATGGCATGCGACACCGCGGTGGTCGCGGCCGCGCACGCCGGACGGGTGCAGGCAGAGCGCACCGCCGCTCGCACGGGGCGCGCGCTCGCGGAGCTCGGGCAGGCGCTCTCGCTCGAGCACGGCGAGGAGCGGGTCCTGCACCTGCTGACCCTGGCCGTCGCCAGGCTGGTGCCCCAGGACGGCGTGTCGGCATGGCAGTCGGTGAACGGCGGCTTCACGCTCGTCTCGGCCCACGGCTTCACCGCCCGCATGCGGCCGTCGATCGGCACGCGGGCGGGGCTCGGCGCGGTGCCGGCCGACCTCACCGCGTCCCGGCGGGTGCGGGTGCTCACGCACGAGCACGCGCCCGCGCTCGTGCGCGGGGTGCTGGCGGCGGTGGCACCCATCGGCGAGCGCCAGGGCAATCACGCCCTGCTGGTGGTCGAGCGGGAGTCCGCGCCGGACGCCGCCGAGGAGGCGCTGCTGCTGGGAGTCGCCGACCAGGCGCTGCTCGCGCTCGAGAACGAGCGCCTGCTCGAGGAGCAGCGCGCCGCCCTCTCGGGCACGGTCGCCTGCCTCGGCCGCGCGCTCGCGCTGCGGCATCGCGAGACCGCCCAGCACTCCGACCGGCTGACCTCCGACTGCACCGCCGTCGGCCGTGCGCTCGGGGTGGCCGGCGACGACCTGCGCGACCTGACGTTTGCCGCGGCGCTGCACGACCTCGGCAAGATCGGCGTGCCCGAGCGGGTGCTGGGGAACTCCGGCCCGCTCGACGAGGAGGGCTGGCGGCTGATCCACGGCCATCCCGAGCTCGGCGCGCAGATCATCGACCCGGTGGGTGCGCTCGCCGGCGCGGCCGTGCTGATCCGGGCCTGCCACGAGCACTGGGACGGCGCCGGCTATCCGCGCGGCCTGGCGGGCGAGGAGATTCCGCTGGGCGCCCGTGTCATCCTCGTCTGCGACGCCTACCACGCGATGTGCGAGGAGCGCAGCTACCAGCCGGCGATGCCTCCCGCCGAGGCACGCAGGCGGCTGCGGGAGCTGGCCGGGATCGATTTTGACCCGCGCGTGGTCGAGGCACTGCTGGCACACCTCGACCGCACTGACCACTCGACCACGCCGGTGTGACGTCACATGCGGCCAGTGCCGAAGCTTTACCTGTTATAGCTACGCCTACGCGGTGATGACGCAAAAACGAGGTCTCGTATGAGACCATCCCCGCGTGTTTTCCGACTCCAGATACCGGTTGACCGCAAGCGCCTATCTGCCGGGCGCGGCCGCCGTCGGCGTCGAGGGGCGGATCCGCGCGGTGGTCGAAGATCGTGTCCCAGACTCGGATCCGGACGTTCGGGTGGCGCTCACCGACAAGGTCACGCTGACGTTCACCATGATGGCCGCAAGCGCCACCGAGGCCCGCGCCGCCGGTCGTGCGGTTGCGCTGCGGGTGCTTGCCGGCGCCTCGCCGATCGCGGTGGACGCCGTCGAATTGCTGACACCGCCCCCCGTGGCTGTGTAGCTTCGTCTGTGCAGCTTTACCCGTTCTTCGGGTGACGCTTCACCCGGCGCGGCGCACCTCAGGTTGGATCGTCGCCCGCGTCGCCCTGGCGGCGCAGGAACCGCTCGATCTCGCGGGCGAGCTCGTCGCCCGAGGGCAGCTGCTCGTCCTCGAGGTTGCCCGCCGCCGACTCGAGCCGGGCCACGGTCTCGCGCAGGACGGAGTCGCCCGCAACGGCCGCGTCGTAGCGCGCGCGCTGCTGGCGCTCCTCGTCGACCAGCTCGTCGACATCGATCGAGATGTCCAGGTGACGAGAGAGCCGGTCGATGAGCGCGATGCTTGCGGCGGTGTACCCGATGCTGGCGTAGGGCGGCACCTGCGCGTAGAAGCCGACGGCGGGTGTGCCGGCACCGCTGACGGCGAGCTCGAGCACCGAGAGCACCGCCGACGGCACGCGCAGGAGGCCCTCCGGGCCGGGCAACTCGCCAGCGGCGAGCAGGCCGTCGTCCGACGCGGTCACCATCACCGGCACCGACCGCGTGTGCGCCACCGCGCCCGGTACCGCGCCCAGGCTGACCCATTGCTCGACTCCGAGGTCGCGGACGAGGCTGACGGCATCGGCGGCGAGCTCCTGCCAGCGCAGGTCGGGCTCGGCTCCCGAGAAGGTGAGCAGGTCGTGGCGGCCGACGCGGGTGTGGTGGATCGCGAGCTCCGGCCAGCGCAGCTCGGACAGCCGGCCGTCCTGCACGTCCAGCACCGGCCGGCGCGAGCGGTAGTCGAAGACGGCGTCGGGATCGAAGGTGGCGACAACTCGGCCCTCGCCCGTCACGTGCTCGACCGCCCGCGAGGCGGCCTCGGCCGCGTCGACCCAGCCGTCGAACGAGGCGATTAGCACCGCGCCGCGCAGGTCCGGCAGGTCGGCGGCCAGTTGGTAGAGGGGCACAGGGAGAGGATACGCGTCCGCGTCAGACCGCGAAGATCCGCTCGCCGGCCGGCACCGGCACGGCCAGGCGGTTCGCGGGCGGCGCCAGCGGGCACGTCCAGGCCGGGTTGTACGCGCACGACGGGTTGTAGGCGAAGTTGAAGTCGAGCACGAGGCGGCCCTCGACGCTGCCGAGGTCGGCCCCCTTGACCGTGTCGATGAGGTAGCGGCCGGCGCCGTAGGTGGTCGCGCCGCTCGTCCGGTCGGCGAAGGGCAGGAACATGCCTCCGCCATAGCCCTCGAGCCAGTAGAGGGGCAACTCCAGGTGGTCGCCCGCGAGCTCGAACTGCGCCGTGGCGAAGTGGCGGAAGCGGTAGGGCGGCCCGGTGCTGGTGGCGATCTCGAGCCTCCGCGGCGCGGTGGGCACCACCGCGGCCGTTACCCTGCCCGCGGGGTCGTAGGGGTGGTGGGCGAGGCCGCCGAAGCCGGCCCGCTGCTCGGCGGAGAGCGGCGACTGCGGATGCTCCGAGAACAGGCGGTCGCGCGTTCGCCGCCACAGATTCCAGCCCGACCGCGGATCGGGGTCCGCGCGCACGCCCGCATAGAGCGCGAAGATCTCGCGCTTCCAGTCGAGCAGCGCCAGCTCGTCGATGGTTGCCACGCCGGTCGGCATTCTCTCGGCTACGGGAAAACGGCGCTTGCGGTTTGCGAGAAGAGTGGCCGGGCGCATGGGCACGCCCGGCCACTCCGGCCTGTCGCTAACTCAGGATCCGGCTCGGAACTGCACGGCCGGCACGTACCCGGTCCAGCAGGCGCTCGTCGGAGAATCCAGATTGAAGGTGCCGAGAAGCGGCGTCGCGTCGCACAGCTCGCCGGGCGCGGACGTGTTCTGGAACAGCGTGTCCGGATACGGCTTCGACCCGACCTTGACCTTCGGGCCCAGCGCGACGTTCAGCGAGTCGTACGGGCAGCCGCCGGAGCTGGTGAAGCATGGGGCGGACTCGCCGATCGGCTCATAGCCATAGTGAGTCGTGTTGTACGCAATCCCGTACACGACGGTGTTTGGCAGCCTCAACCGGAGCGACGAGAAGTTGAACACGATATTCGCCGCCTTGCCGTTGAAGCACCCGTGGTGCTTGAGGAACCACTCACCGGCCTCCGATCCGGTGCACTTGGCACTGGCCGACGGGCGGTACGGAATCTTGAACGTCTTGGTCACCGATGCGATCAGCCCGCCGGGCAAGACCGGGACGGCGCTGGGGGCGGTGGTGGTGGCGTTGTACAGGTTGAGCGTGATCGGCACCGAGAACTTGGCGCCGGACGCGGTGACACAGTCGTCCGAGAACCAGGCTCCGGACTGGCAGCCCCAGCTGCTCATCGTCACGGTGACGGTCTTGAGCCTGCGCTGGCGTGTGCGCGAAGGTGATCTCGTCGCCGAACTCGTTGACCGAGTACGCCTCGAACCCGATGCTGGGCAGGTTGCCCGGCAGCGGCTGCACGTTGCTGCGGTAGATCGTCTGCCCGGCCGAGCTCGCGAGCGCCGTTGGCGCTGCGAGCACAAGCAGCGCCGCGGCGGCCGCGACGGCCCAATGGAGCCTTTGCATCCTGTCTCCAGTCCTCGATGTCAGAAAGCGGACGCCCATGCCCGCTGTCGATACCAGCGTTGACTGGCGACGACGAATCGCAACTCTACCACCGTTCGAGGACGGCTTAGGCGGCCCGGCGGTCGGCCTTTGGGGGAACGGGGATGACGCCGGCGAGCCGCTCCGCGGGCTGGGGGCGGCTGAGCAGAAAGCCCTGCAGGGTGTCGCAGCCGAGCGCGGCGAGATGGCGTGCCGCCTCCTCGGTCTCGACGCCCTCGGCCACCACCTCGAGCCCCAGGTTGTGGGCGAGGTCGATGGTCGAGCGGACGATCACGGCGTTGGTGTCGTTGGCCATGTTCATCACGAAGGAGCGGTCGATCTTGAGGACGTCGATCGGCAACCCGGCCAGATGCTCGAGCGAGGAGTGGCCCTTGCCGAAGTCGTCGATCGCGAGCCGTACGCCGAGCTCGCTGAGGCGGGTCAGGACGTCATGGGCGCGGGTCGCGTTGGTGAAGATGGTGTTCTCGGTGATCTCGAGCTCGAGCGCCGCCGGCTCGACGTGCCACTTGGCGAGCAGTGCGGCGACCTGGTCGGGGAAGCCCAGGTCGAGCAGATCGCGGCCCGTGACGTTGACCGCCACCGAGAGGTCGAGGTGCTGGTCGTGCCACAGGCTGCACTGGTGGATCGCGGTATCCAGGACGTACATCGTGAGCTGCCGGATGAGGCCGGAGCGTTCGGCGAGCGGGATGAACTGATCCGGCGCCAGGAGCCCGTTTCGGGGGTGCTGCCAGCGCAGGAGCGCCTCCATGCCGCGTGCCTTCCGGGTCGTCGCGTCGACCTGCACCTGATAGTGCACGACCAGCTCGTCAGCCGCGACCGCCCGCCGCAGGTCGGCGACTCGGTTCAGCCGCGCGGTCGTGTGCTGGTCCTGTTCGGGCGAGTAGACCGCCGGGTGGTGGGTCTCCTTGCTGACGTACATCGCCACGTCGGCGTGGCGGATCAGTGTCTCGACGTCGATGCCGTGCTTTGGGAAGAGGGCGATGCCCACGCTGGCCTCGACCTCGAGCGTGAGGTCGCCGATCGCCATCTGGCGCATGAGCGTGAGGCCGAGCTTCTCGGCCAGCCGGACGGCGCTGTCGCCGTTGGCGATGCCCGGCGCCAGGATGCCGAACTCGTCGCCGCCGAGGCGGGCGACGGTGTCGCTGACCCGGGCCACGCCGCGCAGGCGGCGGCCGACCTCCTTCAGGAGCCGGTCGCCCGTGAGGTCTCCGAGCGTGTCGTTGACCTCCTTGAAGCGGTCGAGGTCGATCATCATGACCGCGAAGGGGGTATCGGCCCGGGTCGCCGCGCCGAGCGCGTGCTCGATGCGGTTGTGGAAGAGGCTGCGGTTGGGGAGGCCGGTCAGCGAGTCGTGCATCGACTGATGTTCGATCTCCTCGATCTGGCGGCGCAGGAGCGCCTGGCTCATGTGGAGCGCCTGCTCGGCCTCGTGGCGCGCGGTGACGTCGATCATGTACCCCTGCGCGTACTGCGGCGTCCCGGCCTCGTCGTGCACGATCACCGCGGCGTCGTGGATCCACACGATGCGGCCGTCGCGGGCGATCAGGCGGTACTCGTCGTCGAACGGCTCGACGCCCCGGTGAGTCTGCACGAAGGACTCCAGCACCCGGTCGTGATCGTCGGGGTGAAGCAGCTTGGCGAAGAAGTTGGGATCGGCCACCCATTCCTCGGCGGTGTAGCCGACCAGATCGGCGATCTGCGGGCTGATGTAGATGGCGCTTGCGGCATCGAGGCGCTCGACGTAGGTGGCGAGGGGGAGCTGCTCGACCAGCGTCCGGTAGCGGGACTGGGCCTCGTCGCGGGCATGCTCTGCGCGATGGCGCTCGGTGACGTCCCGGCCGACGCCGATCATGCGATTGGGCCGGCCGTGTGCGTCCGTGAGCACGCTGCCCATCACGCTGCGCCACTGGAGGCGGCCCTCGCGGAGGGTGCGAAACTGCACCTCGAACGACCCGCCTTCGGCGGCCGCGCGGGTGAAGGCGCTCGACCATCCAGTCGCGGTCCTCCGGGTGCACGAGCTCGCGGAGCGCTTCGAAGGTGCCGCCGAAGCCGCCGGGCTCGAAGCCGTGCAGCGTCTCCATCTCGGGCGAGAGGCGGGCCTTGCCGGTGTCGAAGTCCCACTCGAAGCTGCCCATCCCGGCGCCCCGCATCGCCAGCTCGAGCTCGGCGACGCGCTTCGACGTCCACCACCGCCGCGTGCACCAGGCGCGCGCGCGCCGCGCGAGCGGGCCGGCGGACGGTACTTGTGCGAATTGTCGCGTCACACCCCCGGTAGTCGGCGCAGGAGGATGGCGATTGAGACATCTGTGTCCCACGGCCGGCGGGCGTTAGGATGCCGGGATGGCAGCCGACCGGGTGATGTTCGTGACCGGCGCGTCGAGCGGGATCGGGGCGGCGACCGCGCGCCGGGCGGTCAAGGACGGCGCCAGAGTCGTGCTGGCCGCGCGCCGCGAACGCGAGCTGGCGGCGCTGGTCGACGAGCTGGGCGGCGCCGACCGGGCGCTGGCGGTGCGCTGCGACGTCACCGAGTGGGACCAGGTGACGGCGGCGGTGGATGCGGCGCTCGAGCGGTTCGGTCGCATCGACGTCGTGTTCGCAAACGCCGGCTTCGGCGCGAAGCGCGGGTTCACCGAGGAGTCGGTCGAGCACTGGCGGTCGATGATCCTCACCAACGTGCTTGGAGTGGCGCTCACGATCCGCGCGACGCTGCCCCACCTGCTCGAGCGCGGCGACGGCCACTATGTGCTCACGAGCTCGATCGCCGGGCGGCGGTCGCTGCCCGGGTCGCTCTATTCGGCGACGAAGTTTGCGGTCACCGGGATCGGGCAGAGCCTGCGCGGCGAGCTGCGCGAGATCCACGGAAACAGCGCGATCCGGGTGACGCTGATCGAGCCGGGCGGGGTGGAGACCCCGTTCTTCGAACAGCCCCGTCCGGGCCGGCTCGAGCCCGACGACGTCGCCCGGGCCGTGCTCTACGCGATCGACCAGCCGCCGCACGTGGACGTCAGCGAGTTGCTGATCCTGCCCTCCGCGCAGCGCGGCTGAGCCGACCGGTCTACCCGGCCGCGAGCTCGGTTCGCAGCGACTCGAGCACGAGTTCGCGGCACTGCCTGCGGGTGGCCATGCCGGTCAGGAACCAGGTGCCGAGTCCCTCGACGGTGACCGTCAGGCGCCAGGCGGCCCGATCGGCGTCGATCGCCGCCGGCACGTCGCCGGAGCGCTGGCCGTCGCGGATCACGCCAGCCACCGAGCTCGTCCAGCCGGCATAGACGTCGTCGTGCGAGTCGCGCAGGCCCGGCTCGCGGATCGCCCGGGTGGTCATCTCGCGCGCGAGCATCCAGATCTCGGACACCTGCGGATCGGCGTCGAAGTACACGAGCAGCATCCGCTCCAGCCGCTCCAGCGGCGGATACCCGCCGGCGACGCTGCTGCTCGAGCCGGGTCATCTCGTCCTCGGCGTGCACGAAGGCCTGCCGCAACAGCTCCGAGCGGGTCTTGAAGTAGTAGTGCGGCAGCGTGGCCGAGACGCCCGCCGCCCGCGCGATGTCGGACATGCGCACCCGGTCGACGCCGTGCTCGGCGATGGCGAGGCAGGCGGCCCGCAGGATCGCCGCGCGCATCTGGGCGCCCTTTCGATGTTGTACGGGATTCTTTTGGACCGACACAGGAATCGGCCGGATTGGACCATCGGCGACGGTTCGCGTCAAGTCCGGCTGGCGGTCCGGAACCCGCTTTGGTGAAGCTTTGGAGGCCCGCTTGACCACGTGTGCCGGCCCGTGGTATAGGTCCGCTGTCTCCTTGAGTCAACCCACAAAAATCAGGCCGCTCGTCGTGCTCGCAGGCATCGCGCTCCTTCTGCTCGCGGCGGGTTGCGGCGGCGGGTCGAGCTCGGCAGGCACGGCGGACGGCAAGATCCTGCGGGTCGGCACCACCTACTACATCGACACGCTGAACCCGTTCGTCGGCATCGAGACGCAGGACGACACCGCGTACGGGATGGTGTTTCCCCAGCTCGTGCAGTACGGCCCGGGCCTCAAGCTTCAGGGCGACTGGGCGAAGAGCTGGTCGCACACGCCCGACGGCCTCGTGTGGACGTTCCACCTCCACCCCGGCGGCAAGTGGTCCGACGGCGTCCCCCTGACCGCCGAGGACGCGGTGTGGACGATCGACATCACCCTGAAGTACCGGGCGGGCGTGACGGCCTACCTCGCGGGCGTGCTCGACGGCGTCAAGTCGGCATCGGCGCCCAACGCGAACACGCTCGTCATCACCTACTCCCATCCGGTCGCGGCGACGCTCGCGAACCTCGAGCAGTTCTTCGTCCTGCCCAAGCACGTGTGGGACAAGCACCTGGGCACGAACGGCACAGGGCTGAAGGCGTACCTGCCCGAGCAGCACCTGCCGATGGTGTCCGGCGGCGCGTACACGATCACCCAGTACCAGGAGAAGGGCACGACGGTCTTCAAGCCCAACCCGTACTTCTACGGGCCGAAGTCCCACGCCGCCGCGGTGACGCTCACGTACTACACCAACTCCACGTCGATGGTCGCCGACCTCACGGCCGGCAACCTCGACTTCGTCGACGCCGTTCCGTACACCGCCGGCAGCGCCCTGCGCAACGAGAAGGGGATCACGCTCACGGTGCAGCCGGGTGACGAGGTCACCAACCTGGGCTTCAACTCCAATCCGCTGAAGACCGAAGAACCGCGAGCTTCTGAACCCGACGGTGAAGGAGGCGTTCGAGTACGCGACGCCGCGAAAGCAGATCATCAACGTCGTCTTCCGGGGCTTTGCGCAGCCGTGGGCGAACATCATGTCGGACTGGTCAGGCCCGTCCGGCTGGCTCAACCCGGCGGTGAAGCCGCTGCCCTACGACCCGGCCAAGGCCGACCAGATCCTGACTCGCTCGGGTACAAGCTCGGGCCCGGAAACGTCCGCGTCGTCCCCGCGACCACGGGGAAGTACGCCCAGCCGGCGCACAAGATGAGCTACGACGTGATCGTTCCCGACGACCTCGACTTCGACGGCGACCGCCAGTTCCAGGTGCTTGCGGCCGCGTACGCGAAGATCGGCGTCAAGCTGAACGAGATCTCGGGCGGCGACGGCACCCAGGCCTACACGATGATCACCGCCCCGAACGCGAAGTACCTGTCGGCCGACATGTACACGTGGTACTGGCACCCGTACATCGACCCGAACTTCAACCTCTCGGTGGTCACCCGGGCGCAGTGGGACGACAACAGCGATACGGGCATGAACGACCCCACCTACGACGGCTGGTACGGGCAGCAGGGCTACGCTGGTCAACTTCAAGCAGCGCCAGGCGCTCGTGTGGAAGATGGAGGCCTACCTCGCGCAGAAGCGGCCGTACATCCAGCTCGTCGACACCGACATGCTGACGGCCCACTCCAATGCGTGGACCGGGTTTCAGCCCAACCTGTGGGGCTACTGCAAGTGCTACTACACCGATCCGCAGCCGGCCTCGTAGCGCGTCGCTAGCGCAGCAGGTGCGCGACGTGCAGGTCGAGGCCGGCCAGGAGCAGGGGCCAGAGCGCGACCGCGAGCACCGCCGAGATGATCGGCTGCGCGTGGTGCAGGTTCTGCAGGTAGTGGTGTGAGCGGGCCAGCACGAGGCCCGTGACGATCCAGGCGATGATGATGATGTTGCGAAGGAAACCGAGCACGTCCGTGGCCTCTTTCCCGTTCGCGGTGCCTGCCTAAACGGTGGTCTTGCCGTCCTTGCCCATCAGCGCGCGCAGCATCCACGTCAGCATGCGCCTCATGCCGCGCCGCCCTGGCCGTCGGCCGCATATCGCAGGTTGCACGCGTACCGCGACAGCGTCGGCACCCGTCGCTCGGGCAGGTTTCGGATCTCCTCGCGCGCCCGCAGCGCGACGCGGGCGGTGCGCATGACGGCCAGGCGCAGGTAGATCCGGATCGGGTCGTAGCCGTCGGCGATGAGGCCGAGCTCGGTCTCGACGATGCGGCGGGCGAACTCGCCGTCGTCCGAGGGAGAGAGCGCGTCAATGCGGCGCAGCGCCCCCTCTTCGTCGAAGAGCTCAGCCACCAGCCGGTTCGCGCTCGCCTCGAGCCACGCCTGCGTCTGCGGATCGCTCAGAAGGTGTCTGTCCGGAAGATTCGCCACGCCGCTCCCTATGGACATGTATCGGGGCGGCCAAGCTCTGGGGCCAGATCAGGCGCAGACGGAAAACGGTGGGCTGCGCAGGTCACAGATTAGCGCCACTACCGGCTGCATGCCAGGTTCGGGGCCGTTCGGCGCCCCCCGGCGTTACTGGCACCCCGGTAGGTGAAGGTACGTCGTTTGGTTGATCGGGATACGTTGTTCGGGACTTTTGGTTTGCCGTGGAATGTCGACATAGTAAGTATGCAAAAACGAAAACTGTGCTCTGTTTCTGTCTCTCCTGCTCGCCGCCTTCACCCTGGCAGTCGTCTCGGGTTCCGCATCGGCCGCCACGGCGCCGCATCCGCGAACCGCGCTGCTCGAGCAGATCAACCGGGTGCGCGCCTTGCACGGGGTCGCCCCGGTGTATCCCAGCGCGCAGCTCCAGGTTGCCTCCACCCACCACACCGACGACATGATGGCCCACGACTACTTCGCGCACACCAGCCCGACCGGGTCTTCGGTGTACTCGCGGATCGTCGGCAGCGGGTTCGTGAACGGCTACTCGTGGCTCGGCGGGGAGACGCTGGCGTGGGGTACCGGAAGCCTGGCGACGCCCCTGAGCACGGTCCAGGCGTGGCTTGCCAGCCCGGAGCATCGCGCGATCATGCTCTCGTCCACCTATCACTGGGTCGGGATCAGCCGCACCTGCGGCACCTACGAGGGCCACGCCGGCGCCTGCGTCTGGACGGCCGATTGGGTCAAGCGCTGGTAGCACGACCTAAATCTCTCGTCAACTTCGGGGTGGACGGCGAGCGTGTCTTTTGGCACAATGGTCAGTCGAGATCTGGAGGCGACGAGGGTGAATGCGCCCGGCCGGCGTGGCTCGGCGATAACCGGAGACGCGGTCGCGGTCGTATGGTCGGCCGATGACGGCCAGGTGGTGTCCGCCACGCCGGCGTTCAGCGAACTGGTCGCCTGGCCGCCCGACGCGCTGATCGGCCGCCCGGCCACCGACCTGGGCCTGCACATCGACGCATCGGCCGCCGGCACGGTTGACGACGTCGAGCCCTGGCGCGTCACGAGCACGCAGGTGGAGCTCTCGACCAGCTCGTCGGCGAAACGGTTGGTCGAAGCCCGGTCATACGTGATGCGGGTGCGGGGCGAGCGGCTCGTGTTCACCACGGTCGAGGAGGCGCCGCAGGAACAGGGGCTGCTGGAGCTCGTGCTCGACGGCGTTCCGATCGCGATCGTCCTGCTCGATCGCGACCTGCGGATCGTCAGGGCCAACACACGGGCCGCCGGGATGCTGAGGGCGTCTGAGGCCGCGAGCATCCATCGCCGGCTCCGCGACCTGCTCCCGACGATGACGGCCGAGCTCGAGCACGACCTCGAGGCCATTCTGGCCGGAAGCGCGCCCAGGATCGGGGTCGAGCTGACATTGCCGCCGCGGCGATACCTCACGAGCTACTTCCCGCTCATGGCGCCGAACAGCGCGGTGAACGGCGTCGGCTGCCTGTTCGTGGACATCACCGAGCAGCGGGATGCCGAGGACGCGCTGCATGACAGCGAGGAGAACCGGCGGCTGATCTTCGGCCAGATGCTGCGGGCCGAGGAGGCCGAGCGCGCCCGGATCGCCCTCGACCTCCACGACGACACGATCCAGGTGCTGGCGGCGTCGCTGCTCATGACCGACGGCGCCATCGCGCTCGCCGCCCGGCGGGACGAGACCGAGATCGCCGAGCGGCTGAACAAGGCCCGAGACGTGCTGGCAGCCGCGACCGAGCGCGCCCGGCGGCTGATGTTCGAGCTCCACCCGACCCTGCTCGATCAGCGCGGCCTGCGCCCCGCGCTCACCGCCCTGGCGGAGCAGACGGGCCAGCAGATGGGCGCGACCTGGGCGGTCGAGGCGCCCGACGCGCGGTACTCCTGGGCGGTCGAGGCGCTTGCCTTCCGGATCGTCCGGGAGGCGGTCACCAACATCCGCAAGCACTCGGGCGCCCGCGGCTTCGAGATCAGGCTGTTCGAGCGCGACTCCCGCCTCCACGGGGTCGTGAGCGACGATGGGCGCGGCTTCGTCATCGAGCAGATGACGGGTGCCTCACAGCGACCGCTGCACCTCGGCCTGCAGTCGTCGGACGAGCGCATCCATCTCGCCGGCGGTGAGCTCGCCGTTACGTCCAGCACCGCTCCGGAGAGCTCCGGCACCACGGTGTCCTTCTGGCTCCCCGTCGGCAACAACGGGCACGATTAGGCGCTCGGCTACGAAACGGATGCCTCTCCCAGCCTGGGGTCGTGCAGGCTGCTCGCGAGCCGCCGGAAGGGGCCGTCCTGCGCCAGCAGTTCGATCGCCGATCCGGCCTCGACGATGCGGCCGTGCTCGATCACGTAGATGACGTCGGCGCGGCGGACGGTGGCCAGGCGGTGGGCGATGATGATCGAGCTGCGCCCGTGCAGCAGCCGGTCGAGCGCGCGCTCGATCACGATCTCGGTCGGCCGGTCGATGTTCGAGGTCGCCTCGTCGAGGATCAGGATGCGCGGGTCGGCGAGCAGCGCCCGCGCGATCGAGATCAGCTGGCGCTCGCCCGCCGACAGGCCCGCGCCGCCCTCGCGCACGGCGTGGTCGAGTCCGCCCTGCAGCCGGGCCACGAGCCGGTCGAGGCCGATCGCCGCGGCGGTCTCGCGCACCTCCTCGTCGGTTGCGTCCGGGCGGGCGAAGCGCACGTTGTCGGCGATCGTGCCCGAGAACAGGAACGGGTCCTGGAGCACCACGCCGAGCTGGCGCCGGTAGCTGCCGCAGCCGCACCTCGCGCAGGTCGGTGCCGTCGACGCGCACCGACCCCTCCCGCGGGTCGTAGAAGCGGGCGATCAGCTTGGCGAGCGTCGACTTGCCGCCGCCGGTCTGGCCCACCAGGGCGATGCACCCGCCGGCCGGCACGTGGATGTCGATGCCGTGCAGGACCTCGGTGTCGCCGTACGAGAAGCGCACGTCGTCGAGGTCGATGCGGCCCTCGATCGGTGCCGATCGGGCGCGCGCCCGCCCGGTCGCCGATCTCGATCTCGGTGTCGAGCACCGAGCTCACCTTGATCATCGCGGCAGCGGCCGCCTGCACCTGGCCGTACACGTCGGAGAGCTCCTGCAGGGGCTGGAACACGAGCTGCAGCAGGTAGATGGCGGTGATCAGCGTCCCGATCGTGAGCGTCCCCTCGGCCAGGAGGTGCGCGCCGAGCACGAGCACGGCGCAGGTCGAGATCGCGCCCAGGAGCTCGATCGACGGGAAGAACACGGAGAAGAGCTTCTGGGCGTAGATGTTGGCGGTGCGGTTCTCGAGGTTCAGCTCGTCGAACTGGCTCTGGAAGTGGCGCTCGCGGTTGAACGCCTGGATGATCGCCATGCCCGAGACCGACTCGGCGACCTGGGCGGTGACCGCGGCGATCCGGTTTCGCACCTCGAGCTGCGCGACCGATGACTTGACCTGGAACCAGCGGGTCACCACGAGCGTCGGCGGCAGGATCACCATCGCGACGAGGGCGAGCCGCCAGTCGACGATGAACAGGACGATCACGGTGGTGGGCAGGAGCACGACGTTCGAGACGAGCGTCGGCAGGCCCTGCGAGAGCGCGTCGGAGATCGCGTCCACGTCGCTGGTCACGCGGGCGATGATCCAGCCGGCCCGCTGCTCCGAGAAGTAGCGCAGCGAGAGCGACGTGAGGTGGTCGAAGAGGTCGCGCCGCAATCCCAGGACGATGCCCTGGCCGATCCGCGCGAGGCCGCGGATCAGGGTCACCTGGCACAGCCACCCGAGCAGGTTCACCACCAGGTACACGGCGACGACGACCGTCAGCGTGCGCCGGTCGCCCTTGGCGATGCCGTTGTCGATCGCGTCTCGCACGAGCAGCCAGCCGCCCGACTGCGCGGCGGCGCTCCCGGTCGCGACCACGATCAGCCAGGCGACCATGAGCCAGCGGCCGCGGAGGTAGCGCCCGAGGCGGCTCAGGCCCGTGCGGTGCTTATGCGACATCGAGCTCCTCGCCGAACAGGGCGGCGAACGCCCCGCCGTTCTCGAGCAGGTCGACCGGCAGCCCGTCCTCGACGATCCGGCCGCCGTCGAGCACCACCGCCCGGTCGGCCAGCTCGAGCGTCGAGAGCCGCTGGGCGGCGACCAGCACCGTGCGCCCTGCGATCGCGGGCCGCAGCCGTCCCACCAGGTCGTGCTCGGTGTGGGTGTCCACCGCCGAGAGCGGGTCGTCGAGGACGATCACCCGCGCGCCGGCGATCAGGGCGCGCGCCAGCGCCACCCGCTGGCGCTGGCCGCCCGACAGGTTGACGCCGCGCTCGCCGATCAGGGTGTCGTAGCCGTCGGGAAGGTCGGGGACGAAGTCGGTGACGCCGGCCGCCAGGCACATCGCCTCGACCTCCTCGAACGGTGCATCGGGCCGCCCCGAGGTGAGGTTCTCGCGCAGGGTGAGCGAGAACAGGATCGGCCGCTGTGTGATCACGGCGACCGCGTCACGCAGGGCCGCCAACCGCACGTCGCGCACGTCCACGCCGCCCACGAGCACCCTTCCGGCGGTGGGGTCGTAGAAGCGGGGCAGGAGGTTCAGCAGTGTGCTCTTGCCCGCTCCGGTCTGCCCGCACACGGCCACGATCTCGCCCGGCCGCAGCGCGACGTCGACGCCGCGTCAGCACCTCGTCCTCGCCCGGATAGGCGAAGTGGACGCCCTCGAAGGCGACGGTCAGGCCTCCGGCGGGCAGATCCAGGGGATCCTCGGCCTCGGGCAGCCGCTGCACGCCCTCGAGCCAGGCGAACGTCCGCCCCGCCGACGCGATGGCGCGCTGGGCCAGGTTGAGGATCCACCCCAGCGCCTCGAGCGGCCAGGTGAGCTGAAGCAGGATGGTGTTGAAGAGGACGAACTGGCCGATGGTCAAGCGGCCGTCGATCACGTCGTTGCCGCCGAAGAACACCACCGCCGCGATCGAGATCGTCGGCAGGAAGAACAGGGCCGGCAGGTGCTTGGCCTCGACGCCGGCCTGGCGCACCACCAGGTCGCGGACCACGGTCGCCTTCTCGCCAAACCGTTCGCGCACGTCGTCCTCGCGGCCGAATGCCTGCACCATCTCGATGCCGACCACCGCCTCGTCGGCGGCCTCGGTGACGTCGCCCTTGCCCGCCTGAACCAGGCGCGAGATCGGCATCACGAGGTGCGCGAAGCGCCAGGCGACGAAGCCGATCAGCGGCGTCGCCACGCTCGTGTACACGGTCAGGCGCAGGTTCACGAGGGCGAGCACGACCACCCCGCCGATGATCATCATCGCGCTCTGGAAGCCCTGGATGACGCCCCAGCCGATGAAGTAGCGGATCGGGAAGAGGTCGTTGGTCGCCCGCGACACCACCTGGCCCGTCGGATGGAGGTCGTAGAAGGCGCGCGGGAACTGCAGGTACCCCTCGTACAGCATCTCCCGCAGCCTGGCCTCGAGCCTGACGCCGGTGCGGGCGGTCGAGTACCGCCGGGTGTAGTTGATCCAGAACCGCACGACGGCGAGCGCGAGGATCGCGGCGATGTACGGCCACAGGGTGCCGGTGCGGTCGGGCACGATCGAGTTGTCGATCGCCCGCTGGATCAGGATCGGAATCGCCAGCGAGAGCCCCGTGTAGGCCAGGGCGCAGCCGAGGCCGATCAGGACCAGCCGCCGCTCCTGCCACCACAGCACGCGGAGCCGGCGCACGGTCGGGCGGAGTGGGTAGTCCTCGGGAGCGAACGGATTCATGGAGAGTCGGCCGGAGCGGGACTGGACCTCCGGCCAGACCTCTGCGGCACACCGCAGGCTAGCAACACGACCAGCGTGCCTACATCGTGGCACCGGGGACTGCCGTCGCTCCCAAATCCGCGGCGCCCTCCTTGCCTGCGAGGATCGTGTATTGGAGCCGAGGGGGCCCCATCTATTCACGGCTACATTGAGCGCGTGTACGTGCGAAACGCCATCGTCGCGAGTGCCATGCAGATTGCGGCCAGCACGGCGAGCAGACCGATGTGGGCTGCGACCTGTGTCCAGTCGATGCTCGACTGGGTGGCGCTGCGGGCGGTGACCGCCGCCCAGTTCACCGGGTTGTAGCGGCTCACGTCCTGCATCCACGAGGGCAGGAGCGCCCGCTCCATGAAGAGCGTCGAGAGAAAGGCGAGCGGGAGGCTGATCATCGTGACCATGCCGATCAGCGACTCGCGCTGGCGGACGAGCAGCGAGAAGCCGTTCGAGATCGACGCGATGCACGATCCCAGCAGGATGGCGACGACGAGCATCGCCGCGATGCCGGGGATGCCGCCGTGGAAGCGGGCCCCGATCGCGAGCGAGATGACGATGATGATCGCCGACTGGATCACGGTGGTGGCCGCGCTCTGCACGAGCAGGCCGGCGTTCAGCGCGCCTCGCCAGACCGGGGAGGTGAGCAGGTTGTCCATCACGCCGCGCTCCATGTCGTCGATGAAGGTCATCCCGGTCCAGCCGGCCGACATGAGCACCGTCAGCACCACCACGCCGGGGGCGAGGTAGTCGATGTACGGGCCGCCGGTGAAGCCGGGAATGTCGGTCACGCTCTTGAAGAGCTGCGAGAACAGGAGCAGCCAGATGATGGGCTGGGCGAGGGTGATCAGGACATAGGCGGGCTGGCGCCAGAGCGCGCGCAGGTGGCGGAGGGCCAGACGCTGGGTGTGGCGGACGGCGAGCATGTCAGGCTCCTTCGGGGAGGGTGGATCCGAACTCCCTGCCGGCGTACCGCAGGTAGACGTCATCGAGCGATGGGCGGGCGACCGTCATCGTGGCCACCGGGATGCCGGCGGCGTTGAGCGCGGCGAGCAGCGCGGGGGCGGCGACGGCGCCGTCCCCAGCGCGGGCGCGCACGGCCCGGTCGGCGACCGTGACCTCGGCGACTCCGGCGACGGGGCGGAGCGCGTGCTCGATCGCGGCGCCGTCGACGTCGCGGGCGAGCTGGACGCGGATCGAGTCGCCCTCGAGCGCCCGCTTCAGCTCGTCCGGCGTGCCCGCGGCGACGATGGTGCCGCGGTCCATGATCGCCAGGCGGTCGGCGAACTCGTCGGCCTCCTCGAGGTAGTGCGTCGTGAGCAGGATGGTCTGCGCCCGCTCGGCGGCGATGGCGCGGATCTCGCGCCACACGTCCCGGCGCGCCTCGGGGTCGAGACCGGTCGTCGGCTCGTCGAGGAAGAGCACGCGGGGCTCGTGCATCAGCCCCATGGCCACGTCGAGCCGGCGCTGCATGCCGCCGGAGTACGTGCGCACCACGCGGTCGGCCGCGTGGGCGATCCCGAACCGCTCCAGCAGTTCGGCGACCCGCCGGCGCAGCGCCTGGCCGTGCAGCCCGAAGAGTGTGCCCTGGAGCTCGAGGTTCTCGCGGCCGGTCGACTGGGGGTCGCTGCCGTGCTTCTGGCCGACGACGCCGATCGCCCGCCGCACCCGGGCCGGCTCGCGCAGCGCGTCGATGCCGGCGACCCGCACGCTGCCGCTGTCGGGCACCGCGAGGGTGGTGAGGATGCGGACGGTCGTCGACTTGCCGGCGCCGTTTGGGCCGAGCAGCGCAAACAGGGTGCCCGGCTCGATTGCGAGGGTGACGCCGGCGAGGGCGCGCACCTCGCCGTAGCTCTTGGTCAGATCCGAAGCGTCGATTGCATGTGTGGTGTCCATGTTCGCCAGACTATCACGCACTAATGCAAGTTGCAATATTGATAGAATCAGACCGATGCCACCCCGGCCACTGAGCACCGACCTGACCGCGATCACGACACTCGGCCTGCTCGCCGAGCGGCCGCGCCATCCGTACGAGATGCAGCGCCTCCTGCGAGAGCGCGGCAAGACCTACGTCAAAGGCCTGCCGCGCAGCATGTACCACGCGATCGACCGCCTGGCCAAGGCCGGGCTGGTCGAGGCGGGCGAGCCCAGCCGCGAGGGCCGGCGGCCGGAGCGAACGGTGTACGCGATCACCGAGACCGGCCGCGAGGAGCTCGAGGCGTGGCTGACCGACCTGCTCGCCGTGCCCGACCACGACGATCCGGTCGCCTACTCGGCGGCGCTCTCGCTGATCGCCTACCTGTCTCCCGAGACCGCGACCGCCGCGCTTCGGGCCCGGCTCACGCCGCTCGACATCGAACTCGGCGGCAGCCGCGCCCGCATGGAGGGGATGCGGCCGATCCTGCCGCGCCTGTTCATGGTCGAGGAGGAGTACCGGCTCGTGATGATCGAGTCCGAGCGCGCCTTCACCGCCCGGCTCGTCGACGATCTCGAGCGCGGGAAGCTGACCTGGGACCTCGCCGAGCTCCGCCGGCTGGCCGAATCCGGGAGCGACGACTGGGAGGCGCTGCGCCTCGCCACGGGTGAGCCGCCGAGCTAGATGGTTGATTCCACGCCTCCGCGCGCCTGGACGTTCGTCGGTGGTGGGTTGGCGGTTGGTGGTGGGCTGCAGCTGCGAACCGTCGCCTCGCTACGTCCTCGGTCGCGCCCATACCAAACCGGTATGAACGCTCCCTGCGTCCTTGCGACGCTCGGTTCTCGCCGCCCAGGACATCACGGCGGCGTGGAATCAACCATCTGGCCGGTGACGTGCAGCCGCTCGAACGCCGCCGCCGCCCGCAGGACGAGCGGGTCGGCGTGCCAGCGGCCGACGAGCTGGAGGCCGACCGGGAGACCCGCGGCGGTGAACCCGCACGGAACCGTGGCGGCGGGGTGGCCCGAGAGGTTGAACGGGTACGTGAAGCCGGTCCAGCCGAGATAGCTCGTCTGCCGGCCGTGGCGGATCGGCGAGTCCTGGCCGACCGGGAACGCGGGCACCGGCAGCGTCGGTGTCGCCAGCAGATCCGCCGAGTCGAAGAGCGCGTCGACGGCCTGGTAGTGCCTGTGGCGCGCGAGCGCCGCAGCGGCCACCTCACCCGGCGTGAGGGCGAACCCGGCCTCGATCACGCGCACCCGGCCCGGATCGAGCAGGTCGCGCACGGCATCGATCCCGTCCGGGTATGCCGCCGCCTCGGAGCCCGCCCACAGCGTGTGGATGACCGGCCAGGGGTCGGCGAAGGCGGGGCCGAGATCGCGTACCTCCGCGCCCGCCCCCGCGAGCGCCGCGGCGGCCGCGGCCGTGAGCCGGGCGATCTCGGGATCGACGTCGACGTAGCCGAGGTCGGGACTCCACGCGATCCGGATCCCGGCGAGGTCGTCGGCCAGCCCGGACTGGTAGTCGAGCACCGGCCGTCCCAGCGAGTGCAGGTCGCGCGCATCCGGTCCCGCCATGGCGGCCAGCGTCAGGGCGGCATCGGCCGCAGTGCGCGCGATCGGGCCGACGTGCGAGAGCGTGTCGGTGGACGACGGGGGCCAGTTCGGCACCGTCCCGAACGTGGGCTTGAGGCCGAAGACGCCGCAGAACCCGGCCGGGATCCGGATCGAGCCCGCGCCGTCGGATCCCTGCGCGATCGGGCCCAGTCCGGCGGCGACCGCCGCCGCCGCTCCGCCGCTCGAGCCGCCGGCGGTCGCCCCCGGCTGCCACGGGTTGTGCGTGGAGCCGATCAGGCGATTGGTGGTCTCGCCCTTCCAGCCCTGCTCGGGCACGTTCGTCTTTCCGAGCATCACGGCGCCCGCGTCGCGCAGGCGCTCGACCACCGGCGCGTCGCGGTCGGGGACGAAGTCCGCCGTCTCGAGCGATCCGAACGTCGTGCGCACACCGCGCGTCCAGACGAGATCCTTGATCGACACCGGCACCCCCAGGAGCGGTGCGGCATTCTCCCCCTCGGCGTAGGCTCGCTCGGCCGCCCGCGCCTGCTCCAGGGCGATCTCGGGGGTGACGGTGATGAAGGCGCGCAGGTCGCCGTTTCGCTCCTCGATCCGGTCAAGCAGCCGGCGCGTGACCTCGACCGGCGAGAGCTCGCCCGCCAGGTAGAGCTCTCGCAGGCGCACGGCCGAGAGCTCCCAGACGGCCTCGCTCACCCCAGCCGGGCCGCGTCGGCGAACACCGCGTCGAAGCGCTCGCCGATCTCTGCGATCAGGGCATCCGTCGTCACCGTGCAGAGCGCCATCATCCCGCGCGGCGCGATATAGAGCCCGTGGGCGAGGGCCAGCAGGTGGATCGCCGCCCGCAGCGACTCGTCGCCGCGCAAATTCACGAGCGAGCCCGAGAGCCCCACCGAGACCGGGACGCCGTGCCGGGCGGCGGACGCCTCGAGCGACTCGGCCAGCCGGCCGCCCTGCACCGCCATGCGCTCGATCGCCTCCTCCGTCAGGGCGGAGACCGCGGCGTACCCCGCCGCGCAGGTGACCAGGTTGCCGTTGTACGTCCCCGAGTGCTGCAGCGCATCGGGGCGGCGCGGATCGAGGTGTGCGAGCAGGTCGGCGCGCCCGCCGACCGCGCCGACCGGAAAGCCGCCGCCGATCAGCTTGGCCATCATGGTCAGGTCGGGATCGACGCCGGCCGCGGCCTGCGCGCCGCCGACGCCCAGGCGCAGCGTGATGACCTCGTCGAGCACGAACACCGCTCCGGCTGCGCGGGCTGCGGCGGCCACGTCGGCCAGAAACGCCGGTGGCGGGGTGATGACCCCTCCGGAGGAGAGCACCGGCTCGATGACGACGGCGGCAAGCTCGCCCGCGTGGCGGTCGATCTGGGCCAGGAATGCCGCGGTATCGCCGTATGCCGCGGTCGCCGTCTCGGGCCCGGAGTCGAGCTCGTCGTAGGAGCCGTGATACCCCTCGGTGGCCTTGAGCAGCATCCGCCGCCCAGTTGCCCGGCGCGCGATCCTGACCGCGAGCAACCCCGCCTCGGTGCCCGAGTTGCAGAACCTGACCCGCTCGACCGACCGGATCCGCCGGCACAGCGCTCCCGCCAGGTCGACCTGCTCCGGGGTGGCGGCCGGCCAGGCGGTGCCGCGCTCGAGCACGGCGGTGACCGCCTCCATCACCGGCGGGTAGCGGTGGCCGTGCACGAGGCTCGTGTAATTCAGAAGCAGGTCGATCAGGCGGTTGCCGTCGGCGTCCCACAGGAACGGCCCGTCGGCACGGTCGATCGCAAGCGGGAAGGGGGCATAGTGGGCGGTGGTGCGGGTATTGCCGCCCGGCATCACGTCGGTCGCGCGGCGCATCAGCGCCTCCGAGCGCGGAAACTGGCCCTCGAAGGTGGCCACCGCGCCTCAGCCGCCGCTGATCGCGGCCAGGATGTCGACCCGGGAGCGCTCGTCGAGGGCCGTCTCGAGGCCGGCCCGCTCGCGGTCGACGTAGACGTTGATGTGGCGGCGCAGGCCGTGTCCGGGCTCGCAGAGCCGGTCGCGCATCCCCGGCCAGCGCTGGTCGAGCCGGTCGATCGCGTCCGAGACCGTCGCCGCGTCGACGTCCACCTCGCGCGGCAGGTCGGGGAAGAGCCGGGGCAGCGTGGCCGGAAGGTGCAGCGCGGCCACGGCTATCCCAGCACCGCGACTTCGACCGACGAGATGGCGGGCAGGTAGCTCGCGATCTCGGCCCACGATCTCGCCCTCGTCGGCGCTTGCGAACACCTGGCCGGTGCTCGTCCCGAAGTAGAGGCCGGGCTCGTCGAGGTCGTCGATCGCGAGCCCCTCGCGCAGCACTCCGAGGTAGGCGTCGCGCTCCGGCAGTCCCCGTTCGAGCCGCTCGCCAGGCGGCACCGGCGTCGCGTGTGCGCCAGACCGCTGACGCGGCCGTCGGGCATGAACCGGCCGTGGCCGGGATCGAGCGGGATCACGTAGAAGCTCTCGCGATCGTGCGGGTGGGCGGCCGCCGCGAACCCGAAGTCGGTCGGCAGGCCCTCGGTGATCTCGGTCCACGAGTGGCCGGCGTCGTCGCTGCGGTGCATGCCGCAGTGATTCTGCTGGTACATGCGGTCGTGATCGACGGGCGACATCACGAGCTTGTGGACGCAGAAGCCGACCTCGGGGTGCTCGCGCGGCCAGTCGGCCCGCAGGCCCCGGTTGCGCGGTGTCCACGACGTGCCGCCGTCGCCGGTCTCGAACACGCCGAAGCCCTGGATGATCACCCAGAAGTGCGCGGGATCGTCGGGGTCGAGCATGATCGCGGGCATGCCGAGATGCCCGGGCGGCTGCGACTCGGGGTTGTTCCAGTCGCTGCGACCGGGCTGGTCGTCGAGCGTGCTGAGCAGCGACCAGGTCACGCCGCCGTCGCGGCTCTCGAACACGCCGGCCGCCTCGGCCCCGGCCAGCACGCGCCCGTGCGCCGCCGCGAGGCCCGAGATCTTCGAGAGGCGCAGGTCTCCCTCGGCGTAGGCCAGGCCCTCGCTCGAGAGCTCCCAGCTCTCGCCGAGGTCGGGGCTGCGCCAGACGCCGGCCCCGTGCCACTCGCTCGCGGCGGCGGCGTAGATCGTCCCGGAGCCGGCGTCGAACACGGCGTGGTAGACGGGCCAGCCCTCGCAGAACGGGCCGCGCACGTTCCAGTCGCGGCGATCCCGGTCGCTCTCCAGGATGAAGCAGCCCTTCCGGGTTCCGACCAAGAGCACGACCTGTGGCATCTCACATCCTCCCGCTTCGACGTCTGTGGGCAGTCATATCACCACAGACGGCCGCCGCCACCCGAAACTCATCGGTGCGGCCGGTAGGTCAGCGTCACCAAGCCGCTCTCGTAGGCGTGCGACCCGATCAGGGTCAGCCGGTGGCGCTCGGCGATGCCGGCAAAGAGCGGCGTGCCGGCGCCGAGGATGCACGGCACGATGGTCACGGTGAGCTCGTCGATCAGCCCGGCGCTCAGGAACTGGCGGATCAGCACCCCGCCGTCGACGTAGATGCCGCCCGTCGTCACCTCGCGCACGGCGGCCAGCATGGCCTCGGGCTCGCCGCTGACCACGCGCACGGTCGCCGCGACGGGCTCGAGCGGGCGCGAGGTCGCGACGAAGACGGGTGTGTCGGCGTACGGCCACTCGTCGAAGCCGAGCACCACGTCATACGTGGTGCGGCCGATCAGGATGGCGGCCGTCGCGGCCATGAACTCGGTGTAGCCGTGATCCTCACCGCCGTCGGCGGGCAGCCAGCTCAGGTCGTCGCCGGGGCCGGCGATGAACCCGTCCAGTGACGATGCGATGAACACGCGCACCGGGCCGGTCACAGGTGAACCACGAAGATCAGGACGGCCAGGATCTCGAGTGTCAGCACGCTCGCGCTCGCCCAGGCCCACGCCCGCAGCAGGCGCCGGCGCTCGGGCATCCGCTCGTCGCGCAGCAACGAGAGGGCCAGCACGAGGCCGATCAGGCGGCCGAGCGGAGCGAGGATCGTGAGCGCGGTCACGCCGGCGATCTGGCCTCCGGTGTACGGCCTGGCGGCGACGGCGACCACCCCCGGGTCGGCCACGGCCGGCGGCCCGGGCAGGCCCGCGACCACCTGGTCGAGGTCCGCCACGGTGCGGGCCGAATGGGCCGCGCCGGTGAGCTGATCGAGCTCCTCGACCGTGAGCCGGCCCTCGACGTGTGCCTCGCTCAGCCGCGCCACCACCCGGTCCCGGTCGGCATTCGAGGCGAGCATCGACTCGTCCATTGCGGGCGTAGTTTGCCATGCGATGTGTGGCCGGCACGGGCGGGCGAGTAGATTGCCAGTCGTGTGAGCAGGTGTCTGGCAGGCAGACGGAGGGAGACGACATGAGGAGCAGGTTCGGCACATCCGTGCTGGCCGCGATGGTCGGTGGGCTCGTGTTCGCGGCGACCGCATCCGCGGCGACGCTGGCAGATTGGGAGATGAACCAGGCCCCCGGGGCCAAGGTCATGGTCGATAGCAGCGGTCACGTGAACGGCACCATCGGGTCGGCGGTCAAGACCGGCGTCAAGATCATGGGCGCGACGGCCTACGAGTGGCCGTTCACGAGCCCGACGGCGCCGCCGGCCAAGCCGCAGCGGCTGGTGCAGGCAAACAGTGCGACGCTGAATCCCGGTGCGGGCAACTACACGGTCACGATCCGCTACCGCACGACGAAGCACTTCGGCAACATCGTCCAGAAGGGCCAGGCCGGCTCGGCGGGCGGCTACTTCAAGCTCGAGAATCCCGGCGGCCACCTGAACTGCGTCTTCCGCGGGACGAACTCGTCCGGCGCGTTTCTGCGCAAGGACGTGGAGTCGCCCGCCGTTCTCAGCAATGGGGCCTGGCACGTTGCCCAGTGCGCGCGCACTGCCACCGGCCTCACGCTGACCATCGACGGATCGGTCGTCGACACGGCGAAGGGCAGCTCGGGCACGATCTCGAACCCGCGCCCGATCACCATCGGCGGCAAGCTGGAGTGCGACCAGGTCAAGACGACCTGCGACTACTTCACCGGCGACATCGACTACATCAAGATCACGAACTAGGCGGACGCAACGCTCTGGCCGCCGCTTGCAGCCGGGTCGTGTCGAGGCCCGACAGCAGGATTCGGCGGTTTCCGAGCGTCACGGCGACCCTGGGCGGGCCGAACCAATCCGGCCCGCTCAGGGGTGCGATGCCGCCGATCGGGGTGATCACCTCGACGAGCCCCGAGCGGTAGCGAATCGTCGTCGTCGGGCCGTCGCTGCCGATCGACCGCACCCGCTGGCCCGGGACGAGTGTCAGCGCCCCGGACTCGATCCGGGGGCCGTTCGCCGGCCCCGGGATGCTCGCGGGCCCGGGGCCGCTCGAACCGCCCAGGGAGGTGGACGCAACGGCCGCCGCGATCGCAAGCCCGGCCATGACCGGCGCGAGCACGAACAGGCGCCGGGGCGGGCGCCGCACCCGTCTCGGGCCGGGGCGCAGCGCGGCCGCCCGCTGCTCGAGCTCGTGGTAGAGCGCCACCGCCTCGGCCCGCGTCAGCTCGTCGGGATCGCGGGCCGTGCTCATGCCGCGTCTCCGAGGATCTCGCGCAGCTGGTTCTCGGCCCGGCTGAGCTGGCTCCTGACCGTCGACGGCCTGATCCCGGTGAGCTCGGCGACCTGGCTGTCGGGCAGCCCCTCCACGTGGTGCAGGTACACGCACAGCCGCTGCCGCGGCCCGAGCCGCCTGATCGCGGCCTGCAGGTCGAGCCGCCGGATGGCGTCCTCCTGCGCCGGCGAGCTCGTGTCGAGCGCCTCCACGAGCTCGTCGGCGACCTTGCCGCGCTGGCGCCACGTCCGGTAGGCGAGCCGCAGCATCACGGTCTTCGTGTACCCGAGCGGGTGGTCGAGGCCGGCGAACCCGGGGTGGCGCGCGAGCACCTGAACAAGGGCAGCCTGCACGAGATCCTCGCCCTCCTGGTCGCCGACCAGCGTGCGCGCGGCCCGCCGCAGCGGCGGATAGAGCCGCTGCAGCACGTCGACCGGGTCCGGTTCGATCTGCACGTGTGGTTAGACCCGGCCCTCGGGCCGAAGGTTCCGCTCACGGCCTGAAGGCAGGTGGCGAACCCGCCGCGCTTCCCGACGCGCCGGCGGACGCGCCGGCGGAGCCGGCGGGGATCATCGGGCCGCCCGGGTTGACGTCATGCAGGATGACGCAGCGGCCGCCTATGCGCATCTTCGGGGGCACCGGGCTGCCGGGGTGCGGGGGTGTCATGACCACCACTGGCGTGACGCAGGGCCGGATGCACATGGCGTTGGGCGGGCAGGCGCGGATCGGCCCGATGCCCGTGCAGCGCCCGTTCGCGTGCTGCCCCGCGCGGATCATCGGGCACATCAGGTGCACACCGGTCAGGCGCCCCCGATGGACGGTCTGCTGGGCCGAGGAGACGGTCGTGCCCGCGCCGGTGGAGGCGAGGGCGTAGGCGCCGCCCGAGAACAGCGCGGCGGCGCCGGTGGCGATGACGGCGATGCGGGCGATGCGGTGTCGAGGGAGCTTGCTGATCAGGTGTCCTTTTTCGAGGGTTCACCTGCTGAGAGCCGCGCGGGCGCCGAACCGCTGCATCGGCCGCGCGAAGTGCTACAGCCAGTCGATGTGCTGGAAGTAGCGAAAGAGGGTGACGCAGATCGCCAGCATGAGGACGAGGGCCAGCGGATAGCCGAGCCGCCAGTGCAGCTCCGGCATGTCGCGGAAGTTCATCCCCTCCACACCGACGACCAGGGTCGGCGCGGCGACGATCGCGGCCCACGCCGAGATCCGGCGCATGTCCTCGTTCTGGCGGACGCCGACCTGGGTGAGGTTCGCGGCCAGCACGCTCGTCAGGAGGTCGCGGTCGTTGTCGACCTGCTGCAGCACGCGCAGCAGATGGTCGTGGACGTCGCGGAGGTACGGGCGCATCTCCACGTGCACCAGCTCGTGGCGGCCGGACGCGAGCCGGTCGAGCGGCTCGGCCAGCGGCGCGACCGCCGCATGCAGCTCGAGCACCTGGCGCTTGAGCTCGTAGATGCGCTCGGCCGGGTTCACCGGCTCGGGCGAGAACACCTCGCGCTCGACCTCCGCGATGTCGCGATCGAGCGCTTCGATCACCGGGCGGTAGTCATCGACGATCCGATCGACGATCGCATACAGCGCCGCGCCCGGCCCGCAGCGCATGATCTCGGGCCGCTCTTCTGTCCACATGCGCGCCTCGTGGAGGTGCGCCTGGCCGTGGCGCACGGTGATGATGAACCCCTCGCCGAGGAAGATCAGCACCTCGCCGTACTCGACCACCTCGTCGGCCTCGATCCAGCGGGCCGGCTTGAGGACGACGAACAGCGAGTCGCCGTAGACCTCGAGCTTGGGCCGCTGGTGCGCGACGATCGCGTCCTCGACGGCGAGGTCGTGCAGCTCGAACTCGCGCCTGACCGAGTCGAACTCGTCCTCGGTGGGCTCGTGCATCCCGATCCAGACGAAAGCATCCTCGGGCCGGCTCGCCTGCCAGGCGTCTCCGACCCGGAGCTCGCCCGGCTTCCGGCTGCCCTGCTCGTAGACGGCGCAGTCGACGATCACAGACGCGAAGTATCCCGCATTCCGGCCCCCAGGCGGCGTTCGAGAAAGTCGCGGATCGAGGCGAGGTAGAGCTCGGCCTCCTTCTCGAGGATCGTGATGTGGCTCGAGTTTCCGAAGACCACGAACTCGTTGTCGGCGATGCCGTCGGCGAGGGTGCGGCTGCAGCGCTTGGGCGAGAGCTCGTCGTACCACCCGCACAGGATCAGCGCGGGCACCGCGATCTCGCCCAGGCGGTGCGAGATGTCGAAGAAGGCCTGCGGCCCGGTGCCCTTGAACTCGTGCGGCCCCCACAGCGCATACGCCGGGCCGGTGTCGGCCATGAACGGTCGCCGCGATCTCGTCGAACTCGCGCCGCGACCGCTCCGGCTCGTAGGGGCTCGACCGGCGCAGGTGGCGCGAGTTCAGCTCGAGCACGGCGTCGAGGTACTCGGGCGCGTCGAGGTCATCCTCGTGCTCGTGCCTGAGCATCAGCGCGTGCAGGTCCTTGCCGAGCGCCATCCGGTGCTCGGAGATGTCGAGCAGGTAGTCCTTGCCGTTGGCGTAGGTGTTGGAGAGCACGAGCGCGTTCACGTTCTGCGGGTGGTCGAGCGTGTAGGCGAGCGCCAGCATCCCGCCCCACGACTGGCCGAGCAGCGTGACGACGCCCAGGTCGAGGGCTGACCGGACGGTCTCGACCTCGGCGATGAAGCGGGGGATCTGCCACAGCGTCGGATCGTCGGGCCGGTCGGAGTCGCCGCCGCCGAGCTGGTCGTAGAGCACGAGCTTCATGTCGCTGCCCACGACCTCGGCCAGCCGGTCGAGATACCGGCTGCTGGCACCCGGGCCGCCGTGCAGCCCGAGCAGCGTCCGGCTGCCCGTGCCGAACACGCGATAGGCGATCTGATAGCCGCGCTCAACCTCGATCCGGCCCTCGCTCGTGAGCGGCACCGCTCGCCTCGCCGGGCCGCCGGTCGCCATGGTCATCGCGTTTCACCTCCGGGTCGTGTGGCGGCATTATCAGATACCAATTGGCGTTTAGCCGAATTGCCAATTGGCCGGAACCCCTGCGGTAGGCTGACCCCATGCGCGACGTCGGGATCGGACTGATCGGGTCGGGGTTCATCGCCCAGTGCCACGCCGAGGCGTTCAAGACCGTGCCCGCCGCCAGCCTGCGCGGCATCGCCTCGCCGACCCCGGGGCACGCCGAGCGCTTCGCGGCCGAGCACGGCATCCCCCGCCACCACGCCGACTACCGGGCGCTGATCGAGCAGTCGGACGTCGACATCGTCTGCATCGGCGCCCCCAACGACCTGCATCGCGACATCACGGTCGCGGCCGCGTCCGCCGGCAAGCACGTGATCTGCGAGAAGCCGCTCGCGCGCACGCTCGCGGAGGCCGACGAGATGATCGCCGCCTGCTGCGAGCGCGGGGGTGCTCCTGATGTACGCCGAGGAGCTCTGCTTTGCGCCCAAGTACGTGCGGGCGAAGGAGCTGGCCGACGAGGGCGCCCTGGGGCCGGTGTACCTGGTGCGCCAGGGCGAGCAGCACCTCGGGCCGCATTCGGGCTGGTTCTGGGATCCCGAGCGCGCCGGCGGCGGGGTGCTCATGGACATGGGCTGCCACGGGATCGAGTTCGCGCGCTGGGTCTACGACAAGGCTCCGGCCGAGTCGGCCACGGCCGAGCTGGGCACCTTCGTCCACGGCGACCGCACCGCGGCGGAGGACCACGCGGTGTGCGTCGTTCGCTTCGCCGGGAACCGGCTGGGCGTGGTCGAGACGAGCTGGGCCAAGCCCGGAGGCATGGACGATCGCGCCGAGCTGGTCGGGCCCGACGGCATCACCTACGTCGACATCCTGCGCGGCTCGGCGCTTCTGACCTACAGCGAGCACGGCTACGGCTACGCGGTCGAGAAGGCGCCCCAGACGAGCGGCTGGACGTTCACGATGTTCGACGAGCTCTGGAACTACGGCTTCCCGCAGGAGATGCGCCACTTCGTCGACTGCGTGCTCTCCGGCGGCGAGCCGGCCGAGACCGGCGCCGACGGCCGGGCGGTGCTCGAGATCATCTACGCGCATGTATCTGGCCGCCGGCGGCGCCGGGCGGGTGTCGCTTCCGCTGGACATCAGCCCCGAGATCGCGGCGCGGCCGCCGTACCTGTGCTGGAAGGAGCCGGCGGCCACCCGCTGAGGAGGCCACGTGGCGAAGCTCGACAAGGCACGGTGGTGGGTGATCCGGCCGGCGCAGAACCGCAAGCCGTCGAACTACCGCTGCCCGCTGTGCGGCTACCGGCTGCACGCCATGACGAGCCACATGCTGATCGCGCCCGAGGGCGACGCCAATCGCCGCCGGCATGCGCACACCGAGTGCGTCGCGGCCGCGCGCAAGGCCGGGCGGCTGCCGCTCTACGACGAGTGGAAGGCGACCCAGCCGCGATCGCCCTCGCTGCTCGATCGCGTCCTGCGGCGGGGTTAGCTCGCGCGCGGGCGCGGGCGGCGACGATCGGAGTCGATCGGCGCCATCCGGCGCAGCGAGACCCACACGAGTCCGCTGATGGCCGCCGCCCGGAACCGGTCCTCCGGGTCACGCCGCATGGCCATCATCGTGGCGGTGGCCTGCAGACACAGCAGGACCGCCAGTATCGCGGCGTGACCAGTGACGAACCGGCGCATAGGTGGAGGGTACCCGACCGGCCGATGCGTGGTACGTTCGCGCCGACCGGTTTCTCCCAAGAGCAAAGGAGGCGGCAATGGCCGTCTTGATGATTCTCGACTTCGAAGGTGTCACGGCCGACCAGTACGACCAGGTGGACGAGTTGCTGGGCGTCCTCTCGCCCGAAAACGCGCCTCCTGGGCTGATCAGCCACACCGCCGGCGTCACCGACACGGGCCTCTTCGTGGCCGACGTGTGGGAGTCGCCCGAGGATATCCAGCGCTTCTACGAGGCGCAGCTCGGTGCGGCGCTGCAGCAGGCCGGCGTGCCGGAGACCCAGCCGCAGATCGTGCCGGTGCACAACCACCTCCACGGCAGCGGCGATGACGCAGCGGTGATCGTGATCGTCGAGCTCGACGGGATGACCACCGGCGACTACGACGCGTTGACGGCCGACATGGATGCGCATGCCGGAGACGGCGGCGGCCACCCGGCCGTCTCACACGTCGTGGCCGTCACCGACGACGGTCTCGTGGCCGTCGACATCTGGGGCTCCGAGGAGGAGTTCGCGAACTTCGGCCAGACCGAGCTCGCTCCCCGGGTCGGCGACAAGATGGACAACATGAAGCCGCGGTTCGCGACGGTGCACAACCACGTGCCCGTGAAGGCGCCGACGGCACACTGAATTCACTTGACTGTCAAGTGAGTTGACGATCTGAGCCTCACGGCGTACCCTCCCGGGGATGCCGTCCGAAGACGTCGCTGAAGCGGTTCCGATCCCCGCGCTGCTCCGTGCAGCGCGGGGCGCCTACGGCAACGCCATCCGCGCCCGCCTGGCCGCTGCGGACTACGACGACATGCCCGGCAACGGGCCCTACGTGCTCGGAGGCATGGCCGCCAACTCCGCGACGGCAGGCGAGCTGATCCGGCAGCTCGGCGTCACCAAACAGGCGGCCAGCCAGCTGATCGACACGCTGGTCGTCCGCGGGTATCTCGAGCGCCGGGCCGATCCCGGCGACCGGCGGCGGATGCTGATCGAGCTCACCGACCGCGGCCGCGCCGCCGCCGGCGTGGTGGGGGCGGCGGTCGAGGCGGTCGACGCCGAGCTGACCGAGCTGCTCACGCCGGCCGAGCGGGCGGGGCTGGTGGCGGGACTCGTTGCCCTGACCGAGATCCGCGAACGCAGGGAGGACGGCGCCCGCACCACGACTCACTGACCCTGCTCGAACGCCTCTTCCTCGGCGAGCGTGCGCTCCGCGGTGGGGAGCACCTCGAGCCGTGCATCGGGGATCGGCTCTCCGCTCGAGATCGATCGGCCGTACGTTCCCTGCCGCAGCCGCTCCTCGGCCCGCTCGACCGCCGCGAGTTGATTGCGGAGCTCGTCGATCCGGCCGACGTCGACCTCTTCCTGGTACAGCTCGGACGCGTCGTCCGCGAGGTCGGTGCTTGAGAGCTCGTCCACCGGCGCGAGGCCGAGCCCCGTCAATTCCGCGGTGATCCGCTGGCGTTCCCGATCGAGCAGTGTCTGCGCTTTCTGGTCGTCCACGGCGCCTCCTTAGGGTCGGCCGATGTGCGTCGCTCGCCCGAGTCTAGTTGCGCCGCCTCGTTGCAGGCATGGCAACAGTGCGCGGGCAAAGAACTCAGTTGCCGAGCCGGACCGGTCGTGGTAGCGTCGCGCGAGCAGGCTTACATTTTCTGGAATGGAGGGGGTAGGTATGCGCGTTCCGCGCGTTCTCGTCGTATCCGGCACCGTTGCGGCGGTTGCCGGCACCCTGATCGTCGCCGCAAGCTCGACGATCACGAGCGCAGCGGCCCCGGCGAGGGCCGTCCGACCGGCGGCAACGCACCGCCCGTCCGCCAGGTTCATCTCAGAGGCGCGGGCGGCACTGGTGAAGTACCTGCATCACAACCGTGCGCCTGCCATGCTCGTCCATCCGGGCGGGGCGACCGGCATCAAGGGGACGGCGACAACCATTGGCTACAACTGGTCCGGCTATGCGGATGTGGCTTCGAACGCCGGCACCTTCACGCAGGTGAGCGGGAAGTGGGTGACGCCCGCGGTGACGTGCACCAAGGAGGACACGCTCACCTCGGAGTGGGTCGGCATCGACGGCTGGGGCAACGGGACGGTTGAGCAGGACGGGACGCTCGATTGGTGCTACAGGGGAGCCGCCACGTACTTCACGTGGTACGAGATGTATCCCGCTGGGACGGTCAGCGTGGGTACCTCGCTTCAGCCCGGTGACGACATCGCCGCCTCGGTCACCCGCAGCGGCACGGCGTACACACTGGCTGTCACGGACTCCACCAACGCCGCCAACAGCTTTACCGAGAGTGCGACCTGCGCACTGACCACCTGCCTCGACACGAGCACCGAGTGGATCGCCGAGCGGCCTTCGTTTTCGATCGGGATCGCTCCGCTTGCGAACTACGGCACGTGGACGCTCACAGACGGTTCACAGACCGCCCACGGTGTCACGACCACGATCAACGGCTTCTCGGGAGCCAACAAGTACAAGAGCATCATGGTTGACGCCACCGCGGCCTACGATCTGTCGACCGTGTCGGCTTTGACGGCTGGAAGCAGCTTCAGCACCACCTGGCACAACTGGTACTGAGAGCAGCCAGGTGTCTGCACAACGGGGAGGCCCCACGCTTGCGGGCCTCCCCGTTGTTTCGTCAGGGAGAATTTGGATCCGCAGCTTGACACGTTCCGAACGAGGTGGCACTCTCTATTTGAGTGTTGTAGGCATGTCCATCTCGGTAGGGGGCTCGGCGGGTGCTGATGACGATTCTTGGCGCGCTCGGTACTGATCTCGCTGAAACCGCGATCGACAGTGGCGATGAGTACCTTCCAGCGCCAGGATCGTGGGCGCTGAGTCGCGGCGAGATCCACGTCTGGCGGGTCGAGATCGCTGCACATGTAGACGAGGGAGTGGCGGCGGGCGTGGCGCTCTCCCGGGAACGGGTGCGCACGCTCAAGCACGGGTCACAGGTCGCCGCACGAGCCGTGCTGGCCGGATATCTGAGTTGCCGGCCGGTGGACATCAGTCTCGAACGCGGGCAGTTCGGCAAACCGTCCCTGACCGCGGGACAGGGTGATCTCCAATTCAACCTTTCGCGATCAGGTGATCGGTGCGTGATTGTCGTCAGCCGATCCGTACCCGTGGGTGTCGACCTCGAACGGGTGTGGCCAATCGGAGATGTCGATCGCATTGCCGAGCGGTTCCTCGCGCCCGCGGAAGCTTTTGCGATCCGCGAGAAGCAGGGCGACGCGAAAATCCAGGCGTTCTTCAACTGCTGGACGCGCAAGGAGGCGTACGCCAAGGCGGTTGGCCAGGGTTTGGGACTGCCGTTCGACCGGTTCTGCGTCTCCGTCGACGAGAACCCCTACCCCTCCATGCTGAATTTGACCGATGACGATCCGGGTGCCTGGACGCTTCGGTCGCTGAAGCCTTGGCCCGGATACGTCGCAGCGGTCGCGAGTCGGCAAAGGCTGTCCGCGGCTGCCGTCTCGATGCACGCTTTCAGCGGCCCGGGCTGATGGCGACGAAGGTCGAACCCGGACCCGACGCTCCGCCTCGTGACCGAGACGTCGTATTTCGCCCAGCGCCGGAGGTCGTCGCGGCCTCTCAACTGACGGCGTTCAGACAGTTCTGCGAGGCGGAGTTGGGCCGATCGATCTCGGGTGAGGAGGCTCTCTACCGGTTCTCGGTCGACGAGTACCGAACTGTTCTGGCGGTTGTTTCTCGCGTGGTCGGACATCCTCCGTGAGGGGGTCGACCAACCGGTGTGCGCCGGCGATAGCGTCGAACTAGCTCGCTTCTTCCCCAATCTTCATCTGAATTACGCCGAGAATCTGCTGCGTGTTGACTTGGCCGAAGACGCGAAGCGCTCCGCCGTGACCGCGGTGCATGCGTCCGGCGCCAACGAGCGAATCACGCGGGGAGAGCTACGCGATCGAGTCCTCTCGCTCGCGGGTTCGCTCGTCGAGCTTGGGGTAGAACCCGGCGACCGCATCGTCAGCGTTATCTCGAACTGCGCCGAAGCCCTGATTGCGGGGCTGGCGAGCGCCACAGTCGGTGCCACCTTTTCGAGCACGGCACCCGAGATGGGAGCAGACGCGATCTTGAGCCGGTTCGGGCAACTCGAACCGGCTCTCCTGATCGTCACTCTCGGTGGCGAGACGCACACGTCGTCGGTTTCCGCCGGAGAGCGACTGGTCGCGGTCGTGCGCGGGCTCTCCTCGCTGCGAGCGGTTGTGATCCTCGACGACGGCGTCGTCCCGCCTGGACTGGGATGCCCGGTGCACCGCTTGGCCGACGTTGCTGCGAATGCTCACGTCGCCAACGTCGAGCACTCGTGGACCCGGTTCCCGTTCAACCATCCGCTGTTCATTCTTTTTTCGTCAGGCACGACCGGTCCGCCGAAGTGCATCATCCACGGGGCAGGCGGCACGCTCCTTGAACATATAAAGGAACATCGCCTGCACGGCGATCTTCGGCCCGGCGACAAACTGTTTTTTCAAACCAGCGCCGCATGGATGATGTGGAACTGGCAGCTGTCCGCTCTCGCCTGCGGCGCCGAGATCGTAGTCTACGATGGCCCCGTCGCAGACCCTGGGACACTATGGCGCATCGTTGCCGCCGAGAGGGTGACAGTATTCGGCACCAGCCCGCCCTACCTGCGGCTGTGCGAGGACAGTGGCTACGTCCCGCGGCAGGAGTTGCCGCTCGAATCGTTACGAGCTGTGCTCACGACCGGGTCGGTTCTCAACGACGCTCAATACGATTGGGTGGAGCGTAATGTTGGCTCGCTTCCGGTTCAGTCGATCTCCGGTGGCACTGACATCGTGGGCTGCTTCGTGCTGGGCAACCCGAACCTTCCGGTTTACCGCGGCGAGAGTCAGTGTCGCAGTCTGGGTCTCGATGTCCAGACGCTGCATTCACCGAATGCGCCCGCGGACTCGCCCGTGGGTGAGTTGGTGTGCTGCAGCCCCTTCCCATCCCGCCCGCTGGGTCTGTACGGTGACGCTGAGGGAGGCCGCTTTCATGATGCGTACTTCGCAGCCAACCCAGGGGTATGGACACACGGCGACCTGATCGAACTCACACCCGACGGATCGGCGCGAGTACTGGGGCGATCCGATGGCGTCTTGAACGTCCGCGGCATGCGGATCGGGCCGGCTGAGATCTACCGCGTCCTTCAGCGGATTCCCGAAATCGATGAGGCGATGGCCGTTGAGCAGCGCACCGGCACTGCTGCGGGCGACTCGAGGATCGTGCTGCTCCTTGTCATGCGCGACCAATGTGACCTCGATCCACCTCTCAAAGCGCGTATCCGTGCGCTTCTTGCTCGGGAGGCATCATCTGCGCACGTGCCATCGATCATTGCCCAAGTGCCCGAACTCCCCTCAACTCACAACGCCAAACGGTCCGAGCGCGCCGCTCGCGACACCCTCAACGGGGAACGGCTCACGAATGTCGATGCGCTCCGTAACCCTGAGTGCCTCGAGGCGATCCGGCTCCTGGTTGCCGCGGAAGGCCGGAGCGGGCCGACGCCGGTGGCGAGCGACCCCACACCTTCGATCGAGGGCGAACTTACCGCGATCTGGGAGCAGTTGCTCGGTGTCTCTCCCATTGACCGCTCCGACAATTTCTTCGAGATCGGCGGGACCTCGCTCTTGGCGGTGCCGCTGTTTCAGGCGATCTATGACCGTTTGGGCCGCGGCCTGCCGCTCTCGACGCTGATCACGGCGCCCACGATCGCCGCCCTCGCCGAGATCGTCCGTGAAGAGCCGGGAGCGGTCCGATCGTCACTCGTTTTGCTCAAGGAAGGCAGCCCCGAACAGCCGCTCTTCCTCGTGCCCGGTGTTGCCGGCGATGTGCTCGTGCTCGCGCCGCTGGCCGCACACATGTCGACGGAACGCCGTGTGTATGGACTGCGGTCGCGCGGTTTGGCTGACGGGGAACAGCCGGACCGACGTGTCGAGGACATGGCCGAGTATCAGTTGAGTCAGATCCGGGAGGCCCAGCCGAACGGTCCGTACGCTCTGGCAGGCTACTCGTTCGGTGGTCTCGTCGTTCTCGAACTCGCTCGCCGCTTGGTCGAAGACGGGGAATGCGTCGCGTTTCTTGGACTGATAGACGCCGGACTGCCGTCGCACTTCGTCAGCCGCGCCGACGTGATGGCGTCACTGAGGAATGTGCCAGGCTGGCTCGTCGTTGACCTTCGGGGGAGGGCTCGGCGAGTCGTGCGCCGGTCTCTTCGCCGGTTTGCCGCGGTTCGTCGGGCGCACGCCACCGTTCGGGGGCAATCCGCAGCATGGTCGAACATCGGGGTGTTGGGGCAGATCGGCCGGCGGGCGACATCGACGTATCAGCCCTGGCCCTACGACGGGAACGCCACATACTTCAAGGCGGCCCGCCGCCTGGGTTCCCCGGTCGATCCGGTCAGGGGATGGTCCCGGCTGATCACTGGCCAGCTGTCGGTGATAGGTGTGGATGGGGATCATCGGGATATGATGTACGAACCCCTCGTGTCACATCTGTCCGACGCGTTGACGCGGAGTCTGCCAAGCCTCTCCGATTCCGGCCCTGCTTGACCGCCGCATTCGAGGAGGAGAGATGGTCTCGACGCTCCGCCGGGAAGTTGTTGGCGGCCGTGCATCGTCCGGCGGCGCTGTCACACGGGCGAAGGTGCTTCATCCTCATCTACACGACAGCGATGATCGGCTCCGTCACCGCGTGTGGCTCGAGCCAAAGTCCGGTCACGGCTCCACTACCGCGTTTCGGTTCGGGCATCCTGATGGGTGCGTGGGTGCCGGCCCCGAACGGCGGTGGCCAACTCGCCTTTTTCGAGAATTTGGATCGACGGCTTGGATGCACACTTTCGATAGACCCGCACTACCGCGCCTGGGATCGGATTCCACTGGTTGAGGAGCGAAAGGATGTCGAGGCGGGCCGTATACCCATGATCTCATGGTCGGCGGTCGGCACTACAACCGCGCGTGCGATCGCCAGCGGACTCGAGGATGGCGTGATCCGGTCGGTGGCACTCGGCGTGAGGTCGCTGCACAAGCCGGTTTTTATCCGGTTCGGCTTCGAGATGAACCAGAAGCTCGGCGTGCCGGGCAGCCACTACATCGGGACGCCGCACGAGTTCAAACTCGCCTGGCGTAGGATTGTCGGGATCTTTCATGCGGAGCACGCAACCAACGCGCAGTTTGTGTGGTCTGCCACCGCCGCAGGATTCGCCACCGGCAGAGCACAGACGTTCTACCCTGGAGGCCGCTATGTGCAATGGGTCGCCGCAGACGGGTACAACCGATACCCGGATACGAGGTGGGATGGGTTTCGGCAGATCTTCACGCCGTTCTACACGTGGGGAGTGACGACGCACAAGCGGCTTATGGTGTCGGAGAGCGGATCCACGATCGATCCCGGCGACGCGATGCGCCAGCGCTGGTGGCTGGTCTCCGCAGCGCGGTGGATCGAGCAGCATCCCAGGATTCGAGCGTGGGTGTATAACGACGCAGTTTCCCCGGCGGGGTTCGACTTCCGCCTCTCGACACCATCAGTTCTCTCCGCGCTCCGGTCGACATCTCGGCGGCTGGTCGGTGATGCAAGCGCCCGTGAGCCGAGCCTTGACGGTTGCAGGAATGGCGGTTCTACTTGATGAGCCGACGGAGTTCAGGCGGACTCGACAACGTGGGCAGGATCAATGTGTCGGCGACTAACCCTTGAGAGGGTGCACATCTGCGGCGGCCCCGATCGATTTGCCGGTTGTACATGCGCATCCTGATCGTCAATAAGTTCGCACGCGTGACCGGCGGCGCCGATCGATACTGCCTTGAACTCACCCGCGGCCTGAGAAGCCGCGGTCATGATGTTCAGTGGCTGTCGACCGACCACGCAGAGAACCTCGAGACATCTGGCCAGTTCATCCCGCTGCGGGTCAGTCACGCCACGCGTGGCAACCTTGCGTTCGACACCAGGGCTCGAGTGGTGTGCGAGGCGTTTTGGAACCGCTCGGCCGCTCGCTCGCTCTCCGTTTTGTGCGCATCATTTCGACCGGACATCGTACATCTGAACAAGCTCTACCCCCAGCTCTCCGTCGCGCCCGCCGTGATGGCCGGAAGGAGACACATTCCCGTCGTGCAAACCATTCATGACTATGAATTTGTGTCGGCGAGCCCGACGGATGCGTCAGGCGGCGCCGTCGATCGCCTCGACAGCGACGTCGCCTTTCGGGCTCTTAACACGGCGCTCTTTCAGGTGAAGCGTCATGCCCACATTCCACGAGTCGATTCATGGATCGCGATCTCCGCTGCGATCGCCGGCACGTACTCGGGCTTTGGGATCGACGCTGAGGTCGTCCGGCACGGAGTCACCCAGCAAGCCGCGCCCCCCCGTGAGGAGCGGGGTGGGATCGTCTTTGTCGGGCGACTCACGGAGGCGAAGGGCGCGCGGGTGCTTCCCGACCTCGCACGGGCTCTGCCCGATGTCCGGGTGAGCGTCTTCGGCGATGGTGAGTTGCGTGGATGGCTCGACTCCGAAGCCCGGTCGGTGCCGAACCTGGAGGTCTACGGGTGGGTTGCTCCGGAGACAGTGAAGGAAGTCTTGTCACGAGCGGTGGCCACGGTGATCCCTTCGGTGTGGCCCGAGCCCGCGGGGTTGGTCGCCCTTGAGGCCTTCGCAGTCGGCACACCGGTGGTTGCGTTCGATGTGGGCGGACTGGCCGATTATGTGCGGGTGGCGGGTGGCGGTCGGCTGGTCTTGCCCGACTTGCGGAGCATGGTGGCGGCAACCCGACTGCTACTCGACGACGACGATACATGGGCAACCCTCTCCGCGGCCGGGTGGGGGAGCACCGCCAACGAACTCTCGCTGGGTCATCATGTCGACCAAATCGAGTCGGTGTACGCTGAAGCAATGCAACGAGGCAGCGATGCCACCCAACGGCGCAAACCGGCCAGAGGATCCGCGGCTTGATCGGCGGCATGAGGGTCACGACGCGTTCTGTGTCCAGGGTGGCGTACGCCACATGGATGGGGTCGGTGGTCAGGTGGCGACCCGCTCCTCGGGTCATCGTGAACAGCGTACCCAAGGCCGGCACGCACCTCGCGGTGGGCGTCCTCTCGCGGCTGCCCAAAATGGCATACGCTGGCGTGCACGTCCAGCCGGAGACGCTGCATCACGTGAGCGGGGCCCCGCTCACGGCGGACGAGTCCGCAGACGCTTTGCGCATCGCTCGGGCCCACATGGACCGCGTCAGAAACGGGCAGTACGCGACCGCCCACATCCCCGCGTGGCCCGGCTTCGAGTCGGCCTTCGGCGATCTCGAATTCCGCATGATGCTCCTTGTCCGCGACCCTCGGGACGTCGCGGTGTCCTTCGCGTTCTACGCCAGCAAGCTCAAGGAACACCATCTCCATCAGCGCTTCCGCGCGCTCGGCTCGGATGAGGATAGAATCCGCGCGTCGATCACGGGATTGCCCGCGACAGAAGATTCCCCCGAGTTGCTGTCACTTGACCAGCGGGTGGGAGCGTTTCTGCCGTGGGGGGCGGCCCCCGGCGTCAGGGTTGTGCGCTTCGAGGACCTGATCGGAGTGAGGGGTGGAGGCGACCGGGAGATCCAGATCGACACCGTCTCCCAGATTGCAGCATTCGTGGATCGACCGCTCGACCGAGCCGGCGCGGAACGCGTCGCCGATGCGGTTTGGACACCATCGAGCACAACCTTCCGACGCGGCGTATCGGGCGGCTGGCGCGACTACTTCACCCCGGCACTCACCGACCTTTTCAAACGCCTTGGCGGTCAACTGCTTGTCGACATGGGATACGAACATGACCAGTCCTGGTAGCGCCGCACCCGCTGAACTGGCGGCGGAGAAGCGCGTTCTCGCCCACAGATCCATGTTCAACTTCGCCGGCCTCGGCGTTTCGAGCCTGACACAGTTTTGCCTCGTGCTCGCGCTCGCTCACTGGCTGCCTCAGAGGCAAGCGGGTGTGTTCTTCGAAGGATTCGCCGCGATCAAGTTGCTTTCGGTGGTCGCCACCCTGGGTCTGGATGTAACGGCGGTCCGTTACGTAGCCATGCATCTCGCCGCCGGCGATCGCGCGGCGGCCGCGTCCTCGATCCGATATTCGGTGAAGCTCTCGGGTCTGGCATCGACGGCAGTCGCGATCGCGACGATACTCGGAGCACAGTGGGTCGCGGGATGGTTCGGTGCTCCTGCTCTGGCTGACGTGTTGCGGGTGATGGCGGTCGGCCTGCCGTTCATTGTGGTCGAATCTGTGCTGATCGGAGCGAGCCGTGGCACCGGGCGGATGCGATCGTATGTCTACGTCGATCAGATACTGGATGGGACACTCCGTCTCGGACTTGTGTGGCTCGTCCTGCTCATGGGCGCGAGTGCGGCAGGGGCTGCACTGGCGTCGACCGCGACGAGCGTGGTCACGCTCTGCGCAGCGGCGTTCGTCACCCGGCGTTTCCTCACCGCGGATGCCACCTCGGCGGCACTCGACAAGCGTGCGTTGGTACGCTTCTCGGCATTTCAGTGGGGGACGGTCCTTGCGGGTGCGGGCACTCTCTGGGCAGACACACTGCTCCTCGGTCTTTGGCGTCCACCCCAAGACGTCGCGGCCTATTCGGTCGCCACCCGGACGGTCGCCCTCGGCCTGGTCTTCGTTCTGCCTGTAGCCATTGCCTTCCAACCGGTGATCGGCCGTTTGCACACGACCGGGGACATCGCCCAGCTCGGGAAGATGTACTCCTTCGCGACCCGGTTGGCCGTCATCTTCGGCGTTCCACCTCTGCTCCTGGTGGCCCTGCTCGCATCCCCGATCCTGACGCTCTTCTACGGACAAAGCTATGCGCGGGCGGCAGTCCCACTCGCCATGCTTGCCGCTGCCCAGTTGGTCAATGCGGCCACGGGGCCGTGTGGATACGTCATCACCATGATCGGCCGTGCGGACGTGACCTTCCGGATCAATGCACTCGTGGTCGTCGTGAACGTCGCGTTGAACATCGTTCTGATTCCGGAATACGGAATGGTGGGTGCGGGGGCAGCGTGGGCCTTGGCCGTGGTCCTGAGCAACGGACTGCGCCTTCTGCAGGTGTGGAAGAACCTCCGCATCCAACCGTTCGACCGTGCAACCGGGAAGGTGTCCTTGGTGATGGTGGCCTTCGGGGTTACCGCGGGCATAATGGCCATCCTGACGTCCAGCTACACCCCCGCCGCCGAGATCGTCGTGGTTTCGGCCGTCGCCGGACTTGTCCTCGTGGCTGGCTTGGCTATCGCCGGGGCACTGCCCCAGCGAGGGCAGATTGGGCGTGCCGCCTACGCCGGATCCTCCGGCGCGGAGTAGCGCCGCCGAAGGCGGTTGCCTGGACTCCTACGACAGGCCGGCGAACGCACTGAACGCGGCCTCGGCCCGACCATACTGGGGTGCGAGCTCGCGGCTTCGAATCCGCTCTGCCAAAGCGCCAAGCTTGTCAGCCCGCAGAGCGGATGGTCGCGCAACTCTGTGCTCGGGGACGGGGGAAGCGCTTGGGCCGGCCTCACGCCGAAGCGCGTCGAGGTCCTGTAGGCTAATCGCGCCGGAGGTGAAGCGGTCGACGGCTCCCGCCAGGGTCGGCTGGCTCGTCCGCAGATCGATCAGCCCGTAGACCGCGGCGGCATTCGCCTCGTTGTGTTCAAAGGGCTCGAAGTGTGTGCCGGCGCGAGCGTTGAGATCGCGGATCACGCCGCCGAAGTCAGTCGTCACAAGGTCGAATCGTCCGATCACGCACGCGTCACGGTGGGGCATGAGGGACTCGTAGAAGCGCGCGTATCCGCCCAGCACATCTGAGAGGGTCAGATAGGGGGACCGAGTGACGACGGACGCTGCTGCCTCGGACGGCTCCCGGATGACCACCAACGTTGGTATGCCCGCCTTGAGCGCCCACGTGACCTGACTCTGTGCGTGGAGGTGGTGGGCGAGCCGAATCGGTCGCGGCTGCGCCACCTGAAACGCGACGGCCGCGAAGGTGTTGGCCGACCGAGGGAAGCCCTCGATGACGAGTTCTGTCCGCCTATCGACGACTGCGCGATTGCGATCAAGGCGGTTCGCCGCCAGGAACAGATGGCTGTGTGCGAGGTGGGAACTCGCACGCCACCGGAGCCGCCGACCCCGGGCCATTGCGACACTCACCGTCCGCTCGGCCGCCTGGTAGCCGGACACCAATCGGGCTCCGTGTGAGGGCGACCGAGGCAGGCCCGGCGGATCACGAGCGACTGTTGTTGAGTCGGCCACGCTGATGTTGGCGACACCAGGTCGGTTGGAGTGGCAATCAGGTGCGTCGGACGCACAACGGAAAGCGAGCCCGAGACCGCAACGAGGGCGAGTAGGCCGGCAAGCAACGCCATGGCCGCAATCACCCCGCGGAGTTCGTGGAGACTCCGGAGTTTGCCAGGTCGGCTAGCCTTCATGGTTGAATGGTACCGCGATACAGCAGATCTTTCTCGATATACCACCGAGATTTGCTGCTTCCAGCGGCACTTGGCGTAGGCTTCATTCTGCTCGCCTTCCAGAATGGAGGCGTTGCGCCGAGCACGTACGAGCTAGCCGGCGCTGCGCTCGCGGTGGTTTCGGTCGGGGGCGTCGTGCAGGCCCCCGCGCGCTTGCGGGGCCGTCCACTCATTTTGCCGCTCGCGCTCCTAGGGCTCTCCGCCTGGGGGTTCGCCTCACTCTCGTGGTCGGCCGATGCGACGGCGACTGTGCCGGATTCCGCCCGTGTCGGCACCTACGGACTGCTCTCTCTGGCAGTCATCGCCGGATCGAGAGGGCGCTCCGTCGCGTTCCTTGCTGGCGCGGCCTGGGTGGGCTGCGTGGCGGTGGCAGCGTTCGGAGTTGGGGTGCGCCTCCTACCCGGCAGCTCATATGCCCAGACGGCAGGGGTCGCCGGTCGCCTTTTCGCCCCCGTCGGGTATTGGAACGGGCTGGCGATGATCGCGGGGATCGGACTGATTCTCGCAATCGGCATCATTTTGGATGGGTCGAGGCCCGGCGTGCGCATCGCCGCGGCCGCGAGCGCCCCCGTTCTCGGACTGGCGTTGTATCTCACTCTGAGCCGAGGCGGGATCGCCGTGACGGTTCTGGGCGTGGCGGTCGCCGCGGTGGCACACCGCAAATGTGTCCGCGTGCTCGTGGCGGCTGTGCTGTGTGCCCTGGCGGCGATGGTTCCGGTCGTTGCAGCGATCCTGGATCCTCATCTGACCGCGACCACCCTCGACTCGCGGTCACATCACGCCGCGATCGTCGTGTCGGTCGCGCTGGTCTTCGGGTGCGCGTTCGCTGTGATTCTGATCCGTTTCTGCCTCAATCCGTTCGCGCTGGTGATCTCGCGTTCATGGCGTGGATCCGACCAAGTCTTGCGACGAGTGGTCGTCGCGGTCGCCGCAATGGCAACTGTCGGTGCGATCTGTCTGCTCACGCTATCGGCAAGCGGCGCCGGCAGCGCGCCGGGAAAGCCGGGAAGGCTGCTGGCGACCACACTCGAAGCCCGACCTGAACTCTGGCGACTAGCAGCATCTGAGTTTGCGTCACACCCCGTGGTTGGCATCGGAGCCGGAGGATTCGCGAGAGTCTGGCTCTTGCACCGCACCACGGGACTCGAGGGCGACTTCGCGCACTCCGCATATCTTGAAACCGCCGCCGAGACGGGGGTTGTGGGACTGGCGCTCCTGCTCCTCGCGTTCGGATTCGCGGGGGCACAAGGGATCGCAGCGCGCAGGCGCCCTTTCGTGCCGGCGTGCCTTGCGGCGTTTGCAATGTTCGTCGTGCACACCGGCGTCGACTGGGATTGGCAACTGCCGGCGGTGGGACTGCTCGGCGTCGGGATGGCCGCCTGTCTGGTGGTAGCGAACCGCGGCGCCGAGCAACGAGATCTGAAGACAAGCGCGCCGGTGACGCTCATCGCGAGCGCGCTCCTCGTCGCCGCAACGCTGGCGCTCACGATGGGCGCTATCGGTGCGGAGCACCTCGAAGCAGCCGAGCACGATGTCAACGCGGGTCACTGGGCGAATGCGGCGAGTGAGGCCAGATCGGCCCGCCGATGGATGCCATGGTCATACGACCCGTGGATCGCAGCGGGCTATGCGGCGCTCGGGATGGGCCACAAGGCGGACGCTCGTGACGCTTTCCGACGGGGGTTGGCTGTTGACCCTGCCGAGTGGAAGCTCCAGTTCGGGCTTGCGCAGGCCTCTGAAGGGCGACTCGAGGGACGGGCTCTTACCGCCGCCGCCACTCTGAACCCTCTGTCGCGCGAACTGCGTCTCTACTCCCGGCTGGTACGCCGCGCAGAAAGGGAAGGATCGCGCTGAGCAAAAACCCGCCGTGCTCTTCAGCCCTTGACGATGCTCGCGCATGCACGTATCACTGGAACATCCTGGGGGTAATCGCTCCGCGCACTCGTCCCAGACGGCAAGAGAGGCATATCTGATGAGTTCACCGCGGTACGCGACGCTGGTCGATTATCTAGCGGTCATCCGGCGGCGGAAGTGGATCGTCTTGGTCGTGCTTCTGGCGTCCGTCGCGGCCTCATTCGCCGTCTCGACTCGTGAGCACAAGGTCTACGAGGCGTCCTCCCAGGTGCTGGTCAGCACCTCGGTCGGGCAGCTCGCAGGCGCTCAGCAGTCGAACGATGTGCAGGCGCGCATCGTCGCGAATCTCGCCGAGGTAGCCCATACGGACACCGTCGCGGCGCTCGCCGCGACCGCCGCGCACCTGCCGGGCGTCGACAGCGTGACCGCGCTACGGGTCACGACAATCACGCCCAGCACCACCAACAACATCCTCACATTCTCGGTACGAAGCAAGTCACCCGCGGTCGCCGAGGCGCTCGTCAACGCGTACGCAGCGGCGTTCGTCAAATACGAAACCGCCGTGGGCACCGCCGGGCTGACGAACACACTTCGAAAGCTTCAGAACGAGAAGGCCGGGCTCGAGGCGCAGGCCGTCAAGCTCCACAATGCCGGACAGTCGGTGTCAACGGTGAACGCCCAGCTGAACAAGCTGGTTGGAAAGATCACGAATCTCCAAAGCCTGATCGCGACCCAGGAGAGCAATCCGGGTACCACCGTCTCGACGTCCGCAACGGGTGCGCATCAGGTACAGCCGAACGTTCCCCAGAATCTGCTGCTGGGCTTCGTTCTGGGGTGCGTCATCGGCGTTATCGCAGCGTTCCTCCGCGAGGCATTGGACACCCGGGTTCGCTCCACGAGCGAGATTGGCCGCACCCTCGGCATCCCGCTCCTCGCGCGAATCCCCGCCCCGTCCAAGGCCCTTCGATCGGGCAACACCATCGCAATGATCGATGGGGATGCCGTCGAGTCCGAACCGTATCGCAAGCTCAGGGTCGGATTCGACTTCAGCAACCTCAAGGCTAACGCGAGAACCGTGATGGTGACGAGCGCCGTTGAGCAGGAGGGGAAGTCGACAACCAGCGCCAACCTCGCCTACGCATTGGCCTTGAGCGAGAGACGCGTCATCCTGCTTGACCTCGACCTGCGAAGGCCGTTCGTGTCCACGTTCTTCAAGGTGCCGATCGCGCCAGGCGCCACCGACGTGATGATCGGGTCGGTGTCACTCGACGACGTCCTGGTGCCCGTCCCGATTCCCGGTTCCCCGGGCGGCTCGCAGGGCACGCTCACCCTCCTCCCCGCTGGGGGGATGCCGCCGAACCCCGCGGAACTCATGGAGAGCGACCGCCTGCGTAATCTGCTGAGCGAACTCTCCACACGAGCCGACGTTGTCGTCATCGACTCCGCGCCGCTTCTCCCGGTGGTCGATTCGGTCGCGCTGAGCCGTCTTGTAGGTGGGGTGATTCCGGTCGTCCACCTCAAGAACACCGAGCGCGACACGTTGCAGGAGCTTCACCGCGTCCTCTGCACGCTCGGTAGCCCGGTGCTGGGGTACGTGCTCGCCGGGGTCGGCGCTGGAAGCGACGGGTACGGCTATGGCAGCTATGGCTATAGCCCTGGCCCGGAGCGCGCATCTGTGAATGGAGTGGCTGCCGTCGAGGCCAACGGCACAGGGTCAACCCAACAAGGTTCGACAACCCCTCGGCCTACGTGACGTGCGCGGTGAAGCGGGAGACGCCCGGTGGGTGACATCACCGCGGACAGCGCGCGGACCGGAACCGCGAGCGCCACGGGCACCCGGATCGTCGTTCATGACTTCGCCGGACACGCCTTTCAGATTCAGCTGAGCCGGCGCCTGGCCGAGAGGGGCTTCGACGTCCTTCACCTCCATTGCGCCTCGGATCTCAAGGGAAAGGGCCGAATCGAGGTCACGGCCGATGACCCGGCGACGCTCCGCATCCAGGGGATCGACCTCGGCCGGCCGTTCAACAAGTACTCGGTGATCAAGCGTGCGGTCTATGAAGTTCAGTACGCGCGAATCGTGTCCGAGATTGCGACCGCCGAGAATACGGAAGTACTGATGTCGGGCAACACGCCGCTGCTGAGTCAGTGGTTGCTGGTGAGGAAGACCAGACTCCCGCGTGCGTTCATCTTCTGGCAGCAGGATGTCTGGAGCGTCGGGACGAAGCTCACGCTCGCGCGAGGCCGGCCCCGCACGGTGAGTGCGATCGCCGGCTTCGTCCTCAGCCGAGTTGAGGCGACCTCCCTTCGCCAGAGCTCCGCGGTCGTCCCGATATCCGAGGATTTTCTGCCGCAACTCGCGGCGTGGTCAGTGTCGTCAGAGCGGATCACTGTGATCGAGAATTGGGCCCCTCTCTCGGAGACGCCGCTCCGGCCGCACGACAACGCGTGGTCTCGTGCCCATCGGCTGGCCCAGACCCGGAACTTCGTCTATGCCGGCACGCTCGGGGTGAAGCACGATCCAGCGTTGATCCGCGACCTCGCGATCTCGATGCGTGCACACCCGGATGTGCGAGTGGTCGTGGTTTCGGAGGGCCGCGGCGCGAACTGGCTCGCCGGACAGTCTCGTGCGCATGGGCTGGACAATCTGATTCTCCTGCCCTACCAGCCCTACAGCGAACTCCCCGACGTGCTTGCCAGCGCCGACGTGCTGGTTGCGATCCTGCAAAGCGATGCGGGGCAGTACTCGGTGCCCTCGAAAGTGCTCAGCTACCACTGTGCGGGGCGCGCCATTCTTGGGGCGATCCCGTCCGAGAATCTCGCAGCTCGGATCATCCAGCGGGCGGGATCCGGAGTTGTCGTGGATCCGCACGACGGCCCTGCATTCCTCGAGACCGCCGGAGCCCTCATAGGCGACCGCAACCAACTCCAGGCAATGGGGTCGGCCGGCCGGGCCTATGCCGAATCGACGTTCGATATCGATCGGATCGCGGATGCGTTCAGCCAGGTGATCGAGCAGGCACTTGCGGTGAGCGGCGGTCGAACACCCGTCTCACACGAGGTCGACCCCACTCGGAACACCGGGAGATAAACGTGGTGCATGCTCCAAACCGGACTCGCGTGCGCGGCGGTCAGTTGGCCCGGTCGGTTGGGCTGCTGATGATTGCGCTGGCCGCCGGCGGCGGCGTTGGCCTGGTATCCGCGACGCTGCCCCGTTCAGCGGTCCTCATCGGCTTGGCGGCGCTCGCCGGGCTGCTTTTGCTGATGTGGTTCGCCGCGTGGCTCGGGAGGTTGGATGACTGCGTTTCGTACTCTCCGCTGCTTCGGTTTGGCCTTGCCTCTGGATTCGCCGGTCTCGTCGCGGTAACGCTGATCTCCGTCCACATACACGGAGGTGTGGAGGTCGCCGACGCCCTCTTTGTGCTCAGCGCCGCATGCCTCGGTATGGCCGCGGTCGTCGAGCGTCGGTGGCTCACGCTCACCCCGCCCTACCTCGTGTTCAGCGGGGTGCTCCTGCTGGCGTCCGGGATCACGGCCGCGACTGCTGACCCGGTGGGTGGTGTGAGTTCCGATCTGGGTAAAGCGCTCGAGTTCGCGTTGGCTCTCATACTGACGCCCCTTCTCGTCGGTGCGATCAGTTCTTCTCCCGCAAGGCTCGCGGTCGCAGGTGCCGCGTGGTCGGCCTCCGTGCTGATCAACGGCGTGGTCGCACTGCTCGACTACACACTGAACACCGGCATCGGGCACTTCTTCGCGGGCCGAGGGTACGTTGGGCGGCAGACCGGCCTGACCCTCCAACCGAATGACCTTGGCATCGTGGCGGCCATGGTGATCCCGTACGCGATTGCCCAGGTGACAGTGCTGGCTAAGACGATGCGGTCCCGAGTCTTTTACGGCTCCGTGCTGGTTGCCGCACTGGTAGCGATCATGATCTCGGGCTCACGCGCGGCACTGCTCGCGGCGGTGGTCGTTGTGATTCTATGTCCGATCGTGAGCCCTCCGATGCGCACCCGTGTGGGGGTGGGGATTCTGGCGGTGGCGGCACTGGTGCCGTTGCTTGCGCTCGCGGGTGCGAGCGCGTCCAGCCCGAATCTGGTGGCGGTGAATCGCCTCTTCAGTCTGAGCTCGGCAGAAAATGGAGCCAACTCGACCCGTCTCTTCCTCTACAGACAGGCACTGGACTCCGCGGTCGCCCACCCACTCACGGGCGTCGGCTTCTCGGTGGTCCGGTATGCGACGGACATTTATCTGCAGGTGCTCCAAGCGGGTGGGGTTCCAGCCCTGGTTGCGTTCCTCTGGTTCGTCTTCGGCACCCTTGCGCTCGGAATTCGTCTTTGCCGCGCGTATCCGATAGATGCGCCGCAACGGATTCTCGCCTCCGCGTTTACGCTGTCCTTCATGGTTTGGTTGATTGAAGGAGTCGTGCAGAACGACATCTACAACCGGTATCTCTTCGTGCCGGTGGGATTCCTGATCGGGATGGAGTTTCAGCGGCGGCGTGCAGCGCAGGCGACGGAGGAAGCCACGATGGAGGGCACGCTGCTACCGACGCCTCACGCATCTAACGTCCACCTGCAGTGATCGCCGAGGATCCGTTTCCAGGTGCGCCCAATGTGTTCGTCGTGGGTGCGGCGAAGGCGGGGACCACCTCGCTGGCCGAGTACCTCGGTCGCCAGGCGGGCTGGTACGTCCCGTGGTTGAAGGAGCCTCATCACCTATCCGAGGTCGGGGCGGGACCGGGAGGTAGGGGCACGCTGAGGACTGTTGAATCCCCGGCCGATTACCGGCGACTCTACGGGCCCGGGTCGGCCGCGGCTTTCCGCGTCGACGCCAGTACGTCCTATCTACCCACACCTGGGGTTGCGGCGAAGATTCGCGCCTTCGCGCCCGCCGCACGGGTCGTGGCGCTCCTGCGTGCCCCGGCCGACCGCGGTTACTCCCACTACCTGAACAATGTGCGCGAGGGGACGGAAGCCCGGGCGTTCGGCGACGCCGTCGCGGCCGAGATGCGGGATCCGGATTCGGTCTGGGTATTCAACGCCTATCTGCGGCTCGGCCTCTATGCGGGCCAGGTTCAGGAGTACGTGGCGGCGTTCGGCGACCGCTTCTTCGTCGCGTGCTTCGAGGAGGTGATCTCGCCCGAGTCCGATGAGGCGGATCGATTGGCAGCGTTCCTTGGCGTCCCGCCGCCGAGCGAGGCTGGAGGGCTTCCACGGAGCAACGAGTACGCCCGGCCGCGGTCGTCGCTCGCCGGACGAGTCATGGGCAGCCCCTCGGTTCGTGCGGTCACGCGGGCGGCCGTCCCACGCAGGCTGCGTACGGCCGCTCGCGAAGGTCTGCTCACTTCGGGCGAGAAGCCCCCATGGAGTCCGGAACTGCGCGAGCTACTCGTGGAGTTCTTCGAGGATGACCGCAGGGCTCTTGAAGCGGCGATCGGCAGAGTGTTCCCGTGGCCAGAGCCTTCGGGCGATGCCTGAGAGTCGTCTCCTCGTGACCCAGCCGTTACACCCGTGCGTCACACTCTGAGAACCGTCGTCACTCGCGCTGGAGGCACCGCCATGTCCACCGTCCGCCTGGTTCGCAATGTGCTCGTGCTCGTCGTCGCCATGACGGCGGCGGCCGCCGCAACCGCGTCGGCCTCACCGACGGCGGCCTCCAGGCCGGTCATCATCCTGTGCGGGGGGCAGCACCGCGTCCGGCCGCGCGAGGTCGTGCTCGCGTGCGCCGATGCGAACTGGGGCGTGGCCAAGCTGCACTGGCTGCGGTGGGGCGCCGGGCGCGCGATCGGGCGTGGGGTCGGCTTTGCCAACACCTGCGTTCCGGACTGCGCGAGCGGCCACTTCGTCCACTTCCGCGTGCGGGTCGTCGCGCGCCGGCTCGTGCAGACGCCGCTGGGTCTCCGCTACACCCGGCTGCGGGTGCACGCGTTCCGCAAGCCGCCAGCCGGGCTCCCGCGCACGGCACTGTTCCGCCTGACCCGCTTCGGGCCCGATCTGATCTAACGGCGGGTCAGCCTCCCCTAGGACACGTCTGGAACAGCCGCCCGTCCAGGTCGACGTCCAGGCGCATGGCGGAGAACCCGTAGCTCGGGCCCTCGACCGCCGCGCAGTAGGTCGAGAACCTCCGCGGCAGCGGGCACGAGGCGCCGGGCGCGCAGACGTAGCCGTCCTCTGCGTACTCCACCTCGCCGACCCACTTCCCGTTCGGCTGGTGGGCCGTCCTGTCGGTCGTGAAGTCGTCCCACCCGCACGGGGTGGGGCCGGTGACCTTGGTGCACGTGAACCCGTACTGCGTGCTCCCGGCGACCTGGGATGAGAAGCACTGGTGGTAGATGTAGCACTCCTCGACGATCGCCCCGTCGGAGTAGCGGCGGCCCCACCAGCTCAGGTAGGGGGAGTTCTTCCACATCACGGTCATGCCGAGCCGGTGCACCTCGTTCATGGCGTAGCTCAGGAAGTTCTGGGCGTCACCGGGCGTGAGATGGAAGCCGGTCGTCGACGGCGGGTCGAAGCTGTCGATGTCGTCGAGCTCGACCGCGTCGAAGCCCTTGGCCGCGCACATGCGGAGGCGCGCGTCGATCACGGGCTTGAGGGCATCGAGCTGGCGCAGGTCGAGCCACCGCTCCTGCGAGTAGCCGTAGTAGACGTTGCCGAGCGTCGAGACCGGGAACCCGCCACCCCGGAAGGGTGGGCTGGCATCGGGCCGGTAGTCCTCCCAGGCCAGGTCGAGGTAGCACACCGCCTTGGGGTGGGCGAGGGTGCTGCCCGGCCACTGGGTGTGCAGCGTCTTGACCTCGGCCGGGGTCGTGAGGAAGCCGTCGATGTCGTAGATGTCGACGGCCTGGGCGCCTGTGCGCTCGAGCGGCGTCACGCGGCCGATCTGCCAGTCCCAGCGCATCGGCCGGCCGGTGCTGTCGAGGTGGGGCGGATACCAGCACGCCCCGCCCTTGCGGGGGACGCAGGCAAGCGGGGCCGGCAGCGGCACCACCCGCCACCGGAACGACCGCAGGGTGGTGCCGGCCGTGTTGGACGTGCGCACGGCCACCCGGTGCAGGCCTGGCCGGAGCTTGCCGGTGTAGACGAGCCGGGTGGCGGCAAGCAGCCGCCATCGGCGCGCGTCAATTCGGTAGCGGACGACGGGGGTGCCGTCGGCGGTGTTGAAGTGCGCGGGTGAGACGTCGAAGTACTCCTCGGCGGACGCGGTGCGGTGCTCGGGCGTGCCGTTGATAAACGCGCTGCGCGGGGCGCGGCCCGCGGCGTACGGCCGCACCGGCGTGCGGGCCAGCGCGCTCGCCGACGCGCGCACCACCCGGAAGGTGAACGTCGCCGGGTCGGTCTCGACGACCTCGGTCGCCGTCTCGGTCAGCCGCAGCAGGCGGCCGGTATCGGCGTGCCCGACGACGTAGCGGCGGGCTGCGAACGGCGTCGCGGTGGTATCGGCCGCCGGGCGGCAGGAACTCGCGGAAGTCGCGCAGGTCGTCCACACGTAGGCCACCTCGAAGCTGAGCAGGCGGTCGCCGGCGGGGAGAGCCGGCACGTGCCACGCGGCGCCGCGGGCGACGACGGTGCCGCCGTCCCGCATCCGGCCCGCGATGCGAGGGGAGCCCACCACGACGGGCGCAGGGATGTGCGCCGCCACGCCGGGCAGCGAGGCGGCGGAGCTCGCCGCCCCCGGCACGAGATACGCCGCGGCCACGACGAGCGCGGTCGCGGTCAGGCGGACAGTGTGTCGTTTCACGCGCATGTTCTTCCCCCGTTTTAGAGCAATCCGAGCAACTCGTCGAGTCGTCGCCGTCCCTCCCCGGTGAGGAACGCGTCGCGGTCGGCTGCCGGCAGCCCGACCGCCTCCTTCCAGATCGAGCGGCCGGCGATGAATCCCGACGCGCCCGCCGCCCGGGCCGCCCGCAGCTGCACGACGAACGTCGGGTGGTCGACGCCGGCCGAGAGCAGGGCCCAGGGCACGCCGACGGCATCCGAGATCGCCCGGCACGCTGCCTCGCTGCCCGGGTATTCGAGCTTGAGGTACTTGGCGCCGCACTCCTCGAGCAGGACGGCGCAGTCGCGGATCAGCTCCGGGCGCCGGCGCCGGTAGTCCTCGTCGGGCTCGTCCGGAAGCGGGAAGACGAGCCCCTCGACCACCGCGAGCAGATCGTGCTCGGCACAGTCGCGGATGACTTCGCGGACGATCGCGGCGTTGTGGCCGGCGGCATCCTCGCGGTCGGCGCGGACGCGCACGAGCAGCTTGGCCGCCGTGCCGCCCATCCGGCGGACGCCCGCCGCTCCGAAGTCCGGCAGCAGGCGGGCGGGTGAGAGGCCGTCCGACCACTCGGCGCCGCTCACCTCGACCGACACGAGCAGGCCCACGTCGGCGGGCACGAGGCCGCCGTCGACGACGTCCGGCAGGGCGATCTCGGGATCGAGCAGAAGCGGCGCTTGCCCCCGGGGCGAGGGCGACCACCAGCGCACGCTTGAACTCGCGCAGCGCCTCGAGGTCAGACGCCCCCCCGGCCCGCTCGAACATCGCGCGCAGGCTGACCCGCTGGTCGGCGGCGACGACCGCGAGCGCACCCTGGCGGGTGGACAGCTGCTGAAGTGCGCGGTTCTCCGACGTCGTGAACATTCTTGCTCGATTCGAGCGGATGTGGAACACTCTCAATCATGCCACGAATCGTCTTCATGGGTGCGGGCAGCGTCGAGTTCACCAAAAACCTGCTCGGAGACATCCTCTCGTTCCCCGAACTTCGCGATTGCGAGATCGCGCTGCACGACATCGACCCCGAGCGGCTCGCGGTCGCCGAGGCCATGGCCAGCTACACCGCCGGTGTGCTCGGCGCGGAGCCGCGCGTCGAGGCCCACCTCGACCGCCGCCGCGCCCTCGACGGCGCCGATCACGTGATCAACATGATCCAGGTGGGGGGCCACGCGGCCACCCTGCTCGACTTCGAGATCCCCGCCGCCCACGGGCTGCGCCAGACGATCGGCGACACGCTGGGGATCGGGGGCATCTTCCGCACACTGCGCACGGCCCCCGTCATGCTCGCGCTCGGCGACGAGATGGCCGAGCTGTGCCCCGGCGCGTGGCTGCTCAACTACACGAACCCCATGGCCATGCTGTGCTGGGCGACCTACGCCGGCACGCCGCAGCAACGGATCGTCGGCCTGTGCCACTCGGTGCAGAACACGACGGCCGAGCTGGCCGAGCTGGTGGGCGTGCCGCTCGACGAGGTCACGTTCCTCGGGCGCCGGCGTCAACCACCAGGCGTTCATCCTGCGGTTCGAGCGCGGCGGCGAGAACCTGTACCCGCTGCTCGACCGGGCCATCGAACGCGACCCCGAGCTGCGCCGGCGCGTGCGGGTCGAGATGTACCGCCGGCTGGGCTACTTCCCGACCGAGTCGAGCGAGCACTCCGCCGAGTACCTGCCCTGGTTCATGCACAGTGATGAGGCCATCGAGCACTTCCGCATCCCCGCCGGCGAGTACGTCGCCCGCAGCGAGGAGAACCTCGAGCTCTACGAGCAGATGCGGCAGAGCCTCGAGGCTGGCGAGGAGATCGAGATCGAGCGCAGCCAGGAGTACGCCTCGCTGATCATCCACTCGATGCTGACCGGGCAGGAGCGGGTGATCTACGGCAACGTGCGCAACGACGATCTGATCACGAACCTGCCCGCCGGGGCCTGCGTCGAGGTGCCGTGCCTGGTCGACCGAAACGGCGTGCAGCCGACGGTCGTCGGGGCGCTTCCGCCGCAACTGGCAGCGCTCAACCGCACGTTCCTGAACGTGTGCGAGTTGACGGTGCGGGCGGTCCTCGAGGGCCGGCGCGACTACGTCCACCACGCGGCTCTCCTCGACCCGTCGGCGGCCGCGTCGCTCTCGCCTGACGAGATCCACGCCGTGGTCGAGGAGCTGATCGACGCCCACGGGGACGCGCTCCCCGAGGGCATCCGCCGCGCTTAGACGACCGTGACGCGCACGCCCTCGGCGGTCAGCTCGGCGACCGCTGCCGGTGAGGCGGCTGCGTCGGTGATCACCTCGGTCACCCGCTCGAGCCCGCAGATCTGCGCGAACGCGACCACCCCGAGCTTCGAGCTGTCGGTGACCACGATGACCACCGATGCGCGGTCGATCAGCGCGCGGTTGGTGTGCGCCTCGACCTCGTGATGGGTCGTCAGCCCGGCCCGCACCGAGATTCCGTCGACGCCCACCAGCACCAGGTCGAGGTTGAGCCCCGACAGGGCGGACTCCGCGAGCGGGCCCGACCAGCTCGTAGGACTCGGCGCGGGCCACGCCGCCCGTCACCACCAGCTTCAGGTTCGGACGCACGGCGAGCTCGGAGGCGATGTTGAGGGAGTTGGTGACGACCGTCAGGCGCGGCGTGGCCACCAGCGCCCGGGCGACCTCGGTCGTGGTGGTGCCGCCGGTAAGGCCGATCGCCGTGCCCTCGCTGACACGGGCAGCGGCCTCGCGCGCGATCCGCAGCTTCTCCTCGCCGTGGCGGCCGCTGCGGTAGCGCAGCGGCAGCTCGTACAGCACGCCGTGCGCCACGGCGCCGCCGTGAGTGCGGGTGAGCAGGTGCTGGTCGTCGAGCAGCCGCAGGTCGCGGCGGATCGTCGCGGCCGACACGCCCAGCTCCCTGGCGAGGTCGCCGACACCGACGCTGCCGTTGCCCGAGAGGCGTTCGAGGACGCTGCTCAGCCGGTCTGCCTGACGCATGCGCGCAGTCTACTGACAGGGATCGGCGGAACCCGTTGTTTTCTGCGCGATTGTGCAATATAGTCGCCCGATATGAGCGCAATCGAGCGTGAAATCCTGACGCAACCCGCAGATTGGCGCCGCGCGGCCGGCGTGGCGGAGGCCCAGGCGGCGCTCCTGCCGCAGGCCGGCGAGCGGGTCGTGGTGGTCGGATGCGGGACCTCGCTGCACATGGCCCAGGCCTACGCGGTCGCCAGGGAGGCCGCGGGCGCCGGCGAGACCGACGCCTTCCCGGCGTCCGAGCTTCCGGCGGGTCGGCGGTACGACCGCCTGGTTGCCATCTCGCGCTCGGGGACGACCAGCGAGGTGGTGCGGCTGCTCGACGCGGCGCCGCCAGGCCCGCCCACCCTCGTGATCACCGCGGTCCGCGGGCGTCGCCGTGCGCCCGGCGCGCAACGGCCGCCGTTGTGCTCGAATTCGCCGATGAGGAGTCGGTCGTCCAGACCCGGTTTGCGACGACGGCGCTCGTGCTCCTGCTCGCCGGTGTCGGCATCGCGGTCGACGCGGATGCCGACGCCACCGACCTCGCCCTCCGGCTGCCGGTTCCGGACATGACCGACTTCGGCCGGTTCGCGTTCCTCGGGTCGGGCTGGACGGTCGGCCTGGCCAACGAGGCCGCGCTCAAGCTGCGGGAGGCGTCCGGCGCGTGGGCCGAGGCGTACCCGGCGATGGAGTACCGCCACGGCCCGATCAGCGCCAACGCGGAGGAGACGCTGGTGTGGCCGGTCGGCACCGTCGACCCCGGCGTGCTCGAGGACGCCGCCCGCGCCGGCTCGGCGATCGCCGCCAACGGCACCAGCCCGCTCGCATCGCTCGTGCTCGCCCAGCGCGTCGCGGTCGCACTCGCGCGCGCCCGCAACCTCGACCCTGACCACCCCCACAGCCTGACCCGATCGGTGGTGCTGCCATGAGATCCGTGCGCAACCTGTTCGCGTTCGCCGCCCTTGCCGCCCTGCTCGTGACAGGCGCCGGCTGCGGAGGCTCGTCGTCGGGGTCGTCGTCCGGCGGGGTCACGAACATCACGCTCTGGCACGGCTACGTCGACACCGAGGGCAAGGCGATGAAGACGATGGTCGCGCAGTTCAACGCCGGCCATCCCACGATCCACGTCACCGCCCAGTACTACGGCAACTCCGACTACGCCCTGCAGAAGGTGCTGACGTCGATCGCCGGAGGCAGCCCGCCCGACATCGCCTACCTGTACGGATCCTGGGCGGCGAACATCGCCCAGAGCCCAAAGACGCTCACGCTCAACAGCTACATCAAGGCGGATCCGAACTTCCACTGGAACGACTTCTGGCCGTCCGAGCGCCAGGTGGCGACGGTCAACGGCCGCATCGTGGGCATACCCGCGCTGGTGGACAACCTTGCGCTCGTCTACAACAAGAAGCTCTTCCGCGCGGCCGGCATCCCGTTCCCGACGGCGAACTGGACGTGGCAGGACCTGCGCGCCGCCGCCCAGAAGCTGACCGACCCGGCCAAGAAGCAGTTCGGGTGGGCGTATGTGAACGACGGCAGCGAGGACACGGTGTGGCGGTTCGAGGCGCTGCTGTGGCAGGCCGGCGGCAACATCCTGACCGCCGATGGCAAGCACGCCGCGTTCAACTCGCCGGCCGGGCGTCAAGGCGCTCACGCTGCTCCAGCAGATGGCCGTGCAGGACAAGTCGGTCTACCTGGACAGCGGAAACGACCTGTACGCCAACCTGTTCAACTCGGGCCATATCGGCATGCTCTACACCGGTCCGTGGGACCTGTCCGGATTCCCCAACGTCGACTTCGGCGTCCAGATCCTGCCCGCCGACCTGAACCACCAGACCATCTCGGGGCCCGACAACTGGGTGCTCTTCAACAACGGCTCCGCCCGGGCGAAGGCCGCGTTCACGTTCATGTCGTGGTTCACGAGCCCGCAGCGCAGCCTGGAGTGGTCGCTGCGGACGGGCGACCTGCCGATCCGAAGCTCCGACCTGAAGCTGCCCGGCTACGCCGAGTACATCGCCAAGTACCGCGGGGTCGCGACGTTCGTCCACAACCTGTCGAACGCGCTCAAGGTGCGCCCCGTGACCCCGCTCTACCCGAAGATCTCGACCGCGCATCGGGCAGGCGATCCAGGCCGTGCTGCTGGGGAAGGCGCAGCCACAGCAGGCGCTTGACCAGGCCGCGTCCCAGGTGAACGCGATCCTGGCCACCCCGTAGCTCAGCCCATGCGGCTGCTGCGGTCCGACCACATCAACCGGCTGGCTGTTCGTCGCGCCCGCGGCCATCCTGCTGTTCGTGTTCGGGCTGCTGCCGATCGGGTGGTCGTTGCTGCTCTCGTTCCAGCACAACGACCTGCTGTCGGCCCCGCACTGGGTCGGGATCGCGAACTACCAGGCGCTCCGGCACGACCCGGAGTTCCGCAAGTCGATCCGCAACACGATCGTCTACACCGTGCTCTTCGTCCCGATCTCGATCGGGCTCGCGCTGGGTGTCGCGGTCGCGCTGAACACGCGCATCCGCGGAATCTCGTTCTACCGGACGGCCGTCTTCGTCCCCGTTGCCGTCTCGACCGTGGCGACGGCGATCGTCTTCAACTGGGTGTTCGACCCGACCTACGGGATCGCAAACTGGGCCCTGAACGAGGTCGGCATCGCGTCGCAGGGGTTCTTCCAGGACCCCGACCAGGCGCTCTATTCGATCGTCGCGATGACCGTCTGGGGCTGGATCGGGTTCGACGTCATCATCTACCTGGCGGCGCTGCAGGGGATCCCGCAGGAGCTGCTCGAGGCGGCCGCGATCGACGGCGCCGGCCGGTGGGCGACGTTTCGCTCGGTCGTCCTGCCGCTGCTCGGGCCGGCCACGCTCTTCTTGATCGTGTGGTCGACGATCAACGCGCTGCAGCTCTTCGACGAGATCTACAACACCACCCGCGGCGGGCCGCTCGAGTCCACCACCGTCATCGTCTATTACCTGTGGCAGCAGGCGTTCCAGTACTTCAACGCCGGGTACGCGGCGGCCATCGCCTATGTGCTCTTCCTGGCCACCCTGGTCGTGACGGTGGTCCAGCTCCTGATCAGCCGGCGCACGGTGCACTACACCTCGTGACCGCCCTGCGACCCCACCGGTGGCCCAGCCCGCGGCACCTGTTCCTGGCGCCGGTCGCGCTGATCATGGCGGCGCCGCTCGTCTGGATGGTGATCACCTCGATCGAGACCCCGGACGAGGCCCGCCACTTCCCGCCCGTGCTGATCCCCGCGGGCATCCACTGGCAGAACTACACCGCCGCCGTCGACTCGGCGCCCTTCGGCGCCTGGTACCTGAACTCGGTCATCGTCTCGGCGGTCGTCGTCATCTCGAACCTCGTCTTCTGCAGCCTCGCCGCCTACGCCTTCGCCCGCATGCGGTTCGCGGGCAGCAACATCCTCTTCATCGCGCTCCTCGCCACGCTGATGGTGCCGTTCCAGGTCATCCTGATCCCGACCTTCCTGATCGTCCGCCACCTCGGGCTCATCGACAACATCAGCGCGCTGATCGTTCCCAACCTCGCGAGTGCGTTCGGCATCTTCATGCTGCGCCAGTTCTTCCGCACGCTCCCGGTGGAGCTCGAGGAGGCGGCCCGGATCGACGGCTGCAGCCGGCTCGGCGTGCTGGCCAAGATCGTGCTGCCGCTGTCGGGCCCGGCGCTCTCGACGCTCGCCCTGATCACGCTGCTCTGGACGTGGAACGACTTCCTGTGGCCGCTGGTGGCGATCAACACCGAGAGCCACATGACCCTGCAGGTGGGCCTGTCCACATTCCAGGGGGCGCACCAGACCCAGTGGACGATCCTGATGGCGGGCAACACGCTCGCCCTTCTGCCGATGCTCGCGGCGTTCCTGCTCACCCAGCGGTCGTTCGTCCGCTCGATCGCCGCGTCCGGCGTGAAGGGCTGACCCGTGGCGGAGGTCGAGTTCCGGGCAGTGACCAAGCGATTCGGCGACGTGGTCGCGGTGGATGCGCTGTCGCTCACCATCGCCGACGGCGAGTTCATGGTGCTGGTCGGGCCGTCGGGGTGCGGCAAGACCACCGCGCTGCGGATGGTGGCGGGACTCGAGAAGCCGAGCGAGGGCGAGATCGTGATCGGCACGAGGGTCGTCAACGACGAGCAGCCGGGGCGGCGCGACATCGCGATGGTGTTCCAGAACTACGCGCTCTATCCGCACATGAGCGTCGAGCGCAACATCGGCTTCGGGCTGCGGCAGCGGCGGATGCCGCGGGCCGAGATCGACGCGCGCGTGAAGGAGGTGAGCGCGCTGCTCGAGCTCGGCGACCTGCTCAAGCGCAAGCCGGCCCAGCTCTCGGGCGGCCAGCGCCAGCGGGTGGCGATGGGCCGGGCGCTCGCCCGCCATCCCCAGGCGTTTCTGCTGGACGAGCCGCTGTCCAACCTCGACGCCAAGCTGCGGACACAGCTGCGCGCGGAGCTCAAGCGGATTCACCAGCTCGTGCCGACGACGTCGATCTACGTCACGCACGATCAGGTCGAGGCGATGACCCTGGGCGACCGGATCGCCGTCATGGCCGACGGCCGCATCCAGCAGCTCGGCGTGCCGCAGGACCTGTACGACCGGCCCGCCAACCTCTTCGTCGCCGGCTTCATCGGCAGCCCGCCGATGAACCTGCTCCCGGCGAGCGTGCGCGGGGGCGTCCTGACGGCGGGCACGGTGACGATGCCGATGCCGGGTGCCCCCGACGGCGAGGTCGTGCTCGGCGTGCGGCCCGAGCGGCTGATGGCCCCCGGTGCCGGCGACGCTCATCCCGAGCTCGAGATGGTGGTCGACATCGTCGAGCCGCTGGGGAGCGAGGTGATCGTCCACGGATCGCTTCCCGGCGTCTCCGTCCCGCTGACGGCGCGGCTCGATGCGACCGCCCGGCCGACCCCGGGCGAGCCGCTGCGGCTCGCGTTCGATCCCGGCGCCACCCACGTGTTCGACGCCGCGAGCGGCGACGCGATCACACGCGGGTGACGACCGCCCGTTCCGCCAGCCGCTCGGCGTCGGTGCGCGCGAAGCGGCCGGCTCCGGGCACGGCGGCGTTGGCCGCGGCCGCCCCGAGCGCCAGCGCGAGCGCGTCCTCCCAGGCCGCGCCGGCCGCGCGCGCGACGACCAGTCCGGCCAGGAACGAGTCGCCGCTGCCGACGGGATAGGGGCCGGGCGCGTCCAGCGTGCCGGCCAGGGCGGAGCCGTCGGACGTCACGAGCACCGCGCCCTCCGGCCCCCGGGTGACCGCGCCTGCGCCGTCGCCGTCGCTCAGCTGCCGCGCCGCGGCGAGCGCGCCCTCGGGCGTGTCCGTCCGGACGCCGGTGAGGCCGGCCGCCTCGGTCGCGTTCACCTTGGTCAGGGCGACCGGAGCGGGCCGCGTCTCGATGGTGTCGGCCGCGACGGGACACGCGGGGTCGAGCATGCGGTAGCCGTCGGCGGGAGCACCCGGAGGGAGCGAGCCCGAGACCGTCAGCCAGGTGGCCGCGCGCGCCAGCCGCGACGCCGCGTCCGCGAACTGCCGCCATCCGTCGTTGGTGATCGTGACTCCGCGCTCGTAGAACTCGGTGAGGCCCGTGCCGGCCCGGTCGGCGACCGAGAGCGACGATCGCGACTCGCCGTCCACCCAGACCGGCTCGAGGGGGATGCCCTCCCGCTCGAGCTCGTGCTCGAGCCAGCGCCCGGCATGTCCGGCCAGGATCGCGACCACCCGCACGTCCGCGCCCAGGGTGGCGACCGCGCGGGCGGCGTTCAGCCCCTTGCCGCCGGCCACCTGCGCCTGATGCGCAGGGCGGTGCACCCCGCCCACGCGCAGCTCCTCGACCTCGAAGAGCCGGTCGATCGACGGGTTCGCCGCGGCGCAGACGATCACAGCAGGGCGAGCGCCTCGGCGAGCGTCGGCTGTGCGGCGGTGCCGCCCCGGGCCCGGGTCGAGAGCGATCCGCAGATCGCGGCCAGGCGGACGGCGCGTTCGGCAGGCCAGCCGTTCAGCACCCCGGCCAGCCAGCCGGCGTTCGTGCTGTCGCCGGCGCCGATCGTGTCCACCACCTCGACGTCGAGGGCGGGCGCCCGCACGGGCGAGCCGTCCACGACCGCCAGCACGCCCTCGCGGGCCGCACTTGACGACCGCACTGGTGCCGCCGGCGGCCAGCCGGCGGGCGGCAGCCTCGACGTCGTAGAGCCCGGTCAGCGCCAGGGCCTCGGCCGCGTTGGGGAGCAGATGGTCGATCTCGGGCAGGATCGCGGTCAGGCCGCCGTCCCACTCGCCGTCGGGATCGGCGCCGGGGTCGAGCGACGTCGTCGCCCCGGCCGCGCGCGCGCGGCGCAGGATGTCCGCGGTGGCGGCCGAGGCGCCCTGCAGGAACCAGCCACCGGTGTGGACGTGGCGGGCGCGGGCCAGGAGGCTGTCGCTGACCATGCCCGCCTCGAGGGCGCCGATCGTCCCCCGGAACGTCAGCGTCGCCCGGTCGCCGGGCTCGACGAGGACGGTGGAGAGGCCAGTCGGCCGCGTCCCGTCAACGACGGTGGGGCCGGTGTCCACCCCGCACGCCTGGAGCTCGTCGAGCATGAAGCGCCCGAAGCGGTCGTCGCCGACGACCGCGGCCATCGCCGTTCGCAGCCCGAGCCGGGCCGCACCGCACGCGGTGATCGAGCTCGTTCCGCCGACCACGAGCTCGGCGTGGTCGACCCACGTCTCGCCCTGCCCGAACTCCGGTCGCACCCGCGCCCCCGCCAGCACCAGGTCGGGATTGCAATCGCCCACGACGAGCAGATCGAGGTCGCGCATCCGCCGTCATCATCCCACAGCCCCTTACAGCCACCCCACCGCCCAGAGCACCACGACGACGCAACCGGCGGCCAGCCATGCCTCGAGCGGCGCCCGCCGCGGCGGGTCGCCGGCGTCGCGCTCGTCCATGTTGAGGAATTTCGCCGCCGTACCCGTGAGGGCGCGAACGCCTTCCCGGGCGACGTCGCGCGCGTGGTGCAGCGGCTGAGAGTCGACCGGGGTGATGCGGTGGCTTGGCATGAAGACCTCCTAGGGCGTTTTTCCAGCGTGAGCGGGGATTTTTCCAGTCCCGAACGCTGTGGAACGTCCCCCGGAAGGGGGGTGCGGGGTCACCGCTGCGGGGAGGCGCGGCGCGACCGGCGCGGGCGATCCGTTGCCGGGGTGCCCGCGCGGGGGCCCGGACGGACGGTGGCGGTCATGCCACGACCACGGCGGCGTCACGCGGTCGGAGCCGCCATCCTGCCAGCCACCGCCGGGCGCGTCGCCTCCGGGCGGCGCGGAGAGCGTGTCCCGAAGCGCCCACCACAGGAGCGCGACCGCGAACACGCCGGAGAGCTGAAACCCGGTGATGAGCACGTCGAGGCCCACACCGGCAGGCTATCAGCCGTCAGGGGCGGTGGGGCTCGCGGCGAGCTCCTTCACGAGCGCGCTGTGGGCCATCACGATGCCCGGGTGCAGCTGCAGCATGATGAGGTAACGGCGGCCGAACGGCGTCGTGTCGTCGGGCGGTGCCACCAGCGCCCGGGCCCGGTCGATGAGCGCCCCGGCGTCCGCCGCGGGTGCATCGTCGGGCTCGTCATCCTCGGCCTCGAGCGCCTCGTCGATCGCAACGATGAGCTCCGAGAGCGGGCCGAGCCACGCCACCCGCGGGCTGTCGGTGACGATCTGGAGGAACTCGGCGCCGCTCAACCGGCCCTGGTAGCGCTCCATGTCGGCGCGCTCGGCCGCGAGCAGCTCGCGGTGCACCTCGAGCAACCGGGGGCGCACGGCGAGCAGGCGCTCGGCGAGGTCGGGCGGCGGCTGCGGGCGATCTGCCATGGCCCATTGTTGCCGACACGGCGACCGGTGAGCCCCGTCACACTCGCGCAGTCCGCGCCGTCGCGGCGGGCGTAGGCATCCGTACTCGAAGTGGATGACACGACCGACAGGGGGCGACGATGAAGAATCTTGAACGAACGGCCGCTCGGCCGGCGAACCGGCTGTGGGCGGCGATCGCGCTCACGGCGCTGGCGATGCTCGCCACGCTCGTGATGCTCTCCGCGGGGGCGCGCGCGGCGTCGAGGCCCGCCGCCGGCACGTCGGCGGTGGTCGTCAAGGTCGCAAAGCGGGGCGGGTTCGGAAAGATCCTGACAACCGTCGGCGGCCGCACCCTCTACAAGCACCCGAATGGACCCTGCGCCGGGTCGTGCCTCGCCATCTGGCCTCCGCTCCTGATGCCCAGGGGAAAGACCATCCCCAGGGGGATCGTCGGTCTGCGCACCGTCCTCCTCGCCAGCGGCCGCCGCCAGGTCACCTACCGGCATCGCCGGCTCTACACGTTCGTGAACGACAGCGGCACGAGCGTCAACGGCAACGGCATCGCCGGCTTCCTGGTCGCCAGGGTGGTCTCGTAGAGAAGCCGCCTCGGCGGAGCGCGCCGGTATCCTGACCCGATGAGCGGGCGCGTGGTGCGGATCTCGATCGCCCCGGTGAAGGCGCTTGGCCTGGTGCATCCGGAAGCGGTCGATCTCGAACGGGACGGTGTTGCCGGCGACCGGCGCTTCTGGCTCCTGGACCGGGACGGGCGGCTGGTCAACAACCGCCGCCACGGCCGGCTCATGCAGGTGCGGCCGGACTGGGACGAGGCCAGCCGCCACCTGTCACTGGCGTTTCCCGGCGGGGATGTCGTCGAGGGGGTCGTCGAGCTCGGCGCCCCGCTCGAACCGGAGCTGCACGGACTTGCGCACGTCTCGCGGAGCGTGATCGGTCCGTGGCAGGAGGCGCTGTCGGCCCACGCCGGCGCGCCGCTTCGGCTGCTGTGGTCGGAGTGCGGAGCGGCCGACCGGGCGGCCGTTGGCGGCGCCGTCTCGGTGATCTCACAGGCGTCGCTCGAGCGGCTGCGGGCCGAGACCGGCGCGGCCGCCGCGGTCGACGGCCGCCGGTTCCGGATGCTGTTTGAGATCGACGGGGTCGACGCGCACGCCGAGGATGAGTGGATCGGCTCGCGGGTGCGGGTGGGAGCGGCCGAGATCGAGGTCGGCGGCGACGTCGGCCGCTGTGTGATCACCACCCTCGACCCGGATCTCGGCACCCGCGACCTGGACACGCTCGGCGCGCTCGCGCGCTACCGCCGCGAGGGCCGGACGGAGCCGCTGCCGTTCGGCGTCTATGCGGCCGTCACGACGCCCGGGCGCGTTGCCGTCGGAGATGCGATCGGGGCGAGCGTGGGCGTGTGACGGTACGCACGCGGGGCGCGTCGGTTCGCGTGACCGGTGGGACGCTGGCCGTTGCCGCCGTCGCCTGGCTGGTCGTGATTCGCATGACGGTGGGCATGTCGTCGGCGCCGGGGACGATGGGCCTGGGCGCGGCCGCGTTCGTGAGCCTTTGGACCGTGATGATGGCCGCGATGATGCTGCCGGCGCTCGTTCCCCTGGGCGTGCTCTATGCGGGCGAGGGTCATGGCCGGAGCGCCCGTGCGGCGGGACTCGGGGCCGGGTATCTGATCGTCTGGGCGGGATTCGGGGTGCTGGCCCTCCTGATCAGCGACACGGCTGCGCGCATCGCAGCGCGCAACTCATCGACGGGCGATTGGATCGGAGCGGCGCTCCTCGTCGGCGCCGGGATCTACCAGTTCAGCCCGCTCAAGGATCGCTGTCTCGCGCTCTGCCGCTCCCCGCTGCATATCCTCATGCGGGTCGGGGCGTTTCGCGGGCCGGGGCGTCACGTCCGCGCCGGCGCATACCACGGTGCGTATTGCGTCGGCTGCTGCTGGTCGCTGATGGTCGCACTGATCGCACTCGGCGTCATGGACCTGGTCTGGATGGTCGCCTTCACGGCCGTGATCACGCTCGAGAAGATCTGGCGCCATGGGGAGCGGGTGGCGGTTGCGGCCGGCATCGCCCTGATCGTGCTGGGCCTGCTCGCCCTCTGGCACCCCGGGATCGTGCCCGGGCTGCACGAGTCGCCCATGCCGATGGGTGGGATGTGAGCCCGCCGGCTGCCACCGCAGCCTGGCGGATCTCGGGCACCTACCTCGAGGTGTGCAACTGCGATGCGATCTGTCCCTGCCGTCGCATCGGCGGCGCGCAGGGAGGCCGCTCGACCTACGGGGAGTGCACCGGGGCGCTGTCCTGGCGGATCCTCGAGGGCGCCGTCGGCGGCGTCGACCTCTCGTCACTCTGCGTCGTGCTCGTGTCCTGGTACAGCGACGACGAGGCGGGGTCTCCGTGGAGCTGGGTGCTGCACGTCGACGAGCGCGCCGACCCGGCCCAGCGCTCGGCGCTCGAGGACATCTTCGCCGGACGCCTGGGCGGAACGCCCCTCAGCCAGTTTCCATGGGCGTTCAAGCCGAGCAACCTGCTCGCGGTCGTCCGAAGCCGCATCGAGATCGATCACACACCCGGCCGGGGCTGGTTCCGGGCAGGCGGGTCGGTCAACGTCCGGATCGCACGCCCGTTCGAGACCCAGACCTCCGTGTCATGCATCATCCCCGGTCATCACCGCATGGGCCGCGAGGTCGTGGCGGAGTTGCTCGAGGTCGACGACGAGTACTTCAGCCTCAACTACACGGGCCGGTGCGGCTACGAGGCGACGTTCGAATACTCGTCCGACGCCGGGTCGCCGTAGGCCACGGCCTGGCGTACCTCCGGCGGGGCGGCGGCCACGAGTTCGGCGTCGGTGACGACTCCGAGCGCGCTGTTGAAGGCGGTGAACGCCAGCCGGAAGACGGCCAGCATCGTCGCCTCGGCGATCTCACGGTCGTCGAACCCGGCCGCGCGCAGGTCGGCCACATCTGCCGTGGTGGTCGCGGTGGGATCGGCCGCCACCCTGGCCACCCACACGGCGAGCGCGGCCTCGCGGCCGCTCAACCCCTCGGTCGACCCGCGGAGCACATCCGCAGCAACCGCCGGCCCCACATGCGCGGCCAGCTTCGTCCCCCACGCGAGCGAGCACGCCGGGTCCTTGCGCGCACCGGCCACCGCCGCGTTCACGACCGCGATCTCGCCGGCCGAGAGCGTGGTCGCGCCGGCGGCCAGCTTTCGGGCCGACAGGAATGCGTTGGTCACATCCTGCCGCCACGCCCACGCGTGGGCGTAGTTCATCAGGTACCCAGCGTCGTCCGCATTGGCGGCATAGCGCGGCCTGCACCGTCGCATCGGCTTCGGGCTCGTTCAGGAACATCGCCGCACAATCCTAACCCAGCGACGCCCCGGCGCGTAGGGTGTGGGCATGACGAATCTGATCGATTCGGGCTGGTCGGCCTGGCTTCCCTTCGAGCTGATCGACGCGCTCGCCGCGCGCGACGGCGGCTCGGCGGAGCGGCGCGCGTTTCGCAAGCGGCTCGAGCGCGGGCCGAGCGACGACGACCGCGAGCGGTGGCAGCGGTTCGCGCTCGTGTGTCCCTCGCGGATCGACCTGCCCGAGGAGGACGACCTCGACGAGGAGCACGTCCACCGCGTGCTCGAGGATCTCGGCCTGCTCGACGAGCGGCCGCCGGAGTCGGTCGAGCTCGTCCTGACGCTCGACCACGACGACGTGCGCGAGCTCGAGGAGATCCGCGCCGCCCGCGACGTCGGCAGCATCGACGCGGTGCCGCTCGACCTGCCCGAGCTCGGAAACGTCCTCGGCGGCGGGAAGACGGGCCGCAACGACCCGTGTCCGTGCGGCTCGGGTAAGAAGTTCAAGCGCTGCCACGGCCGGTAGGCTTGCACCGTGAGTGCCGATTCGGTGACGTCGAGGTTCCACTTCACGCGGGAGATGGTCGAGGGATCGATCTACCGCAAGTACGAGAAGGCGATCCGGGGCGTCTGGAATCCCAAGGATCTCGACTACTCCCAGGACGCCGCCGACTGGCAGCGCATCGACGAGGTGCAGCGGCGCGGCCTGCTCGGGGTGACGGTGCGCTTCCTGGCGGGCGAGCAGGCGGTGACCGATGAGCTGGTGCCGATGCTCGCGGCCGCACACGCGCTGCGCCGCTACGACTGGACGATGTTCCTGTCGACGTTCCTGATGGAGGAGGCGAAGCACTCCGAGTTCTTCATGCTCTGGCATGACCGGGTGGTCGGGGTGCTCGAGCCCGACGAGGTGGCGGCGCACTTCCTGGTGCGGTCGGCGACGGTCGACCCGACCGGCAGGTTCGAGGTCAAGGATGTGCTGCACGAGGCGCTGCCGCGCTATGGCGGCATGCTGATGGAGGCGGTTGCGGGCGGCGAGGAGTCCGAGATCGAGGCGGCGTTCGTGCGGTTCTCGGCCGCCTACAACGGGTTCGCCGAGGGCGTGCTGACGATGCCGTCCTACGAGATCGTGATCGACACGACGCTGATGTGGGACGCGTTTCCGACGCTGCGCCAGGGCTTCCGCCTGATCCTGGCGGACGAGGGCCGGCACATCACCTTCGGCACCGCCGCCTGCCGGATCCTGATCGAGAAGAACCCCGCGTACGAGGCGCTCGTGCACGAGGTGTTCGACGAGTACCGCGGCAACCTGGTGGGGCTGGTCGAGTACCAGAAGGCCGTGCCCGGCCTCGATCTGCAGAAGTACCAGACGATGAAGGTGCGCCACTACCGCAACCGCTGCCGCGAGATGGGGATCACCCCCGACGAGACGCTGATCGACCAGATCCTCGACCCCGACATCGACTTCGTCGTCGGTGTGGAGGCGGGACTAGGCGTGGCCCGGGCCTGGCGCTGCCTCGAGGCCGGGTGCGACACGGTCGTCACCGCCGAGGACGACGAGCAGCTGGTCGCAGCGGCAAACCGCCACGTCGGCGAGGAGCACGGAAGCTTCGAGCTCGAGGACGTGATCCTCGACGCCGCCGAGGACGTGCCGGGCTAGCGACGGTTCGTTCGCCGTCGCTGTGACGGTGCCAGGCACCGAAACGGAGGGGGTGCGGCTTCGGTGACGCCTGCGTGATGGGGCTCGGTGGCGAATCCGGGTTCCCTGGCCGGTTGCCGGCGAACGGGGCCAGGCGCTGCGCCCGGCGAACGCCCGACCGGTGCCAGGCACCGCTCACAGCGGGCGTGCGGGTTGCGTCATCTCCTTGTGTAGGTCAGGTCGAAGTCGTGCTCCCAGCTCGACCCGTCGGTGCGCACCTCCCAGGTGCCGGCGATGGTCGTCCGGTCGGCGCTGAACCTGCCGGAGAAGCGCTGCGAGAAGTCAAGCGGCGTGAAGTCTGGCGCCTCCCGAAGGAGCGTCCAGACGCCGTCGCTGAAGGTCATCGCGTAGACGCGGGCGACGCCACGCGAGTCGAAGTAGTGCTGCGTGTAGGCCCCGGGGCCCGCATCGACGCCAACGATCGCGAAGCTGTCGGGCGCGCCCGGGTCGGGGATCGTCGTGCGCTGGACCAGGAATTCTCCGCCGAACATCCACTCGAAGACGGCTCTGCCGACGATCGGGAGCCCGGCCACCGGCGCTGGGGCGGCGTCCGGGAGGTGCGCCTCGACATCCCACTCGCCCACGAACGCGTCCAGTGCCGAGAGTGCGGGGCGGTCGACCTGCATGGTGCCTCGTAGGCTATCGCGGCACGGCGTGCGCCTCGCGCCTGACGGCGCCCATCCGCACGTGCCCGAAGAGCACGAAGATCGCGATCAGCCCGAGCAGGACGTTGAAGGCCATGATGACCGCCTGGGCGCCGATCGAAAACGCCAGCACCTGGCCCGATGTCGCGACCCCGCCGAGCGCGAACACCAGCAGCCCCTGCTGAGCGCCGATGCCGCCGGGGGTGAACGGAAGCGCGGTCGAGACCGAGTCGATCACCACAGCGAGCACCGCGTAGCGCAACGCCGTGGGGATGCCGAAGGCTGCGAGCATCGCGTAGGCCGTCCCCACCCGCAGCGCCCAGTCGACGAGCTGGGGCGCGGCCACCACCCGCGCGAACCGGCCCGGTGAGCGCAGGATGCGCATGCCCGCGCTGACGCGCAGCCAGAAGCCGCGCAGGTGGTGCATCGCCCATTCAGCGCCGAGCAGCACGGAGACGACGACCACTCCGAGCGCGATCGCGACGAGCGCGACGTGGCGAGCGTAGAACGAGAATTCGAACGCCTTTGCGTCGGGCAGGTGCACGATCGGCGGCAGCCAGCCGAGACCAACCGTCGCCGCGACCATCAGGCCGACCACCACCACGCCGAAGATCGTCTCGGCCACGAGCGTCGAGACGATCGTCGTCACCGACACGCCCCCGAGCTCTCGCCGGATCGTGAAGATCCGGACGACGTCACCACCGCGGAAGGGCGCGATCGCGTTCGCCCCGACACCGGCCAGGTATGACCACACCGCCGAGCGAAACCCGACGCGCCGATCGGGAAACGCTGCGGCCAGGATGCCGCGCCAGACACCCGCCCGAACGAGCAGGCTCAGAAGGTGGAGAACGAGCGCGACGGCGAGCGGCAGGAGGTGCGTGTCACCGAAGCGATCTCCGTAGGCGGCCGCGGCGTCGCGCAGCTGTTCCAGGGAGTCCTGCATCTGCCTGCATCATGCGATGCGTTCATGTGCGTGGGATCGGTGCCCGGCGCTCGCCGTGTGGGCGGGGCCGCCGTCATACCGGTGCCGGTGGCGGTGTTTCAGCCACGACTGCTGGGTGGGGTACGTGGCGAGGGCGATGACGATGCCGGCGAGAAGCGCGCCGATGAGCGCTGCGCGGCGGCTGCGGGCTCCGGCGACGACCACCATCGCATGGGGGCGCCAGTCGGCCGGACCGACCCGCACCGCGCGGGTGAGGTACGCGAGGATGTGGATGACCATCAAGGCGCCCCAGACGGCGAAGCTGGCCGCATGCACGGTGAGCAACGGCCCCCCGCCGTGCCCGACGAGGATCAGGGCCACGCCGCTTCCGAACAGCGTTAGGGTCGAGGCGACGAGGAGCGGCGCGAGCAGTCGCAGCAGCAGTCTCGGCGGCCCCTCGAGCCGGTACGGCCGGCTGTTGGTGTAGTAGCGCATGAATCGCCAGCCGGTGGTGGCGAGCTTGAGCGCAACCGGCGCCAGCAGCAGCATCCCGAGGAAGATGTGGACCGAGAGATACGTGTGCAGCGAGATCGTGGTCAGCGCTTCGGCGGTGAGCAGCACGAGGAGGACCAGTCCAACGGACGTGGTCAGGCGCTCGTTGCCGGGGCGGACCGGGCGTGGCGTCGTCCGGCATCGCTAGCGGCCCGCGGCCCAGATGCGCCAGGGCGCCGGCCGGCCGGACGCGGTGACGGGGATGAATTCGAAGCCGTCGGGCGTGTTGAGGTATCCGGCGGCCCTGCCGGGCCGGCCGAGGTGACCGTACGACCACACGATCTTCTTCGTGTGCGGGTTGATGATGACGACGCGATGGTTGTAGTCGTCGTTGAGCGCGATCATGCCGTTCGGGAGCATCGCCGCGAGGCTTGGGTGGTCGAGCATTCCGGGGCCGGAGGTGACGCCGTAGCGCCACAACAGCCTGCCCGTCTTCCGGCTCAGGATGACGATTGCCGCCCGGGCTCGTGTAGTCGGCCAAAAGGATGTTGCCCCTGAGCGTCAACTGCGGGTCGGACGGGTAGGTCACTGGCGCCTTGTACACCGCACCAGGCGTCCGGTCAGCGTGAACTCGTCGAGGTACGAGCCGTTGATCTCGGAGACCAGGATGTCGTGGTTCGGTAGTGGTGTGTCACCGTTGACGGCACCCAGATACCGGGGCGGATCGTGCACGCAGTGCCCGGCCTGGCCGATGCTCCGGACGATCCGGCTTCCGCGCAGTTCGAGGACCCGACAGTTGTATGCGTCGGCGACGATCACGAGGTGGTGCGGGAGCGCGTAGGCGTCGTCGGGAGTGTTGAGGTAGCCGGGCCCCGAGCCGGGGACGCCGGCGTGGCCGTACTCCACACCAGCCGTCCGCTGGGGTAGGAGATCTCGACGATCTGGTGGTTCTCCTCCTGATTCGAGATGATCCGCCGCCCGCCGGGCGTGAAGAAGGTGTCGTCGTCGAAATACAGGTGCACCTGGCCCGGGCCGGTTGGGAAACGTCCACAGGATCCTGTGGGCGGGGTTCACGATCAGCATGCGGTCGTTGCCGCGATCGGCGATCAGCAGGTCACCCGGCAGCGGCCCCCTGAACATCGCAGGCCTCGGCGGCGCAGCAACCGTCCTTGCGCCGGCCCCGGATCTGGACGAGCTCAGATGCAGTGACCACACCCGATCCACCGGGCCGTGTCCGTCCCATCCGCCGACCACCACCAGTCCGGCCGGCGTTGTGGCCACCCCGGCGTCGGACAGCGGCTGAGCGAGATGGAACGCGCGGTGGACATGGCCGGTGGCATCGATCGCCAACACCCAGCTGGTGGGTGCGCCGGCCGCGGTCTGCCCGCCGACGACGTACATCGTCGAGCCGATCACTCCGGCCGAGGCGTGCATGAGCGGCTGCGGCAGACGCCCGATCCGGGTCGTGCGCCCGGTCGCCGGGTCGAAGCGGAGCACGGCGTCGCTCGCGCCACCCGTCGTGCGGCCCCCGGCGATCACGAGCCGGCCGCCGAGCGCCGCAACGGCGGCGTATCCGAGACCCTCCGGCAGATGACCGGCGACGCGGGCTGAGCCGCCGCCCCCGTAGGCCAGGATCCGATCCGAGAAGGCCGTGCCGGTATAGCCGCCCACCACGTAGGTGGTCGTGCCGATCGTGGCCGTCGCGAGGTCGGAGAGCGGGGTGGGCAACGCGCCGACGAGCGTTGTTGACCCCGAGCCGGGGTCGTACCGGCCGATGCCCGAATAGCTGACCGACTGGCCGCCGCCGAGAACGTAGGGCTGGCCGCCGCGGGTGGTCGCGGAGGCATCGTGCAGCGGAGTCGGCAGCGGCGTCATCGTGCTCACGCCCGTCGCCGAGATCCGGCTGACCGCACCGGAGGATGCGAGCGACGCGGAGAGGCCGCCGAAGGCGTACACGTCCCGTCCAACCGCCGTCACCGCAGCGTCCTGCAGCGGCGCCGGCAGCATGCCAATCGAAGAGGACACCAGGTGGGGGGCGGGTCGCGCGGCCGTCGAGGTGCCGCCGGCCGGCGTAGTCGTCGCAGGCTTCACCGTGAGGCTCGCCGGGCCCGGATCGGCATTGGAGCTCGAGCCGCCGCCAGCAGCCGCTGAGCCCCGCCGATGAGAACGACGCAGGCGGCGGCCGCGACGCACACGGCCGCGAGTCTCCGGCGCAGGAGTTGGTGCCGCCTGCGGCGGCCTCGGGGGCGGTGTTGCGCCAAGTCGAAGACCGTATCCGCGCCTGATTGGCATCCCTCCAACCGACGCCGCGGTCGAGGCTCTGGATCGCTAGCGGGTGATCGGCATGGAGGGTGCCGGGGCGGGCCCGTGAAGCGCGCTGCGGTCGAGAGCGAACATCGCCGCGGCGGGTCGCGGGTTGCCGTCGCTCGTGTCGGCGACCAGCTCGCCCAGCGCGGGGCCGAACTTGAAGGCGTGGCCCGAGCACCCGGCGGCGATGGTGACCGGGCCGAGCGCGCCGATGGCGAAATCCCCGTCCGGGGTCATCGTCCACGGATGGCGGTCGCTCCGCAGCGCTCGGCCGGACAGGCCGGGCATGCGGCTGCCCACCCACTCCTCGAGGCGGCGCTGCTCATCGGGGTCGGGCACCGGGGCTGAGTCGGGCCGCCAGGGGGCGTCGCCCGCCGCGTCGAAGCCGAGCTTGTAGCCCACGCCGGGCACCGGGTGGCCGTAGACGCCGCACTCGCCGGCGCGTCCCCACTCGACGAAGCCCGGGACGCCCACGAACGCGGGCGCGTCGAAGTAGGTGACCTGGCCGTAGGCCGGAGCCAGTGGCAGGTGGGCGCCGAGCGGCTCTGCGAGCTCCGGCGTCCACGGGCCGGCCGCGATCACCGCGCGGTCGGCGGCGATCGTGCCCGCCTCGGTTGTGACGCGCACGCCGCCGTCGGCGGACGGGATCACCGCGAGAGCCCGCTCTGGCGAGCGCAGCTCGGCTCCGGCGGCGACGGCCGCGGAGCTCAGCGCCGCCATCGCCCGATCGGCGAGCACCGCGCCGGCCCGCGGGTGGAAGAGTCCATATGCATCGTCGCCGACCGCGATCCGGGACGCGCTGGCGCATGTCGGCGGCGGTCATCTCGTCGTACTCCGCGCCGGCCGCGCGCAGGCCCACGGTCAGCCCGGTCAGGATCTCGGGCGTGCCGATGTCCACCTGCCCCGTTAGGTGCAGCAACCGGCCGCCCGACCGCACCTCGAGCTGTGCCCACCGATCGAGCGTCTCCGCCGCGAGCCGCGCGTAGTCGGGCAGCGCGTAGGCGACCCGGATCGATCGGCTGACGCCGGTGGAGGACGTGTATGGGTGCCCGCTCCCGAGCCGGTCGACGCCGATCACGTGTGTTCCCCGGCGCGCGAGCGCGAGCGCGGTCGAAAGTCCGACGACGCCCAGTCCCACCACCACGGTGCGCGTGGATGCTGTCATCTCTCAGCCGCCAACATAGTGCGGCACACCTGGGCGTGGCGGCGATTCGACACTCTTCCCTGGGGAGTCATTGCCAATCGTTCACTGAATGCTCACCGTCCGGTTACCCGATCTCGGTGCGCGGCTCGTAGAGTCGCTGCGTCCTGCCGTGTTCACGAGAGGGGGAACGGAAAATGATCCGAGCAAAAGGTCGTCTTGTGGCAGCGTTCCTGGTGGCGCTCGCGTCGCTGCTCCTTGTCGCTCAGAGCGCGTCGGCAAAGCCACCGTCACCGCGCTCCGAGCCGCCGCACGCTGCGCCGCGGCACATCTTCTACATCATGATGGAGAACCACGGGGTACCTCCGAGATCATCGGCAACCACGCCGATGCGCCGTTCATCAATCGCCTTGCGGCACGGGCGGGCCTGGCGACGGACTACTACGGCGTCACGCACCCCAGCCTTCCGAACTACCTGGCCGCGATTTCAGGCAGTTTCCAAGGCATCTGGGATGACTGCCAGGCCGGCGCTGCGATCACGTGCCCGCCGGAGGAGTTCATTCCCACCGCGGGCGACGGCACCGCGGGGAACTATCTGACGAAGGCCGAGATCGCGAGCGCGAGTGCGACTCCGCACCTGTTTTCCGGCGCAAACCTCGTCGATCAGCTCGAGGCGCACCACCTGTCGTGGCGGGCGTACATGCAGAGCATCCCCAGCGTCGGCTCTCAGGCCGTGGACGCTCCGACGATTCAGACGCCATCCGGCCCCGTGGCGGTGGCGCTGTATGTCCAGAAGCACAACCCGTTCATGTACTTCTCGGACATCAACCATCCGGGCAGCAGGCGGCTCCGTCAGATCGTGCCGCTCCGCCGTCTGGCGTCCAACCTGCGGTCGGGGCACGTCCCGAACTTTGTCTGGATCAGTCCCGACACCTGCCATGACATGCACGGTATCGACCCGGCCCAGGCAGTCCTGATCGGGTTGCCGCGATGTGGCTACCCGGTGTCGGGGCTCGACCACGGCGCGATCCGCCTTGGCGATCGCTTCCTGCGGCGAACCGTGGCGATGATCACGCATTCGCGGACATGGCGCACGACTCGGTCGTCGATCGTGATCACCTGGGACGAGGATGATTACTCCGGCTTCAGCGGGACGTCGACCAGCCCCAAGGGAGTTGACGGAATCACCCTCGGCGGCGCTCAGGTACCGACGATCGTGCTGAACTCGCGCGGGTCCGGTCACCGCGTGCTCGATGTTCCGGCGAATCACTACAACCTGCTCGCCACGATCGAGCGCATGTGGCACCTCGGGTGCCTCGAGAACACCTGCTCGATCTCGCGCGCGCAGCTGCTGACCCCGCTGTTCCGCTGAAACCACCGAGTGGGGAGCCCCGGGTCGCGGGGCTCCCCACCCGCTGTTGCGCCCTCACCTCTGACCCGATCCACATGCCGTTCTCAAGTGGCTCCCAAGGTGGCGAATTAGGGTTAATCTCAACCCTGAGAGGAGGTGAGTATGGACAGCAACGAAACCCCCAAAGCAGGGATGTTCGCCGTTGGCGTGGGTTCACGTCGGCGCGTCGCGTCGTCCTCACGGGCGTTCTCGCGGTGGCCGTGTCGGCCGGAGCCGTGAGCCTCGCATCGGCGGCGGACTCCCATCACGCCACGACCCACGCGCGAGCGGCCGCAACGACCGCTTCGGCGGTGACCGTCGCGGCCAAGACGAAGTCGACGACCAAGAAGTCGACCCCCACCCACAAGTGCCCCGGCATGACCGGTGCGCCAGGTGGGACCAGCGGTAGCAGCGGGAGCAGCTGAGCCCGGAGCAACCGGCGTGCGGCGGTCAGAAACAGTTGGCCGCCGCACGCCCAAACTTTACGCCCGTCGACGCGTGAAATTGAGAGCGCTCTGCGGGATCTCTGATCCGGCTCACAGGCTTCTCTCAGGTGGTCACGTCAGTATTGTGCTCGCAGTCGCAATCCACGGGAGATCATGATGGCCACGCGGGCAGGGAAGGATCAGGCGGAGAGGCCTCGAGTTCTCGTCGTCGATGACGAGGAGTCGATCACCGAGTTGGTGTCACGGTGCTCCGTTACGAAGGGTTCGAGGTGGAGACAGCCGGTGACGGGAAGGCGGCGGTTCGGTCGGCACGGACGTTTCGCCCCGACATCATCGTGCTTGACGTGATGATGCCGGACTGGGATGGATTCGAGGTCTATCGCCGGCTCAATGCCACCTCCGGCGGGACACCGGTGTTGTTCCTCACCGCGCGCGACACGCCGCAGGACGTATTCAGGGCCTGACCCTGGGCGCGGATGACTTCGTGGGAAAGCCGTTCAGCCTCGAGGAGCTCGTACTGCGCCTGCGGGCGATCCTGCGGCGCACCCGCGGCGGGGCCGACGATTCAGCGTTATTGCGCTACGACGATCTCCAGATCGATGAGGACGCTCGCGAGGTGACCAGGGGCGCTCGGGTGATCAACCTCTCGCCGACTGAATACAACCTCCTTCACTATCTGCTGATGAATCGCGAACGCGTCCTGAGCAAGGCCCAGATACTCGATCACGTGTGGAACTACGACTTCGGGGGCGGTTCGAGTGTGGTTGAGACATACATCAGCTACCTGCGGAAGAAGGTCGACGCCGACGGCGAGACGCCGCTGATCCACACGGTGCGTGGCTTCGGCTACGCCCTCCGCCGTCCTCGGTCGTAGGCGCAGCATGCGGATCTCTTTGCGAAGTCGCCTGACGGCGTTAACTGTCGTCCTGGTCGCGCTCGGTCTCATTGCCGCCGGCTTTGCGACGCGGGTTGCGCTGCAGTCGTTCCTCATCGGTCGTGTCGACCAGCAGTTCCAGGCGGCGGAGGGGCCGGCCCTCCACTATCTCTCCGGCGACCACGACCTCGGCTCCTCGCGCGGCCTCTACCAGGCGCTTCCCCGGCATGCTCTTGACGGCGCTCGTCCGCCCCGGCGGATCGATCACCGCGGCGACGGTCGGCACCGTTCCGGATCGCGCAGACCTGATCTCCGCGATGACACACGTCAAGCCCGGCCGCTTCACCTCGTCCGGGTACCGGTTCTCCGCTGTCCGTGCGGCGAGCGTCTCCACCGCCGGTGAGGGCGGCCCGGGCCCGCCCCCACCGGCGACCCGGCTCCCGCGCGGCACGCTGCTCGTGATCGCCACTCCGCTGGCCGACGTCAACGCCACGTTGTCGCGCCTCGTCAACCTCGAGCTCCTGGTTGGTCTCGCCGTGCTCGCCCTCGTGGCGATCCTGGCCTACGTGATGGTGCGGCGTGAGTTCCGGCCGCTCGAATCCATCGAGGGCACCGCCGCCGCGATCGCGGCCGGCGATCTCACCCAGCGCGCGATGACGACGACCCGCGCACCGAGGTTGGACGGCTCGGTGCCTCCCTCAACACGATGCTGGGTCAGATCGAAGCAGCCTTCCTTCAGAGCAAGAGGTCTGAGGAGCGTCTGCGCCGATTCGTCGCCGATGCCTCCGATGAGCTGCGCACCCCGCTGACGTCGGTGCGCGGATACGCCGAGTTGTTCCGTCGCGGAGCCGCCGAGAATCCGGCCGATCTGGCCGTTGTGATGCGGCGCATCGAGGCCGAGGCCGAGCGCATGGGACGGCTCGTCGACGACCTGCTGCTCCTGGGGAAGCTCGACCAGGACCGCCCGCTCGAACGGGGCCCCGTCAGCCTGCCCAACCTCGTCGAGGACCTGGTCACCGACCATCGGCTGCTGCACCCCGATTGGCCTATTACCTTCGAAGCCGATGCCGGTTGCGTGGTGGTCGGCGACCCCGGCCGGCTTCGCCAGGCGGTCGCAAACCTGCTCTCCAACGCCCGCTCCCACACACCCCCGGGGACGCGCATCGACGTGTCCGTGCGCGCCACCGACCGCGGCGTCGTCGTTGCGGTCAAAGACCACGGCCCGGGCATCCCGGAGGATCACGTCGAGCACCTGTTCGAACGCTTCTACCGGGCCGACCCCTCGCGCGCCCGGGCCAGCGGCGGATCCGGGCTCGGCCTCTCCATTGTGGAGGCCATCGCTCGAGGACACGAGGGATCCGTGGAGGTTGAGAGCACCCTCGGTGACGGCGCGACGTTTCGAATCGTCCTGCCGGGCGATCGGACACCCGCACCCGCGCCGTCACCGAAGGAGACTGCCTGAAGGTGAGATCAGGCGGCTTCGGGGTAATACCTCGTCGTGGCGCTCGGCAACGCGGGCGCTCTGTGTCTCTTCGGGCAGGATCGCCCAGTCCACCATCAGGGGCGAGACGGGCGCCCAGCGCGGCCAGACAACTGCCATCACGACGGTGGCGAGGGTTGGGACGTACGCCGCGGCAACGACGGTCGGGATGTTGAGCGCCCGGCTCCGGCGATTGGGATTCGGTTCCCCATGTGTTCCTCCTTGGGAGGGCATTTGAGGTAACTGGATTCCACCACCGTGACATCAAAGGGCGCTCGGCAGTACCTTTGAGTTCGCTGTGTACCTATCGAGCCGTTTGCCGAGCTCTGTGTGTGTCAGGTCCTGGGGGAGGGGCTCGATCCAGGCTGCAGTCGAGCTCGAGCGCGGCGAGCACGTCGTCGTTCTCGATGTGCTCGTAGCGCGCGGCCCGCTCGGCCGGGTCCTGTGGGGCGGATCCGGCGTGTGTCCAGACTTCGAGCGCAGCGCCGACGTTCGCAAGCCGCTGGCGGTGGCGCGAGCGGCTGCGTACCCCTCCAGGGCGGCGCGCCGCCCTCGTCCAGAAGCGCTGCGGACACGTCGTGCACGTCCTGGAGCGCCATCGAGAGACCCTGGCCCTGGAGCAGGTTCTCGTACCCGGCCGCATCGCCGATCAAGACGACGCCCCCGGCCAGCGGATTCGGGGCGCGGCTGTCCTCGCCGGGGAAGGTCGCACACGGTCAGGCGGGCTGTCCGTACTCCTAGTCCGCCGCTCGCTGCCGGCAGTCGAGCCTCGTCTCGCCCAGAAACCGGCGCGCGCCGTCACGGCCGGCGAAGGCGAGCGCTGGTCGTGACGGGAACGGAAGTAGAGCCGGGCCCGTCCGGCCTCCTGCGGGAACGAGAAGAACATGACGTCGGACTCTCGCACGATCAGGTTGGCCCCTCGCCGATCCCGGCGTCACCCTGCACCAGCATCCCGGCCACGAGGTGTGCCGGCGGATCGACCTCGAACGGGATCGCCGCCTGGGAGCGCACGGCCGAGCGGCGCCCGTCGGCGCCCACGACCATCGTGCCGGTCGCGTGCTTCACCCCTTCGCGATCGAGCCACCGCGCCGACGGCCGCCTGCCAGGCGGGATGCACGTCGCGCACACCCATGCGCACATCGTCGCCGGCGGACGCGGCCGCCTCGGTCAGCGCCGCGCAGGCGGTCGGGTGGTTGACGTTGAGCGACCCGGCGATCCCCGGGATGGCGGCGCCGACGTCGTCCCGGGTCGGCCCGTCCTCGCCTTCGTCGTACAGGTCAAGCCGTCGCACCACCGGACCCAGGCATCGAGGAGCAACGCTCGATGTCCAGCTCACGTGCGGGGCGAGCACCCCATCGCCGAGAATCTCGCCTCGCACGTGATCCTGGTACCCAGCCTGGCGCTCGAGCATCAGGACGTTCGCGCCAGCCCGGGCCATGACCGTCACCAGCGCGCCGCCCGCGATCCGCCACCCACGATCATGACGTCGTGTTCGCTCATGCGGTCTTGGGCTGGATGTTCTGGTTGACGCGGAAGAGGTTGCCCGGGTCGTACGTCGCCTTGATCTGGGCGAGGCGGTCGTAGTTGTCGCCGTAGCTGGCCCGCACCCGCTCCTGGCCCTCGTCCATCATCATGTTCACGTAGGCGCCGCCGGCCGAGTAGGGGTGCAGCGCCTCGAAGTAGTCGACGCACCAGCGGCGGATCGCCGTCGGCGTTGGCCGGGTCGGGGTCGACGCCCGCGAAGACCGAGCCCCAGCGAGCGTCGCGATAGCCCCACGGCGTCTCCGTCGGCCCGACGTCGTGGGCGGCGCCGTCGATCGGGTACAGGTGCATCGTCGACTGCATCGTCGGCATCTCGGCGCCGAACCTGGCGTGGACCTGGACGGCCTCGTCGGGGATCTCCTTGACGAAGTCGGCGCGCCAGTACCACTGGTCGCCGGGCGGGTAGACAGCGTCGAAGGCGCTCTGCAGCGCCGGGTGGCGGCATCGGCCGACGCCGTGCATGCAGCGGCTCGGCACTGCACTCCAGCAGCGGAGCCATCGCCTCGCGCGGCGTCCTCCTCGCGCCCGACGTAGCACCAGACGACGCCGCAGACCTTGCGCAGGTGCAGCTCCTCGGGGAACGGCGGCGCCGGCGGAACGGACGTGAAGGCGAAGAAGCCGTTCAGCTCGCGCGGCGCGTCGGGAGGAAGTCGCGGTAGGCGGCGCAGCACCTCGGCGCCTGCTCGACCGGCCAGAAGGTCGGCCCGCCGACGATCGTGCCGACCTCGTGCAGCCGGAAGAGGAACGAGGTGACGACGCCGAAGTTGCCGCCGCCGCCGCGGATCGCCCAGAACAGGTCGGGGTTCTCGTCGGCGCTGGCGCGCACGCTGCTCGCCGTTTGCCAGCACGACGTCCGCCTCGAGCAGGTTGTCGATCGTCAGGCCGCACTTGCGGGTCAGGTGGCCGATGCCGCCGCCGAGCGTCAGGCCGCCGACGCCGGTGGTCGAGATGATCCCGCTCGGCGTCGCCAGCCCGTGCTCGTTGGTCGCCGCGATCGACCTCGCCCCAGGTGCAGCCGCCGCCGACCCGCACGGTGCGGGCCTGCGGGGTCGACCTCGATCGCCCTTCAGCCGCGAGAGGTCGAGGACGACGCCGTCGTCGCACGTTCCCAGGCCGGCGCCGTTGTGGCCGCCGCCGCGCACGGCGAGCAGCAGGTCGTGGTCGCGGGCGAAGCGCGATCGATCCTGGCGACGTCGTCGGCGTCGGCGGCGCAGGCGATCAGCGCCGGGCGCCGGTCGATCATCGCGTTGTAGACCTTGCGCGCCTCCTCGTAGCCGGCGTCCTCGGGTCGGATCAGCCGTCCCTCGAAGCCGGTGAGCTCCTGCGGGCGCTGCGTGCAGGTGACGTGGTGGTGCTCACGCTGTCCTCCTTGCTCGGTCGAGATCGTCTTATCGGCGTCGACCCTAGGACCGCCGAATGCCGCCTGTCATGACCTGACCTGACCCACTTCGAGCGCCGGTGCTGCGGCCGATTCCGGCGCGAATGGTCAGATCTGACTATCGTCGTCGCATGGACGCCGAGATCGCGGACCTCCCGGGCTCGCTCCGGCTCACCTCGGCCTTTCCGTTCGTCGGGCGCGCGGCCGAGCTCGAGAGCTCGCGCACGCCTGATGCCGCGCGCCGAGGGCGAGGGCCGCCGGGTCGTGCTGCTCGGCGGCGAGCCCGGGCTCGGCAAGAGCCGGCTGGTCCGCGAGTTCGCCGCGCGAGGCGGCGCGCGGATGGCGCGCTGGTCCTCTACGGCGCCTGCGACGCCGTCGTGCGGACGCCCTACGGGCCCGTTCGTCGAGGCGCTCGACCAGCCTCGCCGCGGGTCACCGATCCCGCCGAGCTGCGCGCCGCGCTCGGCACCGGCGGCGGCGAGCTGACCCGGCTGCTGCCCGATCTGCCGACCCGGGTCGGCGAGCTGCCCGCGCCGGTCGAGGCCGATCCCGACACCGAGCGCCTCCGCCTCCACACGGCGGTTACCGACCTGCTCGCCAGCGTCAGCCGGGGCCGGCCGGTGCTGCTCGTGCTCGAGGACGGGCACTGGGCCGACGCGCCGACGCTGCTCCTCCTGCGGCACCTGGCGCGCTCCGCCGGACACGCCCGCATGCTGCTGCTCGCGACCTTCCGCGACACCGAGGCCGACGTGCCGGAGGCGCTCGCGGAGACGCTCGCCGACCTGCGCCGCTCCGAGGACGTCGTCGCGGCTGCGGCTCGCCGGGCTCTCGGGCGACGGAGGTCGCCGAGTTCGTCCGTCGCGCCGCCGGCGGCGACTCCCGGCCCGAGCTGCGCGAGCTCGCGCGCAGCGATCCACGACCTCACCGAGGGCAACGCGTTCCTCGTCTGCGAGCTCTGGCGCGCCCTGGTCGAGACCGGGGTCGTCGAGGTCGCCGGCGGCGACGTGATGGTGACGCGGCCGCTGCCGAGCTCGGCACGCCCGAGAGCGTCCGCGAGGTCGTCAGCCAGCGGCTCTCGCGCCTCGCGCCCGCGACCATCGGACCTGCTCGAGCTGGCGGCCGTAGCCGGCCCGGAGTTCGAGCTCGACTCGGTCCGCCGCGCCGCCGGGCTCGCGCGAGCCCGAGCTGCTCGCCGCCCTCGAGGAGGCGGTGGGGAGCGGGATGATCGAGGAGCTCCCCGCGCCGCGGCTCGCCTACCGCTTCACCCACGAGCTCGTGCGGCGGGCGCTCTACGACCGGCTCTCGCGGCTGCGGCGGGCCGAGCTGCACCTCCGTGTCGGCGAGGCCCTCGAGGCGCGCCGGGGCGCCTCGCGGCCGGGCGCTCGCCGACCTCGCCCATCACTTCGGCGCGGCCGCGCCGTTCGGCGGGGCCGAGCGCGGCGATCGAGTACAACCTGCTCGCGGCGCGGCGCGGCCAGCGCGGCGCTCGCCTTCGACGAGCCGGCGTCGCGCCTGCGCACCGCGATCGAGCTCGGGATCGACGACGAGGCCGAGCGCGGCCGGCGTCTGCTCGAGCTCGGCGCGGCCAGCCACCGGGCGGGCAAGGCGGTCGACGCGCTGGACGCGTTCGCGGCGGCGGCGGAGATCGCCCGCGAGCTGGGCGACGCGAGCTGCTCGCGCGGGCGGCGATCGGCTACGAGGAGGCCTGCTGGCGCCCGGGCATGGCCGAGCAGGGACTCGGTCGCGCTGCTCGAGGAGGCGCTGCAGCGCTCGGCGAGGAGCGACTCGGAGCTGCGGATCGGCCTGCTCGCCGGCCTCGCCCGGGCGCTCGACTTCCAGGGCGAGCGCGAGCGCGGGCGCGATCGTCCGCGACGACGCCGTCGCGCTGGCGCGGCGCCTCGACGACCGTGCCGGGCTCGCCACGGTGCTGATGCGCTCCTACTGGGCGCGCGGGACGACCCCGCTCGAGGAGATCCTCGCGATGCTGACCGAGGCGCGGGACCTCGGCGAGGAGCTCGGGGACACCGAGATCCACACCGAGGCGATGGCCTGGCGGGTGCCGACCTTCGTCGCCCTCGGCGACCTCGAGTCTGCCCGCGCGCGAGGTCGCCGCCCTGCGCGAGATGGCCGAGCGCACCGCGCAGCCGTTCATGCACCATGTCGCCGAGCACTACGGCTCGGCGATCGCCCTCTGCGACGGGAACCTCGCGGAGGCCGAGGCGACTGGCGCGCGCGCTCGCACGAGTGGGGCCGGCTGCTGACCGGCCGCGACGCCTCCGGCGTCTACGGCATCCAGATGTTCGGCGTCCGCCGCGAGCAGGGGCGGCTGGCGGAGTTCGCGCCGGTGATCCGGATCCTCGCCGGCGAGGGCCGAGCGCGACGGGCCGTGGCGGCCCGGGCTCGTCGCCGCTGCTCGCCGAGCTCGGGAATGGAGGCCGAGGCGCAGGCGGGAGCTCGCGCACGGCTTGCCGCCGAGGGCTCGACGGCTTCCGCGACGTCGCTCTGGCTGGCCTCGCTCACCTACCTGACCGACGCCTGCGCGGCGCTCGGCGACGAGGCCATCGCGGCCCTCGTCTATCCCGAGCTCGAGCCGCTCGCCGGCGCCGAACGTGATGATCGGCCACCTGGTCGCCTGCTACGGCGCCGCCGACCGCTACCTCGGCATGCTCGCGGCGACGCTCGGCGAGCCCGACGCGCCGAGGAGCACTTCGAGCGGGCGATGGCGCTCAACCGGCGCATGGGCGCGTCGACCTGGCTCGCGCACACCGCCTACGAGTACGGGCGCTTCCTGCTCGCGCGTGGCGCGCGCGACCGCGACGCAGGCCGAGGCGCTGCTCGGCGAGGCCGCCTCGCTGGCCGAGCGGATCGGCATGCCGGCGCTGCTCGCCAGGATCCGCGCGCTCGGCGCCGTCGCGCTGCCGGCAGCCGACCTGCCCGACGGGCTCTCGCCGCGCGAGGTCGCAGATCCTGCGCGCTCGTCGCCCGAGGGCTCAGCAACCGCGAGATCGGCCAGGCGCTCTCGATCAGCGAGCACACCGCCGCCAACCACGTCCGCAGCATCCTGCGCAAGACCGGCTGCGCCAACCGCACCGAGGCCGCGTCCTACGCCCACCGGCACGGGCTCGCGTCGGTCTGAGCCACACCGCCGCGCCGCTCAGAACTCGTGCGGGGGAGCGCCCGCTCCGGCACAGCCCAAGGCTCGCGGTCAATATCATCGGCGGGCCTGTGACGCAGATCGCAATCATCGGCGGCGGCGCCGCCGGGACGCTCACCGCCGTTCATCTGCTCCGGGCCGAGACGGCCGGGCCGGTCGTGATCGTCGAGCGCGACGATCGCCTGGGGCGTGGCGTCGCCTACTCCACGATGTTCCCCGAGCATCTCCTGAATGTCGTCGCCGCGAACATGGGGGGCATCGCGGGCCGCCGGGAGCACTTCCGCGACTGGCTGGCCGCGCACGGCGAGGCCGCGCCGGACGGGGCGTTCCTGCCGCGCATGACGTTCGGCCGCTACCTCACCGACCTGCTCGCGCAGGCGTCCGAGCACGCCCCCGGCACCCTGGCGACCATCCGCGCCGAAGCGGTCGCCCTCACGCCTGTGGACGGGCGAATCCGCGTGGCACTGGCCGACGGACGCGAGATCGAGGCCGGTCACGTGGTCCTCGCCACGGGAACGCCGGCCGCTCGCGACGCGCCGCTGCGCTCCGGAGGGTGGCCGCACGCGTCGCCGCGGTACCTGGCCAATCCGTGGGGGGTGCAGGCGCTCGACCGGCTCGCGGACGGCAACGACATCCTCCTGGTGGGAACGGGACTCACAATGGTCGACGTCGCGCTGCGCCTCGTCGAGCTGCGGCCCGGCGTCCGCCTGGTCGGCATCTCGCGGACCGGGCTCCTGCCGGTACCGCATCGCTGGCCGGAGGGGCCGATTGCGCTCGATCACCATCCGCCGCCGGCGGGCACGACGCTGCGAGAGCAGGTTCGCGCCTTCCGCGCGGCCGTGTCCGCCGCCGCAGCGCGGGGTGGTGACGCGCGCGACGTCGTCGATTCGATGCGGGCCCAGACGCAGGCGATCTGGAAGGGGTTCTCGCGCGACGACCAGCGCCGCTTCCTGCAGAGCTACGCCCGGTTCTGGGCGATCAACCGAAACCGGATGGCGCCGGCGGCGGCGACGTGGATCGAAGCGCTCCGCGCCAGCGGGCAGCTGACGATCGTGGCCGGCTCGCTGCTCGCCGCCGGGGAAGACGATGGGCGGCTGACGGTGAGCCTGCGCCGTCGCTCCGGGGGCAGCGTCGAGACCATGACGTTCGACGCGGCCGTGAACTGCGTCGGCCCCGCCGACTCGCCGTTCGGTGCGGGCTCACCGCTCTACGATCGCCTGCTCGACCGGGGCCTCGCCCGGCCGCACCCGCTCGGCCTCGGGCTCGACACAGATGCCGGAGGAGCCGTGAGGGACGCTGCCGGTGAGCTCTCGACGACGATCTCGACGATCGGCTGGATGCGGCGCGGGGAGTTGTGGGAGTCCGTGGCCATACCGGAGCTCCGCGACCAGGCGGCCGAGCTGACCGAGCGGCTCACCCGCTGACGTGGCCCACTACCTGTTCCAGCTTGCAGGTGAGGCGGGCCGCGAGGAGGCTGCGGGGCTCCTGAGGGTCAACATGTGGGGTCTCCGCGCCGGGGAGCCGCACCGAGACGCGCTCACGCCCGGCGACCTCGTCGTCTATCTCGGGGCACCGGAACGGGAGTTCATCGGGCGCGCCGTGGTTGCCTCGGTGGCCCGTGACTGGACGCCGTCCGAGGCGGCGCTGTACCCGGGCGGGTTGCCGGGCGGAGTGGTGCTCGCTCAGGTTGAGGAGTGGAACCCTCCCGTGCCGGTGAAGAACGTCCTCGAACACATCGACCCGGCGGAGAATGCCGGCGGCGACTTCCAGGCCGGCGTCGCTCGGATCTCTCCCCGCGAGTATCGGACTGTCCTGGCGGTCGCGGCGCAAAGTAGTGGCCCTGGTCGAGATCGTCGATCAGCCCGGGCTGCGTCGGCTGCCACCCAGCAGCTCGCGGGTCAGCGCGCTGGACGCCGGGCTGTCGAGCCGCGAGGAAGCCGGCCAGCCACCTGAAGTGCTCGCCGGCGTCCTCGGGAGAGATCGGCGACCACGGGGAGGTCGAGATGCCGCCCGATCACCTCGGCGATGTCGCGGATCGGCACGCCCTCGTCGGCGACCGCGTGCAGCGTCGATCCCGCCGGCGCCTTCTCCAGCGCCAGGCGGAAGAGGTGCGCGGAGTCGAGCCGGTGCACGGCGGGCCAGCGGTTGGACCCGTCGCCGATGTAGCCGGAGACGCCCTTGTCGCGGGCGATGGCGACCAGGGTGGCCATGAAGCCGTTGTCTCCGTCGCCGTGATCGTCGGAGGGAGTCGCACGACGGACGAGCGGACGCCGCGCGAGGCGAGGGAGAGCGTGAGCTCCGCGGTGGCCAACCGGGTCGGCGGACCGCCGCCGATCAGGGCGCCGACGCCGGGTCGGGACCGTGCCCGTCCCGTTCGGTCGCCACCCGCCCCGGTGCGAGCCCGAGCGTCCCGGAGGCGATGACGAACGGTCGATCCGAGCCGGCCAGCGCCTCGCCGAATGTCTCGACGGCGCGGCGATCCGCGTCGGCGGCGCCCTGGAAGTCCCCCGAGAACGCGAGGTCGTGCTTGAACGCGAGGTGGATCACGCCGTCTGACGCGCGCGGCCGCGCTCGCGCAGGCTGTCGAGGTCATCGAGCGTGCCGCGCTGCACCTCGGCCCCGGCGGCGGTGAGGGCGGCGGCCGAGGCATCCGAGCGGGCGAGCCCGACGACCTGATGGCCGGCGCCGATGAGCTCGGGAACGACGGCGGAGCCGATCCAGCCGGACGCGCCGGTGACGAATACACGCATGAGAAACCTCCAGTTTGGTCGACCGTCCTCGGCAGCGGTGCGCGAACGTCGATGTCAGTTGCTGTCATCACTGTAGCACGGATGTCAGCCGCTGTCATCACCGGTACGATCGGAGCATGGCGCGATGGGAGCCCGACGCCGCGGCCGGCTCGAGCAGGCGGCCCTCGCGCTCTACGGCGAGCGCGGGTTCGAGAACACCACCGTGGCCGAGATCGCCGAGCGGGCCGGGCTCACGGAGCGAACGTTCTTCCGGCACTTCGCCGACAAGCGCGAGGTGCTGTTCTGGGGCGCGGGCGCGCTGCAGGAGCTCCTCGTGAGCGCCGTCGCCGGCGCGCCCGATTCCGCCGCGCCGATCGACGCGGTCGCCGCCGCCCTCGAGGCCGCCGGCGCCCTGCTCCAGGAGCGCCGCGAGTTCGCCCGGCAGCGCCAGGCCGTCATCGCCGCGAACGCCGAGCTCCAGGAGCGCGAGCTGATCAAGCTCGCCTCGCTCGCCTCGGCGCTCGCCGACGCGCTGCGCCGGCGCGGCGTCGACGACCCGGCCGCGAGCCTGACCGCCGAGGCGGGGATCGCCGTCTTCAAGATCGCCTTCGAACGCTGGGTCGACGAGACGCAACCAGCGAGACCTGCCGCAACTCATCCGAGAGTCGCTCGACGAGCTGAAGGCCGTGACCGCCGGCAGATAGGAGCAAGTGGCTCGGTTGGGTCTTCGGCCTAGCGCATCCGGGTGGTGACCCAGCGGGAGCGCAGGACGTCCGGCCTGGCGATGAACGGGCGCTTGACGTGGGCGACTGCCCGCATCTGGTAACGGCCGGGCGCCACCAGGTGGCCGTGATCATCGCGGCCGTGCCAGCGCACCTGCCAGGACACGCGCAGGTCACGCACGTGCAGCGTGCGCACCACATGACCGGTGCGCATACTCACCACCTCGACGACGGCCGGACATGCCCCGGTCGTAGGTGACGCGGAACACCGCCGCGCCCGACTGGTGGACGAACGACGGCGTGACCGTCGCGCCCTTGATTGCGCGGGCAGGCGGGGTGGTGATCCCGCCTTGCACCACGGCGTCCAGCTGCACCACCTTGCTCGGCTTGACGCCGTCGGGGTCAAACTCGAGCACGTCCAGGTGGAGCAGGGGGATGCCCAGGTTGATGCCCGGCTCCTCCGTGTGCACACGCATCAGCGCGCTGCAGGAGGTGACCGGGGCGCCTGGAACCGACAGGGGCCCGTTGCAGGTGTCGGACACCTCGTCCCACGCGGTCTCATACGTCTGCGTGAGCGGGAAGGCGCCGTCGTCGTGGGCGAACGCCATGCCGGGGTCGGCGTGGAATGTGACCGTGGCTTCCGGATGCTGCCCGGTGACCACCGCGCCCAGGTCGGCCGGCACCGCCGTGACCGTGGCGGCCTGGACGGGCGCTGCGACCGCCAGTGTGCAGGCGCCAGCGGTCGCCAAGATGATGAAGCGTCGGACGTTTCTCATTGTGGGTATGCCCTCCTGGGCGCGTGAGTGGTGGCTGACTCGTCAGCCCGGGAGGCCCTGCCGCGTGCGTCGTACCCGCCATCAGCCTCGAAGTCGAACCCTAGCGAAATAGTGCGGACATTCACACTTTCCGTAAGCAACGCTTCACAGCGTGAGGGTCATCGAGGTTCCCCGATCGGCGCCACCTGTGGTCGGAGCTATTTGGAGACCGTGAGCGAGGCCGATTTCACAGCGGTGACACCGCCCGGGCCGGTGGCCGTGACGCGGCATGAGACCTTCTTCTTGGCCGCGCTCGAGGGGAGCTTGTAGGTCGCCTTCGTAGCGCCCTTGACGGTGAAGCCGCCGACGAGCCACTGGTAGGCGTACGTCTTGCCGCGGGCCCAAGTTCCGCGCCTGGCGCTCAGGGTGTTCCCCGCGGTGACGGTGCCGGTGATTGTCGGCAGCGTGAGGTTGGCCGGAGTGGACACGAAGCTGGCGAGGCCTGCGCTCGTGGTGCCCCGCAGGGACGCCAGGAGGGGCGTGTTGGCGGACGAGCTGAACGTGAGGCTCGCGACCCGGTCCCCATGGTGCTCATCGCGGCCCACGACGCGCCGGCGTCGGAGCTCTGCCAGAGGCCGCCCGCGTCGGTGCCGGCGTAGACAACGCGCGGGTCGAGCGGGTCGACGGCAATTGCATCGATCTGACTCGAGCGGTTGGACGGGTCGACGGAATGCAACGTCCAGCTACCACCGCCGTTCGTCGATACGGCGACCTGCGAAGTGAGCGCGCTGCCCGCATAGATCGTCGCGGAGGTGGCGCCGAAGGCGAACGTCGAAACCTGCACCGGCGGAGCCGTGCGAGCCGCCCACGAGACGCCGCCGTTGGTGCTGATGTAGAGCGCTTGCGCAGGCGAGTTGTCGTACACCCCGCCCGTTGCCGCCACAATCGTGTGATCGCTCGCGATCGCGAGCGCAGCGATTGTGGTCGCGGCGGGACCGACGGGATTCCATGTCGAGCCGCCGTCGGTCGTGCCATAGACGGCCGAGCTCACACCTACCGGGCTCTGGATCGTCACGAACGCGTTGGTGTCCGAGCCGGGCTGCGCGACGACGTCCCACACCCCCGCGGAGGGGAGGCCGCTGTCCGCTGCCGTCCAGGTCGCGCCGCCGTTCGTGCTCTTGAAGATGCTGACCGGCTGGGCGTTGGGCCCGGAGAGCGCCCGTGCGACGAGCACCGTCCCATTCGCCATCACGGCGACCTCCTCCGCGGTGATCTGCGCCGAAGGGTTCGCGGGGTCACCCAGGCCGTTGTCGGCCTGCTGCCATGTCGCCCCGGAATCCGTGGTGCGGTACACGCCCTGTGCGCCCATCGCGGCATAGGCGGTGGTGGGGTTGGAGAGATCGACCGCCAGGCCGTTGGGCGCCGCCGCAGCGAGGCCGTTGTTGCTGGCCGCCCACGTCGTGGCGCCGTCGCTGCTCAGGAACACGCCCTCGTTTGTGCCGGCGTAGACGTGGTCTGAGGAGGCCGGATCGACGAGCAGGTTCGGGACAAGGTCGCTGCCGCCCACGCTGGTCATGGTCGTCCACGTCGCGCCGCTGTCGACGCTGCGCGCGATGTAGGTGAGCTGGCCCACCCGCCCGGAGGCATACACATGAGTCGGGTCGGAGGGCGATGCCGCGACCTTCCATACCTGCGATCCTGCGTCGGTCTGCACGGACTGGAACGAGGCTCCGCCGTCGGTACTGCGTAGGAGCGACCCGGCGCCGGCGAACACGATCGCATCGTTGCCCGGGTCATACGTCGCGCTGGCAACGCCGAGACCCGTGGGAACCGAGCAGTTCGTGAACGTGAGGCCGCCGTCGACGCTGCGCTGCAGACCGGCAGAGGTGACCACGAGGACGTTGGAGGCATTCAGCGGATCTGGGATCACCGCGTTCACCTGACCGCCGGTGGACTCCAGAAACGTCCAGGTCGACCCGTCATCGGAGCTGACCACAGCGCCGTTGCTGCCCGAGAAATAGAGCGTCGACGCGGCACCGAACGCGAGGCTCGTGTCGTTGTACGGCGTGACGCCGTTCACCGACACCGGCACTGTCGCCCACGTCGCGCCGTCGTCGGTGCTGCGCCAGAGCGCCGTGCTCGTGGTCGCGTAGACCTCGGAAGTATCGGCCGGGTTGACCGCAATCGAGGTCACGTTGCCGTCGGTGAGACCACTCGATGAACCGGTCCAGGTCGCACCGGCGTTCGTGCTCTTGAAGATTCCCCCGCCCGTCGCGGCATACATCGTCGCCGGCGCGCCGGGAGCGGCCGCGAGTTCGTTGACGGTGCCGCCATACGGGCCGCTCTGTGTCCACACGCCTGTGCCTGAAGCACCATCGGCGAGCGGCGCGACGATGAGAGCGGCGCCCAGCGTGAAGGCGAGGAGTCCGGCGGCAAGGCGCGGACTTCGGGAGAAGCGGGGCACCCTCTAAAGGTAGGGGGGATCCGCGGCTACGTATATGTCTGGAGTCCCGGGCCGGGCGCGCGCGCCCCCCCTAGGCCCGCGGTTCGGCTCAACCACGCCGGTCATCATGGAGCGAGCGAGCGAGCGAGCGGCGGGGGTGGGATTCGAACCCACGAACGAGCACTCACGCCTTGCGCCGGCGCGGCGTCACCGACCCCGATGCGAGCCTGACCGCCGAGGCCGGAATCGCGGTCTTTCGGGTCGCGTTTGAGCGCTGGATCAACGAGAGCAACCACCGGGACCTGCCGCAGCTCATTCGCGAGTCGCTCGACCAGCTGAAGGCCGTGACCGCCGGCAGATAGGTGCCGGGATCTGTTCGCGGCAATCGCGACCTCGGCCGCCCTCGAGGAACTGGCCGTGCGGACGCCGCTCGTGCTGGTGTTCGAGGACCTGCGTGCGACTCTTAGCCGCGAGGCTGGACGTCGAGCGTGCCGACGAGCTTCGAGCTGACGCCTGTCAGCTGCCAGTTCGCTGTCACGTTTCGCTGTCCGCTGCCGTCGGAGAGTCGACAATGGCCGCTGAAGCCGGTCTGGGCGACGTGATCGATCTGACCCGCGCAGTGAAGGCCGCTGGGGATGTATTCCAGCTGGAGTGCGGTCTGTTGGCTTCGTGTCTGGCCGATCAGCAGGTCGGCGCGTACGAGCACGCGCTGATCGCCGTTCGCGGTTCCGGCCATCGAGACAATCGCTTTTGTCGGCGCCTGCTGGCTGAGGATCTGGCCGTGGATACGTTCCGAGAACGAGGCCAGGTTCCACGGCTTCGGATGATAGGAGAGTGGGCCGAGCGCCAGCCAGACGGGTAGTGCGCCGCCGATGAGCGCTCCCAGGACCGCTGCGCTTGCTCGCCAGCTGAGCGTGCGGCCGAACCGCCATCCGCAAAGCCCTACCACAGAGCCGACAGCGAGCACGTCGATCGCGAGCATCCAGGTCGCGGAACGATCCGTGCCGATGCCGATCGAGTGCAGCGTCGCGGCGGTCCAGACGCCGAAGTTCAGGTAGTGAAGCGTCCGCCAAGTCTTGTGTTCGAGGCGTTTGCGTAGCCGGTTCGTGATCGCAAGCGCGAGCAGTAGCTCGGCTGCACAGATGCCGAGCCCGAGCCAGACGGGCCGGTAGCGAGAGGCGAGCGGCACGAGAAGCTCGACCGGTTTGAACGGCAGATAGGAGTCAGCCGCGATCGTCGCGATGTGGATCGCGATGAAGGTTCCGACCATCAAGCCGCCGACGCGATGGATACCCTCCTGGGTGAATTTCGGCCAGCGTTTCGTCGGTGCTTTGCCCGCCATCGCCAAGCCGAGGCAGACTACGAGGGACAGCAATACGTAGGCGACGATGCCCGCGGCGCGGGCGGCATACCAGTCGATCGGGCTCGTGGTCAGGTGCATGCCACATGTCCGAGTTGTTCGCGCCAATGGCTTGTGTGGGAGACGTGTCCGTCACCTGCGACGAATCGTCCCGGCAGGCCGCGCGTTTCCAGCCACGCCGGGCCGTCCTCTCCGAGCAGGAACGCCGCTTTGGCGGCGATGTCAGCCGCGAGCGCGTTTGCGCCACAGACGGTGACGTAGCTCCAGGACGATGTGGACGAGCGGCCGCTTCGGGGGTCGATCAGGTGATGATGCTCCGTGCCGCCGCGTCGCCAGCGTCGCCGCAGCGGGCTTGAGGTCGCGAGAGCACCCCGCCGGAGGCGAACAGCGCCGCCTGCGGGGAGTGCAACGTCGAGCGCCTGGCTGGCTGCGATGTCGCCGCCGATCGAGACGAATCCGTCGCCGATCAGGGAGAGGGCGTGATCGATCGCGAGCGCTTTGACAACGCCGTTCAGGTCGAGCTGGACATCTTCGGGCAGCCAGACGATCCGCTCGACGGGGTTGAAACGGACGTCGCCGTAGCGGCCCGTGGACGCCTGGTCAGCCATCGTCTCGGCGATCGCGTCGTCGTCATCCTGTTCGAGGAGGGCGAAGTCACGGTCATAGCCGGGCGTTGTGAGGGAGCGTCCGAGTGTCGGGTCGACGAGGCCGTCTGTCTCCACGGCGGCGTCAAGGGCGATTCCCAGCACGTCTGAGAAGAGGGGAGAGGCGCTGGTCGGATGGCCCGCCCGGCGGTTGACGAAGGTGAGCTCGCTGCCATCGCGGAAACGGCTGAACGTCTGGTCGTAGTGATCGAACAGCTCGGCGAGTTCCGGGTCGAGCGGGTGGGAGAGCTCCAGCTCGCACCCAAAGACATGGTCGGCTGTGATCATCATGACGCGCCGGCGTTCACTTGCGGGGGCGCTTCCGGCGGCGCGATCTGGCCGGCGGCAAGGAAGCTCTTCTTGACAGCCGCCTGGAACTTCTTCGGCGCGGCCAGGGGTGACATCGGCGCACGCGGGTGGCCCTGCGCGTAGCTATGGGCGAGCGCTGCGCTCCCGATGAAGAGCGCTCCAGCGCCGAGGCCGATGCCGATCTCCACCCGCCGCGCCTGGCGCTTCGCACGAGCGACTCGGCTCTCTGCACCCGCCGCCGGCTGTACCAATGCTTCCGGGCTAGCCGGCGCGACCGGCCCTCGTTTGCGCTGGGGCTGGGGTCGAGACCGTTTACGGTTTCGCTTAGCCACAGGATGAGGGTAATGCGCCGGAGTCAGCCAACCCCCGTTTTCCTCGCTGCGGATGGGAGAACGGTTAGAGCACCCTGCCGGTCACATGAGGCGTTCGTCGGAAATTCGCTGGCTCGAAATGGCGAGTGCGAACGGATGGTTCGCATGTGAACCGGTCACGAAGAGCCGGCGGAGGATTCAAGATGCCTCTGGTCGTCGGCCGAGGTGGCGTTCTGCTCACCGGACCCTCGGAGCGGAGATCTTGGGTTGGTTGGGTCGAAGGTCAGCCGGATGGCTACGCCGCGAGTATTACTCGGTCGGCCTGTAGGGCTTCGCGACCTAGCCAGGCCGCGGATCTAGGCGTGCCGTCGGGGCTGGTACGCGATCGTGTGCGCGACTGTGATCCTTCGGCCTGGCTACGCGGATCTGGCGGTTCGGGACGACCGGCGAGTGTGTCCGGCGCGAGCTGGAGCTAGCCGATTCGGCTCAACCACGCGGTTGGTTGGGGCTGAAGCGGCGGGGGTGGGATTCGAACCCACGAACGAGCATTCACCCGTTGCCGGTTTTCAAGACCGGTGCGTTCAACCGCTCCGCCACCCCGCCGGACAGGCAGAGATCGTAGTGCCGGCCCTGTGCACGCGTAGGATTCAGCCATGCGGACACGAGCCCGGCTCGCAGCACTCGCGCTCACGGCGGTCGCGGCGGGCTGCATCGGCTCGAGCTCGGCGTCGCCCCCGCCCCTCACCGGCGCTCAGGCGCTCGCCAAGGCCAGAAGCGACGGCTTCACCCGCGCGACGGAGACTGCCGGCTCGGGGTCGTGGCGTTGCACGGCGCACGCCCTCGAGTTCGGCCCGCCGAAGCCGACGGGCAGGTTCGCCGGCTATCAGCGCCCCAGGTACGCCCTGGAGTTCGGTGACCGCCGGGTTCCGCCGACCAGCGACGACACTGGGCGCATCGCGATGGGCGTCTGGGTCTTCGGCAACGCGGCTCTGCCCGCCCGCTGCATCCGGGGGGGTATGTATTCCGACGAGCACCGCGCGACGCCGTCAGGCTACAGGGTGATCGCCCCCGGCACGATTGAGATGGCCATGCACAAACCGGGCGCGCCGGGCACGATGGCCGGCAGCGACGGCGCCTACGACATCTACCTCGCTCGCGGCGACGCGCTCGGGCTCGGCCTGGCCTACAGCCGGCGGGACGCGCAGATCGTGCGGGCCGACCTGGCCCGCATCGCCCAGCAGATCTCCGGGTAGCTCAGCCGGCCTTCGCGAGCACCTGGGGGGCGCCGAACGGGTGCAGCACGGCCGGCGTCTCGACCGATCCGTCCTCGCGCTGGCCGTACTCGATCAGCGCCAGGATCGTCCTGCTCGACGTGATCGCGGTGCCGTTCAGCATGTGGACGAACTGGGGTCGCCCGCCGTCGCCGCGGAAGCGGGTGTTCAGGCGCCGGGCCTGGTAGTCGGTGCAGTTCGAGCACGACGTGAGCTCGCGGAAGCGGCCCTGGCCGGGCAGCCACACCTCGATGTCGAACTTGCGCGCGGCCGACGCGCCCAGGTCGCCGGCGGCCACGTTCACGACCTGGTAGTGGAACCCGAGCTCCTGGGCGACCTCCTCCTCGATCGCAAGCAGCTCCTCCTGCTCGTCCCACGACCGGTCGGGGTGGCAGTAGCTGAAGAGCTCGAGCTTGTCGAACTGGTGCACCCTGAAGATCCCGCGGGTGTCCTTGCCGCCGGCGCCGGCCTCGCGCCGGAAGCACGTGGAGAAGCCCACGTAGTGCAGCGGCAGATCGTCGGCCGAGAGCATCTCCCCGCCGTGCAGCGAGGCCAGCGGCACCTCCGCGGTGCCGACCAGGTACAGATCGTCGGTGGCAAGGCCGTACACCTGGGCCTCGGCCTCGGGAAAGAAGCCTGTGCCGACCATGGCCTCGCGCTTCACGAGCACCGGCGGGATCACGGGCGTGAACCCCCGCGCGTGCAGCTTCGCGAGCCCCCACTGGACGAGCGCGAACTCCAGCCGCACGAGGTCGCCGAGCAGGTAGTGGAAGCGGCTTCCCGACACGCGCGCGGCCGCCTCGGCATCGATCAGGCCCAGCCCGTCCGGCCCCGCCAGGTCGAGGTGGTCACGGGGCGGGAACCCGAACTCGGGCGGGCTGCCGTGGATCCGCACGATCTCGGCGTCCTCCTCGGTGTCGCCGAGCGGGGCCGAGGGGTGCGGCAGGTTGGGGATTGCGAGCAGGAGGTCCTGGATCGCCGCCTCGGCCCCGGCCAGGGCGGCCTCGCCCTCGGACTGGCTCTGCTTGAGCTCGGCCTGGAGGGCGATCTCGGCGGCGGCGTCCTCGCCGCGCGCCTTGGCCTCGGCGATCGCGCGGGCCGCCGTGTTGCGCTCCGCCCGGGCCGCCTCGACCCGCTGCAGCAGCTCCAGCCGCTCGCGGTCGAGCGCCAGGAACCGGTCGACGTCGGCCGCCGCCGAGCCACCGCGCCGCTCGAGTGCGGCCCGCACCGCGTCCGGGTCGGAGCGGATCAGCTTCGGGTCGAGCATCAGGCTCGTGAGTCTACTAACAGGCTCAGGAAGCTCGCGACCCCGTCTTCGACAACGCTCGGCACCGTCCAGTCGGCGATCGCAAGCAGCGCCGGGTCGGCGTCGGCCATCGCAACGCCCAGGCCGGCGGCCTCGAGGAGCTCGAGGTCGTTGGCGCCGTCTCCGAACGCGATCGTGTCGGCGGGGTCGATCCCGAGCCGGTTGCACACGAACCGCAGCGCAGCGCCCTTGGACACGCCGGGTTGGGCGATCTCCAGGAACTCCGGCAGCGACTTGGCGATGAAGAGCCGGCCGTCGAAGCTCGCCCGCAGCCGGACCTCGAGATCGTCCAGCAAGTGCGGCTCGCCGACGACCACGATCTTCGTGGTCGGCTGTCGCAGCCACGCGCCGAAGTCGCCGACCACGACCATCTCGAGCCGGGCGTGCTCGGCGTAGGTGCGCGCCTCCGGTGTCGGCCGCTCGACGCAGAGCTGGTCGTTCACATACACGTTCATGTGGAAGCCCTCGGCGCGGACCGCCGCGATCACCTCGAGCGCCAGCGGCACGTCGATCGGCTGGTGCAACAGCCACTCGCCGCTCCGCGGGTCGGCCACGAGCGCCCCCTGGTAACAGATCAGCGGCGCGGTGATGCCGAGCTCGCGGGCGTACGGCTGGGCCGACGCGAACATCCGCCCGGTGGCGATGATCGGCTCGATGCCGGCCGCGTGGACGGCGGCGACCGCCCGCACCGTGGCCGGCGACAGGGTGAGCGACGACGGCACCACCGTGCGGTCGAGATCCATGGCCACCGCCCGCACGGCCGAGGCGTCGAGCCCGGGAGGGAGCGCGGCGCTCACCGCTTCGTCCGGGTCACGACGTAGGCGGCGATGCTGTCGACGTCGTCTCCGCCCAGGAGTCCCTTCGGCATGCCCGGGCGGCCGTCGATCACCGCCCGGCGCACCTGTTCGAGGCCCGGGCGGGCGACGGCCAGGTTCGGGGCGGAGACGTCCGGCGACCGCTGTCCGAGCGCGATCGCGTGGCACTCCGCGCACGTTTGCACCCACAGATAGCGCTGGTGCTGGGCGACGCTGTCGCCGCCTCCGCAGCCCGCGGCGGTCGCGGCCAGGGCGAGTGGGAGCAGGAGCGGAGCGGCGCGCACGTCCGCGAGCGTATCCTTACCCTCAGATGGATGGCGCAGACAAGCAGTTGTGCGACCTGATCCAGAACGACTTCCCGGTCACCGAGCGCCCCTACGCGGCCCTGGGAGAGACGCTCGGGATGAGCGAAGACGAGGTGCTCGAGCGGGTGACCCGGCTGCGCGGCGAGCGCATCATCCGCCAGATCTCGGCCATCTTCGACACGCGCAAGCTCGGCTACCGCTCGATGCTCGTGGCGGCGCGCACCTCTGCGGAGCGGGCCGATGCGGCGGCCGAGGTGATCAACACCCATCCCGGGGTCACCCACAACTACCGCCGCGACCACGAGTTCAACATCTGGTTCACCCTGGGCGTGCCGCCGACCTCGCGGCTCGGGCTCGACCGGTCGGTCGAGCTGCTGGGAGAGCTGGCCGAGGTCGACTCGATCCGGCCGCTGCCCGCGCTGCGCTTCTTCAAGATTGGGGTCGATCTCGACATGAAGGGCGGGCGCGACCCGGCGGCCAAGAAGCACCGGCCCGCGCCGAGCCTCGAGGCGCCGCCGCCAAACTCGATCGGCGAGCGCGACATCGCCGGGATCCGCGCGCTTCAGACCGATCTGCGCGCCACCTCCGAGCCGTTCGCCGGCCCGGCGGCCCGGCATGGGTTCACGGTGCCCGAGCTGCTCGAGGCGGCCGCCCACTTCAAGGCCACCGGCCAGATGCGCCGGTTCGCGGCCGTCCTCTATCACCGCTCGGCCGGGTTCACCTACAACGGCATGGGTGTCTGGAAGGCCCCGGACGACCGCATGGACGAGATCGGCGCGCTGATGGCCTCGTATCGCGGCGTCTCACACTGCTACCAGCGGCCCACCTATCCGGACTGGCCGTACAACCTGTTCTCGATGACCCATGGGCGCACCCGCAAGGAGTGCGAGGACGTGCTCGACGCGATCGCCGCCGAGACCGGGCTGGGCGAGCGGGTGGTGCTCTACTCCACCAAGGAGTGGAAGAAGACCCGGCTCGTCTACTTCAGCCCCGACGCAGAGGAGTGGGAGCGCCGCTACGCCCCGGAGCTCCAGCCGGCGTGAATATTTGGGGCCAGGCCCCAAATATTCACCGATCTCACGCGAGGGCGGGCGTGAGCGTTCTTTCGGTGTGAGGCTGCCACCGTTCCAGAAGCTGATCGACCTGCACGGGCGCGAGGTGCACCGCTACCTGACCGCCTGCGTGGGGCCGATCGATGCCGACGACTGCTGGCAGGAGACGATGCTGGCCGCGCTGCGGGCCTATCCGGGCCTCCAGGACGACCGCAATCTGCGCGGGTGGCTGCTTCGGATCGGCGCCCGCAAGGTGATCGACCACCACCGCGCCACCCGCCGCCGGCCGCTGCCGGTCGAGACGGTGCCGGAGCGGGGGGTGGAATCGCCCGCCGCGCCCGACCCGGCGCTGTGGCGGGCGGTGCGGCGGCTGCCCGAGAAGCAGCGCGCCGCGGTTGCGCTGCGGTTCGCAGCCGACTTTGACTACGCCGCAATCGGCGCCGTGATCGACTGCTCGGAGGCGGCCGCCCGTCAGAACGTGCGCGCCGGCCTTGCGGGCGTGCGAAGGGAGTGGAACGGATGAACACCACCGAACTGGCCCGCCGGGCCGCCGAGGAGGGACTGCTGGACGTCGCCTACACCACCGTTGACGCCCCGTTCGGCCGCATGCTGGTCGCGGTCACGCCGCAGGGGCTCGTGCGCACCGCGTTTGAGGCCGAGCGCGCGGACGACGTGCTCGAGGAGCTCGCCGACCGCATCTCGCCACGGGTGCTCGAGGCCCCGGCCCGCCTGGACGGCGTCCGCCGCGAGCTCGACGAGTACTTCGGCGGCAGCCGCACCGAGTTCGAAACGCCGATCGACTGGCGGCTCTCGCACGGCTTCCTACTGCGGGCGCGGGAGGCGTGCCTGGCGATCCCCTACGGCCAGGTGCGCACCTACTCCGAGCTGGCCGTCGCGGCGGGCAGCCCGCACGCGGTGCGCGCCGCCGGGAACGCCATGGCCCGAAACCCGATCCCAATCGTCGTCCCCTGCCACCGGGTGCTGCGCACCGGGGGCGCCCTGGGCGGCTACGGCGGCGGGCTCGAGTGCAAGCGCTGGCTGCTCGACCTCGAGTCGGGCACCCTGCGGCTCTGACCGGCCCGCGTCAGAGCTCGATGACGAGGCCGTCGTAGGCGATGCCGATCCCGTCCGGCAGCTCCGCCTCGAGCTCGGCGTGGGTGCCCGTGCGGTGGCCGATGTGCGTGAAGAGCACGCGTCCCGCCCGCAGCTTCGGGGCGGCGGCCACCATCTCGGACATCGGCACGTGCCCGCGCACCGGCCGCGTTCGGGTCGAGCCGTCGAGCATGGTCACGTCGCCACCGCGGACGAGCTTGGAGCTCGGCGGCTCGGCCAGGTCGGGCATGTAGACCAGCGTGTGGCCGCCGGCGTCGGTGAAGCGCAGGCCCATCGTGCGCGTGTTGGAGCTGTGGTCGACGTCGAACGCCTGCACGCGCAGTTCCTCGCCGAGCTCGGCGGGGACGCCCGGGGTCATGTGCATGACCCGGAAGTCGAGCCGGGGGAAGATCGCCCGCACGCCCTTCTCGCAGTCCTTCGTGCAATGCAGCGGGATTCGGCCGAGCTTGGCGAGCGCGTGCAGGCCCAGCATGTGATCGTGGTGGTCGTGGGTGAGGACGATCTGCTCGGGCACGGCCCCGGTGCGGCGAAGCTGCGCGTAGGCGTCGGGGCCGGCGTCGACCAGCACGCGCCGGTCGATCAGGAGCGACGAGCGCAGCCGCGCGTCGCGCGGGTCGGGCGAGGTGCACTGGGGGCAGTCGCAGCCGAGCCGGGGTATCGGCCACGCGGCCGACGAGCCCAGCACCTCGATGATCACGGCTCGACCGACGCGTCCAGGTAGCGCGGCTCGGCGAACACCCGCCGCACCATTGGCTCGAACGTCTCCACGGGGAGCGACTCGTAGGCCGGATCGAAGCAGTTCTGGTCGTACAGCTCGCAGAACTCGGCACAGGCGTCGAACCAGGGGTGGTCGCGGTAGCGGTCGCGGGCGTTGCGGTCACCGCCGGAGTGGTGTGCGTAGTAGTACATCTGGAACAGGCCGTGGTGCTTGACGATCCAGCAGATCTCGGGCGCGATGTAGGGCCGCAGGACGGCCCCGACCATCTCGCCGTGGGTGTACGGCGCGAGCTCGTCGCCGATGTCGTGCAGGAGCGCGGCCACGACGTACTCCTCGCTGCGGCCGTCGCGCTGGGCACGGCTGGCCGACTGCAGCGAGTGCTCGTACCGGGACACCTGGTAGCCGGCGAGCGACGCCTTCAGCCCGTCGAGCGCCTGGAGCAGCCGGTCGGGCAGCTCGGCCATGAATGGCTCCTCGTACCGCGCGAGGAGCGCGTAGTCCTCGGCTGTGCCGTCCGCCATGCGTGTGAACTCGACCGTCTCCACCGAACCCTCCTCGTCGCCTGCCCGCGAATCGTACGCGCTCACGCCATGGTCGTTGGGGGACTGTCCCCGGTTGGTGGGGACAGTCCCCGCTTTTCGGGTGGAAGTGCCCACCCACCCCGGCCACAACAAAAGCGTCACAACTCGCACACCGGCCACAACCGGGGACTGTCCCCGGTCTGCGGGTTGCGGGGCAGGAGATTTCGGCGATGTCGCCGGCTTGGTTGTTGGGGGACTGTCCCCGGTTGGTGGGGCCAGTCCCGCTTTTCGGGTGGAAGTGCCCACCCACCCGGCCGCAACAAATGCGTCACAACTTCCACACCGGCCACAACCGGGGACTGTCCCCGGTCTGCGGGTTGCGGGGCACTAGATTTCGGCGATGGCTTCTGATCCGCTCGGCACGTTCACCGCGCCCGTCGCCGACTGGTTCCGGCGCTCGTTTGCCGAGCCCACCAGGGCGCAGCGGCTCGGGTGGCCGCCGATCGCGGCCGGCCGGCACACGCTGATCCTCGCCCCGACCGGCTCGGGCAAGACGCTGGCCGCCTTCCTGGGAGCGATCGACGGCCTGGTGCGCGACCCCGAGCCGCGCGGCACCCGGGTCGTCTACGTGAGCCCGCTCAAGGCGCTCAACCACGACATCGAGAAGAACCTGCGCGCGCCCCTCGCCGGCATCGAGCTCCCACGCCCGATCACCGTGGCGGTGCGCAGCGGCGACACCTCCCAGCGCGAGCGCACCGCCATGCGCCGCCATCCGCCCGACATCCTCATCACGACCCCCGAGTCGCTCTACCTGATCCTGACCTCGGCCGCCCGCGAGATGCTCGCCTCGGCCGAGACGGTGATCGTCGACGAGATCCACGCGATGGCCGCCACCAAGCGCGGCACCCACCTGGCGCTCTCGCTCGAGCGGCTCGAGCACCTCGCCGGCCACCCGGTGCAGCGGGTCGGCCTCTCGGCGACGCAGCGGCCGCTGGAGGAGGTGGGCCGGTTCCTGGGCGGACGCGACCGCGAGGTTGCGATCGTCGATGCCGGAGACAGGAAGCCGCTCGACCTCGAGGTGATCGTGCCGGTCGAGGACATGCGCGAGCTCGGCGGCGCCCCGGATGTCGAGGGCGAGCCGCGGCAGTCGATCTGGCCCGCGCTCTACCCGCGCCTGCTCGAGCTCGTGCGCGCGCACCGCTCGACGCTGGTCTTCGTGAACAGCCGCCGCTCGGCCGAGCGGGTCGCCCACCGCCTGAACGAGCTGGCGGAGGCCGATATCGCCCGCGCCCACCACGGGTCGATCGCCCGCGAGCAGCGGCTCGAGATCGAGGACATGCTGAAGTCGGGCCGCCTGCCCGCCCTGGTCGCGACCTCGTCGCTCGAGCTCGGCATCGACATGGGCGCCATCGACCTCGTCGTGCAGGTGGAATCGCCCAAGTCCGTCGCGGCCGGCCTGCAGCGCGTCGGCCGCGCGGGCCATCAGGTGGACACGCCCTCGGTCGGCCGCTTCATGCCCAAGTACCGGGGCGATCTGCTCGAGACCGCGGTGGTGGTCGACCGCATGCGCCGCGGCGAGATCGAGCACACCCGCGTCCCTCGCCAGCCGCTGGACGTGCTCGCCCAGCAGCTGGTGGCGACAACCGCGCTCGACGAGTGGACGGTCGATGACCTGTACGCGCTCGTGGTGCGCGCCCACCCCTATCGCGAGCTCAGCCGCGCCCAGTTCGAGGGCGTGCTCGACATGCTTGCCGGCCGGTACCCGTCGGACGACTTCGCCGAGCTGCGACCGCGGCTCGTGTGGGACCGCACCGCCGGCTCGATCCGCGCCCGTCCCGACGCCCGCCGGCTGGCGGTCACAAACGGCGGCACCATTCCCGACCGCGGCCTCTACGGCGTGTTCCTGGCCGACTCGGGAGCGCGCGTCGGCGAGCTTGACGAGGAGATGGTGTACGAGGCCCGTCAGGGCGAGGTGTTCCAGCTGGGTGCATCCTCATGGCGGATCGAGCAGATCACGCGCGACCGTGTGCTGGTCTCGCCGGCGCCGGGCGTGCCGGGCCGGATGCCGTTCTGGAAGGGCGACGGCATCGGCCGCCCCTACGAGCTCGGGCGGGCGGTCGGCGAGGCTGTCCGGACGCGCCGCTTCACCGACCTCGACGAGCGCGCCGCCCGCAACCTGCACGCCTACCTCGACGACCAGGAGGCCGCGACCGGCGTCATCCCCTCCGACCGCACCATCGTCGTCGAGCGCTTCCGCGACGAGATCGGCGACTGGCGCGTGTGCGTGCTCTCACCGTTCGGCGGCCGCGTCCACGCGCCCTGGGCGCTCGCGCTCGAGCAGCGCATGAGCCGGGAGATGGGCATCGAGGTCGAGGCGATGTGGGCCGACGACGGGATCGCGATCCGGCTGCCCGACTCCGACACGCCGCCGCCGATCGACCTGATCGCGATCGCCCCGGGCGACCTGGACGACCTGCTGCTCGAGCGCGTCTCGCAGAGCCCGCTGTTCGCGGCCCGCTTCCGCGAGAACGCCGCCCGTGCGCTCCTGCTCCCGCGGCGCCGGCCGGGCCGGCGGACGCCGCTCTGGCAGCAGCGGCTGAAGGCGCACGACCTGCAGCAGGTCGCGATCAAGTTCGGGCAGTTCCCGATCCTGCTCGAGACGTACCGCGAGGTGCTCTCGGACGTGTTCGAGGTGCCGGCGCTGAAGAGCCTCCTTGAGGCGATCGGGCGCGGGCAGGTGCGGATGGTCGACGTCGAGTCGGCCCAGCCCTCGCCATTTGCCTCGGCGCTCCTGTTCGACTACATCGCCACCTACATGTACGAGGGCGATGCCCCTGCGGCCGAGCGGCGGGCGCAGGCGCTGCAACTCGACCGCGCCCTGCTGGCCGAGCTCCTGCGGGCGGACGACCTGCGCGAGCTGCTCGACGCGGGGGCGATCGACCAGGTCGAGCAGGAGCTGCAGGGCGAGGGGCGGGCGCCGACGCTCGACCAGGCCCACGACCTCCTGCGCCGCCTCGGCGACCTGTCACCGGCCGAGGCGGACGTCCGCGGCGTCGCCGCCCACATCGCCGATCTGGTCTCGCAGCGGCGGGCGGTGTCGGTGCGGATCGCCGGCGAGGAGCGCTTCATCGCCGCGGACGACGCCGGCCTCTACCGGGACGGGCTCGGCGTGGTGCCACCCCCCGGGCTTCCGGCTGCGTACCTCGAGCCGGCGCCCGACGCCCTGCTGCGGCTGGTGCTGCGCTACGCCCGCACCCACGGCCCGTTTGCCGCCGACGACCTGCGGGCGCGCTTCGGCGTCGACCCGGGGCCGTCGCTGGCACGGCTCGCCGCTGAGGGCGCCGTGATCGAGGGCGGGTTCCGGCCCGATGCGGGTGGCCGCGAGTGGATCGCCCCGGATGTGCTGCGGCGGGTGCGCCGGCGGACGCTGGCCGCGATCCGGCGTGCGGTCGAGCCGGTCGAGGCCGAAGCGCTGGCGCGGTTCCTGCCCGCCTGGCAGGGCGTGGGCCGCGACTCCGGCCGGGGGCTCGACCGGCTGCGGGACGTCGTCGCCCAGCTGCAGGGAGTGGCGCTGCCCGTGTCGGCGTGGGAGTCCGACGTGCTGCCCGTGCGCGTGCCCGGCTACCGGCCCGACATGCTGGACGAGCTGTGTGGGGGCGGCGAGCTGGTCTGGATCGGCGCGGGCCAGGGGCGGGCCACGCTCTACCTGCGGGGCGAGGCCGCCCTGCTGCACACCCCGGGCGAGCCCACCGAGCACCCGATCGCGGCGGCGCTCCGCACCCGCGGGCCGATGTTCTTCGCCGATCTGGCGGCGGCGGTGGGGGAGCCCGACCGCGCCGTCCTGGCAGAGCTGTGGACGCTGGCGTGGGCCGGCGTGATCACCAACGACTCGTGGCACCCGCTCCGCGGCGGTGCCGTCTTGCGTGCGCTGCCGCCCCCGCGTCCGACCGGGCCGGGCCGGCTCTCGCGGCGGTCGCGGCCCACCTCGTCACTGCCGGCCGCCCGTGGCCGCTGGTCGCTGGTCGAGACGCTCGTCGCGGCGGCGCCGGCGCCCGCCGAGCGCGTGCGCGCGCTGGCCGAGACGCTGCTTGACCGCCACGGCGTCCTGACCCGCGCGGCGGCTCTGGCCGAGGGCGTTCCGGGCGGGTTCGCGGCGGTCTACGCCGAGCTGCGGATGATGGAGGAGGCGGGCCGCTGCCAGCGCGGCTACTTCGTCGAAGGGCTCGGCGGCGCCCAGTTCGCTGCGCCGACCGCGGTCGAGCGGCTGCGCGACGTCCGGAGTGCCGACCCGGATGCGCCCGCGATCGTGCTTTCGGCCATCGATCCCGCCAACCCCTACGGCGGGACCCTGCCCTGGCCGGAGGCCGCACGGCGGCCGACGCGGGTGGCCGGGGCGTGGGTCGTCCTGGCCGCCGGCAGGCCGGCGCTCTACGTCGAGCGCGGCGGGCGCGGACTGGTCACCTTCGACCACGGCCTGCTCGAGCCCGCGATCGCCGCCCTGGCAGACCTCGTTGCGGCCGGACGCGTGCGCCGGCTTGCGCCCGAGCGGCTCGACGGCGAGCCGATCGCCGGCAGCGAGGCCGAGCGGCTGCTGCTCGCACACGGGTTCCTGAAGGGGCACCGCAGGCTGGTGCTGCGTGCCTGAGGGGCACTCGCTGGTGCTGGCTGCGCGCCGGATTGGGCCGGTGGTCGGCCAGCGGGTGACCGCCGGCCTGCTCGCGGGCACCGGCGTCCGGGCGGTCGAGACACAGGGCAAGCACCTGCTCGTGCACGGCGAGGACGGCCGCAGCCTGCACGTCCATCTGGGCATGAACGGGCGGGTGCGCCTGACCGAGGCCGGCGCCGGCCGTGGCCGGCACGTGCTGCGAACGGCGGCGGGGGACGTGGTCATCGCGGGCACGAGCCGGGTCGAGGTCGTGCGCGGCGTGCGGCTGCGGCTCGGCCCCGACCTGCTCGGACCGACTTCGACGCCGCCGCATACCTCGCCCGCGCCCGTCGCGTCGACCGGCCCGTCGCCGAGCTCCTGCTCGACCAGCGCGTGCTGGCCGGGGTCGGCAACATCGTCCGGGCGGAGGTCCTGTGGGAGCTGCGCCAGGACCCGTTCGCGCCGGCGGCGAACCTGTCCGACCGCCGCCTGCTCGAGCTGGCGGCGGTCGCCCGGAGGATGCTGCGCCAGGGGGTCGAGGCGGGCGGCCGTTTGCCCAAGCGCGTGTACCGGCAGACCGGCCGGCCGTGCCCTCGCTGTGCCGCGCCGGTCGCCTCCACGCTGCAGGGCGCCGAGGTGCCGCGGCGGATCTACTTCTGCCCTCGCTGCCAGGCATCGTGAGCCGCCAGGGAGTTGCACGTACGGCCGACCGGGCGCGCGGCGTCCTGCTGGGCCTGGCGGCGGGAGACGCGCTCGGCGCCGCGGTCGAGTGGCTGCACCCCGACCAGATCCACGCCCGCTACGGCGGTGCTCTGCGCGACATGGTGGAGTCGCCGCCCTGGGAGCGGGGCGAGTGGACGGACGACACCGCGATGGCGCTCGAGCTTGCCGCAAGCCTCGCCGAGCAGGGCGGATACGACGAGGACGACGTGTTCTCGCGCTACGCCATGTGGGCGCGGTCCGGGCCGAAGGACATCGGCTCGACCATCTCGGCCGCCCTGATGCGGGCGCGCTCGGTCGCCGAGGCCCGGGCGGCTGCGGCCGAGTTCCACCGTCGCAGCGGCGGCAAGAGCGCCGGCAACGGCTCGCTGATGCGCACCGCCCCGATCGCGATCCGCTACCACTCCGATCCCGGCGCGGTGGAGCGGATCTCCCGCCTGGAGTCGAGCCTGACGCACCACGACCCCCTGGCCGGCGACGCCTGCACCTGGCTCAACCTCACGCTGGCCGCGCTGATCTCGGGCCGGCGCCTCCCGCATTCGGCATCGGTGGTCGGGCGGGCAGCGCAGGACGCGATCACCGTCCCGCCCGAGGTGCTCGCGGCCGAGGCTCAGGAGCAGATGGGCTACGTCCTGACCGCCCTGCGGATCGGCTTTGCGGCCGCGTTCGGCCGGGAGAATTTCGAGTCGGCGGTGGTCTTTGCGGTCAACCTCGGCGGCGACGCCGACACCAACGGCGCGGTCGCAGGTGCGCTCGCCGGCGCCCGCTTCGGCGCCGGCGCCATCCCCGAGCGCTGGCTCGAGCCCCTGCTCGCCCGGGAGCGGATCGGCGGGCTTGCCAATCGGCTGCTGCGTGTCTAGCATCGGGCGGCTATTGCCAATGCGCCCCAAGCCGAGGAGCTGACCCTGCGCACGTCTGAGAACCGGGGAGGGTGAGCCGTGCCGCAGGAGCCTGATCGCAACCTCGCGCTCGAGCTGGTGCGCGTGACCGAGGCGGCGGCGCTCGCGTGCGCCCGCTGGGTGGGCTTTGGCGACAAGATCGCCGCCGACCGTGCCGCCGTCGACGCGATGCGGCACATGCTGGCCACGGTCGAGATGGACGGCGTGGTCGTGATCGGCGAGGGTGAGAAGGACGAGGCCCCGATGCTCTTCAACGGCGAGCGCATCGGCACCCACCGCGGCGTGGCCGTCGACGTCGCCGTCGATCCGCTCGAGGGCACCGAGCTCGTCGCCCGCGGCCAGCCCAACGCCCTGGCCGTCGTGGCCGCGGCGGAGTCGGGCACCATGTTCGATCCGGGGCCGTGCGTCTACATGGAGAAGCTCGCCTGCGGCGCCGACATCGAAGAGCAGCTCGACCTCGACGCCCCAATCGAGGAGACCCTCGAGATGATCGCCCGGGCCAAGCGCGGCCGCGTCCGCGACCTGATGGTGGTCATGCTCGACCGGCCCCGCCACGACGAGATGGTCGGCCGCATCCGCGCGGCCGGCGCCCGCATCCGCTTCATCTCGCACGGCGACGTGGCCGGCTCGATGATGGCGGCCTCGCCCGACACCGGCATCGACCTGCTCTGGGGCATCGGCGGGACACCCGAGGGCGTGCTGTCGGCGGCGGCGTTCAAGTGCCTCGGCGGCCAGTTGATCGGGAGGCTGTGGCCGCGCGACGAGGACGAGGCCGAGCGGGCGCGCGCGGCCGGATACGACCTCCAGAAGGTGCTGACCGCCGACGATCTGATCCGGGGCGACAACGTGTTCTTCGCCGCCACCGGGGTCACCGACGGCGACCTCCTGCGCGGTGTGCGCTACCAGAGCGGCGGCGCACGCACCCACTCGCTGGTGATGCGCTCGAAGTCGGGGACGGTGCGCACCCTGCAGGCGACGCACTCGATGGAGAAGCTCGCGACCGTCGCGGGCGAGCGCTACCGCTGAGTGCGCCAAAAGGGGTCTGACCCCGTTTGGCGCACTAGCCGCCGCGCAGGTCGTGCACCTCGGCGCCGGTGAGGGCGATCAGGTCGGCGGTGCCCACCTCGACGATGTGGCCGCGGTTGCCCGCGTTCAGGCAGATGCGCTCGAACCGCTCGGCGCCCGAGTCGAGGAACACCCGCAGCGGCCGGCGGGAACCGAGCGGGCTGATCCCGCCGATCTGGTAGCCGGTCGCGCGCTCGGCGTCGGCCGGCTTCGCCATCGCGGCGTGCTTGGCGCCGGCGGCCGCGGCGAGCTTCTTCAGCGACAGCTCCGACCCGGCCGGGACCAGGGCGAACACGAGCTCCTCGCCCGCGCGCGCGACCAGGCTCTTGTACATGCGCTCGCGCTCGACCCCGAGGTCGTCGGCGGCCTGCTCGGCGCCGCCGTCGGCGCGGTAGGCGTACCGCAGCAGCCGGTGCTCGACCCCGGCCTTGCGCAGAACGGTGGTACCTCGCGTCTCGCTCGTCGTCCCTCCCGCTAATATTGCGCACCAGTCCGGCCAAGGAGCGCACCGTGCGAGATTACACGCCCGAATACGAGTCCTTCCGCGACGACGCCGTCGCCGTCATCAACGGCCTTGCGATCGTGTTCGCCGTCGTGGGCATGTGGACGCGCCCGCTGTATATGGGCGTCATCGCCCTTCTGGTGGCCCTGTTCGGCTACTTCCTGAACCCGCGCTCCAAGGGCGGCCACATCCTGGCGGTCTGCCTCATCACGGTCTTCGCGATCTTCGAGACGTACTGGTGGCAGGGCAAGCACATCTTCTGAGCCGCGGCTAAGCCGTCGCCGGCGGTTCGATCGCTCGCGCGCTGAAGACGCGCGCCTGGCCGCCGACATGGCAGGCCAGGTCGACCACGTGCTCGGTGCGGTAGCGGCCGAAGAAGAACCCCCGAAAGACGCTGCGCGCGCTCTCGGGCAGGGGCGGCACCAGCTCGCGGTCGAACACGATCCAGAGCCCGTCGACGGCGAAGTCGACGTCCTCGGTCTGCTCGACCCCGTTCACGTACACCTGGAATGGCCGCTCCACCCCGTCCGGCAGCCGCACGCGCGATCCCGTCATGCCGCGAAATCTCGCACATCTACTAGATTTACGGGGATGGCAGAGGCTGACCTCTTCGGCGCCCGCGACACGCTTCCGGGTGGCGAGACCTTCTACCGCCTCGACCGCCTGGTCGATCCGCTGTCGCTTCCGTACACGGTCTGCGTCCTCCTGGAGAACCTGCTGCGGCGGGCCGGCAGCGCCCACGTGCGCGAGGAGGACGTCCGCGCGCTGGCCGCCTGGCCGGCGCCCGCCTCCGGCGCCCAGCTGGCCTTCCTGCCCGCGCGCGTGCTGATGCAGGACCTGACCGGCGTGCCCGCAGTCGTCGACCTGGCGGCCCTGCGCGACGCCGTCGCCCGCCGCGGCGCCGACCCCGCCCGGGTCGATCCGCTGGTGCCCGTCGACCTCGTGATCGACCACTCGGTGCAGGTGGACGCCTTCGGGTCAGACCGGGCCTACGCCCGCAACATCGAGCGTGAGTACGAGCGCAACGGCGAGCGCTACCAGCTCCTGCGCTGGGCGCAGCGCGCGTTTCGCAACTTCCGGGTCGTGCCGCCCGGAATGGGCATCTGCCACCAGGTGAACCTGGAGTACCTGGGCCAGGTCGTGCGGGTGCACGACGGGGTGGCGCTTCCCGACACGCTGGTCGGCACCGACTCGCACACGACGATGATCAACGCGCTCGGCGTGCTGGGCTGGGGCGTCGGGGGGATCGAGGCCGAGGCGGTCATGCTCGGACAGCCGCTGTACATGACCGAGCCCCAGGTCGTCGGGATGCGCATGACCGGCGCGCTTCCCATCGGCGTGACCGCGACCGATCTGGTGCTGACCCTGACCGAGCAGCTGCGAAAGCACGGCGTGGTGGGAAAGTTCATCGAGTTCTTCGGCCCGGGCCTGGGCTCGCTGACCGTGGCCGACCGGGCGACCCTGTCGAACATGTCGCCGGAGTACGGCGCCACGTCGGCCACCTTCCCGGTCGATGCCCAGACCCTGCGCTACCTGGCCGACACCGGCCGCCCGCCCGACCTGATCGCCCTCGTGGAGCGCTACACGCGCGAGCAGGGGCTCTACCGCGACGGCACCGAGGCCGCCCCGGCCTACACCGAGACGCTCGAGCTCGACCTCGAGGCGGTCGTCCCCTGCGTGGCCGGGCCGCGCCGCCCGCAGGACCGGGTGTCGCTGCCGCAGGTGGGGCGCTCGTTCTCGGACGCGTTCGGCATCAGCACCGCCAACGGCAGCAAGCTCGGCGACGGCTCGGTCGTGATCTCGGCGATCACGTCGTGCACCAACACCTCCAACCCGGCGCTGATGGTCGCGGCCGGCCTGGTCGCCCGGAAGGCGCTCGAGCTGGGGCTGCGGCCGAAGCCGTGGGTCAAGACCAGCCTGGCACCGGGCTCGCGGGTCGTGGTCGGCTACCTCGAGCGGGCCGGGCTGATGGCGCCGCTCGACCAGATCGGCTTCAACCTGGTCGGCTTCGGCTGCACCACGTGCATCGGCAACTCCGGGCCGCTGCCCGAGGAGGTCGCCGGCGCCATCGAGCGCGACGACCTCAAGGTGGCCGCCGTGCTCTCGGGCAATCGCAACTTCGAGGCTCGCATCCACCCGGCGGTGCGCGCCAACTATCTGGCCTCGCCGCCGCTGGTGGTGGCCTATGCGCTGGCCGGGAGCGTCAACACCGACCTCACTGCCGATCCTCTCGGAGACGGCACCGACGGGCCGGTGTACCTGCGCGACGTGTGGCCGAGCGCTGAGGAGGTCGAGGCGGCCCTGGCGGGCTCGTTCTCGTCCGACCTCTTCACCCTCGAGTACGGGCGCATCTTCGACGGCGACGAGCGCTGGCAGGGGCTGCCGGTGCCCGAGGGCGAGCTCTTCGCCTGGGATCCCGGCTCGACCTACGTGCGCGAGGCGACCTTCTTCGAGCACGACGCCGATCTGTCGGACATCGTGGATGCGCGCGTGCTCGTGCTGCTCGGCGACTCCGTCACGACCGACCACATCTCGCCCGCCGGGTCGTTCGCCCCCGACACGCCCGCGGGGCGCTACCTCGTCGCCCAGGGCGTCGCCCCGCGCGACTTCAACTCCTACGGCGCCCGCCGGGGCAACCACGAGGTCATGGTGCGGGGCACGTTTGCCAACATCCGGCTGCGAAACCAGTTGGCGGGGCGCGAGGGCGGCTACACGCGCCACCTCCCGTCGGGCGAGCAGATGACGATCTACGACGCCGCCCAGCGCTACGCGGGCGAGCACGTCCCGCTGGTTGCGATCGCCGGGCGCGAGTACGGCTCGGGCAGCTCGCGCGACTGGGCGGCCAAGGGCACGGCGCTCCTCGGCATGCGGGCGGTGATCGCCCAGAGCTTTGAGCGCATCCATCGCACGAACCTGGTCGCGCTGGGCGTGATCCCGCTCCAGTTCGGCGAGGGCGAGTCCGCCGAGAGCCTCGGCCTCGACGGCACCGAGACGTACACCATCCGCGGCCTCGGCGGCCTCGACGTCGGCTCCACTGTGACCGTCGAGGTGAACGGCGGCGAGCGGTCGTTCGACTGCCTCGCCCGGCTGGACGCCCCGGCCGACGTCATCACCTACCGCGCCGGCGGCCTGCTCCAGATGGTCACCCGGCAGCTTGTACGCCCGTAACGCGCGCGACCGCGCCCTCCGGGTCGGCGACCGTCACAACGACGCGAGCGAACGGCGAGGGTGGGTCGAGCTCGAGCCGCACCGCGGGCCGCTTGCCGAGCACCGCCGCGAAGTCCCTGCCTCCGCGGAAGCGCCGGGTTCCGTAGGCGATCACTCCGGGCCAGCCTGTGCCCGGGCTGCGGATGCCCCGCAGCGCGGCCCAGGGATCGGGTTCCACCGCCGCCGAGCGCACCAGGGCGACCGGCAGGCGCACGTTGCCGCGGAGCGCGGCCAGCTTCTCGAGCGCCGAGAGGCGCACCACCACGTCCGTCCCTTCCACGATGAGGCTGGCCACCCGATCACGATATCCGGGCCGCGGTACGCTAGGCGCATGAGCCTGATCGCCGAACTCGAGCGTGCGGTCGGAGCCGGTGCGGTCATCTCGGAGCGATCGCAGATGCGCACGTACGAGTGCGACGGCCTCACCGGCCACCGCGCCGTGCCCCTGGCGGTGGTGCTGCCGGAGACGACCGCGCAGGTGCAGGCCGCCGTGCGCGTGTGCCACAACCGCGGCCTTCCGTTCGTCGCCCGCGGCGCCGGCACCGGCCTCTCCGGCGGTGCGGTGCCCGTCGCGGAGGGGATCGTGATCGGCCTTGCGCGCATGAACCGCATCCTCGAGGTGGACGTGCCCAACCGGCGCGTGCGGGTGCAGCCGGGAGTCGCCAACCTCGACGTCACCAGGGCGGTCGCGCCCCACGGCCTCTACTACGCGCCCGATCCGTCGAGCCAGCAGGTGTGCACGATCGGCGGCAACGTCGCCGAGAACTCCGGCGGTGCCCACTGCCTCAAGTACGGCTTCACCACGAACCACGTGCTCGAGCTCGAGCTGGTGCTGGCTAACGGCGACGCCGTGCGGATCGACCGGGCCGGCGACCTCGACCTGCTGGGCGGGTTCGTGGGCTCGGAGGGCACGCTCGGGATTGCGACCGAGGTCGTCGTCTCGGTGCTGCCGCGGCCGCAGCGGGTCGAGACGATGCTGGCCGCCTTCGAGTCGACCGATGCGGCCGGCGAGGTGGTGTCGGCGATCATCGCCGCCGGGATCGTGCCCGCGGCGATCGAGATGATGGACGCGCTCACGATCCGCGCCGCCGAGGCGGCGGTCGGGGCGGGCCTGCCGCTGGACGCCGGGGCGGTGCTCCTGATCGAGCTCGACGGGCCGGCGGCGGAGGTCGAGGTCACGTCCGCGCGCGTCCGCGAGTGCTGCGCGCTCGGCACCGCCACCGAGGTGCGCGTCGCCGCGACCGAGGCCGAGCGGGCGGCGTTCTGGCGCGGGCGCAAGGCGGCGTTCGCCGCCATGGGCCGGATCAGCCCCGACTACTACGTGCAGGACGGGGTGGTGCCGCGCACCCGCCTGCCCGAGACGCTGCGCCGGATCGGCGAGCTCTCCCGCACGCATGGCCTCGAGGTCGGAAACGTGTTCCATGCGGGCGACGGCAACCTGCATCCGCTGGTGCTCTACGACGGCTCGGTCGAGGGCGAGGCCGAGCGGGCCGAGGAGCTGGCGAGCGCGATCCTGCAGGCGTGCGTCGACGCGGGCGGGTCGCTCACGGGCGAGCATGGGATCGGCCTGGACAAGGCCTGCCACATGCCGCTCATGTACTCGGCGGACGACATGGCGACGATGCTGCGGCTGCGCACCGCGTTTGATCCGGAGGGTCTATGCAATCCCGGCAAGGCGTTTCCGACCCCGCGGCTGTGCGGCGAGGTGCCGGGCCCTTACCGCCAGCATCCCGCCGAGCGCGAGGGGGTCGAGCGATGGTGATCGAGCACGAGCCCGGCGACCTCACCTGCACGGTCGCGGCCGGCGTGCCGCTGGCAGAGCTGCAGCAGGTGGTGGCCCGGGGCGGCCAGATGCTCGCCCTGGATCCGCCCGGGGCCGGAGACGTGACCGTCGGCGAGGCGTTCGCCGCGGCCGCCCTCGGGCCGCGCGCCCACCGCTACGGCGCGCCCCGCGACCTGGTGCTGGGCATGACCGTGCGGCTTGCCGACGGCACGGTCGCGCGGGCCGGCGGCCGCGTGGTCAAGACGGTGGCCGGCTACGACCTGCCCAAGCTCTTCACCGGGGCGCAGGGGCGCCTGGGCGAGATCCTCGAGCTGACCCTGCGCCTGCATCCGCTGCCCGCCGCGACCTGCACGGTGATCGCCGGCCCGTCCGACCCGCTGGCGCTCGAGCCGCTCGCGCCCGCATGCGTCGAGTACGCGTGGCCGCCCGATCGCATGCTGGTGCGGTTCGAGAGCCCGGTCGCGCGGTCGCTGGCGGAGCATGCGGTGGAGCTGGTCGGAGGCGAGCTTCGAGACGACGACGAGGAGCTCTGGGCCGAGCACCGCGAGCGGGCCGCGGGGCTCGCGCTCACGCGCTGCCTCCCGGCCGACGTGCCGGACACGATCGCGAAGCTGCGCGCCGCCGGGGCGACGACCATCGTCGGCCGCTACGCCCGCGGCCTCCTCTACGCCGACGTGAATATCCGGTGCCAGGCACCAAATATTCACGTCGCCGCGCTGGAGCGGAGGGTGGTGGAGGCGTACGGTGGCTGAGACGCTCGACCTGCTCGATGCCTGCGTCCACTGCGGCTTCTGCCTGCCGGCGTGCCCGACCTACCAGCTGTGGGGCGAGGAGATGGACTCGCCGCGCGGGCGCATCCACCTGATGCGGCTCGTCGAGCTCGGCGAGATCGAGCTGGACGCGACGGTGGCGACGCATTTCGACCGCTGTCTCGGCTGCCTGGCGTGCGTCCCCGCCTGTCCCAGCGGGGTGCGATACGACATCCTGATCCCGCGCGCCCGGGCGCTGCGGCGCGAGCGGGCGCCGCGCTCGCTGCGCCAGCGCGCCGTCGAGGCCGCGGTGCTGGGGGTCGCACCACGACCGCGGCTGCTGCGGGCGCTGGCCTGGCCGCTCGCACTCGGGCTGCGCCCGTCCCCGCTGGCGCCGCGCGTGAGCCGGGCCGATCTGCGCACGCGGCCCGCCCGGCTGACGCCCGCCCGGGGCGAGGTGCGGATGCGGGCGGCCATGCTCGAGGGCTGCGTGCAGCGGGTGTTCTTCGGGCGCGTGAACCGGGCCGCCGCCGCGGTGCTCTCGGCCGACGGCTGCGAGGTCGCCGTGCCGGCCGGGCAGGGCTGCTGCGGCGCCCTCGCCCTGCACGCGGGGCGCGAGGAGGAGGCCCGCCGGCGGGCGCAGGAGACGATCGCCGCTCTGGGCGGCTTCGAGCGCGTGGTCGTGACCGCGGCCGGATGCGGGTCGGCGATGAAGGAGTACGGCGACCTGCTCGGCACCGACGAGGCGCGCCGATTCTCGGAGTCGGTGCGCGATGTGACCGAGCTCTGCGCCGAGCTCGGGCCGGCCGCGGAGCGGGCGCCGCACGCGCCCATCCGGGTCGCCTACCAGGACGCCTGCCACCTGCGCCAGGCGCAGGGCGTGGCCGCCCAGCCGCGGGCCATGCTCCAGGCGATCCCGGGCGTCGAGCTGGTCGAGATCGGCCAGCCCGACATGTGCTGCGGATCGGCTGGCATCTACAACCTGCTCGAGCCCGCGACGGCGCGGGAGCTCGGGGCGCGGAAGGCACGGGCGGTGATGGCCGAGGCCCCCGACGTGCTCGCGACCGCCAACCCCGGCTGCGCCATCCAGATCGCGGCGGCGCTGCGCCGCGCGGGCCATCCCGGCCTGCCGATCGTCCACCCGGTGGAACTGGTCGCGGCTGCCCTGGAGGGCTACTCGGCGTAGCCGAGCACGAACGCGGCCGAGGCGAGGATGGCGCCGACGATCACGCCGACCCACTCACCCGGAACGCCGTGCAGCCCGTCGACCCCGAGTACCACGACGATGGCGGTGACGATCCCGCCCGAGATGATCCACATCGCCGCTCTGCCTGCGCTCATGCGCCGCTGACGATACCAGGCTTAAACGCTTCGCCGGCCGGCCCTAGGCGGGGCCGGCCGGCGAGTGCAGTCGCGCTAGAGCGAGGCGATGACGTTGGTCAGCGTGCCCTGGATCGCGGTGGCCAGCAGGCCGAGGGTGACGACCACGGCGATCGTGATGACGCCGAGCACGACCGCGTACTCCGCCATCGTCTGACCGCTCTCGTCGCGCAGGTTGGAGATGAACTGCTGCATGGTGTTGCCTCCTTGAAGCTTGGAACCCTGCCGGGGCGGGGGGCACTCCGCGTGTCGCGTACGGAGGAGATTCGTTCTTGCAGTGGCAGGATCGTGCAAGAACCGAATTGCATTTCTTGCATTCAGTTCTACGCAGTTTGCGAAATGTCGTAACTCACCCATTGTGGGGATTTAGACATTGCGCAAAGTTGGCGCTTAGCCGAGGTCGGCGTAGCGCAGGCCGCCGAACTCCGCGGCCAGGCGGTCGTCCCAGCCGTCGGCGATCTCGGCGACGGTGGCGATCGTCGCCTCGAGCTCGATCTGGTCGAGATCGTCGCCCAGGATGGCGTGCTGGAACCACAGCTCCCTGCGGCCGTCGAGATGCGTGAACGCGCCGAACGGCGACTGGGCGGTGAGGTCGGCCACCTTGAGCGCGAGCCCGTCGGAGAGGTCGATGTCCGACAGCACGGGCGCGGACACGCGCACCGCCGTCGAGTCGTCGAGCACCGGGCAGCACGTCGACGAACACGCGGGCGCTCCCGAAGGCGCCGTGAAAGCCCCAGTCGGGGTCGTGCTGGAACCCGCCGTGGCGCTCGTCCAGATAGCGCTTGACGCGGCGGGTGGTGATCTCGACATGGTCGGCGGCGTCGCGCAGCCGGGCGGCCGGCGTCTGGGGAGCGGGCGGCACGGGGACGGCATCGGTCATGAGCGCGCGCAGGCGCGGCGCGTGCGCAGCGGCGGCCCAGCCGACCGTCCACACCGACGCCTGCACCTCGACCGAGTCCATCGTCGTGCCGGCGAGGATCGTGTGCTCGACCACGATGCCGTTGTCGCGGTGCCGCACCCGGCCGAGCACGAGCTCCCCGTTCTCGTAGGCGAGGACGCGCGCGACCCGCGCGTCGAGGGGGCCCGTCTCGATCGACGGCGCCCACACGTGCACGTGCATGTCGCCGGCCGCCGTGGCCTCGACGTCGACGGTGACGACGGTGTCGCCGGTTCCGGTCGTACCGCGCCAGGCGTGCCCGGCCGCGTCGATCCCGATGAACGAACGCGCCAGCGCATGCCGCACCTGCATGGCGTTCACCTCGATGTGCCGGTCCGGCATCGACATTCCGGCGGATCGCGTACGTCGGCGCCGGGTAAAGTGCGGCGATGCTGCGAAGCCCACAGGCGGCGATCCCGGGCTCCTCGGTCGCCGATGCGCTGCGGCGCTCGCGAAACGAACTCACCATCGTCGCGATCGTGGTCGTGTGGATCGCCTTCGGCGCCGGGCTCGACTCGTCCGCCGGCATCTGGCGCCAGCGCCTTGTCGGCCTCCTGACCTGGTCGCTCCTGATCGTGCTCCTGAAGCGCCAGCCGCGGGCCGTGCGGGTGCAGGTGGCGGTCGTGATCGTGGTCGCCACCTGTGTCGAGTACACGGCCTCGCCCCTGCTCGGCCTCTACACCTACCGGCTGCACAACGTCCCCTCGTACGTCCCGCCGGGGCACGGCCTGGTGTATCTGGCAGCGCTCAACATCGGCCGGTCGGCCATCGCCGCGCGGCTGCGGGTGCCGCTGCTCACGTTCGCGCTCGTCGGGTGCGGCCTGTGGGCGCTCTGGGGGGCGACGCTGGCGCCGCGCCAGGATCTGCTGGGAGCCGTCATGTACCTGTTCCTCGTCCGCTTCATCCTGATCGGCCGCCAGCCGCTCGTCTACGCGGGGGCCTTCCTGGTCACGGGGTATCTCGAGCTGGTCGGCACCGGCGTCGGAGCGTGGCGATGGGCGCTGCACGATCCCACCGGAGTGCTCAGCATCGGCAATCCGCCCAGCGGCATCTCGGGCGGATACTGCTTCCTGGACGCGATCGGAATCGCGCTTGCGCCGCGGGTGGTCACATGGCTCGATCGGCGCCCTCCGCTGCTCGCGTGGCTACGTCCCCTGCCCGATGACGCCGGCTGAGCTCGACCGGCTGCTCGAGACCGCCGCGGAGGTCGCGCGGCTGCGCGAGGTGATGCGGCGGGCCGACGCGCTTCGCGACGAGATCGCCCAGCTCGAGGCCGTCGTCTCGGCGGTGCCCCGCGTGCGGGCCGGTGCCGACGAGGTGGCCGGGGAGGTCGAGCCGGTCGCGCGCGAGCTCGAGCGCGAGTGGGTGGCGCAGAGCTCCCTGGTCGCGGCATGGCAGCGGGCGGTCGACCTCGCGCAGCTGGCCGAGGCGGCCGGGGCGGACGTCACTCCCTACACCGCCGACGCCGACACCGCCCGCCGCCGGGTCGAGGCCGCCCGGCTCGAGACACGCGAGCAGCGCGAGCGCCTGGCGCGGCACCGCGAGCAGCTGGCGGACACCCTGCTCGCCTCGCCGCTCGAGCTCGACCCGCCCCCGCCGGTCGCCGATGACCCCCGGCCGGAGGCGCTGCGCCGCGACGCGCTCGAGCTGATCCGGCTGGCCGGGGCGGCCGACGAGGCTGCGTCGGCGGCGGCGGCCGTCGCCACCGAGCGGCTGGAGGGCGTCCGCGCCGAGCTTCACGCGCTCGGGCCGCTCGAGGACGTCGGCGAGACGGCTGGCCGGACTCGAGGCAACGCTGCCGGACGAGGTCGAGCTCGACCCGGACGCGCCGCCGTCGGTTGCGATCCGCCTGCGCCGCGCCGGCCTGCGCGTGCGGTGATCGCAGACCGCACCATCGCGGCCGGCCTGTGCGACCCGCCGCTGGGACTGGCGTGGGACGAGGCGCTTGTCCGGGCGCCGGCCGGCGTTCCGACACTGATCGTCTGGCGCAGCCGGCCGGCCGTCGTGATCGGCCGGTTCCAGCGCGCCGACTGGGAGGTCGACGCGGCGGCCTGCGCCGAGCGCGGCGTGCGGGTGTGGCGGCGGTTCACGGGCGGCGGCGCCGTCTACCTCGATCCGGGCACCGTCTGCGCCGCGATCGCGCTCCCGGCCGCGCACCCGGCCGCATCGGCATCGATTCCCGAGCTGTACGCGCCGCTGCTCGACGGGATGGTGCGCGCGTGCCGGGCGCTGGGGGTGGACGCGACCCGCGACGAGCGCACCGTCCGCGTCGGCGATCGCAAGGTGACCGGCATCGCCGCCCATCGCGGCCGCGACGTCACGCTCGTGCACGGCACCCTGCTGGTGGCGGCCGACCTGGACGCTCTGCGCGCCTGCCTGGCGGGCAGCCGGGGCGGCGATCTGCAGGGGCGGCCGCGGCCGGCCGCGAGCCGGCCCGACCACGTCACGCTGGTCGGCGGCGACGCCGAGGCCGCCGCCGCCGCGGTGACGGCGGCGTTCGCGGCCGCGGGTGCGCGGGCCGAAGATCTGTCCGGCCCAGAGCGGCAATCGGCACAGGCGCTCATGCGCGACCGCTACCGCGACCGGGCCTGGCACGCCGGTCCGTGGCACGATGTAACCCCGGACGACGTCCGCGCGGTACTGGGAGACTGACGCGCTTTCGGCCTTTGTCGGTATCGTCACGTTGGGCAACCCAGGAGGAGCCGCGCGATGGCATTGGATTCGAGGGTTTTCACGTACCAGGCGGAGCTGGTCTGGCAGGGCGGTCGCGTTGCGAGGGTCACATCCGACGAGCGGCCCGAGCTCACCGTCGCCCCGCCGCCCGAGTTCTCCGGCGGCCACGGTGACCGGTGGAGCCCGGAGCACCTGTATCTGGCATCGCTCGAGTCGTGCACGATGCTCTCGTTCCTGGCGCACTGCGCCCACAACGACCTCGACGTCGAGGAGTACTCATCCGACGCCACCGGGTCGCTCGAGCGCCGTGACGGCGACCAGCGCTACGCGTTCACGCACGTCGCGATGGTGGTGCGCGCGCGAATGGCCGCCGGCCAGGCCGAGGCCGCCCGCGGGCTGACCGGCAAGGCCGAGCGCGACTGCTTCATCTCGGCCTCGACCAGCGCGACCGTCGAGACCGACTGGCAGATCACGGGATGAGCGTCCGCGCGAGCTCGGCGGCGGCCGTCTCGACGCTGGCCGACACCCGCGCGGCGGCCGAGGATGTTGCGGCACGTGTCCGCGACGACCTTCGGGGTGCGCCGGCCGACCTGGCCTTCCTGTTCCTCTCGCTCGAGCACGCCGACGAGGCCGAGGAGGCCGCGGCCGCGGTCACGGCCGTGCTCGAACCGGGGGCGCTCGCGGGGTCGACCGGCGAGGCCGTCATCGGGACGGGTCGCGAGCTCGAGGGTGTTCCGGCGATGAGCCTGCTCGCCACCAGCCTGCCCGGCGGCCGCGCCAGCGTCCACCATCTGGCCGTGGGCGACAGCGAGGACGGCCCGGCGATCGACGTCCCGGCCGAGCTTCGGCCCTCCCGCGGCGAGCCGATGCTGCTCCTGGCCGACCCGTACACGTTTCCAGCCGACGCCTTCCTGGACGGCGTGAGCGCCCGCTTCGGCGGTGCCGTCGCCGTGGGCGGGCTGGCCTCGGGCGGCGAAGGCCCGGGCGAGCATGCGCTCGTGTGCGGACGGCGGGTGATGCGCCACGGCGCCGTGGCGGTCGTGGTGGAGGGCGGCGTCAGCCTGCGTGTCGTGGTCTCGCAGGGGTGTGCCCCGGTGGGGCCCGAGATGGTGATCACGAGCGCGGAGGGCAACATCATCCACGAGCTGGCCGGGCGGCCCGCCTACGAACGGCTGGCCGACATGGTCGCCGGCCTCGACGACCACGGCCGCGACCTGGTGCAGCACGGGCTCCTCGCCGGGCTCGTGATCGACGAGAACCGGGCCGAGTACGGGGCCGACGACTACCTCATGCGGGCGGTGATGGGCGGTGACGCCGACCAGGGGTCGCTGGTGGTGGGCGACGCCGTGCGTGTCGGGCAGACCTTCCGGTTCCACGTCCGTGACGCGCAGAGCGCCGACGCCGGTTTGCGCGCCGCCCTGCGTGCGCACACGGGCGCCGGCGAGCGGGCGCAGGCGGCGCTCCTCTTTGCGTGCAACGGCCGCGGCACGAACATGTACGCCGACGCCGACCACGACGCCGGGGCGGTGGCGGAAGAGCTGGGGCCGATCCCGCTCGCGGGGATGTTCTGCTCGGGTGAGATCGGCCCGGTGGGAGGCCAGACATTCCTGCACGGCTTCACCGCGACGATGGCGCTGTTCGTCAGCCGGGAGGCCTCCGCCTAGCGAACGGTCAGGAAGGCGTCCACGCTGATCGTCGGGTGGCCGTGCGTGCCCACGCAGACGATCCTGATCGTGTGGACGCCGTCGACCTTCCAGGCGTGGGTGAAGACGAGCCGCCGGTGGATCGCGGCTGCGCTGTGCAGGTTCACGGCCGCGGTCAGGTGGCCGTCGAGGTACACCCGGGCCGTGCCGCTGGCCGCCGTCCGCGACGCGATCCAGGCCACCTGGCGGCCGGTGAACCGGAACTTCGCGAACGCACCGGCCTTGCTGACCTTGTGGACGGTGCCGCCGTATGCGCTGGCCACCGCCGCCCGAGCCCAGGCGCCCGTGTAGGCGATGCCCGCGTTGCGGTCCTGGAACGCCGTCAGCCGGATGTTCGGCCCATTCACGAACGCCGAGGCGTTGCCGACGCAGTCGGTGGCGCTGGCCTGGTAGCGGTAGGTGGTCGCCGAGGGCGTGAGCGTGATCGGCTTGGAGGCGGCGGTCTTCGGCGAGAGCGTCACGGCGGTGAACGGTCCGCCGTTCGTGCTGCGCTGCAGGCGGTAGGTGCAGATCCCGCTCGGGTCGGTGGCGGTGTAGCGCACGAGCAGCGGCACGGCCCCGGCGGTCACGGTGGTCGCCTTCTGCAGGATCGCGTCGGGGGCGACGCTGAAGGTGGGCGGCGTCGTGTCGATCGGGATGGAGCTGCCCGTGGCCATGAATGCGAGGTGGGCCTGGCTCGCTCCGCCGATCTTCGTGAAGTCGCCGCCGACGGCGAGGCCGATCGACGTGTCGTCCAGCGCGAACACCCCCAGCGTGCTGTTCACGCTCGGCGCCCAGGTCGTGTCGAGGTCGCCGTTTGACGGGTCGAGCGCGGCGATGTGGTTTCGGATCACCGGGTTCGAGCAGTTCGTTCCGAACGTGCACAGGTTGTTGAAGTGGCCGCCGGCCACGACCTTGCTGTCGGACACCGCGATCGCCTGCACGTTGCCGTCGAACTGCTGCTGCCAGATCAGGGTTCCGCCCGTGTTGAAGCCGATCACCCGGTTGTTCTCGGTCCCCACATAGATGTTTCCGCTTGAGTCCTCCGCCATCGACACCACCTGCGAGCTGGTGGGCATCGCGTACCCCGCCTGCAGCGCGCCGGTGGTCGCGTCGAACGCCGCCAACGACGGATGGCCGCCCGCGATCGAGCCGGCGTTCGCGAAGAAGCCGCCGGCGACGATGTTGGTCCCGTTCACCGCGAGCGCGTCGACCCGGCCGTCGACGAACGGCGCCCATGGCTGCAGGCTGCCGTTCGTGAGCGCGACCGCCGCGAGCGACGTGCGGGCCTGCCCGTCGGCCGTCGTGAAGGTGCCCGACAGGTACAGGTTCGAGCCCGCCACCGCCAGCGCCTCGACGTCGCCGTCGGCCGCGCCGGCCCAGGCGCTCTTGGGCACGAGCGTGCCGCCGGTGGTCATCGCGGCGATGTGGTTGCGGCCGCTGGTGCCGACCTTGGTGAAGCTTCCGGCGAAGTAGATGTCGCCGCTGCCGTTGGTGGCGAAGGCCTTGACCGCGTCGTTCGGCAGGGGCATCGTCGCCGCCACCGGGTTTCCGGAGCTGTTGAACGCCGCCAGGTTCGAGACGGTCTCGGTGTTGCCGCTGTGGTCCGAGATCTGCGTGAACTTGCCGCCCACGTAGGTGGTCGTGCCGACCTGGAGGATCGCCAGCACCCGGCCGTTCGTCTGCCACGTCACGAGCGGCTTGGTGGCGATGGTGGCCGCTGCCGGCGGCACCACCACGAGCAGCGCGACGACGGCGCCGAGCGCTGCCAACCGCCTCCGTGCCCCCACTGAGTCCGTCCCCACCTTCGTGCCAGGATACGGGTGGTCGCCGCGGGCGGCAACCTTCTACTGCGGCGGGGCCTGCCAGTCATACGTCCCCGCCGGAGTCCACGACAGCTCGAGCTTGATCCCGTCAGGATCGAAGAAGAACACGGCGTGGTAGCCCTCGCGGTACTCGGGGTAGTGGCGCGGGCCCTCCGAGATCGTGCCGCCCAGCGCGAGGATGCGCTCGCCCGAGGCGTACAGGAGCTCCCGCGTCGCCGCCTCCAGGCAGAGGTGGTGCATGCCCACCTGGTAGCGGTCGACCGGCAGCGTCTCGGCGCCGCCGGGCGCCTGCCGCAGCCCGATCGTCGAGCCCGGCCCGTGGATGTAGCTGATCGTCTCGCCGTGCTCGCCCGCGATCTCGTGCAGACCGTGCCAGCCCAGCGGGCCGAGCACGCCGCGGTAGAACCGGAGCGAACGGTCGATGTCCGAGACGACCAGGTCGACGTGGTGGACGCCCGTCGACCGCATGCCCGTTGGGCTACGAGAGGCCCTGCCGGGCTTCGCGCACCAGCGTGACCGCCTCGGGGAAGATCATCCTGATCGCGTCCCGCACCTGGTTGGCCTGCTGGTCTGCCGTGCCGGTCAGGTCGAGCCGGCCGATCGCCGCGACGGTCATGCCCACCGCGAGGTTGATCGCCTGGTCGGCGAACGCCACCCGCTGGCCCTGCTGGGCCTGCTCCATGAACTGGGCCATGGCCCGCTGCAGCTCCTCGGGGTCGCCGCCGCCGAACATGTTGAAGGGAAACTCGCTCACGCCGCGAGCATAGCTCAGGCGTACACGCCGGCGAGCAGCGTCGCGGGGTCGGGCATCGGGCTCGCCTCGGCCTCGGCGACGCCGGCATCGATCCAGGCCGCCACCTCGGACTCGAGCCCGGCCAGCTCGGACTCGCCCACCTGCTCGACCTCTTCCAGCCAGCTGCGGAACCGATCCAGCGGGTCCTTGGCCGCGAACTCGGCCAGGAGCTCGCGGGGGACATATCCGGCGTCATCGTGCACCGCGTGGCCCTCCATCCGCAGCGTCACCAGCTCGAGGAGCGTCGGCCCGCCGCCCTCGCGGGCGCGCTCGATCGCGCGCTGCGACTCGCGCACCACGGTCAGCACGTCGGTGCCGTCCACCACGATGCCCTCGAACCCGTACGCCGGGCCGCGGTCGGCCAGGTGCTCGCATGCGAACGAGAGCCGGTTGGGGGTCGAGTAGGAGTACTGGTTGTTGTCGATCACGAACACGATCGGCAGTCGCCGGACGCCGGCGAAGTTCATCGCCTCGTGCATGTCGCCGCGCGCGGCGGCGCCGTCGCCGCACCAGCCGACGGCGACCCGCGGCTGGCGCTGCAGCTGGAACGCGAGCGCGATCCCCGTGATGGGGGTGATCATGGCCGGCAGGTGGCTCACTCCGGCCAGCAGGCCGCGGCCGGACGTGAAGTCGTTCGAGCGCAGATTCGAGTCGCGGCCACCGGTGGCGCCGCCCTGGCGGCCCATGAACTGGCAGAAGATCAGCGCCGGCTGCACGCCGCGGACGACGTGCACGCCCAGGTTGCGGTGAAGCGGCGAGGCGACGTCGTCGGCGCCCATCGCGGTTGCGACTCCCACCGAGGCCGCCTCATTGCCGCGGCCGGTGTAGTAGCTGCCGGGAAGCTTGCCCGCCTTGAAGAGCAGGTTGCCGCGCTCCTCGATCCGGCGCGTGGCCAGCATGTTGCGGTACATCTCGATCAGATCGGGTCGGTCGAGGCCGAGCTCGCGCGCCTCCGCCTGCGAGATCAGCGATTGGGCCCGGCGGACGGTCGACATCGTTGGGGGCAGGATACCGGCTTCAGCCGGACGGCCGTTGCGCCCCGGCGTGACGCTTCAGGCGGCCGAGCCGGGAGTCCCAGTCGGCGCCGACGTGCTCGATCCATGCGGCCGCGTCGCCGAGCGGCCCTGGGGTCAGGCGGTACCGCGTCTCGCGGCCGTGCCGGGACGACTCCACGAGCCCCGCCTCGGCCAGGGCCGCGAGGTGCTTGGTCACCGCCTGGCGGCTGATCGGAAGCTCGCGGGCGAGCTGCGTCGCGCTGACCGCCTCGCCGGCGGAGAGCACGCCGATCACATGCCGGCGGGTGGGGTCGGCCAGGGCCGCGAATGTCGTCCCGACCGGGTCGGGGCTCATGCCGCCAGCATCAGCGGCAGGTTGCCGCACGTCCCCAGCCGCGTGTCCCAGACCCAGTCGCTCACGGCCGAGCAGCCGGCCACGGCCTCGGTCGCGAGCGCCTCGAAGCCGGTCTCGACCACGGTCACGCGCGTGCCGCCGTCGACATCGTCGAGCCCGATCTCGACCGTCGTCTCGATGTCCAGCGGGCCCGGCTCGTCGGGCCGCCATCGGAACACGAGCCGCTGCGGCTCCTCGACCGTCTCGACGACGCCCGTGCGCCCGCCGCCGCCGTCCCAGCCGAGCTCGATCCGGCCACCCTCGACCAGCTCGATCTCGACGTCGTCGGCCAGCCATTCGCGCAGGTGGTCGGGCTCGGTGACGACGCGCCAGGCCTCGTCGCGCTCGAGCGGAAGGACGATCTCGCGGGTGACGGACTCGGACATGAGCGACCTCCTGATCCGGAGTATGCGCAACCTACGGGTTGCGTGTTTGCGGCTACAGCCCTATGATGGGCAACCAGAAGGTTGCACTGTATCGCAAGGAGGCATCCATGTCCCCGCTGATCCCCATGGTCGTCGAGCAGACCGGCCGCGGCGAGCGCTCGTTCGATATCTACTCGCGGCTCCTGAACGACCGCATCATCTTTCTGGGGACGCCGGTGACGTCCGAGATCGCGAACCTGATCGTGGCCCAGATCATCCACCTAGCGTCCGACGATCCCGACAAGGACATCTCGCTCTACATCAACTCTCCCGGCGGCGACGTCTACGCCGGCCTCGCCATCTACGACGCGATGCAGTACGTGCGCCCCGACGTACAGACCATCTGCTTCGGGATGGCGATGTCGATGGGCGCGGTGCTGCTCGCCGGCGGCGCCAAGGGCAAGCGGATGGCCCTTCCCAACTCCAAGGTGATGATCCACCAGGGTCACACGTCGGGGTTCGAGGGGCAGGCGACCGACATCGAGATCCGCGCCCGCGAGATCCTGTCGCTGCAGCGGCGGATGGAGGAGATCATGGCTGCCGACACGCGCAAGTCCGTCGAGCAGATCCACTCCGACACCCAGCGCGACTATTTCATGACGGCCGAGGAGGCGCGCGACTACGGCCTGGTCGACACGGTGGTCAGCGGCCTGGCGCAGCAGGAACCCACCCGCCGCCGCGCGGGCCTCGGCTAAAACCGGGGACAGTCCCCCACCGATTGGAGTTGCACTTTTGTGACCGCTTTCGACCGGGGACTGTCCCCGGTCTTGGGCGGCGTCACGAGTCGTCGAGGCGGCGCATGATCAGGCACGCGTTGTGGCCGCCGAGGCCCATCGAGTTCGAGAGCCCCACCCGCACCGGGGCCGTGCGGGCGATGTTCGGGACGTAGTCGAGGTCGCACTCCGGGTCGGGGGTGTGCAGGTTGATCGTCGGCGGGATCACCCCGTGGTGGACCGTCAGCGCGGTGGCGACCGCCTCGACGCCGCCGGCGGCGCCGAACATGTGCCCGAACATCGACTTGTTGGACGAGATCGCCATCCGCCGGGCGTGGTCGCCGAAGACCGCCTTGATGGCCTGCGTCTCGGCGGCGTCGTTGTACGGCGTCGCCGTGCCGTGCGCGTTGATGTAGTCGACCTCCTCGGGCGCGATTCCCGAGGTTTCGAGGGCGGCCCGCATCATCTCGATCACGCCGATCGAGTCGGGATGCGGCGTCGCCACGTGGTAGGCGTCGTTGGAGGCGCCGTAGCCGGCCAGTTCGCAGTAGATGCGTGCGTCGCGCCGCTGCGCGCGCTCGAGCTCCTCCAGCACGACCACGCCCGCGCCCTCGGCCATGACGAACCCGGCCCGGGTGAGGTCGAACGGGCGAGAGGCGGCCGCCGGGTCGTCGCGGCCGTCGACCAGGGCCCGCATCGCGCAGAACCCGGCGAGGATGATCGGCAGCATCGCCGACTCGGTCGCGCCGGCGAGCATCACGTCGGCCTGGCCGCGGACGATCGCCGCCGCCGCCTCGCCCAGCGCATGGGTGCCGGTCGCGCACGCCGACTCGGTGGCGTAGTTGACGCCCCGCGCGCCGAGCATCGTGGCGACGTGGCTCGTGGTGGTGTCGACCAGGGTGTTCGGGAGCCAGTGGGGCGAGACGCGCTCCCAGCCGCGCTCGTCCAGGATCGCCTGCTGGCGCAGCGTGTAGGAGAGCCCGCCCATCACGCTGCCGATGACGACGCCGACCCGCTTGGGGTCGTCGATGACGAGGCCGGCATCCTGCGCCGCCTCCATCGCCGCGGCCACGCCGAAGTGCACGTCGCTCGCGGTACGGCGAACCTCCTTGGCACTCATCGCCGCGGCCGGATCGAAGTCCTTCACCTCGGCCGCGATGTTGACCGGGAAGGCATCGGCGTCGAACGATCGGATGAAGTCGACCCCGCTTCGGCCGGCCACCAGCGCGTCCCATGTGGACGCCGCGTCGTTGCCGACCGGCGTGACGGCGCCGACGCCGGTGATGGCCACTCGCCTCATCGGCGAACAGACGGCGGAGTCCCCTTTGGGGTTGCGCCCGGGTGGCGCAAAACTGGCGCAAGATAGCGTGGGTGCGATACACTGAGAGGGTGGCCAGCCACTCTCAAGCCCAGCGCCACCGGCTCACCGCGCAGTCCCTGGAGCGTATGCGGGACGGCATCCGCAAGCGGGCCGAGGCACTCGGGCGCGACCACGAGCAGCGGTTCGCTGAGGTCGGCCGGATGGTGGCCGACAATCGCATCGACCGCGGCATGAGCCAGCAGGAGCTGGCGGTGCTCTGCGGCACCACCCAGTCGGCGATCGCGCGGCTCGAGCGGGGCGGCAGGCCTCCCAAACTCGACACGCTCATGCGGATCGCCGACGCGCTCGACGCGGATCTGCTGCTCGAAATGCGCCTGCGTCCGCGCGAGACCGAGTAGGATCCCGGGATGGCGGTCACCCTGCGTGACTTCATGAGTGGCGGCAATGTCCTCACGATCGAGCCGACGGTGACCCTCGGGGAGGCCGCGCGGGCGATGCGGCGCCGTGACGTCGGTGCCGCGGTCGTCTACGAGGACGGCAAGCTGATCGGCATCTTCACCGAGCGCGACCTGCTGCGCGCCATCGCCGAGAGCCGTCATCCCGACCAGCACCACGTGCGGGCGTACATGACGCCCGATCCGATCACGCTGCCCCCCGACCACGCGCCCAGCGAGGCCGCTCAGATCATGAGCGAGCGCAAGTTCCGGCATATCCCGGTGGTCGAGGACGGCGAGCTCATCGGCATCGTCAGCATTCGCGACCTGGTGACGGCGACGGCGATGCACATCCCCTCCGCCGAGGCCCACTTCGGCTCCGACTTCCCCTGACCGGGGCGTCGAGCCGCCTCTCACGCATAACCGTTCGGGTGACGCGCTGGGCGGCCGGCAACGCCATCTTGAGCGTAGCGCTCCCCTGGGCCCCAGCCATGGCTGCCGCCTCGTGGGGGCTCTCGCCCGACCCGAAGTGGCGTCGCCGGCCGGATCGAGTCGTTCCGTGGCGTTCTGGGACGACGCCGCGCAGCGGCGACCGAACTCGACGCGCCTCGCGTCGCCGGCGACGCCCTTCGGGTTCTGCGCCACAATCCGCTTCGCCGGGTGGTTCGTATCCATGGAGGATGACAGCAACTCTTGTCACAGCGGTGCCGCGTGGCCTCTCTCGGCGGGGATGGACTAGTCTGGCCGTGATGGCTCCCGACTCGCCGACCGACGAGGAGCTGCTGGAGCGCGTCGCCCGCAAGCGCGACGAGGAGGCGTTCGCAGTGCTCTACGAGCGCTACTCACGCGCCGTGTACTCCCTCGTGATGAGGATCCTCCGTGATCGCTACACCGGTGAGGACGTCGCCCAGGAGGCGTTCGCGGCCGTGTGGCGCGCCGCCGCCGGGTATCACCGCGGCCGCGGCAGCGCCGCCGGCTGGATGTTTGCGATCGCCCGCAACGCCGCCATCGACGCCGGCCGGGCGCGCGTTCCGCTGGTCGTCGGAGAGTTTCCCGACCGGCCCGACCCGGCGCCGCTGCCCGACGCCCAGGTGATCGCCGACCTCGAGGCCTTTCGCGTGCACGTGGCGGTCGACTCGCTGCCGGAACGCGAGCGCGAGGTGATCGAGCTGGCGTACTTCCGCGGGCTTGCCCAGAGCGAGATCGCCGACCAGCTCGGGCTGCCTCTGGGGACGGTCAAGACGCGCACCCGAACCGCGCTGGCACGCATGGCGCCGATGCTGCGCGAGGAGGTCAGGCCGTGACCGACGACGCCGACTTCGGGCACGTCGAGCGGATGCTCCAGCGCACTCCGGCACCGGAGTTTGTGCCGGCGACGCTCGAGCCGCCGGCCCGCCGCGCCGCCCTGGGCGAGGAGCGGTCCGTGACGCGCGCCCCGCGTTCCCGGCACTGGCCGGCCTGGTGGCGGGTGGCCTCGGTCGCGGGCGCGCTCGGCGCGGCGATCGCCGTGGCGGCCGTGCTCGTCGTCGGCAGTCGCGGAGGGGGGTTCCAGACGCAGTACGCGGTCACCATGAGCGGCTCCCACGGCGCCACCGCCGTCGTCGACTTCGGCTACGCCTCACACGGCGTCCGGCCGATGATGGTGCACGTTCACGGGCTGGCTCCGGCCGGCGCCGCTCACTACTACACGATGTGGTTCCGCACCGGCGGGGACGCCAACGTCTCGGTGGTCACGTTCGATACCGCGGCGAGCGGGCAGACCGTGTTCCGCGCGGTGATTCCGGCGGGGATGACCTGGCACCACTGCTGGGTCACGCTGGAGGCTGACGCCGGGCACACGAAGCCCGCGATGGTGCTCACCACGTAGCCGCGGGCCGGCTCTCCGCGAGGGCCGGGTTGGGGCCGCCCGGGGCTATACTTGCGCCCTCGCGGGGCTATAGCTCAGTTGGGAGAGCGCCTGGATCGCACCCAGGAGGTCAGGGGTTCGAATCCCCTTAGCTCCATGCTGTTGGGGGCCGGGCCTGAGTGGCCCGGCCCCCAACAGCATTCTGTTTGGGACTGGCCTCTCGCCCTTCTGGGTGCGATCCAGGCAAGCCTGGATCAAGGGGGCTGGCAGCGGCCGATCGGGCGTCTCACTGATCCGCGACATCCGAGGCGCCGCCGGCGGCGAGCCCGTGGGTCGAACTCGCCCCGCCGAGGCGCCTGCGGAACACGTAGTACGTCCACCCTTGGTAGAGCAGGACCAGCGGCGTGAAGATCACCGCAGCCACGGTGATCACCTGGAGGGCGTAGTGCCCGGTGGCGGCGTTTTGGATCGTCAGGCTGTTGGCGAAGGTCGGATCCGAGACGAGCACCCGCGGGTAGAGGCCGGTGAAGAGGGTGGCGATGAAGCCGATCGCGCCCAGCCCCGTGGCTGCGAACGCCCAACCGCTCCGGCCGGCGCGTGTGAGCACCACCGCCAGGATCAGCGCGACCGCGGTGAGCACCGCCGGGACGGTGGTCGGCAGGATGGCGCGGTCGTTGTTGTTGTGTGCGACGAGCACCGTCCATCCGGCGACGCCGATGCCGAGGACGCCGGCGGGAACCGCAAGCCGCCGGGCGGTGCGCGACGCCCGCTCGCCAAGGTCTCCGGTGGTCCGTAGGGTCAGATACGTCGCGCCGTGCAGGGCGAACATCGCCACAACCGCGAGCCCGGCGGCCACCGTGTAGGCGCTGAACAGGTCGACGACCCCGCCGGTGAACACGTGCGAGGAGTTGAGTGGCACGCCCTGCAGGAGGTTCGCGAGCGCGACACCCCACAGGAACGAGGCGCCGAAGCTCCCGATCGTGTTCGCCCACAGCCAGGTCGTCCGCCACCGCGTCCCCTCGGCCTTTTCACGCCACTCGAACGAGACCACGCGCACGATCAGGAACACCAGGATCAAGAGCAGGGCGACGTAGAACCCCGAGAACATCGTCGCGTACCAGGCGGGGAATGCGGCGAAGGTCGCGCCCGCAGCGACCACCAGCCACACCTCGTTGCCGTCCCACACCGGCCCGATCGACTCGAACATGAGGCCGCGCTCGCCCTCGTCGCGCGGTAGCACCGGCAGCAGCATGCCGACACCGAAGTCGAACCCCTCGAGCAGGAAGTAGCCGCTCCAGAGCACCCCGATCAGGACGAACCAGACCTCCTCGAGTCCGATGTCAATCACCTCCGAACGACAGGGGCTCCGGCCCGCCCGCCAGCGGCGCGCCCATGCCGGGCTGACTGACCTGCGGAGGGTCGAGCCGCGCGTACCGGCGCATCAGGATGAAGTCGACGACGCCGAGCGCTGCGTACAGCAGCAGGAACACGGTCAGACTGGCGGCGATCGTGGCGGTGCTGAGCCCGGTCGAGATGGCGGCGGAGGTCTTCAGCAGGTTCTGCACGATCCACGGCTGGCGGCCCATCTCGGTCAGGATCCAGCCGGCCGTTGCGGCGATGTAGGGGAACGCCATCGCCACCACCGCGGTCCACAGGAACCACCGTGTCGTGTGCAACTTCCCCTTGCGGTACAGCCACGCCCCCACCGCGGCGATCAGGAACATCACCACCCCGAGCATCGCCATCACCCGCATCGACCAGTACATCAATCGGATGTTCGGCTCGTAGTTCCCCCTCCCGTACGCGCTCTGTTCCGTGGTTTGGAGCTGGTTGAGACCCTCGACCTTGCCGTTGAACGAGCCGGTTGCCATCCAGGACAACAGCCTGGGGATGGTGATCGAGAAGCTCGGCGTGGGGTCCTGCGCCGAGAATCCGCCGATCTGGAAGATCGAGAAGCCGCACGGCTGGCAGGTGTTCCATTGCGCCTCCGAGGCGGCGATCTTCATTCCCTGCGCGCTCGTCACGGCCTCGCCGAAGCGGTTGCCCACCGAAAGCTGGATCAGTGTGGCCGGCACGGCGACGATCAGGGCGAGCTTCGCGGCCCGGCCGATGAGCTCGATGTTTCGCCCGCGCAGCATGTGCCAGCAGCTGATACCCAGCATCACCATCGACCCGAAGATGAGGCCGGCGAGGATGACGTGGATCCAGGCGATGATCGCGAAGCTGTTCGACAGGAGCGCTGACACGCTGGTCAGCTGCGCCTTGCCGTTGACCATCCTGTAGCCGACCGGGTGTTGCATCCACGAGTTGGCGACCAGGATCAGGTAGGCAGACAGCCACGTGGCCAGCGCGGCGATCCAGATCGTGGCCAGATGCAGGCGGCGCGGCAGCACGTCCCAACCGAAGATCCACAGGCCGAGGAAGGTCGCCTCCAGCATGAACGCGGCCAGGCCCTCGATCGCCAGTGGCGCCCCGAACACCCCTCCGACAAAGTCCGAGTACACCGACCAGCTCATCCCGAACTGAAACTCCTGCACCAGGCCGGTCGCCACCCCGATGGCGAAGTTGATCAGAAGCAGCGTCCCAAAGAAGTGGGTCAGACGCAGCCAGGCATCGTCATGCGACCGGTACCACAGCGTTTGCATGATCGCGACCAACGGCGCCAGTCCAAGCGTCAGCGGCACGAACAGGAAGTGATAGATCGACGTCGACGCGAACTGGAGGCGGGCGAGATCCACCGTCGTGGCGGAGTCGAGAATCATGAGCGACCGGGCCTCACGCGCGACCATCCTACCGTGCGCCGGGCCCCGCGCCATCGTCTGGACGCCGGATCCGAGCAGGTTCATCCCGTTCGGATGACGAGCGTTTTTCGCCCCCCTGCTCGGATATTGTCGCGGGGTTCTTGGGCGGCCTCAGCCGCCTCTTCAAGTCCTACGAACGAGAGGTGCCGTGGGCGTGGTCGGAATCGGCGGGTTCGTCTTTCGCGCGGCGGATCCGGACAAGCTGCGTGCGTGGTACGCCGAGCATCTCGGCGTCGGTGCGGGGGAGCATGGCGTCTGGGAAACGACGTCGGGTCCGAGCGTCTTCTCGCCTTTTCCTCGAACCAGCGACTACTTCGCTGCCGACCGCCAATGGATGTTGAACCTCCGGGTGGATGACCTCGACGCCCTGCTGGCGAAACTTGCCGCGGCCGGCATCGAGGTCACGACCGATCCCGACTGGGACATGCCCGGCGTTGGTCGCTTTGCCCGCATCCATGATCCCGAGGGCAATCCACTCGAGCTCTGGGAACCCGATGACGAGAGCACCGGGGAGTCGTAGCCGCCCTCCAGCAACCGCTCGCGGCGGATCACACTCGACCCTCTACGCACTCCACATTCCCGATCGCCGATCAGGCGACGGGATAGTCGCGCGGGAGGATGCCCGCGAGCACGGTATCCACCGACCGGCGGGCAAAGCGGTCGTTGAGCGGCGCGTGCCCGTGGAACAGGCGGTGGTAGAGAGGGCCCCAGAGGAGGTCGATGGCGACCTCGACGTCGGTGTCGACGGGGATCTCGCCGCGCGCGATGGCGCGCGCGAACATTGCCCGCGCCTGGTCGCGGCGCGGCTCGACGAAATGCGCTCGGTACGCCTCGCCGAACTCGGGATCGTTCTGCGCCTCGGCCAGCAGAGCGCTCAGGATGCGGGCTGACGGTCCGGCCGCTGCCAGTCGCACCCAGGGGCGCACCAGGGCCAGCATCTCGCTGCGCAGCGAGCCAGTCTGGCGCGGGGCCGGGCCCGCGGCATCCCATTCCGCATAGAGCGCGTCGAGTGCGAGCAGTTCCTTCGAGTCCCACCAGCGGTAGATCGTGGCCTTGCTGACGCCCGCCCGGTCGGCGACCGCGTCCATGCTGGTCGCGCCCAGGCCGTGCTCTCCGAGCAGCTCGAACGCGGCGTGCAGGATCGCCTGCTTCCGAGTCTCGCTGCGCGGCCGCCCGCGAGGAATGGGGCTCTGGTTTGCGTCCATATCCGCCATCATATCAGAAACGATACGACTAGTTTCGAATATGTGCTACGATCTTCTCGAAATGGTTCTCGGGAAGGAGTGACGGCGATGCACGCGACACAGCTACCAACCACACAGCTCGGTCAGACCGGGCTTGAGATCACACGCGTCGGTTTCGGCGCCTGGGCGATCGGCGGCGGGGAATGGGAGTTCGGGTGGGGCTCCCAGGAGGACGACGAGTCGATCGCCGCAATCCATCGGGCGCTCGAACAGGGCGTCAACTGGATCGACACCGCCGCCGCCTACGGCTTCGGCCGTTCCGAGCAGGTCGTCGGCCGCGCCCTCGCCGGGCTCGACGATCACGAGCGCCCGTACGTGTTCACCAAGGCGTCGCTGGTGCCGGGCCCGGGTGGCCGCGTGATCAACAACCTGAAGCGCGAATCGATCCTCCGCGAAGCCGGAGACAGCCTGGAGCGCCTGGGAGTGGACGCGATCGACCTCTACCAGATCCACTGGCCGATCCCCGATGCGGACATCGAGGAGGGCTGGGCCACCCTCGCCGAGCTGAAGGAACAAGGGCTCGTCCGCCACATCGGTGTCTCCAACTTCAGCGTCGAGCAGCTGCGGCGGATCGAGCAGATCGCTCCGGTCGAGACGCTGCAGCCGCCCTACTCGCTGGTCGCGCGGGAGATCGAGGGTGACCTGCTTCCGTTCGCCGAGCGCGAGCGGATCGGCGTTATCGTCTACTCGCCGATGGGATCCGGCCTCCTGACCGGCGCGATGACCCGCGAGCGGATCGAGCATCTGCCCGAGGACGACTGGCGCAAGCACAACGAGCGCTTCCGGGAACCGCAGCTGTCGGAGCACCTCGCGCTGGTGGAGCGGCTGCAGACGGTCGCCCACCGTCATCAGACCACGCCGGGTGCGGTCGCGGTGGCATGGACGCTGCGCAACTCCGCGGTCGACGCCGCCATCGTCGGCTTCCGCCGTCCCGACCAGGTCGACCCGGTCATCACCGCAGCACAGCTGGAACTCAGCGACGACGACGTCGCGACGATCGAAGGGAGGGCCTGACATGGCCACCAATACCAAAACGACGACGGCGAATCGGGTTCGTCGGCCTGGGAACCATGGGCGGCAACATGGCGGCTCGGCTCCTCGCCGCCGGGCTACCCCGTCTACGGCGAGGAGCGACATCGCGCGCATGCCGATGGCCTCGTCGAGCGAGGGTCTGCAGTGGCGCGATACGCCGCGGGAGGTCGCCGAAGCCGCCGACATCGTCTTCACGTCCGTACCTGATGACGACGTGCTCGAGACCGTGGCGTCGGGGGCCGACGGCATCCTCGCCGGCCTCGCCGCCGACCAGATCTGGGTCGACATGAGCACGGTCAGCCCCCGCGCAAGCCGCGAGCTTGCCGAGCGCGTCCGCGCCCAGGGAGCGGCCATGCTCGATGCTCCGGTGTCCGGCAGCGTCCCCCAGGTGCAGAGCGGAACGCTCACGATCATGGTCGGCGGAGACGAGCACGCGTACGCACGCGCCGAGCCGGTCCTGCGCGAGCTGGGCACGCCCACCCACGTGGGCGAGAACGGCCAGGGGCTCGTGCTCAAACTCGCGATCAACATCAGCCTGGCTGTGCAGATGCTCGCGTTCGCCGAGGGGCTGCTTCTGGCCGAACGCTCCGGGATCGACCGCGGGCTTGCCATCGACGTCATGACCCAGAGCCCCATCGGCTCGCCGATGCTGAAGGCACGCGCCCCACTCATCCTCGACCTGCCCGACGAGGCGTGGTTCGACATCGGGCTGATGCAGAAGGACATCGCTCTCGCGCTCGATGCCGCCCGCCGGCTGGCGGTCCCGCTACCGTCCGCCGCGGCAGCAGACCAGATGCTCACCGTGGCCCGCGGATTGGGCTATGAGAAGCGTGACCTGGCAGGGCTCTTCGAGGTGCTGGCCCATATGTCAGATGGCGGTCACGAGCATGAGTGATGCCGCCGGTCCGAGACGGCGGGCCTGCTACTTCGTGGGAGTTCGGCCGGCTGCTGACGGGGTGGCCTGAGACGGGTGATCGGTCGTTGCCGGTCCTCTCGGGTGGGAGTCGGGTGGTCGCCGGTCTGAGGCCGCGGCGAGACGGCTGAAGCGTTCGCCGAGATGCGCCTCGAGACGCCAAAGGTTGTCGATGTGCTGGCTGGTCCAAAGCAGGACGAGCGCGGCGTCCACCGTTGCTCGATCGCCGGCTCGTGCGGCCTCACGTACGCATGCGAGAAGACGGCTGCGACCCTCAGCATCACGGGGGTGGGGCGGCGGCACCATGCGGCGGTTCACGATTGCATCTCCAAGCGCGACGTACCACGACCGGAGCGCGTTCAGCTCCCGGTCGAGATTCTCGCCGCAGCGCTGGAGTCGCGTCGTACCCTCTGCCATGCGTCCCAGCGAGGCGAGCGACTGCGCTGCCCGACGGACGCGCGACGCGCCGCCGACGAAGGCTGCGACGTCCTCCACGTTGAGCTCACTGGCGGAGCGCTCGGTGAGGTACTGCCTGAAGGCGTCGTCAAGGCGGTGGGCCGCCGTGCCCGCGGCGCGCGCGGCGAGACCAGCGTCGTCGGTGGCTGGTCCTGATGATCAACTGGTGGGCGGTGGCGACCACGTAGTCCGCGCTGCGCGCGTACGCGGCAGCGAGGTGGTCGCGCAGCAGGGCAGCCGCACCGCGCGGCCAGAACAGAAGACCGACGCCGAGGCTGACCGCAAAGCCGATCGCGACGTCCTCGACGCGCACGAGCCCGACGCTCCAGCCGACCGGCTGGATGATGTTGAAAAGGATGAAGAGCACGACCGTGAAGCCCGCCTGGCCGGCCGCGAACGAGATCCCCCGTGGTGCGTATGCGGCGAGCAGGATTGCAAACGGCAGCACGGCCCATAGCACCGCCTCATGTGTGCCGATGCCTATCACGAGCAGCGCCCCCACAACGATCCCGACCGCAGTTCCGGCGAGGGCGCTGAGAATCGACCAGCCGGTTCCGAGGGCGTTTGACCGCAGCACGGAAAGCGTCCCGAGCACGACCCAGAACCCGTGCTGGAGGCCGGCCCGTTGGGCGATGAAGACGGCGAGCGCGAGTCCAGCGGCGCCGCGGACGCTGTTTTGGAACCACACCGAGCCGACGCCGGCGTGCTCGACCGCGACCCGCTCCGTCACCGCCAACGCCGCTCCCGCGGACGGCGGCTCGGCGATGTCACTCGGGCTGAGCTCCGGTACTCCGGCTCCGGTCGCGAGCAATGCGTAACCGCTGATCTGGCGAGCCGAATACGACGCGGCCCGAATCCGAAACGTCGGCTCGAGAACGTCCATCAGCGCGTCGTCGAGGATGGGGGTCGGAAGCTCTGGCAGCCGGCGCGCGAGTGCCCGCGCGACGGCGTCGCGCGCCGCGTCGAGCCGTGCGAAGTCGGGTCGCACGTCACGACCTTCCAGCCGCCCCGCGCTCGCGCGCAGCACGGCCGCCGTCGCGGCCATCGCCTCCACGTCCTGCTCGCAGGCAAGCTCCAGTGCGGGGGAGTCGACCGACGGTGCCAGGAAGGACAGCAGCCAGTCGAGCTCGTCTGGAAGCGACGCCAGGGCTGCTGTCTGTGCGGCGGGCCCGGTCGGGCGGTGTGGGGTGCCGAGGAACCGCCGGCTCAGACGGTCGACCGAGTCACGCGCAAGGCGCACGCGTTCGGCGAAGCGATCGGGGCTTGCGTCCGCGACGTCCGCGGTGGCGAGCAACGCGCCGGCGACGTCGCGCTCAAGGTCGGCTCGCCGGCGTGACGGCCAGAGCAGCATGACCGCACAGATGCCCGCACCGGCGGCCAGACCCCAGCCTTCGAGGCGGTCGGGAATGGCGGAGTTCGGCGCCCGGAACGTCACCGGCAGGACGAACGTGAGCAGCGCTCCGGTCGTGACCGCAGCGACGTATCCGCTGATGACGCCCGCGAAGAGGACAGCGAAACCGACGACCGCCATCGCGCCGGCGGCGAGCCATGCGTTTCGCGAACAGGCCGTCCCAAGCGTGATGAAGGCGGCACCCACACACGCCAGTCCCAGGTACGCGATCACGCGAGTCCGCGGCGTACCTGCAACATCGACCAGCACCAGTATCGCGAAGGATCCGAAGGCCGCGAAAATCGACGTTTGCGGCTGCCCGATTACCTTGTCCGCGAACGCGAAGACCGCAGGGATTACGATCGCGGCGCGCGCGGCGCTCTTCAACGCTGCCATGTCCGGCATTGGCCGCGATGATACGTCGGCCCACGACGCTCCCACAAGACCGGTCAGACCACCCTCATCCGTCTGGCTACGCCGGTGAAGTCGCCCGACAAGGTGTTTCGCGCCGCCAGGAGGTTGCCGTCGGCGATGATCTGCTGACGGACGATGCCCAGATCGCTGACCGTCGCCGCTCGGGCGTACACTGCCCTGCGACCCCGCCGACATGGAGTCCCCCTTGAGCACACCTGACAGCCCAGCACTGACGACGTCCCAGCTCGCGGCGATCGCCGAGCTGGGCGAGGAGCACACCGCCGCCGAGGGCGACATCCTCTACCGGATCGGCGACGAGCGCTACCCGTTCATCGCGGTTCTCGAGGGCGAGGTCGCGGTGCTCGACGCCGCCGGCAACGAGATCACGCGCCACGGCCCGTCGAAGTTCCTCGGCGAGGTCAATCTGTTGTCCGGGCAGGCGGCATTCGTGACCGCGAGGGCCGCGAAGCCGCTGCGCTACATCGCCGTCGATCGTGAAGCGCTGCGCTCTCTGCTGTTCGAGGACGGCGCTGCTCAGCAGCCTCGTGCTGGCGACGTTCATCGCCCGGCGCGAGGCGCTCCAGCAGGTTGCCGGGCTGGGGCTCGAGATCATCGGCCCGCACTCATCCGCGCCGACGCGGCGGCTGGTGGAGTTCGCCAGGAACAACCGGTTGCCCTTCACATGGCGCAACTCAGAGCTCGCGGACGACCCCGAGGCGGCCGGCGGCTGGTGGCCGGCACTCGACCCCTCCGACGCTGCCGCTCGTCCGGCTGCCGGGCGGAGTGGAGATGCATGCGCCGTCGCCCGCCGAGCTGTCGCGGGCGCTCGGCATCGGGCGCGAGCTCGCGCCGCGCGAGGAGGTCGACCTGCTCGTTGTCGGCGCCGGCCCGGCGGGGCTTGGTGCCGCCGTCTACGGGGCATCCGAAGGCCTCGAGACGCTGGTCGTCGAAAGCACCGCGCTCGGTGGACAGGCGGGCGAGTCGCGCAGAATCGAGAACTACCTCGGCTTTCCCGCCGGGATCACCGGGGCCGAGCTGACGACGCGGGCAATCGTGCAGACGCGGAAGTTCGGCGCCCGTTCCGCAACGCCCTACCGGGCGGTGGCGCTCCGGCCCGGAAACGGGCGACATGTCGTGCAGCTCGAGGAGGGACAGGAGATCGTCGCCCGCTCGGTGCTGCTTGCAACCGGCGCCCAGTACCGGCGCCTCCCTGTCGAGGTCTCTCGGACTACGAGGGGCTGAGCGTCTTCTACGCGGCCGGGCCGCCGGAGCAGCTGTTGTGCGGCGCCTCCCGCGTCGGACGTGGTCGGCGGTGGCAACTCGGCCGGCCAGGCCGCGGTCTGGCTGGCGCGCGGGGGCGCATTGGTCACCGTGCTGCACCGGCGCGCGGACCTGCGCGAGACGATGTCGGACTACCTGGTGCGGGAACTCGAGCGGTACGGAGTGGCCGTGCGGGACCGCAGTGAGATCGCGGCGCTGCATGGCGACGCGGGGCTGCTGGAGGCGGTCACGCTGAAGACCGGGGAGCGCGTCCCGCTCTCATTCCTGTTCCTGTTTCTCGGTGCGCGGCCGTGCACCGAGTGGCTGGACGAGGCGATCGCGCGGGACGACGACGGCTTCGTCCTCACCGGCTCCGCGGTCGGGAGCGAGAACCTGCTCGAGACCAGCGTGCCCGGGATCTTCGCCGCCGGCGATGTTCGCTCCGGATCGACGAAGCGATGCGCCACCGCCGTGGGCGAGGGAGCGATGGCCGTCCAGTTCGTCCATGGCCGTCTCGCCCAGCAGGCGGCCGCCGCCCAGGGCGCCGCCGCGCGGGTGACCAGACCGTGGCCGATTCACTTGTCACCCTCTACCAGACCGAATGGTGCCCCTTCTCGTCCGCGGTCAGGGAGGTGCTGACCGAGCTCGGGATCGACGCCGTCGTGCGCCAGGTGGAACCCTGGCCGGAGCAGCGAGAGCACCTGCGCGAGGTGGCCGGCACCGACCAGATTCCCGTCCTGCAGGCGGAGGACGGGCGGATCTTCCGCGGCACCCGGGAGATCTTCGCCCACCTGCAGACCCGTGACCCGTGGCGGTTCGCGGCCGCCCATCGCCGACGCTTCGCCGATCACCGAGATGCGCGTGAATCGGATGCGCCCGGACAGCTGCTCGAGTATTTCCGGGGAACCGGCGACCTCGAGTCGCTCGAGCCGCAGGCCACCCTCGACGAGGCGACCGTCCTCAACGTCCCGAGTGCACACCGGTACGAACTCCTCCTCGACGGGCGGCGGATCGGGCTGCTCGCCTACCGGCGGCGGGAGCACCAGATCGCGTTCACGCACACCGAGGTTGCCCCGGCATGCGAGGGCCGTGGGTTTGGCAGCCGTCTGGCCGCAGCCGCCCTGGACGACGCGCGCCGGCAGGGCCTCGCGGTCGTCCCCATCTGTCCCTTCATCTCCGCCTACATCGAACGGCACCCCGAATACCGCGACCTCGTCGCCCCCGAGCACCGCCTCGACCGCACCGAGGCGTGACCGCGAGCACGCGCAAGGTGCGGGCGTCCCTGTGGCCGGCCTCGGCGTCACCCTGGCCAAGGTCGTCGCCGCGGTCGTCACCAGTAACCGGTGCGCCAAAAGGGGTCTGACCCCGTTTGGCGCGCTACTCGTACTGGAGTGCGTTCAGGATGTTGAGCCGGGCGGCGCGGCGGGCGGGGAAGATGGCAGCGACCAGGCCGACGAAGATCGCGGCGAGCACGAAGATCGACGATCGTGCCCCAGGGGACGGCGAAGGGGATGTTGCCGAGGGCGCGGTCGAACAGGCCCGCGAGCCCGATGCCGACCGGGATCCCGAGGGCGGCGCCGAGCAGCGCCGTGATGACGGCCTCGTGGCGGATCATGCGCCGCGTCTGGCGGCGGGTCATCCCGATCGCGCGGAGCATCCCCAGCTCGCGGGTGCGCTCGAACACGGTGAGCACGAGCGTGTTGACGATGCCGAACAGGCTGACGATGATCGAGAGGGCGAGCAGGATGTAGAGCAGGTTGAGCTCGCTGTTGATCGCCGCCTCCTGGCTGCTGATGAACTGCTGCTCGGTCTGGAGCTGGGCGTCGGGGAAGGCCGCCAGCACCCGGTTCAGCGCCGCCGTGTTGGCCGCGGTGACTCCGCCCGGGGTCGCGATCAGGGTGAAGATGTTCTCCGGGTTGGGGTAGAGCGTGTCGAAGGTGCGCGCCGAGATCGAGACGTTGCCGAGCGGATTGTCGGCCTGTGGCGGCGAGTAGATGCCGGTCACCCGCAGCCGGATCCGCCCGCCCGTCGGCGTCTCGAGCGTGATGCGGCGAACCGACGGCGAGATGGTGTGAGCTCGCAAAGCTCTGGTCGACGATCGCGCCGCGGGCGCCGAGGGTCGCCATCGCGCTGTTCGTGCCGTCCTTCCACTTGAGCACCAGGAGCTTGGAGAGTCCCGGGTCGACTCCGGCGACGTTGACCGTCTCGCCGAGCACGCGGCCCTGGCCCGCGCGCTCGCCGGCGACGACGGTCGCGATCCCGGCCCGTCGCAGACGCGTTGGTCGACGCGATGGCGGTCGGCGTAAACCCGTTCTCGGACGTGAGCACGTAGTCGCCCCGGAACTCGTCCTTGACCGCTCCGATGGTCGACTGCTTGAGCCCCTGCGCCGAGCACGGCGAACGTGGTCACGAGCGCGAGGCCGATCATCAGCGCCGCGGCGGTCGAGGCGGTGCGGGCCGGGTTGCGCATCGCGTTGGAACGCGCGAGCGTGCCCGCGGAGCCGCCCACCCTGGTCGCCGGCCAGCCGAGCACGCGCGCAAGCGGCCGTGCGATGCTCGGCGCGACCATCGCGACGCCGAGGAAGAGGGCGAGCACTCCGACGGCGAGCACGATCAGGCGGGGGCCGGTCGAGAGCCCCGAGACGAAGCCGCCGACGCATACGAGCGCGACTCCGGCGGCGCAGACGGTCAGAGCGCACCGCCGGTCCGAAGCGCGCAAGCCGCGAGGGCGGGAGCATCGTCCCCTCGCGCACGGCCGCGATCGGGGGACCCGCGTCGCCCGCACCGCCGGCCACAGGCTCGCGACCAGCGTCACGCCGGTGCCCACGACGAGCGAGACGATCACCGTGCGCGTCGCGAAGACGAGCCCCGCCGAGGGCAGCGTCGCGCCGGTCGCCGTGAACAGCGCCTCGAGCCCCTTGGCGAGGCCGAGCCCGACGAGGAGGCCGACCGCCGAGGCGAGCAAGCCGGTGACGATCCCCTCGAGCATGACCGTGAAGCGCACCTGGCGCGAGGTCGCGCCGAGCGTCCGCAGCGTCGCGAACTCCCGCGCCCTCTGCGCGACCGTGATCGAGAGGGTGTTGGCGATCACGAACGAGCCCACGAAGAGGGCGATGCCGCCGAACGCGAGCAGGAAATAGCGAAACGTCGTGAGCAGCGCGTTCGCGTCGTTGACCTCGGACTGCGCCTGCTGCCGGCCGGTGCGCACCCGCGCGTCGGGCGGCAGCACCGACCGGATCTGGGAGAGCAGCGCGGCGCTCGCCACCCCCGGCTTCGCCGCGACGTCGATCTGGTCGAGCTCGCCCACCTTGCCGAACAGCCTCTGGGCGGTGGGGAGATCGAAGATCGCCAGGGTCGCGCCGACGATCGAGCTCGAGTTCCCGAAGTCGGCGATGCCCGAGATCGTGTAGCGGTGCTCGCTTCCGCCGTTGACGATCACGCCCACGGTGTCGCCGACCGTCGAGGTGCTCGAGGTCGGCCGTGTTGGCGTCGATCGCGACCTCGCCGGGCGTCGTGGCCCAGCTGCCGCTCACGAGCCTGAGCGGGTTGAAGCGCTGCGTTCCCTCGGGGTCGACGCTCAGGCCAAGCCCCGGGGCGCTCCCGTGCGCGATGACCTTCCCGTTCGCGCCGATGAACTGCGCGGTGCCGCCGACCGAGCCCGCGGCCGCGGCGACTCCCGGGAGCTGCTCGATCCGGGTGAGCGTCGCCTCGGGGAACGACGGGTCAGCCGCGCCGCTGAAAGCGGCCTTGCCGGTCACCACCGCATCGGCCTTCGCGTAGGCGACGGCGAAGATCGACCGGAGGCCGGAGTTGATCGTGTCGGTGAGGACGAAGGTGCCACTCACCATCGCGACGCCCATGACGATCGCGAGCGAGGTCAGCACGAGCCGGAGCTTGCGACCGAGGATGCCCTTGATCGAGACGCGGATCATCGCTGCCTGATGGACGGTAGCTAATGTCCTACCCACGGACGTTGTGAACGCGGCTGGTTGGCGGTCGGTTTCCGAGTGAGCTGTGTGGCCGGTGCCGGTTGTAGTGGTCGAGCCAGTATGGCAGCGCGTGGTTTCGGTGGTGGTGTGTGCGGTAGGCGAGGCCGTAGGCCCATTCGCGAGCCATGGTTTGGTGGAAGCGCTCGACCTTGCCGTTGGTGCGCGGGCGGTAGGGCTGCGTGGTGAGGTGGCGGATGCCGTGGCGGGCGAGTAGCTCGCGGAGGGAGCGGTTCTTGACGTAGCTGAAGCCGTTGTCGGTCATCAGTCGCTGGGCGACGATGCCGTTTTGGGCGAAGAAGGCCAGGGCGCGCTCAACAAAGCCGGTCACGGTGGCTGCCTTTTCGTCGGGGTGCAGCTCGACGTAGGCAAGCCGAGAGTGGTCATCGATGATCGCGTGGGCATAGTCGAAGCCGACTCGTGTGTCGGGGTGCATCCAGTGGCGAGAGCGTTGCGAGCGGTCGCCGGTGACGCGGTGGCCAGGCCGCAGAAACCGGGCGTAGCGGCTCGTGTCCATGTGCAACAGATCGCCGGGGCAGGGCCACTCGTAGCTGTTGGCGGGCTCCTTGACCACCGTCGGGCGGCGTGACAGGCCATTGCGGCGAAGCACCTTCCACACCGTCGAGTGCGCAAACCCGGTCGCCGAAGCGATCAACCGCGGACCCCAACCCGTCTGCCGCCGACAGGCACAGATCCGCTCCTGCAACTCGAAAGCCAAAAGCCGCGGTGACCGCTTCGGTCGGCTGGAATGATCAAGCAGCGCCTGCGGCCGTCGACCACCATCCAGCCACCGATGCCACCACCGGTGCGCCGTCGCCGGCGACACGTTGAAAACCGCCGCAGCCGCCCGCAGCGACAACCCCTCCTCAACCGCCCCGACCAGCGCTAAACGACCCGCCAGTCCGAGCTTGGCGTTAGCGTGCAGATGCATCCGCGCCCTCCTTCGAGCGTAGGTCCGGCAAGACCCACATAGCCTCGAAGGAGGGCCGGACGGCTACCTCAGCCGTTCACAACCTCTGTAGGCAGGACAGCAGGTGGGCGATCGTGAGGATCAGTGCCGTGGTTCCGACCCTGGACGAGGAGGGTGAGGTCGCCGGGGTGGTGTCGGCCCTGCGCGGGGAGGTCGACGAGGTGATCGTGGTGGACGGCGGCAGCAGCGACCGGACGGTCGACCGGGCGCGCTCGGCCGGGGCCGTGGTACGGGGGGAGGCGGGGGCCAACCGGGCGGTGGCGCTGAACGTGGGCGCCGCGCTGGCGTCGGGCGACGTCGTGTACTTCGTCCACGCCGACTGCCGGCCGCCGCCGGGCTTTGCGTCTGACATCCGCGCGGCGGTCGAGCTCGGCGCGTGCGCCGGGTGCTTCCGGCTGCGCTACGACTGGGGCCACTGGCTGCTGCGCCTGAGCGGCTGGTGCACCCGGATCGACCTCGACCTCGTGCGCTTCGGCGACCAGAGCCTGTTTGTCACCCGCGCCGCGCTACGGTCGGTCTGCGGTTTCGACGAGCGGCTGCCGGTGATGGAGGACCAGGACCTGGTGCGGCGATTGCGGCGCCGGGTGGGGTTCGTGGTGCTGACCCCCTCGGTGACGACGTCGGCCCGCCGCTACCGCTCACACGGGCTGTACCGCACGCAGCTCGTTGTCTATCCGGCGGTGGTCGTGCTGTACCGGCTGCGGCTGCCGCCATCGGCGCTCGGTCGCGCCTACCGGCGCCTGCTGGCGTGGTGACCCGAGCGCTGCGGTGGCGCGTGATGTGGCGAACGCCGTCTCGCACGCTCGCGCGCAGACCGGCGTCGAGGCCCGTGGCGGGCCGACCCCAATCCGGACCGACAGAGGCGCCGTAATGCCGATCATGGCAGTCGTGATCCACCGGTGGGGCGGTCTGATGGCCGGGGCGATCGCGGCGATGCGCTCCGGCCGGCGCCATCGACCCCCACCGCTCCGAAGCGCCGAGCGCGATGCGGTGCTCGTCGAGATCCTCGTCGCCGACGGCTGTCCGCACGAGGACGCGGCCGTCGATTTGGTGGCGTCGGCGGCCCGGGGGATCGGGATCTCGCCGCGCCTCGTTCTGGTCGAAGTCGCGGACCCTGACCAGGCCGAGCGGCAGCGGTTTGCCGGTCATCCCACGATCCGTATTGAGGGGCTCGAGGTCGCGCCGGTCCTGGCCCTGGTTCGGGACGCGCTCGAGCGAGCCTCCGCTCCGGCGCCTGATCGCTAAAGAACTCCGGCCGATACGCCGAACATCAGGAGTGCGGAGATTCCCCTGCTCCGCGTCCCGCGACGGAGGCCCATCCATGTTTGATTTACAGATTCTTCGCAGCACCAGCTTCGCGCTCGTGACGACCGGTTGGAGCCCCGACGAGGTCGACGCGCACCTGGAGAGTCTGTGCACGCAGATCGAGACCGAGACGATCGATGGGGACGCAGAGGCCGCCAGCCTGCGGGACGCGGACTTCCCCGTCGCCTCGCCCGGGTACGACCCGGACGACGTGCGGGCGTTCTATGCCCTCCTCGCCATGGACGTCGAGCGGTACTTCGGCAGCTCCGAGAGCGCCGAGACGGTTGAGGACGCGCCGGTTTTCGACGCAGGTGTGCAGGACGATGTTCAGGCCGACCACGAGGAAGCCCAGATGGAGGCGGAAGAGATGGACGCGGAAGAGATGAACGAGCAGGAGACTGCCGTGGAAGAGATTGAGGCCCCGGCGCCCGACGCCGAGGTGGACTCCGAGCCGCGCATGTCGGTGGTCGTGTCGCGCGACCTGCGCCTTCTGGGCGAAGCGGTCGAGCGGGCGAAGCGGACCGTCGCCGGCCTCGAGGCCTTCGTCGAGAGCGACGTCGCCAGCCTGAAGCAGGCGTGTGAGCAGCAGTGGGCCTCGTGCCAGGAGGACTGCAGCCGCGCGATCCGCGAGGTCGAGGTCAAGGCCGAGAAGTGGGTCACTGCCGCCGAGACCAAGGCGGAGCGGGCACGCACCAGCGCCGAGCGCGCGATCGAGAAGCGCAAGCGCGAGTTCGAGCGCGAGCTCCGCGAGGAGCGCGAGGCCGCAGAGCAGGCGCTGGCCCAGAAGCGCGCCGACGCCGACGACGAGCTCGCCAAGCTGCGGGCCGAGGCCGAGAAGGACCGGTCCGATGCTCGCGACGCCATGGATCGCGCGCTCGACATGCAGGCATCCATCGCCTCGTCGCTGGAGAAGGCCCGCGCTGAGCTGCTTCCGCCGAAGCCCGCTCGCCGCGCCGCCTAGAGGCAGGCGTGAAGGTCGATGGAGAACGCTGAACGCAACCTGCAGATGGCTCGGGCGATCCTGCCCGAGCTGCCGTTCGACATCGATGCCTACACGAGCAACGGCGCCGCCAGCACGCTGCGGATCTACGCCCAGGAAGACGGCCACGTCCACGCGATGATGCCGTGGGCGGAGGCCCGTGAGGACATGGCGCTGATCATTCCGATCCGCTCCAAGGAGCGCGGCGGGTACGACATCGCCTGCCACGTCACGAGCGTCTACTTCGAGGGCGGCTCGCTGGGACGGGTCGACCTCGCCATCACGGCGATCTCGCGCAGGAAGCCCTACCGGGCGGTTGTTCGCGCCCACGCCAGCCAGCTCGCGCTCGTCACCATCGTCGCCAGCCGCCACCACCCGGCGCACGAGGAGTTCGACGTCCGGCTCGTCGACCTGTCGGTCACGGGCTTCGCCTTTCTCACCGAGCGCAAGATCGCCCCGGGAGACATCGTGGGGCTGAGCACGCAGCTCGGCAGCGAAAACTTCTACGCGGAGGCGCGCGTGATCAACCCTGCGCCCGCACCGTACGGCCGGCAGCGCATCGGCTGTCAGATCCTGAACGCCACACCCGAGCAGACCCTTCAGCTCGAGCGCTACGTCGAGGCGCAGCCGACCGTCCCGGCCGACCGCCGTACCGCCGACCGCGCCGCGTAGACCCGGCTACCCCGCGAGGGGGCCGCGCCGCTCGAGCCAGGCGAGCACCTCGCCGGCGTGGCGGTCGGGGGGAAACACCGGGTAGAACGCCTTCACAATCGTGCCGCGCTCGACGACGAGCGTCAGGCGCCGCAGGAAGGTGACGCCGTGCAGCTCGAACGTCGGCACCCGGAGCGCGTCGCGCAGCTCCAGGTGCGGGTCGGCGATCACCGGGAACGGCATCCCGTTGCGCTCGGCGAAGGCGATCTGCTCCTCCAGCGGCTGCCCCGACAGGCCGGCCACGCGGGCGCCTGCCGTCGCCAGCTCCGCGGCGTGGTCGCGGAACCCGCACGACTCGGGCGTGCAGCCGCGCGCGCCCGGGAAGGCGTCCCAGCCGTCCACCAGCGGCTCGCCGGGTGTGCCCGTGCGCGGGTAGATGTAGATGACGGCGCGCTCGCTGCACAGATCGCCCAGATCGACGGGGCCCTGCGTCGAGTCGAGCACGATCGCGGGGATCGCGGTTCCCGGCAGGTGGTCGGCGGCGCCGTCGTCCTGCGGGACCGGGAGGTTCGGGGGGAGCGTGAGATACTCGTTCGGCACCGGACTCAGCCTAGATCATGCTGGAAGATCCGGAGCCCGGTGTGCGTCCCTTAGGCAGCAGGCACCCGTTTCTCTGGTCCAGAGGAGGATCCCATGACACTCGCAGCTTCACTCGACCCGGCCCGGTTGGAGTCGTTTGCCACCACCTTCGGGGGCACGGTCGTCGTGCCCTCTGACGACAGCTATGAGGGCGCGCGCCGCGTCCACAACGGCCTCGTCGATCGCCGGCCGGCCGTCATCGCCCGGTGCTCCGGGACGGCGGACGTGGTTGCCGCCGTCCGCTTCGCGCGCGACGCCGGGCTCGAGATCTCGGTCCGCGGCGGGGGCCACAACGTCGCCGGGCGCGCGATCGCCGAGGGCGGTCTCGTCGTCGACCTGTCGGGGATGAAGGGCATCCACGTCGACGCGACGGCCCGAACCGTCCGTGCCCAGGGCGGCGTGACGTGGAGCGAGCTCAACCGGGAGGCGGCGGTGCACGGGCTCGCGGTCACCGGCGGAGCGATCTCGAGCACCGGAATCGGCGGCTACACGCTCGGCGGCGGCCTGGGCTGGCTGATGGCGACGCAGGGCCTGGCGGCGGACAACCTGGTCGGCGTCGAGCTGGTCAATGCCGAGGGCGAGGTGCTGGATGTGACCGAGAAGTCGGACCCCGACCTGATGTGGGCGCTGCGAGGCGGTGGCGGCAACTTCGGCGTCGCCACGTCGTTCCAGTACCGCGTCCGGCCACAGCCCATGGTCGTCGGCGGGCTGATCGCGCACCCGATCGACGCGGCCGGTGACCTGCTGAGGTTCTACCGCGATGCGCTCGCCGGCTGTCCCGACGAGCTGACCGTGTTCGCCGCGCTGGTGCACGCGCCGGACGGGTCGGGGACGAAGCTCGCGGCGATGCTGGTGTTCCACACCGATCCCGAGCGAGCCGACCGCGACCTGGCGCCGTTCCTCGAGTTCGGATCGCCGCTCGTGACCGATGTCGGGCCGATGCCGTATCCGGTCATGAACACGATCCTCGACGCCGCCTATCCGGCCGGAGCGCTCAACTACTGGCTCTCGAGCTTCACGACCGGCCTCTCGGACCAGCTGATCGACACGGTCGTCCAGCGCTACGAGTCGGTGCCCTCGCCGATGACGGCGATCCTGTTCGAGCACTTCCACGGACAGGTCACGCGGGTCGCGCAGACGGCGACCGCGGTTCCGCACCGCGAGGAGGGGTTCAACCTGCTGCTCCCGTCCGAGTGGCTCGACCCCGCGGACACCGACGCAAACATTGCCTGGACGAAGGACACGTTCGCCGCGGTGTCGGAGCATCTCGCCGCGCGGCGCTGGCTGAACTACCTCGGCGACGATCAGGCCGATGACGCCATCCGGGCGGCATACGGCCCGAACTACGACCGCCTCGTCGAGGTCAAGCGTCGCCACGACCCCGAGAACGTCTTCCACCTCAACCACAACATCGCGCCATAGCGTCAGGCGCGAGCCGATAGCTCCCTGAGCCGGTCGAGCTCCGCCACGCCACCGGCGCGGCGGAGCGCCGGCTCGGCGCGGGCCAGCGCGTCCGCCGCCTCGCCCGATCGGTCGAGCGCCAGGCAGGCCTCGGCGAGGTCGAGCAGCGAGACGGCCGCCTCCCACTGCGCGCCGATCGCCGCGAAGTGCTCACCCGAGCTGCGGGCGAGCTCGGCGGCGGGGGCCGGATCGCCGTGCGCAAGCAGGCGTCCGGCGTCGAGCCGGTCGGCCATCGCCGGCCCCGCCTCCCAGTCGGTGCGCGGCGCCCGCTCGCGGATCTCGTCGCACAGGGCGACGAGCTCCGACCAGCGGCCGAGCGTCCGGAGAAGCTGGCCATGGGCCATCATGACAAGGCCCCGGCCCTCCGCAGGGATCTCGTTCCCCAGAATCAACTCGAGCCCCTCCTCGGCACGGCCCTCGGCGGCCAGGCCGAGCGCCCGGAACCCCAGGCGCATCGGCGTCCTCATCTCGATGCGTCGCATCGTCTCGATCTCACCGGTCTGGTGCCGGGCGCAGAGCACGAACTCCGCCACGGCGTGGAGGGCATGCAGGAACCCAGGCGGCACGGCACCCTCGCGGTCGATCATTCGCCGGTACTCGGCGAGCGGCGCGTCCCAGTCGCCGAGCATGAATCTCGAGACCGCAAGGGAGCAGAGCGAGCCCTTGCCGTCGCCGCCCAGCGCCGCAACCCGGGCGACCCCCTCCTCGGAGTAGCGCTCCGCGTCCCGGTAGCGGCCCTGCTCCCAGGCCATCAGCGCGGCCATGCAGAAGATGTCGTCGAGGTCGACGAACCCCATCACCCGGTCGGCAAGCTCCCGGCGCCGGTTCACCCCTGCCACCTGCGCCCGCACGTCGTCGCGCAGCTCGTGCGAGATGTGCTCGACGTCGAGGGCGATCGAGAGCAGCTCGGGCCGGTCCAGCCGCTCGGTGATTCTCACCGCGCGGGCGGCTGCGATACGCATCCGCTCGATTGCCTCGGGCGACGGCGGCGGGTCCGGGAACCCGAACGCCCAGCCGCCCTCGGCCAGGAGCAGCTCGACCAGCGCCACCGACTCGCCGTCGCCCGCCGCGGCGAATCCGAGATCGAGATACCGCCGCGTCTCGGCCGGCGTGGCCCGGGTGTGCGCCATCAGGCCCGAGGCACGGGTGATCATCAGCGCCAGCCGCCCGCAGACGCTTGCAACGGCATCGCGATCGGCTCCGGGATCGGCCTCCAGGAGCTCGACCGCCTCGCGCCAGGCCCGGTAGGCGGCGTCGCCGTCGGCCCGCTGGTAGGCGATCTCGCCGATCACGGTGAGCGCCGCGGCGCGGTCGCGGCCCTCGTCCGCGAGCTCGGCGGCTTGGGTCGCGAACGCGGCGGCCTGGTCGAGTGCGAGCCGGGCCAAATCGCGCCGGGCCGCCTCGAGCGCGTAGCGGTGGGCGCGGGGACGGTCTCCCGCCAGGTCGAAGTGGTGGGCCAGGAGCTCGGCCACCTCGCCGCGGCGATCGCCGAACGACCGCTCGATCCACTCGCCCACGCGGGCGTGAGCGGCGGGCCGCTCGCGCCGGGGGAGGCTCTCGTAGGCGACGTCGCGGGTGAGGATGTGCTTGAAGATGAGCTCCCGCTCTCCCGCCATCGCCGAGCCGATCCGGGACAGCACCAGGTCGCGCCGCTCGAGGTTGTCCAGCGTTTCCTCGACCTGCTCGGCGTCGCCGTTCAGGAGGCCGGCGACCGCTCCGGGCCAGAAGATCCGGCCGACGACGGCCGCCGCCTGCACCGCGCGCTTCTCGGCGGACGGGAGCAGGTCGATCCGCGCCGCCAGCACACCCTGGACTGTGTCAGGCAGCGCCACCTCGTCGATGCCGTGCTCGGCCCGCCAGCCGCCGGACTCGGGCACGATCAGCCGCTCGTCGATCAGGCTGCGCAGGATCTCCTCGAGGAAGAACGGATTGCCCTCGGCCCGCTCCAGGATCCGTTGGTGGGTGGCGTCCGGCAGGCCGTCGACGTGGAGCAAGAGCCGCACCATCTGATCGGCGTCGCCGGGGCCGAGCGGCTCGAGGGCAATGCTCGAGGCGCTGCGGCGACCGCCCCCCCAGCCCGGCCGGCGCGCGGTCAGCTCCGGCCGCGCCGGGCACAGGAAGAGCGCCGGCGCCTGGATCCGGTCCGGCAGGGCCTCGAGCAGGTCGAGCATGGCCGCGTCGGCCCAGTGGATGTCGTCAACGACCACGATCAACGGCCGCTCCCTCGCGAGCGCCGTGAAGAAGCCGCGCCAGCCCGCCTGGATCTCGTTCATCACCGCGCGCGGGGCCAGGTCGCGCAGCGGCGATTCCGGATCGTCCAGGCCGATCGTGTGGATCAGGGCGGCCAGGAACGGGGCGAGCGTGGGCACGGTCTCGCCCAGCGCCTTGATCCGCCGCAGGGCCACCTCGGGCGGGTCGGTGTCCAGCACGCCCGCCTCGTGCTTCAGGATCTCGGCCAGCGGCCAGAACGTGACGCCGTCTCCGTAGGGCAGGCAGCGGCCACGGACGACGCGGGCGGCCGCCTGGGCGGTGAACTCGGCTACGAGCCGGCTCTTGCCAACCCCGGGATCACCGTAGACCGTGACCAGATGGGCGTGCCTGTCCTCGCCGGCCCGCCGCAGCAGGCTGCCCAGGAGCTCGACCTCGCGGTCGCGGCCGATCATGGGCGAGCGCAGCCCGGGCACGCCGCGGGCCGGCTCCTCGCGCTCGCCCCTCAGTCGCCGAGCAGCCACTCCCCCCGTCTTGCCTCGCAGGTCGAGCGACTCGGGCGGCTCGAAGCCGAACCCGCGCACGGCCGCGGCCGTGCGCTCTCCCACGATCACCTGGCCGGGCCCGGCAGCCTGCTGCAGGCGGGCGGCGACGTTGACGGCATCTCCGGTCGCCATCGCCTCGCCGGCGCGCGGCGCCGTTGCCGCCAGCACGTCGCCGGTGTTGACGCCGATCCGCATCTGGAGCTCGACGCCGTGAGCGGCCGCGAGCTCGACGTTCAGCTCGACGAGCCGCCGCTGCATGCGCAGCGCCGCGCGCAGCGCGCGGGCCGGGTCGTCCTCGTGGGCCACCGGTACCCCGAACGCCGCCATCACCGCATCTCCGATGAACTTCTCGACCGTCCCGCCCTCGGCCTCGATCTCTTCGCGCATGGCCGCGAAGAATCGGCCCATGACCTCCTTCAGCGCCTCCGCGTCGAGCCGCTCGCCGAGCGCGGTCGAGCCCGCGATGTCGGCGAAGAGGACGGTGACGAGCTTGCGCTCCTCGCCCGGTCTGGCCGGGGCGCCGAGCGGGGCTCCGCACTCCAGGCAGAACTTGGCTCGATCGGGGTTCTCGGTGCCACACGCCGGGCAGCCTGCCATCGGGTGAGTCTATGCGTCACACGTCGATGCGCGAGCCCATGATGAGCGTGCGCTCACGCGGCAGGCCGAAATACTCGGCGGCGTCCGCGCTGATGCGCGAGGTCGCGAGGAACAGGTGCTTGCGCCAGTGGCTCATGCCGGGTGTCTTGCCGAGATGAAGGTCGATCTTGGAGAGGAAGTAGGTCGCCTCGTCGACCTCGAGCGGGCATTCGAGGCCCTTCTTCACGGCCATGCGCAGAACGCGAGGGACGTTGGGCGTGTCCATGTAGCCGAAGCGGGCCTCGATGTGGGTGATCCCGTCGTCGGGGTAGCCGAGGGCGTCGATCTCGAGCCGGTCGGCCGCCGCGACGTGCGGCACCGGCAGTGTCTCGATCGAGAGGATCACGACATGCTCGTGGAGGATGTGGTTCTGCTCAACGTTGGCGCGCATCGCGAGCGGGGCCGTGGTCTTGCGCTGATGCAGGAACACGGCCGTTCCGGGGACGCGGGTGAGCGGCGGCCGCCGGTCGTGGAGTTCGGCGACGAACGTGCGCAGCGACCCCTCGTGGCGCTCCCGCCGCCCGGTCACGAGCTCGCGGCCGCGCTGCCAGGTGGTGAAGATCGTGAACACGGTCACGCCGATCAGGAGCGGCAGCCAGGCCCCGTGGGTGAGCTTCGTCAGGTTGGCCGCGAAGAAGAACAGGTCGACGGTGAGGAAGCCCCCCGCTGCGGGCAGCACAAGCCAGAGCGGCTTCTGCCATTGCCGGCGCACGATGTAGAAGTAGAGGAGCGTCGTGATCGTGATCGTGCCGGTGACCGCCATTCCGAAGGCGAAGGCGAGCGCGGTGGCGGTCCGGAACGTGAAGACCAGCGTGAGCACGGACACCATCAGAATCCAGTTGATCAGCGGGACGTAGATCTGCCCGGCGGTCTTCGCGGACGTGTGGATGAACCGCAGGCGGGGGAGGTAGCCGAGCTGCACGGCCTGGTGGGCGACCGAGAACGCGCCCGTGATGACGGCCTGCGAGGCGATCACGGTGGCCGCGGTCGCGAGCAGCACCATGGGCAGCCGGCCCCAGTGCGGAACCAGCAGGAAGAACGGGTTTGCGACCGCCTCGTGAGGGTTCGAGAGCACGAGCGCGCCCTGACCGAGGTAGCTCAGGATGCATGCCGGGAACACGAGCAGGAGCCAGGCCCGGGTGATCGGGCTCCGGCCGAAGTGCCCGAGGTCGGCGTAGAGGGCCTCCGCCCCGGTGATCGCAAGGACGACGGCGGCGAGCGAGAAGAATGCGGTCGCAAAGTGGCCGGTCAGGAACCCCAGGGCGTAGGTCGGCGAGAGCGCCTTGAGGATCGCCGGATGTCCGGAGATGCCCGAGATGCCGCAGGCCGCGATCGCCAGGAACCACACGATCATCACCGGGCCGAACATGCGCCCGACAGCGCTCGTGCCGATCCGCTGGGTCATGAACAGAACGACGATGATCACGGCGGTGATCGGCACGACCAGGTGGCCCAGCGACGGCTGGACGACCTTCAGCCCCTCCACGGCCGAGAGCACCGAGATCGCCGGGGTGATCATGCTGTCGCCAAAGAACAGCGAGGCGCCGAAGATCCCCAGGCCCGCGAGCACGATGGTCGTGCGCCTCCCGCCGTGCGTGCGCGGGCTCCCCACGAGCGTAATCAGCGCCATGATGCCGCCCTCGCCGTCGTTCGACGCGCGCATGATCAGAAGCACGTAGCCGAGGGTGACGACGATCGTCACCGACCAGAAGATGAGCGAGACGACGCCGAACACGCTCGTGGACGACACGGTGACCGGGTGGGGGTCGCCAGGGTTGAAGACCGTCTGGATCGTGTAGATCGGGCTCGTGCCGATGTCGCCGAAGACGACGCCCAGCGCGCCGACGACGAGCGCCGCCTGCGCCGGGCTGCGGGTGCGCGTGGTGCGCGATTTGGCGGTGCTGCTCACTGGCGGTCGGCCAGCACGGTACACGGCGACCGCTCCCACGGAGGCACGGGCGCGCCAAACGGGGTCAGACCCCTTTTGGCGCGGCAGGGCCGACGGCAAGAACACCGCGCTCCTCCGAGTGAATATTTGGTGCCTGGCACCGGGTATTCACGGCGGAGAGGTACCGTTCCCGATGTGGAGGAGGGGCAGCGTTTTCGCGTGCTTTCCGCCGGCGACGCCTTCTGGCGCCCGTCGAACCAGATGCGTGTCGAGAACACCGATCTGGCCAGGCAGCTCGAGATTCCGACGCTGGGCGCGCGACTCTGGCGGCTCGCGCCGGGGCAGGCATCGACGCGGCACCGGCACTTCAACGAGCATGAGCTCTACGTCGTCCTGGAGGGCACCGGTCGGATCCGCGTCGACGATGAGCTGCTGACACTGCCGCCGCTGTCGGCAGTCGCGGTCGCTCCCGACGCGGTTCGGCAGGTCTTCAACGACACCGATCGGGATGCGCTGTGGTTCGTCTGCGGCGCTCCGCCCGAGGCTGCGAACACGCTCGAGATGACCCCGGAGCGGCTGGCCGCGCTCTACCCGGACGGCCCGAAGGCGCTCCCACCCGAGCTGTCCTGACCGCCCGCGTGGCAAGATACGCGCCGTGGGGTCAGACCAGTATCACGAGCCGCCCGCCGAGCTCCCCGACGAGACGCGGACGTTTGCGCGCCTGTGCGCGTCGCTGACCGAGGAGGCCGAGGCGATCGGCTGGTACCAGCAGCGGCTCGCGCTCGAGTCCGACCGTGAAGCCCAGGCGATCATGCGTGACGCCCAGGGTGAGGAGTTCAAGCATTTCTGCATGGATCTCGAGTTTCTCCTGCGCCGGACACCGCTCTGGCGTGAGATCGCCCAGGGCATCCTGTTCCAGGAGGGCGACATCGTCGAGCACGGCGAGGAGTCCGAGGAGGCGGCGGTCGAGGGCGCGGCTGACCGCGGCGAGCCCGTCGCGGGAACCGGTTCGCTGGGCCTCGGGAGCCTCAGGGCGGCCGCGTCATGAGCCACCTGCTGCGCGAATACGCGCCGATCACGGCGGCGGGCTGGAGCCGGATCGACGAGGAGGCGCGCGAGCGGCTCGCACCCGCGCTCGCCGCCCGCAAGCTGGTCGACTTCGCCGGGCCGCACGGCTGGCAGCACTCCGCGACCAACCTCGGCCACACCGACCGGGTGGCCAAGACGCCCGGCGACGGGCTCACGGCAGTGAAGCGCCGGGTGCTCCCGCTCGTTGAGCTGCGGGCTGCGTTCTCGGTCTCTCGCAGCGAGTTGGCCGACGCCGACCGCGGCGCCGAGGACACCGACTTCGACGCGCTCGATGCCGCCGCCCGCCGGCTCGCCGTGGCCGAGAACACCGCGGTGTTCCACGGCTGGAAGGCCGCCGGGATCGCCGGCATCGCAGAGGCCTCGAAGCACGATCCGATCGCGCTCGGCGAGGACTGCGAGCGCTATCCGCGCCATGTGGCCAAGGCGATCGAAGCCCTGCTCTCGGCCGGCATCGAGGGTGCCTACGGGCTCGCTCTCGGGCCCGACGCGTATACGCGCGTACTCGAGACCAGCGAGCACGGCGGCTACCCGCTCCTCGAGCACCTGCGCGAGATCGTGGGCGGCCCGCTCGTGTGGGCGCCGGGGGTGAACGGCGCCGTGGTCGTCAGCCTCCGCGGCGGCGACTTCCTGTTCGATTCGGGCGAGGACATCTCGATCGGCTACGACCACCACGACGCCGACGCCGTCCACCTGTATCTCGAAGAGAGCTTCAGCTTCCGGGTCGTCACCCCGGAAGCTGCTGTGCCCCTCGCTTAGCCGGCCGCCAGCACCGCCTCGGTGGCTGCGGGCAGCTGCTCGGCGACGCCTCCCTGAAGCACGACCTTGAGCGCGTCGGTATGCGCGGCGTCGGCGAAGACGTCGTAGGCGTGCATGGTGTCGCTGAGCGGGAAGCGGTGCGTGATCAGGATGGTGGGATCGAGCCGCCCGTCGGTGATCAGCCGCAGGAGCTGGGGGATGGTGGACGTGTCGACGAGCCCGGTCGTGATGGTCACGTCGCGGGTCCAGAGCCGCTCGAGGTGCAGCGTCGCCGGGTGGCCGTGGACGCCGACGTTGGCGACGCGGCCTCCGGGGCGGATCAGGTCGGCCGCAAGCTCGAAGGTGGCCGGCACGCCGACCGCCTCGATCGCGAGGTCGACACCCATCCCTTCCGTGAGGGCCATGACGGCCTCGAGAGGGTCGGTGGTGCCGTTGTTGATCGTCTCGTCGGCGCCGAACTCGTGGGCGTGGGTGAGGCGGGAATCGGCCATGTCGATCGCGATGATGCGAGCGGGGGTGAAGAGCCGCGCGGTCATGATCGCCGAGAGGCCGACCGGCCCGGCGCCGATCACGGCGACGGTGTCGCCGGGGCGCACCCGGCCGTTCAGCACGCCGACCTCGAACGCGGTGGGCAGGATGTCCGACAGGAAGAGCACCTGCTCGTCGGAGAGATCCTCCGGGAGCTTGTAGACCGAGGTGTCGGCGAACGGCACCCGGGCGTACTCGGCCTGCACCCCGTCGATCGTGTGGCCGAAGATCCAGCCGCCGCCGCCCACGCAGATGCCGTAGTGGCCCTCCTTGCAGAACCGGCAGCGCCCGCAGGAGCTGATGCACGAGAGCAGCACGCGGTCGCCCTTGGCCACGGTGCTGACACCGCTTCCGGCCTCGATCACCGTGCCGATCGCCTCGTGTCCGAGCACCGTCCCCGCCGTGGTCTCCGGTACATCGCCCTTCAGGATGTGCAGGTCAGAGCCGCAGATCGTCGAGGAGTCCACCTTGACGACGACGTCGCCTGGGGCCTCGATCTTGGGATCGGGAACCGAGTCCCAGCTGCGCTGCCCGGGACCGTGATAGACGAGAGCCTTCATTTTCAGACCGCCTTTGGATCAGCGGAGGACGCCATGCTCGTGGCCGGCCCCGCGGTTGTGAGGACCGGAGCCGGCACGACGACTGCGGCGGGCCGGACCGGCTTGTCACGCAGGTGCAGCAATGGCAGCAACGTGCGGTCGATCGACATGGCATAGAGGCCCGGCGCGACGCCGAACAGCACCGCCATGCCCAGTATCAGCATCTCCGGGTTGAGGCCCGCGCTGAGGGATCCGGAGAACAGGAACAGCGAGTTCATCATCACGGCAAAGAACGCGCTCAGCCGGATGAAGAGGCCGAGTATGAGCCCGATGCCGATGCAGAGCTCGCAGGTCACGACCAGGTAGCTGATCAGGTGGGAGTGCGAGATGAACACGTTGCTTGCCGTCCATGCGAACCAGTGCGAGACGGCCGGGAACGGGACAGTGGCGCTGGCGTGCGACTGGGCGACGCCGCCGCCCAGGAAGCCCTTCACCTCGGCGCCGCCGGCGCCGCTGTACCAGCTGGTGGTGGCCTTCGACCAGCCCGCGTACAGGAACTCCCACCCGACGAAGAGCCGGGCGGCGAGATAGGCGACCGACCAGTCCTTGTCGAGGTCGACACGGGTCAGCGGGCCCGCCGCGCCGGCGATCGCCGTCGCCAGCGCGACGACTGCGAGCACAAGGGCGCCCCAGGCGACCATCTTTGGCTCGGTGAGGCGGCTCGTCAGGCCGACGTTGAACGCGACGAATGCGAGGAACAATCCCAGGACAACGCGTACCACGCGCTCCCTGAGTGTGAGTGTGCCGATCATTTCTGACCTCCAGAGCCTGTGCGGCATGAATGCCTGACCAGGCGTATAGGGCCAGAACCCTCCCGTCGACCGACAAAAATGGAGTCGACGCAACACGAATGGTATCACCCTGAAGCCCGTGCAAACGTCAAATTTGTTAGGTTCGGGGCGACCGTGGCACTGGTGACCAGGACATCCAGGAGCGGCGAGGTCACCGCCGCGTCCGCCCCTCTTCCCGCTCCCGCGCCGGAGGCGGGGCCGCCGGTTGTGACCGCATCGGCTGACCAGACCTTCTGGGGTGTCGCGTTTGCGTGGATGCTCGTCGGCGCGGTGACCGGCGGTGTGATCCTCTACCTCCGCAACCCGACGCCGTTCATCCCCGTCGCCGGGATCGGCGCGTTCGCTCCGCTGTACGTGCTCGCCCAGGCGATCGAGCGCATCCTCGAGCCCGTGAACCACTTTCTCCAGCCGGGCGGCGACAAGCCGGCCGCGGTCGCCAAGCGCGACCAAGCGGTCGCCGAGGCGCTCACCTCGCCGCACCCGGCCGACCTGGGCATGACCGACGCCGAGAAGACGGCCAACGTCGCCACGCGCGTCGCCGCCGCGGCGACGGCCCAGACCGAGCTCGATGCCCTGCGGGCCAATCGCGCCGCGATCTCGTGGGGACTGGCGTCGTTCTTCGCCATGATCGGGTGCGGATACTTCGGGATCGGCCTCCTGCAGTCGATCGGCGAGACCGGGGCCTCGCGGTACGTGGACATGGTCGTGACCGGGCTCGCGGTCGGTGCGGGCACAAAGCCGCTCCATGACTTCATCTCCAACCTGCAGGGCTCGGCCCAGGCCAAGAGGACGCCGACGGCGGCGGGTGGCACGGGCTGACCGTGTGATCATGGTCGCTGGACTTTTGGCGCCGGATCGCGCAGTATCGTTCTCACCGCGCGCCGAGTGAGGAGAGGCCGATGCCCACGGAGGATGTGAGGCTCACATGATCACCCTGAGTTCCGAGTCCACTCGCTGGATCACGGGGATCGGGCTCGGCGTCGTGGTGATCGCGGTCGCCGCGGTGATCGTGATCACGATCGTCCTTCTGGCCAACCGCATCGCCAAGCAGGCGGAGACGGCCGTGGGCGCGGTCGGGGTGGTGCGTGACCAGACGGCCGAGCTCGCCGGCGTCGCCCGCATCAACGACTCCGGCGTGAGGATCCTCCACGCCGCCCGGGCGCTGCGAAAGGTGGCGGTCGGCAAGTGACGCTGCTCGTCTCCGCACACGGATACTGGGAGATCGCACTCGTGATCGGGCTGGTCGCGGCGCTCGTCGTCGCAGCGCTCCTGGCCGTGCTCGTGAGAGCGGTCATGAGCATCGATCGCTCGGCGGACGGGCTGCTGGTCGCCGCCACCGCGGTCGCCGGGAACACGGCCAACATCCCCCAGCTCGAGGCCACCGCGCCCGTGCTCGGGTTGATCGTGCAGGAGGCCGTCGTCCAGGACGGCTACATGAACGCGCTCACCGATGGGTTCGGTGGAGCATGAGCACAACCGTCCTGGTCGTGCTCAGCGTGCTCCTGGTGGTCGTCGTCGTGGCGGTGCTCGCGGCCGCCCTGTTCGTTGTCTGCCGCGGCCTGGAACGGATCTCCACGAAGCTCGCGACGCTTGCATCCGCACTCGAGGGCGTCGAGGCGCGAGCATCTGCGCCCGCTCGAGGGCGCGGTCACCGCGATCAACGCGCAGTTCGACATCATCCTCGGCGCCCTGCCCGGGATCGGCCGCAAGGCCGCGATCGTGGCCGAGCGGAGGCCGCGATGATCCTGCTCTGGATCGGAGACGCCATCCTCCTGGTCGTGGTCGTGCCGATCGTCCTGTACCTGCTGAACGGGACCCTGACCGCGGCGAAGAACATCGTCCCGAGCGTGCGCGGGATCGCGACCGCGGCGGCTGCCGGGTCGAAGGACCTCGACGCGGTGCCGCTGCTGCTCACGACCCAGGACCAGGTCGCCCAGACAGTCGCGGGGGTCGCCGGCTACGGCGGCTCGCTCGACGTGATCCTCGACGACGCGGAGTAGAGACGATGCCCGTACTCGCCATCCCCGCAGCCGGAGCCGTCCTGATCGTGATCGTCGTCCTGATCGTGCTGGCGCTGGTCTACTACCTCGTCTCGACGATCTTCGCGCTGCGCGCCATCACCAAGGGCCTCGACGAGGTCATCGGAAGCGTCGGAGAGATCCTCGAGAAGAGCGCGCCCGTCAACGAGGTCGTGAACAACATCAACGCCCAGCTCGATGCGGGCGTCGACCTGCTCGAGGGGTTGCTCGTGAAGAAGGCGGGGCTCGAGGACGCCATGGGCCTGATCGAGGGGCTCTATCCGGGCGCCGCGGCCGCCGGCCTGCGGAACTTCCCCGACAGCACCTCGGTCGAGGCGCCGCGCATCTCCGAGGTCTATACCAAGGGCACGCTCACGCTCGCCCGGCTCGGCCGCGAGGCCCCGATCGCGATGGCCAATCCCGCGGGCCCGGTGCTTCGCAACGTCGAGGGCGGCAGCCTGGCGGCGCGGCTGCTCTATCCGAACGTCCGCCAGACGGGGCCCGAAGAGCTCCCGCGGTCTCCGGTCATCGGCACCGACGCCCCCGTCCAGTACGAGCAGCGCGACGACATCGGCGCACCGCGCAAGCGGCTCCCGGCGGGGAAGTAAGCGAACACACTCTTCGCCGCGGGGTGCCTGCAAAACCCGTCGATCGGGACGGGCGCCAGGTATCCTGCAGTCCTACTGCGGAACACGAAATTCCCGCTCGCGCCCTGAAAGGAACACGCATTGCAGACTCCTGCGGCATTCGAGTATGAACGCGCAACGAGCGTGGACGGGGCGATCGCGTCCCTCGAGCGGCTCGGGTCCGAGGCGCGCATCATCGCGGGTGGTCACAGCCTGCTGCCCATGATGAAGCTGCGGCTGGCCAACCCCGAGCACCTGATCGACATCAACGACCTCGACGAGCTCGCCTACATCCGCGAGCAGAACGGCGAGATCAGGATCGGCGCGCTGACCCGCCATGTCGACCTCCTGAAGTCGGATCTGCTCGCGGCCCACTTCCCGCTCTTTCGCGATGCCGAGAACGTGATCGCCGACCCGGTCGTGCGCAACCGCGGCACGATCGGCGGCTCGCTGTGCCAGGCCGACGCCGCCGAGGATCTCTCATCGGTCTGCACCGCAGCCAAGGCCAGGGCCGTCATCCGCGGCACCGGCGGCGAGCGGGTGGTGGGGATGGAGGACTTCCACATCGGCCCGTACATGACCGCCGTCGGCGCGGGCGAGATGCTCACCGAGGTTCGCCTCGGCCTGCGTCCCGGAGCCGGCAGCGCGCACGAGAAGGTCGAGCGCCGCGCGGGCGACTGGGCGATCGCCGCCGCATCGGCCGTGATCTGGATCGGCGACGGCACCATCCGCGACGTCGGGCTCGCCCTCAGCGCCGTCGGCCTTACGACGATCCACCTCACCCGCGCCGAGGAGCTGCTGCGGGGCAAGGCCCCCACCGAGGAACTGTTCGCGCAGGCGGGCGACATCGCCTCGGCGGATTGCTCACCCGCGGCGGACGGCCGTGGGCCGGTCGACTACAAACGCCACCTCGCCGGCGTCCTCACCCGACGGGCACTGCGCCGCGCGACGGCGCGCGCCCTGACTCAGGAGGCCTGATCGTGAATGTCTCGATGACGGTCAACGGGCAGCACGTGTCCCACGATGTCGAGCCGCGCATGCTGCTCGTGCATTTCATCCGCGAGACGGTCGGCCTGACGGGCACCCACTGGGGCTGCGATACCTCGAACTGCGGCGCCTGCGTGGTGCTGATGGACGGCAAGCCGGTCAAGTCGTGCACGACGCTGGCGGTGATGTGCGACGGGCACGAGATCCGCACGGTCGAGTCGCTCGAGGTGGACGGCGAGCTCGACCCGATCCAGCAGGGCTTCCACGAGCTGCACGCGCTCCAGTGCGGCTTCTGCACGCCGGGGATGCTGATGACCACCCGCGCCCTGCTGGACGAGAACCCCGACCCGACCGATCATGAGATCAGGGTTGCGATCTCGGGCGCGATCTGCCGCTGCACCGGCTACAAGAACATCGTCAGCGCGGTGCGCTGGGCAGCCGAGCACGAAGCCACTGCAACACGAGAGGCATAGACCAATGGCCACCACCGAGAACCTTCCCAGCCCCTCCACCGAGCGCCCGATCGGCTTCGGCCGGCTGAAGCGCAAGGAGGACGCGCGCTTCATCCGCGGCCAGGGCAACTATCTCGACGACATCCGGCTCCCGGGCATGGTGCACGGCGCCATCCTGCGCAGCCCGTATGCGCACGCGCGCATCGTCTCGATCGACACGTCCAAGGCGCTCGCGCATCCCAACGTCGCCGCGGTCGTCACCGCCAAGGACCTCGAGACGCTGGGCCTGGCGTGGATGCCGACGATCTCCTACGACACCCAGGCCGTGCTCGCCGGCGACAAGGTGCGCTTCCAGGGCCAGGAGGTCGCGTTCGTCATCGCGACCGACGAGTACTCGGCCAACGACGCCCTGCAGCTGATCGACGTCGAGTACGAGCCGCTGCCGGCGATCGTGAACGCCCGCAAGGCGCTCGACCCCGACGCGCCGCTGATCCGCGACGACAAGGCCGGACAGCGCGACAACCTCGCGAGCCCCACGTGGGAGGCCGGTGACGAGGAGGCGACCGACCGCGCATTCGCCGAGGCCGACACGGTCGTCACGCGCGACATCATCTACCCGCGCTGCCACCCGGCGCCGCTCGAGACGTGCGGCATCATCGCCGACTTCAACCCGAAGACCGGGCAGCTCAACATCTACAACGGCAACCAGGCGCCGCACGCCCACCGCACCGTCTACGCGCATGTGGCCGGGCTCGCCGAGCACATGATCCGGATCCAGTGCAACGACATCGGCGGCGGCTTCGGCAACAAGGTGCCCGTCTATCCGGGCTACGTGTGCGCCATCGCCGGGTCGATCGTCGCCGGGGTGCCGGTCAAGTGGATCGAGAACCGGTCCGAGAACCTGATGTCCACCGGGCTTTGCCCGCGACTACGTCATGCACAGCGAGATGTGTTCCAAGGACGGCAAGATCACCGGCCTGCGGGTCGACGTGATCGCCGACCACGGCGCCTTCGACAGCACCGCGCAGCCGACCAAGTTCCCGGCCGGGTTCTTCCACATCTGCTGCGGGTCGTACGACCTGCAGGCGGCGCACGTCAAGGTCAAGGCGGTCTACACGAACAAGGCGCCCGGCGGGGTCGCCTACCGGTGCTCGTTCCGCATCACCGAGGCGGTCTACCTGGTCGAGCGGATGGTCGACGCGCTGGCGCTCGAGATGAAGGTCGACCCGATCGACCTGCGCATGCGGAGCTTCATCGCGCCCGAGCAGTTCCCCTACGAGACGACGACCGGCTGGACGTACGACTCCGGCGACTACGCAAAGACGATGCGGGTCGCGATGGACATCGCCGGCTACGAGGACCTGCGCCGCGAGCAGAAGGAGAAGCGCGCCCGGGGCGAGCTGATGGGGATCGGCGCGACATTCTTCACCGAGGGTGTCGGCGCCGGGCCGCGCAAGCACATGGACATCCTCGGCCTCGCGATGAACGACGGCGCCGACCTGCGGGTGCACCCGTCCGGCAAGGCCGTCGTGAGCATCAGCGCCCAGACGCAGGGGCAGGGCCACGAGACCACGTTCGCCCAGATCGTCGCCGAGGAGCTCGGCATCCCGCCCGAGGACGTCGAGGTGCGCCACGGCGACACCGACAAGTCGCCCTACGGCCTGGGCACCTACGGCAGTCGCTCGACGCCCGTCTCGGGCGCCGCGGTCGCCGTCGTCTCGCGCAAGGTGCGCGACAAGGCGCGCCTGATCGCGGCGACGATGCTCGAGACGCGGCCCGAGGACCTGGCCTGGGAGAAGGGCCGCTGGTACGTCAAGGGCGATCCCGAGAAGGGCGCCATGATCGAGGACATCGCGCTGCGCGCCTACAGCGGCGAGCCGATGCCGGAGGGCCTCGAGGGCGGGCTCGACGCGCAGGTGATCTACGACCCGCCCAACCTCACCTACCCCTACGGCGCCTACATCGCCGTCGTCGACATCGATCCCGACACCGCCCAGGTCACGGTGCGCCGCTTCATCGCCGTCGACGACTGTGGCGTGCGCATCAACCCGATGATCGTCGACGGGCAGATCCACGGCGGGCTCGCCGAGGGCATCGGGATCGCACTCATGGAGCTGATCAGCTTCGACGAGGAGGGCAACTGCCTCAACTCGTCGTTCATGGACTACCTGATCCCGACGGCGCTCGAGTGCCCCGACTTCGAGCTCGGCGAGACGGTCACGCCGTGCCCGCACCATCCCCTCGGTGCCAAGGGCGTCGGCGAGTCGCCGAACGTCGGCTCGCCGCCGGCAATCGTGAACGCCGTGATCGATGCGCTGCACGAGAGCCACGGCGTCGACCACATCGACATGCCCTGCACTCCCGCGCGCGTCTGGGCGGCGATGCAGGGGCGGGCCGAGCCGCCGCAATGATCAGCCCGGCGACATCGCGGCGGGCGCAGGAGCTCACGGCCGAGGGCGCGGCCTTCGTGATCGCGACGGTCGTCCGTGCCCAGCGCCCGACCAGCGTCGAGGCGGGAAACGTCGCGCTGGTGCTCGGTGACGGCGCGATCGAGGGCTTCGTGGGCGGCGTCTGCACCGAGCACAGCATCCGCGCCTACTCGCTGGCAGGCGATGCAGACCGGCGAGGCCGTGCTCCTGCGGATCCTGCCGTTCACCGAAGAGGGCGATCCGGGCTACACCGGCGCGGTCGCCGACGTGGACGGGGCGGTCACCGTCCAGAACCCGTGCCTGTCGGGCGGCGCGATCGAGGTGTTCCTCGAGCCGGTGCTGCCGGCGCCGCGCGTCCTGGTCGTCGGCGAGACGCCGATCGCGGGCGCCGTTCTGCGGCTCGGCTCCGAGCTCGGGTTCAGCGTGGTCGGGGTCGACGGCGAGCACCTCGATCCTCGCCCCGGCGATCTGGCGCTCGTCGTCGCCGCGCATGGCCGCGACGAGCTGCACACGCTGCGCCGCGGCCTCGAGGCGGGCGTGCCCTACGTCGGCCTCGTCGCGAGCCCCAAGCGCGGCACCGGCGTGCTCGCCGAGCTGCGCGGCGATGGAGTGCCCGACGACCTGCTCGCGCGCATCGACGTGCCGGCCGGGATCGACATCGGCGCCCGCACCCCGGCCGAGGTCGCGCTCTCGATCCTCGCGAGCATCGTCGCGATCCGTCACGACCGGCCGGCCGCAGAGGCTCCCGATCTCGAGGCTGTGGCCGCGCACGTCTCGAGCCCGCCCGTCACCGCGATCGACCCGATCTGCGGCATGACGGTCGCCGCCGTCGCGAGCACTCCATCGCTGCGCTGGAACGGCGAGACCTTCTACTTCTGCTGCGACGGCTGCAAGGCCAAGTTCGAGGCGCAGCACGAGCATGCCCGCGCGACGGGCTGACCCATTCGTGACCGGGCTGGTGCTCGGCGCCGGAGGGTCGAGCCGCCTCGGGCGGCCCAAGCAGCTGCTCCCATACGGCGACGGCACGCTGCTCGGACATGTCGTCGGCGTCGCCCGCGCATGCCCGTTTCACCAGCTGGTCGTCGCGATCGGCGGCGCCGCGGACGACGTGCGCGCCACGGTGGATCTCGCCGGTGCCGACGTCGTCCGGAACGAGGCCTACGGCGACGGCTGCTCGTCGTCGATCGCCGCCGCGCTCGCCGCCCTCGACCCGCGCTGCGACGTGATGGTGCTGATGCTCGGAGACCAGCCCGGCGTGACGGCGGCCACGGTCGCGGCGCTGCTTCGCGGGCGCGGCGATGCGGCGCTGGCGGTGTGCCGCTACGACGACGGCCGCGGCCACCCGATCGCGTTTGCCCGCAGCACGTTTGCCGACCTCGCCGACCTGCATGGCGACCGGGGCGTGTGGCGGCTGCTCGACCGGCGCTCGGACGACGTGCTGGAGGTGCGGGTCGCCGGCCCGATCCCGCTCGACGTCGACACGCACGCCGACTACCGGGCCGTCCTTCACTCCGCTTCGAGCTCCGCATGAACCGGGCGCTGGTCACGGGCGGGGCGGAGGACGAGGTGCGGGTGCTGGTGCCCGATATCGAGACGCTGGCGCGGCGGCTCGCCGACGTCGACTACCTCGTCGACGAGGGCCTGGCGACGTCGATGTTCCTGAGCGTGCGCCTGCCGCAGCCGCTGCTGCTCGAGGGCGAGGCGGGTGTCGGCAAGACCGAGGCGGCCAAGGCGCTCGCGGCGGTGCTCGACACCCCGCTCGTGCGCCTGCAGTGCTACGAGGGCATCGACTCGGCCGAGGCGCTCTACGAGTGGAACTATCCCCGGCAGCTGCTCAGCATCCGCCTGGCCGACTCCAGCGGCTCGGCGCTGCGCGAGGACGACCTGTTCGGGCCCGACTACCTGATCCGGCGGCCGCTCCTGCGCGCGCTCGAGCATCCGGGGCCGCGGCCCGCGGTGCTCCTGATCGACGAGATCGACCGCGCCGACGACGACTTCGAGGCGTTTCTGCTCGAGCTGCTCGCCGAGGCCAGCGTGACGATCCCCGAGATCGGCACGATCGTCGCCACGCACCCGCCGCTGATCGTGCTCACGTCCAACCGCACCCGCGACCTGCACGACGCGGTCAAGCGCCGCTGCCTCTACCACTGGATCGGCTACCCGAATCCGCAGCGCGCGGTCGAGATCGTGCGCCGGCGGGTGCCGGGCTCCTCGCAGACGCTGGCGGTGCAGGTCGCAAACGCCGTCTCGCGGATGCGTGACAGCGACGTGCAGAAGCCGCCCGGGATCGCCGAGGCGATCGATTGGCTCGCCGCCCTGAGCCTGCTCGGCGTCGAGCACCTGGATGCCGCCGTGGCCGAGCGCACGCTGGGCTCGGTGCTGAAATACGGCGAGGACCAGGAGGTCGTCCGCGCGGCCGGCCTCGAGGATCTCGTGAGCAGCGGTGACTGACGCCGGCGGCTCGCAGACGGCGTTCGGGGTCGAGACGATCCACCTCGACCTGCCGCCGCTGGTCGGGGCGATCGGCCGGCGCCTGCACGAGGCCGGCATGCCCACGACGCCCGCGCGGTCGGCCGAGCTCGCGCGGGCGCTTGCGCTTGTGCGGCCGGTCAGCCGCAGGCGGCTCTACTTCACGGCTCGGGCGGTGCTCGTATCCGATCCGAGCCAGGTCAAGATCTTCGATTCGGTGTTCTTCTCGATCTTCGGCGACGCGAACGACGGCGAGGCGTTCGAGCCCGACGTGGCGGCGACCGCCGCCGCGGCCGCGGACGACCGGGCTGCCGCAGACCACAGGACGTCGGTCGGTGACTCGGCGTCGCGAGATGCCCGGGACGGCGCCTGGTCGTCACCGCCGGGCACGAGCGACGACGAGGAGCGGGCCGAGGTCGAGGTGCCGCTGGCGATGGCCAGCGACGAGGAGCGGCTCGCGGGCAAGAGCTTCGATGCGCTTGAGCCCTACGAGCTGGCACAGCTCTACCGGCTGATGTCACGCCTCCAGCTCGCGACGCCGCTTCGCAGCACCCGCCGCTACGAGCGCGGCCGCCACGGCCAGCACATCGACATGCGACGCACGCTGCGGCGCAGCCTGCGCACGGGTGGCGACCCGATCCGGCTCGCCCGCCGCCGGCGCCGGGTCGTCCGGCGCAGGCTGGTGATGCTGTGCGACATCTCGGGTTCCATGGAGCCCTACGCCCGCGCCTACCTGCAGTTCCTGACGTGTGCCGCGGGCAGCGGTCCGAACGCCGAGGCGTTCGTGTTCGCAACGCGGCTGACCCGCCTGACCCGCGCGCTCGCCTCCCGCCATCCGGAGCGGGCGATGAGGCGGGCCGGCACCGCCGCGCCCGACTGGTCGAGCGGCACCCGCATCGGCGACGCGCTCAAGACGTTCAACGACCGTCACGGCCGCCGCGGCATGGCCCGCGGCGCCGTGGTCGTCATCCTCTCCGACGGGTGGGAACGCGGCGACCCGATGCTCGTCGGCCGCGAGATGGAACGCCTGGGCCGGCTCGCGCATCGCATCGTGTGGGTCAATCCGCGGATGAGCGCGAGCGCATTCTCGCCGCGCGCGGGCGGCATGATGGCCGCCCTGCCGTACTGCGACGCCCTCGTGAGCGGGCACAGCTTTGCGGCGCTCGCCGAGGTGGTCGACGCGATCGGGGCCGAGTCGTGGGACCCGGCGGTGTCGCGACCGGGCGCGGCCGACCAGGAGGATTCATGGGCCAGCGCCACACCGGTGCCGGGCAGCTCGGTCGCGATGCCGAGCGGATACGGCCCGAGCAAGGGCAACACCACGCCGGGTTGGGTGACGGATGCCGGGGAGTAAAACGGCGAAGCCCCGAGAGCGGGCAGCATCCGTACCTCAAGGTATATGCATTCTCTGCCGATGATGGTATGCTGTCCCAAGTAGGGAGCATATGCACACACCATCACGCGCGAAGCACACCACGCACCGGACAACTGTCCTGGTCGATCTCACCCAGCTCGCGCAGGCGCAGCGGGTGCTCGGTACCGCCGGCACCACCGCGACGATTCGCGGCGCGCTCGCGGAAGTGATCGCGCGAGACCAGCGCCGCCAACTCGCCGGGTGGGACCTCGGCGGGATGACGCTGGACGATCTCGACCAGCTCCGCCGTGCGCGCACGGCCCAGACGCCCCGCGGATCCTGACACCCTCATGCCGGCGGTCCAGGCGAGCATCACTCTGGGAAGCGCCGCCACCACTGCGCCCATCCTTGCCGACACGAGCGCATGGGTCGCATCTCGCCGCGATCCCAGCCTGCGCCGCGCGTTCGATGACCTTGTGGCCGACGGACTGATCGCGACGTGCGACCAGGTGACGCTCGAGTTGCTCTGGTCGGCGCAGGATCACGCCGAGTTTCACGCCCGTCGCGGCCAACTGTCCGTGTTGCCTCAATGCCCGATCGGCGCCGACCAATGGACGCGGGCGCTGGATGTGTTCGAGCTTCTGGCCGAGCTCGGCCCTCTGCATCACCGTCAGGTAAAGCAGCCGGATCTCCTGATCGCGGCAGCGGCCGAGGCCGCCGGGGTGGGGGTGTTGCACTATGACCACGACTTCGACGTGATCGCGGGTGTGACCGGCCAGGCAGTGCGGTGGATCGCCCCGGCCGGTGAGGGCGGCGGGGAGTAAAGTGCCCAAGCGGATCGAAACATGAGCGAGACACAGACCAAGATGTGCATCTACCCCGGTTGCGAACGCCCCGCGGCGCCCGCACACCCGCAGGGCGGACCGCAGCCCGCCTTCTGCGATCTGGAGGATCACAACGCGCTCACCGCCCACCTGGAGCGCCAGCGGCTCGCGGCCGCGGCGACCACCGACCGCAAGGAGAGCCACTAGTGGCGAACGAGGCCTATCGAGCAGTCTTTCTCCGCGTGCACCCCACCGGGAAGATGGTGCTGAGCCTGACGACCGATGCCGACGGGAAGGAGCCCGAGTACGCCCGGCTCGTCGCCGACGAGCTCGGGGTACCGGCACTCGACGTCAAGGTCGTGCCGGCGGACACGGACCGCTTCGGCGTCGGCCACGGCTACAACACCAGCCCCTCGCCGGGAACGCCGGCCGCGATCTCGCGCGCGACCGCGAAGATCCGCGACAAGGGCCAGCTGCTCGCGGGCATGCAGCTCGGGGCGCCCCCCGAGAGCCTCACGTGGTCGAACGGGGCCTGGGTCAGCGGTGACGGCGGCGACCCCACCAAGGTCGGGACGGTCGCGGACATCGCGCTCTACGCGCACGGCACCGGCGCGCTGCCGCCGGGAGTCGAGGGCGGGCTCGATGCCCAGGCTGTCTACACCGACTGAGGCAGCGTTGCGCTGAGGTTGACCGAGATCTCGTCGGCGACCTTCAGCGCCCCGAACAGCGTCGAGTAGGGCTTCATCCCGAAGCCCGTCTGCGTGACGACGGCGGCGGCGGTGAGCGTTCCGTCGGCGCCAGACGCGATGTCGAAGGCGATGGGCTGCGTCTTGCCGAACAGCTCGACGTTGCCCTCCACGTGCAGGCCGCCGTTGCCGCCGGGCTGCACCCGTGTCGAGCGAAACGTGATCTCCTGCCGCTTCAGGACATCGTCGTCGATCGTCTGGCGGATGCTCGCCCGGTCGTCGTCGTCGAGGGCCTGCATCCCGCCCGTGCCGTCGAGCACCTGGACCGATCCGCCGTCGGCCGTCAGCGCGATGGTCGTCTCGGCCGGATCCTCACCCACCGTGAGCGAGGCCTGCCACGACGTCACGGCGATCGTCAGGTCGTGTCCAGCCTTGGAGGCGGCCCCGGTTCTGCCGGTCTTCACCGTGAGGGTGCCCGTCTCGGGGCCGAGCCGGTAGGAGCCTGCCGGAATCGCCATGCCCCAAAATCTATAATGCCCGCGCCCGGTGTGAGCCATTTCCCCCATCAAGGACGACATCCATGGCAGTTGACCTCGATCACTCCTTCTCGACGGCACGGACGATCGACGACATGTTCGCCACGATCCTCGACCTCGAGCGGGTGGTGCCGTGCGTGGAGGGTGCGACCGTGCTCGAGCGCACCGGCCCCAATGCGGTCAAGGCCGAGATCAAGGTCAAGATGGGGGCGATGTCGATGACGTTCACCGGCACGCTCGAGATCACCGAGCAGGATCCGGCCGCGCACGCCGCGGTGCTGACCGTGAAGTCGCGGGAGGCCGGCGGGCAGGGGTTCGCAAACGCCACCATCGCGTTTGCCCTGAACGACGGCGGCGGGACGATCCACACCCACGCCCAGATCACGGGCAAGGCCGCGTCAATGGGCGAGGGCGTCGTCGCCGGCGTGCTCGATGCCCTCGTCGCGGACTTCGCCGGGAAGCTCGGAAAGCTCTGACGGCCGGCCCGATGGCGACGATCGTCATGCGCCAGATCCGCCCGGGCGAGGTCCCGCGCGACGGGGGGACGGCGATCCAGGAGGACGCCGACCGGCCCGTCTTCCACGGCAACGGTCCGGACGACTACGTGTGCGTGCAGTGCGGCAACGTTCTGGCCGCCGCGATGGACGGCACCTACATGACCAAGAAGGTGCGCGTCCGCTGCGGCCGCTGCTCGACGGTCAACGTCGCGATCACGGAGGAGCAGGAGACGCGGCGGCGGTGAGCGCCCGCAGGGCGTCGCGGTGGCGTTGGTAGGCCGCCTCGCCGTCGCCGTCCAGGGCGGTGATCCGTACCAGCGGCGGGTGGCCCATGGCCGGGGTCGCCAGGTCGCGGAGCGCGTCGTGATAGGCCCGCTCCCGCTGCACCCCGCCGAACCCGAATGCCTTGGCGGCCAGCCCGCGCGACGAGGCCGTCGCTGCTCGTGCACCAGGTGCGGCAGAGCTCGATATGCTCGGCGATGTCGAAGCCCACGGATGTGCCGGCGGGGTACAGCTCGAGCGCGGCCAGACGGAACGAGGTGAAGTGCGGCGGCCCGTCGACCTCGATCACCGTGCCGGTGGGCAGATGCACCAGGTCGACAGGCAGGAGCAGGTTCGCGCGCGAGGCGTGCAGCACCGAGACGTCGCCCCGGAGCCGGGCGCAGATCGCGCCGAGCACGCCAAGCGCCGCCGTCACCGGCGCGACCAGTGCCGGGTCGCGCCGCGCCTTGGCAACCCGTTCGAGGCCGACATGGCCCTGCTCGCAGAGCCAGTCGAACGCCTGGCTCTGGAGCTCGATGCCGTCGCGCTCCGCCGCCCGCGCGAAGGCGGCGTGGATGTCGTCCGTCACGCCGAGAAGTCTGGCACCGCCCCGTGTGCGGCTGCGGCGCGGCCCTTGGGCTCCTCCCAATCCTCCTGCCTGCCGAGCGCGGTCAGGTCGAGGAACGTGTAGGCCCCGCCCAGATACTCGGTGCCGCGGGCGTATGTCGAATTTGGTGTGGAAGATGGCGTCGCCGTCGCGCAGGAAGCAGCTGACGGCCGGAAGCTCGATCGGCTGCTGCGCCCGGGTCACCCAGGCCGCCCCCGGAGCCTGCTCGAGCTCGGCCCCGGTGCGGTAGTTGACCTCGAGCGGCGCCACCGACTCGTCGAGCGTGACGTGGAAGTCGTAGTTGAAGTCGCCGCCGAACGAGGAGTACCACGGCACGTCCCAGCTCCTGCGGCTCCGGTATGCGTCGAGCTTCGCAAACGGCGCCCGGGAGACGAGTGCGAACGTGGTGTCGCGGGCGTGCAGGTGCTCGAGCAGGCCGGGGGCCAGCTCGTCCACCGAGGCCGTGCAGCTCGAGCAGCCGTCGTCCCAGGCCGGGTCGAACATGAAGTGCTGGACGATGAGCTGCCGCCGGCCTTCGAAGAGGTCGGCCAGCGAGACGTCACCCGCCGGGCCCGTGAACGTGTACTCCTTGGCGATCGCCACCATCGGCAGCCGGCGCCGATCGGCGTTCAGGGCGTCGCTGCGCCGCGTCAGCTCCTTCTCCCGCGCCAGGAGCTCCTTGCGCGCCGCCAGCCATTCCTCTCGCGATCCGATTTCGGGCAGACTCATTCCGACCTCCCTTTTGGGCGGGTTTCAGTTCAGGGTGTAGACCGGATCGCCGGCTGGAACTCAGCGGTGCCCAGTCGGAGCGCCGTCCTACCAGCGGTCGTGCACGGAGGGGCGGACCAGCTCGTCGTACACCGACCGGACGGCCGCGAGATCGTCGGCTGAGAGCGGCGGGAGCGCGGCGGCGCCGGCATTCGCCCGGGCCTGGTCGGCGTTGCGGGCTCCGGGGATCACGACCGAGAGGCCCGGCTGGTCGAGCACGAATCGCAGCGCCCACTGGGCCATCGTCGCGCCCTGCGGAACAAGCGGCGCGAGCCGGCGGACCGCCTCGAGCCCCGTCTCGAAGTCGACGCCGGAGAACGTCTCGCCGACGTCGAACTCCTCGCCGTGCCTGTTGTAGGTGCGGTGGTCGTCAGCGGTGAATGTCGTGCTGCTGTCGTAACGCCCCGACAGCATCCCGCTCGCAAGCGGCACCCGCGCGATGATCCCCACGCCCGCCTCGCGGGCGGGTGGGAGCACCCGCTCGATCGGCTTCAGCCGAAAGGCGTTCAGGATGATCTGCACCGTGGCGACGTGGGGGTGAGCGATCGCCGTGAGCGCCTGGTCGCACGTCTCGACGCTGACGCCGTACGCCCCGATGAGTCCCTCCGCGACCAGCACGTCCAGGGCCTTGTACACGGCGTCGTCCTCGAACACCTCGGTCGGCGGGCAGTGGAGCTGTACCAGATCGAGCCGGTCGACCCCGAGATTCTCGCGGGATCGGGCGATCCACTCCCGGAAGCGGGCACCAGTGAATTCGGCCAGCTCCTGCGGCCCGCGCTGGCCCATCTTGGTCGCCACGAACGGCGGGTCGTCGGCGTGGTTTGCAAGAACACGGCCGATCACCTGCTCGCTGATGCCGTCGCCGTAGACATCGGCGGTGTCGAGGAAGGTGACGCCCGCATCGAGCGCAGCCTCGACGGTGGCGATCGCGTCAGCCTCGGGGACGTCGCCCCAGTCGGAGCCGAGCTGCCAGGCGCCGAGGCCAACACACGAGACGGCGCGACCGAGCCGGGGGATCTCCCGATGCTCCATGGGCACTAGCCTAGACGAGGACGCATCGAGGAGCGACGTCGCGTGCCAAGACGGTGAGTATCTGCCTTGGTAATGCATATGTGATACGGTGCGCGCCTCTTGGCGAGCCAACTCCCCATCGGCGAGGCCGCGAAGGCCCTCGGCGTCAGCATCGACACGCTGCGAAGGTGGGAACGCGAGGGGAAAATCGCGACCGTCCGGGACAAGGCGAATCGCCGGATGGTCCCGCAGTCGGAGATCCTGCGGCTGGGTGGGCGAGAACCCGTTCGCCTAGGTACAGGATTCTCGGCACGAAACAGGTTCGAAGGCACGGTGACGAATGTGGAGGTGACCGGAGTGGTTGGCCTGGTCGAGATGGAAGCGACGGGGACGTACCGGGTCGTCTCGGTCATCACCCGTGATGCAATCGAGGAGCTGGGGCTCGCCGTCGGTGTGCCGGTGGCGGCAACGGTGAAGGCCACGAGCGTCATGGTGGAACGGCGATGAGGCGGGCTCTTACACTCCCGCTGATCGCCGCCGCGGTCGTCATGGCAGCGGGGTGCGGCAGTTCGAGCTCGGGTGGTTCCAGTGCCGCCAGCGGTGGGACGCTGACGGTCGACGGCGCGGCCTCGCTGGTCAACGCGTTCCCGATCTTCGCGAAGATGTTCCAGACGCAGCACCCGGGCTGGAAGGTGGAGCTCAACTTCGCCGGCTCGAACCAGCTGGCCGCGCAGATCCAGGAGGGCCAGAAGGCCGACGTGTTCGCGGCGGCCAGCCCGAAGTATCCCGCGATCCTGCAGGGCAAGAAGCTGCTCGGGCCGACCAAGTTGTTCGCCACCAACAAGCTGGTGATCGCCGTTCCGGCAGCGAACCCGGCCAACATCACGAACGTGAACCAGCTCGTGACCAAGCAGCCGAAGATGGTCATCGCGGCGCCCGCGGTTCCGCTTGGCGGGGACACCGAGACGTTGTTCATGAATCTCGGCATCTCCGAGAGCCAGCTGAACATCGTCAGCAAGGGCACCGATGCGGAGGACGTGCTCGCCGCGCTCACGACCGGCGCGGCCGACGCCGGGGTCGTGTACTACACCGACGCGCTCTCGGCGGGATCGAAGCTGACGACGATCACGTTCCCCCCGAAGGCCGAGGCGAACAATGTCTATCCGATCGGGGTGCTGTCGGGTAGCGCAAACAAACAGGCGGCGCAGTGGTGGGTCAACATGGTGCTGAGTCCGAGCGGGCAGGCCGAGTTGAAGAAGCTCGGCTTCGGCGCGCCCCCCTCCAGCTAGTCGTCATCGTGATAACCGCGATCGCGGTGGCGTTTCTGGCGCTACCGCTGATCGCGGTCTTCACGCAGGGCAGCCTGCGCGAGGGGTTTCACCAGTCCGGTGCGTGGACGGCGCTCAAGATCTCGTTCGAGACGAGCACCGTCTCGCTCGGGCTGATGATCGTCTTCGGCACGCCCATCTCGTATCTGCTCGCCACCACCGACTTCGTCGGCAAGACGCTGGTGACCACGCTGTTCGAGCTGCCGCTCGTGCTTCCGCCGGCGGTCGCCGGACTGGGTCTTCTGGTGGCGTTCGGCCGTTTCGGGCTCCTGGGGCATCAGCTGAGCGAGCTTGGCCTGGACATCCCCTTCACCAAGACGGCGGTGGTGATGGCGATGACCTTCGTCGCGAGTCCGCTCTACGTGCGCCAGGCCATCGCGGCGTTCGAGGCGGTCGAGCGCGATCTGCTGGACGCGTCGCGGACGCTCGGGGCCGGGCCCGCCCGCACGTTCTTCCGGGTTGCCGTACCGGTCGCGGCTCCCGGCCTCAGTGCGGGCGCCGCGCTGGGCTGGGCACGCGCGCTGGGTGAGTTTGGCGCGACGATTCTGTTTGCCGGTAGCCTCCCCGGCGTGACCGAAACCGCGCCGGTTGCAATCTATCTCGGGTTCGAGAACGGCCTCGACCAGGCTCTCGCGCTCGGAGCCCTGCTGATCACGGTCAGTGCGATCGTGCTGGTTGGGGTGAAACTGCTGATCCGGGGACGAGCGTTTCGCTTCACGCCCGCCTGACCTACCCCCTGCGCCACTTCACGCTGGAGGCCGAGCTCGAGGTCGCCGAGCCGACCGCCGTCATCGGCCCCTCCGGCGCCGGCAAATCAACTCTGCTGCGCCTGATCGCCGGCCTCCTCACCCCCCGGTCGGGTCGCGTGGAGTGCGGCGGCGAGACGTGGTATGACGGGCGTCGCAGCACCCCACCCGACCGGCGCCGGATCGGGTTCATGTTCCAGGACTACGCGCTCTTTCCGCACATGAGCGTGCGCGCGAACGTCGCCTACGGTGCGCGCCTGCCCGTCGATCCGCTGCTCGAGCGGATCGGGATCGGGCACCTGGCCAAAGCGAAGCCGCGTTCGCTCTCCGGCGGCGAGCGCCAGCGGGTCGCGCTCGCCCGGGCGCTCGCGTGCGACCCGAAACTGCTCATGCTCGACGAGCCGCTCTCGGCGCTCGACCCCGCGACGCGGGGAAAGCTGTCAGAGCAGCTCTCGGCCGGCATCGCCGACGCCGGCGTCCCCGTCCTGATCGTGACCCACTCGTATGACGAGGCGGTGTCGCTCGCCCGGCGCATGATCGTCCTCGAGTTCGGGCGGATCACGCAGCGCGGGGTCTCGGGCGACCTCCTGCACGCGCCGAAGACCGCCTTCGTCGCCCAGTTTGCGGGCTTGAACTATCTCGAGGGTACCGCCACTGGCCGTGATGTCGTGCTCGACTCGGGCGAGCACGTGCACCTCGCCGAGCCGGCGTCCGGCCGCGTTGCGGTGCTGATCGCCCCGTGGGAGATCACGGTCCTGCGCGGTCAGTCCGGTGACTCATCCGCCCAGAACCATCTCACCGCCCCGATCGGCCGCATGGTGACGACCGGCAACCGCGTCCGGCTCGGCGTAGGCCCGCTGACCGCCGAGATCACCACCGAGTCCACTGAGCGGCTTGCCCTCAGCACGGGCGACGCCGTCACGGCATCCTTCAAGTCCACCGCCATCGGAACGATTCCGCTCCAGGGCGACGAAGAGGAGACCGCATGAAACTCAGCGCCAGGAACCGGCTCACCGGCACCGTCACGTCCATCAACCGCGGCGAGGCGATCGCCAACGTGGTCATCGAGGTGGGCGGTCAGCGGATCGTCTCGTCCATCACGGTCGAGGCCGTCGACGACCTCGGCCTCAAAGAGGGCAGCTCGGCGACCGCGATCATCAAGGCATCCGACGTGATGATCGCGACCGATATGTAGAACGCGACCCCGTGAATACTGGGGCCAGGCCCCAGTATTCACGCCTGGGCCAGGTTATCCGTCACGACTCGAGTGATGGCGGGCAGGATGCGGGCGGCCTCGGTGGCCTCGGGCGAGAGCGGTTGCTTGGCGATCATCCCGACGCCCCGCAGCAGGACTCCCAGCGACCAGCCGAAGCCGCCCGGCCGGCGACCGCCGTCGATGAACGGCTCGGCCAGCAGGATCGCGTGCGTGTCCGGCGTGGTCTCGGTGTCGACGCCCGGGCCGAGCAGCGCGCCCTCGAGCACCTCGGATGCGCGCTCGCCGCTGATCCGCGGGTCCTTCCAGTCGTGCAGCAGGCCGATCCCGGACACGACGTCGTCCCAGTCATCCTCGGCACAGGTGAAGCTCTTCATCGTCTGGCCTCCAGCCACGACACGAGCGAAGCGACCGGGCTTCTCGGGTCAGGCGAGGCGTGGCGAGTCTCTGGGCCGCGCAGGCGGATGGTACCACCGGGCCCGGCAGCGGCCTCAGCTGGCGAGCGTTTTGATGGTCGCCGTGGCCGCGCCCGTGACGCCGGTCGCGGGGGTGTTCGTCATCAGGTTGCCGTTGGTATTCGAGGCGTCGATGATCGAGAGCTGCATGCTGAAGTCACTCATGATGTCGATCTGCAGGAACCCGCACGCCCCGACCGTGATGTTCGCGAACTGCAGCCACGAGAGCTGAGACGTGTTGGACTTCGGTGCGGCATGGGTCGTCGGCGCGGTCGAGCAGAGGCCGATGACGCCGTTCGTCAGCCCCGGGTATGTCCCGCTCACAAGCTGCGGATTCATGAGCTGCATCGTGTGGTCATGGCCCTCGAGCATCAGGGAGCAATGCGGCTTCGTCGCGTTGTTCTTGCCCATGATCTCGTCGATCAGGTTCTGCATCGTCGGGTTGTCATGCGCACCGCCGTAGTAGCTCCAGCGGGCGTGATGTGTGATCACGACGTTGCGTGTTCCCGGCCTCCACACCGACCGCAGCCAGGTGACGCGCGGGTTGCCGATCACTGAGCCGCCGGTGTGCGGCACCGGCCAGCCCGGCCGGTCGATCAGGTTCTCGACGGCACCCGAGTTCAGGAAGATGAAGCGGATCCCGGCGACGTCTACGTACTGGTCGGTGAGCGGGATGCCCGTCGGCTGGTCGATCCAGCCGCCCGTCGTGTTTGTGAGCGTCTCCTTCGCCTGGTTGTAGGCCAGCCAGGCCGACACGTCGGGCAGCGGCTTTCCACCCGACTTCCCGCCCGGGCCGTTCGTGTGATTCCCCGGTGTCATCACGGTCCGGGCGGCCGAGACGTTCGGCTGCGTTAGATACTTGTCGTAGTGCTTCATGGTGCTGGCGGAACAGATGGAGTACTCGTCCCCGCCGATCATGAGCCAGGTTGCAGTGGGGTTTGCGAACCGGCCGAACGCGGCGTTGATCGCGGCGGCGACCTTGGGCGCCTTGGACGATCCGTCGCCGCCGGAGTCGGCCGCAAACGCCACTCGTGCAACGGCCGTGACAGCGGTCATCGCGCATCCACCAATCTTCGGATGAAGGCCGCCTGCGCCTCGTAGGTCTCGCGATCGCCGTACTCACCGATGCTGCGCAGGCCGTGCAGCATCAGGACGACGCCGGGGTAGAAGCCCAGCACGCCCTCCAAGCGGGAGCCGTCGGTGCGGGCGAGTTCGCGTTCGATCAGCGTGGCGATGTCGCCGAAGAGCGCCGAGTCGATGTGACCGTCGGCCACATACCGGCGCAGGTCCGCCGTCGCCTCGTCCCACGACGAAGCGTGATCCATGTAGCTCCAAAGCGTCGTCGCCATCGCCTCGTCGGACATTGCGGGATGGACGTGTGCGGCCGTGCGAACCGCGGCCGTGCGTGTCTCACCCAGCGCCCGCGCCGTCGCCGATCCCAGCAACGGCACTGACAGCATCGCCGCCAGAAAGCTGCGCCGTTTCATGCTCCCGCCTCCCTCGTTCGGGCCCCACACCCAACGCTTCGAATGTACACCGGGTGGTGCCGAATGCAACCGCTCTGGCGGCTGCCGGGTTGCGTCAGTCGCCGGCGGCGAGTGCGGCGGGTGCGAGCGCACGGCCGGCGACGGGGCGTCCGCCCACGAGCACGAGCCAGATCCGCTCGCGGGCTGTGAGCACGTGCACGTCGGCGATCGGATCACCGTCGACCACGACGATGTCGGCGACCGCCCCCGGCCGGATCGTGCCGACATCTCCCAGCCCGAGCGCCAGGGCGGCGTTCGCGGTGGCCGCGGTGATGCCCTCGAGGGCGCTCAGGCCGGCGTCAACCATCCGCACGAGCTCGATCAGGTTTGCGCCGGGAGGCCCGCTGTCGTGCCCCATCGCCATCGTCACTCCGGCGGCCCGGGCCGCGGCCACGGTTCGGTACGCCTCCTCCTGCTGGCGCTTGGCCTGTTCGACCAGGACCGGGGCGAAGCATGCGACGAACCGCTCGGAGAGGTCATGGAACGTCGTCAGTGTTGGCACCAGCACCTGGCCACGCTCGGCCATCGTGGCCAGAAGGTCGGGTGCGCGGTGCAGCGAGAGGCCGTGCTCGATCGTGTCCACGCCCTGCTCGATCGCCAAGCGCGTGCCCGCCAGACCCTCGGAGTGGGCGGCGACGCGGAAGCCCATGCGGTGGGCCTCGTCCACGATGGCCCGCAGCTCCTCGCTCGTCATCTGAGCCGGCTCGGGATCCTCGCGCTCGACCGAGCGGGCGCCGGTCGCCATCACCTTGATGAAGCTGGCCCCGGTGCGGATCTGCTCGCGCACCGCCTTGCGCATCTCGTCGGCGCCGTCGGCCTCGCGGTACATGGTGCCGAAGATCTTCCCGCCCGGCGACGTGGCCGAGAGAATGCGCCCGCACGAGAGCACCCGCGGCCCGTCGAGCAGGCCCAGCTCCACCGCGCGGCGGACGGCCACGCCCTCGTCGTCGTAGCTGCCGACGTCGCGCACGGTGGTGATGCCCGCGGCGAGCAGCTCGGCCGCCGCCCGCGCCAGGATGAAGTACCCGAGCTCGCGCGGGCGGGGATCCTCGCCCTTCAGGAAGGGGGGCGGCCCGAAGCCCGGGCTGCGGTCGGTGTCGCTCGAGAGGTGCACATGCGCGTCGATCAGACCCGGCAGGAGCGTGCGTCCGCCGGCGTCGATCGCACCCGGCGGCGGCGACTCCGCGCCGATGGCGTCGACCTGCTCGATGCGGCCGCCTGCGAGCGTGACCGCCATGCGCTCGCGCGGTGGCGAGCCGTCACCGCTGATCACGCGTGCGTTCCAGAGCATCGTGGGGTGGTCGCTCACCCCGCCAACGATACTCAGACGATCATCGTCACGGTTTCGGTGGCGATGATCCGGACCCGCAGCGGCCGCATGGTCCGTCCGACGCGGACCCGGACGGTTGTGCTCGGCTTGTCCGCGGCCTCTCCGGTGAACGTGTAAGTCCCCGGGGCAGCGTCAGCTTGAAGTGCCCGTGGCGATTCGCAGTCAACCGGAGGCGGAGCCGCCGCCCCGAGACGGTGACGCCCGTGACCAGGACGGGCATCGGCCCGAACGAGTGGATCCCCGAGCCTACGACCGAGGGAATGCCGCCGCCCTCCTCCATGAAAACGGCGCCGGCGATCGGAACGGCCGCTGCGCGGCTCGGCCTGGCCGGCGGCCCGGATGAGTGGCGCCACCCGATGAGGCCGATGGCAGCGGCCAACACCAATACCACGGCCGCAGCACGAACGATTCGCATGGGCGTCAGACCCCTCAAGGGCCACGATGGTTCCGCTCGGCTACTCTCGCCGGATGCCGACCGAGCCCAACAGCGCCCGCGAGGAGGAGTTCGAGTCTCGCTGGGAGGCGGCGCCCGCCGTCGGCGTGATCATCCTGATGCAGGCGCTGCTGGCTGCGGTGAGCGCCCAGCAGGGCTGGAAGCTGTGGGTGTTCCCGTGGTGGGTCTGGCTGGCGGCGATCGTGCCGGAGTCGATTCTGCTGGTCTCGCTCGCGTCGGACTCGATGCGGTCGCGGCTCGAACGGAAGGGGCGCAGGCGCACCGCCGCGATCGGCCTGCTCGCGCTGGTGAGCTTTGCGAATGCCGTCGCCCTTGCGGCGATGATCGGGTCGCTTGTGACGGGCCGGGAGCGCAGCGGCGGCGAGCTGCTCCTGAAGGCCGCCGTGATCTGGGGCACGAACGTGGTCGTCTTCGGGCTCTGGTACTGGGCGCTCGACCGCGGCGGCCCCGCGCGCCGGTGGCAGCCCGACCCGCCGCCGCCCGACTTCCAGTTCCCGCAGATGGAGAACCCGCAGTTCGCAGAGCCCGGGTGGTACCCCAAGCTCGAGGACTACGTCTACGTGTCGTTCACGAACGCCTTCGCGTTCAGCCCCACCGACGCGATGCCGCTCACGCGCCAGGCCAAGCGGCTGATGCTCACCGAGTCGGTGATCTCGGTGGTGACCGTCGTGCTGGTCGCCGGCCGCGCGGTCAACATCCTGCGCTGAATACACGGGGCCAGGCCCCAGTTATTCATCCCGCGGGTTTGGTGACGTTCGCCCACGGTGCGTCGCCGCGGGCGAGGCGGTGGGTGGTGACCGCGACGGCCGCGAGTACCAGCGCGGCCGCGGCGAGCGGGGCGGCGATCGAGACGCGCAGCACCAGCAGACCACCCACGAGCGCGCCGAGCAGCATCGCGCCCACCGCCAGCAGGCGGCGGGCCGGCTTCGATCCCGCCCCGCCGGCAAGCTTGGAGTCGGCCGCGACGCCCGTCAGGGTCAGGGTGAGCACGGTCGTCGTCAGGTCGGGCACGGCCAGTCGGCGGGCGACCGCGTTCTGGACGCCCATCGCCGTTGCGAGCAGCACGATGAGGCCGTCGCGGGCAGCCCGGCCGGGGTGATCGCCGGATGCCGCGGCCAGCACGACGGCGGTGGTGACCGCGACCGCCTGGGTCGACGACGCCGCAACGAGCAGGCGGCCGCGGTGATCGCCGAGGCGGGCGCCCAACCGCCCCCCGGCCAGCCCGCCGAGCAGGAACGACGCCAGCGCGACCAGGGATGCCCCGACCGAGAGCCCGCCGGCCCCCGCGATGGCGAAGCCGAGGAACACCACGTTGCCGGTCATGTTCGCGACGAAGACGTGTCCCAGCTTCAGATAACTCGTGGCGTCGACGAGACCGGTGACGAGCGTCAGCGAAAGCAGGAGCGGCGGCAGCGGGCCGTCGCGCCCTCCGGGGCTCGACGTCATGGCGGTACTCTAATACCGACCTTTCGAGAGGGGTGATCGTGGTGGCGGTGAACTGTGCGCATCTGGATCAAATCGAGGTGACCGACCTGCCCGACCCGATCGCAGGCTGTGAGGAGTGCCTGCGCATCGGAGGGCGGTGGCTGCACCTGCGCATGTGCGCGACGTGCGGGCACATCGGCTGCTGCGACTCGTCGCCGAACCGGCACGCGACCGCCCACGTGCACGAGAGCGGCCACCCGATAGTCCGGTCGGCCGAGCCCGGCGAGAACTGGTTCTGGTGTTACCAGGAGGAGGTCGTGTTCGCGGTCACCGCGTCGGGGCCCGAGCCGCTGTGAGCGGCGACGCTCCTTGGCGCAAACCGCGCGTCTAGCGCCGGCGGCGGGACGGACGGTGCTGCACGGGGGCCCGCCGGGGGTCGAACGTGACCGCACGGCGCGGCTCGGCCGGTGCCTGCAGGTGCTCGTCGGCGGGTGCCGTGATGTGAATCCCGATCAGGGGTCGGCGCGGATCGCGGGCGTTCTGGAGCGCCTCGTCGGCCGTCTCTGCCTCGGTGGACAGCACGGTTGACGAGCCGCTCTGGTAGCGCAGTTCGACGGTGAATTCCATCTGGCGCACCTCTCAGTCGATGTTGGTGCAGCCTGCGATCGCCCGGTGGGCCGATCTAGGGGTGCTTCGATACGGGCGCTTCGGGCTCGGCGTCTTCGCCCTGCGTTCGGCGCGGGCTCGGGTCCGGGAATCCGGCCGCCCAGAGCACGGCCTTGAGCCGGCGCAGGTCGGCCAGCTCGCGCCGGCCGTAGGCGAACGCGACGGACTCGCGCAGGGCGCGCTCGAACTTGGTGTTCCGCTCGAGCGCATCCTTCAGCTGCAGCCGCAGCTGGTGCTCGGTGCGGACGCCGCTGACGGGTGCTCGCTTGGTCGGTGGGTCTTGCGCCCGCGACCCCCCAGTGGTGTTGGGTGTCTTGCGCATCTGCTCCCCTCGTGTGCTTCGGGCCGGTGAAAATCCGAGCCAGCCGGCCTCGAAAGCTGCTGCTGGGCGGAGCCCCTCGCTGCTAATTGCAGCAGCGCCCGCGGCCAACCCGTCCCCGGTGCTGCCCGGATGCGCTGCTAGACTGGAGGCTCGGGGGATGCCCGCCACATGGTTGTCCTTGCTGGATGAAGGCCCCAAGTAGCTCGCGAACTCGTCAGCGACGGCGACCTCCTTGCCGTCTGACCCAGGAGCGAGACATGGAGACCAGAGTGCCACCGGCCGCCGAGCCAGGCGATGACCCCGGGCGGGATCCCGATCACGCTCCACCGCCGCAGCCGCGGCTGACGCTCATCGAGGGCGGCGGTGACAGCACGGCCGGGCGGGGACTGCTGCACACGGCTGGTGCCGCTCCCATCCCGGTTTCTGCTTCGGGCCGACCGTGTCGCTGACGGTCAAGTTCGCAGCTTTCCAACGGTAGCGCGGCCCCGGATGTCATCTTCCAAGGTGTCGGTTGCGCGCGTCCGCTTCCAGGGCGGAGGCGAGTTCTCCCGCGTCCTGAACGAGCGGGCGCAGGTCGTGCTCGGAGACCCCGCCACGATGCGCCGGGCCTATCGCGTGCTGTGGGCGAAGTCCGCCCTCGTGCTGCTCTGGGCGCTCGCGTCGTACATGTACCTGCTGCTGGTTGCCAACACCGTCCTGCGGCGTGATCGCCGGCTCGCTCTCGCTGGGCCTGGCCGCCGCGGGGATCGGGTTCTGCATCATGCACGACGCCAATCACGGCGGCTATTCGCCCAGCCGCGCCGTCAACCGCGTGGCCGCGCATTCGCTCGACCTGATCGGCGGCTCCTCGTACGTGTGGGCGGCAAAGCACCTCGCCCACCACACCTACACGAACGTGGTCGAACACGATCCCGACATCGACGCACTTCCCTTCGCCCGCTTCGAGCCGACGCAGACCCGGCGGCGCTGGCACCGTTACCAGCACCTGTATCTGTGGGTGCTGTACGCGTTCGTCACCCTGCGCTGGCAGGTCATCACCGACTTCACGTTCCTCGCCCGCGGCTCGGTCGGTCGGTCGGTGTTCCGGCGGCCGCGGGGCTGGGATCTGGCGGGCCTGGCGTTCGGGAAGGTCTTCTTCGTCATCTGGGCGATCGCCATCCCCCTGACCCAGCACCCGCTGATCGAGCTGATCCCGGTGCTCCTGGCGGTCTCGGCCGTCGCCTCGCTCGCGCTCACGATCACGTTCCAGCTCTCGCACTGCCTCGAGGAGGCGATCACGCTTGCGCCCGACGAGAGCACGGGGAAGTCGGAGTGGCACATCTACCAGGTCGAGGCGACCGCCGACTTCGCCCAGAAGAATCCGCTCCTGCGCTGGTACCTGGGCGGCCTGAACCACCAGATCGAGCACCACCTCTTCCCCCGGGTGCCGCACACGCTGCACGCGCAACTGGCCCGCATCGTCAGCCGGACGGCGGTGGAGTACGGGGTGGTCTACAACGCCCACCCGTCCATCAAGTCCGCGCTTCGCTCGCACACCCGCTGGCTCAAGCGGATGGGCGCGGCACCGGTCGGGTAGAAGCCCGGGAAACGACGAACGCCGCGTGCGGGCACCAAAAGCGGGCCCGCACGCGGCGTTCGGTCACAGCTTGACGCTAGGCGATCGGGACGACGTTCGTCGCCTCGGGGCCCTTCGCGCCCTCGCCGGCCTCGAACTCGACCTTCGAGCCCTCGACCAACGACTTGAAGCCGTTGCCCTGGATCGCGGAGTGGTGGACGAAGAGATCCTTCGTTCCCTCATCCGGCGCGATGAAGCCGTAGCCCTTCGCGTCGTTGAACCATTTGACGGTTCCAGTTGCCATGTACACACCTCCCTCACAGTGAACGAACGAGTAAGGAAGTGCGAATGCGCAACCGAACGAGCGTTCTACTTGTCACCAACACCGTAGCACAGGCGACGTCGCGCCCAGCGCTCCACTTGATCGGCCAGCCTGTGCATGCCCCCGCACCGGGTCAGCACAGCGCCGTCACGAACTCCTCGAGCTCGTTCTCGATGTGGTATCCCGGCAGCTCGTGCCGGCAGTAGGCGTACTCGATCATGCGCTTGGGCGCCGTGATCGCGTTGTAGGCGGCGTAGACCGTCGAGGGCGGGCAGCATCCGTCCATCAGGCCGACGCTGACCGTCGTGGCCGCCCGGATGCGCGGGGCGAGGACGGCGTTGTCGATGTAGCGCAGCGTGTCGAGCACCCGGGCGATGTGCTCCTGGTGGTTCGACAGGAACCCGACGATCTCGGTGTAGGGCGGCTCGGCGGCAATCGTGATGGCGTGGGGGATGTCGCACAGGTACGGCATGTGCGCCTGGCACAGCCGGATGCGGTCGGGGAGCAGCGCCGAGACGGCCAGCGAGAGCGCGCCGCCCTGGCTGAACCCGCCGACCCCGATCCGGCCGGCGTCGACGCGCTCGTGCTCGGCCGCGGTCTCGACCGCGCGGACGGCGTCGACGTAGAGGCGGCGGTAGTAGTAGGTGTCGCGGTCGAGGATGCCTCGGGTCATCACCCCCGGCACCTCGGGGCCGGACGCCCCGGCGCCGGGGTCGCCCGTCGCGCCGGCCGACCAGTCGGCGCCCTGCCCGCGGGTGTCGACCACGAGCTGCGCGCAGCCCGAGGCGGCGTACAGGGTGTGGTCGGAGGCGTGCCCGCGGCCGCCGCCGTAGCCGATGAACGTCACCCGGCACGGGAGCTCGCCCGCGGCCCCCTGGGGGCACACGAACCAGGCCCGGACAGGATCGCCGCCCGCGCCCGTGAACGTGACGTCCGAGACGTCGAGCTGCCGGTACACCGACCGCCGGTAGGGCTCGAAGACCGCCGGCCGCGCCCTGGCGCGGGCATCGGCGATCGCCTGCTGCCAGTAGCCGTCCAGATCGTCCGGCGCCACCACCGCCGATCGGTACTCGCGGAGCTCCTCCACAGGGGCGTCGAAAAAGGGCATCGTGCGTCCTCGCTTGAATAATGGGGCCAGGCCCCATTATTCATGGCTAACGTGCGGGCGTGAGCGAGAACCCGTTCGACCTCTCCGGCCGGATCGCGCTTGTCACCGGCGCGGGCAGCGACACCGGCATCGGCCATGCCTGCGCCCGTCTGCTCACGAGCCTGGGCGCGGCCGTCGCCGTCACCGCCACCACCGATCGGGTGCAGCGGCGGGCGGCAGAGCTCCGGGCCGGCGGCGCCGTTGCCACGGCGCACGTGGCCGACCTCACCGACCGCGACGAGGCGTTTGCCCTCGTCGCAGCCGTCGAGCGCGAGCACCGCCGCATCGACATCCTGATCAACTCCGCCGGCATCGCCCAGACGGGCATCCCGGCTCCGGACGCGCGGTTCGCCGAGATGAGCGCGGCCGACTGGCGCCGCGAGCTCGACGTGAACCTGATGACGGCGATCTACACGACGCAGGCCGCGCTGCCGGGGATGGCCGCCAGGGGCTACGGCCGGGTCGTCGATGATCTCGTCGGTGACCGGGCCGCTCGTGACGGCTCCCCGCCAGGCCGGTTACGGCGGGTCGAAGGCGGCCATGGACGGCGTCATGCGCTCGATCGCGCTCGAGTACGGGCGCCACGGCGTGACCGCCAACTCCGTGGCGCCCGGGTGGATCGAGACGGCGTCGTCACTCGACGACGAGCTGGTGGCGGCCCGCAACACGCCCCTCGGGCGTGCCGGGACCGCCGCGGAGGCCGCCGCCGTCGCGGTGTTCCTGGCCTCCGAGTCCGCCGCCTATGTCACCGGCCAGGTGTTCGTGGTGGACGGCGGGAACACCATCCAGGAGCCGCACGGGATCGACCTGTACGGCTAGCTCGCCTTCGCGGTGACGCCCACCCCGATCGGGCACGAGACGCCGGTTCCGCCGATGCCGCAGTAGCCGCCCGGGTTCTTCTGGAGGTACTGCTGGTGGTAGTCCTCGGCCGGGTAGAACGGGCCGGCCTCGGCGATCTCGGTCGTGATCGGGCCGCGCCCGCGCCGCGCGCAGAGCCTCGGCGTAGGCATCCCTGGTTGCGATCGCGCAGATCATGCTGCTCGGGCGTGTGCCAGTAGATCGCCGAGCGGTACTGCGTGCCGGAGTCGTTGCCCTGGCGCATGCCCTGCGTGGGATCGTGGCCCTCCCAGAACAGGCGCAGGATCTCCTCGGTCGACACCCGCTTGGGGTCGAATGCGACCAGCACGGCCTCGGTGTGGCCGGTCATGCCCGAGCACACCTCGCGGTAGGTCGGGTTCGGCGTCGACCCGCCGGCGTAGCCGACGGCGGTGGTGTACACGCCGGGCGTCTGCCAGAAGATGCGCTCGGCACCCCAGAAGCAGCCCATCCCGACCACGATGTGCTCGATCCCCTCGGGGAACGGAGGCAGGAGCGGCGTGCCGAGCACGGTGTGCGGCTCGGTGAGCTCGATCGGCTGGTCGCGCCCGGGCAGGGCGTCGCTCTGGTCGGGGATCGTCTTGGGCTTGCGCAGAAACATCGTGTCGTCCTTCCGTGGTGTGTTTTTGGGCCCGGTGCTCAGTCTCGCCGGATCGCTCACCGTTACATCGAGATCAGGACTCCAGCGTAGCCTTCACGCCGATCGCGACGTTGCCGCGCAGGGCGTTTGAGACCGGGCAGCTCTGCTCGCCCTCGGCGGCGAGGCGCTCGAACTCGGCCTGGTCGACCCCGGCCACCCGGCCGCTGACCGCGAGGTCGATGCGGGTGATGCCGAAGCCGCCGCCCTCGAGCGGGGTGAAGTGGGTGACGGCATCGACGGAGAGCTGCTCGGCCGTGTGGCCGGCGGTTGCCAGCACGTTCGAGAACGCCATCGCGTAGCAGGCGGCATGCGCCGCCGAGATCAGCTCCTCGGGGCTCGTCTTCGAATCGGCGCCGCTCGGTGCGCGCGGCCCAGCTCACCGGGAGCTCGGGGAACGCGCCGCTCTCGACGCTCACCCGCCCGCTACCCGCCATCAGGTCGCCTTCCCAGACCGCATGTGCTCGCGAAACCGCCATGGTCATCTCCTCGGGTAGGACTGACCGGACGATACCCACCAACCGACCGGGGACAGTCCCCGAACGTGTGCCGTGACACATCCGTGACCACTTTCGACCGGGGACTGTCCCCCGGTTGGTCACCACTCGACCAGCCTCCAGACGCCGGGCTAGAGCTCCTCCTCGTCGCCGCCGATCTCGGCGAAGACGGCGACGGCCCGCTTCAGCTCCTCCATCGCCTCGTCGCGGCGGCCGGCCCTGTGCAGGACGTCGGCGAGGTTGTTGCGCAGCGCCGCCTCGCGGTGGCGGTCGCCCTGGGCGGTGCACAGCTCGAGCGCCTGGCGGAGCAGCGCCTCGGCCGGGCTCGAGCTCGCCCGCGCTGCGCGTGGTCGAGCGCGAGGTTGTTGAGCGCGGCGATCCGGATGCTCGGGTCGGCCAGCCCGCTCGGACAGCTCGAGGCTGCGCTCGAGGTGACTCGCGCCCGCAGCCGAGCAGGCCGAGGATGTTGTTGGCCTGCGCCGCGGCCTCGGCGTCGCCCGTCCTCCTCGGCGAGCCGCAGCGCCTCGAAGCCCAGCGTCGCGGGCGCCGTCGGCGTCGCCGCTCCGCCAGGCGACCCGGCTGCGGTCGGCCTGGACGACGGCCGGCGCCGCGCCGAGCGCGAGCGCCTCGACGTAGTGGCTCTCGGCCAGCTCCCACTCGCCGCGGCGCTCGTGCACCGTGCCGAGCTTGTGCTCGATCCGCCGCCAGCCGCTCGGGGCTCGCCGTGCGCCGCGGCCGCGTCGTAGGCCGCGAGCGCGGCGGCCGTACGCGCCGCGCAGCGTGTGCGACGTCGCCGATCGCCTCGTGCAGCGCCGCGGGGTCGGGGTGGCCGAGCGCGAGCGCCGCCTCGTAGTGCGCGATCGCCTCGGTGCCGGCCGCCAGAGCCGCGCGCGCGGTCGCCCGCGGCCGCGTACGCGTCGGCGGCCTCGCCGGTCGTGCCCGGCGCGCTCGAGATGGCGCGCGACGATCGCCGGGTCGCCGTGGCGCGGCGTGAGCGCCTCGGCGATGCGGCCGGTGCAGCAGCCGCCGCCGGGCGAGGCCGATGCGCTCCTCGGCGATCGCGCGCAGCGCGCTCGTGGCCGAAGTCGTAGGCGTCGTCGCGCTCGACGATCAGGCCGCGGGCGCCAGCTCCTCGAGGGCGCCCGCGACCTCGTCGCTCCGAGCGGCCGCTGGCGACGCGCAGCGTGTCGGCGTCGAACGCCGCGGCCGATCAGCGCCGCCGCCCCGAGCACCTGCGCGGCGGTCTCGCCGACCGCGTCGAGGCGCGCCTCGAGCACGGCCCGCGCACCGCCGGCGGGCGTCATGTCGGCGGCCGGCCGGAGGCGAGCAGCTCGGCCACGAACAGCGGCAGCCCCTCGCTCTCGGCGTACACGCGCTTCGGCGGCGTCGCGTCGAGCCCGGGGAGCGGCGAGCCCGAGCACGTCGTCGCGGGTCAGCCGCCCGAGCGCGACCCGCTCGCCGAGCTCGGGCCAGCCGGGCGCAGCGCGTGGCCGGGGTCGGGCTCGTCGGTGCGGCGGCGCCCGAGCAGCAGGCGGCGGCTGTAGCAGCCGCCGGGCCGAGGTAGCCCGAGCGCGTCGAGCGAGGCCGGGTCGCACCAGTGGAGGTCGTCGACGAACACCACGCCCGCCGGTCGCCTCGAATGCAGCGCGATCAGCCGGCTGACCGCCTCGAGGAAGCGCTGCCGCGCGCCGGGTCGTCGAGGCTGCTCGTCGGCGGCGGGCCCGAGCTCCGGGAGCAGCCGGGCGGCCTCGGCGCGCAGTGCTCCGGGCATGTCGGCGCCGTCGCGATCGACCGCGGCGCGCAGCAGCTGGGCGACCACGCCGTAGGCGAGACCGCGCTCGCCGGCGACGGCCGGGCCGACACGGTCGCCGCGCCCGCGCCCGCAGCCGCCTCGAGCGGCTCGTCGGCGAGGCGGGTCTTGCCGACGCCCGACTCGCCCTCGATCACGACCATCGCGCCGTCGTGCGCCGATGCCCGCATGCAGCTCGTCAGGAGCCGCCACGGGCGCGTCCGCGGCCGACCAGCGGCAGGGCTCGGAGCGGCCTGCGCCGCCGGCACCTCGGCGACCGCCGGGCTGCGGCCCTCGCTGATCGCGCGGTAGAGCTCGGTCGTCTCGGTCAGCGGCTGCACGCCCAGCTCGCGGTCGAGCACGCGCACGCAGTCGCGGTACTGCGTGAGCGCGTCGCCGCGCCGGCCGGCGGCGGCGTAGCAGCTCGATCAGCCGGCGGTGGGTGGGCTCGTGCAGCGGGTCGAGCGCGAGCCGCTGCTCGGCGCGCGCGACCGCCTCGTCGAAGCGCCCGGCCGCCGCCAGCGCGTCCGACCAGCCGGTCGAGCGCCGCCGCGCGCTCGCGCCGGATGCTCCTGCGGCGAGCGCTGCCAGTCGTCGAAGCCGACGCTGTCGCGCAGCCGCGAAGCCCGGCCAGCAGATCGCCGCGGTGCAGGTCGACGGCCGCGGTCAGCGTCCTGATCGCGGTCGCCGCCGGGTCGGCCGCCGAGCCGGCGGAACTCGGCCAGGTCGAACCACGCGTCGCCGAGGTCGAGCGACGACCGAGCTGCGGTCGGCGCGATGAAGCGGCCGTCGCCGAGCGCCGTGCGCAGCGTCGACAGCGTCCGCCGCAGCGCCGAGCGCGAGCGCTCGGGGTCGGCCTCGGGCCAGAGCAGTTCCGCGACCACCGCGCGGGTCTGCGGGTGGCCGGTCACCGCGAGGTAGGCGAGCATCGCCGTCGCCTTGCGCGTGTCGACCCGAAGCGGCCGGCCCGTCGACCTCGATGCAGCGGCGCGCCGAGAAGTGAGATCCTGAGCGGGTTCACGGGGCAAGCATGCCACGGCGCCGCAACGGAGTCCACGGCCGCAGGCACCGCTCTCGTAACGGTGCCGGGACGGCGCGTTCCGTAACGATTCCGGAACGGGCGACCGGTACAACGTGGGCCATGACAATGGCCGATCGCACGATCCGGCGGGTCGTTCTGCGCCGGCCGGCGACGCGCCGCCGGCAGCCGCGGCCGATGACGCCGACCCCGGCCGCGCGCCAGGACGCGCTCGGCCGGTCGATCGCGCTCGACATCGCGCCCAACGATCCGATCGTCGCCTACTTCCAGAGCGCGCCGGGCGCCGTCGAGCTGAGCAGCCTCGAGCTCGACTCGCCCGCGCTCGAGCGAGATGCGCAGCGCGGGCATCACGCTCGTCGTGCCGCTCGTCACGCACGGCGAGCTGATCGGCCTGCTCAACGTCGGGCCGCGCCTGTCCGACCAGGACTACTCGGCCGACGACCGGCGGCTGCTCGAGACGCCTCGGCCGCGCAGGCCGCGCCGGCGGTCCGCGTCGGCCAGCTCGTCCGCGAGCAGGAGGTCGAGATCCGCGCGCGCGAGCCGCCTCGAGCAGGAGCTCGCAGGTCGCGCAGCTGATCCAGCAGAACTTCCTGCCCAAGCAGCTGCCCGAGCTCGCCGGCTGGCAGGTGGCGGCGTTCTACCGGCCGGCGCGCACCGTCGGCGGCGACTTCTACGACTTCATCGAGCTGCCCGACGGCCGCATCGGCCTCGTGATCGGCGACGTCACCGACAAGGGCGTCCCGGCCGCGATGGTGATGGCGGCGACGCGCAGCGTCCTGCGCGCCAGCGCCCAGCGGCTGCTCGAGCCCGGCGCGGTGCTCGCGCGCGTCAACGACACGCTCTGCCCGGACATCCCGCGAGAACATGTTCGTGACCTGCTTCTACGGCGTGCTGGATCCGGCCACCGGGCTTCTGCGCTACGCGAACGCCGGCCACAACCTGCCGCTCGTGCACCACGCGCGGCGACGTCTCGGAGCTGCGCGCCACCGGCATGCCGCTCGGCCTGATGCCGGGCATGGGCTACGAGGAGCGCGAGGCGACGCTCGAGCCGGGCGCGAGCGTGCTGCTCTACAGCGACGGGCTCGTCGAGGCGCACGACGCCGACCGCGAGATGTTCGGCACCCCGCGCGTGCGCGAGCGGCTCGGCGGCCGGTCGCGTCCCGCGACGCCGCTGATCGCCGACCTGGTCGAGCAGCTCGACGGGTTCACGGGCGCACGAGGCCGAGCAGGAGGACGACATCACGCTGGTCGCGCTCGAGCGCACGGCCGGCGCCGGCGAGCTGCGTGCCGGTGCTCGCGACTTCTCGCTCGCCAGCGCGCCGGGCAACGAGCGCGAGGCGATGCGCCGGGTGGCCGAGGCGGTCGCGGCGGCCGGCGTCGCGGGCGAGCGGCTCGAGCGGCTGAAGACGGCCGTCGGCCGAGGCGACGATGAACGCGATGGAGCACGGCAACGGCTACGACGCCGACCTCGCCGTGCGAGATCGCCGTCGCCCGCATCCGACGCCGAGCTCACGGTGCGGATCACCGACCACGGCGGCGGCCGCGAGATCCCGCATGCCGTCGACGCCCGACATCGAGGCGAAGCTCGAGGGCCGCCAGTCGCCGCGCGGCTGGGGCCTGTTCCTGATCCAGAACATGGTCGACGAGGTGCGCACGGAGGCCGACGCGCACCGGCACACGCTGGAGCTGATCATGCACCTGGAAGGAGGCGGAACGCCGATGAGCGCGACCCCAACTTGAGGCGACCCTCGAGCGCACCGGCGCCGGCACCACGATCGTGCTCGCCGGCGACATCGACGGTCGGCGCGCGGACGCGCTCGACGCCGCCTACACGGCCGTCGCCGCGACGGGCCGCTGCTGCTCGACTTCAGCGCGGTCGGCTACATCAACTCGACCGGGATCGCGCTGATCGTCGGCCTGCTCGCCCGGGCCCGCGCCGAGGCCCGGCCCGGTGAGCGCCTGCGGGCTGTCGGAGCACTACCGCGAGATCTTCGAGATCACCCGGCTCTCGGACTTCATGACCATCCTCGCGGACGAGCAGACGCTCGCCGCCGACAACGGAGGGGAGCGATGACCGACACGACCATCCCGCTCGAGGTGCGCACGCCCAGGCCGGGCTGCAGCGTGATCGAGATCGCCGGGGAGGTGACCGGGGCGAGCGATGCGGCCCTGTCGGACGCCTACGAGCGGGCCGCGACCGACGGCACGCGCGCGATCATGCTCGACTTCGGCGGCCTCGAGTACATGAACTCGAGCGGCATCGGCCTGCTGGTGACGCTGCTGGTGCGCGCGCAGCGCAACCGCCAGCGGATGCTCGCCTACGGCCTCACCGAGCACTACCGCCAGATCTTCGAGCTGACCCGCCTCGACGAGGTGATCGCGATCCACGAGACCGAGGACGCGGCGCTCGCCGCGGCCGCCTGAACTCAGAAAGGTCGCTCACATGAGCACCCAACCCGACAACCGGGACGCCGCCGCATGGGCGCAGCCGGTCGACCGGCTGCACGTCTCCGATCCGCCCCGGGGCGCGCAACATCAACGTCACCGGACGCCGCCCGACCGCGCCGATCCACGGCTTCGGCCGCATGTGGCAGAAGACCTACCGCACCCCGCTCGACCGGGGTGGACATGACTCCGGCGCAGGTGATCGCGGCCTGGAAGGCGCACTTCCCGGAGTTCTGGCCGACGGGCAACCGCTTCTTCGCGCCGCTGGCCGGGATCGCTCCGGGCGAGGTCGCCGCGCTCGACCTGTCGATGCCCGGCGGGCTCAAGCTCTCGACCGGCGTGCTGGTGCTCTACGCCGACGACGAGTCGTTCACGCTGATGACGCCGCAGGGCCACATGTTCGCCGGCTGGATCACGTTCAGCTCGTTCATCGAGGACGGCGAGACCTACGCGCAGGCGCAGGTGCTGATGCGCGCCAGCGATCCGCTGTACGAGCTCGGCATGACGATCGGCGGCCACGGCAAGGAGGACGAGCACTGGATGCACACGCTGCGCGCGCTCGCCACGTATTTCGGCGCGGCCGGGCGAGGTCACCGTGCAGAGCGTCTGCGTCGATCGCAACCGGCAGTGGTCGCAGGCCGCGAACATCTGGCACAACGCCGGGATACGCTCCGGCATCCACATGACCGCGGCACCCATCCGCCTCATCGGCCGGCCGTTCCGGCGCGGCGGCTGACGGGTTGCCCGACGCGATCGTCGTCGGCGCGGGCCCGAACGGCCTGGCGGCCGCCATCGAGCTGGCCCGCGCCGGCCGCTCGGTGCGTGGTGTACGAGCGGGCCGGCCACATCGGCGGCGGCACGCGCACCGCCGAGCTGACGCTGCCCGGGTTTCACCACGACGTCTGCTCGGCGATCCACCCGCTCGCGGTCGGCTCGCCGTTCCTGCGCACGCTGCCGCTGGCCGCGCACGGCCTCGAGCTGATCGAGCCCGAGGTGCAGGCGGCCCATCCGCTGGACGGCGGCAGCGCGGCGTCGCTGCGCCGCTCGCTCGAGGAGACCGCGGACGGCCTGGGCGGGCGCGACGGCGACGCCTACCGCGCGCTCGTCGGCCCGCTCGCAGCCGGCTGGGACGACCTGGCCGACCTCGTGCTGGGGCCGCCGCGACCGCCGCGCCACCCGCTGCTCGCGGCGCGGTTCGCCCGCTCGGGCGCGCGGGGGGCCACCGGGCTCGCCACGGCGACCTTCCGACAGCGACGCCGCCCGCAGCCTGTTCGCCGGGCATGGCCGCGCACTCGATGCGCCCGCTCGACCGCCCGCCCACGGCGGCGTTCGCGCTGGTGCTGCTGGCGCTCGGCCACGCTGCGGGCTGGCCGGTCGCGCGCGGCGGCTCCCAGGCGCGTCACCGAGGCGATGGCGGCACACCTCGATCGCTCGGCGGCGAGATCCGACCTGAGCCAGGAGGTGCGATCGCCGGCCGACCTGCCGCGGTCGCGCGCCGTGCTCTTCGACGTGACCCCGCGCCAGCTCGTCGCCATCTGCGGCGGGCAGCTGCCGCGCCGCTACCGGGCGGCGCTCGGCCGCTACCGCTACGGCCCGGGCGTGTTCAAGGTCGACTACGCGCTCTCTGCGCCCGTGCCCGTGGCCGGCGGCGGAGTGCCGCCGGGCGGGCACCGTGCACCTCGGCGGCACGCTCGAGGAGATCGCGGCGGCCGAGGCCACGGTCGCCCGCGGCGGGCACCCGCAGCGGCCCTTACGTGCTGGTCGCCCAGCAGAGGCTGGTCGACCCGAGCCGCGCGCCGGCCGGCCGCCACACGCTGTGGGCGTACTGCCACGTGCCGAACGGCTCGACCGTCGACATGACGGCAGCGATCGAGCCCCAGATCGAGCGGTTCGCGCCCGGCTTCCGCGACCTCGTGCTGGCACGCGTCGACCCGCGGCCCGGCCGCAGCTCGAGGCCGAGAACCCCAACTACGTCGGCGGCGACATCAACGGCGGCGCCGCCGACCTGCGCCAGGTGCTCGCCCGGCCCGTCGCTGCGGCTCTCGCCCTACGCGACGCCCAACCGGCGCATCTTCCTGTGCTCCTCCTCGACGCCGCCCGGCGGCGGCGTGCACGGCATGTGCGGCTACCACGCGGCCCGCGCGGCGCTGCGCGGCGTCCTGCGCTGAGGGGCCGCCGTGAATAATGGGGCCTGGCCCCATTATTCACATGGCAATACTTCGCCAACCGTGAGCGAGCCTCAGCCCTCCGCCCCGTTCTCCGGCCACACCGCCTGGGCGCGCAACCTCGAGACGCCGCTCCGCAGCTTCCTGCGCACCGAGACCGGCAGCGCGGCGGTGCTGCTCGTCGCGACGGTGGCCGCGCTGGTGTGGGTCAACGTCGACGCCGGGTCGTACGACCGCTTCTGGGCACACGATGCTCGAGATCCGCATCGGCGGTGCCTCGGTGGCGCTCGATCTGCGTCACTGGGTGAACAGCGGGCTGATGACGTTCTTCTTCCTGGTCGTCGGCCTCGAGGCGCGGCGCGAGTTCGACATGGGCGAGCTGCGCGAGCGGCGGCGGGTGGCGTTGCCGCTGGCGGCCGGGCTCGGCGGGATGGTCGTGCCGGTCCTGATCTTCCTCGCGATCAACGCGGGCCGCCGCTCCGCGCACGGCTGGGGCGCGGCGATGTCGACCGACACGGCGTTTGCGCTCGGGCATGCTCGCGCTCGTCGGGCCGCGGTTCCCCGAACGGCTGCGCGCGTTCATGCTCACGGTGTCGGTCGTCGACGACGTCGTCGCGCTGGTCGTGATCGCGACCGTCTACACCGGCGACGCGTGGCGTGCGTCGCCGCTCCTGGTCGGCCGTCTGCTCGTTCGGCGGCGCTGCTGCGCAGTGCGAGGCTCGGCGTGCCGGTGCGGGCTCTTGTACGCCGTGCTCGGGGCGGCGCTCTGGGTCGCGCTCCTCAAGTCGGGCGTCGACCCGATCGTGACCGGCCTCGCGATCGGGCTCCTGACCTTCGCGTCACCGCCGCGCAGCGCTCGACCTCGAGCGCGCGACCGACCTCTTCAGGCTGTTCCGCGAGCAGCCGACGCCCGAGCTCGCCCGCTCGGCGCGCATCGGGGTGCAGGCCGCCGATCTCGCCCAACGAGCGCCTGCAGCAGCTGTTCCACCCGTGGACGAGCTACGTGATCGTGCCGCTGTTCGCGCTCGCCAACGCGGGCATCGTGGTCGACGGCGAGCTTCCTCTCCCGCGCGTTCACCTCGCCGATCACGCTGGGCATCCTGGTCGGCTACGTCGTCGGCAAGCCCGTCGGGTCGCTCGCGCGTCTCCTGGCTCGTGACGCGAGCTCAGCGGCGGGCGCCTGCGGCCGCCGGTCGGTTGGGCGGCAGTCGCGGGCGGCGGGGCGATCGCGGGCATCGGCTTCACGGTGTCGCTGCTGATCGCGACGCTCGCCTTCCACGGCGCGCCAGCTCGAGCGAGGCGAAGCTCGGCGTGCTCAGCGCGGCGCTCGTCGCGTCGCGCGCGACCTGGCTCGTCTTCCGGGCGACCGCGCTGCTGCCGCGCGCTGGCGGATTCGCGCGCTGGTGGGGACGGCCGAGCCGCTCGTCGATCTCGCGGTGCCCGGTCGATCCCGACCGCGACCACATCCGCGGGCCGCGGGGCGCCGGTCACGCTGGTCGAGTACGGCGATTTCGAGTGCCCGTTCTGCGGGCAGGCCGAGGCCGTCGTCCGCGAGCTGCTGCCGACTTCGGCGACCTGCGCTACGTCTGGCGCCACCTGCCGCTGAACGATGTGCATCCGCACGCCCAGCTCGCGGCCGAGGCGCCGAGGCCGCCGCCGAGCAGGGCGCGTTCTGGGAGCTGCACGACCTGCTGCTCGACCCACCAGGATGCGCTCCGGCCGCACGATCTGGTCCGCTATGCGCGAGGAGCTCGGGCTCGACGTCGAGCGGTTCACGGAGGACATGCGCACGCGCACGCGGGCGCCGGCCGGATCGCCGAGGACGTCGACGGCGCCGACCTGAGCGGCGTCTCCGGCACGCCGACCTTCTTCGTCAACGGCCGCCGCCACTACGGCGCCTACGACGTCGACACGCTGGCCACGGCTGTTCGGGTCGCGCGAGCGCGCGCGGCCGTCCTTAAAAGAACATGAACTCGCGAAACCACCGCCCGAGCCGGGGCGTATCACCGATATGGACGTGACCCTGGTCGCGGTCGCCGCTGTCGCCGGCCTGGCGACATTCCTGTCTCCGTGTGTGCTGCCCGTTCTGCCGGTGGTGGCGGCCGCGTCGACCACGGGCGGGCGCCGCCGCCCGATCGGGATCGCAATCGGGCTGGCGGCGGCGTTCGTCGTCTTCACGCTGGCCGCGTCGCGCGTCCTCTCGGCTCTCGGCCTGCCCCAGGATCTGCTCCGGAACCTGGCCATCGCGCTGCTCGCGATCGTCGGCGTGTCCCTGCTCGTCCCGGCGGTCGGCGAGTGGCTGGGACGCGCCTTCCAGCCGCTGGCCGCCCGGGTCGGCGAGCACCTTCCAGACCGGGGACGGGTTCTGGTCGGGCGTCGGCCTCGGCTGCGGCTCGCGCTCGTGTGGACGCCGTGCGCGGGGCCGATCCTGGCCGCCGTGAGCGCGCTCAGCGCCCAGCACCGGATCTCGCCCGAGCTGGTCGCGATCACGATCGCGTATGCCGCGGGCGCCACGGTTCCGATCTTCATCCTGGCGCTGCTCGGGCAGCGAGCGTCCGGCGGGCTCGCACGCGTCCGCGCCGGCGGGGCGACGGTGCGGAGGCTTTCGGGTGCGGTGCTCCTGGTGGCGGCCTGGCTCTTCACCACCAGCATCCCCACCGAGCTCGCGGCGGCGACGCCCGGCTACGTGTCATCCCTCCAGCGCGTCGAGCGCTCGCACGACATCGCCGGCGACCTCCGGCACCTGACGGCGTCGGCCGCCAACTCGCCCGCCGCGGTGGCGGCCGGGCTCTCGCCCGACACGCTTCACAACTACGGCAAGGCGCCGAACTTCGTCGGGATCTCCAAATGGATCAACACGCCGGGGTCGCGCCCGCTCTCATTGAACGCGCTGCACGGCAAGGTCGTGCTGATCGACTTCTGGACGTACTCGTGCGTGAACTGCATCCGCACCCTGCCGTATCTGAAGGCCTGGTACGCCCGCTACCACCGCGACGGACTCGTGATCGTCGGCGTGCACACGCCGGAGTTCGCGTTCGAGCACGTCATCAGCAACGTGCAGCGGGCCGTGCGCGAGCATGGCATCCACTATCCGGTCGCGGTCGACAACAACTACGCGACCTGGGATGCGTGGGCAAACCAGTACTGGCCCGCCGACTATCTGGTCGATCGCTCGGGCGACGTGCGGGAGGTTCACTTCGGCGAGGGCTCCTACGCCCAGACCCAGGACGACATCCGCCTGCTCCTCGGCGAGAAGGGCGCCGGGTCGATGGCGCACGCCCACGACGCGATCACGCCGTCGGCGAACGTGGCCACCCCCGAGACCTACCTCGGCACGTACCGTGCCGCCGGGTACACGCAGCAGCTGCATCCCGGCTCCGACGTCGACTACGGCGCCCCGGCGTCGGTCGCCCCGAACACCGTGGCGCTGGCCGGCCACTGGGACGTCGAGAGCCACCAGATCGTGGCCGGGGCGGGCGCGCACCTGCTCTTCGACTACACGGCACCCCGCATCTACGTCGTCGCGGCGCCGCCGGGCACGGGGCCTGCGACGATCGCAGTCTCCGTCGACGGCACCCGCCACCCGCCCGTGCGCGTCCCCGACGACGACCTGTACCTGCTCGCCCACATGCCGACGGCCGGGCCGCACCTGCTCGACATGACCGTCCCGGCCGGCACGACCCTGTATTCGTTCACGTTTGGGTAGCACGCAGGCCGTGCCGGACCTGTGACGCGGGCCGCACGCCCGCCGATGCGGTGCCTGGCACCGGTTGGGCGTTCGCCGCGCACCTTGCGGAGACCTGTCCGCCGGAAGCCGGCCAGCGACCCCGAATTCACCGCCGCACGCCGTCACGCGAGCGTCACCGAAGCCGCGCCGTCGCGGTGTCGGTGCCTGGCACCGTCACGGCGACTGTTCGTCGCCCGGCACAGGATTTACTCGGGGCGGTGGGGGGAGGGCCGGTCGACGTAGATGCGGCGGTCGGCCTCCTCGATGCGGAAGTCGTTGATGCTCGCGTCACGGCGGCGCATGTAGCCCAGGTCGTCGAACTCCCAGTGCTCGTTCCCGTGGCTGCGCCACCACTGTCCGGACGGGTCGTGGCTCTCGTACTCGAACCGCACCGAGATGCGGTTGCCCGTGAAGCACCAAAGCTCCTTGCGCAGGCGGTAGGAGAGCTCGCGCGCCCACTTGCGCGTGAGGAACTCGACGATGGCCTCGCGGCCCTGGAAGAACTCGTCCCGGTTGCGCCAGACCGAGTCCGGCGAGTACGCGAGCGAAACGCGCTCGCGGATCGCAGCTGTTCCAGGCGTCCTCGGCCGCCTGCACCTTGCGGCGGGCGGTCTCCTCGGTGAAGGGGGGGACGGGCGGGCGGGGATCCATGTGCCAGATCTCGGGGCAGATTATCGCCGGGGCCCCGTATGATCGACACAGAGTGACGACTCCGCCGAACGACGCCCCCTGGTGGGAACACCGGCTCACGCGCGGCCAGGCCCTGCGCCGCGGGGCCGCGGGGCTCGCCGCGGGAATGATCGCCACGGGCTACCGGGCGCCGGTCGCCGCCCGCGCCGCCACGGGCGGCGGGGGCAGGATCGTGGTCATCGGCGCGGGCGTGGCCGGGCTGACGTGCGCCCACCGCCTGCAGCAGCACGGCCTGCGGTGCATGGTCTACGAGGCCTCCGACCGGGTCGGCGGGCGCACGAAGACCCTGCGCGGCTACTTCGCCGACGGCCAGATCGTCGAGCAGGGGGGAGAGGCGATCGACACCGATCAGCACGCCGTGCGCGCGCTCGCGGCCGAACTCGGCCTGCGCCTCGACGACACATTCGCCGACACGCCCGGCGGCCTGCGCTCCAACCGGTTCCAGTTCAACGGCCGCGACTACCCGTATCACCGGGCCAGCCAGGATTTCGCCGTCGTCTACCCGGCGCTGCAACGCGATCTGCGCAACTTCGCCACGTCGCCGCGGGCCGCGCACGCGCTCGACGAGATGTCGGTGGCCGACTGGCTCGATTCGCGCGTGCCCGGCGGCCGCGACTCCCAGCTCGGCCGCCTGATCGGCGAGGCGTACTGCGCGGAGGACGGGGTGGACATCACCGAGGGCAGCTCGCTGGCGATGATCACCCAGCTCGGGGAGTCTCCCCGGCGGCCGCTGTCGCTCTACGGCGACTCGGACGAGCGGTTCAAGGTGCACGGCGGCGTCGATCAGATCGCGCACCGGCTTGCCGGCCGGCTGCCCGCCGGCTCGATCGCCATGGAGACCCCCCTGGTCGGCCTGCGCCGGAACGCCGACCGGTCGTACGCCTGCTCGTTCTCGAACGGGGGCGGGACCACGTTCGACGTACGCGCCGACCGCGTCGTGCTCGCCCTCCCGTTCACGACGCTGCGCGACGTTGATTACGGCGGTGCCGGCTTCTCGCACGGAAAGAGTGCCGCGATCCAGCACCTGGGCATGGGCACGAACGCCAAGCTGACGCTGCAGTTCTCGCGCAAGACGTGGCGTGAGGACGGCTACGACGGGTACATCGAGACCGACCTCATCCCCGGCGACACCTGGGACACCACCGTCAATCAGAAGGGCCGCGACGGGATCCTCGTCGTCTACTCCGGCGGGCGGCGGGGAGCAACGTACCCCACGACCCACGCCCACGCCCCGGCGCCGCCGGCGATCGCCCGCGAGACGGTCGCCCGCCTGGCCACCATCTATCCGCACCTCGAGCGCGACTTCACCGGCCGGGCGCACCTTGACGCGTGGGTGCACAACCCCTGGTCGCACGGCTCCTACGCCGCCTTCCTGGTCGGCCAGTACACCCGCTTCACCCAGCACGTCCGCGCCGGCCGCGAGGGCGGCGTGCACTTCGCCGGCGAACACACCGACACCGACCAGCAGGGCTACATCGACGGCGCGGTGCGCACCGGCGAGCGCGCCGCCCGCGAGCTGCTCGCGGGATGATGCAGACCCGGCGACTGGGAACGGGCGGCCCCGAGCTGCCGGTGGTGGGCCTCGGCACCTGGCAGGTGTTCGACGTCCCCGCCTCCGGCGTGCCCGCGGCGGCGGCCGTGGTGGACGCCCTCTTCGCGGCCGGCGGCCGGGTGGTCGACTCCTCGCCCATGTACGGGCGATCGGAGGCGGTGCTCGGGCGGGCGCTCGGCGCCCGCCGCGACGACGCGGTGGTGGCGACGAAGATCTGGACGCCATCGCTCGAGGCCGGGCGGGCGCAGTACGCCGATCAGCTCGAGTTCTACGGCGGCGTGATCGACCTCGAGCAGGTGCACAACCTGGTGGCCTGGCCGGAGCACCTCGACTGGATGGAGCGCGAGCGCGACGCCGGCCGCATCCGGTGGCTGGGTGCGACCCACTACAGCCCCTCGGCCTTTGCCGAGCTCGAGACGGTCATGCGCACCGGCCGGATCGACTGCATCCAGGTGCCGTACAACCCGCGCGAGCGCGAGGCCGAGGTGCGCATCCTGCCCCTGGCCCATGAGCTCGGGCTGGGCGTGCTGGCGATGCGCCCGCTGGGCGAGGGCGCACTGGTGCGGCGATCGCCCGACCTGGCCGGCCTCGGCGTGGACACGTGGGCCGAGGCCCTGATCGCCTGGTGCCTCTCGGATCCCCGCATCACCGTTGCCATCCCGGCGACCTCCGACCCGGAGCACGCGGCGGCCAATGCCCGCGCCGGAGAGGGGCCGTGGCTCGACCCCGACCAGCGCGAGCGGGTCGCCCGGCTCGCGGTCGGCTAGAGCGTCTGGCTGGGCTCGGCCTGGGCCCAGTCGCGGATCTCGTCGAGACCGGGGAGCAGCCGCACGCCCTTCTCGGTCAGCTCGTACGGACTCGTGTGACCGGCGTCGCTGCGCCTGACCAGGTCGGCCGCCATGAGCTCGCGCAGCCGCTCGGTCAGCAGCCGGTCGGACAGGCCGGGGATGGCGCGGTGGATCTCGCAGAACCGGGCCGGACGGGCGGCGAGCACGTCCAGGATGAGCGCCGTCCAGCGCTTCCCCAGCAGCTCGAACGCCGCGGTCAGTGCCGGGCACGCCTCGAGTGGTTCGCGGTCCATATGAAGAGGATACCGGAGCAGGTGCGACTTACCTACGAAAAGTAAGTATGATCCGAGGCTGCTCCCAATAAATCCTACGTCGCGGGGACACCGCGCCAACCCACCAGGAGGACGGATGCCGGGTCACATCCATACCACGCTTTTCACCGATGCGGCCTGTCCCTGGGCCTACTCCGAGATCCCCGAGCTGCGCGTGATCGACTGGCGCTACGGCGACCAGCTCGACTGGCGGCTCGTGATGATCGGCCTCACCGAGAGCGCCCAGCAGTACATCGACCGCGGCTACACGACGTTGCGTGCGGCGCGCGGGCAGGCGGCGTTTCGCCGCTACGGCATGCCGTTCTCGCCCCGGCCGAAGGCGCGGGTGGCGGCGACGGCCCGAGGGTGCAGGACGATCGTGGCCGCGCGGCTGCTCGAGCCCGGGAGTGAGTGGGCGGCGCTGCGGGCGCTCCAGCTGACGCAGTTCACGACGCCCCTCGTGCTCGACGACGACGAGCAGATCACGCGGGTCGTCGCGGCCGCCACGGGACTCGACGCCGAGGCGCTGCTGGCCTCGCTCGACGCGCCCGAGGTCAGCGAGGCGTACGAGCAAGACCGTGCCGAGACCCGGGCCGCGGCCGGAAGCGCCGCCGAGCTGCAGGGCAAGACGGCCGCCACGGACGGCGCCGTGCGGTTCACGGCCTCGTCGGTGACCTTCGCCCGTGACGGTCAGACGCTCGTGGCGGGCGGATACCAGCCCGTCGCCGCCTACGACGTGCTGATCGCGAACCTCGACCCGGCCCTCGACCGCCGGCCGGCGCCGGAGGATCCGGCCGAACTCGTCGCGGCGTACCCCGAGGGGCTGACGACCCAGGAGGTCGCCGCGCTCCTGGCACGGGGGAACGACGCTCCCGATCGCGTCGCGGCCGAGCAGGCGATGCTCGACGTCGTCTTTCAGGGCCAGGCCGAGCGCGTCCCGCTGGGTGACGACGCGCTCTGGCTCGCCCCCGACCGGGCCGACTGGTTCCGGGGCGTGCTGCGCGCGGTCGGCGAGACCGGCCAGCCGGCGGCCCTGCGGGCAACGGCATGACGTCCGTCCTGCCCGATCCCGGGCCGCCCAATCCCGAGTTCGAGCAGCCGGCCGACCGCGCGCGCCTGGAGCGGGTCGCCACGGCCCTCGAGGGGCGGGGGCTTCGCGTCGCGATCGCCGACGACGGCGACCACGCCCGCAGGCTCGCGCTCGAGGAGATCCCGGAGGGAGCCGAGGTGCACACCTCCCTCAGCGAGACGCTGGGGCAGCTCGGCATCACCGCCGAGATCGACGAGTCCGGGCGCTACGACTCGGTCAGGCTCAAGCTCGCTGCGCTCGACCGCGAGACGCAGGCCCGCGAGATGCGCAAGCTGGGCGCGGCGCCGGATTACATCGTCGGCAGCGCGGCCGCGATCACCGACGACGGCATCATCCTGGTCGGATCGGGGTCGGGCAGCCAGCTCGGCCCCTACGCCTACTCCGCCGGCAGCGTGACCCTGGTGGTCGGGCACCAGAAGATCGTGCGCGACCACGAGGAGGGCCTGCGCCGGATCCACGAGTACTCCCTGCCGCGGGAGTTCGTCCGCATGCAGACCGTCGGCTATCCCGGCAGCCTGCTGGCCAAGGTGCTCACGATCTATGCCCAGCCGCGTGGCCGGATCCGGGTCATCCTGGTGCCGGAAACGCTCGGGTTCTGAGGGCACGCAGATTCGGCGAATTGTGCCGAACGTCTCGTCGCGCATGTTCGAGGCAAGCCGGGACTTCTACATCGAGCTGTTCGGCCTTGTGGTCAGCGTCGAGCTTGACGACTGGTACCTGCAACTGATGGCTCCGAATGAACCAACGGTCTGCTCCTGAACGTCATGAGTGTGACCTAGCCGGAATCTCTCGGGAAGCCCGGACAGTCGAACCTACCAGCGGGCGGCGCCGAGCTCGCGCGAGATCGCGCGGGCGGCCTCGCGCACGTGCGCGACCAGCGGGGCGCGGGGCTGGCGGCGGGAGTAGACCCGCTCGACCGGGCCGACGATCCCGATCGCTCCGGCGGCGGCACCCGCGCGGTCGAAGACGGGGCTTGCGATCGACGCTTCGCCGATGATCGCCTCCTCGCGTTCCGCCGCCCAGCCCTTCTCGCGCACGCCGTCGAGCATCTTGCGAAGCGCGACCGGGCCGACCACGGTCGCATGCGTGAGGCGCGTGACGCCGTTTGCGAGCAGATCCTCGGCGACGGGCTGGTGGTAGGCCATCAGCGCCTTCCCCAGCGCCGTGGCGTGCAGCGGCAGGTGCGCCCCCACCTCGGGGATCTGGAGCGTGTTGTCCATGCGGAAGACGTGGTGGATGACGATCACGCCCTCGCCGTGCAGCGTGCCGACGCGAACGGCCTCGCCGCTGCTCGACGCCAGCCGGTCTGACCAGGCGATCGAACGCGCGCGCAGCTCGTTCACGTCCAGGTAGCTGTTGCCAAGCTGCAGCAGCGCCGCGCCGAGCTGGTACTTCCCCGTTTCCGGGTCCTGCTCGACGAGCCCCTCGGACTGCAGCGTGCGGAGCAGGCCATGGGTGGTTCCCTTCGCCAGCCCGAGCCGGTCAGACAGGTCCGAGACGCCCAGCCGGCGTGGCCCGCTGGCCAGCGCCCGCAGGATCGCGGAAGCTCTTTCGATGGATTGAATCCCCATGGTGTGTGCCGCTCTTGCCGAACCGGGTTCGACAATGTAGGATCGATCGTTGCATGAATGGAAACGATCGGTGATCGGGATTGTATTGGTCTCGCACTCTGCGGCGCTTGCAGAAGGGCTCGCGGACCTCGCCGGACAGGTCGCGGGTGAGGAGGTCCGGATCCGCCCGGCGGGTGGGACGGCCGACGGCGGCCTCGGTACCGATCCCGATCGGATCACGGCCGCAATCCGTGATGCCGACACCGGTTCGGGAGTGCTCGTACTGGTGGATATTGGCAGCGCGGTGCTGAGCGTGCGCGCGCTTCTGGCCGGCGGCGAACTGGACGGAGTCGACGTCCGGCTGGCCGATGCACCGCTGGTCGAGGGTGCGATCGCCGCGTCCGTGCTGGCCACCACCGGCGCCGATCTGGCGACCGCCGCGGCTGCGGCCGAGGAGGCGCGTGATGTCGGAAAGCTCTGAGCACCGGCGGATCGTGCAACTTCCTGCAGACGTGGCCCTGCATGCTCGGCCGGCCGGGCTGCTCGTCCGGGCCGCCGCCGCTCTCGATGCGGGCGTCACCCTGAACGCGAACGGCAAGACCGCGAATGCGAGCAGCATCCTGCAGGTGCTTGCGCTCGGTGCCGAGGGCGGCTCGAGCGTCGAGGTCGTGACGAGCGGGGCGGGGGCCTCAGACGCGCTCGACACCATTGCCGGCGTCCTCGAGAACCTCGCCGATCCCCCCGTCTGAGAGTGCCCGCCGCGCCGCCGCGGCGACCTCGTTCGTCGTCGTTGCCTCGAGGGCCTCGGCCAGCGCCGTCTTGGCGCGCTGGGTCTCGAGACCGCGGACATACCGGCGGGTCTGGGCGATCCGCGCGGGTGAGACGCTCAGCTCGTCGACGCCAAGGCCCACCAGCAGCGGCAGGAGCTCCGGGTCGCCCGCGGCCTCGCCGCACACGTCGATGAGGATGCCCGCAGCGTGGGCCGCACCGACCGCGCGCGCGATCAGGCGCACGACCGCGGGGTGATGGGCGGCGGCGCCGCCCGAGATACCCGGGTTGAGGCGGTCGGTCGCGAGCGTGTACTGGGTCAGGTCATTGGTGCCGATCGACAGGAAGTCGGAGCGGTCGGCGATCGACCGGGCCATCAGCGCCGCCGCCGGCACCTCGATCATCGCGCCGACCAGCGGATCGGGGGCGCCGGGTGCGACCGCGTCGCGGGCGGCAACGGCGATCGCGCGCACGGCGTCGATCTCTCCCGGGTCGGTCACCATGGGCACGAGGATGCGCACGATCGCGTCCCCGCACACGCGGAAGAGCGCCCGGAGCTGGGGCGCGACGCCCTCCTCCGCGGCGAGCGCGAGCCGGATCCCGCGCGGCCCGAGCGCTCCGCCGGCCGCCTGCCCGGCCAGGAACGGAGGAGTCTTGTCGCCGCCGAAGTCGAGCGTCCGCACCGTTGCGATCCGGTTCCCGAGCGGCTCGAGCATCGGCGCGAGCGCGCGCGCGTGGTCGTCCTCGCCCGGCCAGTCCGTCGCCTCGAGGAACGAGAGCTCGCTGCGCAGCAGGCCGATGCCCTCGGCCCCGGCTTCGAGCGCCGCGGTCACCTCGGCCGCGGTGCCCGCGTTCGCCAGCAGGCGGATCGTCCGCCCGTCGGCGGTGCGGGCGGGCTGGCGCCGCTCGCGGCGGTCGCGGGCCGCCTGCTCGGCCAGCCGGGCGGTGCGCTCGCGAAGCGTGGCGCGCGTGTCGGCATCGGGCGAGAGCCACACCATGCCACGGTCGGCGTCGACGCCGATCTCGTCGCCGGCGCCCACACCGAGCACCTCGGCACCCGCACCGGTGACCAGGGGGATCCCGAGCGAACGGGCGACGATGGCCGCGTGCGCGGTGGTGCCGCTGCCGGCCAGGACGATCGCCGCCAGGATCTCGCTCCACGCGGCCACGTCGCCCGGGCCGAGATCGTCAGCGATGACCACGGCGCCCGCGGGCGGCGCGCTCGTCCGGCCCGCGCTGAGCTCGCCGGCGCGGCGTGCGATCGCGTGCAGGTCGGCCGCCCGCGCCGCGAGCAGCGGATCGTCGAGCGCGGCGAGGGCCCGCGCGTGCGGCTCGATGGCCTCCGCGATCGCATCGGGTGCCGAGGCCCCGGCCAATGCCGCGGCGGCCGCCGCCTCCACGAGCGTCGGGTCCTGCGCCATCATCCGGTTGGTCTCGACGATCTCGGCGTCGCCGGCGTGACCGGTGCGCGTGAGCGTGCGCGCCAGCTCGGCGAGTTCCTCGGCCGCCAGCTCGAGGCCGTGGCGGGCGGCCTCGGCCTCAACCGCGGGCGGGCCGGTCGCGGCGGCCGCCACCGCTTCCGGGCGGGTCCATGCGGGGCCGATCGCGGCACCCGGCGATGCCGGGGTGCCACGCACCAACTGCGGGGTCACGATTCCTCCGCCACCGTGCGTTCGAGGGCGGCGATGATCAGCGTGGTGGACGTGGCGCCCGGATCCTGGTGCCCGACCGAGCGCTCTCCGAGGTATGACGCCCGCCCCTTGCGCGCCTGCATCGGGACGGTCGCATGCATGCCCTCCTCGGCCGCGGCGCGGGCGGCCGTCACGGCCTCGGGCAGCGGCTTGCCCTCCTCCACCGCGGCGCGCAGGGCTGCGACCGCCGGGCCGAGCGCGTCGACGATCGTCTTGTCGCCCGGCTCGGCCGCTCCCAGCTCGACGATGCCGTTCAGCGCCGCTTCGAGGGCGTCGACCAGCTCGGGCGGGCCGAACGTCTCGGCGTCGCCGAGCGCCTTGCCGGCCCGCCGCAGGGCGGAGCCCCACAGCGGACCGCTGGCCCCGCCGACCGTCGACACGAGCGTCGAGCCGGCCAGCATCAGGGCTCGGCCCGGCGGGGTGTCGCCGTCGAGGCCGTCCATCTTGGCCTCGACGGCGGTGAACCCGCGGTTCATGTTCGTGCCGTGGTCGGCATCACCGATGGCCGCGTCGAGTTGGGTCAGGTAGTCGCGCTGCTCGGCGATCGAGGCGGCGCATTCGTGCATCCAACGGGTCACGGTCTCGGTGTTCACAGGCGTCTCCTGAACGTCGGTTGGCTACGAGCCCCAGCGCAGCGCAGCCGTCTTGACGGGAGCATCCCACAGACCGGTCAGCTCGTCATCGAGCTCGAGCAGGGTGAACGACGAGCCGGCCATCTCGAGGCTCGTGATGTACGAGCCGACCAGGCTGCGACCGACCGTGATCCCGCGCGCGGTGAGCTGCTTGTTCACCTCGTTGAAGAGCAGGTAGAGCTCGATCAGGGGCGTGCCCCCGAGCCCGTTCACGAACGCCAGCACCGACGCACCCCGTCCGAGCGGCATGTCGTCGAGGATCGGCGACAGCATCTCTTCCACCAGCGCGGCCGCCGGCTGCAGCTTCTCGCGCCGCCGTCCCGGCTCGCCGTGGATGCCGACCCCGACCTCGATCTCGTCGGCGCCGAGGTCGAAGATGGGTGTTCCCGAGCTGGGGGTCGCGCACGACGTCAGTGCGACCCCGAACGAGCGCGCGTGCTCGTTGACCTTCCGGCAGATGCCGGCCACGTCGGCCAGCGAGCCGCCCGCCTCGGCCTTCGCGCCCGCGATCTTCTCGGCCAGAACGGTTGCGCCCGTGCCGCGGCGACCGGCGGTGTAGAGGCTGTCCTGGACCGCGACGTCGTCGTCGAGCACGACCGACTCCACCTCGATGCCGTCGTCCTCTGCGAGCTCGGCGGCGAGCTTGAAGTTGAGGACGTCGCCGGTGTAGTTCTTGACGATGTGAAGGACGCCGGCGCCGCCGTTCACGGCCCTCGTGGCCGCGGCCATCTGATCGGGCACCGGGGAGGTGAACACGGCTCCGGCGCAGGCCGCGTCGAGCATGCCGGCACCGACGAACCCTCCGTGCAACGGCTCATGCCCGGATCCGCCGCCGGAGATGATGCCCACCTTGCCCGACACGGGCGCGTCGGCCCGGATCACGAGCTGCTGGTCGAAATCCACCCGGACCAGGTCGGCGTGGGCCACCGCGACCCCGGCCAGCGCCTCGGGGACGACATTCTCGGGATCGTTGATGAACTTCTTGACAACTGCCGCTTGGGTGCTCATGGCGGGTACTGACCTCCTGGTGGTGGGAACACGCCCGTGTCCGCGTGACTCGAGGCGGGGCAGGCTCCGCGGCGCGCCCCTTCGGCCCCGACCTCGGTGTGCCTGGGTGCTGGCTGTTCGATTGTCATCCCCCCGCGGATACTCCGTCGTTCGGCCTCTCGGAACGTCTTGGCCAGAGTTCGACAATGCCGAACAACATTCGGAACGATAGAACACCGGGACTCGTGTGTCAAGCACCACGATCGAGGCCCGGCAGGGGCACCGTGATCATGCCCTCCGAGACGTACCAGGTGAGCGTCCGCCGCACCATGTCGTCGAACGTGCGGTAGCCGAGACCGAGCTCGCGCGTCGCCCGCGATCCGTCGTAGGCATGCCCGTGGAGAAGGGTGGCGACCATCTCGCGGCAGAGGCGGGGGCGGCGGCCGCGCAGGCGCGCCAGCGACCCGGCGGCACTGCCGGCGGCGAGCGCGACCGGCCGCGGCAGGTTGATCGTGCGATGCTCGACCCCGGTGATGCGGGCGACGGTGGCGATCGCCTCGTCGGTGGTGACGCACACGCCGGCGAGCAGGTACCGGCGACCCGGCCGGCCCGCCGTCTCCGCGAGCAGATGGCCCTCGGTGCAGTCGTCGACGTCCACCAGGCTGAACCGCGAGCGCACGAGCGTGCGCAGGCTGCCGTTGGCGTAGTCGAGAATCAGGCGGGCGGTGCCGCCGGTGCGCCCGGGCCCCTGCACCGACGCCGGGTTGACGCAGACGAGCTCGATCCCGTGCCGCTCGGCCTCGCGCACCGCCGCCCTCTCGGCGTCGTACTTCGACCGCTCATACTGCGAGAGGAACACGCCCCGGTGGGGGGTGTCCTCGCTCGCGACCACGCCGGGCGCTTCGCCGATGGTGGCCGCCGACGATGTGTAGACCACCCGCCGGGCACCCGCGCGAGCCGCCGCGGCGATCACGTTCTCGGTGCCGGTCACGTTGGCGGCGCGCATCGGGCCCGGGTCGCGCATGCAGAACCCGTTCACGCCCGCGGCGTGGTAGACGATCTCGCAGCCCGTGGCGGCGCGCTGCACGGTGTCCGGCTCGAGCACGTCGCCCGCCACCACCTCGGCCCCGAGCTCGCGCAGGGCACCGGCCGCAGCGGGTGAGCGTGCGAGCACCCGCACCTCCCGGCCGTCGGCGAGCAGCCGGCGCGCGATCGCCCCGCCGACGAACCCCGTCGCCCCGGTGACGAGGACGCCGTTCACGTCTCGGTGCCGGAGGCGGCGCTGGTCAGGGTGCCGGAGAAGCGCACGAGGTACTCGGCCGCCGAGGCGACGGTGATTGCGGCCGCCGCCAGCATGGCGATCTGATCCAGCCGCAGCGGGCCGATCGAGATGTCGAGCTGGACGATTGCGAGCAGGATGGCCACGAACTGCGCGTTGGTCTTCAGCTTGCCCCAGAACGAGGGTTTCATCACGACCCCGTCGGCGGCGATCAGGCCGCGCAGGCCCATGATCACCAGCTCGCGCCCGATGATGATCGTGGCGATCCATGCCGATGCCTTGCCCACCGACACCAGGGCCACGAGCGTGCCCGAGGTGAGGAGCTTGTCGGCCGTCGTGTCGATGAAGGACCCCAGCGTGCTTGTCAGGAGCCAGCGCCTCGCGAGGTACCCGTCGAGCGTGTCGGTCACCGCGGCGACGGCGAACAGCGCCGCGGCCAGGTAGTCGAGGCGGCGGCCGTCGTTGGCGAGCACCAGCGCCATGACCACGGGCACCATCACGACCCGCACGGCGCTCAGCGCGGTCAGCGTCCCCTCCGAGCGCCTCATCAGGTGGTTCCGGGGCCCGGCACGCGGCCGGGGCGGCGATCCCGACGGTGGTCGGCGGTGGGCGGCACCACGGAACCATAACCCAGGCCGGAGGCCGTGTCCGGGTCGCAAAATTCCCGTTATCGGTGCGGGTTTGCAACCGAGTGTGACGAAGTTGACAACGGCGGTCTGGTGAAGTAGCGTGGCGATCGGCCAGAGTTCGGTTATGCCGAATGACGTTCATGACTAGTGGGCGCGCGAGAAGTGGTGCGCGCCCCGTTCCCCGATGACGGGAGGAGGAGCGCATGTGCGTTTTCGTCTCGACGGCCGCCTCTGAAGGAGGGTCGACGTGATTCTGGACACCTTCAACGCCGGATCTGTCTTCTTGCCGGAGCTGGTCGGCACATGCCTGCTGATCATCATGGGCTGTGGCGTCGTCGCCGGTGTGCTGCTGGCTCATTCCAAGGCCCAGAATTCGGGCTGGGTCGTGATCACGTTCGGGTGGGGCCTCGGTGTGATGATCGGCGCCGGGTCGGTCGCCGACTACGGCGGCGCGAGCCTCAACCCGGCGGTGACCGTGGGCATCTGGGCGAACACCGGGTTCAGCTCGACGTTCGGCGACAAGATGCCGACCTACTTCGCCGGCGAATTCGCAGGCGCGATGATCGGCGCCGTGATCGTGTACCTCGCGTACTACCTGCACTGGAAGGACACCGAGGATCCCGGTCTCAAGCTGGCGGTGTTCTCGACCGGCCCGGCCGTGCGCAACTACGGCTGGAACCTGGTCACCGAGATCGTCGGCACGTTCGTGCTCGTGTTCGGCATCTTCTCCGTCACGGGCAACACCGGAATCGCCCAGAGCGGTACGGCGATCCTGTTCGTCGCCCTGATCGTGGTGGGAATCGGCATGAGTCTCGGCGGCCCGACGGGGTATGCGATCAACCCTGCCCGTGACCTCGGTCCGCGCATCATCCACGCGCTCCTGCCGATCCCGGGCAAGGGCGCGTCGGACTGGGCGTACTCGTGGGTGCCCGTCGTGGGGCCGCTGATCGGCGGCCTGCTGGGCGGCATCCTCCACCACGCGTTGTTCCCGATCAGCTAGGAGGCCCCAACCCATGGCGAAATACGTTGCAGCGATCGACCAGGGCACGACGAGCACGCGATGCATGGTGTTCGACCACTCGGGCCGGATCGTCTCGGTCGATCAGAAGGAGCACGAGCAGATCTTCCCCCAGGCGGGCTGGGTCGAGCACTCGGCGACGGAGATCTGGGAACGGACGCAGGAGGTCGTCGCCGGCGCGCTCAAGAACGGCAGTCTGACGACCTCCGACCTGGCGGCCGTTGGGGTCACGAACCAGCGGGAGACGACGGTCGTCTGGGACAAGAAGACCGGCACTCCCGTCCACAACGCGATCGTGTGGCAGGACACGCGCACCGATCGCATCTGCAACGAGCTGGCGCGTGACGGTGGCCAGGACCGGTTCCGGTCGAAGGTCGGCCTGCCGCTTGCGACCTACTTCTCGGGGCCGAAGATCCGCTGGATCATCGACAACGTCCCCGGCGTGAAGGAACGCGCACAGAGCGGGGACATCGCGTTCGGCAACATCGACTCCTGGGTCGTGTGGAACCTGACCGGCGGCCCCAACGGCGGCGTCCACATCACCGATCCGACGAACGCGTCGCGCACCATGCTGATGGATCTCGCGACCCTCGACTGGGACGACGAGATCCTGGACACGATGGGCGTGCCCCGGGCGATGCTGCCCGAGATCAAGTCCTCGAGCATGGTGTACGGCAAGGCCACAGGGGTGCTCGAGGGCATCCAGGTGGCCGGCATCCTGGGCGACCAGCAGGCGGCCGTCTTCGGTCAGACCTGCTTTGCGCCGGGCGAGGCCAAGAACACCTATGGCACGGGCAACTTCCTGCTGCTGAACACCGGCACCACGCCGGTGCAGTCCGAGAACGGCCTTCTGACCACCGTCGGCTACAAGATCGGCGACCAGGATGCCGTGTACTGCCTCGAGGGCGCAATCGCCGTCACCGGGTCGCTGGTGCAGTGGCTGCGCGACAACATCGGCCTCTTCAACAGCGCTCCCGAGATCGAGGGCCTGGCGCAGACGGTCGAGGACAACGGCGGCGTGTACTTCGTGCCGGCGTTCTCGGGGCTGTTCGCCCCGTACTGGAAGAGCGACGCTCGCGGCGCGATCGTCGGTCTGACCCGGTACGTCAACAAGGGCCACATCGCCCGGGCGGTGCTCGAGGCAACGGCGTTCCAGACCAAGGAGGTCGTGGACGCCATGAACGCCGACTCCGGGGTTCCGCTGACGGCGCTCAAGGTCGACGGCGGCATGGTGCAGAACAACCTGCTGATGCAGTTCCAGGCAGACATTCTGGACGTGCCGGTGATCCGCCCGACGGTTGCCGAGACCACGTCGCTGGGTGCGGCGTATGCGGCCGGCCTGGCGGTCGGGTTCTGGGGGGAGATCGAGGATCTGCGCGCCAACTGGGGCAAGGATCACGAGTGGACTCCCTCGATGGACTCCGACCGGCGGGATCGGGAGTACCACATGTGGAAGAAGGCCGTGACGCGCACGTTCGACTGGGTGGAAGAAGAGGAACATGCCCACGCCTGAACGTCCCGATCGGGAGCACCCCGGGCAGGAGGGCGATTTCGCCGAGGGCGAGGAAACACGCGCGCCCGACGAGCACGAGGGTGACTTCGCCGAGGGGCAGGAGAAGAAGCATCCTGACCACCGCCGTGAGGGCAGCTTCGCCGAGGGCCAGGAGGATCTGCCCGAGGAAGAGGATGAGCACGAGGGCGATTTCGCCGAGGGCCAGAAAGAGGACGACGACTAGCGGCGTTCTGGCGGTGCTCGGAACGAGCGAGGGGCCGGCGGTCACCGCCGGCCCCTCGACGGCGTAGGGTTTGACTGTGATCGAGACGCAGGTGCTGGTGGTGGGTGGCGGCGCGACCGGCCTGGGTGTGGCCCGTGACGCCGCGCTGCGCGGCCTCGACGTCGTGCTGGTCGATCGCAGCGATCTGGGCGAGGGCACGAGCGGCCGCTTCCACGGCCTGCTGCACTCCGGGGGCCGCTACGTCGTCAAGGATCCGCGCGCCGCCGCGGAGTGCATGCACGAGAACCGCATTCTGCGCCGGATCGCCGGCCATACCATCGAGGACACGGGCGGGCTCTTCGTGTCCCTCTCGGCAGAGGACTCCGAGTACGGCGACCGGTTCGTGGCCGGCTGTGCGGAGGCCGGGATCCCGGTCGAGGAGATCGCGCCGGCGGAGGCGCTGCGGGGAGAGCCGCGGCTGCATCCGGGCATCCAGCGCGCATTCGCGGTCCCCGATGCGTCAATCGACGGCTGGCGCCTGCTGTGGGGCTGTGCCGACGACGTCGAGCGCCGCGGCGGCGCGATTCTGACCTACCACGAGGTCGAGAGACTCGTCGTCGAGGGCGACCGGGTGTGCGGGGTGCACGTGCGCGACATGCGCACCGGGGAGGCCGTCGAGATCCGGGCAGATATCACCGTGAGCGCCGCCGGGGCGTGGGCGGGCCGGATCGCCGCGATGGCCGGCCTCACCGTCACCGTCCGGGGCGGCCGCGGGATCATGATCGCGCTGAACCACCGGCTCGTCCAGGCCTGTGTCAACCGCTGCCGGATGCCGGCCGACGCCGACATCCTGGTGCCGGCCCACACGGTGTCCGTGATCGGGACGACGGACAGCCCGGTCGATGACCCCGACGATTTCTCCATCCCGCCGGGGGAGGTGGCCAGGGTGATCGCAAGCGGCGCCGAGATGGTGCCGCACATGCGCGAGGCCCGCATGCTGCGCGTCTGGGCCGGGATCAGGCCGCTCTACAGCGAGGGCCCGGAGGGCGCGTCCACGCGCGACATCACCCGCGATTACGCCTTGCTCGACCACCGCGAGCGCGAGGGCGTCGGCGGCCTTCTGACCATCACGGGCGGCAAGCTCACAACCTTCCGGCTGATGGCCGAGGTGGCCGTCGACGCGGTCTGCGAGCATCTCGGCGTCGAGGCAGTCTGCCGGACGGCCTCGGAACCGCTGCCCGGCTCCGAGGACGGCGAGACCCACCACGTCGGCGACCGCCTGGCCGCACGCGAGGCAAACCTGCACGACGAGCAGGTGATCTGCGAGTGCGAGCTCGTCACCCGGGGAATGCTGCTCGATGCCGTGGCCGCGCATCCCACCACCAACCTGGACGACATCCGCCGGGCCGTGCGCCTGGGCATGGGGCCGTGCCAGGGCGGGTTCTGCATCCCACGCGCCGCGGGCGTCCTGACCGCCGCCGGCCGGATGGACGCCGCGACCGCGAACGCCGCCGTGCGCGCGTTCGTCGAGGAGCGGTGGAGGGGTGTGTGGCCGATTCTCGCCGGGCCGCAGGCCCGCCAGGGGCGCCTGGACGACTGGCTGTTCCACGGGACGCTCGACATCGACCACCTGCCCGCATGATGCGCCTGACCGGGTTCTGGTCGTGGGCGCGGGACTGGCCGGGCTGACGTGCGCGCTGCGGCTGGCCGATGCCGGTGCGGCGGTGACCGTGCTCGCCGCCGGCGCGGGATCGCTCCAGCTCGGCGGGGCGACCATCGACGTGCTGGGCTACACGCCCGAGCGGGTGGCGCGGCCGCTCGAGGCGTTCCCGCTGCTTGGGCCGGACCATCCCTACAGCCTGCTCGGCGCCGAGCGGGTGGCGGCGGCGACCCGCTGGCTGGCAGAGCGGCTGCCCGCGCTCGACCTGCGCGGCTCGGCGGACGAGAACATGCTGCTCGCAAGCGCGTTCGGCGCCGCCCGGCCCACGGCGATCGCCCCGGCGGCCGTCGCCGCCGGCGACCTGCGCCGGGGCGGCGACGTGGTGTTCGCGGGCGTGCGGGCGCTCAAGGACTTCGTGCCGGTGCTCGTGGCGGCCAACATCGCGCGAGCGGAGGGCGTGTCGCGTGCGGACCCGTGCCGCCGAGGCCGAGGGGACGGTGGGAGGTGAGGCGGACGTCTCGCCGCTGGGCCTTGCCCGCGCCCTCGAACAGACGCCGCTGCGAGCCGACGTGATCGCGGCGCTGCGCACGGCGGTGGGACGGGCCGACGGAGCCCGGATCGGCCTGCCGGCGGCGCTCGGCGTCGACCGCCATCGCCGAGGTGGCCGCCGCCTTCTCCGACGCCCTCGGCGCGGAGGTGTTCGAGGTGCCGACCGCGCCCCCGTCGGTCCCCGGGATCCGCCTCTACCGGGCGCTGACCGCCGAGCTGCGGTCGCGGCGGGCGCGGCTGATCGTCGGCTCGACCGCGATCGGCCCGATGCGCGACGGCAAACGCCTGGCCGGGCTGGAGGCGCGGGTCGCCGGCCGCACGCGTGCGTTCCCGGCGGGGGCGGTGGTGCTGGCCACGGGCGGCGTGGCGGTCGGCGGCATCGAGCTCGACCCCCAGAGCGTCCGCGAGACCGTGCTCGACCTGCCGCTGGCCGGCGATCCCGGCCCCGTGCGGTACTCCCCGAGCTCGTTCCACGAGCATCCGATCGACCGCCTCGGCGTTCGCGTGGACGCCAGATGCGGCCGCTCGGCGCAGGCCGAGACGTTCGTGCATCCCAACCTGTACGCCGCCGGCGCCCTGCTCTGGGGCTCCGTGCCCTGGCGCGAGCTGAGCGGAAACGGCATCGCCCTGGCCTCGGGCGTCGCGGCGGCCGAGGCGATACTGTCGGAGGGTGGCGCATGAGCGTTGACATTCGCGGTTCGCTGGACTCGTGCGTCAAGTGCACCGTGTGCGAGACGTTCTGCCCGGTCGCCGCGGCGACGCCGCTCTTCCCCGGGCCGAAGTACGCCGGCCCCCAGAGCGAGCGCTACCGGCATCCCGGCGTCAGCGTCGACGCCTCACTGGACTACTGCTCGGGGTGCGGCATCTGCACCCAGGTGTGCCCGCAGGGAGTCGACATCGCCGAGATCAACGCCCGCGCCCGGGCCGAGATGAAGGCCGACCGGGGGATGCCCTACCGCGACCGCCTGATCGCCCGCCCGGCGCTGCTCGGCCGGATGACACGGCCGGTCGCGCCCATCGCGAACGCGGCCATGCACACCCGCCCCGTGCGGCGCCTCCTCGAGGCCACGCTCGGCCTCCACCGTGACGCGGCCCTGCCCGACTTCTCCTCGAAGACGTTCCAGTCGTGGGCCCGGCGGCACCCGCGGCCGGCCACGGCGACGCGCACGATCGTGTACTTCCACGGCTGCGCGGCCAACTACAACGAGCCCAGCGTCGCCCGCATGGCGGTCGCGGTGCTCGAGCACAACGGGTTCGAGGTGATCGTCCCTCCCGCAGGGCTGCTGCGGCCTGCCGCTGCAGTCAAACGGCGCGTTCGAGCCGGCCCGGGAACACACCCGGGCGCTGGTCGAGCGGCTCGTCCCGTACGTGCGCGACGGGCACATGGTGGTGGCCAACTCCACCAGCTGCGGCCTGATGCTCAAGCGCGAGGCGCGGGACATCCTCGGCATCGAGGACGAGGATCTGGCGCTCGTCGGAGCGCACACCTTCGACATCTGCGAGCTCCTGCGCGACCTGCACGATGCCGGCGAGCTGCGCACCGACTTCCGCCCGCTGCCGCCTGCGTGTCCCGTACCACCAGCCCTGCCAGGGCCGGGGCCACGGATTCGGCAAGCCCGCCCTCGACCTCCTGGCCCTGATCCCCGAGCTCGAGGTGATCGAGACCGAGCGCGAATGCTGCGGCGTGGCGGGCACCTACGGGCTGAAGAAGGAGAAGTACGCCGATCGCGATGGCGGTCGGCGCGCCGCTCTTCGCCGACATCGCCGCGGCCGCGGCCGACTGCACCGCGTGCGACTCCGAGACCTGCCGCTGGCACATCTCCAAGGCGACCGGCATCCCCGCCGTGCACCCGCTGGAGCTCCTGCACCGCGCCTACGGTCTGCCCGCGGCGGTTAGCTCTGCGGTGTGTCGGGGGCGCGGCGGCCGCCCCATTGCCAGGGCAGGCGTGAGAACCCGAACCGGTTCTCGGTGCCGTGCAGCAGGCGGCCGACGTTCTTGCGGTGGAACACGATCACTGCGGTGCACGCCGCGACCAGGAAGACGAGCACGGGGGTGGTCGCGCCGAAGGTGAACGCGAGCACCGGCATGGCGACGCAGCTTGCGAGCGACGCGATGCTCGAGTAGCGGGTGGCGATGAAGAGCGACCCCCAGATCCCGGCCACGCAGAGTGCCGCGAGCGGTGCGACCGCCAGCGCGGCGCCCAGCCCGGTGGCGACGGCCTTGCCGCCGCGGGCGAAGCCGAGGAACACGGGCCGGTAGTGGCCCACCATCGCGGCCGCCCCCGCGACGACCGCCCCCAGCGATCCGGCCACCGCGAGGCCGATGAGGGCCGCGGCGGTGCCCTTGCCGATGTCGAGCAGGGCGACGGCGATCGCCCATCGCGTTCCCACTGCGCGGGCGACGTTGGCGGCGCCCATGTTGCCGCTGCCGTGCTTGCGGATGTCGACGCCCTTCGACCACCGGGGCAGCCAGTATCCCCACGGGATGCTTCCGAGGAGGTAACCGACGGCGATGAGGAGAACGAGCTTCACCTGGGGGCGGCGCCCGACGAGCGCGTGGCCAATGTTACCTGTCGGGGGCGCCGGCGCCAGATTCGCGCCGTGCGGGCGCGAGCACGAGGTCGTACTCGAGCGTGTGGTAGGGCGTGTCAATCGCCCGCCCATCGGGTGCGATCCCGGCCTCGTGGCGGGGAAACGGTGCGATCAGCGAGGTCTTGACGCCGAACACCGCGTCGTCGTCCAGGTGCTCGTCGCCGGCGACAAAGATGTGTGTGATCAGCGTCTCGCATCCCGGCGCGGCGACCCGGAAGTGCACGTGCCCCGGCCGCATCGGGCCACGCCCGCCGGCGCGCAGCATGCCGCCGACCGGGCCGTCGTCCGGGATCGGATAGGCCACCGGCAGCACCGACCAGAACCAGAAGCGGCCGTCCGCCTCGGCGCGCATGCGGCCGCGGCCGCGCGGGGCGGGAAGATCCGCGTACTGCACGTCGTAGAGCCCGTTCTCGTCGGCCTGCCACACATCGATGACGGCTCCCGCGATGGGGTCGCCGGCGGTGTCGAGGATGCGCCCGCGCATGAAACATGGCCGTCCCGGGGCGCCCGCGCCCAGGTCGGCGCCGTTTGGCATCTCCGGCGCCCCTTCGACGAAGAACGGCCCGAAGACGGTCGACTCGGTCGCCCCGTCGGCCGGCGCGTGGTTGAGGCCGATCACGAGCATCGAGACGCCGAGAACATCGGAGAGGAGCACGAACTCCTGCCGTGTGTCGGTCGTCGCGTGGCCGGTGCGGGTCAAGAAGTCGATGCCGTCGAACCACTCCTGCTCGGTCAGGCCGACGTCCTCGACGAACGCGTGCAGGTGGCGCACGAGGCTGTCGGCGATCTGGTGGAAGCGCGGGTTGGGCGCATCCGCAAAGCTTGCGAGGACGGCCGCGGTCAGCTCGTTTGAGGCGAGGTTCCGGCGCTTCGGGGATGTACCCACGCATGCGAACATATCGCCCGGCGGCCGCGCGTGCGACGGCTTACGATTCGGCGGGCATGGCGCCGCGCACCCGCCCACCGTTTCGCGCCGATCATGTCGGCAGCCTGCTCCGGCCCGAGCGGCTCCGCGCCGCCCGCGCCGATCACGATGCCGGCCGCATCGACGCCGGTGAGCTGCGCGCGGTCGAGGATGACGCGATCCGCGACGCGATCGCGCTCCAGCACGACGCCGGGCCTGCGCAGTGCCACCGACGGGGAGTTCCGGCGAACGTCGTGGCACATGGATTACATCTACCAGCTGGGCGGCGTCAGCCAGGTCGAGGGCGAGCGTCTCCACGTGCAGTTCCGCGACGAGTCGGGTGAGTACGACTACGCCCCGCCGGCGATGCGTATCGACGGGCCGGCTGCGCATCGAGCACACGATCTTCGGCGACGCGTTCGCGTTTCTGCGCGCCTCGGCCGGAGGCGCTGTTCCCAAGCTCACCATCCCCTCGCCGAGCATGGTGCACTACCGCGGGGGCAACTCCTCGATCGACCGCTCGGTCTACCCCGATCTGGAGGTGTTCTGGGCCGACCTCACCGCCGCGTACGCCGACGAGGTGCGTCGGCTGTGCGATCTCGGGTGCACCTACCTGCAACTCGACGACACGAGCCTCGCATACGTCAACGATCCCGCCCAGCGCGAGCACATCACCGCCATCGGCGGCGACCCCGACCACCTGCACGAGACCTACATCGCGAACATCAACCGCGCGCTTCGCGACCGGCCGGAGGGTCTGTCGGTGACCACCCACATGTGCCGCGGCAACAACCAGTCGATGTGGGCTGCCGACGGCGGGTACGAGTTCGTCGCGGAGGCGCTGTTCAACGACCTCGAGGTGGACGGCTTCTTCCTCGAGTACGACGACGAGCGCTCGGGGGGCTTCGAGCCGCTGCGGTTCGTGCCGCGGGACAAGTGCGTCGTGCTCGGCCTGGTCACGACCAAACGGCCGCTGCTGGAGCAGAAGGATGCGCTCAAGCGCCGAATCGAGGAGGCGGCGCGGTTCGTCGACATCGATCAGCTGTGCCTGTCCCCCCAGTGCGGGTTCTCCTCGACGGTCGAGGGCAACCGGCTCACGATCGCCGACGAGGTCAAGAAGCTGCGGCTGGTGGTCGAGACCGCGGCCGAGGTCTGGGGTTAGCTGCTCGAGCCGAGCGGCTTACGCATGTGCACCAGCCGGTGCGTTCCGGCCGGGGTGCGATGTGTCTCGGTGTACCCATGCCGTTCGTACAGGCGCAGGTTGCCGTGGCTGTGCTCGCCCGTGAAGAGCGCGAGCGTCGTCACCCCGGGCCGCGCGTGCCGCTCGGCCGCGACGAGCAGCCGGGTGCCCAGGCCCTCGCCCTGGCGATCGGGGGCGACCGCCAGGCGCGCGATCTCGGCGGTGCCCGGATCGGCCGGGTCGTGCCGCAGCCGCACCGTTGCGACCAGCCGGTCGCGGTCGCGGATGCCGAGCACGGTGGTTACGTCCGACCGCAGCTCGCTGCGCACCTCGGCGAGCGTCTCGAGCAGGGGAGGCAGGCGGGGGTCGTCGTGCGCCTGCGCCTCGGTCACGTACGCGGCCCGCTGCAGCGTGAGCAGCTCCCCTGCGTCGTCGAGACCAAGGATGGTGATCGGCGGCTCGGGGGAGTCCACGCGGGCCATGCTAGACGCAGGCGCTGGGGGTAGACTCGGCGGTATGAGTGAGGGAGCCGGAACGCGCGAGGATCCCTGGGTGCTGCGCACCCCGCCCGGGAAGTCCGAGTACACCGCCTTCCGCGACGAGTCGCTCGATCCGCCCGCCCTCGTGGCGCAGGTCGGAAAGACCGAGGTGCGCTATCACCTGCGCTGCCTGGACGACCTCCACGCGATGCTCGTGGCGCACGGCGACTGGATGCCGCTCGGAAGCGCCGACGAGCAGAAGCCGGCGGCCGAGGGCACGGTGGAGGCGTGGGCGCGCTCGCCCGAGAATCCCGTCGGCGGCTGGTACGGGCTCAAGAAGGGGCTGCGCGGCCGCTTCGCCAACTACGTGCCCCCGGTGATGGAGGTGCTCGGCCGGGCCGAGGTCGAGCACAACCCGCGCGGAAATCGCATGCGCGCGCTCTGAGCCGCTCCGGGCCGCACAGCGCCGAAATACCCCGATATGGGGATGGAACCACCCCGCAGACTACGTAGGATGGGTCGCTGTGTGGGGTGGTAAACGGGCTCTTCGACCCCCTCGAAAGGGGGGCGTTCGATGACGACCTCCAAGAATCGCTGGGCCGTCGCTGAGGGTAGAGAATTGGGTTTGCTCAGCGTCGTCGCGGCTTCCGGGGTCGTCGTCGTCGACCGCAATCTGCGCATCGTCGCGGTGCACGCCGACGTGCCGCTGGGCCCGATCGGGGCCGGGAGCGTCGGTGAGTCGCTGCCGGCCGCGGATCCCGATCTGGGGCCGGCGATCGCCGCGGCGGTCGAGCGGGTGCTGCGGACCGGTCACGCCGAGACCGGCGTCGAGTTCGCCAGGGTCCGCGGGCACGCACGTTCTGAGCCTGTATCCCGGCGAGCGGCCCGGCGCCCGAGACGGTGAGCTGCGTGTTCGGCGGCACGCCGTCCGGACCCGGAGCCGCCCGCGACGAGCCGGCCATCGTGGAATCGACGCCGGACGCGGTCGTGTCGACCGATCTGCAGGGCATCATCCGCAGCTGGAACCCGGCCGCCGAGCGGCTCTACGGGTACACGGCCGCCGAGGCTGTCGGCCGGTCGATCACGATGCTCGAGCTGTTCGAGCGGCAGGAGCACTGGAGGGCGCTGCTGCGCCGGGTTGCCGCGGGCGCGCACGACCTGCAGCGGGAGGCGGTCAGGCGGCGCAAGGACGGTACCCGGGTCGAGGTGTGGCTCTCGGTCGCCGGGGTGCGCGACCGGGAGGGGCGCGTCGTCGCCATCTCGGAGATCGGCCGCGACGTCACCTCCCGCCGCCGCGGCGAGCGCAAGACGGAGAGGCGCACTGCGCGAGAGCGAGCGCCGCCGCCGCCAGGTGGTCGCGAGCATGCTGCACGCCGAGGAGGTCGAGCGCAGCCGGATCGCGACCGAGCTCCACGATGACACCGTTCAGGTGATGACCGCATCGCTGATGGCGATGGACCGGGTCGCGCTCGTGGCCCAGAGGACCGGCTCGGCGCAGCTCGAGGCGGCCATCTCCGTCGCCCGGGCGACCCTCGAGGAGGCCACCGACAGGACGCGCAGGCTGATGTTCGAGCTGCGCCCGGCGGTGCTGCTGCGCGACGGGTTGCTGGCGGCCATCCGCGTGCTCGTGCAGCAGACCGGACGAGAGACGGGCGCGCGCGCGCGCGTGCGAGGCACGGTGGGAAGGTACGACCATCCCGTCGAGGAGCTGGTGTATCGATCGGTGCAGGAGGCGCTCGCCAACGTGCGCAAGCACGCTCAGCCGGATTCGATCTCGGTGACGCTCGCGGAGCGGCGGGGAATGATCTGGGCGGAGATCTGCGACGACGGGCTCGGCTTCGACGTGGTCGACGCGGGCACCCGGCCGCAGGCGGCGCTGCATCTGGGCCTCGATGCGCTCTACGAACGCATTCGGGCGGTCGGCGGGGTCGGTGCACGTCGACTCCTCGCCGGGCAAGGGCACGTGTGTGAGCCTCACCGTCCCGATGCCTGACGCCGAGCGGCCCGGCGCCGGCTCGGCGCTCGCGACGAGTGTCAGTCGCTCGTCGACCGCCGCCCGGTCGGCTGACCGCTCGCGCCGTGACGTGACGCGGAACGATATGTGCCAATTGGCATATACGACCTGTGTCGTTTCCAGATAACCGTCACTCACACAAAACATCCTGTAACACGGTCATGTAAGGTTATTTGACCCCCCACAGGAGGAAAAGCGCACATGCCCCGAAAAGCGACCATCGGCCCAGCCGTCTATGAGCGCGTGAATCAACTCGTTTCCGAAGGCAAGAGCCGCACCGAGGCCTTTACGCAGATTGCACAGGAGCGGTCGAGCCGACCCGGCACCATCGCCGCCAACTACTACCGCACCGCGCGGGCAGCAGTCCCCGAAGTCGGGACGTCGCCGCACCACGCGCACCCGTCGTGCCACCACCGCGAAGCCCCGAGCCGCAAGCACATCTGCCGCAACCGCTCGCCGGCCGGCGAGCGCGCGGGCAGCCGCCGGCGCGACGCCGACATCGGCGCGCTGGCGAATCAGATCAGCGATCTTCTGCAGCAGCTGGTGCGCCAGGTGCAGGAGCGCGACCAGCGCCTGCGCGACCTGCTGGGCTGATCGCGCGCACGTCCACGCGGCGGCCGGCCGTCAGGTGGTGACAGTTACAAGCGTGCCGTAGCTCATCAACTGATAGGCCGTCGCCGCGTCGGAGTAGGGCAGTTCCACACAGCCCAGGCTCTGAGGCGAGCCGTACGATCCGCGCAGGAATCCGTGCACGGCGTCGCCGCCGTTGAAGTAGCTGACCCACGGGATGTTGGGATCGTCGTAGTGCGTCCCGTCCGGGTTCGTGCCCTGCATCGTCGTGGACGTATAGCGTAGGTACACGGGGTAGGTGCCGAGCGCGGTCGGTGCCTGCGGGATGCCCGTGTTCGCCAACGACGTGAAGACCGAGTGCCCATTGCGGTAGATGGTGATCGTCTCGGGGGAGCTCTCACGCACGACCACGTAGGTGTACGGCACCTGTGCGGTCGGCCGCGGTCGTGCCGTCAGCGCCAGCCAGACGCGCCGGCCCGCGATCCCGTCGACGGGCATGTTGTGGTCGGCCTCGAAGGACATCACCGCCCCGCGGGTGATGGTCGAGAACACACCGGGCTGCCACTGCGCGCCCAATCCGGCGATCGGCCCGAACCGCCAGTGCCACCGGCCGCGCCGGGGCGAGAGCTCAAAGAGCGGCTGCGGCCCGCGCACCGTGAACGTCACCGGCAGGTATCCGGAGTGGGCGAGCAGCTGCTGCAGGCGCAGCACGCTCGGGCCCTGGTCGCCCTCACTCACGGTATGGAAGTGCATGCGGGGATCGCCGAACGGGTTGACCGGCGCTCGGGCATGGCCGTGGTGGTGGCGGTACGCAACGACACGCTGCTGCGCCGGCCCGTTGGTCGCGGCGCTGGCCGCCGTCGGCTCGGTCGTGTTCCGTGTCATGGCCAGGAACACGCCGCCGGCAGCGGCCGCGGCCACGAGGAATCCGATCAGCACGAACACTCGCCGCATCGGCCGGAGTGTACTCGCGCTATCCCTCCGTACCGTGTGGCCTGAGCCGCCGCCTTCATGCGTGGTGAATATTTGGTGCCTGGCACCGGGTATTCACGCTAGATATGTGGGCATGGCCGATCCGCAACTTGCGCCACTCGCCGCCTCGTTCGGCAGGGTCGCCGAGGCGTATGACCGGGGCCGGCCGTCATATCCCGCCGCCGCGCTCGAATGGCTGGTCGGCGAGCTTGGGCTGACGCCCGAATCGACGGTTCTCGACCTCGCGGCCGGGACGGGCAAGCTGACCGCCGGGCTGGTGCCGCTGGTGGGCCGGCTGATCGCCGTGGAGCCGGTGGCGGAGATGCGCCGCGTCCTCGCGGCCGCACGGCCGCAGGTCGACGTCCGCGCCGGGACGGCCGAGGCGATTCCCCTCGCCGCGGGCGCCGTAGATGCCGTCTTCGTGGCCGCCGCGTTCCACTGGTTCGACCCCGAGGCGGCTCTGGCCGAGATCCACCGCGTGCTGCGCCCCGGCGGCGGCCTGGGCCTGCTCTGGAACCGGCCAGAGTGGGACGGCGAGGGCTGGTATCCGGACTTCGCGCAGGTGCTCGACCGGGCCCGCGCCGCCCAGGACAACCCTCCGAACCTCTACTCGACGGGCCCCTGGCGGGCCGCCCTTGAGCGATCGCCACTGTACGGGCCGGTGCACATGCGCGAGTTCCGCCATGTCCACCGAGTCACACGGGGCGAGTTCCTCGCCCGCGTCGCGTCGTGGAGTGTCGTGGCCGTCCTTCCCGAGGCGCGTCGGGAGGAGGTGCTGTCAGAGGCGCGCGGCGTGCTCGACCGCCACGGCGTCACCGCACTCGAGTTGCGCTACCGCACCGACACGTACCGCGCCCGCGCTCACCAATCGCTGTCGTCGTAGAACCTCGTCCACAGATGCTCTGTTCCCGTGCGGACGCGGGCGATCTCGTCTGCAGTCAGCCGCCGCTTCCAGTTGGTGATGTGGGCGGCGCTGTCGCGGCGGACGGAGTCGGGCCGGCTCGCCTCGGCAGGGTTGGAGGCGTCGGACGTCGACCGCACGAGCGCCTCGACCCCGTCGTCCCAGGTCACGTTGAGGCGCCCGAAGAGCTCGCGGAAGCGGTCGACCGGCTCGCGCGAGATGTCCTCGAGCCGTTCGAACACCCAGTCCGACTCATGCCGATCGCGGTGCCGGACGATCGCCTCGGTCTGGACGTTCCAGAGCAGGATGGCCTGATCGACGATGTCTTGCTCGCGCCCGGAGTACGCCCGCAGCGGCTCCTCGTACGCGGCCAGGAAGTCACGCATCAGAAGTGGCTGGGCGAGCAGGTCGCCGAAGCGCTGCGTGTAGTTCCAGTGCAGCCGTTTGATGCTCGCGGCGAACGCGCAGGGATGCCGGATGGTGACGACCACGTCCATCCCGAACCGGTCGGCGAGCCAGTCGGCCGAGAAGATCGCAATCGGATCCTTGTAGAGCGCCGCGGCGCCGCGGCGCCGGTATGCCCGCCAGCGCGCGACATCGCGAACCATCCGGCCCGCATCCTTGACGCTGCGCACGACGGCGATCTCGGCCTTCGTCTGGTAGTCGAACACGAGCGAGCGCTCGATCGCCGGAACGAACGGCTCGGCATTCTCGGCGCAGACGTACGGGAACCAGTGCGGCCAGCGGATGGCGAGCGTGCCGGGCCGGTGCAGGCGGCTGAAGGGCTCCCAGATGTAGCCGAGCGGCGTCGGCGAGGCGGCCAGCATCTGGCCGACCCAGCCGGTGCCGGACCGGATCGCACCGGTGACGAGGAGCGGCTTCCCGGCCGGCCGCTCCAACGCTACGCCCGCGGACTCAGCCGCAGCCGTCGGCCTTGGGTGAGTACGGGCCCTCGACGTCGGGCTTCGCCTGGAACGAGGCGTTGCAGCCGCATGTCGAGGCGACATTGGGGTTGTCGAAGCTGAACCCCGCGCCCATCAGGCCATCCTGATAGTCGATCGTCGAGCCCTGCAGGTAGGGAAGGCTGATCGGATCGATCACGACCCGGACGCCGTACGCGTCGATCTCGACGTCGTCGGCCTCACTGTCGGTGTCGAACCCGATGGCGTACTGAAATCCCGAGCAGCCGCCACCCTCGACGGCCAGGCGCAGCACCTGAGCCTCGGGATCCTCGGCCGCGAGCGCCTTCACGCGCTTGGCTGCAACTTCGGTGAGCGTGACCATGCGCCAATTGTAGCCGCGACTGGGGTCGGAGTGCGAGCCCTTCATGCCGGTGGCTCGCAACCCGTCAGGCGGTACGCCCACGCCAGTGCCTCCGCGACGGCGCGGTACAGCTCCGGGGGCGCGTCGGGTGCGATCCGAAGCGGGATGCCGGTCTCGGCAGCGGCCTCCGCAGCGGCCTCGGGCCCGGGCTCAGGCGTAGCCATCGTAGGCCCCCTTCGGCGGGATCGGCCCCCGCTCGCCGCTGCGCCTGATGCGGACGCTGGCGATGCCCGGCCGCCCGGTCGCGCGCTCGAGCCCCGCCACCAGGTCGGGCAGCGTCGCCGCGGCCCTCTCGGCCACGCCGCCCGCGGGGGTGACCACGGCGGCCTCGACGCCGGCCGCGTCCAGCCGCAGCCGCACCTCGACCGCGCCCACGTTCGGGTGGTGGAGGGTGAACGCCGCCTCGCCACCGGCAACCCTCCTGATCGGCGCCCTGCCGGCCGGAGTCAGGCTCGATGGTGACGGTGGCGGCGGCGCCGCCGGGCAGCCACAATGCCCCCTCGGCGAGACCGAGCGCCGCGCGCAGAAGCTCGCCGTCGCCGCGCAGCGCGAGCTGGCCCGCGAGTCGCGCCACGTCCTGGTCGTCCTTCCCGTCCGCCGCCTGCGGCTGGATCCGCACCACCAGCTCGCGCGCGTCCGCGCGCACGACGCGCAGGCTGAGTGTCTGCCCGGCGACGAGGCCTGCCGGCACGCGCGCCTCGAGCACCACGCCCGCCAGCGTGATCAGCCCGTGCCCGCCCGCCGGCGGCGCCGAGACGACGCGCGCGACCATGTCCTTACCGGCTGCGAGCGTCAGCGGGCGCGCTCCCGACGCCGGGTCTACCGCGGCCCCCTTCAGGGTGATCTGCTCCAGGTTCATGTCAATTCACCTTGTTCTCGGACGACTACCCGGCCCAGGAACCGGTGTCTCCGGATCCGTGTCATCGACCGTCGAGGAGCGAATTCCAGTGGAACGAGGTTTGTATATCGCGGCATCCGGGATGATCGCCGAGCAGGTGCGGCAGGATCAGCTTGCGAACGACCTCGCGAACGCGTCGACGCCCGGCTACAAGGCGGACAGCGCGGAGCAGGCGAGCTTCTCGGACCTGCTGCTCTGGAACTCGAACACCGGTGCCGCGGTCGGCTCGCTGAGCATGGGATCGCGCATCACCAAGGTCGTCACCGATCTTTCGCAGGGCCCCCTGCAGAACACGGGCGACCCGCTCGACATCGCGCTTGACGGCCCCGGCTTCCTGGCGGTCTCGACCGGGTCGGGCGTGCGCTACACGCGCGACGGCGAGCTCGTCGTCGATGGCGACGGCCGTCTGGCCACCGACACGGGCGATCTGGTGCTCGGCACGAGCGGCTCGCCCATCACCGTCGGTCAGTCGACCGACCCCAGCACGATTTCGATCGACTCGCGCGGGACCGTCAAGGTCGGCACGCGCACGGTCGGCACGCTCGCCGTGATGTCACTCACGGGCGCCACCAAGCAGGGCGACACCCTGTTCACGGGGGCACCCGGCGTGCGGCCCGCAGGCACCACGGTGCAGCAGGGCTTTCTCGAGGGCTCCGGCGTTCAGCCGTCCGAGGCGATGGTTGACATGATCGTCTCCTTCCGCTCGTACGAGACGACCCAGCGCGCGATCCAGACGATCGACACCGAGCTGGGCAAGGCCGCCGACTCGGTCGGCAGCGCCACCGGCGAATAGCCCGCAAACGCCGCCCTCAAGAACCCCGCAAGGCCGCCGATAACGTGGCCGTACATACGGGGATTGCACCGGCTGGACTGCTCCTGCAGAGGCCGATTGGGGGACGCATCGACGCGGCCCTCAGCCCCGAAGGATTCCTCTGGGAAGGGCACCGATGCTGAACGGACTCTACTCGGCAGCAAGCGGCATGCTGGCACAGCAGACGCGGATGGACATGCTCGCAAACGACCTCGCGAACATCGACACCACCGGGTACAAGCAGGCGCGGATCGGATTCCGCGATCTGGTGTACAACAAGGAGCAGGGCATGCCGGTCGGCGCCGGCGCCGCGGTGGTCGACGCGGGCCGAAACGACGCCGAGGGCGCGCTTCAGGCGACCGGCGATCCGCTGTCGCTCGCGATCAACGGCGCCGGATACTTTCAGGTGCAGCGCTCGGACGGGAGCGTCGCCCTCACGCGTGCGGGCGACTTCACGACCGATGCCAACGGCGACGTGGTGAACTCCGCCGGCGACCGGCTCGTCCCGCCGCTTCGCATCCCCGCGGGCACGGATCCCTCGACGCTGTCGGTCTCCGCAGACGGCACCGTCACCGCCGGCCAGAAGACGATCGGCAAGGTCGCCCTGGTCGATGTTGCGAACACGGCCGGCCTCGAGGCGCTCGGAGACAACGAGTTCGCCCCGACCGTCGCAAGCGGCGCCCCGCGTGCGATCACCGGCTCGACGATCTCGCAGGGGTATCTGGAGGCGTCGAACGTCGATCTCGGTCAGACGATGGTGGCGCTCATCGACGCCCAGCGCAGCTACGAGATGGACAGCAAGGCCATCCAAAACCAAGACCAGATGATGCAGGTCGCAAACGACATCCGCCAGTAGCCATGAGCGATCTCTCCGCACAGGAACTCACCTCGCTCGGCTCGACCGTCATGCCGACGGTGCTCCCGCCCGACGTCCGCGCGGCGGGCCCCAAGGGCGAGCAGCTCTACTCGGCGGCGCTCGGCTTCGAGCAGATGCTGACCCAGGAGCTGACCGACCAGCTGGCCTCGACGATGCAGGGCACGGACAGCAGCGACGGCAGCGATTCGAGCGGCGATTCGAGCGGCGGTGGCAGTGATCCGTCGACCGACTCGATCTTCCCGAGCGACGACGGCTCGACGTCGATGTACAGCCAGATGCTGCCCCAGGCCCTCAGCGACGGCATCACCCAGGCCGGCGGCCTCGGCATCGCCCACCAGCTCTATCTGATGCTGGCGCAGCAGAGCGGCGTCGCCACCACCGGCTCCGCTGGCAGCGGCGCGGCGGTCGCGCCGACCTCCCCGTCGGCCGGAGCATCGACGAGCGGCGGATGATGAACGGTCTGGTCGAACACCTCGAGCGGCAGCTGGCGTCGAACCGGCGCCTGCTGCAAATCGTGCTCGCCCAGGGCGAGTCGATCCGCGAGCAGGACGTGCAGGGTGTCCTGGCCCGCCTCGCCGACGTCCGGGTTGAGATGAGCAAGCGCGCGCAGATCGAGCGTGAGCGCGATGCGCTGCTCGGATCGGCCGCTCAAGTTCTCCGCGTCCATGCCGATCAGGTCACCCTGGACATGCTGCTGAAGCTGACCCCCGAGCCCACTGCGACACGTGTCCGCGCCCTTTCTGCCGAGCTCAAGGGGCTGCTGGCGGAGATCGCGCGCATCCATCGTCAGAACCGCGTGCTGATCCGCCAGGAGCTCCTGTTCCTCGATCATCTGATGCGGGTGCTGTCGGGCGCTCCCGCAGGCGGGCTACACCGCCATCGGGCACACGACGCAGACCCAGCCCGCCAACCTCGTGGATACAAGGGCATAGCGTGGCGCTCTCGACCTTCATGGGGCTCGAGACGAATCTCCGCGGCCTGCTCGCGCAGCAGCAGGCGCTGGACGTCACGAGCCACAACATCGCCAACGCCAGCACCCCCGGGTACTCACGCCAGGTCGCGGTGCTCGTGGCGTCGCCCGCCTACGCCATGCCCGGCGTGTCGACCGCGCCGGCGGGTGCGGGCCAGCTGGGCACGGGTGTCGACGTCGCCTCCTACCAGCGCATGCGCGACAGCTTCCTCGACGTCCAGTACCGCGCGCAGTCGATGCTTCAGGGCCAGGCGCAGACGACCGAGGACGGCCTCCAGCAGGTGCAGCTCGCGTTCAACGAGCCGACCGACAGCGGCATCAGCTCGCTGCTCTCCAACTACTGGGGCGCGTGGCAGAACCTGTCGAACAACCCCGAGGACATGGGCACCCGGCAGGCGCTGGCGCAGTCGGCGGCGAGCCTGGCCGACGGCTTCACCAGCCTCTCCTCGCAGCTCTCGACGCTGCAGACGCAGACGGGCCAGAACGTCGGCGACACGCTCACCGAGGTCAACTCCTATGGCAGCTCAGATCGCCACAGCTCAACGTCGCGATCAGCAAGGAGGAGGTCAACGGGGACACCCCCAACGACCTGCTCGACCAGCGCGACGAGCTGCTCGACAAGCTCTCTGCCATCGGGAACGTCTCGACGACGCGCCGGCGCGAACGGCTCGGTCGAGGTCTCGTTCGGCGGTGCGTCGCTCGTGACGGACGGGACGTCGAGCACGCTCGCCGAGTCCGACCTCACGGGCCTCACCTCGGGCAACCTCGAGGGCCTGATCACGCTGCGCGACACGACCATTCCGGGCTACCAGGCCCAGCTGAACACGATCGCCTCGACGCTGATCACCCAGACCAACGCCCAGAGCGCGGCCGGGTTCGACCTCAACGGCAACACGGGCGGCGCCTTCTTCACCGGCACGGACGCCTCGAACATCGCCGTCAACCCGGCGATCGTCTCGAATCCCTCGCTGATCGCCGCCTCGGCCACCGGCGCCGTCGGCGACGCCGGCAACGCGCTCGCGATCGCCGACATGCAGAACACGAACGTGATCGGCTCGTCGACCATCGACAGCGCGTACACGCAGCTCGTCACGCAGGTCGGATCCGACGTCCAGCAGGCGACGAACCAGGTCGACACGACGACGTCGCTCGTGAATGCGCTTCAGAACCAGCGCCAGTCGGTCTCGGGCGTCGAGCCTCGACGAGGAGATGACGAATCTCATCACCTATCAGCGCGGCTATCAGGCATCAGCCCGCGCGCTGAGCGCGATCGACGACATGCTCGATCAGCTGATCAACCGCACCGGGAGGGTCGGGCTGTGACCGAGCGCATCACCCAGAACATGATGAACCAGACGCTGCTGTACGACCTGCAGAACGTCACAACCCAGCTCTCGACGTCCGAGCAGGAGCTGTCGTCCGGCTACAAGCTGAACCAGCCGTCCGACGATCCGTACGGCACGAGCCAGGCGCTCAAGCTCCGCGCGGATCTGGCGTCGAACCAGCAGTACCAGTCGAACGTCAACGACGCGAACTCGTGGCAGACCGTCGCCGACACGGCGCTCGGAGACATCGGCGACTCGATCGAGCGGGCACGCGACCTGGTGATCCAGGGCGCGAACGACACGAATGACGCGTCCGACCGTGCCGCGATCGTCACCGAGCTGACCAGCTCATCGACTCGATCAAGACCGACGCGAACACGCAGTCGGGCGGCCAGTACATCTTCTCCGGCACGACGACGACCACCCAGCCGTACCAGCTCGGCGCCGACGACACGTACTCGGGCAACACCGGCACGATCAACCGCGAGATCGGCGTGGGCGTGCAGGTGCGCGGTCAACCAGCCCGGATCGAGCATCATCGGTGACTCCTCGAGCGGGCTTCTGAGCCACGCTTCGCACGATCGTCAACGACCTCAACTCCGGCAACACGAACGCGCTCAGCACCACCGACCTGACCGCGCTCGACTCGGCCAACGACACGTTGCTGAACGCGCCGCGCGCAGGTGGGCGCGCTGTCGGACCGGCTCACCACCGCCACCAACAGGCTGCAGCAGACCGAGCAGTCGACGACGCAGCTCTTGTCCAACACGCAGGACGCCGACATGACACAGGTGATGGTCAGCTTCTCGACCCAGCAGGCCGCGTATCAGGCCGCGCTGAGGGCGGGCGCGCAGATCATCCAGCCGTCACTGATGGATTTCCTCACAGCGACGTAGACACGCGAAGGAGGCCCCCGACCATGCAGATCGACAGCACACGCTTCGGCAAGATCGAGATCCGCGAGGACACCGTCATCGCCTTCCCCGAGGGCCTGATCGGGCTCGGCGGGAACGCGCTACGCGCTCGTCGCCCGCGACGACCGCTCGGTCTTCTACTGGCTGCATTCGATCGACGACCCGTCGGTCGCGCTGCCGGTCACGATGCCGTGGCTGTTCTTCGCCGACTACGAGGTGAAGCTGGCCGACGAGGACGCCGCCCAGCTGCAGCTCGAGTCCCCCGACCAGGCCGAGATCTTCTGCGTGGTGCGGGCGACCGACCAGCTCGGTGACTTCACGATCAACCTCCGCGGCCCGATCGTGATCCACTCCGACCGCCGGCTCGGTCGCCAGGTCATCAACGAGGTGGGCAGGTACGGCGTGCGCGAGCCGCTGTTCTCGCGCGTCCCGCTCTCGGAGGTCCGACCCGCCGCCCCGGCCGCCCCGGTTGCGGCCACGGGGGTCTAGACCGTGCTTGTCATCACCCGCCGCTCGGGCGAGCGTGTCTGCATAGGCGACGAGATCACCGTGACGGTGCTGGAGGTGTCCGGCTCGACCGTGCGCCTCGGCATCGACGCTCCCAGCGAGGTGCCGGTGTACCGGCACGAGATCTGGCTCGCGATCAAGGAAGAGAACACCGCGGCAGCACTGGCGCCCGCCAGCCGCGTCCCCTCGACGGTAACACCCGACTAGTCCCCGCAGTCAAAATTCGAAGGAGTTTCCACCAATGTCCCTTTCCGTTCAGACCAACATCGAGGCGTTCGACGCGCATCGAAACCTGGTAAACACCGAGCAACAGCTGGCCTCGTCCATGGAGAAGCTCTCCTCGGGCTACCGGATCAACAAGGCCGCCGACGACGCCGCCGGCCTCGCGATCTCCGAGAAGCTGGACGCCCAGATCGGCGGCTTGACCCAGGCCCAGCAGAACGCGCAGGACGCCGTCAACCTGGTGCAGACCGGCGAAGGCGCGATGGGCGAGGTGCAGTCGATGCTGCAGCGCGTCCGCGACCTCGCGGTCGAGTACAACAACGGCACGCTGTCGAGCGTCCGACCAGGCCGGCGATCACGGCCGAGGTCGCCCAGCTCTGCGCCGAAGTTGCAAGCATCGGCAACGACACGAGCTTCAACGGCATCGCCCTGCTGACCGGCGCCGCCACGATCACGTTCCAGGTCGGCGCCAACGACGGCGAGACCATCGCCACCTCCGCCGTGCAGCTGTTCGGCACCGGCTCCGGCGTACGCGGTCGACTCCGCCGCTCTTCAACTTCACGCGGCTCGACGATCAATCTCTCGGCGATCGACGCCGCCGATCGAGAACGTGTCGGACGACCGGGCAACGTTCGGCGCCGTCCAGAACCGGCTGCAGCACACGCTGAACAACCTCAGCAACTACCAGGAGAACCTGTCCGCGGCGGAGTCGAGCATCAAGGACGTCGATATGGCGTCGGAGATGGTCAACTTCACCAAGCTGCAGGTGCTCCAGCAGGCCGGCATGAGCGTCCTTGCTCAGGCCAACCAGTCGTCGCAGTCGGTGCTCACGCTCCTGCGCGGCTAACGCACTCCGCACCCTCGCTGTTCGTTACGGGGCCGTCCGCACACCGGGTGCGGGCGGCCCCGTTTCAGTTCTCAAGTTGCGCTCACGGCGGGCGATCTAGGGATGGATGAGCACTCCCGCCGACGCACTGGCCCCCGCCAGTTTCACCGATGCGATCAGCCGCATGCAGCAGCTCGAGTCGATGATCGACCAGCTGGTGACGCCGGCCGCAGCGCAACCGGCGGCGGCATCGACGTCCGCGACCGGCAGCGCGACATCGTTCCAGCAGGCGCTGAACGCGGCCGGCGTCGCCCAGCCCGCGGCCGTGAGCACCTCGGGGACAGACCCGGGCCTGCAGGCGCTGCAGGTGGCCGAGAGCCAGGTGGGCGTCACCGAGCAGCCGCCGGGATCGAACGACGGACCCCAGATCGCCATGTACCGCACCGCCACCCAGGGTGCCTACGCCGGCGCGCCGTGGTGTGCCTACTTCGTCTCGTGGTGCGCGGCCCAGGCCGGGACGCCGCTGGGCGACCAGGGCCAGGGCCTCGGCTCCGTGGCCGAGATCACCGACTGGGCGCGATCCACAGGCCGGCTCACGTCGACCCCCGCGCCCGGCGAGCTGATCCTCTTCGGCACCGAGCACGTGGGCATCGTCAAGTCGGTCAACGCCGACGGGTCGCTGACCACGGTCGAGGGCAACGCCTCAAACGGCGTGCGGGAAGAAACCCGCTGGCCCTCCGAAGCCACCGGGTACGTCCAGCTCTGACCCGCAAGAGCGTGGTGTTCTTACCGTTCCCGCCCTCGGCGGTTGGTGGTCTGTTGTAACGTGGCGGCTGGCGTTGGGGACACCGCTCGAGCCCCGGAAAACCATCGGGGGACGAGCAATGTCCCCGTCCTGCGGTTTTGTCGACCTTCATTGCCCACGGCCTGTGGCCGTGTCGCACCAAAAGGGGTCTGACCCCTTTTGGTGCGGCCTGCGGTTAAACGCCGAGGGGCCACCCGGTGGGTGGCCCCTCGATCGGTGGGGCGGGTGTTGCTGAGTGGGACTAGCGCAGCAGGGTCAGGACCGACTGGGGGGCCTGGTTGGCCTGAGCGAGCACGCTCATGCCGGCCTGCTGGAGCACCTGCAGCTTGGTGAAGTTGACCATCTCGGACGCCATATCGACGTCCTTGATGCTCGACTCCGCCGCGGACAGGTTCTCCTGGTAGTTGCTGAGGTTGTTCAGCGTGTGCTGCAGCCGGTTCTGGACGGCGCCGAACGTCGCCCGGTCCGTGGACACGTTCTGGATGGCGGCGTCGATCGCCGACAGGTTGATCGTCGAGCCCGAGAAGTTGAAGATCGCCGAATCGACCGCGTTGCCGGAACCCGACCGAACAGCTGCACGGCGGACGTCGAGATGGTCTCGCCGTCGTTGGCGCCCACCTGGAACGTGATGGTGGCCGTACCGGTCAGCAGCGCGATGCCGTTGAACTGGGTCTGGAACCGATGCTCGAGATTTCCGCGCACAGCTGGGCGACCTCGGCCGTGATGGCGGCCTGGTCGGAGCTGGACAGCGTGCCGTTGTTGTACTCGACGGCCAGGTCGCGAACGCGCTGGAGCATCGAGGTGACCTCGCCCATCGCGCCGTCGGCGGTCTGCACCAGCTTGACGGCGTCCTGACCGTTCTGCTGGGCCTGGGTCAAGCCGCTGACCTGGGCGTCCAGCTTCTCGGAGATCGCGAGGCCGGCGGCGTCGTCGGCGGCCTTGTTGATGCGGTAGCCCGAGGAGAGCTTCTCCATCGAGCTGGCGAGCTCGTTGCCCGTGTTGACCAGGTTTCGATGCGCGTCGAACGCCTCGATGTTGGTCTGACTGAAAGAGACATATCTTCCTCCATGAAGATAGGTTTGTGTCCTTCGCGCCCGCATCCGTGCGGGACGCAACCTGGTTATCGACCGACCGAAAACGCTCTTTAGCGATCTGCGAAAATTGCAAAGAGAGCTATGCGTGCACGTCGATCAGATGCGGCGGCTCGTCGTCGTCCGCGTCATCTGACGGCGGCTGCGGGGCCGGCTTCGGCCGCTGCTGGTCGCGCTCCTTGCGCGCGTCTCGCTCGCGCAGCGCCCAGGCTGGAGGCGTGGGTGGGATGCGGTCGATCCCGTCCATCATCGATCACGCGCCTGCTCGCGCTCCCGGTTTGCGACCAGGCGCTTGACGGCCGCCCGCGCCTCGGCGTCGAGCAGATGCTGCCAGAGCACGATCGCCCCGATCCAGGCCAGGGTCTGGGCGGCAATGCCGGCGATCACGCCGCGCAGCAGCGCATCCGCCACCGGCATCCCGGCCAGGTAGCTGTAGGCGGACACGAGGACGAATCCCACCAGGCCGCCCCAGGCCTTGATTCGGCGGATCGACGCGGCCGCCTGGGGGTGCTCGGAGAGCCCGACGAACGGAGGGTTGAGATCCGCCATCAGGGCATCACCAGCGCGGCCAGCTCGGCCGGGTCGGCCGGGCGCAGCCCGGAAGCGGCCCGGCGGCCGTCGGCAAGGTACGAGACCGGCCGCTTCAGCATCAGCGACAGGCCGACCGCAACGGCGGCCGACGGCGCCTCGTCGACGCGCGAGATCAGGATCCGGTTCACCGGGCAGGCGTCCTCGAGCGCGGCGTGGAGGTGCAGGAGCGTGCGCGCGTCGTAGGCGGCCGGGGTGACGAGGTGCGTCTCGTCCGGGCGCGCGGCCTGCAGGAGCCGGCCGAGCTCGGCGATCCCGTCGGGGTCGCCGGCCGAGACGGGCGGGGTGTCGACCACGATCACGGTGTCCGTGCCCGGCCCGCGCACCGCTGCCCTGGCCGCCTCCGGGGTGGCCGCCGACCGCCGGTCGAGTGCGATGCCCTCGGTGAGCGCCGCCAGGCGCGTGTCCGCCGCCCCGGGCTCGAGGCTCACGAGCCGAACCGAGAACGGCGAGCGCGACCCGTAGGCGTGCGCGAACTTGGCCGCGGTCAGCGACTTCCCGGCGCCGGCCGGGCCGACCAGGGCGATCGTGCGCCGCTTGGTGCGCCACCCGGACTCGACGCGCACCATGCGCGCGAGCGTCCGCCGGACCAGCTCCTCCGGCGTGGCGGCCGCGTCGAATGGGGCGACCATCCGGATCGCGTCGCGCACGAGTGCATCGACGACGACCTCGGGCATGCCTGCGGCCACCAGGCTGTCGCTCGCCTCGGCCCACCCGGCGGGGGCGGCCTGCGGGGCGGGTGCGGTGCGGGCGGGGGCGGCGGCGTTTGCGGAGACGACGTCGAGCGCCTCAAAGCCGGTGCCGGCGTCATCATCCGCGCCCGCCTGCTCCTGCTCGTAGGCCGCGTCGAGGGCGTCGGCGAACGGGCTCGCCTGCACCATCAGGGTGCGGATGACGGGGCCGCCCTCATCGTCCTCGTCCCCTGCGCGGGGCGAGTCGTAGGCGTCGAACACGCTGCGGGCCGGGATGGCCGAGACCGGAGCGCCGGACTGCGCCTCGACCTCGACGCAGCGCTTCCCGAAGAAGCCCGCGAACCCGCCGGTGACGCCCTCACGGCGGCGGGTGATCACCGCGCTCGCGCCCAGCTCGGCCCGGATCGTGGGCAGGAGTTCGTCGAGGGACGTGCCCTGGTAGGTGCGGGTCTCTGCCATTGCTGTTCCTTTCGGTGCGGCCTAGCCGCCCACCACTCCGGTTGACTCGACACGAATTCCCGGCAGGATCTCGTTGTAGGACACGACCGGAAGCTGGGGGAGCGCCTGCTCGATCAGCCGCCGCATGTGCCGGCGGATGCGGCCCGAGCACAGGAGCACCGGGCGCAGGCCCATGCCGGTGGCCTGCTCGACCTCGCCGGCCAGGAGCCCGACCACCGCCTGCGCGCGCGAGGGATCCATCGCCAGGTACTCGCCGTCGCGCGTCTGGGTGACCGACTCGGCGATCTCCTGCTCGAGGTTGGGGTCGAGCGAGATCGCCTGCAGCGTCTTGGCGGTGTCCAGGTAGTTGAGCGTGATCGACCGGGCCAGCGCCTGGCGGGCGTACTCGGCCAGGATGGCCGGGTCGCGCGTGGAGGCGGCCCGGTCGCCGATCGCCTCCAGGATCGTGCCCAGGTCGCGGATCGAGACGCCCTCGCGGAGCAGGTGCTGCAGCACGCGCTGCACCTCGCCGACGCCCAGCTTGTCGGGAACGACGTCCTCGACCGCCGCGGCGTTCTGCTCCTTGAGCGCGTCCAGGAGCTTGCGGGTCTCCTGCCGGGTCAGCAGCTCGTCGACGTGGCGGCGGATCGTCTCGGTCAGATGGGTGACGATCATCGACTCGGCGTCGACCACCGTGTAGCCGAGCGCCTCCGCCTGGGCGCGCTGGTTCTCCTCGATCCAGACGGCGGGCAGGCCGAACGCCGGCTCGATGGTGGGGATGCCCGCGACGCCGGGTGTCGCGTCGCCGGGATCCATCGCCAGGCGGTGGCCGGGGATGACCCGGCTCCGCGCCACCTCGGCGCCGCGCACCTTGACCGCGTACTCGTGCGAGTCGAGCACCACGTCGTCGTGGATGCGGACGGGCGCGATCACCATGCCGAGCTCGGCGGCGATCTGGCGGCGGACGACCCCGACGCGACCGAGCAGCGATCCGCCCGACTTGGCGTCGACCATGGGCACGAGGCCGAAGCCGATGGTCAGCTCGAGCGGATCGATCTGGAGCGCGCCGACCGCGGCGTCGCCGGGCTGCTGGTTCGCCGCCGGCAGCGCCTTCTTGGCAGCTGCGTCCGCGGCGGTCGTGGCGGCATGGCCGACCAGCGCGCGGCCGAGCAGGAAGAACATCGCCCCGATCGCCAGGAACGGGATGAACGGCATGCCGGGGACGAGGCCCATCGCGGCGACGATGGCTCCGGCGACCATCGGCGCCCGCGGCTGGCCCATGATCTGGTTGGAGATGTCCGTCCCCAGGTCGGCCTCGCTGCCCGCGCGCGTGACGATGATGCCCATGGCGGTCGAGATCAGGAGCGCCGGGATCTGGGCGGCCAGGCCGTCGCCGATGGTGAGAATGGGGAAGGTGTGGGCGGCGTCCGTGAACGACATGCCGCGCTGCAGGAGGCCGACGCCGATCCCGCCCAGAAGGTTGATGGCGACGATCAGGATCCCGGCCATGGCGTCGCCCTTGACGAACTTGGAGGCACCGTCCATCGCGCCGTAGAAGTCGGCCTCGCGCGCGATCTCGTCGCGCCGCCGGCGGGCCTCCTCGTCGGTGATCTGGCCGGCGTTCAGGTCGGCGTCGATCGCCATCTGCTTGCCCGGCATGGCGTCCAGGGTGAAGCGGGCGGCCACCTCGGCGACGCGGCCGGAGCCGTTGGTGATGACCACGAACTGGATCACGACCAGGATCAGGAACACCACCATCCCGACCAGCACGTTGCCGCCGACGACGAACGAGCCGAACGCGTGGATCACGCCGCCGGCGTCGGCGTGCAGGAGCACGAGCCGGGTGACGCTGATGTTGATCCCGAGCCGGAACAGGGTGGTCAGCAGGAGCAGCGACGGGAACGCCGCAAAGTCGAGCGCCCGCGGCACGTACATCGTCGTGATCAGGATCATCAGCGCGCCCGCGATGTTGACCGTGATGAACACGTCGATCAGCGCGCTTGGCAGCGGCACGAGCATCATCGCGACCACCACGACGACCCCGACCGCGGCCAGCAGGTCGTTGTGCTTCAGGAGCACTTTCAGGCTTCCACCCATGGATCAGCGCCTCGTCCGGGAGGCCGGCGGGGTGGGCAGAATTTGGGGGGTCGACCGCGGGGGGCACGGCCGCGAAACGGGGGCATCCGGTTCGCATCCTGGCCGTTATCGGCAAGCTCGGCCCGCAGTATGAGGGTCGATTTCGACCGCGCTCCGGACGCGCATTCCGGGGCTCTGGCAACCGGCTTATGCGGCCCGGTTGCGGCGCCTGGCGGTGCGGAAGACGAAGGCCAGAACCTCGGCCACGGCCGCGAAGAACTCGTCGGGGATCATCTGCCCGATCTCGACCTCGCGGTACAGCGCCCGGGCCAGCGGCGGGTTGGTGAGGATCGGCACCGAGGCCTCCTCGGCCGCCGCCCGGATCGCGGCCGCCACCAGGTCGACGCCCTTGGCCACGATCTCGGGCGCGGGCCGGCTGCCGTCGTAGCGGAGCGCGACCGCGTAGTGCGTCGGGTTCGTCACCACGACGTCCGCCGTCGCGACGTCGGCGATCATGCGCTTGCGGGCGCGGGCGAACTGACGCCGCCGGATCGACCGCCGCACCTCGGGGGCGAGGTCGGACTGGCGCGCCTCCTGCCGCACCTCCTCCTTGGTCATCTTCAGCGACTTCTCGTGCTGGTAGCGCTGCCAGCGTGAAGTCGATGATCCCGATGACCAGGAACGCGAAGCAGACGTACAGGGCGAGGGTCATGACCGCGCCGGCGAGCTGCGACAGGATCTCGCCCGGTGGCGCGCCGGCCAGCCGGCCAGGTCGGTCATGCGCGGCCAGATCGCGACGAACGCGGCGACGCCGACGACGGTGGTCTTGACGATGGTCTTGCCGGCATCGAAGAGCGCGCGCGTCCCGATCAGGCGCTTCATGCCCGTGCGCGGGTTGATCCGGCTCCACTGCGGCGCGAGTGCGGCGCCGGTGATCTGGGGCCGGTTCTGCACGAGGTTCGCCACCAGCCCGGCGGCGGTGGCGGTGATGGCCACGGGCGCGGCGATGCCCAGCATCGACTTCATCGCCCACCACATCAGCGACCCCAGCCCGGCCCGGCCGGCGAGGTGGGTGTCGCCCGACTGGCTGAGCCCGACCCGGACAACGTCCGCGAACCGGTCGAGCATGGTCGGCGCCGTGATCACGAGCGCCACGATCCCGCCCATGAGCACGGCGGCCGACGTCAGGTCGGGCGAGCGGGCGACCTGGCCCTTCTTGCGCGCCTCCGACCGGCGCTTGGGAGTGGGCTTCTCGGTGCGGTTGTCGGCCACGGCTCAGCCGCCGAACGTGTTCAGCGCCTGCACGACCGACTGCTGGAGCGTGGACTGGATCTGATCCGAGACGAACGGCAGCGTCGCCGCGATGACCGTCATCCCCACCAGGATCTTCGCCGGCAGGCCGACCACGAACACGTTCATCTGCGGCACCGCCCGGGACACCAGGCCGATCGCCGCGTCGGTGATCATGAGCGCGATGAGCGCCGGCGCGGCGATCTCGAGGCCGATCGCGAACACCTGCGCCAGCACGTTCAGCATCCCGGCGGTCACGGCTCAGATGTCCGGGTAGGCGGTGATCGGCAGGGCGCGGTAGCTCGCCGCCATGCCCTCGATCATGATGTGGTCGCCGCCGGTCATCAGCAACACCATCATGGCGAAGAGCGAGTAGAACTGGCCGATGACGGCGGTCTGCTGGTTGTTCACCGGGTCGAGGATCGACGCGAACGAGAACCCGATCATCGTGTCGAGGATGCTCGCGCCGGCCTGGACCGCGGCGGTCACGAGCGCCATCGGGAGCGCGAACGCGAGCCCCACCACGATCTCCTTGAGCATCAGCCCGGCCACCTGGCCGGCGTCGGTGGGGACGGTCTGCCCGTGGATGGCCAGCGGCATGATCGCGAGCGAGATGGCCATCGCCAGCATCAGCTTGACCCGCACCGGGATCATGTTGATCGAGAAGACCGGCGCCAGCACGAACAGCCCGCCCACCCGGCACAGCACCAGCACGAACCCCACCACCGGTGCGAGCACCGTCGTCGGCAGGTCGACGGTCACGGGCCGACGAGGTCGGGGATGTTCGTGTACAGGTTGATCGTGTAGGTCAGCATCTGGTCGAGCATCCACGGCCCGGCCAGCGCGAGCACCGCCCCGATCACCAGGATCTTGGGGATGAACGTGAGCGTCTGCTCCTGGATCGACGTGACGGCCTGGAACACCGAGACGACCAGCCCGACCACGAGCCCTGCGAGCAGGAACGGCATCGACACCTCGAGGGCGATGGTCATGGCCTGGGTGGCCAGCGAGTTGACGGTGTCGGCGTTCATCGTCAGGTGTGGAATGATTGGATGAGGCTCTGGACGACGAGGTGCCAGCCGTCGACGAGCACGAAGAGCATGATCTTGAAGGGCAGCGAGATCAGGACCGGCGGCAGCATCATCATGCCCATGGACATCAGGGTCGAGGCGACCACCATGTCGATGATCAGGAACGGCAGGTAGATCAGGAAGCCGATCTGGAACGCGGTCTTGAGCTCCGAGATGATGAAGGCCGGCACCAGCACGTAGGTGGGGATGTCGGCTCGCGTCTTCGGCCGTGGCAGGTGGGCCATGCGGACGAAGAGGGCGAGGTCGGAGTCGCGGGTCTGCTTGAACATGAACGTGCGCAGCGGCTGCTGGCCGCGCTCGGCCGCCTGTTGCAGCGAGATCTCGTGGCTCGTGTACGGCTGGATCGCGACCGTGTTCATCTGCTTGAAGGTCGGCGCCATCACGAAGATGGTCAGGAAGAGCGACATGCCGACGAGCACCTGGTTCGGCGGGCTGGTCGGCGTGCCGAGCGCGTTGCGGACGAACCCGAGCACGATCAGGATGCGGGTGAAGCCCGTGACCATCGAGGAGCGCGCCGGGGATCACCGTGAGCAGCGTCATCGCGACCAGGATCTCGACGGGGGTCGAGAGCGCGTTGCCGTTGATCGAGATGCCCGATCCGCGCTTGCGAGCAGCGGCAGGAAGGTCACTGGCGGGCCGTCCTGTGGCGGAGGGTCTCGATCAGGCCGCGCGCTTCGGCCGGCTCGGCGGGCGGCAGCGCGAGCATGGGCGACTCCTCGGCGGTCACGGCCAGGGCCTCCTCGGCGGTGTAGACGCGGAGGGGCGTGATGGTGTGCTCGGTCGCGCCGACCAGGATCAGCTCGTCCCCGGCGCGCACCAGGTGCAGCGCGCGGTTCGGGGCAAGCGGCGTGGTCGCGACCAGGCCGATGCGGTCGTCAGGGCGGCCCGCGCGCGACCGGGACGTGGCCTTGAGCAGCCAGTAGACGCCGTAGATCACGCCCAGCACGACGGCGAGGCCGACGATCGTGCGGATCGCGTCCGCGCCGGCGCTGCCGACGCCGACCGTGGCCGATCCGTGCGCGGAATCGGCTCCCGCCACGGCCGGATCGAGCGGGGTCTTGTCCTGGTGGAACGCCGGCGCCTTGGCGTGGCTCTTGGCGTTTGCCTGCGTCGCGGGAGGCGTCTGGCCGCTGGTCGCGGCGGCAGCCGAAACGGGCGCGATCAGGACGAGCGCGGTGACGGCAAGCGCGATCGGGCCGGCGCTCGTCAGGAGTGGGGGGCAGCGACGGGAGGGCAAAGCGAGACACGTCATCGGACGCCCGGCGCCGCACCTTGAGCACCGCTCGGCCACCCCGCGTGGAGCGTCCCCGGCCGGGTCGCGCCGGATTACCCCAAAACGGGGAGGCAGTCCCGCGCCTGCCTGCCGATACGGACGTCTCACGCCGCGGGCTTCCCGTGCCGTGACCCCGATCGAGTCTCAAATCCCCCCGTCTGTTCGTCCCTTTTTGGAGGTTCCCCCAGTGGAAGCGACGTCTGCCCAAGCTCACGGCCCACGGCCGGCACCGCCGAGTCGCTGTGGCGGGCCTGGATCGACCACAGGGATGTGGCCGCCCGCGACCGGCTCGTGCTCTCGTACGCGCCGATGGTCAAGTACCTCGCCTGCCGCAAGGTCCGCGAGCTGCCGGCCCACTGCGAGCTCGACGACCTCGTGTCGTGCGGGCTGCTCGCGCTGATCGGGGCGGTCGACCGGTTCGACCCGGCGAAGGGCGCCACGTTCGAGCAGTACGCGTGGACGCGCGTGTCCGGCGCCATCATGGATGAGCTCCGCCGCCAGGACTGGGCGCCGAGGGCGCTTCGCCGCAACGGCCGCGCCATCGAGCGCGCGCGGGAGCAGTGGCAGGCCCGCACCGGCCGCGTGCCCACCGACGATGAGCTCGCGCGCGAGCTCGAGATCGGCGTCGACCAGCTGCACGGTCAGCTCGAGGGTCTCGCCCGCGCCGACGTGCTCAGCCTGAACACGCCCGCCCGCGGCACCGAGGAAGCCATGCCGGTCGAGGTCGGCGACACGATCGAGGCGGCCCCGGTGAGTTCGATCCGGAGCTGGCGGCCCTGTCCAGCGAGCGCGCCGACGTGCTCCGCGACGCCATCGCATCGCTCAGCGAGCGGGAGCAGACGATCCTGGTGCTCCTCTACGTGAAGCACCTGCAGGGCGCCGAGGTCGGCCGCCTGCTCGGCGTCAGCGAGTCGCGCGTCTCCCAGATCCTGGCTCGATCCGCCGCACGCTCAAGGACCGGATCGACAAGTACGACGCGGTGGCCCCCCCACTGCGCCGCGCCGCCTAGCCTCAGCCATCCCGCGACCGCGCCAAGACGGGGTCAGACCCCTTTTGGCGCATGCCTTCCGTGGAGGCACGGGGGACTGCCGTCGCTCCCAAATCCGCGAGCCGCCACGTGGCGAGAGGCCACCAACGCTGGAGGGCGTGAGCCGTCGTGGGCGCAGGCTTTGTGGGCTGGACCCTGCGGACGATGTCCCCGGTCTGACCCAACCCCCATGGAGGCACGGGGACGCCGTCGCTTCCAAATCCGCATCCGCACCGCACGGTGGGTGAATATTTGGTGCCTGGCACCGGTTATTCACGGACGGGTCAGGCGGCGGCGTCGAGGCGCCGCTCGGGCGACACGACCTGGGTGATGCGCAGGCCGAACTCCTCGTCGATCGCGACCACCTCGCCGCGGGCGATCCGGTGGCCGTTGACGAGCAGGTCGACCGGCTCGCCGGTCATGCGGTTCAGCGGGATCGATCGAGCCGGGGCCGATCTCGAGCGTCTCGCGGATCGTCATCGTCGTCCGGCCGATCTCGACCGCGAGCTCCACCGGCACGTCCAGGACGAGCGCCGAGGTCGACGTCGCCGTCGCGACGGCCGCCGGCCAGCGGCTCGTCGAGCACGGGCATCGACGAGCTCGGCTGGCCTGCCTCGGCGGCGATGTCGGCGGGCGTCGGTCGGCGGAGTGATCGGTCATGCGGGGCACCTCACTGGACGACCACATCGGTGAACAGGACCTCCTTGACCGGTTCATCGGTCGTCGCGCTGAGATCTCTGAGGATCTCGTTCGAGCAGGTGCTTCGGCGCTTGGCGCGTTCGATCAGGTCGCTGTCGGGAGGCCCGGTCAGGTCGTTGGTGATGATCGGCGCGGACGGCCGCAGTCCTCGGGCAGCGTCGCCGGCGAGCCGTCGGCGGGCGCCGGCGGCGGCGCCGTCGCGAGCAGCAGCGCGACGGTGACCTTGCCGTAGTGTCCGCCGGCTCAGGTTGACGACGAACTCGGGCGAGAGCGGGAACAGCGTGCCGTGGATCTTGGCTTGGGCCGCCTTCGCCGGCTTGGGGGCCAGCACGAAGCAGTAGGCGCCGCCTGCGGCCGCGAACAGCACGCAGGAGACACGGGCAGGATGAACTTGAGCTTGCCTTTCACGGGGTCGTTCCTCCGGAGGAGTCGGTGGCGTTGGAGCGGATGACGACCACGTCGACGCGGCGGTTGAGCGCGCGGCCCGCGGCCGGTGCGTTGGGCGCGACGGGGTTCTCGTCGGCGTAGCCGATCGCGGAGAGCCGCGCGGCGAGACGCCGTGATGGATCAGGAACCTCGAGCACGGCGGTCGGCGCGGGCGGTCGAGAGCTCCCAGTTGCACGGGAAGTCCCGCCCGTCGACGGGGACGTTGTCGGTGTTGCCCTCGACGCTGATCGGGTTTGCGATGTCGCGTCGAGACGATCAGCTTCGCGACCTCGGACAGCAGCGGCGTCGCGGTCGGCTTGAGCGTCGCCTGGCCGCTGTCGAACAGCACCTTGTCGGTGAGCAGCCGGATCACCAGCCCGCGCTCGTCGATGGTCGTGCGGATGTCGTTGGCGAACCCGTGCTGGCGGGCGTAGTTCTCGACCTGGTGCTGCACCTCGGCAGGTTGTTCTGCTCGGCGGCGGCGGCCTTGGCCAGCTGGGCCGAGTTCGGCGCGGTGCCCATCGGCGTCCGCGTGAAGATGTTGAGACGTCGAGTCGACCGACGCCGCTGGGGGTGGCGGTCTGGACGCCCTGGTGATGCGGGTCGGGGTTGCCCGGCTGGATGCCCTGCCGCCGTCGAGGACCTCGCCGATGAACGCCTTCTGCAGCGAGTGCTGCAGCTCCTGGAACTTGGAGATGTTCACCGACGAGATCGACCACAGCACCATGAACAGCGCCATCAGCAGCGTGATCATGTCGGCGTAGGTCAGGAGCCAGCGCTCGTCGCCGCCCTCGTGCCCCCCGCCGCCGTGGCCGCCCCGCCGGTGTGCGCGTGCCCGGCTGGCGCTCATGCCGCCTCCCTCAGTTCGCCCGCGCCGGCCGGTGCCGCCGGCCGCCTCGGCGGGAGCCGCCTGGCCGCGCTCGGCCGGCGCGATGTACGTCTCGAGCTTCTCGGCCAGCAGGCGCGGGTTGTCGCCGGCCTGGATCGAGAGGATGCGCTCGATGCAGCATGGTGCGGTGGTTGAGCTCGGTGGCCGACATCTCCTTGAGCTTGTTCGAGATCGGCAGGAAGATCAGGTTGGCGCTGCCGACGCCGTAGAGCGTGGCGATGAACGCGCCGGAGATCGCCGGGCCGAGCGGGACGGGGCGCGTCCAGGTTCTCGAGCACGTGGACCAGGCCCATGACGGTGCCGAGGATCCCGAGGGTCGGGGCGAAGCCGCCGGCGGTTGAAGAACTGGCCGCCACCTGGGCGTGGCGGTCGGCCATGCCGTCGACCTCGGACTCCAGGATCGCGCGCACGAGATCGGAGTCGGTGCCGTCGACGACCAGCTGCAGGCCCTTGCGTGTGTACTCGTCGTCGATCTCGGCGACGTCCTCCTCGAGCGCCAGCAGGCCGTTGCGGCGGGCCTTCTCGGACAGCTCGACCATCTGGCCGATCGAGTGCGGCAGAGTCGATCGACGATCCCTTGAACGCCAGCATGGCCGCCTTGAGCGCGGTCATGAACGAGCGAAAGTTGGTCGACGCCATCGTGGCGCCGGTCGTGCCGCCGCACGATCAGGACGAGCGCGGGGATGTTGATGAAGGCAACCGGGTTCGTCCCTCCATGAGGGCGCGGCGAGCAAAAGGAGGCCAACGCGCAAGCGATGCCAATGCGGTGATGGCCTTCATGTTGTCCGATCCTTCGGGTCACGTCGCGGCCCTCCTTGGCCGCCTGTATTGCACGACAGTGATGTAATCGTCACTCACAGCCAGATTTTTCAGTCGTGCTTGAGACAGGCTGCTGCGGGGAGCGCGCACGACCGGCGCCGAGCCGGCCGGCCGAGGCGCGGGCGTCGGCGACCGCGACGGGCTCAGTGCGCGTCGGTCGAGGATGCGCGACCCGCCACTCGCGCACGAGCTGCGCCACCTCGGCCGGGCTCTCGGCGACGACGAGCCTGACGCCGTTCGCGAGCGTGATGACGGTGTCCGGATTCGCCTCGACGACCTGGATCAGGTCGGGGTTGACGTACAGCTCGTGTTCGGGTTGGCTGATGCGGTGGAGGGCGATCACGCCGGCTCCTTCGGTGGCGGCCATGGGTCGACGGGCGGCCCGCCTGGGCCCGCCCCGTCACCGCTGCCCTGCCTAGTGCTTCAGGTTGACGAGCTCCTGGAGCATCTGGTCGGCGGTCGTGATGACGCGGCCGTTGGCCTGGAAGCCGCGCTGGGCCTGATCATGTTCGTGAACTCCTGGCGCGAGGTCGACGTTCGACATCTCGACCGCCCCCGGCGATCATGGTGCCGAGACCGTTCGGTCGCCGGCGATGCCGACCGTCTCGGTGCCCGAGTTGGTGGACGCGATGCAGTTGTTGCCGGCGACGCGCTGCAGGCCGGCGTCGTTCGGGAACTTGGCCAGCGAGATGACCGCCAGCGCTTGGCGACGTTGCCCGCCGGTCGGTCGACGTAGCTGACGATGCCGTTCTGGCCGATCGAGACCGAATCGCGGTCCGGCCGGGATCGTGATCTTGGTCGTCGTTGGCGGCGCCCGTCGGCGGGTGCCCGTTCGTGTCGAGGCGTGAGCCGACCACGTAGTTGCCGTCCTGCGTGACCAGGTTGCCGTTGGCGTCGGTCGTGAAGTTGCCGGCGCGCGTGTATGTAGCTCGTGCCGATGCTGCCGAGCTGGGTGCCGTCGGCGGCCAGCCGGAAGAACCCGTCGCCCTGGATGGCGCAGGTCGAGCGGGTTGCCGGTCGACTGGATCGCGCCCGAGGTCATCTCGGTGTCGATCGCCGCCGAGCTGGACGCCGAGGCCGATCTGCTCGGCGTTCGTGCCGCCGAGGCGCGGTCGACGGGCGCTGGCGCCGGACTCGAGCTGGGAGAGCGCGTCCTCGAAGCTGACGCGCTCGGCCCTTGAAGCCGATGGTGTTGACGTTGGCGATGTTGTTCGCGGTCACGTCCAGCATCGTCTGATGGACGCGCAGGCCGCTGATCGCGGAGAACATTCCTCGCATCATGGGGATCTGTCCCTCTCTCGGCGTCCCGCTTCCTCTGCGAGGTCCGGCTGGCTGGCCCGGTGTCGTGGTCAGCGGTTAGGAGATGACTGCGCTGTCGATGTTGGTGAAGACTCTGTCCTCATGCTGGCCGCGTCGACCGCCGTGATGACGGTGCGGTTGCGTACCGACACCACGAAGGCGGTGGAGTCCACCATCACCAGTGCGTCTCGCGAGCCCTTGGCGGCGGCCTTTTGCACACCCTCGTTGAGCCGCGCCATGGTGGCCGCGTCGACGGGGATGCCGCGCTGCTGCAGCCGTTCGAGGGCATGGCCGCTGAGTCGCAGTGGCTGCGAATCGGTGGCCGCCATCTGCTTTTGCAGCAGCTGATCGAAGGCCGGCCCGTCCACGGCAGGGCCGCGCGCGCCCTTGGGGGGCGGCGTGACACCGGCCACGCCCGGGGGCGTGGTTGCCGGATTGAGACGGAGCGGGTCGGCGGACATGGCTACGAGACGCCGATGATCTGGCTCGGATCCACCGAGGTGCCGTTGACATCGATCACGGGCGAGCCCGAGCTGAAGGTCACCGCGTCGACCACGCCCGAGCCCTCGTTGCCCTCGGAGTCGGTGTAGGCGACGTTGTGCCCGATCAGCGCGATGCTCTGCGCCTGCTGGGAGCCCTGGACGAGGTTGGTCAGCTGCTCCACCGAGGAGAACTGCGCCATCTGCGTCACGGTCTGGGTCGGATCCTGCGACGAGCTGAGCGGATCCTGGTTCTGCATCTCGGCGACCAGCAGCTGCAGGAACCCGTCCTGGCCGAGGATCGCGCTGGGGTTGGACACGGAGGCCGACGTGGTGGGTGTCGTGCCCGCGAGTGAACTGACGGTGCTCATGGTTCCTCCTACGCGAAGACGTCGATCTGCGACCCCGGGAGGGGCAGCCGCGACGGTTGGATCGTGATTTCGGCCTCGTCGGCTTCGGCGTCGCCGCCGCCGGCCGGCCCCATCGCGCGGGCCGTGTCGGCCGCCCGCTCGCCGTTCTGGTTGCTGCCGCGATCCTCGCCCGACAGCTGGACATCGAGCCCGTGGACGGTGACGCCCTGGCTCTCGAGCGACCGGCGCAGGTCGGCGCCGGACTGAAGCAGCTCCTGCGCCGCGGCCCGGTTGTCGGTCGTGACGGTGGCCGAGACGCCGTTGTCGTGGTAGCGCATCGTCACCTGCACGCCGCCGAGCTCCTCGGGCTGAAGCGTGATCCGCGCGACCGGCTGACCGGCCCGCACCGCCATCCGCATCGTCGTGCCCGTGACGTCGGCGATGTCCTGCATCGTGGCGTTGGCGGTCAGCGTGGAGGCCGCCTTGGCATCCTGCGGGGCGGCGGGGGCGGCGGGGGCGGCGGCGGGCGCGGCCGGCGCGGCCGTGACCGTGGGATCCGCCGCGGGAGCTGCCGGTGAAGCGGCGGCCTGGTGGGGTGCGGCCGGCGCGGGTGCGCTCGACGCGGGTGCGCTCGGCGCCGGTTGCGGCTGTGCCTGGCGGGGGGCCGGCTGGCCCGAGTTCTGCTGCGAGCCGGCGCCGCTGTGGCCGCTCGGGACTGGCGCCGCCGGCCGGGCGGTGCCCGCGGTGGGCGCCGTGATCGTCGCCGGCCGTGCCACAGCCGGAGTGGACTTGGCCGTGACCGGCCGGGCCTTCTCCGCCGACGCAGCCGGCGGTGTGGCGGTCACGGGCGCTGCTGCGGCGGGCGCCGGTGCCGGCGCCTGGACGGTCGGCGCAGGCTGAGTCGCCGGCTGAGCCGGCTGGGCCCGCTGCACCGGCTGAGCCGGCGCGGGCAGGGCGGTGGCCGCCGGCTGCGCCACAGCAGGTGCCGCAGTGGCGGGGCGTGCGGTCTTTGTGGCCGGCGTGCCGGTCGCGACCGGGGCCGGCGGCGCGGGCGGCGCGGGTTGCGCCTGCAGCGCCGCCGCTGCGGCCAGAGCCGGAGGCGGGGACGCCGCTGCGACCGCCGGGAGGGGCGGGGCGGCGGGCGCCGCGTTCTTTTTGGTCTGGCCGGAGGAGTCGCCTTCGGCCTGCTTGCCCCCCGCTGCTGCGGTCCGGGCTTTTGTGGCTGATGCGCCGGGCGGGGGCGACTCTGTCGCCGCCGCCGAACCGAGCGCCACTGCAAAGGCCTCGGACGGCGGATCGTCGCCGCGTTTTGGCGGCGCCTGGCTCGGCGTCGCGACGGGCGCGACGGCCGGGACGGATTCGGTCATGTCGTGGTTCCTTGGGACGTGGTGGGGGACGCCGAGAAGCGTGCGTAGTTGGCCAGCACGTCGGCGACGTAGTTCTGCGTCTCGGCGTACGGCGGCACACCGCCGTAGGCGGCCACGGCTCCCGGGCCGGCGTTGTACGCGGCCAGGGCGAGGCGGACGTTGCCGCCGAAGCGGTTGAGCTGGTCGCGCAGGTAGTGCGTGCCGGCGTCGATCGACTGGGCCGGGTCGTAGACGTCGGTGACGCCGAGACCGCGCGCCGTCGCCGGCATCAGCTGCATCAGGCCGCCCGCGCCGGCGCCGCTCTGTGCGTTCGGATTGAACCCCGACTCCTGCTGGATCACGGCCTCGATCAGCGCCGGGGACACGCCGTACTTCTGCGCGGCAGCCTGGATGTCGGCGGTGTAGGGCGCAGACCCCGACGGAGCATCCCCGGCGGGCGCGGGCGTCTGGGTGCCGAGCACCTGCGAGAAGGCGGTCGCGCCCGTGGCGGTCGTCGCCGCGGGGGCGTCGTCGCGGCCGCGAACTGCGATTCGAGGCTGGCCTCGAGCGACATGACCTGGTCGATCTGGGCGATGGCGGCGTCGATGCTCATGCGGCGTGCCTCTGCGGGCTGCGCAGGTACGCGGTGAGCGCGATCTCGGCCAGCGAGTGCTCCTCGCGGCGGGCTGCCTCATGCGCATGCTCGGTGGCCCGGCGGCGCTTGAGCCGTTCCAGGATCTCGCGCTGGCGGCCGGCCTCGACGAGGCGCACGCGGCTCTCGGCGACCTCTCGCTCCTGCGCGGCGAGGTCACGGCGGGCGACCTCCTGCTCGTTCTCGGTGCGGGCGACGAACGCCTCGGATGCCCGCAGGTCGTGGCCGGTGACGACCGCGCCCGAGCGCGGTGTCCGCGCGCTGCGGGCGGCGGCGGCGCGGCGGGAGGCATCCGACAGCGCCGACTTGCGGCTCACCTCGCGGGCAAGCTCTGCGGCGAGCTCCTCCTGAGCCTGGCGCTCGGCCTGCTCGCGGAGGGCCCGGATGGGCTCGAGATTGAACGTGAAATTCTTGCGCATCAGAGTCGTTTCGGGCTTGGCGGGGGCTTCGCCCAGACGGGTAATCGACAGGGATTCCTTGCGATTGAGGATTGTGTGCGAAACGGGGTCAGACCCCTTTTGGCGCGTTAGCCCAGCGCCTTGGCGATCGCGTCGAGGACGCGGTCGGGCTGGAACGGCTTGACCACGAAGTCCTTTGCGCCCGAGCGGATGGCCGCGAGCACCTTGGACTCCTGCCCGAGTGCGGAGCACATCACGATCTTGGCGGCGGGCTCGAGCGCCAGGATCTCGCGCAGCGCCACCAGGCCGTCCTTCTCGGGCATGGTGATGTCGAGCGTCATGATGTCGGGCCGCAGCTCCTCGAACTTGGTCACGGCCTCGGTGCCGTTTCTGCCCTCGCCGATCACCTCGTGTCCGCCCTTGGCGAGCACGTCGGTGAGCATCTTTCGCATGAACGCGGCGTCGTCCACGATCAGCACACGTGCCATCAGCTGGTTCCTCCTTCGTGGTCATCGTTCGCCGAGAAGGCGTGCTCGCTCGGGAGCACCGACTCGATCCGGACCGCCCACTCGTCCTCGACCAGGAGCAGCCGGCCGGTGCCGAACAGGCGCCCGTTCACGAACAGGTCGACGGGATCGTCGGGGGCGCGGTCGAGCTCCACCACCGCGCCGGTGGCGAGCCCGACGGCCTGCCCCACGGGCATGTGCGTGCGTCCCAGCTCGGCCCACACGCGCACCGGCACGCCCCTGACGGCGGCGGCCGAGATGCGCTCGCCCGGTTCGGGCCGGCCGCGGTCGGCGGCGGCGGCCTGGGCGGCCAGCTCGTCGAGGGCGCCCTTCATCCGCACGACGAAGGCGTTCGGCACGAGCTGCACCAGCCGGCAGGGCTCGTCGAGCAGGGTGAACCCGACGGTGGTCACGTGCGGCGTCAGGTCGTAGGCGTCCTCCGCCTCGGCGGGGGTCGCGAAGAACCGCGTCTCCGGGGGCGAGATGTCCACCGGCTGGCCGAGCACGGCGGCGGTGGCCGCGGCGGCTGCCGACATCATCTGGTTCATGGCCTCGCCGGCGGCCGAGAGGTCGAGCTCGGACAGCTCCTCGGAGTCGTCCACCTCCATCGCCTCGACGCCCATCATGGCTGCGGCCAGGCGGCGGACGCCGAGCCGGGTCATGACGAAGATGTTCCCGCCGGTGACGCCGTTGATGTAGGAGACGCTGGCGGCGACGGCCGGCACGGGCAGCGAGTCGAGCGGCGACTCGCCGGTGGCCACGATCGCCACGTGGCTGCGCTCCACCGCGACCGAGCTGACGATCTCGAGCACCTGCGCGACGGCCTCTCCCGTCGACTCGGCGAGCGTGATCAGGGCTTCTTCCGTGGTCATGCCGCCTCCCCCATTCCGCCGATCACCTGCACGGCGCGGTGGTTGCCGTTACGGCCGGGCTGGGCCCGGTGGGCGGGCACGCGGCCCGCGTAGAGGCGCACGCCGCTCGCCGCGGGCACGCCGAAGCGCAGCACGTGGCCGGGCTGCAGCGCGAGCACCTCATGCAGCGTGAGCTCGGTCGAGGCAACCTCGGCCCGGATCTCGACGTCGACCGCCGCCAGGCCCGCACGCATGGCCTCGCTCGCCCCGGGCTCGACGACGGGCGCGCCGTAATGGCTGGCCGAGAGCCGCGGCAGCACCGACTCGACCGACCGGTGCGGGAGCACGAGCGCCATCGTGGACGAGGTCTTGTCGAGCCGCACCTCCATGTTCAGCATGAGGGTCGGCTCGCTCGGTGGCGCCAGGTTGGCGTTGGCGAGCTGCGACTCGAGGCTCAGGAGCTCCATCGTCACGCCGGCCAGCTCCTCCCACGTGACCGACAGGTGCTCGAGCACGGTCGTGAAGACGCGTGCGACCAGCGCCGTCTCGATCTCGGTCAGCTCGCGCGGCCTCGTGGTCGTCGACGCCGTGCCTCCCAGAAGCCGCTCGACGAGCCGCAGCATCAGCCCCAGCTCGGCCGACAACAGCACCTGGGTGCCCAGCGGCTTGCACTCGATCACACCGCACACCGACGGCTGCGGGATCTGGTTCATGGCGGACGACCAGGTCAGCTGATCGACGCCGAGCACGTCCAGTTCGACAGGAGTCAGGAGCTCCGTGGAGAGCCGCTGGGCGATCGTCCGCGAGAAGGTCTCGTGCGCGCGCTCGAGCTTGCGCTGCTGGTCGATCGCAAACTTGCTCGGGCGGGAGAAGTCGATGTCGCGGACCCGGGGCGTCCGCCGTCGTGGTGTGGTCGCGTCCTCGGTCGGCACGTTTCCCTGGCGGGCGGCCTCGACCAGCGCCGCGACCTGCTCGTTGGACAGGACATCGCTCATGCCGCCACCTCCAGTTTGGTCATGTCGCGGTGGACGATCGGCTGCTCCGCGCTGCCGGCCTCCCTGCAGGTGACCAGGCCGGTGCCGAGGTGGACGCGCATGGTGCGCCCCGATCCTCCGCCCGTCACCGCGGCCGCCACCGGGATCCCGGCCGCGGCCAGCGCGGCCCGCACCGCCTGCTCGTTGCGGCGGCCGATGTCGGGGAACCCACCCGGGCCGGGCGGGAACATCTGCGCTCCGCCGACGAGCACCGCCGAGAGATCCGACGTCACCGCGCCCAGCGCGTTCAGCCGGCGAACCAGCTCCGGTACGCCGGTGTCGGCGAACTTCCCCGGGACGGTCGTGCCCGGGCGCGCCTCCGGCAGAACGACGTGTGCGAGCCCGGCGGTGGGCGACGAGCGGTGAAGCAGCGCGACCCCGACGCACGAGCCCAGGCCGAGCGCCACCAGCACGTCGGACTCGTCGTGCGAGACGACGATCTCGGCCATGCGCGCCAGAAGCTCGGCCATCACGCGACCTCCGCCAGCCCGAGGCCGTCCAGGAGCCGCCCGACCCCGTCCGCGGTGGGGACGAGGAGGATGCCGAACGCGCACTCGGCGCCCTCGACCAGCATCTCCGAGTCGAGCAGGAGCGCGAGGTCGGTGTCCGCGGCGTTCGGCGCGAGCGCGGTCGAGACGATCGCGCCCAGCATGTCGGCGAGCGCCACCGGCGGGCGCGGCGCGAACTCGAGGCCCGCCATGTGGCCGATCGCCCCGATGTAGGAGCAGCACAGGATGTTTCCGACCTCGGCGAGTGCCGAGAGCGCCATTCCCGGGTCGTCGGGGTCGACTCCGAGCAGGCCGCACACGGTGGTCGCGGCCGCCGGGTGAAAGAGCAGGACGACGGTCGCCGGCAGGTCGCCGGCGACACCAACCACCACCGCGGTGACCTCGTCCTCCGACGCGCCGACCTCGTCGACCGCGTCGGCCAGCTTCAGGATCAGCGCGCGGGGCACCCGCAGATCCACGGTGCGGCGCAGCATGCCCGAGAGCGCGGTCGCGGCCGTGCCCGAGCCGATGTTGGAGATCTCGCACAGCCCGTCGACCTGCAGATCGCTCAGATCCTGTCCTCATGCCGCATCCGCCAGGTCGGGGCTGCTCGCCGCCGCGCGCAGCGCGGGCCGCACGGCCAGCGTCAGCGGCAGGCGCACCTCGACGGTCGTGCCGACCCCCTCGGCGGAGGTGACGACGAGGGTGCCACCGAGGCCGCGCAGGGCGGCGCGGGCCGCGTCCATCCCGACGCCACGCCCGGACAAATCGCTGGTCTCGCCGGCCGTCGACAGCCCGGGGGCGAACACGAGCTCGATGGCACGGGCCATGTCGACATCTCCCACCTCTGCAGGGGTGATCAGGCCGTGCTCGCTCGCCTTGCGCGCCACCCGCGCCGGATCGATCCCGCGGCCATCGTCGCGGACGGTGATGACCACATTGCCGCCGGCGTGGTGGGCGCGAAGCTCGAGCACCCCCGTCGCCGGCTTTCCCGCCGCCGCTCGCTCCTCCGGCGGCTCCAGGGCATGGTCGAGCGCGTTTCGCACGAGGTGCACCAGCGGATCGCCCAGTGCGTCGACGACGGTGCGGTCAAGCTCCGTCTCGCGCCCGGTCAGGATCAGATCGACCTGCTTGCCGGTCTTCGCCGACAGGTCGCGCACGAGCCGGGGAAAGCGCATGAAGACGGCGTCCACCTCGACCATGCGCACCTGCAGCACGAGTGCCTGCAATGCTTGTGAGCTGCGGGTCAGGTCGGCGACCGCCTCGGCCAGGCCGTCGATCCCCGCGCCGCGGGCGAGCGCTTCGACCCGGCTGCGATGCACCACCAGCTCGCCCATGTGGTGCAGCATCCGGTCGAGCCGCTCGGCGTCCACCCGCACCGTGGCGGCCGTGGCCCGCGCCCGCGGCGCGGCGTGCCCGTGCAGGGTCGGTGAGCCGGTCGCGGCCGCACGCCCGTCGCCGAACTCGGTCAGGCGCGCGATCAGAGCGGTGGGGTCGAGGTTCTCGTCGCCGGTGCGCTCGATCGCGTCGACCGCCCGCTCGAGCGCGTCCAGGCATTCCAGCAGCACGTCGATCACGCCCTGCTCGAGGCCGCCGGTGCGGCCGCGGAGCGTCTCGAAGACGTCCTCCATGGTGTGCGTGAGCGCCGCCATGCGGGCGAACCCCATCGTCCCGCTCATCCCCTTCAGCGAGTGCGCGGTGCGGAAGATCTCGTCGATCGTGGCGGTGTCGGCCGGCGTCTCCTCGATCCGGATGACCGCGAGGTTCAGCGTCTGCAGGTGCTCCCGGCTCTCGGCCAGGAACATCCCCAGGTATTCCGAGGTGTCCATCAGCGCTTCCGGTACATGCGGTCGTGGGCGACCTCGAGGCCGAACGCCTCGGGCTCTGCGATCTGCTCGCTCGAACCGAGCATCAGGTACCCGCCGGCGCGCAGGGCGCCCGCCATCACCCGGTGCAGCCGCTCGCGCGCCGCCTCGGTGAAGTAGATGACGACGTTGCGGCAGAGGATCAGGTCGAACGTGGCCGCGGGCGGGGGGTCGCGCAGCAGGTCGGCGGTGTCGAAGCGGGCCAGCATCCGCAGCTCGGGCGCGGCCCGCCAGCCGCCGGGAACACGGTGAAACCAGCGCTCGAGGACCGCCCTGGGGGCGGTGCGGGCGTCCTCGGGGCTGAAACGACCCTCGCGTGCGCGGGCGACCATACGCGGGTCGATATCGGTGCCCCGGAGCGAGATCCTGAGGTCCGGTTTCGCCTCGCGGCAGACGGCGGCCAGCGTATAGGCCTCGGCGCCGTACGAGCAGCCCGCGCTCCACGCGCGGATCGAGCCGGAGTCGGCGAGCTCGGGCACGATCGTCGCAGCGAGCCGTGTCCATTGCTCGGGGTTCCGCCACAGCTGCGACACGTTGACGGTCATCCGGTCGAGAAACTCCTGAAGCGCGTCCGGGTGTGCGCAGAGCGCTGTCAGATACTCGGACAGGCTGGCGATGCCCCTGGCGCCGGCGAGTGCGCGGATGCGGCGTTCCATCTGGACGCGCCGGTACTGCCCGAGGTCGATGCCGGTCAGGCTCCCGACGCCATGGCAGAAGCCCGCGTAGTCGTCGGCAACGACGTCGCGAACTGTCTCGGCGAAGGCGGGGGTCTGGGCGGTCATGACGGGGCCGGACGGGTAATCGGCAGCGGCCGCCGCGAATGAATCGCCGGTGAATATTCGGGGCCTGGCCCCATTTATTCACGGGTGCGTCAGGGGTCGAGCAGGCGGGGGGTGTCGAGGACGCCGAGGCCGATCGGGGCACCGGCCGGCGGCGGTTCCGAGACCAGGTTGGCCATGCCGCGATCGCCCATCAGCTCGACCAGCCGGCGGTCGGTCTCGGCGGCGTCGGCCGCCTCATCGGCGGGCTGGCGCAAGAACGCCTCGATCTGCGGGACCATCTCGATGGCGTAGTCGACACCGGCGTCGGCGCCGGGCGTGTACGCGCCGATCGTGATCAGATCCTCCTTGGCGCGGTAGGCCGCGAGCGTCTCGCGCAGCCCGGCCGCGGCCGCCTGCACCGCGGGCGAGGTGACCTCGTTGGCCAGTCGCGAGACGGACTGGAGGACGTCGATGGCCGGATAGTGGTTGCGGTGTGCGAGCGTGCGCGAGAGCACGCAGTGGCCGTCCAGGATCGAGCGCACCGAGTCGGCGATGGGCTCGTTCATGTCGTCGCCCTCGACCAGCACGGTGTAGAGGCCCGTGATCGATCCCCGGCCCGATGTCCCCGCCCGCTCGAGTAGCTGCGGGAGCATGGCGAACACGCTGGGCGTGTACCCGCGCGTCGCCGGCGGCTCGCCGATCGCGAGCCCGACCTCGCGCTGGGCGATCGCAAGCCGGGTGACCGAGTCCATCATCAGGAGCACGTCGGCGCCGGTGTCGCGGAAGTGCTCGGCGATGGTCGTCGCCACGAGCGCGGCCTTGATCCGCACGAGCGCCGGCTGGTCGGAGGTCGAGACGACGACGACCGAGCGCGCCAGCGCGTCGCCGAGGTCGCGCTCGATGAACTCGAGCAGCTCGCGGCCGCGCTCGCCCACCAGGCAGATCACGTTCACCGACGCCGTGGTGGCGCGTGCGATCGATCCCAGGAGCGTTGACTTGCCGACGCCCGAGCCCGCGAAGATCCCGAGCCGCTGGCCGCGCCCGCAGGGCACGAGCGCATCGAGGGCGCGCACGCCGAGCTCGAGCCGCTCGCTGATACGGGGCCGGTCCATCGGCGAGGGTGGCGACCCCGCGACCGCCCGCAGGCGGCCGCCGTCGATGGCCGGGCCACCGTCGATCGGCCGTCCCAGCCCGTCCAGCACCCGTCCCAGGAGCGCATCCCCGACCGCCATGCGAAACGGGTTCCGGGTCGGCTCGACGACGGTGCCCGGCGCGATTCCGCGCATATTGCCGAGGGGCATGAGGAGCGCGCGCCCGTTCCGGAACCCGACCACCTCGGCCGGCACGGGTGGGCTGTTGCGGCCGCCCGCGATGATGGCGAGCTCGCCCACCTCGGCGCGCAGGCCGGTGGCCTCGATGACGAGGCCGATGAGATTCGTGACGCGGCCGCGGTGGCGGTGCAGGTCGGCGTCGTCGATCGCGCGGGCGTAGGCTGCGAGCGGGCGCTCGGCGACGGTGTCAGCCACCGTCCCGCCCCGCCGCCGACTCGTTTCGCACCTCGGACAAGAGCTGGCGGACGCGCTCCATCTGCGCGCTGATGCGGGCATCGATCTCGCCCTCCTCGGTGCGAACGACGCACCCGCCGCGGTCGACGCGGCGCTCCGAGACGACCTCCATCCGGTTGATCCCGCCCATGCGCGCCGCCAGCTCGGCGGCCGCGTCGCGCACGAGCTCGAAGTCGGCCGGGTTGACCTCGAGCACCAGGTGGTCGCGGTCGGTGGTGCGCAGCAGCGCGCCCGAGACGATGCCGAGCACCGCCTTGGGATCGGCGGCGATCGCCGCGCCGAGCACCTTCTGGGCGATCTGAAGCGCGAGCTCGACCGCCGCCGCCTCGGCGTGGCCGAGGTAGGAGTCGCGCATGCCGGCCACCTCGCGCTCGGCGGCATGCACCGCCTCCAGGGCCTGCTCGGCCTGTGCGCGCGCCTCCTCGGTGCCGCGGGCGAGCCCCTCCTCGAAGCCGGCCCGCTCGGCCTCCGCGCGCAGCGCGGCCAGCCGCTCCTCGGCGGATCCGGCGTCGCCGGCCAGGAACCGCGGCCGCTCGAGCGCCGAGAATTCGAAGACCTCAGCCAATCAACTCGTCCTCTTCGCTGCCGCCGCGCGAGATCACGAGCTCGCCGGCGTCGTCCAGCCGGCGCACCACGGCGACGATCTTGGACTGCGCCTCCTCGACGACCTTGCGGCGCTGGGGCGGCATGTACTCCATCTCCTCGCGCAGCATCTCGGCGCCGCGCTGGGACATGTTGCCGAGGATCTTCTCCTGCACCTCGGTCGACGCGCCGCGCATGGCCAGACCCAGATCCTTGGAGTCGACCTCGCGCAGCACCATCTGCAGCGCCCGGTCGTCCAGGCTGAGGATGTCCTCGAACACGAACAGGAGCTCGCGCACCTCGTTGGCGACGGCCTCGTCCTCACCCTGCAGGTGGTCGAGGATGTTGCGCTCGGTGGTGCGGTTGGAGGCGTTCAGGATCGCCGCCAGCGACCGCACGCCGCCCGCCGCCGCCCACTCGCGCTGCAGCACCGTCTCGAGCTTGCGCTCCATCACGCGCGCGACCTCCTTGACCACGTCTGGCGACGTCTGGCCCATCGTCGCGATGCGGATGGCGACGTCGGCCTGGAGCTCGGGCGTGAGCAGCTCCATCACCTTGGCCGCCAGGGTGGTGTTGGGCAGTTGGGCGATGACCATGGCCACCGTCTGCGGGTGCTCGTTGCGCAAGAATGCGGCGATCTGGTCGGGCGGGGTGTTGCGCAGGAATTCGAAGGGGGTCGTCTCGATGATCACCGACAGTCGGTTCAGGATCTCGCCCGCGCGCTGGGAGCCGACGGACTGCTCGAGCACGTCGCGCGCGAAGCGCAGGCCGCCCTCGGCGATGTAGCCGCGGGCGTAGGCCGTGGTGACGATCTCCTCCATCACCGCGGAGGCCTGCTCGGGATCGACGCTCGGCGTCCGCGCCATCTCGACCGTCAGCTGCTCGATCATCTCGTTGGGGAGGTGGCGCATGACCTCCGCGGCACCCCGCGCACCCAGAGACACCAGCAGCACGGCCGCCTTGCGCCGCCCCGCCAGCGTCGTTACGACTCGTTCATCCATTGCTGCACCTGGAGGGCGACGTGCTCGGGCTGCTTGGTGACGATCTCCTCGGCCTCCTTGTGGATCCGGTCGCGCCTCTGGGCGCCGGCCGGAACCACGCGGTCCGCCCCCGCGGCCTCGAGCGCCGCGATCGGGGTGGCCTGGGAGATCTCACGCAGCCAGGTGGGCTCGGCGAACCGGGGCTCGCCCTCGCGCTTCTTGAGGTTGCGCCGCACGAGGAAGAGGAACACCAGTGCGGCGAGGCCGATGATCGCGTCGCGGACGAGCGCGAGCGGGCTCGAGACCCCGATGGCGCCCAGCGGCCCGGCGCTCGCTGCGCCGGTGGCGGTGGCCTTCTGGAACGGGACGCTCGCGGTCGAGATCGTGTCGCCGCGGCTGGGATTCAGGCCGACCATCGTCTCGACGGTGGCGCGCAGCGCCTGCTGGGCCTTGGCCGGGACGGACGAGTCGAACAGGAGGGCGACGTGCAGCTGGTTGACGGCGCCCGGTGCGACGACCGTATGGCTCACCGTCTTGTTGGCGCCGTACGTCGTCGAGCCGCCCGTGTTCAGGTAGACGGTGCCGAGGCCGCCCTTGCCGGTGCCGGTCGCGGCGGAGTAGACGGGCGGGATGTTGGCGCCGGTCCCGGCCACGCTGCCGCTGCCGCCGCCCGCGGACTGCAGGTGCTCGCTCGACGTCTGCGAGGTGAGCGGCACCTTGGTGCCGTCGTAGTTGACCGAGTCGCTCGTCACCTGGTCCATGTTCAGGTCGGCGCTGACCTGGGCCTGGCCCTTGCCGGGGCCGAGCGTCTGCACGAGCAGCGCGTTGACCTGGGCGGCGAGCTGCGAGTCGTAGCTCTGCTGCACGGCCAGCTTGGAGCTCGCCGTCGGGCCGCCGTCGCCGCCGGTCCCGCTCGGCCAGAGCATCGCTCCGGTCTGATCGGTGACCGTCACGTTCTGAGCGGAGAGGCCCTGCACGCCCGAGGCGACCATGTGGGCGATGCCGCTCACCGCGCCCGGGTCGAAGGTGGAGTCGGTGTTCAGGAGCACCGAGGCGGTGGCCTGCGAGGCCTGATCGGCAAAGAGGGTGTCGGTGGGCATCACGATCTGTACCTGGGCCGACGTGACGCCCGTGATGCTCTCGATCTGACGCTCGATGTCGCCCTGGAGGCCGAGCTGGTACATCGCCTGCTGCTGGGCGTTCGTGGTGCCGAGGCTGGTCTTGGTGAACGAGTCGAGCCCCGGCTGCGAGCCCGGGCCGACACCGGCCGAGGCCAGGGCGACCTGGCCGGCCGAGACCTGGTTCGAGACCACGCTCACCTGGGTACCGCCGTCGGTCACCTTGTAGGCCACGCCCGCGCCCGCGAGCGCCTGGGTGACCCGGTTCGTCTCGGTCGGGCTGAGGCCCGTCTGCAGGGTCGTGTAGCTCGGCTTCGTGGCGTAGCTGAAGAGGAAGTAGGCGGTGACCCCGATCAGAAGGAACGAGATGACCAGCGTCAGCTGGCCGCGGGGCTCGACGCTCTTCCAGGTGTCTTTGAGGCTCGCGAGTTTGGGCATGTGGGGGTGGGGGGTGTGAGGCGGGGGCGGGGAAAAAGGGGGACTTCGGCGACGGGCTAGATCTGCATCCGCATAATTTCCTCGTACGCATCGACAGCCTTGTCGCGGACCTGAACGGCCAACTGCATCTCGAGCGATGCCTTCTCGACGTCGGTCACGACCGAGGTGATATCGCTGGCCTGTCCGGTCGCGAGGCCCACCGAGTCGGACGACGCGGTGTTCTCGGACGAGTTCAGGCTCGAGATGGCGTTCGTGAGCATCGAGCCGAAGCCGCCGGAGCCCGATCCCGAGCCGGTGTCGGCCGGGGCGACGCCGGCGGTGCTCGACGCGCCGGAGATCCCGGAGAGCCCGGAGAGGGCGGTGGATGAGACGGCGGGGATCTGCATCAGCGGAGCACGTCGAAGGTCTTGGAGAACATCTGCTTGGCCGCGTTCATGGCGGTCACGTTGGACTCGTACCCGCGGCTGGCCGAGATCAGGTCGACCATCTCGGTGACCGGATTCACGTTGGGCATCGTGACGTAGCCCTGCTTGTTCGCCTCGGGATTGCCCGGGTCGTAGACCTGGCGCAGCGGGCTCGGGTCGTTGACGACGCCGTCGACCTGGACGCCGCCGAGCACCTCGCCGAAGCTCGGGGCCGCCTGCGACAGCTCGATCTCCTTGCGCCGGTAGGGCTGGCCGTTCGCGGCCTTGGTGCTGTCGGCGTTGGCGAGGTTGGACGAGATGACGTCCATCCAGAGCTGGGTCGCGGTCATCCCCGACGCGGACACGTTGAGTGAGTCGAACATGCCCATTACGAGGTGGTCCCGATCGCGGTCTTCAGGATCGACATGCGGGTCGCGAGCACGGACTCGAGCGCCTGGTAGTCGAGCGTGTTCTCGGACATGTCGGCCATCTCGGTGTTGATGTCGACGCCGTTTCCGTCCACCTGCATGGCGCCGGTGCCATCGGTCTGGGGCTGAAAGCTGATCTGGGCGATCTGGCTCGCGGTGGGCGATCCCGAGAACGCCTGCGCGAGCGCCGACTGGAAGTCGACGTCGGAGCGCTGGAAGCCGGGGGTGTTCGCGTTGGCGACGTTGTTGGCCAGGACCTGCTGCCGGAGCAGCGAGCCCTGCATCGCCTTTTCGACCCCGACGATGGATGTGTCGAACAGGTCCAACTGCGTGGTTCCCTTCGAATGATGAGAACCCGTCCCTGGGCATCGAGCGCCCGCGATCCGTGCGGGCGCCCCCGGTCATCGACCGGCCTCCGGCCGACTTGAGGGCTCGTCAGGACCCGTCAGCGGCGGGTGTCGAACCGGCCCGCCGGCGCCGCGCCGGCGTAGGCGCGCAGGGCGCGGCGGCCGTCGGCCAGATGGGCCAGCGTCGCCCGCGTGCGGTCGCGCGTCGCCACCGCGGTGGCGAGGTTCGCACGCACGTTGGCGAGGGCCTCGTCGACGAGCGGGCGCGCTTCGGCGGTGTGCTCGGCCGGAAGCTCGGCGAGGATGCGGGTGCGCTCGGCGCCCGCAGCCGCCACGCCCTCCCAGTCCCCGGCGGCGATCAGGTCGCGCTCGCGCTCGGTGATCTCGAGGAGGGCGCGGTAGAGGGAGAGGGATTCGCCCGTCATGATCACGCGGCGACGGCCGGCGCGGAGACGGCGATCTGCTGCCACGACTCCCGCAGCTCGGAGAGCAGCCGGATGACGGCCTCGACCTTCTCAGGGTCGCCCTCGATGGTGGCGGCCGTCAGGTGCAGGTTGCAAAACACGTAGATGGCGCGGAGGCGCTCGGGCAGCTCGCCCTGGCGCATGTCGAGCGTGACGTTCAACTCGTTGATGATCGCCTCGCCCCGCTGCACCCGGTCCAGGAACACCTTCCTGTTGTCGGCCCGTAGGGCAACCGCGGCCTGGTGCAGGAAGCGGATCGCGCCGTCGTAGAGCATGACCACCAGCCGCTCGCGCGGTGCGGTCAGCACGCTCGACTCGGTGTAGGCACGCTTTGCGTCATACGGGTTCATCCGGGGTCACCGCCTGGGGGGTTGGGGCGTGGGGGTTTTCTCAGCCGCTGCTGGACGACGAACCGCTCAGCGCGGAGCTGCTCGACTGAAGCTGGGCGACCGCGGTCTCCATCGCCGTGAACTGGGCCCGGAGGGCGGTCTCGTGCAGCGTCACCCGCTGCTCGATGTCGGCGATCTGCGCCGTGTACGTCGTGATCAGCGACTGCTCGGACGTGACCCGGCTCGCGAGGACGCCGGACGCCCCGGCCGCGGGGTTGACGACGTCGTCCATCCGCTGCGACAGCCCCTCCGAGGAGTAGCTCCCGGTGGCGTTCGTGAACAGCGCCTTGACACCGCTGAAGTTGCTGGCCAGGGCGCTCGTGAGCGTGTCGGTGTCGAGGGTCAGCTTGCCCTCGAGCGAGTCCTGGCTGATCGTGCCCGACCCGACGGCGGCCCCGGTCGAGAGGCCGGCGCTGCCGAGGTAGTTCATCCCGCCGGGCGCGCCGCTCATGGTGCTCGTGACCGATTCGCGCAGATTGGAGAGGATCGACAGCAGCTCCGGGTCGCCCTGGAGCATGCCCGCCTCGCGCTGCGCATCGGTCGACGGGTTGGCGATCTTGGGATCGTTGACGTAGCTGTAGATCATGTCCACGGTCGAGTTGTACGCCGTGACGAAGCCCTGGACCGCGTTCGTGATGGTGGTGCTGTTCGGCGCCGGCTGGCCGACCACGAGCGTCGAGTCGCTGCCGGTGGCCGTCGTTCCGCTGAGCGTCATCGTCACGCCGGCCATTGCGTCGGAGACGATGTTCGACGCGCGCGTATACGACTGGCCGTTGATTGTGAACTTGGCGTCGTTCGCCGCCAGCGTCTCGCTCATGCCGAGATCGGAGGCCAGGCTGCCGGTGCTCGTGACGGAGATCTTGTTGGCCGCGCCGGTGACCTGGCCCGAGAGCACGAGCTGGTTGTTGATCACCGATGCGTACACCTGCGAGTTGCTGGTCGAGTTGATCTTGCTCGCAATCGTCGCGATCGTGTCACCGGCCGAGACGGCGATGCTCACCGGGGTGCCCGCGCCGATCTGGATCTGCAGGGTGTCGTCTGCGCTGGCCGCGGTCAGGCTGCTCTGCTGCGTGACCTGGTCGGCCGACGCGAGCTGCTGGACGCCGATCTGAAAACCACCGGCCGCGGCGCCGCCCGTGAGGACGGCTGTGACGGCCGCCGTGTTCGACGAGGTCACCGTCTGGCTGTTCGACCACACCGTGGGGTCGCGCATGGCCTGGGCGGCGGTCTGCAGCGCCTGCATCTGCGTCTGGATCTGCTGCAGGGCGGTCTCGCGGGCCTGCTCGACCGTGCTCTGCTGCTGGATCAGCGTCTCCGGCTGGCGGTCGATCGACAGGAGCTCGTTGATGATCGAGTTCGTGTCGAGGCCCGTCGCGATGCCGCCGACGTTGAAGAGCGGCGTCGCGGAGGTGGTCTGCGTGCTCGAGGTGGTGGGGGAGGTGCTGGAGGTGCTCACGCGATTACGCCTGTTCGTCGATGAGAACGCCCCCGCCCGACAGCGCGTCGAGCAGATGCGTCGCGGGCATCTCGCGCAGCACCTGGCCGGAGCTGCCGATCAGCTTGACCTTGACCCGGCCGGTGTCGCTGTCCACGTCGAAGCTCAGATTCACCTGGCGCGACTGCAGGTCGGCGGCCACCTGCTGTGCGGCCGCGAAGTCGCGCTGCAGCTCCGGCGGCGGCGAGCTCTGCATCGGCGCCGTCCGCGGAGCGCTCACGCCGGCCATCTGGCCGGGCATGGGAATCAGTCGGCCGATCGAGCCTGGTCCAATGTCCGTCATGGAACGAGTAATCGACCAGATGTGAGTTTGTTTTAGGCAACTTGCTGAACCTTCTGGTTGATAGCGTTGACCGCGATCCGGGCCGCATCGAGATCGGGCTCGAGTGCGACGGCATGCTGGGCGAAGGCGAGCGCGTCGGCGTCGAAGCCGCGCGCGAACGCGACCTGGGCCAGACCGAGCATCGCAGGCGCATCCGGCGTGGCGGTCGCGACGGCGATCCACTCGTCGGCGGCCGACTCGAGAAACCCGCGCCGCAGGTACATGGTCGCGAGCAGCTCGCGCCGCTGGCGCTCCGGGATCGCGATCGAGTCGAGCACCGAATGCAGCGTCGCGAAGGCCCCGGTCTCGGTCACCCGCAGGAGCGCCTCGAGCAGTCGCATCGCGGTCGGGGCCGAGGTTGCCGCAAGATGGGTCGGCGCCTGACCGCCGCGGACGGCGCCGGCCCACGCCCGGTAGAGCTCGCGGTCGGGATCGGCCAGGTTCGGCATGACGCGCTCGATCGCGGCGTCCATCTCGTCCGGCCGGCCGAGCACCGCGTGCGCAAACACGAGCGTTTCGGCCGCGCGCGCGGCCACCGGCGAGTCCACCGGCTCGGCCGCGGCCACCGCGGCCGCGTCGGCGTATCGGCGCTGGGCGAGCAGTGCTTCGGACAGGCCCAGCCTGGCGGCCGAGTTGGAGGGCTGGGCGTCGAGTGCGGCCTGGAACCAGCGCTCGGCCTCGAGTGCGCGGCCCGCCTCGAGGTAGGCCGTTCCGGCCAGCAGCCGGGCCGGCACCCTGTTCGGCACCACGGTGTCGATCTGCACGGGGTCGGCTCCGCGGGCGAGCATGGTCTCGACCAGGGGCAGCACCGGGGCGACGTAGTCGGGATGCTCGAGCAGCGAACGGCGCAGGAGCCGCTCGCTCTCGGCCCGGTCGCCCTGGGCCGAGCGGATCTCGGCCAGGAGCGTGAGGGCCAGGAACGTGCCGGCGCCCATCGTGCTGGCGTAGTCGGCGGGGGCGTCTCCCATCGCGAGACAGCGCGATGCCAGCTCGGCCGCGCCGGCGAGGTCGCCGCGGCTGCGGGCCGAGAGCGCCGCCTCGAGCACGAGGTCGGTGTGATCCGGAAAGAGCGCCAATCCCTCATCCACCGCCGCGACGGCGGCGTCGTGGTCTGCCACTTCACGCCGGGCGCGGGCCACCCGGGCGACGAGCAGGGGCGCGTAGCCGACCGACTGCAGGCCCTGCTCGCGCAGCTCGTCCCACGCCCGGTCGAGGTGGATCCGCGCGTCGGCGAAGTCGCGCAGCACGAGATACTCCGAGCCGAGGTTGTAGTCGGTGAACGGCGTGCGCGACTCGCGCGCCTCCTGCTCGAGCAGCTCGATGTTCCGGCGCGACTTGTCCTTGAGCGCGATCCGCTGGTTCAGGTACCCGTAGTGGCGCACGCGGATCCGGGTGGTCTCGAACCGCTCGGGCAGGTACGTGGGCATGGTGTGCGTCTTCTGCTCGTGGATGCGGCCCGCGAACCGGTAGTGCGCGCGGTTGCGCCACACCCGCAGCGCCATGTGGGTGACGGCCGAGCCGGCCTCGGCGCCACCCGTGTAGTTGGTCTCGGTGAGGTAGAAGCCCTCGCGCCATGTGCGGCCGAGCAGGTCGCGCAGGCCGCGGGCGTCGCCGGCCTCCATGTGCTCGTCGGCGTCGAGGTACATGATCCAGTCGCCGGTGGCGGCCTCGATCGAGGCGTTGCGGGCGTCGGCGAACGAGCCGTTCCAGGGGAAGTCCACGACCCTGGCGCCGAACGACTCCGCGATCTCGACGGTGCGGTCGGAGGAGCCGGTGTCGACGACGATCATCTCGTCCACGAAACCGCGCAGCGGCTCGAGGCAGCCCGGGAGCATCTCCTCCTCGTCCTTGACGATCATGCACAGCGACAGCGTCAGACCCTTCTCGGCCTTCGCCCGCGCGGCGACCTTGCGGGCGCGGTCGGCGAGCGGGCGCGTGCGGGTGCCGAACGCGCCGGGGAGGCGGCCCTGTGAGCGGGTGCGGGCGCGGGCCTGGTCGAGATTCGCGCGCGCGTGCGGGTGCTGCCAATCGAGCCGCAGCACCGCCTTGAACAGATCGGCGGCCGCGCCCGCCTCGAAAAGCTCGTAGAGCATGACGCCGGCGTGGTTGAGCAGCACCGGCTCGCGCGGCTCCTGCTCGAGCGCGGCCAGCAGGGCGCCGGTGGCCGTGAAGAACGGGCCCACCCAGCCGTCGGCAGTCGCCGGGAGATGGCCGAGCACGAGCTCGGTCAGGCGGCAGCGGGCCTGGTACCGGCGCTGGACGTCGTCCCATCCGGCGACGTCGGCGTAGACGGCGGCGAGGCCCTCGAGATTGTTTTCCGCCAGCCGGCGCGCGGCCAGGGACAGCGCCAGCTCGAGCCGCCGGCGCCAGTCGGTGGGCGCGGGCGCGGCGGTGGACGCGGGGAGGGAGGAGGTGCGCAGCGCCATCGCGGCAGTGATCGGCGGCGCCCATTTCGACTTGAGCGCTTCTTCGGCCTGGCGGGACCGTTTCGCGTGGAGGGGTTTGCGCTCGTGTTACGAACAGGTTGCGATAAGGCGCTTTTGCCGTTTCATGTGGCACGATCCAGCCGTGCAGGCAATTACACTCCCCATCTGTCGACGCCGCCCGACCTGCCGATAAGCAGTCCGTGACATCTCCTGCACGCAAGATTTCGTCCGTCCCGGCGCCCCTGCCGGATCGGCTGTCCGATGAGTCGGCGATGGAGCTCTACTACTGGATGTCGCTGACGCGGGCCGTTGAGGAGCGCGCGCTCAACCTCTACCGGCAGGGCAAGCTGCCCGGCAGCTACTACACGGGGCGCGGCCAGGAGGCGATCGCCGTCGGCATCGCACTGCCGCTGCGCCGGGGCGAGTCGGGCGACTGGCTCTCGCCGTGGATCCGCGACCTGGGCTCCTATCTCGTCCACGGGGTGCCGCCGTGGCGCATCTTCGCCCAGTTCATGGGCAAGGCCGGCTCGACGACCCGCGGCAAGGACGGCAACCTGCACATCGGCGGGCGCGAGTGGAACATCCCCTGCCAGGTCTCGCACATGGCCGACATGATCCCGCTCACGGTCGGCGCGGCACTGGCCTACGTCCAGCGCGGCGAAGACCGGGTGGCCGTGACCAGCTTCGGCGACGCCGCGACCTCGCGGGGCGACTTCCACGAAGGCCTGAACATCGCCGCCGTGCTCGAGGTGCCCGCGGTCTTCGTGGCCGAGAACAACGGCTGGGGCTACTCGACGCCGATCTCCAAGCAGACGAAGGTGACCGAGCTCTACCGCAAGGCCGCCTCGTATGGGATTCCGGCCGTGTCGGTCGACGGCAACGATGCCCTCGCGGTGCACTCCGCCATGCAGGCCGCCGTCGATGCCGCCCGCGCGGGCCGGGGGCCGCAGTTCATCGAGTGCCGCACCTATCGCATGGGTGGCCACGCGGCCCACGACAAGTACGAGAGCTACATGCCCATGGAGGTCCTCGCCGAGTGGTCGGACAAGGATCCGATCAAGCGGCTCGAGAATGTGCTCGTCGAGGAGCGCGCGCTGGCCGAGGGCAAGCTCGAGTCGGTGCGCGACCGGATTCGCGACGAGGTCAAGGAGGCCGTCCAGCTGGCCGAGCAGGACGGCTACCCCGATCCGTCCGAGGCGCACCTGGGCGTGTTCGCCGAGGACGCCCCCTGATGCCCGAGCTGACCTACCTCGAGGCGATCAACGCCGCGCTGCACGACGAGATGGAGGCCGACCCGCGGGTGTTCTGCCTGGGCGAGGACGTCGGCCGCCAGGGCGGCGCCTTCGGCGCCACCAAGGGCCTGCAGCAGCGCTTCGGCGTGATGCGCACGATCGATACCCCCGTCGCCGAGGCGGGCATCGCCGGGGTGGCCGTGGGCGCGGCGATGGCCGGGCAGCGGCCGGTCGCCGAGATGCAGTTCGGTGACTTCGTCTCGATCGCGTTCGACCAGCTCGTCACCTGCGCCGCCAAGATGCACTACCGCATCGGCTGGGCGGTGCCCATGGTGGTGCGCTGCCCCAACGGCGGCGGCGTCGGCGGCGGGCCGTACCACTCCGAGAACGTCGAGGCGTGGTTCCATCACCACGCCGGCCTGAAGATCGTGTGCCCGGCCACCGCGGCGGACGCCTACGGCCTGCTGCGGGCGGCCATCCAGGACCCGAACCCGGTGGTGTTCTGCGAGCACAAGTTCCTGTACCGGCGCGAGAAGGGCGAGGTGGCGACCGGCGCCGACGGGCGCCTGGAGAAGATCGGCGAGGCCCGGGTCGTCCGGCCCGGCGACGACCTCAGCATCATCACCTACGCGTCCACGATGCGGCTCTCGCTGTCGGTTGCCGACACGCTCGCGGCCGAGGGCACGTCGGCCGAGGTGGTCGACCTGCGCACGCTGATCCCGCTCGACGCCGACACCATCCTGAGCTCGGTGCGCAAGACGGGCAAGGCGCTGATCGTGCACGAGGACAACCTCACGGGCGGCTTCGGTGCCGAGGTGGCCGCGGTCGTGTCCCAGCGGGCGTTCGAATACCTCGACGCACCGGTGACGCGCGTGGCCGCGATCGACACGCCGATCCCGTTCACTCCGGTGCTCGAGCGCGAGTATCTGCCCACGGAGGAGGACATCCTCCGCGCGGCTCGCGACCTCGCCGCGTACTGATCCAGACAAGGAAGCCGGCCCTCTCCGGCGAAAATCTGCTGGATGTGAGCGGTTTCGTGGTATTTTCTGGTCGAACGGGTCGTGCGGAAGGGTAACGGGTCGCAATGCGATTTCGCCACAAGCTTTCGATCGTGCTGGTGCTGCTGGCGATTGTGCCGGTGGTGGCCGTCGGCGTGCTCGTCGGCGTGCTGCTCCAGCGCAACCAGGTGACGCGGGTGGACAACCGGCTGTCGGTTGCGGCGGCCGCCGCGCGCGCAGGGCTACCGCGACGCAGCAGCAGCGCGCGGCGAAGTTCGCCCTCCACGTCGCGGCCGACGCCGCAGGTCGCCCGCGGCCTTCGCCGCGGAGCCCACGAAGCCGATCACGGGCGCACGCCGGGCATGCGGGTGGTCCGCTCTGTCAACAACGGCACCCGCATCCTCGGGACGCCGCCGCTGCGGCCCGTCCTGGCATGCGACGGCGTTTGTCGGGGCACCCAGCCAAGCGGACGCCAGGTGAATCGTGTACGTGCCGCTGACCGCCGTCACTGCTGGACACGATCGTAGACGCGGCGGCCGAACGCTAGGGAACGTCGGCCTCGCCTTCGTCAGCCGCGGCGGACGCTCGGCTCGATCAGCGGGGCGGTCGGGCCGGTGTCCGGTGTCTCGACGCACCGGGGCCGGCGTCGGCGGTTGTGGCCGGCACCAGCGTCCGCGCCCAGGCCGTCCGATCCCGGTCCTGCACGGCGGCCGCCGGCGTACGTCGTCGCGACCTACCCGTCCTCCACGCTCTCCGACGCCATCAACTCCCAGCGGCTGCGAATCCTGGTCCCGCTGCTGCTTCTGGGGCTGATCCTGATCGGCGGGGCGATCTTTGCGGCCGATCGCATCTCGCGGGCCCTGACCGAGCTGGCCGGCCGCGCCGCCGGTCTCTCGCGCGGGCGCCCGGACGGTGACGAGCTCAGCCAGCTCGGATCCGCGATCGACGAGATCTCGACCGAGCTGACGACGCGCATGGGCGAGCTCGAGGCCGAGCGCGGCCGCTTCAAGGAGACGCTGCAGCGCTACGGCGAGACGCTGGCCGCGACTCACGATCTGGACGCGCTGGTCGGCGCCGTGCTCGACACGGCAGTCCAGGCCACCCGTGCCCGCGGCGGGCGCCTGCTGCTCTACGACGCCGAGCGCGGGGAGGCCGTCGAGCAGGCCCGCATCGGCACGGCGCGCGGCTCGCGCTCGGATCTGCCGGTCGTGGTGGCGGCCGGGGACGGTCTCGAGGGCGACGCCCTCGCCTCCCACGAGGCCCGGGTCGCGCAGGTGCCGCGGGCGGTGCTGGCGGTGCCGATCCTGCGCGAGCACCATCTGCTCGGTCTCGTCACGGCCGTCGACCCCGAGGAGGGGGCGTTCAGCGACGACGACGTCGAATCGCTCTCGGCGCTGGCCGTGCAGGCCGGGGTCGCGATCGAGAACGCGCGCCTGCACCGGGTGGTCGAGCGCCAGGCCGTCACCGACGCTCTCACCGGCCTCGCCAACCGGCGCCAGTTCTACGAGGTGCTCGGCCGCGAGTACGAGCGCGCGCAGCGGTTCGGCCAGCCCGTCTCGCTGATCCTGCTCGACATCGACGACTTCAAGCAGATCAACGACAGCCGTGGCCACCTGGCCGGAGATGCGGTGCTGCACAGCGTGGCCGCCACCGTGGCGGAGGTCATCCGTGAGATCGACCTCGCCTCCCGCTACGGCGGTGAGGAGTTCGCGGTGCTCCTGCCCCAGACCGGCCCCGAGGGCGCCGCCCATCTGGCCGAACGGCTCCGCAGCGAGATCGCCGCGCGGTCGATCCGGTTCGGCACCGAGGAGATCTCCGGCGTCACCGCCAGCTTCGGCGTCGCGGCCGGCCCGGACGATCAGATGACCCAGATCGACCTGATCGCATCGGCCGACGCCGCGCTGTATCAGGCCAAGCGCGAGGGCAAGAACCACGTGACCGTTTCCGGAGCGTGGTGAGCCGCGCAGTCCGAATACGGGACACCGGGGCTCGCGACTTGGTACACTCAACGGGCCGCGGGGGCGGCGGCGGATGAGTTATTCCGAACCGGAGAAGGGACTGCCGATGACCACGGACGGCTCGTTGTTTGCGTCTGCGATCGAGCATCATCTCGAGTTGAAGCGACGAAACCAGCATCTTGATGAGAACCTTCCGCTCGACGAGTTCGTCGGCGATGACCCCTTCGCCAACCACCCGCTGTTCAAGACTGAGGCCGAGGCCCTGCTCGAGGATGGCGACACCGGCGAGCACCCGGCCGTCGAGGCAGAGCCGCCGGCCGACACCCTGAGCATGCCCGCCGTCGAGGCGAGCGAGGAGCCGCTCGGGTGGATGGAGACGAAGACCGCCTCCGAGTTCAGCTGGGACTGATCGGCTAGGCCGTCGTACCGCCGCGCCCGTCGCCCTGGCTGGCGATGGCGTGGTCGACGATCTGACGCTGCGTCGGCCGGTCGAGGCCGTGGAAGCGCAGCCCGTACGCCCACCGCCTGTCGCCCACGGCGTCCGCCCAGACGACCTCGGCGACGCATTCCACCCGGTAGGCGGGCTGGTCGACCTCGAGCTCGATGCTGGATGCGGTCGCCGGGCACGAGCTCGCGACCCGTGATGATGCGGGCGCCGTCACCCGCAAGGTCGATCGTGCGCGCCTGGAATTGCTCGCCGCCGGCGGCCGGCCCGCACCGCACCGGCACCTCTACCGGTACCCGCACGGCGGCACGCCGTTCCGCCACCCGCCGCTGCTCCGAGAACACCCAGCGCACGATCCGCTGCTCGATGTAGATGTCCAGGTCGTCGAACCGCAGCGCGCATGTCCAGCCGCCGTCGACCGGCTCTTCCACGCGGGTGACCGTCGCGTCGCTGAAGACCAGGAACGGCGGTGTCGCGAAGCGCACCTCGATCCGCAGCCGCTCCCCGGCGGTGATCTGCACCGGGGCCACCATCTTGGCCCCGCCGGCCGAGATGTTGGCCGTCGTGCCCGAGAACGACCCCGTCGCGTTGCCATCGGCGTCCAGGCGCGTGACGCCGACCGGAAACTCGGCCATCACACGCAGAAACGCTCGCCGGTCGGTGTGCATGGCCGCGCAGTCTAATTGGTGCTCAAGTCGGGGTGAGCACGCGCCGACTAAGAGGGCCATGACTGACACCGCCAAGGTACTCGTTGCAGACGATGAGCCCCATCTCCTGCGCCTGGTCAAGTTCCGCCTCGAGCGCGAGGGCTACCAGGTTGTGACCGCCGCCGACGGGCAGGCCGCCCTCGAGCTGGCCCGAAGCGAACAGCCGGATCTGTGCGTGCTGGACGTGATGATGCCCAAGCGCAGCGGCTTTGACGTCCTGCGCGAGCTGCGGGCCGACTCGACCTGCAAGCACATGAAGGTGATCATGCTGACGGCCCGCGCCCAGGATCGGGACGTGGACGCCGGCTTCTCGCTCGGCGCCGACGACTACATCACCAAGCCGTTCAGCCCGCAGGAGCTGCGGGTGCGCATCGGCGCGCACCTCGCCAAGCGGTAGTTTCCGCGCATTCACCGGAGGCCGGGTATCGTACGATGCCCGATTCGACCCCGGTTCTGATGCGCATGCGAAAGCTCCTCTGGTCATTGCCCGTTCTGCTCGCCTGCATGGTGGCTGCCGCATGCGGCTCGGCCAAGCAGGGCGCGTCCGCACCGTCTGTCGCCGCAGGCACGAACCCCTGCGCGGTCAAGAATCTCGCCCTGCTGCACCCGGGCACGCTGACCATCGGCACCGACAACCCGGCCTACTCGCCGTACTTCACCGGCGGCCCCGGGCACAGCTGGACCGGGAAGTACAACAACGACCCGTACACCGGCAAGGGGTTCGAGGCCGCTGTCGCCTACGCGGTTGCCAAGCAGATGGGCTTCGCCAAGGGCGAGGTGCGGTGGCAGGTGACCCACTTCGACCAGTCCTATGCGCCCGGGCCGAAGGGATTCGACTTCTATCTGGCCCAGGTCTCCTACACACCGCAGCGGGCGAAGTACGTCGACTTCTCGAGCTCCTACTACGACGTGAACCAGGCCGTCGTCGCGCTGAAGAGCAATAAGTACGCGCATGCCGCGAGCATCGCGGCGCTCCATGGCGCCACCCTCGGCACCCAGCTCGGCACGACGAGCTACGCCTTCATCCAGAACGTGATCCACCCGGCGAACGCGCCCAAGGCCTACCACACCCTGAACGACGCGATCAACGCGCTCAAGGATCATCAGATCGACGGCATCGTGGTCGACCTGCCGACGGCCTTCTACATGACCGCCGTGCAGATCCCGGACAGCACCATCGTCGGCCAGTTCCCCGGCTCGTCGGCGGGTGGCCACTTCGGGCTTGTGCTCGCAAAGGGCAGCCCGCTGACGGCGTGCGTCGACAGGGCGATCGCGGCGCTCAAGTTCAAGGGCACGCTCGCGCAGATCCAGCAGACCTGGCTCTCTGACAAGGCGAACGCGCCCACCCTCAAATAGTGCTCGAAACCGACCCCGGACGGCGGTCGCGCCTGCTCTCCATACCGAGCGGTCCGGCACGGAACGTCTCGATCGCCGTGATGAGCACGTTCGTCGTCTTCGCGGTGATCGTCCTCGCGGTGGTCAACTCGCCCGGCTGGGAGCGGGTGAAGGCGTCGTTCTTCGACTCGGGCGAGGCCCGCAGCGCGTTCCCGCTGGTCGCGCGCGCCTTCGTGCTGAACATCAAGATGTTCATGATCGCCGAGGTGCTGGTGCTCGCCTTTGCGCTGCTGCTTGCCGTCGTGCGCAGCCTGCCCGGCCCGGTGTTCTTCCCGCTCCGCCTGATGGTGATCGCCTACACCGACTTCTTCCGCGGCGTGCCGACGATCCTGATCGTGTACGTGCTCGGATTCGGGATGCCCGGCCTGGAGCTGACCGGGAGTGCCCACGAGCACCGTGTTCTGGGGCATCGTCTCGCTGGTGCTCGTCTACAGCGCCTACGTCGCCGAGGTCTACCGGGCGGGGATCGACTCCGTGCATCCCAGCCAGGAGGCCGCGGCCCGCTCGCTCGGCCTCTCCCGCGGCCAGACGCTGCGCTATGTGGTCGTTCCACAGGCCGTGCGCCGGGTGATCCCGCCGCTCCTGAACGACTTCATCGGGCTGCAGAAGGACACGGCGCTCGTGTCGGTGCTCGGGTCGGTCGAGGCGCTGCAGCAGGCCAACATCAACTCGGCGGCCGACTTCAACTACACGCCTTACCTGGTTGCCGCCTTCTTCTTCGTGCTGCTCACGATCCCGCTCGCGCGCTTCACAGACTGGCTGATCGCGCGCGAGCGGAGCCAGCGCCAGGCCGGCGGGCTTGTATGAGCGCACAGCCGCAGCTCGTCGTCTCAGGGCTCCACAAGTCGTTCGGTAAGGCCGAGGTGCTGCGCGGCATCGATCTGGAGGTGGCCGAGCACGAGGTCGTGTGCCTGATCGGTGCGTCCGGGTCGGGCAAGTCGACGCTGCTTCGCTGCATCGATCTGCTCGAGCCGATCAACGCCGGCCGGATCGTCGTCGCGGGCGACGAGATCACCGCTCGTGGCGTCGACGTCAACCGCGTCCGCCGCGAGATCGGGATCGTCTTCCAGGCATTCAACCTGTTCCCGCACATGACCGTGCTGCGCAACGTGACGCTGGGGCCGCGCAAGGTGCTCGGCACCTCATCCGCCGAGGCCGACGCGCAGGCCCGCGAACTGCTCGCGCGGTTTGGGCTGGCCGACAAGGTGGACGAGTTCCCCGACCGGCTCTCGGGCGGTCAGCAGCAGCGGGTGGCGATCGTGCGGGCGCTGGCGATGCGGCCGCGGCTGATGCTGCTCGACGAGGTCACGAGTGCGCTTGACCCCGAGCTGGTGGCCGAGGTGCTCGAGGTCATCCGCGAGCTGGCGGGCGAGGGCATGACGATGGTCATCGCGACGCACGAGATGGGCTTTGCCCGGGATATCGCAAGCCGCGTGTGCTTTCTCGACGGCGGGGTGATTCTGGAGCAGGGCCCGCCGCAGCAGATCTTCACCTCGCCGCACGAGGAGCGCACCCAGCAGTTCCTGGCCCGGATCATCGCCGCCGGCCGCATGTAAGGTCGCCCAACCGGGGACAGTCCCCCACCGATCGCTGTTGCACATTCGTGACGCATTCCGACCGGGGACTGTCCCCGGTTCGTCGCGGTCAGGCGGCGGCGGCGCGGCGGCGGGCGTACCAGGTGCTGTAGCCGCCCTCGGAGGCCGTGACCTCGCCGTCGCGCACCTCGACGATGCGGTCGGCGATGCGGTCGAGGAAGTAGCGATCGTGCGAGACGAAGACCACGGTGCCGTCGAACTCCTCGATGGCGGCCTCGAGCATCTCGACCGAGTCGATGTCGAGATGGTTGGTGGGCTCGTCGAGCACCAGGCAGTTGGCGCCGGCGCGCATCAGGAGGAGGAGCTCGAGCCGCGTCCGCTCCCCGCCCGAGAGGGCGTTCACCTGCTGGCGGCACTGCTCGTAGGTGAACAGGAATCGCAGCAGGGCCGACACGGCCTCCTCCTCGGTGCACGGCCGCTGCGCCCGCAGCGCGTCCACCGGGGTCTGCCCGGCTGGCGCGGGCGAGTGCTCCTGGGGCAGGAACCCGACCGCGATCGACGGCCCCACCCACATCTCCCCCTCGGTCGGCCGAAGCTCCCCGGCGAGCAGCTTCACCAGCACGCTCTTGCCCGAGCCGTTGTCGCCGATCACGCCGACGCGCTCGCCCCGGAACACCGTCAGGTCGACGCCGATCAGCACGGGCTCCGCGTCGAACGCGACCGAGACGTCGCGCCACTCGGCCACCCGCTTGCCGCCGCGGGCCTGGCTGCGCAGTCGGAGCGCGATCTTGCGCCGCTCGAGCACCGGCCGCTCGACCTTGTCCATGCGCTCGATCCGGCGCTCGGTGTTGCGGGCCCGGATCGTGTGGCGGCGGTCGTCGACGATGCTGGCCCACTGCTTGTACCGGCGGATGGCCTCCTCGAGCCGCTCGATCTCCTTCTGCTGCGCCGCCCACGCCGTCTGCTGCTGCGCCAGCTCGAGCTCGCGGGCGGCGTGGTAGGCCGAGTAGTTCCCGGGCCACATGCGCACCCGGCCCCGGTCGACCTCGGCGATCGACCCCACCGTCTCATCCAGGAGGTAGCGGTCGTGCGACACCATGACGACGGCCCCCGAGAAGTCGCGCACGAGCTCCTCGACCCGGCTTCTGCGGTACGCGTCCAGGTGCGTCTCGGGCTCGTCCAGGAGCAGCAGGTCGGGCTCCTGCACGAGGCACGCGGCCAGCGCAACCAGCTTGCGCTTGCCGCCCGAGAGCTCGAGCTGGGGGCGCCGTGTCTCGTCGGTCGTCACGCCGAGGTCGGTGAGCACCGTGCGGACGGAGCCCTCGAAGGCGTGCCCGCCGATCCGGTCGAACTCGTCCAGCAGCCGCTGCTGCCGGTCGAGCGTGCGCTGCATGGCGCCGAGGTCGGCCGCGACCGCCGGGTCGCCCAGCCGGCCGGCGCACAGCTCGAGCTCGTGCTCGACCCGCGCGATCTCGGGGCGGGCGGCGTGGCACAGCTCGATCGGTGTCCGCGGGTCGGGCCCGACCAGCTGCGGGAGGTAGGCGGCCGTCATCCCGCGCCGGCGGACGGGCGGGTCGGAGTCGGGCTCCTCGAGCCCGGCGAGGATGCGAAGCAGCGTGGACTTCCCGGAGCCGTTCTGGCCGACGACGCCCATGCGGGCGTCGTCGTCCACCTCGAGGTCGAGGCGGTCGAGAACGGTGCGGGCGCCGAACGATTTGACGGCGTCGCGGAGCGAGATCAGCCTCCCCATCGACCCGGCAGTGTAGTGTCAGAAGCCGTGATCGACGTTCCGCAGACGGCGGTGACGCCGCTCGTTCTTCGCCATGCCGAGCGGCTCGGGGACGGCCGGCGATGATCGCCGCCGACGGGTCCGAGGTGATCACCTACGGTGAGCTGCCGGGCCGGATCGGGCGCATGGCGGCCGCGCTTGCCGAGCTCGGGGTGGGGCGGGGCGACGTGCTCGCGCTCGTGCTCCCGAACGTGCCCGAGTTCGTCGTGGCGTTCCACGCGGCGGCGACGCTGGGAGCGGCGGTGACACCGGTCAACCCGGCGTTCACCCCGGACGAAGCTCGCCGCCAGCTGGCCGATTCGGGCGCGCGCCTCGTGGTGACCATCCCCGACCTCGTACCGGCGGCCGCCGCGGCGGCGGACGGCACCGCCGTCGACCGGGTGATCGCGCTGGGCGATCCCGTGCTGGAGGCGGCCACGGTGGCCGGCCAGGTGGCGGTCGATCCGGATCGCGACCTGGTGGCGCTGCCCTACTCGAGCGGCACCACCGGCTTTGCGAAGGGCGTGATGCTGACCCACCGCAACCTGGTCGCAAACGTGATCCAGGTCGAGAGCGTCTTTGGGATCGGCGAGTCGGACACGATGGCGGCCGTGCTGCCGTTCTTCCACATCTACGGCCTGACGGTCAACATGAATTTCGCCCTCGCCCGCGGTGCGACCGTCGTGACGATGCGCCGCTTCGACCTGGACGCGTTCCTCGCAGCGGTCGAGCGCCACCGGGTCACGCGGGCGTTTCTGGTGCCGCCGATCCTGCTCGCGCTGGCCAAGCACCCCGCGGTCGACCGTTACGACACCTCGTCGCTTCGGGTCATCGTGTCGGGGGCGGCGCCGCTCGACGGCGATTTCGCGCGCGCCTGCGGGGCACGGCTCGGGTGCGACGTCTACCAGGGCTACGGGCTCACCGAGGCGAGCCCGGTCACCCATCTGCCGCCCGACGGCCCCGACGCCGCCGCGCACCCGGGCTCGGTCGGGGCGGCGCTCCCCGGCACCGAGTGCAGGGCGGTCGATCCTTCGACACAGCTGCCGGTGCCCGACGGCACGGACGGCGAGATCACCGTCCGCGGCCCGCAGGTGATGCGCGGCTACCTGCACGACCCCGAGGCGACCGCCGCGGCGATCGACGCGGACGGCTGGCTGCATACGGGCGATCTCGGCCACATCGACGCCGGCGGCCGGCTGCACCTCGTCGACCGGCTGAAGGAGCTGATCAAGGTGCGCGGGTTCCAGGTGGCGCCGGCGGAGCTCGAGGCCGTGCTCGTGTCGCACCCCGCGGTGGCGGATGCGGCCGTCATCCCCGTGATCGACCGGCGTGGGAACGAGGCGCCCAAGGCGCTCGTCGTGCTCAGGGCGCCGGTCGAGCCGGCCGACCTGCAGCGCTACGTGGCCGAGCGGGTGGCGCCGCACAAGCGACTGCGGCGCGTCGAGGTGATCGATGCGGTGCCCCGCACGGCGTCGGGGAAGATCCTGCGCCGAGTGCTGATCGAGCGGGAGCGAGAGCGTGGACAAGGCGCGCCTTGAGGCGTTCTCGGATGGGGTGTTCGCGATTGCGATCACGCTGCTCGTGCTTGACCTGCACGTTCCGGACGTCGGATCGGGCTCGCTCGCAAACGCGCTCGGCCATCAGTGGCCGGCCGATGTCAGTTATGTCGTCAGCTTCGTGACGATCGGGATCATCTGGGTCAATCACCACAACCTGATGCGTCACCTCGACCACTGTGACCGGGGCCTGCTGCTCCTGAACGTGCTGTTCCTGATGACCGTCGCGGTGCTCCCCTATCCGACCGCGCTCGTTTCGCACTACGCGCGCACCCCCAACGCCACGACCGCTGCGCTCGCCTATGGCGGGACGATGGTGGCGATGGCGCTCCTCTTCAACGCGCTCTGGCACCACTCCATCCGGGGCGGCCTGCTCGTCGCGGGAGCGGATCCGCGCGAGGTCTCGGGCATTACCCGGAGCTACTTGGTCGGGCCGGTTTTGTACCTGGCCGGGACGCTGATGGCGCTTGTGAGCGCCGACGCAAGCCTCGTGATCTTTGCGCTCATCGCCGCGTTCTACGTCGCTTCGAGCTCGCTCTGGGGCCGCCGCGACTTCGGTTAGGCGGCCTCTCGCAGCTCGACGTCCGTCTCGCCTGGGACGTCGAGCACGGCGACCACCGCGTCGACGACGCGCGGATCGAACTGGGTGCCCGAGCATGCCCGCAGCTCGGTGACGGCCGCTTCCAGGGACATGGCCGCGCGGTAGGGGCGATCGGTGGTCATCGCGCTGAAGGCATCGCAGCAGCAGATGATCCGGGCGATCAGCGGGATGTCCTCGCCGGCTTTGCGGTCGGGATAGCCGTTGCCGTCGTACCATTCGTGGCACGAGCGGACGATCGCGCCCACCTCGGTCAGCGCCCCGCCGACCTGGGTGAGGATCCGCCAGCCCTCTTCGGTGTGTGTCTCGATCAGGCGCCGCTCGTCCGGCGTCAACGGGCCGGGCTTCTGGATGATGGCCTTGGGGATGCGGATCTTGCCGACGTCGTGCAGGAGCGCCGCGAACTCGGCCTGCGTGCGCTCCTCCGGGGTCAGCGCCAGCACCTCGACCACCGCTGAGACGAGTTCGACCACGCTGCGGCTGTGGCTGCCGGTGTATTCGTCGTCGGCGTCGATGATGTCGCCCAATAGGAGCGCCGTGCGCAGGTACGTCTGGTGCATCTCCTTCTCCTGCCTGAGCCGGCGTTCGTGCTCGCGGGCGAAGATTTCGAGCAGTCCGGCGAGCGGCAGGAGAAGCACGAACGCGTAGCTCATCCACATTGAGGCAAAGGCGGCCAGGAGGCCCAGCGGCGAGAGCGCCAGATCGACCATGTATGCGTAGCCCGCCGCGGGGATCAGTTGCCGCAGCGAGCGGTCCGGCGCCCGCCACTGGCGCAGCAGCGTGCTGGCCAGGTCGGCGCCGAACTGGGCCGCCAGGGCGGCGAGGTACACGGGCCAGTGATCCCAGCGGGGGGCGCCGTCACCCCATGCGAGGAGCACGACAACGGGGGGAATGACGTACCAGCAGGAGCCCAGCAGCAGAAGCACGCGCTCGCGATGGCGACGGCCGCGGGCGACGTCGACACAGAGCGACAGCAGGTAGCCGGCCGCGACGGCCAGCGGCACCCATCCCAGCGGCAGCAGGAACAGCATCGGCACGAACACGAGTTGCGTCGGAATGGCCGCGCCCGGGCCGATGACGAACTCGACGTTCGTGAGTACCGCGAATGCGACGATCAATGCGGCCACGACGCCCAGGCCGGGCGAGCGCTGGTTCGAGGCCGTCAGGGCAAGGATGATCGCGGTCACAAGGAACGCGCCGCCCAGCACGGCCGACGTCACGCGCTCGCCTCCGCCCAGCGGCAGTCGCAGGCGGGAGCGGGTCTTCGCGTCGGGGTCTTCGTCCTCGGGAAGCGCGGGGTCGGGTCGGGTGATGTCGGGCATCCGTCCCTGAAGATCGGCCGATCAGCCCCGTTTTTGAATTTCGCCCGCGCGCGCGAGGGCGGCCAGAAGCGGGTGCAGCGTCCCCCGCTGGGAGCTTCCAACCTGTGGCTGGAACAGCGTGGCGACATAAAACGGATGTTCGGGCAGTTCGACCGCCTCCACACCGGCATCGGCGGCGGTCGCAGAAACCACCAGGCCCGCGGCGGCCAGACGGTCGCGGTACGCCGGCTCCAGGCCGTAGTTGCACCAATGGAAGCCGGCAAACGGCGCCTCCCCGCACAGCCGCGCAACGAGCGTCCCGGGCACCGTCGTCACCGTCCGCTCCTCTCCCACCAGGCTGCAGCCAAGCGGCGCGATCACGTGCGCGCCCGAGTCCGGATCGCTCTCGGCATGGCCGGCGTCGGTGATGCCCGCGACGTTGCGCGCGAACTCAACCACCATGTGCTGAAACCCGCCGCAGGTACCGAGGATCGGCACCCCCTTTGTGCGTGCACGCGCGATGGCCGCGTACACCGGTCGCTCGTCGCGATACGGCGTCCCGGGCACGATCCAGAGCGCGTCGAAGCCGTCCAGACGACGCGCGTCGGGCCCATCGGTTGCCACCCATCGGGCGTCGGCCGCGTCCGGCATGAGTACGATCGCGGCGTCGATCTCGCGGTGGGTCAGGTGGCGGAGGTCGCGGTCACCCACGACGGCGATGCGGGTGGGCATGGCCGGATTGTCCCGCCGACGGCGGGCCCTCGTCGCAATTACCAGATTATGGGATTCGACTGACCCCCGCTGGGGATGGTGTCCGCCGTCAGAACCCGGCACGATGCAATTGATGCTCGTCGACCCCGACTTCCGCAGGTCCACGCTGGCCGCGAGAATCGTGCGCGGTGCGCTCGAGCCCGACCTCGTGCGCCTGCACGGCTCGATCGTCGCGGCGCTCGAGATCTACGGCCGCGAGGCGGCGCTGCGGGAGGTATTCGTGCCGGCGCTGCGCCTGGCGCGGATCGAGCGCGGTCGTCTCGGGCGCGAGCGGGCGGCCGTCGCAATCCGCGCCCAGCTCCAGCTGAACGCCGCCTGCTGAGCGGTCTACCAGTCGCTCTCGCCGTACCACCGGCTCGCAATCGGCTCGGTGGCGCGACGGACACGGTCGACCTCGGCGGCGGTCAGCTGGGCCCTCCACGCGCTGACGTGCGCGACGCTGTTGCGGTGGATGGAGCCGACCCGGTCGGAGTCGGACGGGTTCGAGGCCGACGATGTCTCGCGCACCTTCTGTTCGACGGTCTCGCTCCACTCCAGGCCGAGCTGTGCGTAGAGCTCGCGGTAGTGCGTGAGCGGGTCGCGGGCGACGTCCTCGTGTCGCAGGAACAGCCAATCCGGATGGCGGTCCTGCAGGCTGGCGACGGTGCCGTGGAGGATGTTCCAGAGCAGGATCGCCTCGTCCAGGAGGTCGGGCTCGTGCTCGCTCGCCGCCCGGATCTCGGACTCGTACGGCGTCAGGAAGTCGCGCATCAGAAGCGGCTGGTCGAGGAAGTCGGCGAACCGGTGCCGCCAGCCGCGGCGCCGGATGCTGGCGCAAAATGAGGCCGGGTGCCGGATCATGACGAGGACGCGCATCGCGAAGGTGTCCGCGAGCCACTCCGACGAGAAGAGCGCGATCGGGTCCTTCATGAGCGGCGCGGCGCCGCGGCGGCGGTTGCGCTCGAAGAGGCCCCAGTCGCGCGCCATCCGGCCCGCGTCCCTCGCGCTGCGCAGGGTGCGCAGCTCGGTGGCGGGCCGGTAGCGGAAGGCGAGCGTCTCGGCGAGCGGTTGCCTGAGCGGCTCGCCGTTCTCGGCGCACAGGTAGTGGAAGTAGTGCGGAAAGCGGATCGGGAACGTGCCCAGACGGTGGCGGGGGTTGAACGGCTCCCAGATGTACCCCACCGGCGTCGGTGAGGCCTCCAGCACACGGCCGACCCAGGTGGTTCCGGACCTATGCGACCCGGTGATCAGGATGGGCGTTGGTGCGCCGGTCACCGGCGGCTCCGGTCAGCTCGGGTCGACATCTTTGCCGGTGGCCTGGAGCTCGGCGGGGGTCACGGCCGGGCAGGTCTTGATCGGCGCGGTCCAGCGTGGGAGCGGGTGGGTGAACTGGAACGCGTCACGGAGGGAGTTCTGCTCCGCCTCACGGGTCGTCAGGGTCGGCATGCCGAAGTCCTGGTCGATGAACTTGAGCACCGACGTGAAGTCGTAGGTCGTGTGGTCGACGCCCGGTTTGGCCCACGGCGAGATGACGAGCATGGGCACCCGCACTCCCAGGCCGAAGCGGTCGGGCTGCGGCGGCGGCACGTGGTCGTAGAACCCGCCCCACTCGTCCCACGTGAGCACGATGGCGGTGTGGCGCCAGTCCGGCATCTGCATGATCTGGTTGATCAGTTCGGCGGTCCAGTTCTCGCCATCGCAGAGCGACGTGCCGCCGGGGTGGTCGCTGCGCTTGTATGGGGGCACGATCCACGTCACCGCCGCCAGGTAGTTCTGGCTCAGGTCGCTCGGCAGCCAGCCGAGGGGGTACACGTGCCGCGCGTAGGCCGAGCTCTCGCGGATGGGCTTCACCGCGTCGTACGCCACCCAGCCGTACCCGTGGCCGTTCTCGGGCGGCCCGTACTCGCTCCACGAGATGCCGCGCCGGTCGAGCTGTGCGCCGATGGAGTCGATGCGGAAGCACGGCGGCACCTTCACGAGGCGGCCGCGGCGGATGGCCGGCACGGTCAGGCCGGCCGGGCCGTCGCAGCCCCAGTTCTCGACGCCGAAGTTCGGGCCGTCGACGGCGCCCGCGGCCTGCGCGGCCACCGTGTAGAGGTGGTTCGGGAAGCTCGACGTGTCGCCCGACGAGAAGGTGTGGTCGAGCAGCTCGTAGCGCTTGGCCCAGCCCCAGTAGGCCGGCAGCTGGCCGGGGTAGGCGGTCGTGTAGGCCAGCATGGTCGGCTGACCCTCCTTGTCGGGCAGCTTCGAGAACCCGTTCATCGCGCCGCCGTTGATGTCGGTCACGGCCGCCAGGTGGTTGTGCTGGAGATCGTCCTGGACGTTCTCGAGCGGTCGCAGCCGCACGACGCTGCCGTTCGCGGTGCGACCGGTGCTGGTCCCGTCGCCGCCGGGGAAGAGGCCGAACAGGTTGTCGTAGGAGCGGTTCTCCTTGACGATGAACACGATGTGGCGGATGGGCGTCCGCGCTCCTCGGATGACCAGGGGGCCGCGCGTCGGCGGCGTCCCCACCGACGCCACCACCAGGCCCGGCTCGACCGAGCTGCGTCCGGCGACCGCGACCGTGACCAGCACCGCCGCCGCCAGGATCCTCCAAACGATCCGCTGCACGCGGCGCACGCTACCGGGTCGGTCGTTCGGGCGCGCCGTCCACGCCGTGCCCCCGGAGGGGGATCGATACCCCGGCCGAAATTGCCGACATTCAGAGGGAATGAGTGCACCGATCGGATCCTCGGCGGCTCCCGGTAACCGCCGGACGCGCCTGGGGGCGCTTGGTCACCGGATCGGCCGGTCCTTCCGTCCGGATGTGCCGCGGCCGTATGCGGACGATCGTGCACTCCTGTCGCGGATCGTCGAGACGCAGCGCGAGATCAGCGCCGCCGGCACGGACGTCGAGAACGTCATGCGGCTCGTGCTCACGCGGTCGCAGGAACTGACGGGCGCCGACGGCGCCATGGTGAGCCTGGTGGACGGCGACGAGCTGCTCGTCCGGGCGGCGTCAGGGATCACCGCGGCGCTGGCCGGTCGCCGCTACCAGCTGCGGGAGTCGGTGGCCCGGCATGCGATCGACCATGGCGTCCCGCTCTTGATCGAAGACTGCGAGACCGACCCTCGCATCAACCGCGAGCTGCAGCGGGTGGCCGGCGACAAGTCGCTCATCTGTGTTCCGCTCTACCAGGGCGGCGGCCGCGTGATCGGCGCGCTGAACGTGATGAGCTCGTCGGAGACGCGCCTGACCGAGCGCAACCGCGAGACGATGGAGATGCTGTCCGTCATCCTCTCGGCCGCCGTCAGCTACGCGGCCGAGTTCGAGGCCAAGCGCGCTCGGGGTGAGGCCTACGGGCGGTTCCGGACGCTGTTCGAAGGCGCGTCCATCGGGATCGCCCGATCCGGATTCGACGAGCGCGCCGTCGACACCAACCCCGCCCTCGAGGAGTTCCTCGGATACTCGGCCGCCGAGCTGGCGGCGATGAGCTTCCGCGAGTACACCCATCTCGAGGACGTCGAGCGCAGCGCGGCGCTTTACCGCGACATGATGGCGGGGAACCGCGACGACTACCAGCTCGAGGTGCGGTTCGTCCGCCGGGACGGCGCCGAGGTGTGGGGCCAGATCACGGCCGTGCTGGAGCGCGATGGGGATGACCGCCCCGCCTTCGCCGTGACGATGATCGAGAACATCACCCCGCGCAAGGCCGCCGAGTCGGCGCTGGTCGCGCAGTCGCAGCTCAACGAGTACCAGGCCGTGCACGACGCGCTCACCGACCTTCCCGAACCGGACGCTCTTTCGCCAGCGCATCCAGCACGCGGTGGCGCGCTCGCAGGAGGACGGGGAGTTCGCGGTGGTGATCATGGATCTCGACCGGTTCAAGGACGTCAATGACTCCATGGGCCACCACGCGGGTGACGCCCTTCTGATCGAGGTCGCCCGGCGTGTCGAGAGCGCACTGCGCACGTCGGACATGGTGGCGCGCCTCGGCGGCGACGAGTTCGGCCTCCTGCTGGCGACTCCCACCGGCACGGCCGGGCTGGCCACCGTGCTCGAGCGTGTCCGCGATGCGGTCGAGGCACCGATCGTCTTCCACGACATCCCGCTTGCGATGTCGGCCTCGATGGGCGTGGCGGCATACCCGGAGCACGGGCGAGACGTCGAGACGCTGCTACGCAGTGCCGACGTCGCCATGTATGCGGCCAAGCGGTCCGACCTGCCCTTCGCCGTGTACGACGCGGCCCAGAGCCACAGCGATCCGTCGCGGCTGACGCTGGTCGCCGAGCTGCGGCGCGCATTGCAGCGGCGGGAGCTGGTGATCTACTACCAGCCCAAGGCCGGCCTCGTGAGCGGCACCGTCGACTCCGTCGAGGCGCTGGTGCGCTGGAACCATCCCGACCGCGGACTGATCTTCCCGGACGCGTTCATCCCGCTCGCCCAGGAGACCGGTCTGATCAGGCCGCTCACCCAGTACGTGCTGGAGGAGTCCATCCGCCAGTGCCGCGCATGGCAGGCTGAGGGCATCGTGCTCTCGGTCTCGGTCAACCTCTCGGCCCGCAACCTGCTCGATGTCGAGTTCCCCGACCAGGTCGAGCATCTGCTCACGGAGTCCGGACTCGATCCGGCGATGCTCGAGCTTGAGATCACCGAGACGACGATGGTGAGCGACGGCGTCCGCACGAAGGTGGCGCTCGATCGCCTGTCCCGACTCGGCGTCCGGATCTCAATCGACGACTTCGGCACCGCCTACTCGTCGTTTTCCTATCTGCGCCAGTTCCCCATCAGCGAGATCAAGATCGACCGCTCGTTCGTCACGAACATGGACAGCAGCGAAGCGGACGCCGCGATCGTGCGGACAACCATCAACCTGGGCCGCGAACTGGGCCTGCGCGTCGTCGCCGAGGGCGTCGAGAGCGCGGCCGTGTGGGCGCAGCTGCGCCGGCTGGGCTGCACGTCGGCCCAGGGCTACTACCTGACCAAGCCCGTCCCCGCGGACGACCTGCGCGCGTGGCTGTACGACCGTATCGGGGCCGGGGCGCGGGAGCAGCGCGCCGCCTGAGATCAGCCGAGCGGCTGCCCGTTCAGCAGGAGCCTCACGCCGACGTTCCCCCGGATCGCCTTCGAATACGGGCAGCGCTGGTCGGCGGCGTGGATCAGCTCGCGCCCCTTGGCGGGGTCGAGCGATGGTGCGTTGACGTCGAGGGTCACGGCGAGGCCGAACCCGTCATGGGCGGTCGGGCCGAGACTGACGTGGGCGACGATCGTCGAGTCCGAGAGGTCGACGCCGGCTCCCTTCGCGGCGCCGATCAGCGCCGACTGGAAGCACGCGGCGTGCGCCGCAGCGAACATCTGCTCCGGGTTCGTCCCCTTCCCGGCCGCGTCGCCGTGCGGCGAGAGGTCGACATCGAGCCTGCCGTCCGCACTCTGGGCGTGGCCCCCCCGGCCCCCGTGGACGGTCACCTTGCAGGTGTAGACCGCCTTCGTCAACTCGTTCGCCATCGGCCCGGATCGTACCCCCGCCGGCCGCGGTGCCGCGGCGGGCGCGCTGGCATGAACTGGTCGCGCCCGTTGGCCTGGACGCGCCACTTGGCGTGTCCGGCGGATGCCGCTTGGGTTTTCAGGTTCTCGCTTATGACTCACGTTCTGGCCGGCGCCGGTCGGCGCTCCTTCGCAGAGCTGGCCGGGCGGCGCCGGCTGCCCTGGCCCGGGACGCGCCACTTGGCGTGTGCAGCACGTGTCATTTGAGGTTGAGGGCTGCGTCCTTATCCAGGTTCTAGCCGCCGTCTGGCGGCTGCCCGGGGACGCGCCATTTGGCGTGTAGAGCAGGTGTCATTTGAAGTTCCCACACACAGCTCGCGACACCCCGCCACCCACACGCAACACCCACCACGCCACACTCCCCCATGCCCTGGCAGACCCCGCCGACCTTGTACAAAGCCCGAAACGTGCCGGTAAAACAGCCGGTATGCGCAATCTGCGTCGACCGCACCCGCGGAACAACCCAACGCGTCCACCTCTCCCACCGCGTCTCGGTGTGGCTGTGCGCAGACCACGCCAGCCCCACCTTCCAAACCCGCCGAAGCGGACGCGACTTCGTGCGCACACTCATGGGCATATGGAAAGCAAACGACTGCCTCACCGCTGCCAGAAGCCGCGCCCTCACCAGCCACCTCGACCACCTCAACGACCAAAAACCGAAACGGCGCAGGCCAGGCAGCTACTCCTGGCCCGACCTGCGCCACCAACTCGAACACCACTACGCCGCAGGAGCCACCCCCGCCCAACTCACCACGGCAGTCCACACCCGCTACGCCAACTGCCCCGCCAACCCACCCAGCCGCCGCACCATCCAACGCTGGCATGCGCAGCACCGTTGGCTCGCCTACCCGCCGTAGGAGGGCCGGCGATCGCTAGACGGTACCGCCCCGACTGAAGAGGCCGCGGCCGAGAAACCCGGCGACGATTGCGACGGCCAGCGCGATCAGGAGCACCCAGAACGCGATCTTGATCGCGCCCCAGATCCCGAACAGGACGAGGGCCAGGATGAGGAGTATGAGGAATATCATGGCCCGAAGGTACCCCGTCCGCCTCGCGCCCAAACCTGCGCCGAGCTCAGGCGGCCAGCATGGTGTCGGCCCACGCCTGTTCGAGCGCCTGGAGCAGCAGCTCCGGCGGCTGGGCACCGGACACCGCGTACCGGCGACCGAGGACGAAGAACGGCACGCCGGTGATCCCGAGCTCGACGGCCTCACGCTCGTCGGCCCGCACCTCGCCCGCAAAGCCGTCGCCGGCGAGGGCGGCCCGGGTGCGGTCGGGATCGACGCCGACCTCGGCCGCCAGCTCGACCAGGGTGTCGGTGTCGCTGATGACACGGCCTTCGCTGAAGTACGCCGCCAGCAGCCGCTCCTTGGCCTCCGACTCCCGGCCGTCGGCCCGGGCGACGTGCAGCACCCGGTGGGCGTCGAACGTGTTTGCGGGCTTGGCGATGTCCAGCCGGAAGGCGAGGCCCGACTCCGCCGCCAGCTCGGTCATCTGGGAGTTTCGGTCGGCCGCCTCCTGCGTGCTCATCCCGTAGCGCGACGCCAGCCGGGCGGCGAGATCCTGCGGGGCGGTCGGTGCATCCGGGTCGAGCTCGAAGCTCCGCCAGACGATGTCGATGCGGTCGCGGTGCGGGAACCGCTCGAGCGCCTGTTCCAGGCGGCGCTTGCCGAGATAGCACCATGGGCAGACGACGTCCGACCAGATCTCGACCTGCATGCGATCCTGCATTGCGGCGGAGGTCAGGCTGCGCCGCGCTCGCCGAACCGGGCGGCAGCGCGTTCCCGCGCGCGCTCGATCTCGAGGGCGCGGTTGCGCGGCGGAGCGGTCGTCACCAGCTCGTGCAGGAGCTGCTCGGACGCCTCCGTGACCGCGTCGACCGCGCGTGCGAAGGCTTCCTCGTTCATCCGGGCGGGGCGCGTCATGCCGCTGATCTTGCGGACGTACTGCAGCGACGCCTCCCGGATCTCCTCGGCGGTGGTCGGCGGGTCGTAGTTATGAAGTGGGCGGATGGATCGGCACATGCCCGGATTCTAGACGCGCCGCGCCAAACGGGGTCTGACCCCTTTTGGTGCGGCCGCCTGTTTATGATCGCGCCGGTGTGCGCCGTACACGACATGGGCGAGATCGTCTGGACGTGCTCTTCCACACCCGACCGCGCCCGCCCAGGGCCGGTGCTCCGCGACGTCATGGTCGAGATGCGGGACGGGATCTCGCTCGCGACGGATGTCTACCTGCCCGACACCGCCGGCCCGTTTGCGACCGTGATGATCCGGCTTCCGTACGGCAAAACGGTCGACTATTGCGGCGTCGCGGAGATCGCGCAGCACTGGAACCGCAAGGGCTACGCCTTCGTCGGCCAGGACTGCCGGGGCACCTACGGCTCCGGCGGCGTGTTCGATCCGGCACACCCATACAGCGAGGCGGAGGACGGCCACGACACGGTCGCCTGGATCGCCGAGCAAACCTGGTCGAGCGGCAAGGTCGCACTGACGGGCGAGTCGTACTACTCGCTCACGAGCTTCGCCGCGGCATCGATCCCGCACCCGGCGCTCGCCTGCATCGTGCCGGGCGACTTCCCCGTCGACCGCTTCGACGGCACCTATCGCAACGGCTGCCTGCGCCTGGCCGCCGAGGCGCTGTGGGCGATCTGGTGGATGGACCCGCTCGGCCATCCCGTCCCGGGCGAGCCGCTGCCGGCCGTCGACGTGTGGCACCTGCCGGTGGCCGGCATGGCCCGTGCCGCCGGCCTGCCCAACCACTATTTCGACGAGCTCGTGGAGTTCTCCCAGCCGGGCTCGCGCTACTGGGAGTACCGCTGCCGGCGGGAGGCCCACGACGCCATCGCGATCCCGATCCTGCACTTCTGCGGCTGGTATGACAACTACCTCGGCCAGCAGCTCCGCGACTGGAAGCGCTACCGCCGCCTCGACCGGTCGGGCGGCCGCAACTTCCTGATGATTGGGCCGTGGAGCCACGAGGGGCCGTCGGGCCCGGCCGAGCGGGTCGGGCTCGTGCCCGTGCTCGAGGACGGCACCCACCGCTGGGATCGCATGCAGGGCTTCTACGACCGCTACCTGATGGACATCGAGAACGGGTTCGAGACCGAACCGCTCGTGAGCTACTTCGTGATCGGCGCCGACGAGTGGCGCCGGGCCGACACGTGGCCGCCGCCCGGGAGCGAGACGCAGAGCTGGTACCTGCACGGCGCGGGGGCCTCCACCGATGGCGGCGGCCTCTCGCCGGAGGCGCCGGGCAACGAGGACCCGGACGCCTACGACTACGACCCGGCCGACCCCGTGGCCTGGGCCGTGGGCACGAACCCGTGGACGTTCGGCCTGAACCTCGGCGACCGTCGGCCGATCGAGGCCCGCCCCGACGTGCTCGTCTACACGTCCGCACCGCTGCCCGCGCCCATCGAGGTGGTCGGCGATCTGAATGCCCGGCTGCACGTCTCGAGCGACGCCGTCGACACCGACTTCACGGTGGCGCTGGTCGACGTCTTCCCCGACGGCGCCGCAAACTTGATCCAGGACGGGATTTTGCGGATGGGCCTGCGCGAGCCCGAGCGCGGCCGCCGGCTGCTCGAGCCCGGGCGCGTGTACGAGGTCGAGATCGACCTGTGGGCAATCGCCTATCGCGTTCCCGCGGGCCACCGGCTGCGGATCGAGATCTCGTCGAGCGAGTTTGACCGCTACGACCGCAACCTGAACACCGCCGCGCTGCCGGGCGGAAGCAGCGAGATGGTGGTCGCCCGCCAGACGGTGTTCCACGACGCCGCCCGGCCCTCGCACGTGCGCATCCCGGTGCGACCGGTCGCCGGCTGAGCCGCGGGGCAGGGCTCAGCGGCGATTCATCGCGCCACCCCCTCGAAGAGACGAGCTGCGGACCATCAACGCGATCCTAACCAGCCGGACGCACGGCAGGGCCGTCGCCGGTACCGTGGTCCCATCGCCCGGGCTGCGCGCTTCTTCTGAGGCCCGATGATTCGCAGCCGGGCAGTCGTTCCTGAGGGGGACATCTCATGCAGAGCACCATCGCGCTCGTGCGCCACCGCGTCACCGACTTCGACGCCTGGAAGACCGTGTACGACAACTTCGCGCCGGTCCAGGCCGAGCACGGGGTTCGCGCACACCAGGTGCTGCGCTCGCTCGAGGACCGCAGCGAGGTCACCATCGCCCACACGTTCGACTCCATCGAGGCGGCGAAGATGTTCTTCGCCATGCCGGAGCTGCGCAAGGCGATGGGCGATGCCGGAGTCAAGACCGACTCCATCTCGATCATGTACTACGACGAGGTCGAGGCCGGCGAGTTGATCGCGGTCTAGTTTGACCCCGGCCCGGGTTGCGTTCTGCATGCAGGGCGCGGCCCGGATCGGGGACAATCGCCCGCATGAGGTGCGTGCCCTGACCGGCGCCGAGATCCGGCGCGAGTTTCCGCGGACGCCCGAGGTGCGGGCCGGGATCTTCATTCCCCTCCGCGACGGCACCCGGCTGGCAGCGCGGGTATGGCTGCCGGACGACGCTGAGACCGCTCCGGTGCCGGCCGTGCTGGAGTATCTGCCCTACCGGCTCAACGACGGCACGGCCGCGGGCGACCACCAGCAGATGACCTACTTCGCCGGCCACGGCTACGCCGCCGTGCGGGTGGACATCCGCGGCACGGGCGAATCGGAGGGCGTGTGCACCGACGAGTACACGCCGCAGGAGCAGGCCGACTGCCTCGAGGTGATCGAGTGGATCGCCGCCCAGCCGTGGTGCACCGGCGCTGTCGGCATGATGGGCTACTCGTGGAGCGGCTTCAACTGCCTGCAGGCGGCGGCTCTCCGTCCGCCCGGCGCTGCGCGCGATCGCGAGCTGCTTTGCGTCCGACGACCGCTACGCCGACGATGTGCACTACCGCGGCGGCCTCGTCATGCCCATGGACATGGTGCACTGGTCGACCTGCATGCTGGGCTGGCAGGCCCGGCCGCCCGACCCCGAGGTGGTCGGCGACGGCTGGCGAGAGATGTGGGCGCAGCGGCTTGACCAGCCGCCGTGGGTCGCCCACTGGCTGGCGCACCAGCGCCGCGACGAGTACTGGCGCCAGGGCTCCGTGCGCGACGACCACTCGCCATCGCCTGCCCGGTCATGTGCGTCGCCGGCTGGACCGACGGCTACCGCGACGCCGCCCTGCGGCTGATGGAGGGCCTCGACGTGCCGCGGCGGGCGCTGATCGGGCCGTGGGGCCACAACGACCCCGTGCACGGCGCGCCCGGCCCGGCGGTCGGGATCCTGGGGGAGTTCGTGCGCTGGTGGGATCGCTGGCTGAAGGGGATCGAGAACGGCGTCGACCGCGAGCCGATGGTGGTGGCGTGGATGCAGGACTCGGTGCGCCCGGCGGCCAATCTCGCCGACCGGCCCGGCCGATGGGTGGGCGAGGAGCGGTGGCCGCCGCCCACATCGCCTGGCGCACGCTGCCGCTGGGCGACGGCGTGCTGACGATCGCGGCGCGCGAGGCCGTGAGGGCTGGCTCGAGGTGGGCAGCGTGCAGACCGTCGGGCTCGACGGCGGCGCCTGGTGCGCCGACGCGAAGTCGGCCGACCTGCCGCTCGACCAGCGGGCCGAGGATGCCCGCTCGCTCACCTTCACGTCCGCTCCGCTGGCCGAGCCGGTCGAGATCCTGGGATTCCCCGAGGCGCGGCTGGTGGTGCGCGTCGACCGGCCGGTCGCGCTGGTGTCGGCCCGGCTCTGCGAGGTGCGCGCCGACGGGACGTCGCTGCTCGTCACGCGCGGCCAGCTCAACCTGTGCCATCGCGAGTCGCGCGGAGAGCCCGAGCCGATGGTTCCGGTCGGGGAGGACATGGCGGTCTCGGTGGCGATGGACTCGATCGCACACCGCTTCGAGGCCGGCAGCCGGATCCGGCTCTCGGTCTCGCCGTGCTACTGGCCGCTGGCCTGGCCTTCGCCGCAGGAGGTGACGCTGCGGGCTGCGCTTCGGGAGCGGCGCGGCGCTGGGGCTACCCGTGCGGGCGCCGTCGGCGGAGGACGAGACGATGCGCCAGCCCGATCCGCCCGCCGAGCCCGAGCCGCTGGCGGTCGAGACCGTTCGCTCGCGGCTCGAGCGGCGGCCGCCCGATCAGCCGCGACCTCGCCAACGGCCGCAGCGAGCTGCTGTTCGACTGGGATATGGGCGGGATCAGCGGCTGCCCAACGGCATCCTCTACGGCGACACCTCGCTCGCCGGCTACACGATCATCGAGGGCGACCCGCTGTCGGCCCGCGTCGAGGTGACGAACACGTCGGTCTGGGGCCGGGACGACTGGAAGGTCGACATCCGCGCGAACGGCGTGATGACCTCGACGGCGACCCACTTCATCGTCAGCTCGACCTCGAGGTCTACGAGGGCGAGACGCGGGTCGCGGCCCGCGCGTGGACGCACGAGTTCCCGCGCGACCACTGCTGATCCTCGCGGTCCGCGCCGGGCCGGACGATGCCGGTCTCGTAGGCGAGTACGACGGCCTGGACGCGGTCGCGTAGGCCGAGCTTCGCGAGTACGCGGGCGACGTGGGTCTTGACCGTCGTCTGCGATACGACGAGCTGATCGGCGATCTCGGCGTTGGATAGGCCGCGGGCGATCAAGCCCGAGGATCTCGAGCTCGCGTGCGGTCAGCTCGTCGAGCTGCGGCGGTCGAGGCGCGTGGGCGTGGTCGCGGACGAACGACTCGATCAGCCGTCGGGTGACGGACGGGGCGAGCAGCGAATCGCCCTCGGCGACCGACCCGGATCCCGGCGACGAGCTGTTCGGGTGGGGCGTCCTTGAGCAGGAAGCCGCTCGCGCCGGCGTGGAGCGCGTCGAAGACGTACTCGTCGAGGTCGAAGGTGGTGAGCATCAGCACCCGTGGCGGCTGTCGGTCGCGGCGATGATTCGCCGGGTCGCCTCGAGGCCGTCCATCCGCGGCATCCGGATGTCCATCAGCACGATGTCCGGCCGCGATGCGGCGCGCGGCCTCGACGCCTCGTCGCCGTCCTTGGCCTCGGCGACCACGCGCAGGTCGTCCTGCGGCCTCGAGGATCATCCGGAAGCCCGGCGCGGACGAGTGCCTGGTCGTCGGCGATCAGGATGCCGATGCTCATGCGGTGACCAGCTGCTCCGAGCGGCAGCCGCGCCTGCGAGCGGCGAACTCGTCACCGTCGCACGGGGAGCCGGCGAGATGCTGCCGCCGTACAGCGCGACGCGCTCGGGGATGCCGGCCAGCTCGCTCGTCGAGGTCCGGGATCGGGCCGTCGCCGCGGACCTCGAGCTCGAGCCGCTCGTGGGCGGTAGCGGACGCGTGACGTCGCATCCGTGCAGCTGTGACGTCGCGGCGCGTCCGGAGCGCGGCCTCGATCACCCGTAGCCGACCAGGTCGATGCCGGGCGTCAGCGCGACCGGCTCGCCCTCGTGACGGAGCGTCGCACTGCGAGACCGGCGTGCGCGGATGGTACTCGACGAGCGTCGCGAGCTCGTCGAGCCCGGGCTGTGGCGCGAGCGCGCGCGGGTCGTCGTCCTGGCGCAGCATGCCCGAGCAGGCGCCGCATGTCGGCGAGCGCTTCACGGCCGGTGTGCTCGACGGTCAGGATCGAGTCTGCGCGCGCGCTCCGGCTCGGTGCGCAGCAGCTGCCGCGCGCCGCCGGCCTGGATGACCATCGCGCTGACGCTGTGGGCGATGATGTCCTGCAGCTCGCTGCCCGATGCGAACGCGCTCCTGCGGCGATCGCCGCGCGGCTCGCGCGCCTCGCCTCGGCCGCCGTCTGTGCGGCCAGCTCGCGGAACGCGGCGGCGCGGCGGATGGCGCTCGCGCGCCAGGCGGCCGACGAACCACGGCGCGGCAGAGCAGCATGGCGGCGAGGAACACGCCCGCGCCGACATCCGCAGCCGAGCTCGGCGTCGGGATCGAGAGCATGAGCGCCGGCGAACATGCTAGCCGCCGAGCGGCCAGCGCGGCGAGGCCGCGACGGCAGGTCGAGCCACGCGCCCGGCGCCGTAGGCGAGCAGGATAGGGCGGCAGCACGATCTCCGTTGGCAGCGCGTCAGGTGCCCGCCGAGCGGTGCCTGGATCAGCGCGACCGCCGAGCAGAAGATGAGCGCGACGGCAGGCCATCGCCGCCGGACCGCGATCGGCGCCGCGAACAGCGCGGCGGCCGACCGATGGTCGCGAAGCCGGTGCGAGTCCGGTCTGGTCGCGCGAGCTCGAGTTCGAGTGCGATCGACAATGCCACGTCGCGGCGACGGCATCGAGGCGCGTCCGGTCGATGCCCGGCGAGCCGGTCGCAGTGCGAGCTCGCTCATCGCACCCGCTCCGCGGTGAGCGGGAGTCGCGCGCGCACGGCGAAGCCCGCCGCCCGCGCCGGCGCCCGCCGTGGACGCTGCCGCCGTGCAGGGCAGCGCGCTCGCGCATGCCGGCGATGCCGTGTCCGCGTCGGGCTCCCGTTGACCGCGATCGGCCCGCGGCCGTCGTCGCAGACCTCGAGTTCGAGCGCGTCGCTGAGCCCAGCGCAGGCGGACGCTCACGCGGGCAGGGCCGGCGTGCTTGATCGCGTTGGTCAGCGCCTCCTGGACGATCCGGTACGCGCACAGGTCGAGCGCCGGCGGAGACCGCCGCCGCATCGCCCTCGACGCGTAGATCGGTCTCGAGGCCGGCCGCGCGCGTCCGCGCGAGCGAGCTCCTCGATATCCGCGAGCCGGGGCTGCGGGCGAGCGCGCCGCGGGTCGCCGCCGGCGTCGAGCACACCCAGCGAGCCGGCGCATCTCGGCCAGCGCCTCGCGGCCGGCGCGCTCGACCGAGTTGCAGCGACGCCTCCGCACGCCCGGGCTCGGTGTCCATGACGATCCGCGCGCCGCCGGCCTGGATCACCATCACCGAGACGCTGTGGGCAATCACATCGTGGAGCTCACGGGCGATCCGGGTGCGCTCCGCGTGTGCCGCCGTCGCGGACGCGCAGCTCGCGCTCGGCATCGAGCCGCTCGGCGCGCTCGCGCAGTGCGCGCTCACGGGCGCCGCGGGCACGCAGCATCCGTCCCACCGACCACGGCAGCAGGCCGACGATGACCACGTCGAAGAACAGGTCGGCCGCCGACCTCGTCGTGATCAGGACATCGACGGTGAGTGCCTGCCGCTCCGAGCGCGAGGGCCGCCTGGGCCCGGGGTGCGGCAAGGAAGGCTCCCGCGCCGTAGGCGACCAGGATTCCCGCGAGGATCGTCGCGAGCGGGGCCCCGGTCCCGGCGCCGCGGACGGCGTCCGCGGCGATCGTCACACCCACTCCGACGAGGAGCGCTTCGAGCGGCCATCGGCGCCGGACCGCCACCGTGCCTGCCGAGACCGCGCCGGCGATCGCAGCCGGCGTGCGATCGTGGGCGGCCGGAGTCAGCCAAACCTGCAACTCGATCGCGATCAGCAATGCCAGCGCAACGATGCCGTCGACCGTCGCCGGATCGAGCCGCTGCATCCGGGCGACCAGCCTTCGCGCGTGCAACCCCATCGCCGCAAAGGTACCGCAGCATTTACTCCCCGGCGTCCTCACGCGTGACGATGCGTGCTCGTCCTCGAGGACGACACAGGATCGGCCGCCGGGCCGACGACGGAGCGGAGCCTCCGGCGTACGGTGTTTCGGACCTTGCCGAAACCACGTTGGAAGGAGAACACCATGAGCGAAACCGGGACGGGCAATGCGCGCACGAGATCGTCGGATGGGTGGTCGCGCTGGGTGCCGTGGACGGGCGTCGGATTCGTCCTGCTCTTCATCGGGAGCGTGGTCGCGAGCTCGCCGCCCACCGATACGGCCTCGGATGCCCGCTGGGTGGCGGCGTACTCCACCCATTCGGATCAGGTGCAGCACGTCGCCACGGGCGTCCTGCTCATCCTCGCCGGGCTGTTCCTCATGGTCTTCCTGACCCATCTGTGGACGCGGATCGCCGTGGCTCGGCAGCCTGCGGTCTTGAGCCCGCTCCCGGTCGTCGCCGCCGGCGTCACGGCGACGTGCATGGGCATGGGCGGTGTGCTCATGGGGGTGACGTCGGGGGCACTGCTCGGCTCCGCGCCCATGCCCGGCGCCGACCTTCTGCGCTTCGGCAATGACGCCGGCTTCATCCTTGTCGGCATCCCCGGAATGCTCGCGGCGGCACTGAGCATCGCCTGCCTGAGCGTTCAGGCTCACGCCGCGGGGATCTTTGGGAAGCGGCTACTCTGGTTCAGCCTCGTGGTGGCGGTGGTGCTGCTGGCCTCGTTCGAGTTCTTCCCGATCCTCGCGCTGCTGGTCTGGCTGATCGTCGTGGCCGTAACCCTGCTACGGGGCCCGCAGGTGGCCGGGCGGGTCGTGCCCGTCGCCGGCTAATACACCGCGCGCGGCGGCGATCTCGTTCGCCGCGTCCAGCCACATGTCTGCCAGACCAGGCTCGTGGGCGGCGCGGCGGAGGCACTCCTCCCGTGCGAACTCCGCCGCGCTCGGGTCGCCGGCGACGAGGTCGGCGAGCTGGGTGCGGGCCGCGACGGCCGCGGTCGCACTCATGCCCCCGATCTGCTGTGCAAGCTCAAGGACGGCGTCCTCGCGGTGGGCGTGGGCCTGAAGCCGGGCCGTGTCTCGCCCCGACCGCCGCCTGCGGACGATCGGCCAGCCGCCGACGAGCACGAGCGCCACTCCCAGGATGATCAGGAGCGGCGCGTCGGCAACCCCGAATCCGATAACGATGAGCCCTGCCAGCACGATCAGCCAGGTCGGGCCGGCCCCTCCGCGCTTCACCGCAGCGCGGATCCAGTCGATACCCCAGAGCGGATCGTGAGTCCACACACCACCACGATACGCCGACCGCGTGTTTGTAAACGGTGAATGCGAATCTTGTGAGAAAACGACTGGAAGCCTGTGGAAGCCTGGTCGCATCGCCGATGATCCCCTGCAGATGCTCCGATCGAATCACGCGCGCGCAGCGATCCTCGCCGGAATGGTGCTCGCGACCCTTCTGCTCGCCGCCCCGGCCAGCGCCGCGATGTCGCCGCGGGCCACCCCGGGAACGTCGCCCAACTTCCCGGTGCGGGTCTTCTACCAGCAGTTCAACCGGCCGCTGAAGCCCCACACCTGGAGCATCTACCAGGGGATTCCCACCTGCTGCCCCGACTCCATCTGGGCGAAGTCGCACGTGCTGGCCAAGAACGGCGAGCTGCGAATCCGCACCTATCGGGATCCCGCGTTCGGCAACAAGTGGGTCTCGGGCGGTGTCTCGATGGCCCGCATCCTGAACCAGACGTACGGCCGCTGGGTGGTTCGCTTCCGGATGCGGCGGGGCACAGGCGTCGGCATGGACGTTGCGCTGCGCCCGAAGGGCGGCGGCACGGTGGTCGACTGGATCGAGGAGTCATCCGATCACGGCGCGCTGCGCAACATCGAGACCGCCACGCTGCACTACGGCGGCACCAGGATTCACGCCCACGTGAAGGCCAACTTCACGTTGTGGCACACGATGACGCTCTCGTGGATCCCCGGCCGGATCACGGTCAAGATCAACGGCAAGATCTGGGCGGACTACCGCAGCCACGTCCCGTCGGCGCCGATGCACCTGACCATGCAGACGAACACGGGCACGAACGGCTTCAGTGGGGTGAATCCGGAACTCGAGCACCCCGGCGCTCGTCCCGCTGCAGATCGACTACGTGTCGGTCTACCGCTACCGCTGACCGGCACCTCGCGGCGGCGAAACGTCCGCCCCTGCTAGCAGCAGAAGCCCCCGAAGACCTCCACGAGGTGCGTCACCATGTAGAGCGCGATGAGGAGGAGCGCGAACACGGCGGCGACGAACATGCCGACCCCGAGCATCGCAGCCTTGGCCGACAAGCTCCACCGGTTGCCGGGCGGCTCCATGCGTGAAAGGCTACTCGGACGTGGACGCCTCCGTCCCAAGGTGCTACAGTGGGACTGTGGGACGGACGGCAACAGTGCGCGGCAAGGGACGGGTGACGATCCCCGAGGAGGTACGGCTGGCTCTCGATGTTCGAGAGGGCGAGCGCTTCGACGTATCAATCACCGAGGACGGCTCCATCCTGCTTCGCCGCCGGGTCGAGATCGACCCCGACCAGGCGTGGTTCTGGACGCCAGCGTGGCAGGCGCGCGTCCAGGAAGGACTCGCGGACGCAGCCGCCGGCCGGACGACTCACCACGAGTCAGGCGAAGCATTTCTGGCTTCGCTCGATGAGCAGGCCGACTAGGTGCCCACATACAGTGCGGCGGCCGCGTTCAGGCGCGATGCCGCACGCCTTTCCACCAAGGAGCGCGAGGCGTTCATGCTCGCGGTCAGCCACATGGTCGAGGATCTGAGGATCGGGCACGGGTTCCGGAAGGGACTGCGCATCAAGGGCATTCGGGGAGCGCCGGGGCTGTTTGAGATGACATGGGCTCCTGACGGCCGCGCAATCTTCACCTACGGTCCCGAGATCCGCTCTGGCGAGACGCACATCGTCTGGGTGGCCATTGGCACCCATGACATCTTCGGATAACGGTCTCGGGATCGAACCGGCGACCCGGGAGCCGCGCTCCGTACGCGATGATTCGCAGATGGACGAGGCGTTTCTCCGGCACTACTCCCTTGGCGGCGAACGCGATCGGCTGATCGCGGCCGGCGACCGCCTCGAGTTCGTCCGGACACTCGAACTGCTGGCGCTGGTGCTGCCGCCACCTCCCGCCACCCTCCTCGACGTTGGTGGTGGCCCTGGGGTTTACGCTTCGCGGCTCGCACGCGACGGGTATCGCGTCCACCTCATCGACGTGCTCCCGCTCCACGTCGAGCAGGCTCGAGAGCGTGCGACTGAGGTGGATGCGTCCTTCGAGGCCGATCTCGGTGATGCACGCGACCTTTCGGGTTTCGCCGACGACAGCATCGATGCGGTGCTGTTACTCGGCCCGCTCATCACCTGACCGAACGGGACGACCGGGTGCGCGCGCTGGCGGAGGCGCGGCGGGTGGTGCGGGCGGGCGGCGTCGTCGCCGCTGTGGCGATCTCGCGCTACGCGTCGCTGATCGACGGGACCGCGCCAGGTTTCCTCGATGACCCTCGGTTCCTCGCCGTCGTCGAGCGGGACCTCCGCGATGGCCAGCATCGTAACCCGGCGCATGTCGAGGACTGGTTCACGACGGCGTACTTCCACCTTCCCGGCGACCTCTGCCGCGAGGTCGAGGATGCCGGATTGACGGTCGAGCGCCTCGCGGGCGTCGAGGGGCCGGGTGGCTGGCTCGATCTCTGGCCCGACAAGCGCGAGCGCGTACTGCGAGCGGCTCGACTCGCCGAGCACGTCCCGGCCATGAGTGCGCACATGCTGTGCGTCGCGCGACCGACATAAGCACCCAAACCCGCGAGGCTCACGTTCGGCGGGCTCGCCCTTGCCCGCAATGCCTCTTCTCTAAACGATGGAGCGTGCCGGGATCGAACCGGTGACCCCCAGCTTGCAAAGCCTGGGCACGCGTCCGCTCCCGTTCGCGGAGGTCGCCATAAAAGGTCATGGTTGAGCTGTGTAGCGTGGGTGGTGGGTCGGTGGTGTCCGGCCCGTTGGAGAGGGTGTGGCTGGCGGCGGGATGACTCGTTGTTTAGCTGGCCCAGTCGTGCCTTGAGTCGGGATCTGTCTCCCGCCGCCTGCCGTACCCGGGTGCCGCCGTGACTTCATAGAAGCCTGAGATCGCTCGACACAGCTCTGTCCGGCGGCGTCCACATCCACCAGTCGAGAGAGGAGGAGTAGTGCATGATCGCAGTTGGGGTGGATACCCACAAGTACGAGCACATTGCGGTGGCGCTGGACGGGTTGGGGCAGTTGCTCGGCGAGATCGCGGTCGCGCGCGACCGTCGCGGGTTATCCGGCGAGCTTGTCTGTTGGCTGGCCGGACTGGGCTGTGAGACCGTGGTCGGGATCGAGGGCACGGGCAGCTATGGCGCCGGCCTGTGCCAGTATCTGGAGACCGTCGGTGTCAAGCGTCGTCGAGGTAGAGCGGCCAGCGCAGGCGAGATCGTCGCCACGGGCAAGTCTGACCGTCATCGACGCACTCTTGGCGGCCAAACGCGTGCTTGCCGGCGACGGTCTTCTCGACGCCGCGAGCGGACGGCGACGCGCTGCGCGTCGCCGCGTCTCTGCTCGTCGCCTATCGGTCGTGCGTCGAGCGAGCGCACCAGGCTGCTCAACCAGCTGCAGGGCCTGCATGTGACTGCGCCGGCGGCGCTGCGCGAGCGGATCGGCGCGGGCAACGGCGATCGGCTGGCCGACCGGCTGGTGCGGATGCGCGATCGGCCCGACCGCGAGCCCGCACGAGGCGACAGATATTGATGAGTGCTGCGTGATCTCGCCCGCCGCGCGTGCCAGCTGGACGACCGACAGGCCGGTCGCTACCCGCAACGCAGATCACACGGCTCGTCGCGCGAGCTCAACCCTGACGCTCCTGGATGAGCCAGGCTGGGCCCGATCAGCGCCGCCAAGCTGCTGGTCTGCGACCCAGCGCGCTTCAAGAGCGAAGCCGCGTTTGCACGCTGCAACGGCACGGCGCCACATCCCGGCCTCGTCCGGCCAGACCGTCCGCCATCGCCTCTCTCGCGGCGGCGACCGCCAAGCCAACAACGCGATCCACACGATCGCGATCATCGCGCTCGATCTACCATCCCGAGTTGCGCGCCTACCTCGAGCGCAGAATCAGCGAAGGCAAAACCCACAAAGAAGCCATGCGCCCCCTCAAACGCCACATCTCACGCCGCCTCTACCACCAGACTGATACAGCTCCCTTGACAACATAGAAGCATCGGAATCTCGTTTGTACCGTCTGGTACTTGCGGCCCTGACCGGACGGTCAGAGCGTCCAAAGCGGCCACGTTCAACAGCACCTCCGTCGCCGCTTACGTTTCGGCTTCGGCCTCCCCGGTCGTCCACGGCGCTGCGTCGTCAACCGCGCTGCTTTGTTTGATGACGATGTCGATCTGCACCGTCGGTGGTGAAGAACTGGATCAGGTCGCTGTCCGGGTAGACCACGGCACCAACCGGAGCTGCATCGAGGAGAACATCGCGACGCGGGCGGGTGCGTCGCTGTTGTTCCGCACGAGGTGCGCTCCCTCTGGCCCGGCGGGGAAGAAGATGATGTCCCACGGTTCGAGTTGATCCTCCCCGCCCGGATGACGCAGGGTAGGCGTACCTGACACGACCAGGAGCCACTCTTCCTCTGGATCTTCGTAGTGGTATGGGCTGATGGCCTGTCCGGGGGGTAGCTCGTAGACGCTGAGTCCGGTGCGAGCCGCGCCGAGATCAGCTCCGACGCGGGTGCTCGTGTCGGTCGGAAGCCATCGGGCAGTTGTGGACGTGGCTCGCACGTGATCGCGGCGAGGTTGGTTCGCCGAACCGGGTCGGTACTCATTGGGACTCCTTTCGTTACGCGGCTCACCCGCATACTGCACCGTCGCCCGAACATCATCGCGCCGGGAGGGAACTTGAACGGCGCAGTCACGCAGTTCTACTCACCCATGTCGCCGCTACCGGCCGAACCCGGAGTCGAAGCAGCGACGTGGTGGGCAGCCCGCGCCCGATGTTCAACCGGGCTGCTGGCGAGCAGGTCAGCCGGGACGGTCACCGTCCGGCGGACGCGGGTCGATCAGCCTCGTCACCGGCTCGCCGTGGATGTAGACCGCGGCGGCGTCGAGCAGCGGCTCGCCGTCCTCCGCGGAGGCGTCCGACAACTCGGCGATGACGACCCTCTCCGGCTCATCGAACGGCACCTGGTACGCCCGCTCCAACGGCGGGTAGTGGACGACGGGACCCTCCTGGGCGCATGCCGGGCGACGCACCACCCGCCCGGCCACTCGTCCACCAGCATCTTCCACGCCGCTCCGGGCACGTCCACCCCCAGCACGAGCGCCAACCGCCACGGATCGTTCTCGGGAATGTGGCGATCATCGCCTGCTGCGCCCATTCGCCAACTGCCCGGCGGATAGGTCGAGTCCGGCTGGGCGGTCACAGGCAGCTTCTACGACTCGCCATGAAACGCTCCCGGTCGCGTCCCGGCCGCGGAGCCGGAGCCGCGTGGGAAGACCCGGCCGGGAGCCGCCAAAGCCGGAGACTGGCTCCCACGAGGCCGCTGAGAACCCCCGCCGCGGCCCCGTAGCGGCCAAAGAGCGGCCACGGCGTCTCCGGGCGGCGAACGGAGGGGTTCAGGTGAGGGCCGCAATCCCGCTCCAGGAGCGGGATTGAGAGAGGTGGAGCGTACCGGGATCGAACCGGTGACCCCCAGCTTGCAAAGCTGGTGCTCTCCCAGCTGAGCTAACGCCCCGCGAGGGACAGGATACCCGCCCGGCCGGTGGCGGCCGGCCGGCCCGGGCCGGCGCCGGGCGGCATATCGCATTGACGCTATACCATATACTCGCCGACGTGCCGATCCTCCGCCGAAGGTTGAGGCGAGAGGCGCTCCTGCCGCTCGCCTGCGGTGCCGTCGCAGCCGCGCTGGCCGTAGCGCTCGTCACCCTCGCGCCGCCCTCGGGCGACGCCCCGTCGCACCTGTTCCAGACCTGGCTGTACCGCCACGGCGGGTTTCAGCTCTGGGACAACCTGTGGTACGCCGGCCGGTACGAGTTCGTCAGCTACAGCGTGCTCTACTACCCGCTTGCCGCCCTCACGGGCGAGCTCCCCGTGCTCGTCGTCTCGGCCGCGGTGCTGGCGGGCTGCTTCGCGGCCGTCTGCCGCCGCGAGTGGGGGAGCGCGGCGCGCAATCCCGCGATCGCGTTTGCGTGCACGACGCCGTTCGTGTCGATCGTGTCCGGGTCGTACCCGTTCACCGCGGGCGCCGCGTGCGGCGCGGCCGCCCTGCTGGCGCTGCAACGCGGCCGCCGGCTCGCGTTCTCGGTGGCCGTCGTGGCCACCCTCGGCTTCTCACCGCTGGCGTTCGCGATGCTGCTGGCGCTCCTGGCCGCCCTGCTCCTTGGCCATCCGCAGCCGATCACGGCAGCGCGCCGGCACTGGACCGCCATGGCGGTCGTCGTGGTCGCGCTGCTCGCCGGCGTGTTCCTGCAGCGGGCGTTTCCCAGCGGCGGGATCTACCCGTACAACGTGACGGACGCCCTCGTCGTGGTCATGTTCTCGCTGGCCGGGCTCTATGTCACCGGCCGCAGCCCGCGGGCGCGCTCGCTGCGGATGCTGTTCGTCGCCTACCTGATCCTCAACCTGACCGCGTTCCTGTTCAAGAGCCCGGTGGGGTCGAACGCCACCCGCCTCTTCGCGATCGCCGGCGCGCCGCTCCTGTGGCTTTCAGCCAATGTCAGCCAGAAACGGTCGCGCGCCATCGTGCTGCCGCTGCTGGCGGCGACCGCCGCCCTGCAGGTCGGCCCGTGGATCCGCGATGCGTACTCGGCCTGGGGCAGCCCGGCCGCATCCGCGGCGTACTGGCGCCCCGCGATCGACTACCTGCGGCGCCAGCACGACAGCCAGAACCGCGTCGAGGCCGTCGCGACGTGGGGCCACTGGGAGGCGTACTACCTGGCCCGGGCGGGATTCCCCCTGGCCCGCGGCTGGTTCAGGCAGGACGACTTTCCCGAGAACCGGGTGCTGTATGACCACCACCTGACGGCGACGGCCTACGACCACTGGCTGCGGCTGCTCGGCGTCCGCTTCGTCGTGCTGGCCGACACGAAGCTCGACTACAGCTCGGTGAACGAGGCCCGGCTCCTGCGCTCGGGACACTCGGGCCTGCGCCTCGTCTCGCACAGCGCCCACCTGCGCATCTACGAGCTGCCCGACTCCGTCCCGATCGTGTCGGCGCCGGCGGGGGCACGCGCCCTTCTGATCCGGCTGCGCCACTCGGGGATCGATTTCTACGCCTCGGAGCCCGGCCGCTACCTCGTGCGCATGCGCTACACGCCCTACTGGGAGGTGCAGGGGCTGCCGGCGTGCGTCTCGCCGGGGCCGGACGGGATGACTGAGGTGCGCACCCCCGTCTCCGGCCTCGTCCGGCTCGGGCTCTCGCCGTCGGTGGACACCATGGAGGACGCCGTCACCAGCACGCCCTCAGGCTGCCGGGCCGCCGCTTCCTGAACGCAAGTCCCGCGAGCGCGCCGGAGAGGGTAGAATGGCTGGCCCGCGTCGAGGACGGAATGCCGAGCACGGTCGAGGATACCGCGAGTTGCGCGCTCTGCCACCGCCATCTCCTGGTGGGGGAGCCCGCGCGCCTGTACCAGGATCCGCAGTCGAAGCGCTTCGCCAAGGTGTGTCCGCTCTGCTACGAGCGCGCCGACCGCCGGGGCTGGCGGGCCGACGGGCGGCCGATCGTCGCCGTGCACGCCAACCCGCCGTCCGACCACCTGCTGCGCGAGCGCGAGTCGCTGATCGACCGCCTGCGCGGGCAGCTGCAGTCGGTCGAGTTCGACCTCGACCGGGTGCGCTCGGCGTTGGCCAAGGCCGAGCAGCAGGCGGCCGAGTTGCGCGGGATCAAGCGGGAGCTGAAAGACCTTCAGAGCGAGGTGCGAAAGCGCGAGCGTGAGCTGCGCTCGCTCCAGGACGAAAAGCGCCGCGCCGACGAGCGCGCCGCCCAGTCGGAGGCGGCACACAAGTCCGAGATCGCGCGTCACCATGCGGCCGCGGCCGCCCTGGACGAGCGCGCGGCCGAGATGACCCGCGTGGCCACGGTGCAGCGCGAGCTCGAGCAGGAGCTCGAGACGCAGCGCACCCGCTACGCCGAGCTGGCCGAGGCGCGGCGCAAGGAGTCGGACGCCAGGCATGTGCGCCGCGTGGCGCTCGAGGCGTTCAACCGCTCCGAGCACGTCGAGCGCGTGATCGCGATCTCGCGCAGCCTCGGCGACCCGATCGTGAACGTCGCGGTGGACGGGCTCGACCTGCCCCGGCCGGTCAAGATCACGGTCGTGTGGGATATCTCGTGGTACGAGTACATCGTCCGGCTCGACCTGCTCGAGCGCACCGTCACCGTCGAGGAGGCGCGCCGGGGCGACGACCCGCGCGAGCTCCCGCCCGGCCAGATGCAGCCGAACGGCGTGCTCCGGGCCGACCGGATCGTGCTTGCGATGCAGGCCTACGGCGTCGGCGGCAGCGCCGCGTCGGCGCGCTGACCGCGCGGGCTATTTCTTCCGCGGCCGGCTCGGCTCGTTGGCCGGGGTCGTCCACGTGGGCCGCCCGGTCTGCGCGCGGATCACGGCCAGGAGCGACTCCTCGTCGGCCGTGCGCAGGAACTCGGCCGCCGTCGGGTCGAGGTCGTCGAGCGTGATCGCAAGCAGCTGGCCGCGGCGGCCGTACTCGGCCACGGCATGGGTCGACAACTGTCGCGTGCGGGCGGTCTGGCCCTCGCGCAGCCGGACGAATCCCGACCGCGACTCCGGGTCGTAGCGGAGGTCGAGCATGGCCGCAGGTTACCCGTAGCGGGGGTAGGCTGCGGGCGGCCCCTCGGCCTGCCGCACCCACCACCGGATCGTAAGCAGGCCGAAGATGAAGCCGCCGATGTGCGCGAAATAGGCGATGCCCCCGGCGGCGCCTCCCGCATGCACCGACCCGGCCGAATAGACCTGCAGGCCGATCCAGATGACCAGGAAGAACATCGCCGGCAGCGGGAAGAAGAAGATGGGCGGGATGTACGTGATGACCGATGCCCGCGGGTACAGCACCAGGTACCCGCCGAGCACGGCGGCGATCGCCCCGGAGGCGCCGATGTTGGGCAGGTCCGAGTTCGGGCCGGCCAGGAACTGGAGCAGCGTCGCCGCCAGGCCGCCGAGCAAATAGAAGATCAGGAAGCGGATGTGGCCCAGGCGATCTTCGATGTTGTTGCCGAAGATCCACAGGAACAGCATGTTGCCGAGGACGTGCTCCCAGCCTCCGTGCATGAACATCGCGGTGAACACACTCGCCAGCACGGGGATGTGGTGCACGCGGCCGTACACCGGCCGCCCGGCCTGATCGGTGCCGAGCAGGAGCTCGTCGTCTCCGTGTGGGCAGGTATTGCGCACCTCGCACGGCACGAACCCGAACTCCGCGGTCACTGCGGTGAACCCCGAGACGCGCACCGGGACGGCGATGGTGGTCGCAAGCCGCTCGGTGGGGGCGTGCTCGGCCCAGACGAAGATCGCGATGTTGGCGACGATCAGTGCCACGGTCACGATCGGCAGGCGCCGGGTCGCGATGTTGTCCTTGAGCGGGATCATGCCGGCCGGTACAGGGCGGCGACCGGGTCGGGTCGGGTCGCCCTGGCGGCGGCGATGCGCTCCTCGGCCAGGCGGTCGGCGGCCGCGTGGGGCGCGATGCCGTCGCGGCGAGAACGGGCGAACACGGCCGCCAGCGTGGCGGCGATGCGCTCGACGCTGCGGCGGGCGCGCTCCAGGTCGTATGCGCGGCCGAGCTCCTCGGAGATGTTGATCACGCCCCCGGCGTTGATGACGAAGTCGGGTGCATAGACGATCCCGCGGGCGTGGAGGGCGTCTCCCATCGCCGGATCGAGCAACTGGTTGTTCGCGGCGCCGGCCACCACCCGGCAGCGCAGCGAGTCGATGGTCTCGGGGCGGATGACGGCGCCCAGCGCGCACGGCGCGAACACCTCGCATTCCTCGAGGTGGACGCGATCGGCGGGGCACGTGGCCGCGCCCAGCGCGACGAGCGGCTCGACCCGATCGGGGTAGAGATCGGCCACGGTCACCCGCGCGCCCGCGTCCAGCAGGTGCCGCACGAGGCCGGCGCCGACGTGCCCGGCGCCCTGCACCGCCACGCGCACGCCGGCGAGTTCCTCGCCGAGCCCCGCCTCGGCCAGGGCGGCGCGGATGCCGCAGAAGACACCCCAGGCGGTCATCGGCGACGGGTCGCCGGAGCCGCCCCGCTCGACCGGCAGGCCGGTGATGTGCGTGGTCTCGAGCGCGACGAGCTCGGCGTCGGCGGTCGAGGTGCCGACGTCCTCGGCCGCCAGGTAGCGGCCTCCGAGCGAGTCGACGAACCGCCCCAGCGCCCGGAACAGCAGGTCGGTCTTCTGCGTGCGCGGATCGCCGAGCACCACGGTCTTCCCGCCACCCAGGTCGAGCCCGGCCAGGGCGTTCTTGTACGTCATCCCCCGGCTCAGCCGCAGCACGTCGGTCAGCGCGGCCTCGTCGGAGTCGTAGCGCCACATGCGTATCCCGCCGAGGGCCGGCCCGAGCGTCGTGTCGTGGACGGCGATGATCGCCCGCAGCCCCGCCTCGGGCTCGTGGCACACGACGACCTGCTCGTGCTCCTGGAAGAGCTGCACGGGCGGCGAGTATATCCGCGCCCCGGCCGGCTCAGGCGCCGGACACGCGCGCCCAGATGTCGGCGCGCTTCTGCAGCCCGGCGGGTGTCACCGCCGAGAGCTGGTAGCGCGAGATCACGTCCGGCCTGAGTATCGCCAGGTGGTCGGCGCGCACCGAGGCCGGCAGCAGCCGGGCGGCGGCCTGCTCGGGGGCCGGCAGGCGCGACTCCTGCCACGCCCGGACCGCGGCGGCGGCCGAGAGCTGGTGGTCGATGAAGGCCAGGCCGGTCAGCGGGTGGCGGGCGGCGGCGGGCACCGCCCAGCCGTCGATCCACATCTCGGCGCGTCCCGCAGGCAGCACGAAGGCGGTGTCGAGCGAACGACCCGGCCAGGCCGTCACCCGGTCGAAGTCGGCGCTCGTGCCCATCGCAAGGATCAGTTCTCCGCGCCCGAACCGGGACACCTCGTCGTCGGTGAAGACGTTGACGTGGGGCTGCGCCGCCATCAGCAGGCCCTGCGCCTGCAGGAGCTTCGAGTCGTCGTCGGTATTGATGTCCTGGCCGAGAGCCGCGAGCGCGGCGGCGACGGGCTCGATCGGGCCCGGCAGCAGGCTCACGCCCTCGAGCGAGTAGCGCGGCAGGATGTCGAAGAACCCGGTCCAGTCGTTCGGTGGGTTGACGATCAGGCCGCGCCGGTATCCGAAGCCGTACACGCCGTAGCGGCCCGGCACCGACCAGCGGTTGTGGGGGTCGTAGGAGAGGTTCAGGAAGTTGGGGTCGACCAGCCGCAGGTTGGGGATACGATCGTGATCGAGGTCGGACGAGCAGGCCGAGCGCGCCCAGGTTGGCGATGTCGTCCTGGCGCGCGAGCACCGCATCGGCGGGATAGCCCGAGGCCAGCAGGGCGATCAGTTCACCACCGGGCGCGGCGGTGCGCACGTCGACCGTCACTCCCTGGCTGCGGGCAAACCCACCGCGGTCGGCGGCGGGCACCGCGCCGGCCGGGGCCACCAGCTGCAGCGGTCCCCGCAACCGCACCCGCGCCGCGACGGTCGTTCGGGGCTGGGCGGCCGATCTGCCGAAGCACGCCGGTGCGACCATCGCCGTCCCGGCGGCGACGAGCAGTCCTCGCCGCGTTGTCGCGGCCATCTCCTAGCCGAGGCCGAGCATCGAACCGAGGCCGCCCGCGTCGTCGCCGGGCGTGACGACGCGGCTGCGTCGGAGTATGACAATCGTGATGAGCACGATCACCGCGGTGACGAGCAGCATCAGGGTGGCCAGCGCGTTCACCGCCGGGGTGATACCGAAGCGGACGGCCGAGTAGAGCACGATCGGCCAGGTGTTGGTGGTGCCGTTCGTGAATGCGGGCAGCACGTAGTCGTCGAACGAGAACGTGAACGACAAGAGCAGGGCCGCGATCACCGCCGGCAGGAGCCGCGGCAGCGTCACCTGGCGGAAGGTCGAGACGGGGCCCGACCCGAGGTCGTAGGCCGCCTCCTCGAGCTTGTCGCCCATGCCCACGAAGCGGGCGCGAATGATCAGCATCGCCAGCGAGGCGTTGAACACGATCTGGCCGAGCAGGATGGTCGTGCTCCCGAGGGGCGGGAAGAACCCGACCTGCTGGCGCGCCTGCACGAAGAAGATCAGCGACGCCACCGCGATCACGATCTCGGGCACCACCAGCGTCAGGTAGACGAGGATGTCGAACGGGATCCGCAACCGGGGTCGCATCCGCGCCAGCGCGAGCGCCGCCGCCAGGCCGAGGATCGTTGCGATGATGGATGCCTGGGCCGCGATCTTGAGGCTCGTCTTGATGGCGGGGATGTAGACCGGGTCGTTCAGCCCCTCCTTGAACCAGCACGAGGTGAAGCCGTTCCAGACGGCGATGTTGCCGATGTTGGTCGGCGAGATATTGCAGATGTTCTTGCCGTGGTAGGCGGCCACCGAGGTCGGCGACGGCTTGTTGAACGCGAAGATCACGACGACCACGATCGGCAGGTACAGGAACGCGTACACCACCAGCGCCCAGGCGCCGAAGCCGCGCTTGGCGGTCAGGAGCCTGCGTCTACGCACCGAACTGCTCCTCTTTGGTGGCGAACAGGATGTAGACCACCACGAACACCGAGAGCGCCGCCATCAGCGCCATCGAGAGCGCCGAGCCGAAGGGCCAGTCCTGGGCCGAGCTGAAGGTGTCGCCGATCGCGTTTCCGACGAACTCGAAGTTCCCGCCGCCGAGGATGTTGGGGATGATGTACTCGCCCGACATCGGGATGAACACGAGCAGCGTCCCGGTCACGACCCCCGGCAGCGTCAGGCGCAGGGTGATGTCGCGGAACGCGTTGAGCGGTCGCGCCCCGAGGTCGGTCGCCGCCTCGACCAGCGTCCAGTCCATCCGCTCGAGTGACGCGAACACCGGCAGGATGAAGAGGGGCAGGTAGTTGTAGACGAGGCCGATGCCGACGGCCTTCCACGTGTAGATGGCGTTGAAGTGCAGGTCTCTGGCCAGGTAGCCGTTGGGGTCGAGGATGATCTTGAGCGCATAGGTGCGGATCAGAAACGACGTCCAGAACGGCACCACGAGCAGCAGCAGCGCCAGCATCTTGTAGGTCGTGAGATAGCGCGCCATCCAGTAGCACACCGGGTAGCCGACGAGGATTGTGCAGATCGATCCCCCCGCCGCCATGATCAGCGTGTGCCAGAAGACCGTGATGTAGAACGAGCTGAAGACCTGGCTGAACTGTGACCCGCTGAAGGCGTAGGAGACGCTGCCGAACCCCGACTGGATCGACACCGAGAACACCGCCAGGATCGCCATGGGCCCCAGGAAGAAGATGGCGTAGTAGAACGCCGACGGAAGCGTCAGCCAGGCCGGATAGCGGGGCGCGAACGAGCGCCCCCGCCGCTTCCCCCCTCGTTGACCGCGGTGACCACGGACAACATCCCTGGATCAGGACCCGAGGACATCTATGCGGCCTTGAACTCCCCGTAGATCTCGGTGCGGGTGTTGACCACCGCTGGGCTCACGTTGAGGATGTACTTGTAGTTGTCGGTGTACGACTTGGGGACGTTGAAGAGCGGGTCGTTCTTGAGGCTTGCCGGCATCTTCGCGAGCGCCGCTGGCATCGGGATCTTGTAGTTGTGGTAGTTCATCTCGTTGACCGCCACGGCCGGCTCGAGCAGCCAGTTGATCCACGCGTGCGCGGCCACCGGGTGCGGGGCGTCGACCGGGATGCACCAGTTGTCTGCCCACACCTCGGAGACGCCGGTGGGGATGACGGGGGTGATGTCGCCCTGCTTCTTGCGCGCCTGGACGATCCTGCGCACGTCGCCGTTCCAGCCCTGGCTGAGGATGATCTTGCCGGCGATCGAGTCGTTGATGTAGCCGGACGAGTCGATGGTGGTGACGCCCGGGCGCACCTTGAGCAGGAACTTCTTCACCTTGGCGAAGTCGGACGAGCTGTCCGTGTTCGGATCGAGCCCGAGCGCCATCAGGGCGAGGGGCACGACCTCCTCGGCGCCGTCCAGCACGTTCGTGCGGCCCTTGGGGTACCACTTGAGCAGGGCGTTGTAGAAGTCGAGCATCGTCTTGGGCGTGTCGGTGACCACGGTGTTCATGTAGAAGAACATCGTGATGCCGAAGTCCTTGATCACGTGGAAATTGCCCGTGGGGTCGTACGACGGCTTGAGGAACGACGGGTCGAGGTTCTTCAGGTTGGGCAGAAGCGCCTTGTCGAGCGCCATCAGGCCGTTCTCGCCGATCAGCTCGGCGACCGCGTTCTGGCTGGGGACGATGATGTCGTAGCCCGTGCCGCCGGCGCTCAGCTTCGCGAGCAGCTCGTCGTTCGACGAGTAGAACGTCTCGTTGACCTGGGTGGCGGGATGCGCAGCCTCGAACCGCTTGAACGTGCTTGCGGCGTCGTACTCCGACCAGTTGTAGATCACGAGCCTGTTCTCCATCGGCTTTCCCGCCAGCGTGTTGCCGCCGGCTGGAGCCGTGGAGCCGCCGCCGCCGCCTCCGCCCGCGTTGGTCGAGCCGCCGCAGGCTGCAGCCAAGAGGCCGAGCGCGCCCAGGCCCAGCAGCTCGCGCCGGTTGAGGCCCGACCGCTCGGACGCGTCGCGGTAGAGCTGGCGGTGCAGGTAGTCGAGCTTGGGCTTCGCGCTGGTCGGCGCAAGGATGTTGAGCGAGTTGCGGGGGTCGGTCACGGTTTCTCCTTTGAATCGTCTGCTGCGGGGGCGGTGCCGAGCAGCAGCGGTGCTGCTTCGTCCCAGGTGATGGCGACGTGGTCGCCGGGGTTGATGTTGTCGAGCGCCGGGTCGGCGCTGGCGCGCTGTGCCCGCACGATCACGTCGGTGCCGGTGGCGAGCCGGGCAACGATCTGCACCTGGTCGCCGAGGTACATCTTTGTGACGACTTCGGCGGTGGCAGAGTTGGCGGTGCCGGGGCCGGCGCCGGCGCCGGCGACGGCCGTCATCCGCTCCGGCCGCACGCCGACGCGGACGCGGTCGCCGCGGGTGGCGTTGCCGCGGCCGCGTACGACCACGCTCTGACCGCCATCGACGGCATAGCCGCCGTCACCCGCCTCGACCACCTCGCCGTCGATGAAGTTCATGTCGCCGATGAAGTCGGCCACAAACGGGGTGAGCGGCCGGTCGTAGATCGCCCGCGGCTCGTCGAGCTGCTCGATCACGCCGTTGGACATGACCGCGACCCGGTCGGACATCGAGAGCGCCTCCTCCTGGTCGTGGGTCACGTAGATGAACGTGATCCCGACCTGGAGCTGGATGCGCTTGAGCTCGATCTGCATCTCCTTGCGGAGCTTCAGGTCGAGCGCGCCGAGCGGCTCGTCCAGGAGCAGGACGCGCGGGTTCATCACCAGCGCCCGGGCGAGCGCCACCCGCTGCTGCTGGCCGCCGGAGAGCATCGACGGGCGGTGGGTGTCGCGTCCTACCAGCCGCACGAGCTCCAGCGCCTCGCCGGCCTTGAGATGGCGCTCCTTCTTCGACACCTTGCGCTGCTTGAGTCCGTACGAGACGTTGTCGAGGATCGACATGTGCGGGAACAGCGCGTATTGCTGGAACACGGTGTTGACGTCGCGCTTGTAGGGCGGCACGCCGCTCACGTCGCGCCCGCCGATCAGAAGCTCGCCCGAGTCGGGCTGCTCGAAGCCGGCGATCATGCGCAGCGACGTCGTCTTGCCACACCCCGACGGGCCGAGCAGCGACAGGAACTCGCCCTTGTGGACACGCAGGTTGACCGCGTTCACCGCCACCAGCGGGCCAAACCGCTTGGTGACCGCCCGGAACTCGACGTCGGCCTCTCCATCGGCTCTCGTCGCCGCGTTGGGGTGGTCGACGGTGGCTGAGGTCATCGCGCGGTCTCCTTGCCAGTTTCGGCGAACGTTTGGACAGACCCGACTCCTAGGGTATATCGTTGCAAATCCACCTGTCAACTTCGAAGTTCGAACATGGGCCCGGGGTTACAAGGGTATCTCGCATGAATGCGCCAGCGGTCAAACTCGATCCGGTCAACCGCCGGATCATCGAGATCCTTCAGCGTGAGGGCCGCTGCCCCTTCACCGTGATCGCGCGCGAGCTGGGCATCTCCGAGGCGGCGGTGCGGGCGCGGGTGCGGCGCCTGACGGAGGCGGGGGTGCTCGACGTGGTGGCCGTGACGAACCCGCTGATGCTCGGGTTCGAGGTGATGGCACTGGTCGGCGTGCAGGCAAACAGCGACATCCAGGCCGTGGCGCGCACCGTCTCGGACTGGCCCGAGACGAGCTACATCGTCATCACCTCCGGCAGCTATGACCTGCTGGTCGAGGTCGTGTGCGAGCACAACCGCCACCTGCTCGAGACCGTCCAGCGGCTGCGCGAGATCGACGGCGTGAAGTCGACCGAGACATTCATGTACCTCGACATGGTGAAGATGACCTACGCGTGGGGGACGCGATAGCGGCCCCGCGACCGCCGGTGTCGGGGCCCCTGGGTGTGATCGTGGCCGTCGTGGGGGCGATTGCCGCCGCCGGCGCGGCCGCGACCGGGATCGCATCCACGGGCGGCCAGGTGCTGGCGCTCGTGGCCGGACTGCTGGCGCTGACCGCGCTCGCGCTCGGCTTCGTCGGCCTCACGTCAGCCCGTGTGCGCGGCACCAGCCGCCTGCCCGGCGTGACGGCGATGGTCGTGGCGGTCGCGATCTTCGCGGGCCTGATCGCCGCCGCCATCACCTCCTGAATATTTGGGGCCAGGCCCCAAATATTCACCCCGTGCGGTATACGATCGCCGCGTGCACCGCTTCACCGTTCGCACCGACCGCCGGGAGCAGATGCTCGACATCACCGATGCGGTTGCGGGCGCGGTCGCCGAGCTCGGCGTCGACGCGGGCGCCGTGCTCGTCCACGTGCCGCACACCACCGCCGCGGTCACGGTGAACGAGGGCTACGACCCCGACGTCGTCGGTGGACGTGCTCCGCCATCTCGGCGAGCTCGTGCCGCACGAGGCCGGGTTCGCGCACGCCGAGGGCAACAGCGACTCGCACATCAAGGCGATCCTGGTCGGCGCCGCCCAGCCCATTCCGGTCGAGGCCGGGGCGCCCGCGCTCGGCCGCTGGCAGCGCGTGTTCCTGTGCGAGTTCGACGGGCCGCGCACGCGCGAGGTCTGGGTCAGCCCGCTCAGTGGTTGAGGCTGCTCGCGGCGACCGCGACGACGCAGAGCGCGGCGGCGACGGCCAGAAGGACGTTCAGGTAGCGCATGGAGCCGGGGGAGGAGAAGTGCATGGCGCCTGCATCGGTGCCCGGCGCCCGGCTTGCCATCACCAGGTTGTGGTAATCGCCCCCGAGGGCGCCTATTCGGCCGTGGGCGGGTCGCCGATCTCGGTGCGGGGGCGGATCGAGCCGATCCCGTAGCGGACGAACCGCACGACGAGCACACCCGGCGCCGACCAGCGCCGTCAGCGTCCCGACGGCGAAGAACGCGAGGCCGAGCGCGACCGCCTCGGGCTTGCTGGTGTGGTCGTGCAGGAAGTACACGAACACGGCCTCGCGGACGCCGATCCCGTTCAGCGAGACCGGCAGCGCCAGGGCCGCGAACACGATCGGGCCCGCCGAGCAGGATCACCGAGTTGGGCACGTCCAGGCCGAGCGCCCGCACGAGCATCCAGATCACGCCGACGCGGGCGACCTGCACCGCCAGCGCCAGCAGCGCCCACGACCGCCAGCGTGCCCCGGTGCGTCCGGTAGGCGTGCAGGGCGTCGTAGAACCGCTGGCCCGACGGCGAACCGCCTGCCCTCGGCGCGCGGCTCGAGCCAGCGTGCCGTCGCGCCGCGCAGGCGGCTCGAGAACAGGAGCGCCAGCGTCGCGGCGGCGGCGATCCCGAACGCCGCCTCGGCCACGACCACCCCCGGCCGCGAGCCCGCGCCGATCACCAGCACGGCGACGACGGCGAGGCCCACCAGCGACATGAGCCCCACCAGCCGGTCGATCAGCACCGAGGCGAGCGCCTCGGGCGCGTCGTGCGTCTTGCGGCCGAGCTCGACCACCCGGACGGCGTCCCCGCCGATCGCCGCGGGCAGGAACTGGCCGGCGAAGAGGGCGACGAAGTAGGTGCGCGTCAGCCATCCCAGCCCCACGAAGATCCCCTTGGCGACGAGCAGCATCCGCCACCGCAGCGCCATCACGGGCACGGTTGCGATGCTGACCACGACGGCCGGGACGAACCATTCCAGCTCGGTGCCCCGCAGCGCCTGCGCCACCTGGTGGATGCCGGCCCAGCGCAGCAGCAGCCCCAGCACGACCGCCGACACGACCGTCTCCGCCGCGATGCGGGTGCGCCGGTTGATCCTCACCGGGAGTAGGCGGCGTGCACCTTGCGGACGGCCGCGACGGCGTCGTCGATGTCGGAGTTCGAGTGGGCCGCCGCGAGCGGCAGCGACAGCACCTGCGAGCCGGCCAGCTCGGTCACGGGCAGCGCGCGGCACGGGCAGGTTCTCGCGGTACCAGGTCAGCGTGTGGACGGGCAGGAAGTGCAGGCCGGTGGAGATGTTCTCGGCCATCAGCGCGGCGGCGTAGGCGTCGCGGTCGGCGCCCGCCAGCGCCGGATCGATGCGGACGACGTAGAGGTGGTGGGCATGGCGGCCGTACTCCGGCCGCCCGATCGGCTCGACGCCCTCGAGCGACCGCAGCCCGTCGTCGTAGCGCGCGACCAGCTCGCAGCGGTGGAGGTGGAACCGCTCGAGCCGATCGATCTTGGGCAGCGCGACCGCCGCCTGCAGGTCGGCGAGGTTGGCCTTGAACCCGGGCTCGACGACGTCGTAGTGGCCGAGCGTGCGCGTGCTCGCCCGCCGCCACGGGTCGCGGGTGATGCCGTGCGCGCGCAGCAGCCGCAGCCGCTCGGCCGACCGGTCGGACGCGGTCGTGACGATCCCGCCCTCGCCGCCGGCGAGGCTCTTGGTGGCATAGAGCGAGAAGCAGGTGAAGTCGCTGATCGCGCCCACCCGCCGCCCGCGCACATCGGCCTCGACGGCGTGCGCGGCGTCCTCGACCACCCGCAGCCCGTGCTCCGCGGCGATCGCACCCAGCGCGTCCATGTCGCACGGGCCGCCGGCGAAGTGCACCGGCAGCAGGGCGCGGGTGCGGGCGGTCACGGCCGCTCGCGCCGCCTCGGGATCGAGGTCGAGCGTGCCGGGGTCGACGTCGGCGAAGACGGGCGTGGCGCCGGTGTGCAGGATCGCGTTCACCGTCGCCGGCCACGTGAACGAGCTCGTGACCACCTCGTTTCCGGCGCCGACGCCGGCCGCCACCAGCGACAGGTGCAGCGCCTCGGTGCAGGACGAGGTCGCGATCGCGTGGGGGACGCCGGTGCGCTCGGCGAAGCGATGCTCGAGCTCGGCCGTGCGCGGCCCGGAGGTCAGCCAGCCGGAACGCAGGGTCGCCACCACCGACTCGACCTCTTCGGCGCCCATCACCGGCGGCGAGAACTCGAGCATCGTCTCGCGCACGGGCTGGCCGCCCTCGATCGCGAGCCGGGTGGTGGCCGAGCGGCTCATCGCACCTCGAACCTGACGGCGTCGACGGCCGCGGCCGCCTGCCGCAGCGCCGATGCCCGGTCGGGGCCGGTCGCGAGCACGTAGCCGGCCCGGTCGGTGGCCACGCGCAGCGGTCCGTACACGTGCCCGCTGCGGTTGTAGAAGTGCACGTCCGGGCGGGCCGGTCGCCGCCACCAGCTCGCCCGGCGGAGCCGCCAGGAACTCGATCACCGCCGCGCCGTCGGGGTGCGGCTCGAGCGTGCCGGGGTCGACCGGCTCGTCGACGGCGGCCAGCACGGCCGCGGTCGCGAGATCGACGCCGGCGGCGGTGCGGCAGATCTCGGAGTCGTGGCCGCCGCCGAGCCGGGCCGCGACCTCGACGACGCGCGGGCCGTCGTCGGCGAGGATGAGCTGCACGTAGCTCGGGCCGTCGGTGATGCCCAGCGCGGCGACCGCAGCCTCCGCCACGCCCGCGGCCGCGCTCGGCCCCGTCGGCCGCCGCCGGGTAGACGTGCCGGCGGGCGATGCCCGGGACGCCCTCGAAGTGGACGCGGTCGGTCACCGTCACGGGCAGGAAGCGGCCGTCGATCGAGAACGCGTTCACGGTCACCTCGGGCCCCGGCACGAACTCCTCGTACAGCACGCGGCCGCTGCGCGAGCCGCGCCGCGCCCGCTCGGTGGCCTCGTCGAGGCCGTCCGGGTCACGCACGATCGTCATCGCCCGCTGGCCCTGGCGGTCGGCGGCCTTGACCACGCACGGGTATGCCGGCGGCGCGTCGGGCGACCACCGCGGCTGGGGGACGCCCGCGGCATCGAGGCGGCGGCGCTGGGCGATCTTGTCGGTGCAGGTGACCGCGACGGCCGCGGTGATCGGGTGGGGGATGTGCAGGTCCTCGGCGGCGGCCGCCGCGATCCGCACCGGCCAGTCGGTGCCCGGGGCGATCAGGCCGTCGCTGCCGCGGGCGGCGCCGCGGACGCCGTCCGCATCCTCGCTCGACACGGGCACGTCGGCCAGCTCCGGATCCGAGTCGCACACGATCGTGTGCACCCCCAGCGCTCGTGCCGCGTCGATGGCGTGCCGCTGTGCGGGGCCGCCGCCGAGCACCACGAGTGTCAACGGTCGCGTCAGACGGCCTGCGCCGTCTGCTCCGAGGCGAGGACGTCCTGCCACCACTCGGGATTCTCGCTGTACCAGCGGATCGTGCGCTCCAAGCCCGCCGCGAACGGGATCTCCGACCGCCACCCGAGCAGCAGCTCGGCCCGGTCGGTCGAGCCGATGTGGCGGTCGACCTGTCCGGGCCGGTCGGTGATGTGGCGCTTGAGCGAGGCGGGCTTGCCGAGGATCTCGAGGATCATGTCGGCGATCTGCTCGACCGTCTCGTCGATGCCCGTGGCGACGTTGATCGTCTCGCCCACGATCTGCTCGAGCGGCACCTCACAGGCGGCGGTGATCGCCTTGGCCGTGTCGAAGACGTGCAGCCAGTCGCGGCTGGCGTGGCCGTCGCCGTGGATCGTGAGCGGCCGGTCGCAGAGCGCCTGGATGATGAAGCGCGGGATGACCTTCTCGGGGTGCTGGTAGGGGCCGTAGTTGTTGAACGGGCGGATGATGGTGATCGGCAGGTCGTACGTGCACCAGTACGAGTACGCCAGCCGGTCGCCGCCGGCCTTGGTGCCGGCGTACGGCGAGCGCGGGTTGAGCGGGTGCTCCTCGCTCATCGGCTCGGTCTCGGCCGTGCCGTACACCTCCGACGACGAGATCAGGATGAACCGCTCGACCGGGTATTCGCGCATCGCGTCGAGCAGCACCTGGGTGCCGACGACGTTCGTGGTGACGAACTCGGAGCCGCCCTCGGTGATCGACTTGGAGACGTGCGACTCCGCCGCCGCGTTCACGATCACGTCGACGCCCTCGAGGGCGGCCGCGACGTCGGCCAGGTCGCGGATGTCGCCCTGGATGAAGCGCAGCCGCGGGTGCTCCCGCACGTCGGCGAGGTTCTGGACGTTGCCCGCGTACGTGAGGGCGTCCATGGTGACGACCTCGTGCTCGGTGGTGTCGAGCAGATAGCGGATCATGTTCGACGAGATGAACCCGGCGCCGCCGGTCACCAGTATCCGTTTCACCGCGCTCCTCCCAGTGCCGTCAGCGTCATCCCAGTTCCCGGTCGATGTAGTACAACGGGCGCTGCTCGACGTCACGCTGGATCCGCTGCAGGTTTTCGCCCAGCACCGCCATCACGAATCCCTGCAGACCGAGCACGAACAGCACCAGGCCTCCGAGCAGCAGCGGGCCGGGGAAATTGTCATTGCGGATCCAGTAGACGACGCCCCAGATTCCCACCACGAAGGACGTAAGGATACCGAGTACGCCCAGCGCGGCGCCCATCCACTGCACGAGCTGCGCCCAGAATCCGGTCAGGACGTGCAGCGCCAGCTTCACCAGCGCGACGACGCTGTAGCGGCTGCGGTCGGCGCGGGCGCGATGGTCGAGGTCGACCTCGGTCACGCGGGCACCGGTCGCGCACACGAGCGCCTTGGTGAACTTCTGGCGCCCGATGCGGTGCATCACCGGCTCGAGGGCGTCCCGCCGGTAGGCGTTGAAGGCGCAGCCGAAGTCGGTGACGTGGACGCCGGTGAGGCGGGCGAGCAGCCGGTTGATCACGAGCGACGGCAGCCGCCGCGGCAGCATCGCGTCCTGCCGGGCCACCCGGCGGCCGCTGGCGACGTCGGCGCCCGCCTCGACCGCGGCGACGAGCCGGGGGATGTCGGAGGGCTGGTTCTGGAGGTCGCCGTCCATGGTGACCACGATCCGGCCGCGGGCGCGGGCGATGCCGGCGTGCATCGCCGGGTGCTGCCCGAAGTTGCGCTTGAACGAGACCACCCGCACCCGCTGGTCGGCGGCGTGCAGGCGCTCGAGGATGGCGAACGTCCCGTCGGTCGAGCCGTCGTCGATGAAGATCACCTCGGCCGGGATCCGGGCGTCCGCGAGGGTGGTGACGATGCCGTCGTAGAGCGGCTCGACGGTGTCCTGCTCGTTCAGCACCGGCACGACCACCGTCACCTCGGGCGGGGCGGTGGCGGGATGCTTCACCGGGCCGGCCAGCGCAGGGTCAGATGCCATGCGCCAAAGGGTACCGGTTGGGTTCGCCGGTATACGCAGGTGACGTCCGCCACGAGCCGCCGGCGGGTGCGCACCTGTCGGCGGCGGCCGGTGGCGGATAATGCCGCGCCGATGCTGACTCGCGACCGTGCCGGCCGCTTTCTCCGGGCCCAGTGGCCGCCCCTGGTGGCGCTCGTCGCCACCCTCGCCTACGCCGTGCGTGGTGATCGGGTTCGGCCTCGATTTCCGCCCGCTGCACAACGACGAGGGCGTCACGCTGGGCGTCGCGTCCCGGGCATCGGCCCTGGACGTGCTGCGCGTCGCGGTCGACCACCGCCACGGCCCGCCGCTGCACTATCTGCTGGTGCACGCCGTCCTCCTGTGGCGGCACGACATCCTCGGGCTGCGGCTGCCCTCGGCGCTGTTCGGCATCGTCGCCGTCGCCGTCAGCTACGGCTTCGGGCGCGAGTTGCTCGGCCGCTCCGGGGGCGCCGTGGTGGCGGTCGTGACCGCGTCCTCGCCGATCACGATCCACCTCGGCCAGTTCGCCCGCGGCTACACGGCCATGATCGCGGGCGCCTACCTCAGCGCCTGGCTCATGCTGGTCCTGGTGCGGACGGGCCGGCGCCCGCTGGGTCGTGCCGTATGCCCTGTCGGCCCTGATGCTGGTGTCCGCGCACCCGTTCGGGCTGTTCGCGCTCCTGTCGGAGCTGGTGCTGATGGCGGGGTACGCGGCCGTCCGGCTGCGCCACGGGATCGCCGGCCAGCGCCGGCTGGCGGCGGCCGCCGCCGCGGCGATGCTCCTGGGCGGCCTGCGCTCCTGCTGCTGCGGCACCTGTACGCCCCGCTGCAGAGCAAGTACCAGGTCGGGTCCGGCTCGGCGGTCATCGACCTGACGTCGGCGAGCTTCTGGCAGCGGTTCGGCGACGCCGCATCCGGCTCCTCCTACGCGGTCTTTGCGATCGCCCTGGGCGTCGCCACGCTGCTCGGGCTGGCCGCCCTGGCCATGCACGACCGGCGGGCGGCGGTGTTCGCGGCGGTCTGGCTGGTGCTGCCGCTGGCGCTGCTCGTCGGTGCTCACGGCGGCCTCGAACGACTTCGCCCCCGAGCGCCACCTGTCGTTCCTGCTGCCGGGCTACGCGGTCGCCCTGGCGGGGTTCGCACACGAGGTGCGGCGCCGCGCGGGCGCGCGCCACGGCGTCTGGATCGCCGCCGCGGTCATGGCGGCGCTGCTGGCGCCGGGCTGGACGGCCGACCACAACGAGCTCGCGAACTTCAACGCCAACCTGCGCGACGCGAGCCTGTACATGGCGGGCCGGTTCCAGCCCAACGACGTGCTGGGCACCACGGCGGGCACGCTCTCCCAGGCGGAGGACCCGCGCCTCGTCGGCGCCTACGCCGTGCTGGCCGCGCCCAACTCCTCGCCGCTCTCGAGCTGGCAGCACGTCGGCTCGCTGCGCGGCTGCAAGCTGGTGCGGCGGCTCGACCAGCGCCATGCGGTCAACCGGCTGTGGCTGATGCTCTCGGTGTCCGAGCCGCGCCGGGTCGGGGCGGCGCTGCGCGCACGCGGCGCCGACGTGCACGGGTTCGGCACCTTCCTGGTGGTGTCGGAGCTCCCGCGCGCTCCGACCGTGCTCTCAGCGCTCTCGACCGCGCAGTACCTGTACCGGTCGGCCGTGCTGGCCGACCCCAAGGCCTACGACGTGCGCCGGATGGTGCGGCTCTACCGCCATGCCGCCGACCTCGAGGCGAGCGGCGCGTGCGGCGTCTGAATATTTGGTGCCTGGCACCGGGTATTCAGGAGGGCGACGAGCGCCTGTGGCGCGCGGTCAGCGAGGCGGGCCCCGACGTCCACGACTTCCGGCACATGGCGCACGTCTACCGCAAGGCGCTCATGCTCGCCCGGCACCAGGATGCGCGGACAGAATCACCAGCAGCGGCTACGACGCATCAAACGTGCCTGGCCCCTTTGATGCGTGGTCAGCCCTGGTCTCGTGCCTCGGCGGGCAGCACGTCGAAGTCGAGCACGCCCCCCGCGACCTCTCGCAGCAGTGCCTCCGCCCGCAGCGACTGGCCCAGGCTCCACAGCTCGCGCAGCAGCGCGCCGGCCTCCTTGCGCCCGAACCACTCGCCGCCGAAGCGCCTGCGGAGGTGGTCGCGCAGCTGGGCCTCGAGCGCCCACGCCCGCAGGTAGCAGGTGCAGTAGAAGCCCTCGTCGACGTCGACCAGGTAGTCGGTCGCCGGGTAGGGCACGCCGGCCGCGCGCGAGAGCAGCTCCGTGTAGCGCGCCGGCAGGCCGTCGAGCGGGGCGCCGGAGTGCAGCTCGATCTCGTAGGCGAGCTTGGCCGCGTAGCGGCGGACGAGGAAGAGCTTGTAGAGCGCCGAGAATGCCGTGTACTCCGGCTGCTCGGCGCCGAGGTGCGCCCGCAGCCAGTGCGGATCGTGCAGCAGGTGCTCGAACAGGAACGCGAACCCCTCGGTGACGGCGTTATCGCCCAGCACCCGCTCCTCGGCCGGCAGGCCGGCCGGGATGTGCGCGAAGTGCTCGGTGTGCCCGGCCTCGTGGAACAGGGCGCGGTAGTCGTCCTGGCCGCCCTGGGGCAGGAGGACGAGGATCACCCGGCCGGGCACGCGGACGGGAGCGCAGAAGGCGCGCGGCACCTTGCCGGGCCGCGCCTCGATGTCGAGCTCCACATTCGGCTGGGCGCCGAGGTCGACCCCCAGCCCGGCCAGCGTCGCCCGCAGCGCGGGCAGCGCCCGCTCCGGCGCGAACGCGGCGTCGAACTCGGGCGCGCGCCAGAGCCGGGCGAGGTCGGGCGGCCCGGCGTCGCCGAGCGCCACGCCCAGCCGCCGCCGCAGCTGCCGGTCGACGTGGTCGCGGTAGAGCTCGTCGGTGGAGTCGAGGAACGCGTTCGTGGCCGCCGAGCAGCCTTCCGCGGCGCGTACCCGAACCGGTCGTACAGCGCGAGCACCGATCCGCCGTCCAGGTGCTCGCGCCAGCTCCCGGCGCAGCGTTTCGCTCTCCTCGTAGAGCGGGTTCAGGTGCTCGGCGGTGACCGTCCGGCGGGCCGCGTACAGCCGCTGCCGGCGCTCGCGGTCGGGCTCGTTCACGAGTCGCGGCGACACCTCCCGGTAGGGCACCGACGGCACCGTCCACCTCGACCACCAGCGACGACTCGGCGTTCGCGACCCGCTCGCTCAGGTGGCGCAGGCCGTTGCCGATGTAGGCCTCGCAGGCGAACCGGTAGAGCTCGGTGGGCGCGCCGCCGGCCGCCAGCGCCCGGGCCTGTTCGAGCGTGGTCAGGTCGGCGTAGCGCTCGTAGACCGCGGCGATCTCGTAGGTCGGCTTGTGCCCCGCCGAGTGCAGGTAGTACTCCTCCATCGCCTCGGCGGTCATGTCCTCGAGCCGCTGGCGGTAGGTGTCCACGGCGGTCGGCATCGGCGGCCGTACACTAACCGGATGGGCGCGCTCCAAAGGGATCAGGAGATCGAGCTCGTCGTCGATCGCCTGGCCTACGGCGGGCGCGGCGTCGCCCGCCACGGCGAGCTCGTGGTCTTCGTCTCACGCGCCCTGCCCGGCGACCGGGTGGTGGCGCGTGTGACCAAGTTCAAGCGCCGCTACGCCGAGGCGCGGGCGGTCGAGCTGCTCGAGCCCGGGCCGGGGCGGGTGGAGCCGCGCTGCGCCCACTTCGGGGTGTGCGGCGGCTGCGCCTGGCAGGACCTCGACTACTCCGAGCAGGTGCGCCACAAGCACGCGCAGGTCGTGGACGCGCTGACGCGGATCGGCGGGTTCGCCGACGTCGAGCCCGAGCCGATGGTCGCCGCGCAGGAGCTCTACGGCTACCGCAACAAGGTCGAGTACTCGTGGTCGCAGGGCCCGGACGGCCCGTCGCTCGGGTACCACCAGCTCGGCCGCTGGGACCGCCTGATCGCCGTCGACCACTGCCACATCGTCTCGGACGCGGGCAACGACGTCCGCCGCGCCTTCGAGCGCTGGGCGCGCGAGCTGGGCCTCGAGGCCCACGACCAGCGCTCGGGCGCGGGCTGGCTGCGCCACCTGGTGGTGCGCGAGGGCTGCGGCCACGGGCGAGCTCCTGGCGCTGCTGGTGACCGCCCCGGGCGAGGTTCCCGGCGTCGACCGGCTCGCGGAGCTCCTGCCCGCGGGCGTCGTCGGCGTCGTGCACGCGGTCAACCCGGGCGTGGCCGAGGTCACGGCCGGCCTCGAGCACACGCGTCCTGATCGGCCGCGACTGGTTCTGCGAGCGCATCGGCGGCCTCGAGTTCCAGGTCAGCCCGAGCGCGTTCATGCAGACGAACACCGTCATGGCCGAGCGGCTGTATGCGATCGCGATCGAGTTCGCCGGCGCTGCGGCCGCCGACGACGTGGTCTGGGATCTCTACTGCGGCGCGGGCGCGATCGGCCTGCTCGCGGCCGGCGGCGCGGGGTCGGTGTACGGGATCGAGATCTCGCCGGAGTCGATCGCCGGAGCGCGCCGCAACGCCGAGCGAAACGGCATCGCCAACGCGAAGTTCCTCGAGGGCGACGTGGCCAGGAGCGTGCGCCCGCTGCTCGAGCGGGCGCCCCGCCCGGACGTCGTGTTCGTCGACCCGCCCCGCTCGGGCCTGACCCCGAAGGCCGTCAGGCGCGTGCTGGAGCTCGCGCCCGAGCGGCTCGTCTACGTCTCGTGCAACCCGACGACGCTCGCCCCCAACGCGCGCCAGCTGTCGACGGCGGCTACCGGCTGGAGCGGGTGCGGCCGCTGGACATGTTCCCGCACACGCCGCACATCGAGTGCGTCGCGCAGTTGCGGCGAGCCTAGGGGGACTGCAAGCAACCAGGGTCGGTCTCGGCGGCTGCGTGATCGGCTGGCCGGCCAATTGACATTGTCTGAGTGCGCCAATTGGCCGTAGGCGCCCGGGGCAGGTACACGGCCAATTGACATTGTCTCGCAGCGCCAATTGGCACCCACCCGCCGCGGCGAGATCGAGCGCTACGCGCAGAAGTCCCGCGCCACCGCCTCGATCACCTCGGCGCAGGCCGCGACCGAGGCGATGTCCACCCACTCCTCGGTCGCGTGGGCGCCGGCGCCGGTCGGGGCCGAAGACGACCGTGGGGATGCCCGCCGCCGACAGCACGGCCGCGTCCATCCAGGCGCTGTGGCCGACGACCGCCGGCTCGCGGCCGAGCACCGAGGCCGCGTGGCGGCGAACGGCGGCGACGATGCTCGGCGCCGGGGTCGACCTCGAACGGCGCCCGCTCGAACGTCGTTCGCACGGTCGCTCCGGCCGGCCAGCTCGCGCACCTGCCGCTCGACCAGCTCGCGCGTCTCGCCGGGGATCGTGCGCCGCTCCACCGAGAGGGTGCAGCGGTCGGGGTAGCTCGAGAGCTCGCGGCCGCCCTCGATCAGCGACGCATGGATCGATCCCGGGCCGAGCAGCGGATGCGCCGGGCCGCCGCGAGCGTGTGCGCGAGCCGCTCGATGCCGGTGAGGACCCCGCCCATCGCGGCGATCGCGTCGACGCCCAGGTCGGGCCGTGACCCGTGCGCGGCCACGCCCTCGGTCTCGATCTCGAGCCACAGGAACCCCTTGTGCGCGACGCAGACGTCCAGGCCGGTCGGCTCGGTGACGATGGCGGCGTCAGCCCAGACGCGGTCGGCGATCGCCTCGCTGCCGACGCTGGCGTACTCCTCGTCGCAGACCGCGGTCACGATCACGTCGCCGCGCAGCCCGCAGCCGCAACCGCGGGCCGCCGCGCAGCATGATGGCCGCCAGTCCCGCCCTTCATGTCGAAGCCGCCGCGGCCGTACAGGCGCCCGCCCTCGATGCGGGGCGAGAACGGATCGGTCATGCCCTCGACGCCGACGACTCCATGTGCGCGTTCAGGAGCAGCGAGCGGCCCTCGCGCCGCCGCCGGAGCCGGTGACCCTGGCGATCGACGTTCGGCGCGGCCCGGCGCGACCTCTTCGACGCTGCACCTCGAGCCCCGCCCGCTCGAGCCATGCCGCCACGAAGCGCGGCGACGTTCGCCTCGCCGGCCCGCCCGGGACGAGGTCGGGGTTGATCGAGTCGATCGCGACCAGGCCGGCGAGCAGCTCGGCTACCGCGTCCACGCCGGCTCCAGCTCGATCCAGGGCAGCCCGGGGTCGGCCACGACGTCCGGGTGGAGCAGGTGCGCCAGCTGCGCGACGCCCTCGGCCACCCGCGGCGCGGGCCGCGATAGCGGGCGTTGGCGTCGACCGCCACCGTCCGGCACGGGAACGTGCATCCCGGCGGCCTCCTGCGGCGATCCGGCCGGCGTCGAACCCGCAGGCGGCGGCCACGAGCAGCTCGGGCTCGGCGGCGGCGACGTCGTCCCAGGTCACCGGGATGCGACGGCTCGCCGGCGCGGCCCAGCACCTCGATGCCGCCGGCGGCGTCGACCATCTCGGGCAGCCAGTGGCCGGCGGCGAACGGCGGGTCGAGCCACTCGGCGACGAACACGCGCAGCGGCGGGGCACCGGCGACCGCGGCCGCGGCTCGGCGATCCGCCGCTCCATCTCGGCCGCCACGCCGCGCGCCGCGCTCCGGCACGCCCAGCCGCGCGGCCACCACGCGCACCGTCTCGGCCACCTCGGCGAGCGTGCGCGGGTCGAGCGAGAGCACCTCGGCGTCCAGGCCGTGGACGCGCGCCACCTCGTCGCTCGAGACGGCGCAGACGTGGCACAGATCCTGCGTGATGACGAGGTCGGGCGCGAGCTCGCCGGATCAGCTCGTCGTCGAGCGCGTACAGCGACGCGCCCGTCGAGCACCGCGGCCGCGCACCGCCGCGTCGATCTGGCCGCTGCGCAGGCCCTCGGAGTCGATCCGGGCGGCGGTGACCACCGGCAGGTCGACCCCCGCCGGGCGATCGCACTCGGCCGAGCGCGCCACCAGCAGGTCGACGCAACCGAGTGCGCCGACGATCTCGGTCGCGCTGGGCAGCAGGGAGCAGACGCGCAGGCGGTCAGCGTAGCGCAGCCACGAACGCCGGCACGTGGCGAGCCGAGGCCCGTGACCGGGTCCCAGCCGGCGCGTCCGCAGCGAGCTGTCGCGGTCGAGCGCCCGCAGCCGGGTCGTGACGATCGAGCCGTCGGGCTGGAGCGCGTTGCGCAGCACCGCGAGCGACCGGTGGCCGCCGGTGATGTCGTGCAGCGCGGGCGTGCCCTCGAGCGCGTAGAGCTCCGGGTTGATGAACCCGTGCGGGAAGCCGCTCGCCTGGTCGGCGAGCGCCATCACGCCGGCCACCAGCGGCGAGGCCAGGCTGGTGCCGCCGATCCAGGAGTCGATGATCTGGTGGCGGCCGTTGGGAAGGACGTAGGTCTGCGCGAACATGACGCCGGTCTGAGGATCGGCGTCCATCGCGATGTCGGGCTCGGCGCGGCGCGGCGACTCCCTTCCAGGTTGCATCCCGGAGGGGACGACGCCGGCCTGGTAGGACGGCATGGCGAAGACGTGGCTCGGCCCGCCGCCGGAGCCGTACATGAACTCGCCCGGGGCCGCGGGCGTCCAGCGCGGTGCCGCTCCAGTCGGTCGAGGTCGTGCCCCAGCCGGACTCCCACAGGTAGTTGCCGCGGCCGTCGACCGCGAGGCTGGTGCCGCCGACCGAGGTCACCCAGGGGCTCGAGTCGGGGAAGCCGGCCGACACGCGCGCCGGCGGCGTCCTTGTTGTCGCCCTCGTCGCCGGAGGCGAAGTAGACGCCGATGCCCTCGGCCGCGGCCTGCTCGAAGACCTGCGTTCATGCGCCAGGCTCTCGCCGCGCGGCGCGAACGATTCGGGCATGCCCCAGCTGTTCGAGACGATGTTCGCCAGGTGCTTGTCGACCACTTCGTTGACCGCCTGGTCGAGCCCGCCGGCGTCGTTGGCGGCGCCGACGTAGACGATGCGGGCCTCCGGCGCGACGGCGTGCGTCCACTCGACGTCCAGCGCCTGCTCGATGTACCAGCTCTGCGTCTCGGCGGGATCCTGCGGGTAGCGGCGGGTGCCGGGCGCGGCCAGCTCCCGGTAGTTGCGGTGGTTGAGCGGGGGCAGGCCGAACTGGCGCGAGAAGCTGTTTGCGTCCGTGCGGATGGTGGGCGAGAAGAAGGCGCCCGTGATGGCGATCGTCTGGCCGCGGCCGTCGAGGCCGGCGAAGCGCAGCGGGCTGATGCCGTAGGCGGAGTCGATCTGCGGCGGCGTGTAGCCGCAGATCAGCCAGGGCAGGGGCGTGCCGGGCTCGTACGGGTTGGGGAACCGGCGTGGAGGTCTGCTGCCCCCAGTAGTGCGAGCACGGGCCGACCGAGACGCCCGCGGGCGGCGGCGGGGCGGGCGAGCGGTGCTCCGGCGTCGCCAGCGCCATCGCGCCGTCGAGGCCGGTGATCGCCGACACGTCGGGCGCGATCGCGGCCGGGCAGCTCGGGTTCGGCGTTCGGGCGCGCGGATGGTCGTGCCGTCGATCCGGTACATCTTCTCGTCCACCCCGAACGTCTGCTCGACCTGCGCGGTGCCGCTGGCGGTCACGAACAGGCGGTTCTGGGGCACGTTGACGATGCAGAAGCCGGCGCTCTGGAGCCAGGCGCGAACCGCGTCCACCTGGGCCGGCGCCGGTGAGAAGCGAGCGTGGAACTCCTGGGGCGTGAGCCACTGCCGGTGCTGCGGGGTGGCCGGGTTGGTGAGATCGGCCAGCGTCCGGTCGAGGTCGGCGGTGTTGCGCCAGCCGAGCCATACCGAGAACACCATCCGGTCGGTGCCCGGCACCGACCCGCTCGTTGGCCGGCGTCGCCCAGGTGGGCTGCGTGTTGGACACCGTCTGGGGGCCGGGTGTGGACGCCGCCCCGACGACGCTGGCGTGCGCCGTCCCGGTGAACACCGCCGTGCCGCACGCGCACAGCGCGAGCAGGGTGCGGAGCGGCCGGGCGCGCATACACCTGGCATCGGCAGATCACCCCCCGGTTCCGCTCTCCCGTTCGGGTGAGCCGCTTCTCCCCCGGCGCGGCCAGCAGCAGGTCGGCGTTTGTCCCGAGGAACGCGAGCGACAGCAGCGGCAGCGCCGGCAGCGCCGTGTCGAAGACGTACGACAGCGCCATCGTCACGCCGAGCGACGCGGTCATCGCCATCCACGTCGGCCACGAGGCGCAGCCCCATCGGCTCGCGGCCGCCGTGAAGAGCGCGAAGAAGATGAAGTCGCTGGCGCCGATCTGCGCCACGGAGTAGCTGCCCGGCGGGTGGAAGGCGAGCGTGAAGGCGTCAAGCACCTGCTGGTGGTGCACGACGATCGCGTGCGTCGGCCCCGCCGCGACGCTGTAGGCGTCCACCGCCGCGACGAGCACGGCGATCGCCACCATCTCTCCGGGGGTCTGCAGCAGCCCGGCCAGGGCGATGCCGATGCAGGCCGCCGCGACCAGCTTGGCCAGCGTCGCGGGTGTCCCGCGAGGCCGGCTCCGATCAGCGCCGCAGTGGTTGCCGCGGCGGCCGCGGCGACCGCCAGCAGCTGCAGCGCCGACCAGGTGGTGGACGCGAACGCGGCCACGACCAGTGCCGCCAGCGGGAACGAGATGATCGCGATCGCCGCGATCTGCACCGGTCGGCCCGGATCGGGGACGTGGGGCGCGGCGAGGTTGACCGCCCCCAGGGCGGTCAGGCACACCGCGATGCGCCAGATCAGCGCCCAGATAGCGCGCGCCGATGGGCGTCTCGCGCACTCCCTCGGGCCCCGGCTCGACCCGGTATGCGCCCGCGCCGGGCCGCGAGCTGACCGCCTCGACCAGGTCGGTGCCGGCGAAGTGCAGCGCACAGCAGTCGTCGGCGGCGATCCCCGCCGGGAGCCCCTCGGCGACCGCGCGCCGGTAGGTCGGCCGGCGCTCGGCCTCGCCGTCGTAGTGCGGGCAGTGGCTGCCGGGAAGCAGTCCCAGCCCGTCGTGCAGGGCGCGCAGGGGGCCGTAGGAGTCGGTCACGCCCGCCTCGAACCAGCACAGCGAGCCCGCGCTCATCCCGCACAGGACGACGCCCGCGTCCCAGGCCTCCCGCAGGGCGGCGTCGACGCCGTGCGCCCGCCACACCGCGAGCAGGTTGACCGTGTTCCCGCCGGCGACGTAGATCACGTCCTGGGCGAGCAGGTGGCTGCGCGGGTCGCGCTCGTCCCGCCGGAAGAGGCTCAGATGGGTGGCGCGGGCCCGACCGGGCGGGAACGCCGCGTGGAAGGCGGTGATGTCGGCCGCGGCATCCCCGGACGCGGTCGCGAGGAAGCACACTCGGGGCTCGGCGGCCCCGCTCAGCGCGAGCGCGTAGTCGTCGAGGAGCGGCGTGGGCTCCATCAGGAACCCGCCCCCGCCCATGGCCACGATGTGCCGCTCCGGCATGGTCGGCAGTATGCCCGACTCAGTACGGCGGGAGGTTCTCGTACCACTGCCGAGCAGCTTGAACGCCTGCCAGAACGCCTGCTTGGCGGCGGAGCCGTTCGAGCCACGGTCGATGTCGGGAACGGCCAGCAGTCTCGATCGTCGGCGTCCACTGCGCGATCTCGCCGATCGCGCCGGTGCAGCTGCCCCGACAGCGGGAACCGAATCGAGTCGAGGTAGCTGCGCGCGTCGTCGCCCGAGCATGACGACGATCCGCGGCTGGGTCATCTGCAGCTCGCGGGTGAGCCACTCGCGCGCCTGCTCGAGATCCTCGGGCGTCGGGTCGATGGCGACCTTCAGGCAGATCGCTGCCGTACAGCTTCAGCGGGATCGATGCGCAGCCGCTGCGAGGCTCTTCAGGATCGCCTGTCCGGCGCGGCCGAAGAAGGCCACGCCCTCCTGTATCTCCGCGGCCATCGGCCGGTGCTTGAGCATGCAGATGTCGGCCAGCGGGTGGCCGGTCCCGATCACCGGCGCACGCGCCGGGGTGGCGCGCGGCCAGCCACCCTGGATGTCATGGCCGAGGCTGTTCGACTCGGCGATGGCGCTTGCGCCTGGTAGCTTCTCGTAGATCTGGTCGTCGGCCGGCATCACTGCCAACCGTCTATTCGGCGGTCACGGCCGGATGCCTTTCCGTAGCGGCTCAGCCGTACGCGAGACCTGGTACCCACTTCAGTCCCTGCAGATACAGCAGGCTCTTCGGCCGCCGCACGATCTCGTTCTGGCGCATCGCCAGCAGGAACTCCTCGGGCCCGTCGAACGCGGGGATGCGGTTGATCGCGGTGCCGATCCCCGGCAGGACGTGCGCGTCCGAGCCCGCCGACTGGACCAGGTTGTACTTGGTGGCGAACCGCAGCGCGTCGTCGTTGAAGGAGTCGAACAGGAGCCGCGAGTTGTAGACCTCGAAGATGTCGATCTCGTCGAGCTGGCGCAGCAGCGTGGCGGTGTCGGGAATCGTGTGCATGCGGTCGAACGGGTGGGGCATGTAGCACCAGGCCGCCCTGCTCGCTGGATCTCGGCGATGGTCTCGGCCATCGTCAGCCCCGGCTCGATCCGCTCGGGCAGGAACAGCCCGATCACCTCGCCCTGGGAGGTCTTCACCTCCTCGCCCACGATCACGGTGATCGGCTTGCCCAGCGCCGCCGCCTCGAGCGCGCCCGAGACCTCGTTGTGGTCGGTGATCGCGATCGCGCCCAGGCCCTGGGCGATGCAGTGGTCGACGCAGCGCCTCGGGCTCGGTCGCGCAGTCGTGGAGTGGCACGTGTGCATGTGCAGATCGACCGAGATCGTCGTCCGCGCCGGCGGCGGCGCGGCGGCGGGCGCGGCGCCTGCGGCGAGCCGAGCTCGTGCGTAGACCTGCTCGAGCTGCTCGGCGACCGCGGCGAACGTCCGCTCGGCTGCTTCCGCGCGGCCCGCGGCCGCCTCGCGGTCCGCGCAGCTTCGGCGTCGTCCAGCAGCCGGGCGGTCGCCGCAGCCGCCAGCGCCGGCTGGTCGATCCCGTAGCCAAGGCCGGGCAGGTCCGCTCGAGCTCGCCGGCCGAAGCGGCGCCACGACCGCGCAGCCGCAGGCGCGCGCCTCCCAGCAGCGACGGGTCGCCGTCCCCGCCGGCCACGAACACGGCCGCCAGTGCCAGCACGGCCGCACGGCCGTCGGCGTCCTCGGGGCTGCTGGCGTGCACGCGGCCGCGGGCCTGGACGGGGACGTACGGGCGCAGCGGCCGCCGGCCGCGGCGGCTCCAGAGCAGCGTCAGCTCGCTTCCGGGCGTCGCGGCCACCAGCTTGACCAGGGCCCGGACGACGGCGCGGCCCTCGGGCACCACTCGACCACGATCCTGGTGCCGTCCTCCGGCCCCGGCGCGAACGCGGACGCGATCCCGTCGGGGATGACGGTGTAGTCGCCGGGGTAGAACTCGGCCGCCTGCGCCGCGGCTGCCGGCGACGTGGCGAGCAGCGCGTCGACCCGGGCCCGGCAGCGCTCCAGCGTGCCGCCGCGCACGGGGTAGTGCGAGCGCCCGCTCGGTGGCGTGGAACGTGGCCACCGTCAAGCCGCGGCGAGTGCTTCAGCGCCGCGGTCGAGACTCCCGGCAGCAGCGGCTCGTGGACGTGGACGATGTCGAAGCCGCCCTGCGTGACCGCCAGCGCGACGTTTGCCGGGCGGCGACCGGGAGGCCGGCGCCGCGCCGGCGCCCGCGCTGGCGCAGGGGCACGGCCGGCCGCCACCGCGACCGCAGCGGCTCGCCGGCGAGCGCGATCAGGGCCTCGTGGTCACCCGCCGCGAGCGCCCGCAGCCGCCGCCGGCCGCTGCGCAGCGCCCGCGTCGACGCGCTCGGCGCGAGCACCGTCACCCGGTGGCCGCGCCCGGCGAGCGCGGTGCTACGCCGCGCACGTGCTCGGCGACCGGGTGGGCGCCGGCAAGCGCGAACGGGGAGGCGAGGCACAGCTTGAGCGAGTTCACGGCCGCCGCGGCCTCAGCTCCGGCCGGGTCCTGCTCCGCGCCTTCTTCGGCGCCCGCCGGCCCTGCTTGGCGATGAACTTCTCGACCTCGTCGCGGCACTGGTCGTCGGGATGCTGCACCGGCGGCGACTTCATGAAGTAGGCGGACGGCCACTCGAGCGCGCCGGAGAGGCCGTTGTCGAGCCCGAGCTTGGCGCAGCGGACGGCGTCGATCACGATGCCGGCCGAGTTGGGGGAGTCGACCACCTCGAGCTTGAGCTCGATGTTCAGGGGCACGTCGCCGAAGGTGCGGCCCTCGATGCGGATGTAGGCCCACTTGCGGTCGTCCAGCCACGGCACGTAGTCGCACGGCCCGATGTGGACGTTGCGCGCGCCGATGTCGTAGTCGAGCTGCGAGGTGACGGCGTTCGTCTTCGAGATCTTCTTCGACTCCAGCCGCTCGCGCTCGAGCATGTTCAGGAAGTCGGTGTTGCCGCCGACGTTGAGCTGGTGCGTGCGCTCGAGCCGCACGCCGCGCTCGCGGAAGAGGCGGGCCAGCTGGCGGTGGACGATGGTCGCGCCGACCTGCGACTTGATGTCGTCGCCGACGATCGGCAGGCCGCGCTGCTCGAACCGGCGCTGCCAGTAGGGCTCGCGGGCGATGAACACGGGCATGCAGTTGACGAACGCGCACCCGGCCTGCAGCACCTGCTCGACGTACCACTTGGTGGCCTCCTCGGAGCCCACCGGCAGGTACGAGACGACGACGTCGGTGCCGGTCTCCTTGAGGATCTGGACGACGTCGGCGGTCTCGCCGGCGGCCTTGTGGATGACGTTGCTCAGGTACTTGCCGATGCCGTCGTGCGTCATGCCGCGCTGAACCGGGACGCCCATCTCGGGCACCTCGGAGAACTTCACGGTGTTGTTCTGGCCGCGCAGAATCGCCGCGCCCAGGTCGTGGCCGACCTTGTCGGCGTCGACGTCGAACGCCGCCGAGAACTCGATGTCGGAGATGTGGTAGCCGCCGAGGTCGACGTGCATCAGCCCGGGCACGAAGTCGTCCGGCTTGGCGTCGCGGTAGTACTGGACGCCCTGAACCAGCGACGAGGCGCAGTTGCCGACGCCGACGATGGCGACGCGCACCTTGCCGGAGCTCTTGCGGTGTCCGTTGGTCGAGGCCGATTCGGCCATGCCTATCCCCCTCGTTGAGTTGCTTACGCACGTGATTGACCCGCTGGAAGACGGTGAACGCCGTCAGGGCCGCCAGCAGGTAGATGCGCATAGGGCAGCGATCCCCGGCCGGCGAACGGCAGCGCGACGGCCACGAGCACGATGCGCTCGGCGCGGCCCATCAGGCCGACGTCGCCGCGCAGGCCGAGCGCCTCGGCCTTGGCGCGCGTGTAGCTGACCAGGAACGAGCCGACCAGTGCGACGAAGACGCAGGCGAGCGCCACCAGGTGGCCCTGCGTCGACAGGACGAGGGCGATCGCGCCCAGCACGAGCCCCTCGGAGATCCGGTCGGTGGTCGAGTCGAGGAAGCCGCCGAACGGCGTCAGCTTGTCGTGCGAGCGCGCGAGCGCGCCGTCGAGGATGTCGAGGATGCTGCCGACGACGAACGCGACCGTCGCCCACACGAAGTGCTCCTCGTAGATCAGGACGCCGGCGACCACGTTCAGCGAGAAGCCGGCGACGGTGAGCTGGTTGGGAGTGAACGGCAGCGACCGGAACCTGGCCATGAGGGCCATTCCGAGGCCGCGGCCCCCGTTCGTGTAACCGGTCTTCAGGCGGGTGAGCACGGTGGTCATCCCTGCACTATACCACGGAGGCTATCTTGCGGTGATCGGAGCCGCGGGGTGCGCCGGCGGTTCCAGCCGCAGCCGCACGCGGGCCGAGTGCGGCAGGGTCGGCCGCCACCGCTCGATCAGCCAGGCCGACCCGAGCGCGACGGCCGCCAGGCATCCGCCCAGGAACGCGTCGGTCCAGAAGTGGTTGCCGGTGGCGACGATCGAGAACACGATCAGCACGGGGTAGAACAGCCACGTGAATCCGAGCGCCCGGTGGCGGACGAGGAAGAAGCAGGTGATGCCGATGATCAGCGAGTAGCAGGTGTGGATGCTCGGCACGGCGGCGAACGGGTTGGCCAGCGCGGCGATCGGGCCCGAGTAGTTGCTGATCGAGGCGTACCGGTCGAGCGTGTCGGTGAAGCCGAGATCGGTCAGCATCCGCGGCGGCGCGGTGGGGAACACCGTGAACCCGATCAGCGCGATCGCATCGGCCACGAAGATCGCGTTGCGGATGAAGTAGTAGTGCTGGTTGCGGCGCAGGTAGAGCCAGAACATGAACCCGACCGTGATCGCGAAATGGGCGTGGAAGTACGTGAAGTTGGCCACGTCGAGCGTCCAGTGGCGCCGCAGCGCCCACCGCTGCACGTCGAGCTCGGTGAAGACGCCCAGCGACCGCTCCATGGAGCACGATGTCGCGGGCGTGGGCGAACGCCGGCAGGACGCTGCCCTCGGACAGGCCGCGCGTCAGCTCGTAGGCGATGTCGACCAGCGTGAACAGGAAGAGCTGGAGGAAGAAGTCGCGCCAGCCCTTGGGCAGCAGGCCGCTCACGCCCCTGCGGGCGCCTGACGGCGATGCGGCGGCGGGCGCCGAGAAATGTTGCGGTCGCGTCCATCCGACCGGTCATTCTAACCCAGGCCGCGGTCGGCCCGTGACGGTGGTCAGCCCCCGATGTGTGACATCTCGACCTTCGGGGCGCCGGCGGTCGCGGCCGTTCGCAGCTCGGAATAGCGGTCGCCGCGGCGGTTCCAGATGCGGCCGACCAGCTCCGCCAGGTCGGCGTCGGAGGCTCCGGCGCGGAGCGGCCCGCGCAGGTCGCGGCCGAGGTTCGCGAACAGGCAGGTGTACAGCCGCCCGTCGGCCGAGAGCCGCGTGCGCGTGCAGTCGCCGCAGAACGGCTGGGTGACGGAGGCGATCACGCCGACCTCGCCCTCGCCGTCGCGATAGCGGTAGCGCGCCGCGACCTCGCCCGGGTAGGCCGGGTCGACCGGCTCGAGCGGCCACTCGGCGTCGATCGTCGCCACCATCTCGGCGGCGGGCACGACGTCGTCCAGGCGCCAGCCGTTCGAGGTGCCGACGTCCATGAACTCGATCAGGCGCAGGATGTGGCCGCTGCCGCGGAAGTGCCGGGCCATGTCGACGATGCTCGCGTCGTTCAGCCCCCGCTTGACCACCATGTTCACCTTCACCGGGCCGAGCCCGGCGGCGGCCGCGGCCTCGATGCCCTCGAGCACCCGCGCGACCGGCAAGTCGACGTCGTTGATCGCCGCGAAGACCTCGTCGTCGAGCGAGTCGAGGCTGACCGTGACCCGGTGCAGGCCGGCCTCGCGCAGCCCCCGGGCCTTCTGAGCCAGCAGGGCGCCGTTGGTGGTCAGGGCGATGTCGTCGATGCCGTCGATCGTCGCGAGCATCGCGACCAGCGTCTCGATGTCGCGGCGCAGCAGCGGCTCGCCGCCGGTCAGCCGCAGCTTGCGCACGCCGCGCGCCGCGAACACCCGCGCGAGCCGGGTGATCTCCTCGAAGCTGAGCAGCTGCGAGCGGCGCAGGAACTCGAAGTCGTGCCCGAACACCTCTTTGGGCATGCAGTAGACGCAGCGGAAGTTGCACCGGTCGGTGACCGAGATGCGCAGGTCGCGCAGCGGGCGGTCGAAGCGGTCGGAGACGGCATCCATGTGTAAAGCGTACCCTTGCATAGGCTTCCGGGCGCCGTGATGGAGCCGATCCTCGACCGCCTGGTCGCCGCCGGCGGGCCTCCGCCCGGGCACCGCCGCCTGCCGGCCGTCGACGAGCTCGTGCTGACGATCCTGAGCCAGAACACGAGCGATCTGAACCGCGACCGCGCCTACACCGCCATGCGCGAGCGCTTCCCCGCCTGGGAGGATGTCCGCGACGCCGATCCGGCCGCGCTGGCCGACGTGCTGCGCCCGGGCGGGCTCGCCGACCAGAAGGCGCCGCGGATCCAGGCGGTGCTCCGGCGCGTGTCGGCCGCGGGCCCACCTGACCTGGAGTGGCTCGGCGGGCTCGCGACCGGGGATGCGGTGGCGTGGCTGGTGGAGCTGCCCGGGGTGGGGGTGAAGACGGCGAGCTGCGTGCTCCTGTTCAGCTTCGGCGCCCCGGTCATGCCGGTCGACACCCACGTGCACCGCGTCTCGGGCCGGCTCGGGCTGATCCCGCCGGGGACGAGCCCCGACCGGGCCGACCGCGCTCCTGACGGCGGCGGTGCCGCCGGCGCGCATGCTCGAGGCGCATCTGCTCCTGATCCGGCACGGCCGCACCACCTGCACGGCCCGCAGGCCGCGCTGCGGTGACTGCGTGCTGCTCGATCTGTGCCCCTATGGCCGCGCCCAGCAAGATCTGCTATAACTCGACATAGATTTTCTTCGTGGTCAAAACGCAAGGAGTTGAGGGCGCATGGCAAAAGTGATCGGCATCGACCTGGGCACGACCAACTCGTGCATGGCGGTGATGGAGGGCGGAGAGCCCACCGTCATCCCGAACGCCGAGGGCGGGCGTACCACCCCTTCGGTGGTCGCGTTCACCAAGGACGGACAGAGGCTGGTGGGGACGCCGGCCAAGCGGCAGGCGGTGACCAATCCCAAGAACACGGTCTTCTCGATCAAGCGCTTCATGGGCCGCAAGGCCGCCGAGGTGTCCGAGGAGCAGAAGATCGTGCCCTACGAGGTCGTCGCGGGGCCCAACGGCGACGCCCGCGTGAAGGCCGGCGACAAGGTGTTCCCACCGCCGGAGATCTCGGCGATGATCCTGCAGAAGCTGAAGGCCGACGCCGAGGCATACCTGGGCGAGTCGGTGGGCGAGGCCGTGATCACCGTCCCGGCCTACTTCAACGACGCCCAGCGCAACGCGACCAAGGACGCCGGCAAGATCGCCGGCCTCGAGGTGCTGCGGATCATCAACGAGCCGACGGCGGCCTCGCTCGCCTACGGTCTCGACAAGGAGGGCGACCAGACCATCCTCGTGTTCGACCTGGGCGGCGGCACCTTCGACGTGTCCGTGCTCGAGCTGGGCGAGGGCGTGTTCGAGGTCAAGGCCACGTCCGGTGACAACCACCTGGGCGGCGACAACTTCGACAAGGCCATCGTCGACTGGCTCGCGGCCGAGTTCAAGCGCGAGCAGGGCATCGACCTGAGCAAGGACGCGATGGCTCTGCAGCGCCTGTACGAGGCGGCCGAGAAGGCCAAGATCGAGCTCTCGACGACGCAGTCGACCAACATCAACCTGCCGTTCGTCACCGCCGACGCGGACGGGCCCAAGCACCTCGACGCCACGCTCAGCCGGGCGAAGCTGACCGAGCTGACGCATGACCTGGTCGAGCGCACGGTCGGCCCGACCAAGCAGGCGCTGGCGGACGCCGGCCTCAAGGCGGCCGACATCAACCAGGTGATCCTGGTCGGCGGCATGACGCGCATGCCCGCCGTGCAGGAGAAGGTCAAGGACCTGATCGGCAAGGAGCCGCACCGCGGCGTCAACCCCGACGAGGTCGTCGCCATCGGCGCGGCCATCCAGGCCGGCGTCCTCAAGGGCGAGGTCAAGGACGTGCTCCTGCTCGACGTGACCCCGCTGTCGCTGGGGATCGAGACCAAGGGCGGCGTCTTCACCAAGCTGATCGAGCGCAACACCACCATCCCCACGCGGAAGTCGGAGATCTTCTCCACCGCCGAGGATGGGCAGCCGTCGGTCGAGATCCACGTCCTCCAGGGCGAGCGCGAGATGGCCGTCTACAACAAGACGCTGGGCAAGTTCCAGCTGGTCGGCATCCCGCCGGCGCCGCGCGGCGTGCCGCAGATCGAGGTCACGTTCGACATCGACGCCAACGGGATCATGCACGTCTCGGCGAAGGATCTCGGCTCGGGCAACGAGCAGAAGATCCAGATCCAGGGCGGATCGGGCCTGTCCGACAGCGAGGTCGACAAGATGGTGCGCGACGCCGAGTCGCACGCCGAGGACGACCGCCGCATGAAGGAGCTGGCCGAGGCCAAGAACACGGCCGAGCAGGTCGCCTACTCGACCGAGAAGTCGCTGAAGGAGCACGAGGACCGGCTCGACGACGAGGTGAAGAGCGACATCCGCTCGAAGCTCGAGGCGGTGCGCCAGGCGCTCGAGGGCGACGATGCCGGCGAGATCCGGTCACGCCTGGAGGCGCTGCGTGAGGCGTCGTTCAAGCTGGGCGAGGTCGTCTACCAGCAGGCGCAGCAGGCCCAGTCGGCCGGCACGCCGGGCGGCGGCGACGCTGCCGATGCGAACGGCTCGGAGCAGGCCGGCGACGAGGAGATCGTCGACGCAGAGGTGGTCGACGAGAGCGGAGAGCGGGCGTGACCGCGAGGCCGCGGAAGCCCCCGGAGACCTCGGCCGCCGAGGAGCCGACGGCCGAGGCGCCGGCGGAGTTCGAGGCGATCGAGGTCGAGTCGGAGCTGGACGAGGCGCGGCGCAGGGCGGAGGAGTACCTCAACGACCTGCGCCGCCTCGCGGCCGACTTCGACAACTACCGCAAGCGCGTGCAGCGCGACTCGGAGTCGCAGGCCCAGCGGGCCGGCGAGTCGATCGTGTCCGAGCTCCTGCCCGTGCTCGACAACCTCGAGCGGGCCGTGGACGCGTCGGAGCACCACGAGGAGGCCGCGGTGATCGAGGGCGTCGTCCGCGTGCGCCAGCAGCTGGCCGACCTGCTGCAGCGGCGCGGCCTGGAGGACGTCGGGGCCGAGCCGGGAGATGCATTCGACCCGCACGTGCACGAGGCGCTGGGCAACCAGGCCTCCGAGCATCCGGAGGGCTCGATCGCGGCCGTGTGGCAGCGGGGATACCGGCTTGGCGACAGGATCCTGCGCCCCGCGCGCGTCGTCGTCTCGAGCGGTCCCGCGGTCGAGGAGTAGGGCGTGGCAGCCGACTACTACGAGGTCCTCGGTGTCGCGAGGGGGGCGAGTGCGGACGAGATCAAGAAGGCCTACCGCAAGCAGGCCCGCCGCTACCACCCCGACCACAACCCGGGCGACGCCGCGGCCGAGGAGCGGTTCAAGCTCATCGGCGAGGCCCATGACGTGCTGTCGGATCCGGAGCGGCGCAAGCAATACGACAGCTTCGGGCGCACGTTTCGGCCGGGCCAGGGACCGGGCCCCGGCGACGGCTTCCAGGGGTTCGATTTCGGCGGCCCCGGGGCCGGCTTCGATCTGGGCGACCTCTTCGGCGGGCTCTTCAACCGCGGCGGCCGCGGCGCGCCGCCGCCCGGGCGCGGCGCGGACGTCGAGGCGCAGGTGAGCCTCTCGTTCCAGGACGCGCTGCACGGGGTGACCGTGCGGGTGCCCGTCGACAAGGCCAATGCGTGCCCGACCTGTCACGGCTCCGGCGCCGCGGTGGGGACCGCGCCCACCATCTGCCCGGTGTGCAAGGGCCGCGGCATCACGTCCGAGAGCCAGGGATTCTTCTCCATCAACCAGCCCTGCGGCCGCTGCGGCGGCGCCGGCACCGTGATCGAGCACCCCTGCCCGACCTGTCACGGCTCGGGCCGCGTGCGGTCGACCAAGACCTATCAGGTGCGGATCCCGGCCGGCGTGCGCGACGGCACCCGCATCAAGGTGAAGGGCAAGGGCGAGGCCGCCCCGCGCGGCGGTGAGCCGGGAGACCTGTACGTCGTGACCAGGGTGACCGCCAGTCCGCTCTTCACGCGCAGCGGCAACGACCTCGTGATCGACGTGCCGGTCACCTTCGCCGAGGCTGCGATGGGCGGCCAGGTCGAGCTCCCCGACCCCGAACGGCGAGACCGTGCGGGTCAAGGTGCCGGCCGGCTCGACCGACGGCAAGACGCTGCGGGTGAAGGGCCGCGGGGCGCCCAAGACGAACGGATCGGGCAGCGGCGACCTGCTCGCCCGGCTGCGGATCGCCGTTCCGTCGAAGCTGTCCAAGCAGGAGCGCGAGGCGCTCGAGCGGCTGCAGGAGATCCAGCACCAGAACCACGGCGATCCCCGCCAGAAGCTCTTCGCGGAGAAGGCCGGATGAGCATGCGGGCGGCCGACGACCATCCCCGCTACTCGATCTCGGTGGCAGCCGAGCTGGCCTCGATGCATCCCCAGACGCTGCGCACATACGAGGCCAAGGGGCTCGTGCGGCCGCGGCGGACGCCGGGCGGCACCCGCCGCTACTCGGACCGCGACGTCGAGCGCCTGCGCAAGGTCGCGGTGCTCACGGGCGAGCTGGGCCTGAACCTGGCCGGCGCCGTCCGCGTGCTCGACCTCGAGGACGCGATGGAGCAGATGGCCGCCGAGGTGGCCAGGCTGCGCGCCGAGCTCGCCGCTGCGTCCGAGCAGCTGGGGATCGAGCTCACCCGCGTCCATCGCAGCTACCGGCGTGACCTCGTCCTCTATCAACACTCGAAACTTCCGGTGCCATGGACTTCTCAAAACTGACAATCAAGGCCCAGGAGGCGTTCTCCTCCGCCCAGGGCGATGCGATCACCCGGGGCAACCCGGAGCTCACTCCCGACCACCTGCTGCTCGCGCTGCTCGACCAGGAGGGGGGCGTCGCGCCCCGCATCCTCGAGAAGTCGGGCGCGAACCCAAGCGGCGTGCGCTCGGCCACCGAGCAGCGGCTGGCCTCACTTCCCCGGATCGAGGGGGCCCAGCAGCAGCCCGGTGCGAGCCGCGCGCTGCGCGAGGCGCTCGAGCGGGCGTTCACCGAGGCGGAGGCGCTCAAGGACGACTACGTCGCCGTCGAGCACTTCCTGCTCGCGCTGGCCGATGCCGCCGGCCTCGACCGCTCTGACATCCTGAAGGCGATCGTCGAGGTGCGCGGGGGCCAGAGCGTCACCTCCCCCGACGCCGAGGGTACCTACGAGGCGCTGCGCAAGTTCGGCCGCGACCTGACCGAGCTGGCCGAGCGGGGCAAGCTCGACCCGGTCATCGGCCGCGACGAGGAGGTGCGGCGGGTGATCCAGGTGCTCAGCCGGCGCACGAAGAACAACCCCGTGCTGATCGGCGAGCCCGGCGTGGGCAAGACCGCCATCGTCGAGGGCCTGGCCCAGCGAATCACGTCGGGCGACGTGCCCGAGAGCCTGCGCGGCCGGCGGGTGTGGGCGCTCGACGTCGGCGCGCTTCTGGCCGGCTCCAAGTACCGGGGCGAGTTCGAGGAGCGGCTGAAAGCCGTGCTGGCCGAGATCAGCGCATCCGAGGGCCGGATCATCCTGTTCATCGACGAGCTGCACACGATCGTCGGCGCGGGCGCCGCCGAGGGCGCGGTCGATGCCGCCAACATGCTCAAGCCGATGCTCGCCCGCGGCGAGCTGCGCGCGATCGGCGCGACCACGCTCGACGAGTACCGCAAGCACATCGAGAAGGACGCCGCCCTCGAGCGCCGGTTCCAGCCGGTTGTGGTGGGCGAGCCGAGCGTCGCCGACACGATCGCCATCCTGCGCGGCCTGAAGGAGCGCTACGAGGTGCACCACGGCGTGCGCATCTCCGACGACGCGATCGTGGCCGCCGCGATGCTCGCCGACCGCTACATCAGCGACCGGTTCATGCCCGACAAGGCGATCGACCTGATCGACGAGGCCGCGTCGCGGCTGAAGATCGAGATCGACTCGATGCCGGTCGAGATCGACACGGTCAGGCGCCGGATCGTCCAGCTCGAGATCGAGCAGGCGGCGATGGAGAAGGAGACGGCGGAGGCCGCCGTCGAGCGGCGCGAGGCGATCGCCGAGGAGCTGGCCAACCTGCGCGAGGAGCTGCGCGGGATGGAGGCCGAGTGGATGGCCGAGAAGGAGTCGATCGAGCGCGTCCGCGCCCTCAAGGAGCAGATCGAGCAGGTGCGCGGCGACGCCGAGCGCGCCCAGCGCGACGGCGACCTGCAGCGCGCCGCCGAGCTCACCTACGGCCGGCTGCCGCAGCTCGAGCGCGAGCTGGAGCAGGCCTCCGAGCGGCTGGACGAGGTGCAGTCGGGCTCGCCGATGCTGAAGGAGGAGGTCGCGGCCGAGAACGTCGCCGAGGTGGTCGCGGCCTGGACGCGGATCCCGGTGCACAGCCTGCTCGAGGGCGAGATGGAGAAGCTGGTGCACATGGAGACCCGCCTGCACCAGCGCGTCGTCGGCCAGGAGGAGGCGGTCACCGCGGTCGCCAACGCGATCCGCCGCTCCCGCGCGGGCCTGGGCGACCCCGACCGCCCGATCGGGTCGTTCATCTTCCTGGGCCCGACCGGCGTGGGCAAGACCGAGCTCGCCAAGGCGCTGGCCGAGTTCCTGTTCGACTCCGAGCGGGCCATGATCCGGATCGACATGTCGGAGTACATGGAGAAGCACACCGTGTCCCGGCTGGTCGGCGCGCCCCCCGGCTACATCGGCTTCGAGGAGGGCGGCCAGCTGACCGAGGCGGTGCGCCGGCGCCCGTACTCCGTCGTCCTGCTGGACGAGGTCGAGAAGGCCCACCCCGACGTGTTCAACATCCTGCTGCAGCTGCTCGACGACGGCCGCCTGACCGACGGTCAGGGGCGGACGGTCGACTTTCGCAATACGATCGTGATCATGACGTCGAACGTCGGGTCGGAGTTCATCTTCCGCGGTGGCGAGGAGCACCTCATCCGCTCACGCGTCGACGAGGCGCTGCGGGCGACGTTCCGCCCCGAGTTCCTGAACCGCGTCGACGAGATCGTCATCTTCGGGCGCCTGTCCAGAGAGCAGCTCACCGAGGTCGTCGAGCTGCAAGCCGCCGGCCTGCGCGAGCGCCTGGCGGGCCGCAGGATCGAGCTCGAGCTGACCGACGCGCCGAAGGCGCTTCTGGTCGACCTCGGCTACGACCCGGCCTACGGCGCCCGCCCGCTCAAGCGGACGGTGCAGCGGGAGCTCGAGAACCCGCTTGCCCTGATGGTGCTGCAGGGACAGGTGGGCGAGGGCGACACGGTCGTCGTGGATGCGGCCGAGGGCCGGCTCGACATCGCCGTCAGGCACCCGGCGGCGGCGCTTCTGTGAGCGACAGCCCGCCGCTGCCGCCGCGGACGCCGATGTCCGACCTGTTCGCGACCGCGGTGCACCGGTTCGGGTCGGTGTGGGCCGACCTGATGACGGCGTCCGTGTGCGCGCTCTGATCGCGTCGGTTCCCGTGGTGGCCGTGCACGCGACCGGCGGGTCGCTGCCCCAGACCATCCTGCATCGCCGGCTTCGCCTACTCGATCGCCTACTTCTGCCTGCTCGGGTTCGTGATGCTGCGGGGCCTGCCCGAGCGGGCGCCACGACGGCGGGTGGTGTGGACGTACATGACCGCCGGCATGATCGGCGTCATGTCGGGCGTGCTGGTGCTGACGCTGCTCACCTACGCGGTGATGGTGCTGCCGCTGCTCCTCTTCGCCGTGCCGGCCATAGCCGCCGGCGACGTGGGCCCCGCGGGCGCCATCGTCCGCTCGGCCGGCCTCGCGGTGCGCAACTTCAGCCGCACCTGGGGCGTGTGGCTGATCACGGTCCTGTTCTCGGCCCCCGTGGTCGTGGCGATGCTCCTGATCGTCTCGGCCTTCGCCGACACCACGACCTCGACCGTGGCCGGGCTGGCGCTCGCGGCGCCCATCGTGTGGCCCTTCTCGGCGCTCTTCGTGCGCGCCCTCTACGGTGACCTGACGGGCCGTGCGGTGGTCGCCCCGCAGGACCGCACGGCCTGATCGCAGGCCGATCAGCCGCATCTGACTCCAACGACGCGTTGCTAGCGTGCCCCGGATGCGCCGCCGCACCCTCCTCCTGATCGTCGCGGCCGTCGTGATCCTCGGGGTCGCCGGCACGGGGGCGGCGTGGTGGGTCGTGCACCGCAAGACACCCGACGTCCACAACGGCACCAAGCTGCCGTTCACGCTCACCACCGGCACCACCGCGACGACGACTCCGCCTCCGAGCGTGCGGAAGTGGGGCCCGTCGTGGCCGGTGTACGGACTGACCGATGCGCGCACCCGGGACGCGTCCGGGATGAGCACGATCCATCCGCCCTACCACGTCACGTGGAGCGCGCCCGTGGGCTTTCTCGAGTACCCGCCGGTGTACGCCAAGGGCTACCTCTACATCTATACGAACAGCGGCTGGATCAGCTCGCGCAACGTCTACACCGGCAAGCTGCGGTGGCAGCGGCGGCTGCAGTCGATCTCGAACCTGGGTCCCGGCTCGCCCGCCGTGCGCCAGGGCGTCGTCTACGCTGGTGCCCGCAACGGCCACATCTACGCGCTCTCGGCGAGCACGGGGAGGATCATCTGGAATCGCAACGTCGGCAGCACGATGGAGTCGTCGCCGGCGTTCGACTCCCGGTATCTCTATATGAGCGACCAGTCCGGCGCCGTGCGGGCGCTCTATCTGAAGTCCGGCCGGGTGGCATGGACATTCCACGCCGGTGGCGCGGTCAAGCACGGCCCGGCGGTGGTCGGCGGCCGGGTCTACTTCGGCGACTACGGCGGGGCGATGTACTGCCTGGACGCCTCCAACGGCCACGAGATCTGGCGCAGCACCACGGATGGGCTGTCGTCGGGGCTGCGCTCCGGCAACTTCTTCTCGACTCCGGCGCTCGCGTACGGCCGCATCTACATCGGGAACACCGACGACAAGGTGTACTCGTTCGAGGCGGCCACGGGACAGGTCGCGTGGTCGTACACGATGCCGAACTGGGCCTACGGCTCGCCGGCGATTTCGGATGGCACCGTGTTCGCGACCAGCTTCGACGGCACGGTCGCCGCCCTGAGCGCGCACACGGGCTCGGTGGTCTGGCAGCACAGGCTCCCGTACGGCAGCCTCTCGTCGCCGACGGTCGTCGGGCCGAACGTGTACGTCTCCGACCTCGGCCCGTCACCGAGCTCACGCGGCCACGTGTATGCGTTCAACACGAGCACGGGGCGCCTGGTGTGGCGGTTCAACGACGGCAAGTACGCGTCGGTGATCGTCGCCGCGGGCCGGCTGGTGGTCGCCGGCGCCACCCACATCTACGTCCTGCGGCCGATCGGCCATGGGTGACCGCTGCCGTCCGGCGCTCGCGATCGTTCGTGAGGTGCGGTGAATAGCGAGGCGCTCGCGGCCGTTCTGGCCGCGGTCGGCCTGGGGGTGCTGCTGGTGGTGCGCGTGCCGGTCGGCCGCCGTGCCGGCGCGGTCGCCTGGGTGGCGGGCACGCTGTGGCTTGCGGCAAAGCTCGTGCACTCGTCGCTGCACCGGGCGGGGACGCTCATCTCCGGCCATCCGGTTCTGGTCGTGCCGGCGATCGTGATCGCCGTAGCCTGCCTGGTCGCGGCGGCCGCGGTCGTGCACCGGTGGCCGTGGGCCTTCGCGATCGCGTCCGTGCTGGCCGCACCCGTGCGGATCCCGGTCCACTTCGGCTCGCAGGACGCGAAGCTGCTTCTGCCGCTCTACGGCGTCCTGGCGGCCGGCGCCCTGTGCACGCTGTACGACATCGCCCGCTCGACCGAGCCGGACGTCCCTCCGCGGGCGCTCGCGGCGCCGCTGGCGGGGATCGTGGCGTTCTCGGCGGCGTCGCTCTTCTGGACGGCCGACCTGCACCAGGGCGCGGTGACGATGCTCTTCTTCTACCTGCCGTTCGCCTTCATGTGGATGCGGATCTCACAGCTCGGCTGGAGTCCCGGCGGCCTGCGGGTCGCGTTTCTGGCCCAGTGCGGCCTGGCGATCCTGTTCGCGGCGGTCGCGCTGTGGCAGGAGGCCACCCGGCACGTGTTCTGGAACCCGAGCGTCGAGGTGAGCAACGCCTACCGGTCGTTCTTCCGCGTCAACTCCCTGTTCTGGGACGCGAGCGTGTACGGCCGGTTCATGGCGGTGACGCTCGTGCTGTGCGCCGGGGTGGCCGTCTACCGGGGGATGACCGTCCCGCTGGGCGCGGTGATGGTGGTGACGTTCACAGGGTTGTATTTCACCTACTCGCAGTCGAGCTACTTCGCCCTGGCGGCCGGGGTGCTGGCGGTCGGCGCCGGCCTGTGGCCGCGCCGGATCACGCTGGCCCTGGTGGCGGCCGGCGCCATCGGGCTGCTCGCCGTGGTGGTGGTCGCCCTGCGCGGGAACTCGGCGGCACGCGTCTCTGACGACCGCTCGCACCTGATCCAGCTGGGGTGGAAGGTGATCCGGCACCATCCGTTCGTCGGGGCCGGCCTGGGCGGGCTGCCCAAGGCGGCGGTGGCGGGAACGGCGCATCCGTTCCGGGTGAAGGGCGCGGCTTCCCACACCACCCCGATCACGGTGGCCGCGGAGCTCGGGCCCGTGGGCTTTGTGCTCTATGTCTGGGTGCTCGGCGCGCTGACCGCGCTGGGCGTCCGCCTGCGCGGCGCGGGCGCGGTACCGCGCGTCCTGCTCGCGGCGCTCGTCGCGATCTTCGCGAGCTCCCTCTTCTACGACTCCTTCTTCGAGGATCCGACCATGTGGCTCCTGGCCGGATTCCTGGCGGGCGCATCCATGGCGACGGCTGGGACGGCAACGCCGGCGCCCGCGGCCAGCGCGTGAACCCGGCCACCATCGCCATCGCCGCCGCGCTTGTGCTGGTCCCGGGGCTCGGGGCGACGCTGGCCGCGTACCCGCCCGGGAAGATCGGAGCCCCGACCCGGCTCGCGCTCTCGTTCGGCCTCGGCTACGCGGTCGTCGGCATCACCTCGGTCGTGCTCGTGATCGCCCGCGTGCTGCATCCCGACACCTTCTTCCCGCTGTTCGCGGTCGTCACGGCGAGCCTGTGGGTGTTCGGCCTTCGCCGCGGCGGTGTGCGGGCGCACCTGAACGCCCTCAGGGCCGAGTTCCGCGGCGACCGCTGGCCGCTCGTCGTGGGAGCGCTTGTCTTCCTCGCCATCGCCGTGGTTCGCCTGCGCAGCTCCCCCCTGCTCAACTTCGAGATGTTCGGCCCGTGGCGGTACTGGGCCGACGGGCTCGAGATCGCCGACGCGGGCCGCGTGCCCGTCCACACCCTGCAGTGGGGGTCGTTCTGGACGCCGACGGTCAGCAAGGTCGTGCTGAACAGCTACCACGCCGCCCTGTCATACGCGATCGGTCGCGCACCCCTGCCCGCCATGGGCGCGCTCCTCTGGGTGGCCTCGACCGGGCTGGCCGCCGGCCTGTGGGCGCTCGGGCGCGAGCTCGGCCTGCGCCGGCTGGCGCCGCTCCTGCCGCTGCTGTGCCTCGCGGTGCTGAACGACGAGCTGCGCCGCAACCTCGACGTCTACACGGCCGAGAACGTCGGCCGGATGGTGGCGGTGTGCGCGCTGATCCTGGGGGTGAGGGCGCTCCGCGACCGCGACGGGTGGAAGGAGCCGCTCCTGGCGGCGCTGCTGTTCGGGGCCGGGTTCGCCACCCACGGCGTGCCCGTCGTCGCCCTGATGGTGGCGCTTGCCTGGTACGCCGTCGCGCGGGCCGTCCTCGACCGGCAATGGCGGCCGATCCTGAGCCGGCTCGGCGTGATCGGCGGCGCCGCGGTCGCCCTGACGGTGACCATCCTGATCGCGTCGGGCGGCTCGGTCGGCTTCCAGGGCGCCTCGGGGAACAGCTCCTACGCGTCGTTCGGGAATGACGTCGATCCCACCGCGTCACTTCTGACCGGCACGCTCAAGCACTCGCCGACGGGAAATGGCCACTGGTACGTGCCCCCGTCCGCGATCATGCACGACTTCGCCCGCAGCGCGACCACGCTGGCCAGCGTGCCCTCGTGGCTCGTGTGGCTGATCCCGTTTCTGGCCGTGGTGGCCGCGGGCGTGATGATGCTGCGCCGCTTCCCGCGGGAGCTGGCGCCGCTCGGCGTGGTCGGGGCCGGGACGGCCGCCACGCTGCTTGCGATCGCGTTTGTGTTCTCGTACCGCTACCGGACGCAGATCCCGGGCCGGTTCGGGATCGACCGCGAGTTCGACTATGTCCCGCTCGTCCTTGTGCTCGCCCTCCTTGGGCTGGCCGAGGCCGTCCTCGGACGCCTGCGGGCGGTGCGGCGGTGGATCCCGATCGTGGTCGTGGCTGCGGCGGTGGTCGTCCCGGCGGTCGCGGTTGCGGCCACCGTCGGGCCCGCCCGCACGGGCTGGAAGCAGAACGGCCGCGATTCGGTGGCGGTGCTGAACTGGGTCGATCACCATGCGCCCTGCGGCGCGCGCATTCTGCCCGACCGGGTCACCCTCGGGACGTTCGTCGCCGTCACCGGCCGTGTCAGCGTCGTCGAGGGCATGGGCCCGTACCTGCGTCCGGCGATGCTGCACACCGTGCTCAGCATGGTCCTCGAGGCCCACCGGTTCTTCGAGCACCCGGCCGGACAGCTGCCGCTCCTGCGCCGCCTCGGCGTGAACGAGGTGCTGGTGGTCAAGGGAGTTCGCATCGGCAGCATGGTCGGCGTGCTCGAGCGAGACGTCGACCCGGCCGCGTTCCGGAGGGTGCCTTATCTCCAGCTCGTGCACTCGAGCCCGCTCCTCGACGTCTACCGCGTCCGCGGATCCGACCCCGCCGGGTTCCCCGACCCCCGGACGACCGCCGGGTTCCACTGCGAGCGCGGCACCGTGGCCGGCGGGTAGGAACGCCGAACGCCCCGGCCAGGGGGTAAAGGGTCGGCCGCGACATGCCGATTCAGTGGAGATGATCGGCGAACAAGCTCCAGTCAGAGACGCGGGCAGCCTTGCCACCGCGTTGATCGTGTTCACGCTTGTCGAGACATTTCTCTTCTACAGCGTCACCGCGAGCGCGCTCCGGCGCGACGTTGCGGTGATCGGCATCGTGGGCGTGTTTGCGATCGCGCTCGCGGCCCGGACACGCTCGACGGCCACCGTCCGCACGGTCGCCGTCCTCGTGACGGTGCTGCTGCTGCTCGTGCCGCTGCTGATCGCCCTCTCGCACAGCGTCACCACCGGCTCGAACTAGGCGGCGAAATACGCGGCGGCGACCTCGGCCGCCAGGCCGGCGTTGTCGACCAGGAGCCGCCGGTTTGCGACCAGTGAGCGGCCGTCAGTGGCCTCGTGCAGGCGCGCCAGCACCCACGGGGTGACCGCCTGCCCGGTCACGCCGGCGGCGTCGGCATCGGCCAGTGCGTCCTCGACCAAGAGCTCGGTCTCGGCCGCACCCAGCGCAACCTCGGCGGCCACCGGTTGCACGACCAGGATGCCCGTCCGGCGGGCGAATCCCCAGTGGGCTGCGGCCGCGGCGGCGATCGTCTCGGCGTCGTCGGCCCGGTCGGTCACCGGGTGGTCGCTCTCGGCGACGTAGAAGAGCGGGAAGCGTGTCGGTGCGGTAGCCGATCACGGGCACGCCCCGCGTCTCCAGCATCTCGAGTGTGGCCGGGATGTCGAGCAGCGACTTGGCCCCCGAGCAGACGATGCACACCTCGGTGCGGCCGGCCTCGGTCAGGTCGGCGGAGATGTCGAACGTCTGCTGCCAGCCGCGGTGGACGCCGCCGATGCCGCCGGTGGCCATGAAGTGGATGCCGGCCATCGCGCACGCCGCCAGCGTTCCCGCGACCGTGGTCGCGCCGCACTGGCCCGAGACGGCGCACGTCGCCAGGTCGCGGCCCGAGACCTTGCGGACGTCCTCGGTGTGGGCGAGCCGGTCGATGTCATCGTCGTCGAGCCCGACCCTGACCGCGCCGTCCATGACGGCCATGGTCGCCGGCACCGCGCCGCGGTCACGGACGCGTTGCTGCGCCTCCCTGGCGGCGGCGGGACCGATGTCGGGCGGCAGGCCGTGGGCGATCACCGACGACTCGAGCGCGACCACCGGCTGCGACCGGATCAGGGCCCGCTCGACGTCGGCCGTCATCCGCATCAGCCCGGACGGATGCGCGGGTCATCGGCGCCGCTCCATGTTCCTGCATCACGACGCCGATGCTACACTCGCGGACGTGTCCAGCGTCGATCCCGGCATCGCCGCGCCGGTGACCTGCGCCAACCACCCGAAGGTGGAAACCGGCGTGTCGTGCTCGAACTGCGGCAAGCCGATCTGCCCGGACTGCATGGTCCCGGCGCCGGTGGGCATCAAGTGCCGCGACTGCGCTCGCCAGCCGCGCTCTGCGCGCGTCGACGCTGCGGCCCGACCGGGCGGTGCGGGCCGTCGCGGCCGCGCTGGGCGCCGGCACCGCGATGGGCGTCGTGCTCGCGTTCGCGGGCGGCGCCGGCCTTGGGTTCTTCACGTTCATCCTCGCCTGGGTCGTCGGCCTCGCTGGCCGGCCGGGCGACGCTCTGGGGCTCGGGCCGCTACCGCAGCCCCGCGACGGGCTGGATCGCCGCGGGCGGCGCGGCGTGGGCGTACGTGATCGCGGGCGTCGTGATCGCCATCTCGGTGAACGGCAACGCGCGCGCGTACATCCAGGTGCTGGGTCTGCTCATCGCGGCCTTCTTCGCGCACCGCGAGGCGTCGTGAGCGACCGCGGCGGTCGCCGCCGGGGCGCGCTGCGATCGTTCGTCGTCGGCGGGATCGTGGGCGCCGCGGCGGCGGTGGTCGCGCCCCGCCTGCGCCGCGGCCGCCCGCCGGCCGGGCGGCCGGTGGCGGGGCTGGAGGCGTTCGAGGGCGCTCCCTGCTGGCACCACGACGCGGGCCGGGCGGCACCCGGCGGGAGGCGAGTAGTGCCGCGTGCCCTCGTGACGGGCGGGGCCGGGTTCATCGGCTCGGCGCTGGTTCCGGCGCTCGCCGCGGCCGGGTACGACGTGCGGGTGCTGGACGACCTGTCGGTCGGCAATCCGGCGAACGTCGAGCGGGCCGGCGCCGAGCTGCGCCGGGGCGACGTGCGCGATCTCGATCTGGTCACGGCCGCGGCCCGCGGCTGCGACGTCGTCTTCCATCTGGCCGCGGGCGCCGGCGTGGTCGAGTCGATCACCGATCCGCTCACGAACTTCGACCAGAACGTCCGCGGCACGGTGACCGTCCTCGAGGCCGCTCGCCAGGCGGGCGTGGCGCGGCTGGTGTTCTCGTCGTCGAACGCCCCGCTGGGCGAGAACGCCTACCCGGCCAGCGAGGAGAAGCCGGTGGCGCCGCTCTCGCCGTACGGCGCGTCCAAGGCCGCGGGCGAGGCGTACTGCTCGGCGTTCCACGGCGCCTACGGCATGGACGCGGTGGTCGTGCGCTTCTCGAACGCCTACGGGCCGCACTCGGCGCACAAGGGCAACGTGATCCCGCTCTTCATCCGCCGGCTGCGGGCCGGCGAGGAGCTGATCGTCTACGGCGACGGCGGCCAGACCCGCGACTTCGTGTTCTGCGATGACCTCGCGGCCGGGCCTGATCGCGGCCGCCCGCACCGATGGCGCCGGCGGGCAGATCTTCCAGCTCGCAAGCGGTGTCGAGACGAGCCTGAACCGCCTGCTCGAGCTGCTCTCCGCCGCGTCCGGGATCGAGCCCCGCGTCCGCCGCGAGCCGCCCCGCGCCGGGCGAGATCCTGCGCAACTACTCGCTGATCGACAAGGCCCGGCGGGTGCTGGGCTACGCCCCGGCGGTGCCGCTCGAGGACGGCCTCAAGCGCACGTGGGACTGGTTCGCCGCTATGGGGCCAGCCGGCACCGGTATGGACGCGCAGCGTGAATACCCGGTGCCAGGCACTAATATTCACGCCGTGTGGTCTGTGCCCGGCATTCACGCTGCGCGTGCATACCGGGCTGGGTCGTGGTGGTTGGGTGGCTCGCGGCCTTGCGGCCGCGGCTCGGTGTCAGGCACCGATATTCACGCTGCGCGTGATCTTCATCGCCTGACACCACGGTGGCTGTGCAACCGCTAACGCAGCCAGGCGCGGACCAGGGCGTTGGCGAAGCCCATGCCGTAGCGGAAGTGGGGCGGCTTCTTGGAGTTGCCCGAGAGCCGGGTCGAGACCGTCACCGGCACCTCGATCGTGCGCAGGTGCTTCTTCGAGGCCTCGACGATGAACTCGGAGTTGTGGAACTGGTCCTGGCGGAACTCCAGCCCTCGCAGGGCCTCGGTGCGCACGGCGCGGTAGCCGCAGGCGGGGTCGGTCACCTTGCTCCAGGTGAGCAGCGAGAGCAGCTGGGCGAACATGCGGATGCCCATCTCGCGGGCCGCGTGGGACGGGTCGGCGTCGCCCAGCACGCGTGAGCCGTTGACGACGTCGGCCTCGCCGTCGGCGATCGGCTGGACGAGGCGCGAGAGCTCGCTGGGCTGGTGCTGGCCGTCGGCGTCCATCGAGACGACGATCTCGGCGCCCGTGGCCAGCGCCAGCCGGTAGCCGGTGCGCAGCGCCGCCCCCTGGCCGCGGTTCAGCGGCAGCCGCACCGCGGCCGCGCCGGTCGCCCGGGCGCGGTCGGTCGTGTCGTCGGACGAGCCGTCGTCGATGACGATCGCGTGCAGCGGGTAGCCGCACACGGTGTCGGGCAGCGCGCCCGAGCACGGGGTCGATGTTCGAGCCCTCGTTGTAGGCGGGGATGACCACCGCGACGCCGCCGGCGAACTGCTCGGGGTGGCCGGTGGTGCGGAACTGCTCCAGGGCCAGGTTCTCGATCAGGCGGGTCAGGTCGCGGCGCGACTTCTCGCCCCGGCCGGCCAGCGAGAAGGCGAACAGGTACAGGATCCCGACCGCCAGCACGGTGGCGCCGAGGATGCGATGGCCGCCGCCCTTGCGGAACGAGAGCTCGGTGAACGTCCACTGCAGCGGCGGCCGGCTCGATCGAGAACAGGAGCAGCGGCACGACGAACACGACCAGGCGCACCATCAGGTCGCCGTTTCCGATCCTGCCCTGGCGGTAGCGCGATGACCGTGAGCACGGCGAAGGCGATCGCCGCGATCAGGCCGGCGTCGCGAAGCGGTGTCACAGGCGCGGCGTCCCTCACGAGGCGGGCTGGCCGACGGGCGGCGCCGACCGCCATTGCGTGCTGGGGGCGATCACGTCCGCGATGACGCGGTCGCGGTAGCGCTGGATCACGCCGAGCGTCGAGGAGATCAGGTTCTCGCTCAGGAGCGTCGGATGCAGGCCGAGCGACGGCAGCTTCGTGTGCACCGGGTTGTAGTAGTGCTCCTCGGCCTCGAAGCGGGGGTTCTGGACGTGGTCGACGCGCACCGCGATGCCGAGCTCCTCGCCCGCCTGCCTGACCTTCTCGGCCAGCTCGGTGATCGTGAACGTCTCGGTGAACTGGTTGAAGACGCGGTACTCGCCGGCGCCGGCGGGGTTCTCGGCGGTCAGCTCGACGCACTGCAGCGTGTCGACGATGTTCAGGAAGCCGCGGGTCTGGCCGCCACCGCCGTAGACCGTCAGGGGCAGGCCGATCACCGCCTGGACGCAGAACCGGTTGAGCGCGGTGCCGAACGACTCGTCGTAGTCAAAGCGCGTCAGCAGGCGCTCGTCCAGCTTGGCCTCGGGCGTCTCGATGCCGTACACGACGCCCTGGTTGAGATCGGTCGCCCGCAGGCCCCACACACGGCACGCGAAGTGGATGTTGTGGCTGTCGTGCACCTTCGAGAGGTGGTACAGCGAACCGGGCATCTTGGGGAACGGGAGCACGTCGGTGCGGCCGTTGTGCGTGATCTCGATGAACCCCTCTTCGATGTCGATGTTGGGGGTGCCGTACTCGCCCATCGTGCCCAGCTTGATCAGGTGCGCCGCCGGCGCGTGGTCGCGCATCGCCCACAGGAGCTTGAGCGAGCCGATCACGTTGTTGTGCTGGGTCGTCACGGCGTTGTCGACGCTCCGCATCGACCAGGGAGCGCTCGGCTGCTCGCCGTAGTGCACGATCGTGTCGGGCTGGAAGTCGACCACGACGTCGTTCGCGAACGTGTCCTCGGCCAGATCACCGACGTACTGCTGGATCGACTTGCCGGACACCTCGCGCCACGCCTCGATGCGCTCGTCCAGAGACGCGATCGGGGTCAGCGAATCGCCGCCGCCCTCGTCGACCCAGCGGCGGCGGGCGAAGTTGTCCACGACCGCAACCTCGTGCCCCCGTCCCGAGAATCGCATCGCCGTCGGCCATCCCAGGTAGCCGTCCCCGCCGAGGATCAAGACTCGCATGCGCGTCATCTCCGTGCATCGTTTGCGTGTGTCACGACCCCTGCGGTCGCGGTCCTACGATATCGGGAATGCTATCGATGGTGGCCGATAGCGGCCGCCACGCCCCCGTCCGCACGTCCGGCGAAGCGTCGTTAGCATGCCGCCGTGCACGCGCGCAGGCTCGAGCTGGCCGCCGTCGCGGCGATGGCCGCCGGCCTTCTCGCCGCCCGCGGCCTGGGATTGGACGCGCCGGCCGTCTGGCTCGCGTGCGGCCTCGTCCTGCTCCTGCCCGGGTGGCTCGCCGTGCGTGCGCTCGAGCTCGAGGGAGAGCTCGGGCGGGCGGGATCGGCGCCGGTCGCGGCCGCGCTGGGGCTGGTGGTGTGGGCGCCTCCGCTCGCGATCGGCTACACCCTTGTGCTGCCGCTCGGATTCGTGCTCGCGGCGGTCGCGGCCGAGATCGTCGTGCTCGTCGTCGCCGTGCGGCGGCCGTGCGCCCTGCCGCATGCGGGAAGGCGCGAGCTGGCCGGAGGAGTTGTCGGGGCGGCGGCGTTCGCCTACCTCGGCTGGCGGCTGTCGCTGCCGGTGGTCGGCGACGGGCTGTTCCACGTCGGGCTCATGCGCAAGCTCGAGGCCGCCCCTGGGCTCTCGTTTGCAAACGTGTCGCCGTTCCTGCACGGGCCGGCCAACGCCGGATACGCGTTTCCGATCATGCACGCCGCGTTCGCCGGCATCGCCCGCCTCTCCGGCACCGACCCGGTCACCGCCTTTCGCGACGTGCATCCGGTCTGCGCGGCGCTCGCGATCGTGTCGGCCTACGCGCTCGGCCGCGCCCTGACCGGCCGGCGGGGTGTCGGGCTGCTGGCGGCCGTGTTCGTCGCATGGGATCTGTGCTCGCTCCTCAACGGCCTCGTCGTCCAGATCAACCAGCCCGCGCCGTTCAGTGTCTGGGTGCTCACTCCGGCCGTCCTGATCCTGTTCCTGCTCGAGATCGGGCGTGTGCGCCGGGCCGCGCCGGCCACGGCGGCCGCGATGGTCTCGATCGCGCTCGTGCACCCCACCTACGCCATCCCCACGCTTGCGCTCGCCGCCGGCCTGCTGGTCGGGGCCTGGCTCGCCGGGGGCCGCCGGATCCGCACTCCGGCGCTGACGCTGGCGGGGTCGACGGTGCTGATCGCCGCCGTGTCGATCTGGCTGTGGGCGGTCGCGATCCGCGGCGGGCACCGCCACTCGGTGCTGTCGCACGCCGACGAGTTCCTCCTGCACGGCCACCAGGCGCTGGTGATGTACCCGTGGGCGCCGGTGTTCCTGCGCGGATACGTGCTGGTGGCGATCCTGCTCCTGCCGGTGATCGCCCGCTACCGGCAGCTCCTGCCGCTGGCGGCGGCGAACTTCGCCCTGCTCGTAATGCTGCTCCTGCCGGGGCTGAACACCGTGCTGATCAAGATCGTCGGCATGGGCCAGTTCCACCGCTTCTGGCAGCCGCTCGCGTGGCCCGCGGCGGCCGCCGCCGGTGCGTGCATGGCGGCGGCGTTCCTGGGACGGTGGGTGTGGCCGGTGGCGATCGTGATCGCGCTCGGCCTCCACGAGGTGCGCAACGTCACCTGGGTCTGGCACACCCCGACGAGCGTGCTCGTGGTCGCCGCGCTGGTCGCCGTGCCGATCGCGGTGTTCGTCCGGCCCGCCAAGTCGCCGCCCGCGCTCGCATTCTCACCCGGCGCCGTCGTGCTGGTCGCGGCGGTGCTCGCGCCCTGGATCTGGCACTGGGGGCCGGTGGTGCGCGACTCGGCCGAGGCCGGCCCATACCGGTCGCCGCCCGCCTTCGAGACGGTGCGGATCAGCCCCGGCGCGGTGTCGGCATTCCGGCGCATGCACGGGCCGCCACCGGTGGTGCTGGGCGATCCGCAGCGGCTCTTCGAGCTCTTCGCCTTTGCCAACGTCCACGTGGCCGTCCTCCCGGAGGCACGCACCCGGGCCGTGCCGCGCGTGAACGAGTCCGAGCTCAATCACCTCGCCGAGGAGTTCTTCTCGCTCGAAACGACGTCCGCCCGCCGCAACGCGATCCTGCTGCGGCTGCACGTGGCCGACGTCATGCTCGACCTGCGCGACCAGCCGCCCGACGTGGTGCAGCGGATCATGGCCGACCCGGCGCTGCGGCCGATCTACCGCGACCCGGCCGACGTGCCGGATCACCTGGGCCGGTTCGAGATCCTGCGCGTGAACAGGGCGATCGCCGAGCGCTCGTCCGGCGGGAGCCCGGCCGGCAGCAACAGCGCGTAGGCGAGCCCGCCGGCGACGGTCGTGACCGTCACCACCACCCACCAGGGGTGCGAGGACGTCCCCGCCCGCGCCGCCAATGCCGCCGCGGCACACGCGGCGGCCGGGATGGCCAGCCGGGCATAGGCCGTGTCGAAGGGCTGCACGCCGATCCGGCGCGACACCTGCGAGAGCCGCAACAGGTTCACGGCGATCAGGGCGGTGGCCGACGCGGCGGCGGCGCCCGTCGGGCCCTCGGTGGCCGCGAGCGGAATCGCCAGGCCGAACAGGACGGCTCCCGCCAGCATGTTGTCGAGCAGGTCGAGGCGGGTGAACCCGGCCATGACGAGCACGAAGGCGACCCCGCCGGTCGCCACGTTCACGGTCTGGCCGATCAGCATGATCCGAAGCGGCGTGGCCCCGATGGTGTAGGCAGGCCCGAACGCGCGCAGCACCTGCGGCGCGGCCACGAACAGGACGATCGCAAGCGGAAGCGTCGCGGCCAGCGCCCAGCGGGTCGAGCGCTTGAAGAGGGCATCCAGCCGTTCCCGCTGCCCGCGGGCGTGCAGGTCGGCGGCAAACGGTGAGAACACCAGGTTCACCGACGTCAGGAAGAGCAGAATCAGCTGCGCGATCCGCCCGGCGGCCGCGTAGGCGTCGAGCGGCCCGCCCGAGGCGTAGTGGGCGAGCACGAACAGGTCGCCCCAGAACAGCGCCTGGGCCAGCAGCGCCGACGGCGCCCGCGGCGTGCCGTAGTGCAGCACGGCCCGGACCTCTGCGCGGGTGGCCGGCCGGCCGCCGGGCCAGTCCGCCGCCCGCCGCCACATCGCCCGGGCGACGATGGCCGCTCCGAGCCAGGAGAGGTCATACGCGGCGATGGCCGCATCGGTGCCGCCGCCGGCCACGATCGCGGCTGCCGCCAGCACGATCCAGGCCACCGGCTGGCCGATCCAGTACACCCACAGCGTCGGCGCCATCCGCTTCAGTCCGCGGGTCGCGCCCAGATAGACGCTGGCAGTCGCGATCAGGGGCAGCGACGCGGCTCCGACGGCGATCGCCTCTCCCCGGTCGCCGGCCAGCGGCGAGAGCGCGACCACGATCGCCGCGAGCACGAGTCCGGCCAGCGAGCGCGATCCCCGCGCACCGCTCCACGAGGCTGCGCAGGCCGGACATGTCCCGGTTTCCGACACCGATCGCGACGGCCCGTACGCTCGCCAGATCCATCCCGAAGCGGGCGCCCGCGGCGGCGACGAACGCGAACTGCACCGCGACCGTGACCAGCGCGAGTCCGCCCGTAACGAGCTGGCGGCCGAGCAGCAGCTGCACCCCGAATGCCGCGAGCACACCGGCCGCGAGGCCGATGACGTTCGCGCCCGTCCCCGCGAGCACCGTGCGCTCGTCGCTCATTGCCGGGCTATTCGAGGTAGCCCAGCCCGCGCAGGCGCTCCTCGACCTCGCGCTGCTCCTGCTCGGAGAACACCGCCACCGCCGGATCGTCCTTCGGTGCCGACCACGCCGGCGCGGGTTCGACGCCGACCGCGGCCGCGATGACGCCGGCGAAGTCCGTGAGCAGGATCTCGGAGCCGTCGGCCGGCCCGCTGCCGGGCCCTGCAGCCACGTACACGCCCTCGGGGCGGTGGTCGCCCGAGAGCCAGTCGGCCGGCTCGACGATCCGGCGGGCATGGGTGAGCGAGTAGAGCGGAGCGGCCTCGAGGAGGAGGTCGGGAGCGCGGTCGAGGTATGGGCCGGCGAGCACCTGCTCGCGGGGGACGGCGCTTCGGATCGGCCGCGCCCCCGTGTCGGGGTCGGAGAACTCGGTGAGCGCGGTCGCGAGCTCGGCGCGCACGCGGTCGTAGTCGCCGGATGCAACCGTGCCCTCGGGCTCCCGCCCCGCAAGCGCGAGCGAGACGCCCTCGCCGGTCGAGACGACGCTCGTGTAGGCCCGCGTCCGGCTCCAGTCGATCGGCGCCGTCGGCACCGCCACCCGCCCGTGCAGGCCGAGCCGGTCATAGGCGACGCGCGCCACCGATCGCACCCGGCCCCAGGCCAAAAGGCCGATCAGGCCCGATCCGCGCCCCTGGCGCAGGTATCCGAGCTGCTCCAGGACGCGGTTCATGTTCATGGTGCGCGTGCAGGGCTGGTGGCCGTGGTCGGACATGACGATCACGGTGTCGCCGGCGTCGGTGAGGTCGACGAGCGTGCCCAGCTCCCGGTCGAGCAGGCGGTAGACGTCGCGCACCCGCTCCGCCACGGGGGTCGCCGCCACCCGGTCGTGATCGGGATGGCCGGGGTGGACGTATTCGAGCAGGCAGTGCTGGATCCGGTCGGGCGAGACGAACACGGCACACGCGACGTCCCATGGCTCGGACTGCATCAGCCGGCGGACGGCCGCGGCGCGGGCGGTCGTGACCCGCTCCACGTCGGCCACAAGGTCGAGCGGGCGGTTGCGGAAGGTCGTCCACGAACCGCCGTTGATGGGCCATTCCAGGGCCGGACCCGTCTCGGCAGGGTGGGAGTAGACGGCGTTCGGCGGGATCACGCCGCCCGCGATGACGACGCCGCGGATCGGCATCGGCGGGTACGTCAGCGGGACGTTCACGAGCAGGACGGTGCGGCCGGCGTCGGACAGCCGCTGCGGCCAGGTGGGGGCGAGGATGGAGCGCGACGACACCGGCATCCGCCGGGTCGAGCCGGGTTGGTGCTCGAGGATGTCGAAGACGCCGTGCCCGGCGGGATCGACGCCGGTCAAAAACGACGGCCAGGCCGCCCACGAGTGGGACGGCTGCACCGACCGGGCAACGCCGCGGGCGCCGCGTTCGGCCAGGGCGGCCAGATTGGGCAGGTCGCCGGCACGGAGCAGCGGGTCGAGCACGTCCCAGTCGGCGCCGTCCCAGCCGACGACGAGCACACGGTTCGACATGGGCGGGCAGGATACCGGCCGCAGGCGTCTACGATCGCCTGCCATGAGCATCCTGCCCGAGACCGCGGCGGTGGCCGGCGGCCGGCTGACCGTCGCCGGGATCCCGCTGCACGACCTGGCAGCCCGGTACGGGACGCCGCTCCTGGTCTACGACGAGGCCACGCTGCGCTCGCGGGCACGGGCCTACGGCGAGGGCCTGCGGGCATACCCGGCCGCCGCGCGGTCGGTGTTCGCCTGCAAGGCGCAGTCGACGGTGGCGGTGCTCCGGGTGCTGGTCTCGGAAGGGCTGGGGATGGACGTCGCGTCCGAGGGTGAGCTGGCATTCGCCATGGCGGCCGGAGTGGCCGGCGAGCGGGTCGTCATGCACGGCAACAACAAGTCCGACGCCGACATCCAGGCGGCGATCGCCGCCGAGGCGGGGCTCGTGGTCGTCGACCACGCCGCCGAGCTGGATCAGATCGAGACGCTGGCGGCGGCCGCCGGGCGCACCCAGGCGGTGCTGATCCGCGTGACCCCCGGGATCGACGCCGACACGCACCCCAAGATCGCAACCGCCCATGCCGCCTCGAAGTTCGGCCTGGCGCCGGCCGCTGCCGCCGCCGCCGTGCGGCGGGCGGGATCGCTCGCCCACCTGCACGCCGCCGGCCTGCACGTGCATCTCGGCTCGCAGATCCGCGATGTGGACGCCTACGTCGAGGTGGCGGCGTGGCTGGCGGAGTTCATCGACCGCCACGACCTCGGGCACCTGCCGACGCTCGATCTGGGCGGCGGCCTCGCCATCGCATACACCGACGAGGACACCGCCCCCGACGTGCGGGCCGCCGTCGAGGTGACCGCGACCGCGCTCGCGGGGCTCCTGGCCGCACGCGGGCTGCCCCTCCCGGAGCTCGTGCTCGAGCCGGGCCGCTCGATCGCCGGCCCGGCCGGCGTCACGCTCTACACCGTCGGGGCGATCAAGCAGCACCGCCGCCGGCGTCACCTACGCGGCGGTCGACGGGGGCATGGCCGACAACCCGCGGCCGGCGATGTACGGCGCCCGCTACCAGGCGTTCGTCGCCGACCGGGCCTCCGCGGAGCGCACGCACACCTATGCCGTCGCCGGCAAGCACTGCGAGTCGGGCGATGTGCTGATCGAGTCCGCGCGGTTGCCGCAGCTGCACCCCGGCGACGTCATCGCCCTGGCTGCCACCGGGGCGTACACCGCCACCATGTCGTCGACCTACAACGGCCTGCCCCGGCCGGCCGCCGTCATGGTCAGCGACGGCCGGGAGCGCACGATCGTCGCCCGCGAGACGGTTTCAGACCTGCTGGCACGGGAACGCGGCTGAAGTTTCTGGCGGCCGCGGCCGACAATGGCCGTGTATGCGTCTCCATTCCGGGATCGGGCGCGCGGTCGTCCTGACCGCGGCGGTGGCCGCCATGGGCCTCGCGCTGGCGCCGCCGACGCTCGGCTGGATGCAGTTCCGCGGCCCGCTGCGCTACGCCGAGCCGGTCGCCGCCGGCGCGCACGACCCCTGGCCGATCCTGGCGCCTACGAGTAGGCCAGAAGACCGACGTGCTTGGCTTTGGCAATGGCCTTCGCATCGCCGAAGCGGTAGACGAGCAGATAGCCCGTTTCGCGCTGGGGCACCGGATAGACCAGCGTCCCGGTGACCGCCTTGCCCGGGGGGATGGGCAGCGTGAGCAGGTTTCTGGGCACGCGTGCCACGGCGGCCGCAAGATACGGGGCACCCGCCGCGTTGCGCAGCCAGATCTGGGTGAGCGCGACCCTCTGGGTGGCGTGGGTGAGGTTGGTGACCGTGAGCCTGACGAGGGCAAACATCCGTGTCCCCGGCGGCCTGAACCCCACCTTCACCGACCGCTGCCAGGTGACGCTCCGCACGCGCACGGTGATGTCGTCCAGGCGCAGCGTCGTGTGCACCGGCGCGACCGTGTACACCCGGCCGTCGGTGTAGGTGACCGTCCCTGACGTCGGCAGAGTGGAGACGCGGGGGGCGGTCACGGGTGCAGAGCTCGAGCCGCCGCCCCCGCCGCACGCGGCCAGGAACAGCGCGACCCCGGCCAGCGCGAGCAGGCGCCTCACACGCCCTCCGTCTCGGCCTCGGCCTCGACCTGGGTTTGCAGCTCCGCCACCGACAGCCCCTCCATCGACAGGAACACGAATCCGATACCCACACCGAGCAGGGCCTCGATCAGCTGCAGGCCGATCGAGAACGTCAGCGCGAGGTTGGCGGGGACACTGTAAAGCACGTTCAGGCTCGTGGCGGTCGCACCCTGGAACACGCCGAGGTTGCCCGGGGTGATCGGGAAGAGCTGCACCAGGTTCGAGGCCAGGAAGACGACGGCCGCCGCGCCCACCCCTTCGTGGATGCCGTACGCGGACAGGGTGAGGTAGATCCCGGCCATCTGCGAGACCCAGGACACGGTCGCGGCCCCCAGGCCGAGGGCCAGAAGCTTCGGTCGCTGGAACACCGCCTGGCCGCGGCCGAGGGAGTCCACGGTCGCGGTGAAGCTGATCCCGAGCAGGTGCCACCAGCGCTCGACGTAGTCGTCGGACTGAGTCTGGTTGCGGCGCAGCCGGCTCCACACCTCGATCGCCGCGGCCACGAGGCCGATGAAGATCAGGACTCCTGACAGCACCGCGAGCAGGTTGACCGCCGCCCGCGGCACCGGCACGTAGATCACCACAGCCATCAGCACCACCACGAGCATCGCGCCCGAGAGCAGCTGCTCGGTGACGAGCGTCCCGACGACCGTCGACACGGGCAGCGGAGTCCCCTTCGCGGCCAGCTTGCGACGGAGCACCGAGACGCGGGCCACCTCGCCGAGGCGCGCGAACAGCACGGTGTTCAGCAGGAACCCGATGAAGATCGGCGGGATGACGTCGCGCATGCCCACGTCGACCCGCGGCTCGTCCTCCTCCTGCGGGATCGCGTCGAAGGCCGTCTTCCACGTGACCGCCTTGGCCGCCACCGAGACCAGGTTCGCGATCAGCGCCCCCAGCACGTCCAGCGGGTCCGCCCGGGTGAACACGTCGGCAACGACGTGCAGGTCGAACCGGCGCGAGAGCGCGAACACGATCGCGATCACGATTGCGCCGAACGCCGCCGCCTGCGGCACCCGCCGCCGGCGTGGCCGCAGCTCGACGGCGAGCTCCGAGACCGTCACGGTCTCGAGGCCGCGTTCCCTGGCCGTCGCCAGGATGCGGGGCAGCGCCGCGACCGTCTGCGAGCGGTCGCCGCCCTGGCCCGAGCCGTCGCCGTCGTGCAGGAGCAGGATCGCGCCCGGGGCCAGCACGCGGGCGCAGCGGGCGACGATCACCTCGACGCCGGGCCGGGCGGTGTCGAAGATCGCCCCCGTCCATCCGACGATGCGGTAGCCGAGCCGGTGCGCGACCGGCGCCAGGAAGGGACCGCGGTAGCCGTGCGGCGCGCGGAACAGCCGGGCCACGGATGTGCCGACGGCCTCCGAGACGGCCTCCTCGGCCGCCCGGAACTGGTGGGCGATCTTGGAGGGGCCCGCGAACATGAGCAGCGAGTGGTCGTCGCCGTGGCTCGCGAGCTCGTGCCCCTCGGCCACGATCATGCGGGCGAGCTCGGGATGGGCGCGGACGTTGCGCCCGAGCACGAAGAAGGTCGCCCGGGCACCCGCCGCGCGCAGCTCCTCGAGCACCGCCGGGGTGTGCTCGGGGCTCGGCCCGTCGTCGAACGTGATCGCCACCACGGGCGCGGGGGAGAAGCCCGTCCCGATGACGCGCCCGAACAGGCGGGCGTTCGGCGTGAACGCCGACCACGCGACGATCAGGAGGATCAGCACCGCCGCGCCCTCGACGGCATCGCCGACGATGCCCCCGACCGTCTGTCCGATCACCGCGGTGGTCGCGACCCAGATGGCCGCGAGGATTACGAAGCGAGTGATGACTTCGCGCTTGCCCATACCGGTTGCTCTCCGGCCAGCAGGTCGGCGTAGTACGCCTCGAGCTTTGCCGCGACCCGCGGCCACGCGTACAGGTCGAGCGCCGTGTTTCGTCCCTCCTCTCCCATCCGCCGGCGCAGGTTCGGATCGTCCAGGAGGCGGGCCAGCGCCTGCGCGTGCAGGTCCGCCGAATCGCTCGGGTGTACCAGGAACCCCTGGCGGCCGTCCTCCATCACGAGCTGGAAGCCGCTGATGCGGCTGGCGACGACCGGCCGGCCACAGCTCATCGCCTCGAGGAGCACCATGCCGAACGATGCCCGGTTGCACGGGGTGCAAAACACCGAGCCCGAGGTGAGGTAGTTCGGGCGGCTGCGGTTGAGCCGGCCGGCGAAGTGGACGAACGGCGCGAGCTCGCTGCCGACCTGGCGGCGGTAGAGCTTTCGCAGCGGGCCGTCGCCGATCACCACGAGCCGAACCCGGTCGCCCCGCTCCCGGTACAGCAGCCGGTAGGCCTCGATCATGGTGTCGAGCCCGTTGCGCGGGTCGAAGCGGCCACAGAACACGATGTTCTGGTGGTCGCCGACAAGCTCGGCGACGGGCTCGGCGGCGGGCGAGAAGTGGTCGGTGTCGATGCCGTTGGGGATGACGTCGTATGCGTACGGGTAGTACGGCACGAGCGAGCCGATGCAGGCCTCGCTGACACAGATCCGCCCGTCGAGGCGCTCGATCCACGGCCGCGTCCACTCGGCCAGGATGTCCATGCCGGTCGTCTGCGGGAAGACGCTGTGGAACGTCGCGACGCAGATGGCGTCGTCGGGGCACTGGTCGATCGCCCACGCCGGGAACGGCGGGTTGTACGGCGCGTGCACGTGGACGACGTCGAAGCCGCGTTCGCGGAAGAACGCGCGCAGCTGCTGACCGAGCCGCGGCCCGTACGTGTGCAGTGTCTGCGCGTTGTTCCCCCAGTACGGCATGTACATCGGGAAGGTCATGCCCATGCGGACGATCTCGAAGTTGGGCTCGGGCACGCGCATGGCGTCGTCCGACACGGGCTGGGTGCGCAGCAGGTGCCCCGTGATCACCGTCACCTCGTGGCCGCGGTTCGTGAGTTCGCGCGCCTGGCCGTCGACGTGCTCGGTGATGCCGCCGAGGGACGGGTAGTAAAAGTCGGTCACGATCGCGATCCGCACGTGGCTGATGCTACCGAACGGCCCCCACCTGGCACTCTCGCCCGGAGTGTGCCAAGCCCGGGCAGCTTGGGCCCCGGCGCGCGCGGTATACTCGAGTTGTATGCCGATCTATGACTACCGCTGCACGAACGGTCACCGGTTCGAGGTGCTGCAGAGGATTGCCGACGAGCCGCTGACCGAGTGCGAGGTGTGCGGAGCCCCGGCGGTGCGCGTCCTGCACCCGGTCGCGATCCACTTCAAGGGCTCGGGGTTCTACTCGACGGACTACGGCCGCGGCAAGAAGGCGGCATCCGCCGAGCGCGCGGAGTCGGCCGGCGAGAGCAAGAGCAAGGACGGCGACTCGAAGTCATCCGAGCCGAAGAAGACGTCGGACTCCGGCTCGAGCTCGAGCTCCAGCGAACCAAAGAAGGCCGCGGAGGGCTGACGCGCAGCCGGGGCGTCGGGCTGAATACTCGGTGCCAGGCACTCAATATTCACGCCGCTGTGGTCTCTAGCCCGGCATTCACGCTGCGCGTGCATACCGGGCTGGGTCGTGGTGGTTGGGTGGCTCGCGGCCTTCGGCCGCGGCTCGCCGGCCCTCAGTGGACGGTGCAGCCCGGGGCGTAGAGCTGGCCCGGGGCCGGAGGCTCCGGCGCCTGGTTGCCCAGGAACATCTGCACCACCGCGGCGTTCTGCTCGCTCGGCTCGAGCACGTCCTGGCCGCCGATCGAGGCGGGCGTGCCGCCGAGGTGGCACTCGAGCGTGCGCGAGGCCCGGAACTTGATCCAGCCCATCGCGAGCAGCTCCGGCGCCGACAGGTCGGTGGCCAGCGGGTGGGCGAGGTCGTGGCCGAGGCTCGGCAGGTTGAACAGCGACGAGGGCGTGACCAGCTTGCGCATCAGCGCCTGCACCACGCGCTGCTGGCGCTCGGTGCGAGTGATGTCGGTATCGGCCGGGTTGGTGGTGTGCCGGATCCGGGCATAGGCGAGTGCGTGGCGGCCGTCCAGGTGGATCGTCCCCTTCGCGAAGTGCCAGATCAGTCCGTCGAACGGGATGGACGAGACGACCTTGGTGGGGTTGTACACGGTGACCCCTCCCAGCGAGTCGATCAGGTCGCGGAACCCGTTGAAGTCGACCAGCACCACATGGTTGATGGCGAGGCCGGTCAGGTGGTTGACGGTGTGGATCAGAAGCGGCGGGCCGCCGTAGGCGAACGAGGCATTGATCTTGTTGGTGCCGTGCCCGGGGATGGGCACGTTGAGGTCGCGCGGGATCGAGAGCATCGAGATCAGGTGCTTGGACGGGTTCGTGCGCACGAGCAGGATGGAGTCCGACCGCGCCCCCTCGATGGCGTTTGAGCCGCGGCTGTCCGAACCCATGATCATGCTGATCTGGGGGCTCGTGAGGATGTTTCCGGCCGGCGTGAGCGCGGCGATCGTCGCTTTGTTGAGGCGCTTGTTCGCGTTCGCCATCTCGGCCGAGAAGCTGCGGTAGCCGAGGTAGAGCCAGCCGCAGAACGCGAGGAAGATGACCGGGACAGCGATGCCGATGATCCGCTTCCAGCGCCAGCGCCTGATCCCGCCGGGCGGCCGCGCCACGGGCACGGCCACCGGCCGGCCGGGCAGGCCGCCACCCCCGCCGCGGGTGTCGGGCCGGGGCAGCCCCTCGGGCGTGCGCGGTCGCGGCGGGGCGGCGGTGCCGACCCCACCGCCGCTGAAGTTGAAGCGGGCCGAGTCGGGGTCGTCGCCCCCGGCTCGGCCGCCGCGGTAGGTGCGGTACGGCTTGGTCGGCTTGGAGTCGGCCACGACGCTTTAATGGTACCCGCAGTGCCCGAATCCTCCCGCCGACTCACCGCCGAGGGCGACCGCCGCGGCGGGCTCGTCGTCTGCTCGACGCCGATCGGGAATCTCTCCGACGTCACCCTGCGGCTGCTCGAGGAGCTGCGATCGGTCGATCTGGTCGCCTGCGAGGACACCCGCCGCACCCGCATCCTGCTCGAGCGCCACGGCATCTCGGTGCCCGTGCTGGCGGTGCACGAGCACAACGAGGCGGTGCGCGCGATCGAGCTCGTGGACCGCATCCGCGGCGGCGAGCGGGTCGCGCTCGTCACCGATGCCGGGATGCCGGTCGTGTCCGATCCGGGCGCGCTCGTGGTGGCCGCGGTCGCGGCGGCGGGGCTCCCGGTGACGGTGCTCCCGGGGCCGTCAGCCGTCACGGCGGCCGTCGCCGCCGCGGGGTTCGGTGGCGCGGGCTTCGTGTTTGCGGGATTCCTGCCCCGGCCGGCGGCGCGGGCGGCGGATGAGGTGCGCCGCCTGGACGCGTGCGGGCTCCCGATCGTCGCGTTCGAGTCGCCGCGGCGGCTGCCCGCCACACTCGCGGCCCTCGCCGCTGCCGATCCCGATCGCCCTGCCGCCGTGTGCCGCGAGCTGACCAAGCTGCACGAGCGGGTCGAGCGCGGCCGCCTCGCCGATCTGGCCGCCGCATTCGCCACTCCGCCGAAGGGCGAGGTGACGCTGGTCGTGGCCGCCGCGCAGGCCCGGGCCGACGTCGACGTGCCCGCCGACGCGCTGGCCGAGCTGGCGGCGGCCGTCGGCACTCGGCGCGCAGCTGCGCTGGGGTCGCGGCTGACCGGCCTGCCCCGGAACCGCCTGTATCAGATCCTTACGAAGCCCTGACGACGTCGCTGCCCGAGAGCTCGACGCGGCAGGTGGTGCACAGCTGGCGGCCGTGGAACTCCTCCAGCTGACCCGTGCGGCCGCAGAAGACGCACGCGTCATGCGGCTTGCTCAGCACGATTGACTCACCGCGGACGCTGATTTCCAGCGGATCGCGGACATCGATTCCGAACCTGCGCCGGATCTCGACCGGAATCACGATCCGGCCCAGCTCGTCCACCCTGCGCACCACGCCCCCCGCGCGCGTGGATCCCGCCCGACCGCGAACACCCGCGGAATGCCTGATAACGCTCATAGTGACCCTCGCCATCTCGTTAGGATGGAGCCCACGTATGAGCATAGATGCCTTCATGGCAATTTGCCAGAGGCCGGGTCGATTATGCCGTTTTCCCTTACAACTCCCATTTACTACGTCAACTCGGACCCGCACCTCGGGCACGCCTACACGACCGTGGCCGCCGACGTGCTCGCCCGCCATCACCGCCAGCGCGGGGAGGAGGTCTTCTTCCTCACCGGCACCGACGAGCACGGCGCCAAGGTGGCTCAGGCCGCCGCGGCGGCGGGGCTTTCGCCCAAGGAGTTCTGCGACCGCGTTTCGGCCCGCTTCCGCGATCTGGTCGAGCGGCTCGAGGCGTCCAACGACTTCTTCATCCGCACCACCGACCCGGAGCACGAGCGCCGCGTGCAGGACTTCATGGTGCGCCTGCGGGAGTCCGGCCACCTGTACGAGGACACCTACTCGGGCCTCTACTGCACGGGCTGCGAGCAGTTCTATGCGGAGTCCGAGCTGGAGCAGCCCGGCAACATCTGCCCCATCCACAGGACCCCGGTCGAGCGGGTCGAGGAGGAGAACACGTTCTTCCGCCTGTCCGCGTTCGGCCCGCAACTGCTCGAGCTCTACGACCGCGACCCCCAGTACGTCGTGCCCCGCGCCCGCTACAACGAGGCCCGCTCGTTCATCGAGTCCGGCCTGAGCGACTTCTCGGTCAGCCGGGCATCGGTCAGCTGGGGCATCCCGCTGCCGTGGAAGCCCGAGCAGACCATCTACGTATGGGTCGATGCGCTCCTGAACTACCACACCGCCCTCGAGTACGGCCTCGGGCACGACGTCTCGAAGACGTTCTGGCCGTCCCTGCACCTGCTGGGTAAGGACATCCTGCGCCTGCACTGCGTGTCGTGGCCGGCGCTTCTGATGGCGGCCGGATACGAGCCGCCGCGCAAGCTGTTCGTGCACGGGTACCTGACGAGCGGCGACCAGAAGATGTCGAAGTCGCTCGGCAACGTCATCGACCCGCTGGCCGTGATCGACGAGCTGGGCGCCGACGCGCTGCGCTTCTACCTGCTGCGCGAGGTGCAGTGGGGTCAGGACGGCAGCGTCACCCGCGACGGGCTCGACCGCCGCTACGCCGGCGAGCTCGCCAACGACCTCGGCAACCTGGTGTCGCGGGCGACCGCGATGGTCGTCCGCTACCGGGGCGGCGTCGTCCCCGAGGGCCGGGCCGAGCTCGAGCCCGTCGACGTTGCCGTCCGCGAGCGCCTCGACGAGCTCGACCTGACCGGTGCGCTGGAGCTGATCTGGGGCCTCGTGCGCGCCGCGAACCGCTACGTCGAGGAGCGCCAGCCGTGGGTGCTCGCGCGCAGCCAGGCGGCCGCCGACCAGGCGCTGCTCGACACGACGCTGTACACGCTCGCCGACGCCGTCCGCGGGCTCGCGGTGCTCCTGCACCCCTTCATCCCCGGGTCGGCGGCGCAGATGCTGGAGGCGATCGGAGATCCCGGCGCTGTCGGCTGGGAGCGGGCCGGGCTCGGGCTCCTGCCCCCGGGCACCGCCGTCACCCAGCCGCCTCCGCTGTTTCCGCGGGCGTGATCGACACCCACGCCCACCTCGAGCTGTGCGACCGGCCGGCCGAGGAGCTGGTGGCCGCCGCCGCCGCGGCCGGGGTGGGGCGCATCCTGACCGTCGGCCGCGAGCAGGCGGTCGAGCTGGCGGAGCGGTTCGCGACGGTGTGGGCGATCGTCGGCTACCACCCCCAGGAGGCCGCCGCGGCCGGCGACGTCGATGCGCTGCGCCCCCTGCTTGCGCACCCGCGTGCGGTGGCGGTCGGCGAGTGCGGGCTCGACCACTACCGCGACTGCGCCCCGCACGACGTCCAGGCGCGGGTGTTCGAGGCCCAGATCGAGCTTGCCAATGAGCTTGCGATGCCGCTCGTGATCCACACCCGGGCGGCTGACGACGACACCTTCCGGATGCTCGAGGGGGCGCGGGTGCCGGTCGTCCTGCATTGCTTCAGCTCGGTCGACCGCCTGGACGAGGCGATCGAGCGCGGCTACCACTGCTCGTTCGCGGGCAACGTCGCCTACCCGTCCGCCGGCCCGCTCCGCGCGGCCGCCGCGCGCGTGCCGGCCGAACGCATCCTGGCCGAGACCGACAGCCCCTACCTGGCCCCGCCGCCGCATCGCGGCCGCCCCAACCAGCCGGCGCACGTGGCGGTGACGCTCGCGGTGCTCGCCCGCGAGCGGGGTGTCGAGTCGGCGGCGCTCGCGAACCAGATCGACCGCAACGCCGACCGGCTGTTCGGCCTGTGACGACGCAGGTGTCGCTGGCACGGCTGCGCGAGTACGGCATCTCGCCCGACCGCGACCTGGGTCAGAACTTCCTGGTCGACAGCAACGTGCTTGATGTCGCCGGCAGGCTGCTGCCGGTGACGGCCGCCGACGTCGTGGTCGAGGTCGGCGCGGGCCTCGGCGTGCTGACCGCGTGGCTGGCCGAGCGGGTCGCGCTCGTGCATGCGATCGAGATCGACCGCCGGCTCGAGCCCGCGCTCCAGGCGACGCTCGCGGGGGTCACGAACGTCCGCCTGCTCTTCGCCGACGCGCTGGACGTCGACCTCGCCGCGCTCGATCCGGCGCCGCGGGTGATGGTCGCGAACCTGCCCTACGGCGTCGCAACGCCCGTGCTGATCCGGGCGCTGCCCGCCGTCGAGCGCTTCTGCGTGATGGTGCAGCGCGAGATCGGCGAGCGGCTCTTCGCCGCGCCGGGCACGAAGGCCTACGGCGCCGTGTCGGTGCTCGTGCAGCTCGCGTGCGAGCGCATCGGCGGGCGATCCGTGTCGCGGCACGTGTTCGTCCCCCAGCCGAAGGTCGATTCGATGCTGGTGGCCTTCGAGCGCCGGCCCGGCTTCGCCTTCGGGCCCGACTGGGAGTGGACCGGCCGCGTCGTCCACGGCGCGTTCTCCCACCGCCGAAAGACGCTCCAGAACTCGCTCCGTCTGGCCGGGCTGCCCGCGCCTCCGGGCGACGTCGCCGAGTTGCGGGCCGAGCAGCTCACGCCGCAGCGGCTGGGCCAACTCGCCCGGGAGCTTCAGGCGTGATCCTGCGCGCACCCGCCAAGGTCAACCTGTGCCTGCGGGTGGGGCCGCTGCGAAGCGACGGCTACCACCGGCTGACGACGCTCTTCCAGGCCATCGACCTCTACGACGAGCTCGAGGTCGAGGAGGCGCCCGAGACGGTGGTGGAGGGGTTTCCGCAGGACACCCTGGTCACGGCGGCGCTGGCGGCGCTGGGCGAGACGCGGCGGGTGGTGCTGCGCAAGCGGATCCCGGTCGCGGCCGGCCTGGGCGGAGGCTCCTCGGATGCCGCGGCGGTGCTGCGCGCGCTCCGCGGCGACCGAGAGCCCAACGACCTGCACGCGATCGCCCGGTCGCTCGGCGCCGACGTGCCGTTCTTCCTCACCGGCGCCGAGACGGGCTTCGGCACCGGTCGCGGCGACCGCATCGCGCCGCTGCCCGACTTCCCCCGCGGCCACGCCTTCGTGCTCGTGCCGTCCGACCGTGGACTGGCCACCGCCGAGGTGTTCGCGGCCTGCGAGCCCAACCCGATCTTCCGGGCCGTCGAGGGCGACCTGGTGCGGGCGATGCACACCGTCCGCGGGGTCGCGGACGTGGCCCGGCTGCTCGCCAACGACCTCGAGCCGGTGGTGCTCTCGCTGCGGCCGGACGTGGCCGAAGCGCTGGACGCGCTGCGCGCCCAGGGGGCGCTCGGGCAGATCGTCACCGGCTCGGGCCCGACCGCGTTCGGCCTCTTCGAGCACCGGCAGGCGGCCGAGGCCGCGGCGGCCCGGATACCGGGGTCGTTTGCAGCCTCTCCGGTATGATTCTGGGCATGTCAAAGTGGAATGTTTCCGGTGATGCGCTGACCATCGAACCGCGCGAGCGGCGCTCCCCGACGCGGTGGCTGTCCCAGAATGGGCTGCGCATCGCGGTCGTGCTCGGTCTGGCCGAGGCGGTGTTCGCCTGGATCAACGGCTTCAAGATCGAGATGACCCTGATCGGGGTCGTCGCGGTGCTGCTCTACCTCAACATCCGCCACCACATCCCGCCGGCGATCCGGCGGCCGCTGTGGGTGATCGTGATGGCCCAGGGCATCGCCGGGCTCGTGCTGCCGCTGATTTTCGTGGGCGTGTTCATGTTCGCCCTCGTCGGCGGGCTGCTGCTGATCGTGCTGGTGCTGGTCATGCTCGGCGATCGCATGCGCAAGTAGCGCCGGCCGGCTCGACCTCAGCTACCGGATCGAGTGGAAGCCCGCCGGAGCGACAGGGCGAGCAGGCAGACGACGAACGCTGGGACGATCCACCAGCCGCCGCCCGCGCGGTCGCCGACGAGCGCGGTGAGTCCGAGAGCGACGACGACACCGGCAGCGATGGTGGGGTCGTCGCCGACGATGAACTCGTACAGGAAGCGGCCGAATGCGGCGATCCTGCTCACTCGGCTCCCGACAGCGTCGCCGCCCGCACGCCGCCGCGCCGGAGCATCAGCACCAGGACGCGGCTCACGGCGAGGTAGAACACCAGCAGCCCGAGGATGGCCAGATCCGAGCCCGGCCAGGTCGCGCCCGCACCCTCGGCGCCCCAGAACGTCCCGAACGTCGTCAGCAGCAGGCCGACGCCGAACTTGAGGGTGTTCTCGGGGACGCGGGCGAGCGGGGCGCGCACGGCGATGCCGGCGGCGACCACGACCACGATGGCGGCCGCCGCCCCCGCCACGGCCAGCGGGATGCTGCCCTGGTTGCTGCCGAAGGTGACGACGATGAACGCCACCTCGAGCCCCTCCAGGAGCACGCCCTTGAACGCGATCGTGAACGCGTACCAGTCGATGCCCGCTTTCGCGGTGGTGCCGGCGGCGCGGGCCTCCTCGGCCTGCTCGCGGAAGATCGCATCCTCGTCGTGCAGCGCCTTGAGGCCGCTCGCGCGCAGGATTGCCTTGCGCAGCCACTGCAGCCCGAACACGAGCAGCAGGCCGCCCACGACGACACGCAGGGCCGAGATCGGAAGCGCCGTCAGCGCGGGGCCGAGCACGGCGATGACCCCGGCCAGGGCGAGCAGGGCGACCGCTACGCCGAAAAACGTCGAGCGCCAGTCGCGGGTGGTTCCGACCGCGAGCACGATGGTCAGCGCCTCCACGGCCTCGACGGCGCTGGCCAGGAACGTCGCGGCGACGAGTAGCAGGGCGCTCACCGGACGATCGTAGTGAGCCTTCATTGGACCGGCTGGGTATACTCGTCCGGCCCGGCAGGCGCGCCCGTTGGGGCGTGGCCAAGTGGTAAGGCAACGGGTTTTGGTCCCGTGATCCCTGGTTCGAGTCCAGGCGCCCCAGCTCAGCACCGACCACCCCCAGCACCGACATGACGACCCCGCCGCTTGCATGTGTCATCCTTGCCGCCGGGCGCGGGACGCGCATGAAGTCGGCCGTGCCGAAGATGCTGCACCCGGCCTGCGGCCGGCCGGTGCTGGAGTGGGTGGTGGCGGCCGTCGCGGAGCTCGATCCTGCCCGCACGGTCGTGGTGGTGCCGCACGACGGCGATGACATCCGGGCGATCCTGCCGCCCGGCATCGACGCCGCCGCCCAGGAGCGGCCGCTGGGCACGGGCGACGCGGCCCGCAGCGCCCGCGCGGCGCTGCACGGCTTCGAGGGCGACGTGCTGGTGCTGAACGGCGACCATCCGCTGACCGACCCGGCCAGCCTGCGCGACCTCGCCGCCGCCCGGCAGGCGGCGTCGGCGGCGGCCGCGGTGCTCACGTTCACGCGCACGCCGGCCGTCGGTGCCGACTTCGGCCGCATCGTCCGCGACCCGTCCGGCGCGGTTGCAGGCATCGTCGAGGTGCGCGACGCGACGCCGGAGCAGCGCGATCTCACCGAGGTGAGCTCCGGCATCTACCTGTTCCGGTCGGAGCTCCTGTGGCCCGCCCTCGAGCGGCTCGACAGCGCCAACGACCAGGGCGAGCTCTACCTCACCGATGCCGTCGGCCTCCTGGTGGCCGGCGGGCACACTGTGGTGGGCCACCACCATGCCGATCCGACGGTGGCGCTGGGGATCAACACCCGCGCCGACCTGGCGGCGGCGTCGGCGCTCCTGCGCGACCGCATCAATCGCGACCACATGCTGGCCGGCGTCACGATCGTCGATCCGGCCTCGACGTGGATCGAGCCGACCGTGACGATCGCCGCCGACGCCCTCATTCAGCCGTTCACGGTGCTGCGCGGCACCACCGACATCGGCGCGGGCGCGGTCGTGGGGCCGCACGCGGTGGCGGTCGACGCCAGCATCGGTCCGGGCGCCAGCGTCGGCCCGTTCTGCTACCTGCGGCCCGGCGCCACGCTGGAGCGGGACGCGAAGGCGGGCACGTTCGTCGAGGTCAAGAACTCGCACCTTGGCGCCGGCGCGAAGGTGCCCCATCTGTCCTATATCGGCGACGCCACGATCGGCGAGGGCACGAACATTGGAGCGGGGGCCATCACCGCCAACTACGATGGACAGGCAAAGCAGAGGACAACGATCGGTAAAGACGTCCACACCAGCTGCGACAATGTCTTCGTCGCCCCCGTGACGATTGGAGACGGAGCGTGGACAGCGGCGGGTTCGGTGATCACCGAGGATGTGCCTCCGGACGCGCTGGGGGTTGCACGTGCCCGGCAAAAGAACATCGAAGGTTATGGACGACGAAAGCGCGGTTAGCGTCGAAACGGCGATGCCTCTCTTCTCGCCCGCAGGCATGTCGGCGCCTCCGGGGATGACGGCGGCAGAGCACGCGAGCTGGATGGAGCGGGCGCCGCACAAGCGGCTCATGCTCTTCAGCGGGCGTTCCAACCCCGCCCTGGGCGAGGCGATCGCCGAGCGGATCGGGATCCAGCTGGGCGAGGTGCTGCTGAAGACGTTCACCAACGGCGAGGTGTACGTCCGCTACGAGGAGTCGATCCGCGGTGCCGACATGTTCATCGTCCAGTCGTGCTCGTCGCCCACCAACGACTCGCTGATGGAGCTCATGATCATGGCCCAGGCGGCGCGGCTCGCCTCCGCCAGGCGCATCACCGCGGTGATGCCCTGGTATCCCTACGGCCGCCAGGACAAAAAGAGCATGCCGCGTGAGCCGATCACGGCCAAGCTGGTGGCCGACATGCTGGCCGCCGCCGGGGTCGACCGGGTGCTGACCATGGATCTGCACGCCGGCCAGCTGCAGGGCTTCTTCGACGGCGCCGTCGACCACATGACCGCCGCGCCGATGTTGGCCGCGTATTTCCACGACCTCCTCGACGACGGCGCCGAGGAGGTCGTCGTCGTCTCCGCCGATGCCGGCCGGGTGAAGCTCGCCAAGAAGTTCTCAGAGATGCTCGGCGGCCGGCTGGCGCTCATCACCAAGGAGCGGCCCGAGCACCAGGAGGCCGAGGTCACGAACGTCATCGGCCGTGTCCGCGACAAGGTCTGCATCCTGCTCGACGACATGATCGACACCGCCGGCACCCTCTGCGCCGGGGGTGTCTCGCTGATGGAGCACGGCGCCACCCGCGTGTTCGCGTGCGCGACGCATCCGGTCTTCTCGGGCCCGGCGCTCGAGCGGCTGGAGGCGAGCGTGTTCGAGAAGGTCGTGGTGACCGACACGATCCCCATCAACCCGCTGCACCGCCCGGACAAGGTCCAGGTGCTGTCGGTGGCGCCGATCCTGGCTGATACGATCTGCAACGTTTTCAACGACGACTCGGTGTCGGGGCTGTTCCATGGCGGGAACCAGCTCTTCTGAGGTGGTGAGGCCGGTATGGAGCGAACACAACTGCAGGTGCGGCTGCGCGATGGGCGCGGCACCAAGGACGCCAAGGCGCTGCGCGCGTCCGGCGACATCCCCGGAGTGATCTACTCGGCGACGTCCGAGACGCAGGCGATCGCGATCAACGCCCGCGACCTGCGCCATGCGGTTCACGCCCACGGCGTGCACTCCATCCTCGACGTCGCCATCGCCGACCAGCCCGTGCGGCCGGTGCTGATCAAGGAGTTCCAGCTCGATCCGGTGCGCGACCGCGTGATCCACGTCGACCTGCACGAGATCCGGCTCGACCAGAAGATCAACACCGCGATCCCGGTGCACATCGAGGGCCACGCCGAGGGCGTGAATATGGGCGGCGCGCTGAGCCAGCCGACGCACGAGCTGCGTGTCGAGGCGCTCCCGGCCGACCTGATCGACGCGATCGTCGTCGACGTGACGTCGCTCGAGATCGGTCAGTCGATCCGGCTCGCCGATATCACGCCGCCCGAGGGGATCACCTTCACCGACGATCCCGAGGGAACCATCCTCGCCACGATCGCGGCGCCGGTGTCCGAGGAGGAGCTCAAGTCCGAGGCCGACCTGGAGGGCGAGGCCGCCGCGGAGGCAGCAGCCGAGGCCGAGGCCGCCGAGGCGGAGGCCGAGGCCGAGGGCGGCGAGACCACCGAGTAGGCGGCGGGCGGCGTGCGCCTTTTGCGGCGCGACTTCGGCCCATCCCTGGACGTGCTCGTGGTCGGGCTCGGAAACCCCGGGCCCGAGTATGCGGCGACCCGCCACAACCTCGGGTTCATGGTCACCGACCGGCTCGCGGGAGCATGGTCGGCCTCGTGGCGCAGCAAGTTCTCGGGCCGCCTGGCCGAGGCCCGCGACGGCGACCTGCGCGTGGCGCTCCTGCAGCCGCAGACCTACATGAACCTGTCGGGCCGAAGCGTGGCCGCCGCCATGCGCTTCTACAAGCTCGAGCCGTCGGCGCTCGTGGTCGTCCACGACGAGATCGACCTCGCGCTCGGTGACGTGCGGGCCAAGTTCGGCGGCGGCCTGGCCGGGCACAACGGCCTGCGGTCGCTGCGCGAGCAGCTGGGAACCGCAGACTTCGCCCGGGTGCGCATCGGGGTCGGGCGCCCGGAGCGGGGCGAGCAGATCCCGGTGGCCGACTGGGTGCTGCGACCGTTCCCCGCCGACGTGGACGTGGCTGCGCTCGTCGAGCAGGGCACGGACTGCACGCTGGCGGTCGTCCGCGACGGCGTCGATGCCGCCATGCGCCGCTTCAACGGCGCGGCGGCCGACTGATATATCGGTTGACAATGCATAGGTGACCACGCTGTACGGCGCCGTCGACCGGTTGATCGCCGAGGGACTGGTGGCGGCCGACGGCGAAGAGGTCGTCTCGGGGCGCAGGCGCGCTACTACCGGCTCACCGGACCGGGCGAGAGCGCCATCGCCGCCGAGGCGGAGCGGCTCGGCGAGGCCGCCGCGGTGGTCACGAGCCGGGTGAGCGCGTCTCGCCTGCGGGAGAGTCCCGCGTGAGCCGCGGCCACCTCGTCTACCGGCTCGCGCTGCACGCCTACTCGGCGTCCTACCGTGGCGAGCGGCGGTTGCCCGATCTGCGCGAGGTCGCCGCGCTTGTCGCCGGCGGGCTTCGGCGGCGGTCGGCGATCGCCGGCGGGCGGCGCGGGATCGTGGCGGTCGGGCGCGCTGCTGGCTGCATACGTGCTGGCGACGGTGAACGCCGCGGTCGCGCTGCTGGGCGTCATCCAGGAGCAGCGGCTGGGATGGAGCATCGACTTCGGCGTGCCGGGATTCGGCCCGCGCCTCGACGTCCTCGGGCTGGTGGCTGCGGCCGCCGTCCTGGCCGCCGCGGCGACGTGGTCGATCCGGCGCTCGTCCGCGGCGGGCTGACCGTCAGGCGATCAGGCGGATGCGCGGGCCCTTGCCCGACTGCGGCGCCGCGACAACGTCGGGCACGCGCTGGTCGAGCCGTGACTCGAACGCCTGGCGCATCTCCTCGCCGCGCATGTGGGCGCCGTTTGAGATCCGCCAGCAGGCGAGCTTGGAGTCGAGCCGGCGCACCCCCTCGGGTGGGTCGTACAGGCGCGTGCGCACCTGGTACTCGCTCATTCCCCTGGAGGCCGTCCGCATTGAGACGGGAAGCGTACCGAGATCCGCGGACGGAGTAAAGCACCAACCGCCGGAAATTTGACGCTCGTTAGGGCATTCGCGACAGCGCGAGGAAGATCTCGCGAGCCGACGCGATCGCCCATTCGAGGCGGCGCAGCTCCATCCGCTCGTTGGGCGAATGGATGTTGTCGTCGTCGGTGCCGAAGCCGGACAGGATGGTGGGGATGCCACGGCCGACGAGTGCGGCGGCAACCGGGATGCTGCCGCCCGAGCGGGTCGCCAGCGGCCGCGTGCCGGTCGCGCGCTCGATGCCGTCGAAGGCGGCCCGGAGCACGGGCTGGCCGGGGTCGATCCAGGCCGGCTGCGCCGGCGGCCACATCTCGATCTCGAGGGTGCAGCCGGCGGGGCAGGCCGCGCGCAGCGTCTGCTCCATCAGCGCCGACATCGCATCGGCGTCCTGGCCCGGGGCGAGCCGCATCGAGACCGACGCGATCGCCTCCTGCTGGATGCTGGTCTTGTGCAGCGTCGGGTCGCCGGCCAGGACGGAGTGGACGGTGAACGCGGGCAGCGCCCAGGTGCGGTCGTAGAACGCGGCTGCCGGCAGCGGGGTCGGACGCGACGCGCGCCCGCGTCGGCCAGCACCTCGGCGCCGGCCCGGAAGCGTCGCCCAGCCGGCGCGCTCCTGCTCGGACACGCGGCGCGATGCCGGCCCGGAACCCCGCCGGCGGGTCGATGAGCGCGGCGAGCACGTGGTTCAGCGCGTGGACGGCGTTTGCCGCCGCGCCGCTGTAGATGCCCGAGTGCAGCTCGCGCCGTCCCGTCGTCAGGCGCAGCTGCGCAGCCGGCGAGCCCTCGCAGGCCGGTCGTGATCGCGGGCCGCTTCGCGTCGACCATGCCGCCGTCGAAGATGAGCGCGGCGGCGAACTCGCCCTCCACCGTGGCCAGGTGGTGGATCACCGAGTGGCCGCCGATCTCCTCCTCGCCGTCTGCCAGCACGCGCACGTTCACGCCCAGCTCGCCCGCCTCGGCCAGATCGAGGGCCGCCCGCAGAACGGCGTAGAAGTTGCCCTTGTCGTCGGTCACGCCGCGCGCCGTAGAGCCAGCCGTCGCGTATCTCCGGCTCGAACGGGGGGCTGTCCCAGAGCTCGAGCGGCCCGACCGCCTGCACGTCGTAGTGGCCGTAGGCGATCACGGTGGGCGCGTCCGCGACCGAGGCCGGGATCAGCCCGTCGACCAGCGGGTTTCCGTGCTCCTCGGTGACCGTCGCGCCGCCGATCAGCTCGGCGATCCAGTCGGCCGCCGCGCGCAGCTCGCGCGGATGCTTCCCGTCGCTCGACACCGACTCGATCCGCAGCAGCTCGTACAGCTGCTGCAGGTGGAATCGCTAATGGTCGTGTTGCTGGGTGTGCTTGCCACGGGCGATGTCGATGAGCGTCAGGAACGCGAGCAGTGACGGGATGAAGAGCGCGATCGCGAAGATCGTCGCGATCGTCCAGTCGTGCCCGGTCGGCTTGCCGGTGCTCGCGGCCGTCGTCGCCGTGGTCGACGCCGCGAACGCCGTGGCCGGCAGTGCGAGCATGAGCGCGAGCGCGTACAGAGAGACGATCAGACGGCGCACAGGGAGACCTCCGTCGGCATAGCGGTGCGGAGCCTACCATGCCGGTGTGGACGGCCTGGAGCACCAGGTGGACGGCCCGCTCGCCGGCGGCGGAGCTCGCGGTCCCCTACCTGCTTGCAGACCCGGCATTTCGCCGACTACGCCGCGCCGGACGGCCGCCGGTCTCACCCGTGCGCGCGTGTCCGAGCCGGTCCTGCCGGCGGTTGTGGCGGCGCTGTGGCAATCGCGCCAGGAGTCGGCGACCGCGAGCGCTCGCGGTGGTCGTGGACGACGACGACGCCGCCCGGGCGCTGGCCGAGTCCGCGGCGGCGTTCCTGCCGCCCGACACGGCGGCGTTCCTGCCCTCGCGCGGCGTCGGGCTAGGGCAGCGGCCTCGACCCGGCGCCGCACCTCGTCGGCGAGCGCCACCGCGGCCTGCACGCCCTCGCCGAGGGCGGGCTCGTGGCGGTCTCGGCCGACGCGCTGATCGAGCGGATCGAGCCGCCCGAGCGCCGCCCGGCCCCGGTGGCGCTGCGCCTGGGCGACGAGCTGCCCTTCGACGATCTGGTGCGGTCGCTGGCCGACGCCGGCTACGAGCGCGCCGACGCGGTCGAGGAGCGCGGCGCAGTTCTCGGTCCGCGGCGGCCTGGTCGACGTGTTCGCCGACCACCGGCCGCGAGCCGGTTCGGATCGAGTTCTTCGGCGACCAGGTCGAGCGGCTGTCGGCCTTCTCGGTCTTCACCCAGCGCTCGCTGCGCGACCTGGGCGAGGTGCTGATCCACCCGGCCGGTGAGTATTCGGTGCCAGGCACCGAATATTCACGCTGGGGCACGGAGGAGGGGGACGACTCGCCGCACGTCCCGCCCGGCCTCGTGCCGCTCTGGCCGGAGCTGCGCGGAGGCGGCCGCGATCGTTGCCTGGAACCCGGGCGAGCTCGCCGCCGGCGTCGAGGAGGCGCACGCCGAGGCCGCCGAGCGGCTGCGCGATCCGCAGCTGCGCGCGCGGGGCTACGTCGCCGGCAAGACGGTGTCGGAGCTGATCGAGTCGGTCGCCGCGCTCGAGGAGATGCCGCTCGGACAGCCCTTCCAGTTCGACGCGCAGCCGCCGGCGCTCGCCTCGACCGGCATCGCCGAGGCCGAGAACGAGCTGCGGGCGCTCGTCCGGGCCGGGTACCGCGTCCTGGTCTGCTTCGCGCATCTCGGCGAGGCCCGGCGCACGCACATGGTCGCTGCGGCGGGTGTCGGCGGAGCTGCCCGCCCCCGGCCGCGGCCGGCCCGGAGAGGCGGGCGTCGCGTTCTGCGTGTCGCCGCTCCGGCACGGCTTCGTCTCGCCCGGCCTGCGGCTGGCGGTGCTGCCCGCCGCGCAGCTCCTCCGCCGCCGCGGCGCGCGCGGCCCGGCCCGGTTCGGGCGCGCGCTCTCGACGTTCGCCGACCTGCGCAGCGGCGACTACGTGGTGCACGAGGACCACGGCGTCGGCCGCTTCGTCCGCTTCGACACCAAGGAGGTCGGCGGCGTCGTCCGCGACTACCTGTACCTCGAGTTCCGCGGCGACGACCGCCTGTACGTCCCCCACGACCAGCTCGGCAAGGTCAGCCGCTACGTCGGCGCCGACGGCAAGGCGCCCGCCCTCTCCCGGCTGGGCGGCAAGGCGTGGCCACGCTCAAGAGCCGCGCCCGCGTGGCCGTGCGCGAGCTGGCCGGCGAGCTGCTGGCGCTGTACGCCCGCCGCCAGAGCGCCACCCGGCCGCCGCTCGGCCCCGACGACGAGTGGATGGCGCGGCTCGAGGCCGTCGTTCCCGTACGACGAGACCGACGACCAGGGGCGTGCGATCGACGCCGTCAAGAGGACCTCGAGGCGCCGCAGCCGATGGACCGGCTGGTCTGCGGCGACGTCGGCTTCGGCAAGACCGAGGTCGCGCTGCGGGCGGCGTTCAAGGTCGCGACCGCGCGGCCGCCAGGTGCTGATGCTGGTGCCGACGACCATCCTCGCCCAGCAGCACGCCGCCACGCTCCGCGACCGCTTCCGCGACTTCCCGGTGCGGGTCGAGATGGTCTCGCGGTTCCGGGCGCCGGCCGAGGTCAAGAAGGTGCTCGCCGACTTCCGCGCCGGCAAGGTGGACGTCCTGATCGGCACGCATCGCGTGCTCTCGCGCGACGTCGTGCCGCAGGAGCTCGGCCTCGTCGTGCTGGACGAGGAGCAGCGCTTCGGCGTCGCCCAGAAGGAGCTCCTGCGCCAGCTGCGGCTCGAGGTGGACGTGCTGGCGATGTCGGCGACGCCGATCCCGCGCACGCTGCACATGTGCCTCTCGGGCCTGCGCGACATCTGCGTCATCACGACCCCGCCGCGCGGCCGCCAGCCGATCAAGACGCACGTGGGCGAGTTCGACGAGGAGCTGATCGCCGCCGCGCTGCGCCGCGAGTTCGCCCGCGGCGGCCAGTCGTTCTACCTGCACAACCGCGTCGAGACGATCGACGAGGCGGCCGAGCGGGTGCGCCGGTGGGTGCCCGAGCTGCGCGTGGGCGTGGCGCACGGCCAGATGCCCGAGCGGGAGCTCGAGGACGTGATGATGCACTTCCTGCGCGGCGACTTCGACGTGCTCGTGTCGACCACGATCATCGAGTCGGGCCTCGACATCCCGCAGGCGAACACGCTGATCGTCGAGCGCGCGGACATGCTCGGCCTCGCGCAGCTCTACCAGATCCGCGGCCGGGTCGGCCGCACCAACGCGGTCGCCCACGCCTACCTGTTCTACCCCGACCGGCGCGAGCTGAGCGAGGAGGCCCGCCACCGCCTGTCCACCCTGGCCGACTACACCGAGCTCGGCTCGGGCTACCGGATCGCGATGCGCGACCTCGAGCTGCGCGGCGCCGGCAACCTGCTCGGCGACGAGCAGTCCGGGCACGTGGCGGCGGTCGGCTTCGAGCTCTACTGCGAGCTGCTGGCCGAGGCCGTCGACGAGCTGCAGGGCGCGCCGCCCGCGCGTGTCGCGGCCGGTGCGGGTGGATGCCCAGGTCGACGCCTACGTGCCGGCCGACTACGTCCCGCTCGAGGCCGTCAAGATCGACCTGCACCGGCGGGTCGCGCTGGCCGCCGACCGGCTCGGAGCTGCGCGAGCTGCGAGGCGGAGCTCGCCGACCGGTTCGGGCCGCTGCCCGAGCCGGTCGACAACCTGCTCGCGATCCAGGAGGCTGCGGCTCGCCGCCGGCGAGATGGGCATCGAGGTCGGTCGTCGCTTCGCGGCGGCACGTTCACCGTCGGCCCGTCGCCCTGGGCTCGGCCGAGATGCGCTCGCTGCGGCAGCGGCTACCCGGCGGTGCGCTATTCGGTGACCGCCCGCGAGCTCAGCCTGCGCCTTTCAGCCCAGCCGCCGGCGCAGCGGCCCAGGGTATGGCAGGGGCTTGAGTTGCTCGAGCTATCCTGGATATTCGCCGCGAAGTTGCGGCATAGTTCGCATGGGCCGAACACTACGCATCCTCATCCTCGCCGCGCTTGCGGCCGTGCACAGCCGCTTGCGGCTCGTCGTCGTCGTCCTCGTCGCAGCCCGCGTCGCTGCAGTCGGGCGACGTCGCGCTCGTCGGCATCCACGCACATCACCAAGCAGGAGCTCGATCACCAGATCAAGCTCGAAGTGCAGGCGATGAAGGTCGGCTCGCAGTCGTGCACCGGCGGGTCGCAGGGTCAAGAGAACTGCAAGAACAAGACCCAGAAGTGCCCCCGGTCGGCACCTCGGCGTACACGTCCACCATCGTCCAGCCCGTCGTCGCCTACCTGGTGCCGCAGGCGCAGCTGGAGAACATCGCCAAGCAGCTCAAGGTGGACGTCACGCCCGCGAGAACAAGACCCAGCTCAAGCAGGCGATCACGCAGTACTACAGGGGAAACAAGACCAAGTACGCGGCCTACCTGAAGAAGTACGACCTGACCGATAACTACGTCGAGGAGAGTTCAAGCTGACGCTGCTCGAGCAGAACATCGAGAACAAGCTGAAGTCCCAGGTCACGGTCACGCCCAAGGAGATGCGCCAGTACTACGACACGCACCAGTCGCTGTACGAGTACGACGCCGCCACGCGGAAGGTGACTACGTGCTGCTGGCCGAGCAAGGCCCTGGCCGAGAAGCCGCGCACGCCGCGCTCGCCGGCGGGAAGGGCTTCGCCGACGTCGCCGAAGGCGCCATCGACGACAGCCCGCCGCACGAGCCGTTCGTGGCCACCGAGGGCCAGCTCGACAAGGCATTCCAGACCGCGGCGTTCGGCCTGAAGACGAACCAGCTCTCGGCGCTCGTGCCGGTCGACAAGGCCTACGCGAGCACGAAGCCTCAAGGGCAAGTGCAAGCCCGCCTGCTACTTCGTCATCCGGCCCACCGCCGACGTGGTCAAGGGCGGCGCCAAGAAGACGTACGCGTCCGTCACGGCCACGATCCAGCAGACGCTGCTCCAGTCCCGCCAGTCGGCGCACCTGCAGGCGGTCGTCAACAGGCTCGAGGCCGCGCAGCAGAAGATGACGCGCTACACCGCCGGTACAAGCCGCCGAAGACGACCACACCGGCCACCGGCGTGCCCGCCCAGACCACCGCTCCGACTTCCTGAGCCCGGAGCCGCTCCGTGACTAGACTCGGGCCGTGGCGACGCTCATCGCGCTCGGACCGGGCGATCCCGACCTGATCCCGCTTGCGTCCTTCCGGGCGCTCGAAGCGGCCGGTCCGGTGGCGGTTCCCGACGACGAGCCGCTGGCGGAGTGGCTGGGGCGCACGGGATCGCAATCGCGGCCGACGCGCCGGTGGCCGCCGCGTCGGGGGTGCGGCTGCGGCGGCTGCTCGAGGCCGCGGGCCTGGGACGAGACGGTGCCGGCAGGTGCCGCCCTCCAGCGCCTGCTCCTGAGCGATGCGATGATCGGGCTCAGCGCCTGACCGAGCGGCTGCGGCACGACTGCCCCTGGGATCGCGAGCAGACGGTGACGACGATCGTGCCGCACACGGTCGAGGAGGCCTACGAGGTGGCCGAGGCCGCGGCCGCCGGCACCGGCCCCAAGCTCCTGGACGAGCTCGGCGACCTGCTGTTCCAGACGTACTTCCTGGCGCTCCTGCTGCGAGGAGGACGGCGCGGGCGACCTGAGCGGAGTCGGCGACCGGCATCACCCGGAAGCTCGTCCGCCGCCACCCGCACGTCTTCGGCGAGCGGGAGGCCGCGACGGCCGGCGCCGTCCGCCAGAACTGGGAGCAGATCAAGCGCGATCAGGAGGGCCGAAGCGGCATCTTCCACGACGTTCCCGGAGTGCTCCCGGCCCTGCTGCACGCGCGCAAGCTGCAGCGGCGGGCGTCGGCGGTCGGCTTCGACTGGCCGGCCTGGGACGGTGCCTGGGTCGCGCTGGCCGACGAGTTCGGCGAGCTGCGCGCGGCACTCGACGCGGCTCCCGCGCCGCGGGCGGAGCACGAGCCGGATGCGGCGGTCGTGCACGAGCTGGGCGACCTGCTGTTCGCCGCGACGAATGTGGCCCGCCTTGCCAATGTCGACCCGGAGCTGGCGCTGCGGGCCGCGGCCGGCAGGTTCCGCGACCGGGTGTGCACCGCGGAGCGGCTCGCGGCCGAGGCGGGTGAGGACTGGGCCGGGCTCGGGCTCGAGGAGCAGGATGCCTGGTACCGGCGGGCGAAGGCGGCGCTGCCGGAGTAGGCCGCGGTCAGATGGCGCGGATCGCGGCCGTCGTCGCCGCCGCCGCCACGATCACCGCGAGGAACGGCGCGCCGCGCCAGACCAGGACCCCCGCGACGGCGAGGCCGGGGAGGCGCGCGTCGACCTGGAGGTGGTGGCCGGTGGTCAGCGTTCCGACGGTGACGATGGCCGCGAGCATCGGGATCGGGAGCAGCTCGAGCGCCGCGGTGACCCGGGGCGGTGCCGGGCGCCGCCCGATCACGACCGGGCCCACGGCCTTCAGCGCGAACGAGGCGACGGCGAGCGTCAGAACGGCGGCCCAGATCACCGGCTGACCAGGGCGGGGGCGGCGGCGGCGCACGCCACGAGTATGGGCACACCCGCCGGCGCAAACGGTACGCACGCGAGCGCCAGCAGCCCGCCGCCGACCGCGATGCCCCGCGCGCGTGGCCGGGAGAGTTGCGGGGCGAGGAGGGCGAGAAACGCGGCCGGGAACATGACGTCGAGGCCCAGCGTGCGCGGGTCGCCGATCGCCCGGCCAAGCGCCACGCCGACGATCGTGCCGGCGTTCCAGAGCACGAGCACGCTGATGCCGGTCATGAGGAACGCGCGGTGTGCGCCGGCGGGCGATCGCTGGGCGCGGGCCATCGCGGTTGACTCGTCGATCACGAGGTGGGCCTTCAGCAGTCGCCGGATCGGGGTTCCCTGGATGACCGGCACCAGGGAGAGCCCGTAGACGCCGTTTCGCACCGCCAGCAGGACCGCTGGAACCAGCGCGGCGAGCGCGCCGCCGCCCGCGGCGATGACGCCGATGAACGCGAGCTGCGATGCCCCGGTGAAGACGAGCAGGGACATGGCGATGGTTTGGGCGGGAGTGAGCCCGGCTGCGATCGCGAGCGCGCCGAACGAGATCCCAAACGCGCCGACGGCCGCACCGATGCCGGCGGCGTTGCGCGTCACATCGTCGGTTGCGGCGGGTCGCATGTTGCTGCCACGATAGTCCGTGTGCGATGATGAATTCGTGCGAAATTGCAGGTGAGATCCGCCTCGGGAGATGGAAATGGTCATTGATGACATCGATCGTGAAATTATCCGCCAACTCGACCGGGACGGGCGCATCTCGAACACCGACCTCGCCGCCGCCGTCCACCTGTCGCCGTCGTCCTGCCTGCGCCGGGTCAGGAACCTCGAGCGCGGCGGCGTCATCCAGGGTTACCGGGCGCTGATCGACCCGGCGGCGGTTGGGCGCGGGTTCGAGATCGTCGTGCATGTCGAGCTGAGCCTCAAGGACCGCACCACGGTCGAGGACTTCGAGACCCAGGTCGCCGCCTTCGACGAGGTCGTCGAGTGCCGGCGCATGTTCGGAATCCCCGACTACCTCATCCGCGTGAGCGTCGCCGACCAGGACGCGTACGAACGCTTCTACATGGGCCGGCTCGCATCGCTCCCGGGGCTCGCGCGCGTCAACTCGCAGTTCACCATGAAGCTGGTCAAGCCATCTATCATCTCGCCCGAACGATGACCGCCATCGCCTCCGTCACGGGCCGCGAGATCCTCGACTCGCGCGGGAATCCCACAGTCGAGGTCGAGGTGGCCCTCGAGTCGGGTGTGGTCGGCCGGGCCGCGGTGCCCTCGGGCGCGTCGACCGGCGTCCACGAGGCGGTCGAGCTGCGCGACGGCGACCCCAGGCGCTTTGGCGGCAAGGGTGTGCTGCAGGCCGTCGGCCACGTCAACTCGTCGATCGCGTCCGCCCTTGCAGGCGTCGATGCCACCGACCAGCGGCTCGTGGATGCGACGCTGATCGAGCTCGACGGCTCCGCCAACAAGGGCCACCTCGGCGCCAACGCCATCCTGGGCACGTCGCTCGCCGCGGCGAAGGCGGCCGCCCTCGACGCCGGGCTGCCGCTCTACCGCTACATCGGTGGGGCGGGTGCGCATGTGCTTCCGGTACCGATGATGAACGTCATCAACGGGGGCGTTCACGCCGACAACAGCGTCGACTTCCAGGAGTTCATGGCCGTGCCGGTGGGCGCCGGATCGTTCGCCGACGCTCTCCGGATGGGCGCCGAGACGTTCCACGCCCTGCGCGCGATCCTGCACGCGCGAGGGCTCTCGACCAACGTCGGCGACGAGGGCGGGTTCGCCCCCGATCTCGCGTCGAACGAAGAGGCGATCGCCGCCATCCTCGAGGCCGCCGACGCGGCCGGTCACCGCGACGAGGTCGCGATCGCGATCGATCCCGCGGCCAGCGAGCTCTGGCGCGACGGCGCCTACCACCTCCCAGGAGAGGGGCGCACGCTGTCATCCGCCGAGATGGTCGACGTCTACGCCGACCTGTGCGACCGCTATCCGATCGCGTCCATCGAGGACGGCCTGGCCGAGGACGACTGGGACGGGTGGGAGCTGCTCACCCAGCGGCTGGGTGCACAGGTGCAGCTGGTCGGCGACGACATCTTCGTCACCAACGTCGAGCGTATCCGCGCAGGTGTCGCCCGGGGGGTCGCGAACGCCGTCCTCATGAAGGTCAACCAGATCGGGACGCTGTCCGAGACGCTCGACGCCATCCGGCTTGCGAATGCATCGGCCTACGCGACGGTGATCTCGCACCGCTCGGGCGAGACCGAGGACACGACGATCGCCGACCTCGCCGTCGCCTGCGGCTGCGGCCAGATCAAGACCGGCGCGCCGTCTCGCACCGACCGGGTGGCGAAGTACAACCAGCTGATCCGGATCGAGGAGGATCTGGGGGCCTCCGCCCGCTATCCCGGCCGGGCGGCCTTCGCCGCCCTGGCCGCCGCCTCCTCCTCCTCGAGCCCCGTGAGCGAGTCCCAGCCGCGCCGCACCAAGATCGTGTGCACGATCGGGCCGGCGTCGTCCGCTCCGGAGATGATCGAGGAGCTCGCCTGGGCGGGGATGGACGCCGCCCGGCTGAACTTCTCCCACGGCGACCACGAGACGCATCGCGACGTGGTGGCGGCCGTGCGCCGTGCGCAGGCGCTGATCGGACGGCCGCTGGCCGTGATCGCCGACCTGCAGGGGCCCAAGATCCGGATCGGCCGGATCGGCCAGCCGCGATCGGTGAACCCCGGCGACATGCTGGTGCTCGCCCCGCCGGATGCGGGTGCCCCGGGCGACCTGGACGTGACCTTTGCCGGCCTCGCCGAGGCGGTCTCGGTCGGCCGCGAGATCCTGATCAACGACGGCGTCGTGCGCACGCGGGTGATGGCGGTCGACGGCCAGCGGGTGCAGACGCGGGTCGAGGTGGGCGGCCTGATCTCGTCCGGCAAGGGCGTGAACCTGCCCGGGACCTCTCTGCCGATCCCGTCGCTGACGCCCAAGGACGAGGCCGATCTCGAGTTCGCGCTGGGGATCGGCGCCGACTACATCGCGCTCTCGTTCGTGCGCACCGCGGCCGATGTCGAGGGGCTGCGCAGCCGCATCGCCGCGGCCGGCTCGTCGGCCCGCATCGTCGCCAAGATCGAGAAGGCCGAGGCGGTCGAGAACCTGGACGAGATCGCCGCGGCCAGCGACGCCGTCATGGTCGCGCGCGGCGACCTGGGGGTCGAGATCGGTGTCGCCGATGTGCCGCTGGTGCAGAAGCAGATCATCCGCATCGGCCGCGACGCCGGGCGGGCGGTGATCACCGCCACGCAGATGCTCGAGTCGATGATCCACCAGCCGGAGCCGACCCGGGCCGAGGCCTCGGACGTCGCCAACGCCGTTCTCGACGGCACCTCGGCGCTGATGCTCTCGGGCGAGACGGCCGTCGGCGCGTATCCGCTGGAGGCGGTGGCGACCATGAACCGGCTCGCGCGGGCGGTGGAGCCGTCGCTGGTGTACCACGACCCCGGCCGGCGGCGGCACGGCGATGTCATCTCGATCCTGTCGCACGCGGTCTGCGACGTGGCCGAGGACCTCGACGCCACCGTGATCGCGTGCCCGACGCAGTCCGGCTCGACGGCGCGCAGCGTGTCCAAGTTCCGGCCCCGGCGCCCGATCGTGGCCGCGAGCCCCGATCCGGTCGTGCTCCAGCAGCTCGCGCTCGAGTGGGCGGTCGTGCCGATCGTGGTCGAGAGCTCGAGCTCGACCGAGGATCTGTGGCGGCGCACGATGGAGGCGATTCGCCTGAGCGGGCTGGCCGCGCCGGGTCAGCGGGTGGTGCTGTCGGGCGGGACGCAGCTCAACCGGCCCGGGACGACCGATCACATCGTGGTGCGCACGGTCGAGTAGGACTCCGGCCGGCGGTGTCGAACGGGGCACCGTGGCACCCGCGCGCACGCGCTCGCTCCGACGTGGCCTGACCACCGGCAGGATCGTCGCTGCCGCCGTGCTGCTCCTGATCGCGGCGCTCTACGTCGGCCCGCTGCAGAAGGAGCTCCGGCTCCGCAGCGAGCTCGCGGGCGGTCAGGTGCGGGTCGCGAACCTCGAGCGCCGCCACCGGCACCTGCTGGGGGTCGAGGCGGCGATGCACACGCCGGCCGAGATCATCCGCGTGGCCCGCAGCTGCGGCTGGATCTTCCCGGGCGAGCAGGCCTACGTCGTCAAGGGGCTGGCCGACCGCTCCTGCCGGTGACGGTCGCCACCGCGGTCGGGCTACGCTGACCGCATCGACGACGAGGCCGTCATCGCGCGCCAGCTCGGCCGTCCGCCCCGGGGGGCGCCGGCGGTTGCGGTGCGCTGCCCGCACGGCCGGCCGGCGGTGATCGAGCAGCCGGCCTACCTGGCCGACGGCCGGCCGTTCCCGACGACGTACTACCTCACCTGCCCGCATGCGGTCGCCCGCATCGATGCGCTCGAGGCCGCGGGCGGCGTCGACCGCTACGAGCGGCTGGTGGTCTCGGATACGGCCGCCTGCGCCGAGTATCGCGCGGGCGCCGACCGTCAGCACGAGCTGCGCCGGCCGGCCGGGCGGATGGCCGACGGCGGAGCGAGCCTCTCGCTCGGCATCGCCGGGACGAGCCGTCCCGGGGCGGTCAAGTGCCTGCACGCGCACGCGGCCTTCGCGCTCGCGCAGCCGGACTACGCGCTCGGGCGGCGGATCCTGGCCGAGGCCGCGCCGATCTTCGCCGTCCCGGAGTGCTGCACGCCGTGACGCCGGCGGTCGAGCTGGCGATGCTGGAGTGGGCCGAGGGGACGCGGCGGCTGGCCGCGCTCGAGCTGACGCACCGGCGGCGGCTGGTGGTCGAGATGGTGGTCGAGGAGCTCGAGGCCGAGATCATCCGCCGCGTCGGGCAGACGTTCGGCCTGGCGCTCCTCGCATCCGAGTACGCGGCCAGCGAGGCGTGGTGCCGCGACCTGGTGCAGCGGGTCACCGACGAGCCGTGGGCGTACGACATCTCGATCGTCCAGCCGGCCGCATTCGCCCACGCCGCCCGCAGCGCGATCGACTACCGGTGAATATTTGGGGCCAGGCCCCAAATATTCATTCGCGGTCGTCGGCGCGAATCACAATCTGGTCGGCCTCGACCCGCACCAGCAGCGCGCGCCGGTTCGACCAGTGCTCGGCGAACACCGGGTCGTCGCGCACGGCGCCGTCGAGCCAGAAGCCGTAGCCCTCGTTGCCGTGGTCGAGCACGGCCTCGTACCCGAGGGGCTGCTTGCGGCCGCGGCCGCCCCGCCGTCGCCGCCGGCGTCCGGACGCCTCGTCCGTGGTCCCGGACGCCGCGGGTGAAGCCGCCTTCGCCGCTGCGGGTGCCGGCTCCGCGTCGGGCAGCGGCCCGCTCAGCGGGGCCACCCCTCCGGTCGCCTTCTTCGTCCGCCGCCGCCGGGTCTTGGTCGCGGGCTCCTCGGGCGGAGCGTCCGGCGGGATCACCGGGGGAGGGACGGATGCGCCGCGGCCCTCGGCGGCGTCCCGGCGCAGGATTCCGTGCTGCGAGCGGAATGCGGAGATGCTCGCCGGGGTCGAGTTGAGCGTGTGGGCGATCCAGATATCGGTTCGCCCCTGCTCCACCCACTGACGGATCTCCTCCAGGTACGGCTTGAGGGTCGCTTTCTGCGTGGTCACGGCGGGCAGCATATCGGCCGCACCGGCGGCCGATATCGGACGCTCGCGTTGAGCAATTGTGTAGTACGTATGAATTCCGTATTGAGCGGAGGCTCTCGAGCCGCTACCGTACAAGCTCCGAGCCGAGGAGCACGCAGTGGAGTCGACGCTGAACAAGGACGGTCACGCCGCTGGCGCCGAATGGGTTGCCGGGGCGCGTGCCAAGGGCGAGTTCCGATGTGGAGGGTGCAGTTACGGGGTGACCGTGTACCGGTCGCTGCCCGTGTGTCCGATGTGTCACGGAACCGAGTGGGAGCGGGTGCCATGGCGTCCGTACACCCGGGTCGTGTCGCACCTGGACGACTAGGTCCAGCGGCGGGGGGGCGCACGGCCATCTAGAGTTTGGGCCGTGCGCAGAGGCGTGAGATTGGGTCTGCAGGCAGCGGCGATCGTGCTGCTCGTGGCCCTCGTGGCGCTGCTCGCCCAGAGCGTGCTGCAGGGCTCGGCCACGGTCGCCGCGCAGCTGGGCGACGGCAAGCGCCCGGCGGCGCCGAACTTCACCCTCCCGCGGCTGACCGGGAAGGGCGACGTGTCGCTGCAGAGCTTCCGCGGCAAGGTCGTCCTGCTCAACTTCTGGGCGTCGTGGTGTGAGCCCTGCCAGGCGGAGGCACCGCTCTTCAACGAGATTCAGACCAAATACGGCCCCCGGGGCGTCGCGGTCGTCGGCGTCGACTCGCAGGACTTCGCGAGTGCCGCCCGGACGTTCGCCCGCCGGCTGCATGTGAATTACACCCTGGTCCACGACACGTCGAACAACGTCACCAACCGCTGGGGCGTCTCGAGCGGCTTTCCGGTCACGTTCGTGATCGACCGCCAGGGCGCGGTGCAGAAGATGTTCGTCACCGAGGTCGATGGGAAGATGCTCCAGCAGGCGATGCGGCCGCTGCTCCGGTCGGGGACGACGTGAGGCGGGCGAGCCTGGTCTCGCTGGTGGCCGCGGCGGCGCTGCTCGCCTTCCCGGCCGCCGCGCAGGCATGCAACGGCTGGACCGAGCCGAACATGGAGACGCAGCTCATGTGCCCCACCTGCCACCAGGTGCTCGCCTACTCCGACTCCCCGATCGCCTCGCAGATCCGCAGGCACCTGTACACGTGGTGCTCATCCGGCGTCACCTCCGGACAGGTCAAGGACCGCCTGATCGCCCAGTTCGGGAACGAGATCCTGGCCTCGCCGCCGAAGAGCGGCTTCGACCTCCTGGCCTGGCTCATTCCGGGCGTGGTCATCCTGGGCGGCGCCGGGGTGGCCGGCCTCTTGGCGCTGCGCTGGACGCGCGGGCGCCGGGGCCCGCCCTCGCCACCGCCGCACATCGACCCCGCGATCGCCGCGCGCATCGACGCCGACCTGGCGGGATACGAGTGAGAGAGGCCGCCGTCGCGTTCTCGGCCGGCCTCCTGTCGTTCGCGACGCCGTGCGTGCTGCCCCTCGTCCCGGCGTACCTCTCGGCGATCGGCGCCCGGTCGACCGATCCCCGCCGGGCGCTGATCGCCTCTTTGCCGTTCGTGCTGGGGTTCTCGCTCGTCTTCATCGCCCTCGGTGCCGGCGCGGGCTTCGCAGGCGGTGCGCTGACCGAGCACCGCCTGCAGCTGGTCAAGCTCAGCGGGATCGTCATCGTTGCCATGGGGCTCGTGATGCTCGGGCTGATCCGCCTGCCGGCGTTCGACCGCACGTTCGCACCCGGGCTGGGACCGGCACGCGCGTCGGGGTCGTCCGTCCTGCTCGGTGGCGCGTTCGGGCTCGCCTGGACACCGTGCATCGGGCCGGTGCTGGGATCGATCCTGACCCTGGCCGCCACCGGCGCGACGGCAGCCCGCGGCGCCGCGCTCCTGGCCGCCTACGCCGCCGGACTGGCGGTGCCGTTCATGCTCGCCGGGGTCGCGCTCGGCCAGGTGATGTCGGGTGCCCGCAGGGTGCGTGACCACTACAACCTGGTGCGGGTGGTGTCGGGAGCCATCCTGATCGCGGCGGGCCTGCTCGTGTTCTTCGACAAGACCTATCTCGTGAACGCCTGGGTGGGGCAGTTCACGAGCTGATGGCGACCGTCGCCCTGCAGGACGTCGACCTGTTCTTCAGGGCCAAGATCGAGGCGATGCTCCCGGCCGGCGGGCACCGCCTGGCGGCGGCCGGAGAGACCACCGACGTGATCGTCGCCGACGTCAACCGGTGCGATCCGCAGGCCGTCGTGGCCGCCGCCGGAGCCGTTCCCGTGCTCGGATTCGGACGTCACACCGATGCTGCCGGGCTGCGTGCCGCGCGGTCGGCCGGGTTCGCCAAGGTCGTGCCCCGGTCGGTGCTGGCGGAGCGGTTGGGTGATCTGATCACCGAGGTGGTTGGGTAGACTTCGCGCTCCCGTGGGGAGCCTCAGGAGGGGTTGTGACGTACATCATCGCGGAGCCGTGCATCGATCTGAAGGACAAGTCGTGCATCGACGTCTGCCCGGTCGACTGCATCCACGAGTTCGCCCGGATGCTCGTGATCGACCCCGAAGAGTGCATCGACTGCGGCGCGTGTGAGCCCGAGTGCCCGGTCGAGGCGATCTACCCCGAGGATGCGCTGCCGGACAAGTGGGAGGCCTACGTCAAGATCAACTACGCCTACCCCGACGGCGACGTGATCGACAAGCTCGTGAACGAGGTCAAGCCGCCCGAATGAGCGGCGAGCGCCCGGATCCCAGCGCCCCGCCGAGCGGCGGCGGCGATGCCGCCGAAACGCCGGCGGACGCGGACGAGGCCTACTCGGCCGACGAGGAGGCCGAGGTGGCCGCCCGGCTCGAGGACCTCGGGTACATCTAGGCCGTGAGCCGGCCCCGGGTGTGTGTGATCGGGCTCGACGGGACGCCCGCGAGCTATCTGCGCCGGCAGATCGCCGAGGGGGCCCTGCCCGCGCTTGCCGAGCTCTCACGGCAGGGCACGCTGATGTCCGCGCGGGCGCCCCTGCCGCCGATCTCGTCCGTGTCGTGGGCGAGCGCATCGACGGGCGTCAATCCCGGCCGCCACGGCGTGTTCGGGTTCGTCGAGCGCAAGCCGGGCACCTGGGACATCACGTTCACAAACGTCTTCACCATCGCCGAGCCGCAGGTGTGGGTGACGGCCGCCCGGGCGGGACTGCGCTCGGTCGTGGTCAACATTCCCGGCACCTACCCGGCCCAGCCGAATAACGGCGGGGTACTCATCTCGGGCTTTGTCTCGCCGACGCTCGAGCGGTCGGTCCAGCCGGCGTCGCTGATCCCGTTCCTGGAGGAGCGGGACTATCTGATCGACGTCGACCTGGGGCTCGGGCACCGCGATCTCGACGCGTTCTGCGAGCAGCTTTTTGCCCACCACGCCGCGCGCACGCGCACGCTGGTCGACCTGCTCGAGGGCGAGCCGTGCGACCTCTTCTACGTCGCCTTCACCGGCACCGACCGGCTGCACCACTTTCTGTGGGAGCAGATGGAGCGCGGCGAGGAGCCGTGGGCGTCGCGCTTTCACGACTACTACGCGGCGGTGGACGCGTCCGTGGGCGAGCTGGTGTCGCGGCTGCCCGACGACTGCCTGCTCATCCTGCTCTCCGACCACGGGTTCTGCCGGCTCGACCAGGAGGTGTTCGTCAACCGCTGGCTCGAGCGCGACGGCTGGGTCGCACTCGAGGAGCCGGCCAAGTCGATCGCCTCGGTGATCCCGAGCCGCAGCCGCGCCTACTGCATGGATCCCGGGCGTCTGTACCTGAACCTGGCCGGCCGCGAGCCCGGCGGCATCGTCGCGCCCTCCGAGTACGAGCAGGTGCGAGACGAGCTGCGCGCATGGGCCGAGGCGCTCCCGTTCGTGCAGCGCGTGGCGACGCGGGAGGAGGCGTTCGCCGGCCCGCATCGCGAGCAGGCCCCCGACCTCGTGCTGGTGTCGAAGAACGGCTGGGATCTGAAGGGAGCCGTGCGTACGGCCGAGCTTCAGGGCCGGGGGAAGCTGACCGGCATGCACACACAGGATGACGCCTTCGTGCTTGTGCGCGGCGCGCACCCCGAGGGCGAGGCGGACGTGCAGGACGTCGCGGCGACCGCCCTGCACGGTCTCGGTCTCGACCCCTCGGGCGTCGACGGCCGCGTCCTGCGGTAGTGGGCCTGCCCTGGGCGCAGCCGGAGTGGCGGCAACGGGCGGAGGCGTGGATCGGCGCGCAGCTCGGCCCGCTCGGCCGTGAGGCCGCCGGTGCGGTCGAGGAGGTGAAGCTGCGGCCGTGGTCGGCGGTGCTGCGGGCGCCGACGAGCGCGGGCGACGTCTACTTCAAGGCCAACCTGCCGGCGCTCGCGAACGAGCCCGCGCTGACGCGCCTGCTCGCGCGGATCGATCCGAAGCACGTGCTTCCCGTGCTGGCCGAGGAGCCCGACGAGGGCTGGATGCTGCAGGCCGACGGCGGCCCGACGATGCGCAGCCGGCTGGATGGATCAGACGACGTGCGCCGGTGGGAGGTGATGCTCGAGCGCTACGCCGAGCTGCAGGTGCGGGCGTCCGGCCACGTCGCGGAGCTGCTCGCAGCCGGCGCTCCCGACCGCCGGCTCGACGCGCTGCCGGGGCTCTACGAGCAACTGGTGGAGACGGGGCCCGACGAGCTGCGCGGACTGGGCGCGCGGATCGCCGCGCTCTGCGCCGAGCTCGACGCATTCGGCCTTCCGCTCAGCGTCGATCACGGCGACCTGCATTCCGGCAATGTGCTTGCGCCGGGCGATGGGTGTGTGTTCTTCGACTGGCACGAGGCCGCCGTCACGCACCCGTTCTTGAGCATGGTCGTGGTCATGCGCTCGGTCGCCCACAGCCACGGCCTCGAGCCGGGCGGAGCCGCCGCCGCCCGCCTGCGCGCTGCGTACCTCGCGCCGTGGGCGCGCTTCGGCGGGCAGTCCGCGCTGCAGTCCGCCCTCGACCTCGCCCTGCGGGTGGGGCCGCTGACGCGGGCGCTCGCCTGGACGCGGGTGCTGCGCGGCCTCCCGCCTCCGGAGCAGGGCGAGTGGGCCGAGTACGTCCCCGGCTGGCTGGCCGACCTCCGCGCCGAGCTCGACCGCGAGTAAGCGCGGGCCAACCGCAACGAATCCGTCACGCAACTACGTCCTTCGCCGTTCCGGTGCCAGGCACCGCAACGGCCGGCGCGCGCGCTTCGGCGCGAATCCGTTACGCGGTGTCAGACGGCGCGCTGCCGGCGATCAGCGCGCGATAGTCCTCAACCGAGCCGAGCGTTTCGATATGACTGCTCGCGAGGCATCGCCTCGGCGGTGCGCTCCGCGGAGTCTCGGTAGCCGGTCATGAGCGCGAGCGGGCGGTGGCGCAGGTCGACCGCGATCTCGCCCTCCTCCGCCTCGGCGCCCGTGATGGGTCGACCAGCGCGACGGTGTAGCCCGGCAGCGGCCGTCCCATCGAGCCCGATCTTGAGCGGCTGGCCGGGAGGGTTGCCGATCTGCGCCGTCGTCTCGGTCTGCCCGTAGCCGTCGCGGATGGTGATGCCCCACACGCGCCGGACGTGCTCGATCACCTCGGGGTTCAGCGGCTCGCCGGCCGCGACCAGCTCGCGTGCCGGCACGCTCCACTTCGTCAGATCCTCCTGGATCAGCATCCGCCACACCGTCGGCGGAGCGCAGAACGTCGTCACGTCGCAGCGCACCATCTGATCGAGCAGGCCGGCCGCGCTGAAGCGGGCGGAGTTCGCGATCATGACCGTCGCCTCGGCGTTCCAGGGCGCGAACACGTTGCACCACGCGTGCTTCGCCCAGCCCGGAGAGGACACGTTCAGGTGCACGTCGAAGGGCCGGATCCCGATCAGTCATCCTCGACAGGTGCCCGACGGATAGGACGCGTGCGTGCTCGACCAGCTTGGGCTGGGCGGTCGTGCCGGACGTGAAGTAGAGCAGCAGCGGATCGCTTGCGCGCGTCGGCCGTCCGGTGTGAACGCGGCCGGCCGCGTCGGCGTCGGCGTAGTCGAGCCATCCGCCGTCGCTCGCCGACGGCGATTTGGCTGTAGCCGCCGGGCAAGTCGCGAACTTGAGCCGCGTCGGCGGCGGTCGTGACGACGTGGCGGGCGCCGCCGCGCTCGACCCGGTCGACGATGTCACTCGGCCGAGCAGCGTTGTGGCGAGCATGACCACCGCGCCGACTTCATCGCCGCGAGGATGGTCTCCCACGCTCGACCTGGTCTCCGAGCATCAGGATCAGCCGGTCGCCGCGGACGACGCCCTGGCGCGAGCCGTTTGCGAGCTGCCCCGAGCGAGCTGGAAGTCCGCGATGAGAGCTTCCGTCGCTCCCGTCCTCACCGACCGACCCGCGGCCGGTGCGGGCGTTCCCGGCGGCGATCACTCGAACCATCGAGCGCCCATTGAACTCGCCAGATCTGGCCAGCGGATTCGCGGTGGCCGCCTCGTATCCCCCGCGCTCGAGCAGGAGGTCGCGGGCGGCCCGGAACGTCGCCGTGCTCGCGGGCGTGTCCAGCATCGCCCGGGAAGGATAGGGCCTCCCGCCGGCTGCTCCAGGGCGGTGCATAGAATCCAGCGATGCCGCTGCAGCTCGTCCTCGGTCCGGCCAACTGCGGCAAGATCGCCCTTCTGCTCGACCGGTTCCTGGAGGCGGCGGACGCCGACCTCGATCCGTTCCTGATCGTGCCCAACCGGCTCGACGTCGAGGCGCTCGAGCGGGAGCTCGTCAGCCGCCGCGGCGTCCTGGCCGGCGGCCGGATCGGGACGTTCGACGACCTGTTCGAGGAGGTGCTGGGGCGCTGCCGCGAGCTGCGTCCGCTCGTCGGCGAGGTGCAGCGGCGCGCTGCTGCTCACGGCCGCGGTGGCGGAAACGCCGCTCGAGGCGCTCGCGGCGTCGGCCCGGTTCGCGGGCTTCGCGGACGCCGTCGGCGCGCTCGCCGATGAGCTGGCGGCGGCGATGGCCGAGCCGGACCCCGCCGCAGCGTCACCCCGTGCCCGCGAGCTGACGGCGCTTGTGCGCGCCTACCGGGCCGAGGTCGACCGCCTCGGCAGGCACGACCGGCCGGGCCGGCGGGCGATCGCCGCCGGACTGCTCGAGGGCCGCCTCGACGCCTGGGACGCGCGGCCCGTGCTGGCCTATGGGTTCGAGGACATGACCCGTGCGCAGGTGCGAGCGCTGCGGGCGCTGGCCGCGCGCTGCGCCGTGACGGTGTCGCTCCCGTACGAGGTCGACCGGCCCGCCTACGCGGCGGTGCGCCCGCTGGTCGAGGCGCTCTCGCAGTCGGCCACCCTCCAGGAGCTGCCTGCCGGCCGACCACCATCACGCGGCCGCGCTGACCCATCTGGGGCGGACGCTCTTCTCCGACCGGCCGCCGCCCCCGCGCACCGGACGCCGACGGGGCGGTCGTTCTGCTCGAGGCGTGCGGTCGCCGCGGGGTTGCCGAGCAGGTGGCGGCCGAGGTCGCCGCCCTGGCCCGCTCCGGCCTGGCGCTCGAGGAGATCGGCGTCATCGTGCCCTCAGTCGGCGGCCAGCGGGCCGTCCTCGAGGCGGCCTTCGCGGCCGTCGACGTGCCGGTATCCATGGACGCCCGCGTCCCGCTGCCCCGCACCGCGTTCGGCGTCGCGCTCCTCGGGCGCGCTCCGCTTCGCCTGGCAGTCGGGCGAGCGACCGGAGCTGTTTGCGTACCTGCGCAGCCCGTTCTCGGGCGTGCTTCGCCGCCGCGTCGACTACCTCGAGGGGCGTCTGCGCGGGCGGGGCGTGGCCGGCCACGACGAGGTGCTCGCGGCTCTGGCCGAGCACGCCGGGCCGGACGCCTTCCCGGCGATCGACCGGCTGACCGCGGCGGAGGACTCGCTGGACGGGCTGGCCGCATTCGCCCGCGAGATGGTGCGCGCGGCCTGGTCGCTCGGCGCGCGGTTCGTCCCGGAGCATGCCCGGGGCGATATCCGCGCCGCCCGGGCCGTGCTCGGTGCGGTCGAGGAGCTCCGCGGGCTCGGACGGCCGGTACCCCGCGACGAGCTGCTGACGGCGGTGCAGCGCCTGGACGTGCGCATCGGCGCTGAAGCCGAGCCCGGCCGGGTGGCGGTGCTCGACCTGCGCCGCGCGCGCACCCGCCGCTTCCAGGTCGCGTTCGTGCTCGGACTCGAGGAGGGCTCCCTGCCTGGTGCCGGCTCCGACCGGCGGGTGCTCGACGCCGCCGCGGCGGCGGAGCTCGGCGTCGAGCAGATGGATCCGGCCGAGCGCGAGCGTCACCTCTTCACGATCGCCGTGCACCCGGCCCTGGCGGACGCTCTACCTCGCCCGCCAGGCCGCCACCGACGACGGCCGGCCGCTCGAGCCCTCGCCGTTCTGGTCGGAGGTGATACGCGTGCTCGGCGACCAGGCCCCGGCGCTGGTGCGCCGCCGTGGCCTGGCCGACGTCAGCTGGCCCCTCATCGCGGCGCCGAGCGAGCGGGAGCGGCTGCGGGCGCTCACGCGGGAGATGCGCGAGGATCCCGACTGGGCCACCGGCGTCGCGGGCATGATGGGCTGGGAGCGCAAGCTGCGCCGTGCGCGCGGCCGCAACGAGGCGCGACACGCGGCTGCACGACCAGGAGCTCCTGGGCGAGCTGGCGACGGTCGAGCGGTACTCGGTGACCGAGCTCGAGCGCTACGGCGATTGCTCGTCGATGTGGTTCGTCGACCGTGTGCTCTCGCCGCGGGAGATCGACTTCGAGCTCGACGCCCGCATGCGCGGGTCGATCGCCCACGCGACCCTGGCCCGCTTCTTCACGCTGCTTCCCGCCGAGCTGGGCATCGAGCGGCTGACCGAGGAGGACCTGCCCGCGGCCTACCCGCTGATGCGGCGCTGCCTGTCGGAGGCTCTCGGCGGCCAGCGCGTGCCCGACTCGGTGGCCGGCAAGGAGCTCGGCCGGGCGCTCGAGCGCGACCTGGACGCGTTCCTGCGGGCCGAGGCCGACCTCGCCCTGCCGCTCGTCCCGCGCCGGTTCGAGGTCCGCTTCGGAGGGCCGATGGCGGCGCCCGGGCTGAAGGACGGGCTGCGCATCGGCGATTTCGCCGTCTCCGGTCAGATCGACCGCATCGACATGGACCCGGGCATGTCCCCGCGCGGCCTCGTGTGGGACTACAAGTCGGGCGCGAGTGCCCACTCGGCCGGCGAGATGGAGCGCGAGGGCCGGCTCCAGATCCCGCTCTACATCCTCGCTCTGCGCGACCTGCTGGGGATCGAGCCGCTCGGCGGCGTGTACCGGGCGCTGGCGGGCAAGCGGGCGGCGCGGGGGCTGGTGCTCGCGGGCGAGATCGAGACCGGCGGGCTCGCAAGGGCGGATCTCCTCGATACGGACGCCTTCTGGGCGCAGGTTGCGCGGGCGGCCGACGTCGCCCAGGCGGCCGTCACGGGCATGCGGTCGGGGCTCGTGCGGCATGACCCGCGCACGGGCGAGTGTCCGGGCTGGTGCACGCTGCACACGATCTGCCGGGTGCCGCGGCCGTGAGCAGCGGGCGCTGGAATCCGGAGCAGCGCGAGGCGATCGAGCGCCGCGGGCGGGTGTTCGTGGCCGCCGGCGCCGGCACCGGCAAGACGGCGGTGCTGGTCGAGCGCGTGCTGCAGCAGGTGCTCGGCGGCACGCCGATCGACCGGCTGCTGGCGATCACGTTCACCGACCGCGCGGCCTCCGAGCTGCGCCGGCGCGTGCGCGAGGCGCTGGAGCTCGCCGGCGAGATGGACCGGGCGCGTGCGATCGACTCGGCCTGGATCTCGACCATCCACCGCTTCTGCCTGCGCATCCTGCGGGCAAACGCCTTCGACGCCGGCCTCGACCCGCGGTTTGCGGTCGCTGACGACGTGGGCTCGCGCCTGCTTCGCTCAGAGGCGTTCGACCTCGCGCTCGAGCGGTTCCTGGCCGAGGCGCCGGCGGGCGACGGCCGCCGCCTCGACCTGCTCGCCGCCTACGGTCGCAGGCGGCTGCGCGAGACGCTGTCGCACACCCACGAGCAGCTGCGAAGTGCCGGCCGTCCGCTCGAGCTGCGCCCGCATGCGGTGGCCGACCTGAGCGCCTCCGTCTCGGCCGCGCGCCGGGCCGCCGCGGAGCTCGACCACGAGCAGGCGCGGCGCCTGGCCGCGCTGCTCGAGGCCCCGCCCGATCCGGCCGTCCTCGCCGACCTGTCGGCGTACAAGGTGCGCAACACCGCCGCCCGGCAGGAGTACAACGCAGCGAGGGAGGCGGTCGAGGGGGCGGCGGGCGACGCCGCCGCGGTGGCCGATCTGGCCCTGCTGGAGGAGCTTCTGCGGCTCGTGGACGCGCGCCTATGCCGAGCTCAAGGACGAGCGCAGCCTGGTCGACTTCACCGACCTCGAGCTGCGCACCCGGGCGCTCCTGATCGCGCGGCCGGACCTCGCGGCCGGCTACCGCGAGCGCTTCGCCTGCGTCCTGGTGGACGAGTTCCAGGACACCAACCTGCTCCAGTGCGAGCTGATCGACCTCGTCGCCGGCGGCGAGCTCTTCCTGGTCGGGGACGAGTTCCAGAGCATCTACCGGTTCCGGCACGCCGACGTCGAGGTGTACCGGGCGCGGAGCGAGGAGGCCGGAGCCGACATGATCGCGCTGCGGCGCAACTACCGCTCCCGTCCGCACATCATCGGCACCGTCAACGAGAGTTACCGGCGGGAGTTCGGCGCGCGCTACCACCCGCTGCTCGCGGAGGGCGTCTTCGACGGCGCCGCGCCGGGCGGTGGGCGCGTCGACCTGCTGCTGACCGACAAGGCGGGGTTCGGCGAGTCGGGACAGAGCTGGCGCGATGCCGAGGCGCGGGCGCTGGCCGCGCGGATCGCCGAGCTGGTCGACGGCGGCGAGTGCCGTCCCGGCCAGGTGGTGGTGCTGTTCGAGGCCGGCACCGATGCCGCCCGCTACGAGGCCGCGCTGCGCGACCGGCGCCTGGCCACCGTTCGCGCGACGGGGCGCGGGTACTACGCCCAGCAGCAGGTGTCCGACGTGCTCGCCTACCTGCGCCTGCGTGCGCAACCGCTACGACGACGTTGCCCTCCTGACGGTGCTGGCATCGCCGCTCGTCGGACTCTCCAACGACGGCCTCCTGCGGGTGCGCCGGGCGGCGCCGCGGCGGCCGATCTTCACGGCGCTCGAGCGCGACGAGCCGCCCGCCGGGCTGTCGGCGGCCGAACGGCGGCTGGTGCTGGCGTTCGGGCAGCGGTTCGCGCGGCTGGTGCGGGCGTCGGCCGACGTATCGCTCGAGCGGCTGTGCGACCTGATCGCGGCCGAGCACGACTACGACCTGGCGTGCCTGGCGATGCCCGACGGCGACCGCCGCTTCGCCAACCTGCGCAAGCTCGGCCGCCTGGCCGCGGAGTTCGAGGCCGTGCGCGGTCCCGACATCGAGGGCTTCGTCCGCTTCTGCGACGAGCAGGCCGCGCTGCAGGTGCGCGAGGGCGAGGCCGCGATCGCCGAGGAGGGCCGCGACGCGATCGTGCTGATGACGGTGCACGCCGCAAAGGGGCTCGAGTTCGACGTCGTTGCGCTGGCCGACTGCGGCCGCGAGCGGGCCGCCCGCGCCACGCGCGACATCCTGGTCGCCGCCGACGGCAGCGTCGCCCTGCGCGCCGTCAATCCCGCCACCGGCCTCGCTGGGCCCGGCGCTTGGCTACGCCGAGGTGGCCGCTGGCCGAGCGCCAGGCCGAGCGCGAGGAGGCGCGGCGGCTGCAGTACGTCGGCATGACCCGCGCCCGCCACCACCTGATCGTGAGCGGCGCCCTCGACCCCGGCGAGGACACGTCGATCGCCTACCTGTGCGGCGGCCTCGGGATCGACCTCGACTCGGATCCGGAGGTGGATGTGGGCGACGCGCGCCTGCGGGTGCACGTCGAGCGCCCGGCCGCCGCCGACGCGCCCGCCCAGAACGGCGCTGTGGATATTGGGCGCCAGGCACCGGATATTCAGCCGGTGGGGGAGCAGCTCGCGCTCTTCGGGCAGGGTGGGCGCACCGTCGAGGCGCTGCCGCTGCTCGCGGCCGATCGCGCCCGCGCCGCCCGTGCCGCTGCGGCGCCTGAGCTACAGCGCGCTCTCGCTCTACCGCCGCTGCGGGTACCGCTACTTCGCCCAGCGGGTGCTGGGACTGCCCGAGCCCGAGCGGGTCGCGGCGCGAGGGGGAGGGGCTCGACCCGCTCGAGCTGGGCGATGCCGTGCATCTGGAGCTGGAGCGCGCGGACGGCCGCTGGCGCGACCTCTACCCGCATGCGAGCGCCGAGGACGAGGCTCGCATCGGCGGCTTCGTCGCGGCCTGGGTGCAGTCGCCGCTGCGGGCGCGCGTGGCCGAGCTCGTCGATGCGCGCAACGAGGTCGCGTTCGCATTCGACGTCGACGGCGTGCTGTTGCGGGGGCGGTTCGACATCTTCGGCCGCTTCGGCGACGGCACCGCGCTGATCGTCGACTTCAAGACGAACCGCCTGCGCGAGCGGGTCGCCCAGGACGTGATGGACACGAACTACGCGGAGCAGGTGACGACCTACGCACTGGCGGCGCTGCGGTCGGGCGCGCCCGCGGCCGAGATCGCCTACGCCTTCCTCGAGGACGCCGACGCTGTCGCGGTGCGCCGGTTCTCCGCCGCCGATGTCCCCGCCCTCGAGGCGGAGCTGCGCACCGCGATCGACTCGATCCGCGCCGGCCGGTTCCCGGCCCGGCCCGGGCCGCACTGCCGGGAGTGCCCGGCGCTCGACCTGCTGTGCGCAGGCCCGGCGCTGGAGTGGGGCGGATGAAGGAGGAGCGCCGCCGCCGGGCGGGGGAGATCCTCGACCGCCTGGCCGCCGAGCATCCCGACGCCCACATCGCCCTCAACTGGTCGACGCCGCTCGAGCTCCTGGTGGCGACGATCCTCTCGGCCCAGTGCACCGACGTGCGCGTGAACCAGGTGACCGAGACGCTGTTCCGGCGCTTCCGGCGGCCGCAGGACTACCTGGCGGTGCCGGCCGAGGAGCTCGAGCGGGCGATCCAGCCGACGGGGTTCTTCCGCCAGAAGACGGCGGCGATCCGCGGCTGCTGCGCCGCCATACTCGAGCGGCACGGCGGCGAGGTGCCCGACACCACGGCCGAGCTGGTCGCCCTGCCCGGCGTGGGCCGCAAGACGGCCGCCGTGGTGGCGTCAAACGCGTTCGGCCGGCGCGAGGGCATTGCCGTGGACACGCATGTCGCGCCGGCTCTCGCGGCGGCTGGGGCTCACCCGCCACACGCGACCCGGACAAGATCGAGCGCGTGCTGATGCAGCTCTACCCGCGGGAGCGGTGGCTGCAGGTGTCCGACGTCCTCATCTTCCATGGGCGGCGGGTCTGCCACGCCCGCTCGCCGCGCTGCGATGTGTGCTCGGTCACCGACCTGTGCCCGTCGGCCTTCCGCTTCGACACGAAGTTGCGACGCCCCGCGCGTTGATCCGGCACGGCCCGCGGCGCGATCATCGCCGTGATGTCCCGGATCGAACTCGAGCTGTACGCAGACCGTCTCGCCCGCCACGCGGAGCGGCTGCGAGACGACGTCGACGGCGCCCGGTTGCGGCTGGCCTGGGCAGGCCTCGAGCAGCGGGTGCGCACCGATCTGGGCGCCCACGACGCGGCGGTGCTGGAAGCGCTCGGGGTGCTCGTGGCGGTCGACGATGCGGGCGAGCGGCGGCTGCTGGAGCGGCGGCTGCGGCAGCTGCAGGCGCTGGAGCGGCTGCAGGCGCTTGTCGAGCGGGAACTGGCCGAAGCCCGGCCGGCCCCGCCGGGCTAGTCGTCCCCGCCGTCCAGCTCCGGGGCGAGCGACACCATCAGGCCGCCGTCCTCGTCGTAGGCGGGGAAGAGGTCGAGTCGCACGCGCCGCTCGCGACCCGAGTGGTGGCGCAGCATCACGTGCTGGTCGAGCTTGCGCACGCCCCACTCGAGCACGACCGCAATCGGGTCGTCGCCGTTCGAGAACCCCGAGAGGCCGAAGGCGTCGCGCACCGTCTCGCCCATCACCTCGGACTCGGAGTAGCCGGTCAGCTCGAACACGCCCCGGCCGCACGAGAGCACCCGCGCTTCGCCGATCGCAGGTCACCATGCCCGGCGCCGGCGGGCGGGAAGAAGTCCTCGAGCAGCTCGAACAGATAGCCGAACCCGCACTTCTCGCAGCCGACCGGCTGTTGGGTCATGCCGGCCATGCCGTCGTCGTCCAGCGCGCGGGTCTTGCAGTTGGGGCAGATGAAATATCGCACGCCGTGCAATGTAGCCAAGCGCGGCGTGCGAACATGTGGCATGCCATCCGGCGCCAACCGTCCCCGCGCCCTCGCCGGCCGATCGACCTCCGAGCTCGAGGGGATGTTCGCGCGCGGTGTCCCGCCCGACCCGCCGCTTGACGGGCGCTACGACGGGGCGCTGCTCCACCTGACGCTCGCACCGGGGGCCGACTTCGTCTTTCAGCGGCTCCTCGGCCTGTGGCTGCCCTGGCTCGGAAAGCGGTTCGACGCCGGCTCGGCGAGCGGCGAGAACCTGTTCGACATGATCGCTCTACCGCGCCGGCGAGCGGCTGACACCGGCGCCGTACCGGGCGTGGTGGCCCGAGGACGTCCAGAGCTACCGGGCGCTGCGGTTCACGACGTCGGTCACCGCCGGAGCGCTCGACCCCGGCCTCGAGGTGCTGCGGATCGACTACGACCTGCCCGAGAACCCTCCGCCGGTACGGCGGATCGTCGACGAGCTCGTCGCCGCTGCAGCCCGGCGTCCACCTGGGACAGGCGCTCCTGCGCGGCACCCGCCGCCGCCTGGCCTGGTTCACGCTCGAGGAGGTCTAGGCAGCGCGGCCGGCCTCGGCGGGCGCGGCCGCCGCAGCCTTTCCCGAGTGCGTCAGCCAGCGCTCGGCGTCGAGCGCCGCCATGCAGCCCATCCCCGCCGCCGTGACGGCCTGGCGGTAGACGTGATCGACCACATCGCCGGCGGCGAACACGCCCTCGATCTTGGTGGCGGTCGACCCGTCCTTCGTGAGCAGGTATCCGGCCGCGTCCATGTCCAGCACGCCCTTGAAGAGGCCCGTGGTGGGGTCGTGGCCGATGGCGACGAACAGGCCGTCGGCCGCGAGCGTGCGCTCCTCGCCGGTGATGGTGTCGGTCAGGCGGACGCCCTCGACCTTGCCTCCCTCGGTGCCGATCACGTCGCTCACGAGCGCGTTGGTGACGAAGTCGATGTTCGGCTTGGCCTGGGCGTGGTCGAGCATGATCCTCGACGCCCGGAACTCGTCGCGGCGATGCACGACGGTGACCTTGGTCGCGAACTTGGCCAGGAACGTGGCCTCCTCCATCGCGGAGTCTCCGCCCCCGACCACCACCACGTTCTTGGCCCGGAAGAAGGCGGCGTCGCACACGGCGCAGTAGCTGACGCCGCGTCCCTGCAGCGAGACCTCGTTCTCGAGGCCGAGCTGTCGGGCCGTCGCTCCGGTGGCCACGATGATCGATCGGGCGCGATGTTCCTGCTCGCCCACGTACACGCGCAGCGGCTGCTGCGAGAAGTCGACCCGGGTGACGTCGTCGGGCACCATCTCGGCTCCGAACCGCTCGGCCTGGGCGCGCATCGTCTGCATCAGCTCCGGGCCGAGGATGCCGTCGCGGAAGCCGGGATAGTTGTCGACGTCGGAGGTGATCATCAGCTGCCCGCCGTACGCGAAGCCCTCGAACACGAGCGGGTGCAGGTTGGCGCGCGCGGAGTAGAGCGCAGCGGTGTAGGCGGCCGGCCCGCCGCCGATGATGATGACCTCTCGGATATCGCTGCTCATGTGGCTCCTTCGCCGTCGCCTGGGGGATCGACTCCCTCATCAAGATTAACGATCGAAACGCGGAAAGATTCCTGACAGTGCTCACACCAGCGGCTGCCGTCGGTGATCCGGTGGCCGAAGAACGAGCCCAGCGGCTGTCCGCAGAACGGGCAATAGCGAGGCTCGGCCACACCCGTCAATATAGGCGCAGTGCTTTCCCGCCCGCCGTCGTTATCATGCGACGAGATGGGCAAGGCGAAGAAGGAGCTGACAAACCAGCGCCGGGCACAGCGGCTGGGCACGGGCGACGGCGTCGCGCGCTCGGGGAAGAAGAGCGGCGGCATGCCCGCGTGGGCGTTCCTGGTGGGCGGATCGATCCTGCTCGCGGCGGTCATCATCGCCGCCGCCTTCATCGTCACGCGCAGCTCCAACTCGAGTGCGGCGGGGGCCGGCCAGTCGGCGTCGGTCGTGCAGAACCGGCTGACCCACTCCAAGATCGACTTCACCTCGGAGGGCACCTGGCAGCCCAACTACTCGAACCTCCAGAGCGCGCTCGTGGCGCTGGGCCTCGCTCCCGCCAACGAGGTCAACCCGGTCGTCCACTACCACTGGCACCTGACCCTGTACGTCGGCGGGCAAGCGCAAGGTGGTGATCCCGCGCAACATCGGCCTGCAGAACCCGCCGAAGATGTCGTCTGACATCCACACCCATTCGGTCGCGGTCGACGTCCACTCGGGCATCATCCACGTGGAGTCCTCGGTGCCGAACTTCCAGGCGACCGTGCATGCAGTTCTTCGACGTCTGGGGCGTGTACGCGAGCGACCAGTGCATCGGCGGCTACTGCGGCGGGGTCAAGGTGTACGTCGACGGCAAGCTCTCGCCGGACGGCCTGAACACCAAGCCCACCGAGCACCAGGCGGTCACCGTCGTCGCCGGCTCCCTGCCTCCCGGCGTCACGCCCGACAAGAAGTTCACCGGCTTCACGCCGGGCGAGTAGCTACCTTCCGCCGTCGGCGGCCGGTTCTTCCTCGTCGAGGAAGAGGTCGACGGCGCCCATCTTGCCGACGCGCGGGATCAGTTCGAGCTCGCCCGGATAGCTGTAGTAGAGCCGCTGCGGGGTGCCGGCCGCCATGTATGGCCGGTCGAGCTCGATCACGACGCTGCGTCCGGCAACGCGGACGACGCCCCCCGTCTCGCCCACCTTGGGGCTGGTCCGGCTCACGATCCGCACGCGATCACCGGCCTCCACGGCCGGCGGCTCCGGGCGGACCTTGTACGTTGGCTGGTTCGGGCGCTTGCCGAGGGGCATGGTCGCCGGATTGTACGGCCCCGTACCCGGCGGCGGCCCGATTGGGCGGGCGGCCGTATGCGACCGCCGCGCACGCCAGTGCCCCGCCGACGAGGAATCCGCCCACGATGTCGCTCGGGACGTGCAGCCCGCCGAGCTCGAGCAGGCTCGTCACGAGCACGACCCAGGCGATCACCCACGGGCGGGTGCGCGGCCACACGGTCGCCACCATCGTCGCCAGGATCACCGACCGGATGGTGTGGCCGCTCGGATACGACCCGTTCAGGGTCACGCCGAGGATGGTCGTGCTGGGGGCAAACCGGATCTGGTCGACCAGCCCCTTGCCGATGCCCTCGATCGCGAGCCCGGCCAGGAGCGCGACGGGCCACGCCAGCGCCTCTCGCCGCCGTCCCCGCCGGTAGAGCAGGATGGAGGTCGCGGCGACGATGGTGAGCGCGGTGAACGTGTCGGCGGGCGCAAACGCGACCGCCCCGGCGCTGACCATCAGCGATCGGTGGTCGTGGACGACCGGGCGCAGCGCCACCAGCGGGTCGGGCGGCGCCACGGTCTGCGCGAGCGACGACCCCGACAGCGGCTGCAGGTGGTGGATGGCGAAGCGGTCGAGCGGACGCAGCAGGCCGGCCTCGACGGCCACCGTGAGAATCACGAAGGCCGCTCCCAGCATGACCGCGCGTCGCATCCCGAAACCCTATGCGGTCGCCCCGGGCGGCTCGCCGGTCGGCGACCGGCTGACGCGGGCGCGGATCGGGTGTACCGTCGCCGGTGACCCTGTGGCGGAACTGGTAGACGCACCGGGCTTAAACCCCGGAGGCCTCCGGGCCGTGTGGGTTCGAGTCCCACCAGGGTCATCCGGGAACTCGCCGTCGCGACTCGGTGCCAACCACGAATCACCCGGACGGGGTGATGCCCGTCACGCGCGACGCCGTGATTCTCGGACTAAGAGGGGTCACCTCGCCGTCGGGTGCCAGTCCGCCGACACGCGCGGTTTGCCCAGCTGCCCCCAGGGAAGGGGCTCGTCACAACCCAGGGAGGGGTCCATGAAGGGTCATAAGAAAGCGATTCTGGCTGCGGTCGCAGCGGTTGCACTCGCCGTCCCAGCAGTCGCGAGCGCGATGGGCGAGCACACCAACGCGGACGGGTTTCCACCCGGCTACCTGCAGATCAACCCCCAGACGTGCAAGTTCCTGCACCCCGAGATCGACCAGGCGACCGGCCCGACGTGGAAGAACCTGCGCCGGTTCGCGATTTGGGAGGACGCGCGCGACGACGTCAAGCTCAGCTGCCTGACCAACCGTCCCGACCACACCGGCGGTGTGGCCGGGTATGTGCAGGTGAAGGCGACGGGGACGGGGCAGAGCGTGACTGCCACCTGTCCTGAGGGCGACGTGGTGCTCGGTGGCGGAAACGTCAGCGGCGAGGCCGCCGGGTCATACCCATCCAGCGCTTCAAGCTGGACGGTCAACCGAGCCCACGACAACAAACAAGCGACGCTCACAGTCATCGCCACCTGCGCGCAAGCGCCGGTATCACCGTAGTCGTCAGGAGAGCGAGCGCGCCCGGGTCCCCGGGCGCGCTCGCGTTGCCTTGACGAACTCTGTGCGTATCGTTACCATCTGCCGCTTCGAGTCGGGTCGGGCAGGGGGTGAGGTTTGGGACTGGTCCGGGCGCTCATAGTGTCTGATCTGCGGGTTTATCGCGACGGACTCAGCGCCGCACTGCGAGCCGATCCCGGGATCAAGGTCGTCGGCGTCGCGGCTCACACCAACGAGGCCACTCACCGGGCGAGCGAAACAAATCCAAGCGTCCTGGTAATGGATGCGCGGATGCCCGACGGTGTCGCCCTGGTGAAGGCGGTTCGAGCGTTCGATGATCGGATCCCGATCGTTGGCGTGGGCGCGCACGATGATCTGATTCCGATGTGTGTCGAGGCTGGAATCGACGACTATCTCCCGCCCGAAGCCTCCCCCGCCGACATCCGCCGGACGGTGGCCGGACTCCCCGCCGAAGGCCGCACCGACGATGAGCCGATCCACGAGTTGATCCAGAGCGTCGACGACGCCCCGCCCTTTACGCGCCGCGAGTGGGAGGTGCTCACTCACCTCCGTCGCGGACAAACGAATAAAGAGATTGCCGCATCCCTGTACATCGCCGAGTCCACTGCGAAGAACCATGTTCACAGCATCCTCCAAAAGGCACGACTGCGCCGGCGATGCCAACTGTTCGCATTCGCGGACCAGCCTGCTCTCTGGATCGATCGGTCTAAACCTTAAGTCCCACTGGACCAATCGCCCCAGGCCGGACATCGTCCGGATCCGGACCAGGATGCCCTTGTTATCCCACTGTCGGTCATGCGAGGGTGATCACCCATGCACACGGCGAGGTGGAAGGAGCATCATCCATGACTGTTCCCGTTTCAGGTCCCATTGAATTCATGCCGCCCGGCGGCGTCTTCCTGACCGTTGACAGTGTGAGCGACCCCAACGGCGACCCTGCCGACGTGATCGATGTCGACCAGGGCTTTACCGTGACAGGCACCGTCGTGCTCCCGAACTGGCTCGCGGGCACCGGGACCGTCTGCATCTGGGCCGACGAACAGGGCGGAACGATCGACCGGGCGCTGACGCCCTGCGCAACGATCACGCTCGTCGCCTCGAACACCGAGCCGAACCCCAAGACCTACACCTGGTCGATCGTGTTCCCGCCGGGCCCCCCGAACGTCCTTCCGGATCCCTCGACGGGCTCGCAGATCTACCACCTGTTGGCGAAGTTCATGTACGAGGATCAGGCGACCGACATCGCCGGGTTCGCCGACATGGGCCTCTACCTGATCAACTGAACCGAGCTTGCCGCCGGCGCTCCGGGCGATCGGGGCGCCGGCTGGCTCGCAATCCCAGGGAGTTCTGATGCCGAAAAGCCGCGCTCCGAGACCGGCTGCGCCTGAGCATCCGGGCGACGATCTGAAGCGAATCTCCGGCATCGGGTCGGCGGTCGCCCGCCGGCTCGAGGACGCCGGAGTCCGCACGTACGGGGACATGGCGGCAAGCACGCCCGAGGAACTCGCCGCCGTCCTGGCGAACGTCGCGGGATGCTCCGCAAGGCGAATTGCCGCAAAGGATTGGATCGGGCAGGCGCGCCGCCTCGGCGCGGCGCTCCCCGCGGCGACCGACCGGCCGCAGCGCGGCGGTGTCATCCTTGTCGTCGACAGCGTCACCGACCGAAACGGCGCGCTGTCTGGCGTGATCGATGTCGACCAGGGGTTTACCGTCAGCGGCACGGTCATGCTTCCCCACTCGCTCGCCGGCACCGGAACGGTCTGCATCTGGGCCGACGAACAGGGCGGAACGATCGACCGGGCGCTTACGCCCTGCGCAACGATCACGATCCTCGGCTCGCACACCGCGCCGAACCCCACAACGTATCCCTGGGCGATCCCGTTCTCCGGAGGATTCCTGCCGGATCCCTCGACTGGCTCGCAGATCTACCACCTTGTGGCGAAGTTCATGTACCAGGATCAGGCGACTGACATCGCCGGGTTCGCCGACATGGGCCTCTACCTGATCAACTAGGCGTCCTCGAGTGTGACGGGCGTCATCCCGCACCAAGGGCCGATGTGCGCGCCGCGTTCGAGCTGATCCGGCGTCCAGTGATCGGCGTTCTCCGGGAGGTACCGCTCGAGGGAGAGGCGCTCCCTGCGCGCGTCCTGCCACCCGTCGGCGTGCGCATTTTCGGCTCGCCGGAGGCTGCCGATGCGACCGCGGAGCCACTCGTCTTCGGCTGGATCAAGGTGTTTGCCCGCCCATAGCATCATGTTCGTGGTCACGGCGTCTCCTCCGCCGTACGGCTTCCAGTTGTTGTGTGATACGCCACTGTGGTCATCGTACGGGTGGCCGGGGTCGGCCGCCACCGCGGGAAAGAACGTGCCACGCCGGCCGTCCAAGTTGGCTGAAGTATGGCCTCTCGGTACACTCCGCCCGGCGATGAGCCCGGAGGTGGGGATTTCGGCGGGTGATCTGCTCGGGGAGTTCGAGCGGGGCGCACGCGACGTCCTGTCCGAGGGGGCGTATGACTTCTTCGCGGGCGGGGCCGGCGACGAGGCGACGGTTGCGGCGAACGTCTCGGCGTGGGGGAGCTCGAGCTGCGCCCTCGCATCCTGCGCGACGTGAGCGCGGTGGACATGTCCGTGGATGTGCTGGGAACACGGCTCGCTGCCCCGCTCATCGTCGCGCCGATGGCGACCCAGCGGCTGGCGCATCCCGATGGAGAGCTCGCGACCGCGCGAGCGGTCGCCGCCGCCGGCAGCCTCCTTGTGATCTCGACCCGCGCGAGCGCGACGCTTGGCGACATTGCCGCCGCGGCCCCGACCGCGGCACGCTGGTTTCAGGTCTATGTGATGCGCGACCGCGGGTGGACAGCGGAGTTGGTCGCAGAGGCGAAAGCCACAGGTTGCTCGGCCCTGGTCCTGACTGCTGATACGCCGTTTGCGGGAAGGAAGGTGAGGGCCTCGCAGGCATCATTCGAGCTCCCCGAGGGCCTCTGGATGGTGAACACGCCCGGGCACACGCCTGCGGCTGAGGACGCCGACTGGCAGGACCCCTCCATTGGCTTTGACACCATCGAATGGCTGCGCGATGTGTCGGGAGGGCTCCCGGTCGTCGTCAAGGGGGTGCTGCGAGCCGATGATGCCAACGCGTGTGTCGAGGCGGGCGCGGCCGCGATCGTGGTCTCCAACCACGGTGGGCGCCAGCTCGACGGCGCCGTGGCCACCGCTCGCGCGCTGCCACAGGTGGTCGACGCGGCGGCCGGACGCGTCGAGGTGTATGTCGACGGCGGTCTGCGCCGCGGCGTCGACGTCCTTCGTGCGCTGGCGCTCGGGGCCCGCGCCGTGATGATTGGGCGTCCGATCCTCTGGGGGCTCACCTGCGGAGGGACGGAGGGCGTCGGGGCCGTTTTGACCAGTCTCGGTGAACAGCTGCGCGAGGCGGCGGCGCTGGCCGGTGCCGCCACGGTCGATCAGATCACGGCCGACCTGGTCGTCTCCGGACCCGGCCCCCGCTGACCGGTTGGGCATGATCGACCGCCGCGTCACCTGCGACGCCAGGGGCTGCGAGGAGCCCGCGGCACCGAACATGACCTACTGGGTGCACTGGTCGGGCGTGTTCCACCTGTGCGCGGGGCACTGGGAGAAGATCGGTGCCGACGGCCGGGAAGCGCTCTGGCGAGAGCTGCAGATCCCGCGGCGCGGCCCGGGTCCGCCGCCTGACGACTTCGAGCGCCGGTAAAGTGGGCGCATGTCCGAGGACTGGAACCACGCGACCAACACGATTGCCCCCGGGGCGGTGCCGCCCCAGCCGCATCCGTGCGGCACCGGGCACGACTTCGAGGCGGCGTCGCAGATGCCGCAGGTCGGGCCGCAGTGGTTCGTGGTCATGTACTGCCGCAAGTGCGGCGAGATCCGCAGCACCCGGGCGGTCTGACCCCTCAGCTGGTCGTCGGCCGCACGATGGTGCGAAAGTCGCTCGCGAGATCGGTCGAGAGCAGGTACTGCCAGGGCATCAGGAAGTACCCGCCGATCCCCCAGCCCGGGCCCCAGCTGTTGCGGACGAGCACGTAGTTGGGCTGGTCGGCGAGGTAGCCGACGGCCAGCACCTCGTGCCCGCCCACCTGCTGCTCGCTCGGCGCCGGCATCGGCACGATGCCGCTGCTCGCCACCGCGGCGGACTCGAATGACTCGTAGACCGAGAAGCCGAACGCGATCGTCTGCTGGTTCGAGAGCACCAGCTTGAACTGGTTGACCGACCGCGGCACCGATTTGTAGCTCTTGGTCAGCTTGTGCGCGGCGGCATCCTGCCAGGCCTGCGGCGGCGGATTTTCGGCGTAGTTTGCGATGTCGTACGGCCAGTCCGTCTCGGGCGGCGTCCCGAACCTGCGGGCGGCCTTGAAGCCGTCGCGCCCGAACGCGCCGGTATCGCCCTTACCGAGCGATCCCTCGATCGTGCGCTCGCAGTAGTAGATGAAGAGGCGGCTCGGAGTCACCGCGGGCGCGCCGTCGAGGATCCCGTCGTACTCGAGCGCCGCACCGACGGCGTTGGCAGTGCAGCTGCCGAGCTGACCCTGGTCAAACGGCGGCGGCATTTTCGGGCGCGGATCCACCTCGGGGAGGGATGTGATCCCGGTGGTGTCGGCGATCAGATCGCGATGGTCGGGGAGGCTCGGCTTCCAGCCGTACCGCGTGATCTGGCGCTGCCCTTCGCTCATGACGACTCACGCTCCTTCGGGTTGCCCGCGTCGAGGATGTCCGCGGCCGCGAGGACCGCTCCGTGCAGGATGTCACGTTCGGACACGACGACCACGTTCGCCCCCGTGGCCGCCACCACCGCCGACAGGATCACGCAACCGGCGACGATCGTCGGCGCCCGCTCGGGCATCAGCCCGCGCACGAGCCGCCGCTGTGCGAGCGGGAGCGCGGCCAGTTCGGCGAGCAGCCGGTCGACCGCCTCGGCCGGCAGGCGCTGGCCGTCGATGGCCTCCGGGATCTCGAACTCGAGGCCCATGTCGATGGTCGCGAGGGTGGTCACCGTTCCGGCGACGCCGACCAGCTCGCGGGCCGCGCCCGTCAGCCGCGCCGGCAGAGCGGCGGCCGCCTCGGCCCGCAGCGCGGCGAGCTCGCCCGCGGTGGGCGGATCGGTGTGCAGATGCCGCTCGGACAGGCGCACACAGCCGATGTTCAGGCTGGCGCGGTCGCGGACGCCGTCCGGCCCCCCGAGGATGAGCTCCGTCGAGCCGCCGCCGATGTCGCAGATCAGCGTGCCCGCGCCAACGGCCTGCCGCGAGCAGACGCCGCGATAGGTCATCTCGGCCTCCTCCTCGCCGGTCAGGAGGCGGGGGACGAACCCGTGCGCGGCCGCCGCCTCGGCCAGGAACTCCCTGCCGTTCTCGGCGTCGCGGACGGCGCTCGTCGCCACCGCGAGCACCGGCTCGGCCGCGAGCGTCGCGGCCCGGGCGGCATAGCGCGCGAGCGTCGCGTGGACGCGGGCGATCCCCGCGTCCGTCAGCCGGCGCTCGGCATCGACGCGGTCGCCGAGGCGGGTGATCTCGAGCAGGCGCTCGACCTCGGCGATGCCGCCGCCCGCCGACACGTCGGCCACCAGCAACCGGGTCGAGTTGGTGCCGATGTCGACCGCACCGACCCTCCGGCTCATCGACGCACGATCTGGCGTACCGCCAGCAGCACGTCGGCGACGCCGGCGACCGGCGTCGTCAGCACCTCGAGGCCCGCCAGCGAGCGCTCGAGCCCTTCGAGCGCGAGCTGCATCTGGGCCACCTTGGCGTTCAGCTCGGCGCTGCGGGTCTCGAGCGTCGCCAGCCCCTCCGCCTCGAGCACGGCCATCCGGCTCTGCAGCGTCGCCTGGGCGGCGCGGGCGCGCCTGAACGTCCGCAGGGCGCAGATGAGCGCCCAGCCGAAGCATGCCCCGACGAGCACGGCCCACACGATTATCGCCACCAGGAGCATCGCTGGATCTTAGGGCATCTGCTAAACTCGGTCCTTCGTCGCGGGGTGGAGCAGTCCGGTAGCTCGTCGGGCTCATAACCCGAAGGTCGCAGGTTCGAATCCTGCCCCCGCTACCTCTCGAAAGCCCCGTTTTGCGGGGCTTTCGTCGTTTTGGTGGCTGGGTGCCACCTTCCGACCACTCCTGAGGCGCTCACGGCGGTAGGCTGGCGGCCGACATGGAATCCGTGCAATGCAAGTTTCCGCGGTGCCAGCAGCAGGCGATCCTCGAGGTCGGCCCCGAGGGGAGGAGGGCATCGCCCTGTGCGCCGAGCACCGGCAGCTCCTCCTCGAGGACGTCGACGAGTTCCGCCGCCTGTGGGGGGCGATCGACCCGAGGCCGTAGCGCCTCGGCCGCCGGTACGTCAGCCGGCGTCGGGCAGGCTGTTCTGGACGTTGTGCTCGGTCGCGTAGGCCGGACGAGGTCGTTGATGACGTCGGCGTCCGGGAACGCGTAGTTGATCTTGACGAAGTCCTGCCATTTGTCGGGCAGGGCGTCCTCGGGGTAGATCGCCTCGACCGGGCATTCCGGCTCGCAGGCGCCGCAGTCGATGCATTCCTCGGGGTCGATCACGAGCATCCGGTCGTACTCGTGGATGCAGTCGACCGGGCACACGTCGATGCATGACTTGTCCTTGATGTCGATGCAGGGCTCGGCAATGATGTAGGTCACGCTGGATCCTTCCGTGCGGTCATGTGCAGTATTGTTGCGCGTTCGCCGGGCGCCAAGCTGGTAGGCTGAAATGGCTGTGAGGACCACGCTGCCTGGGCGGGACTATCACGCTGCCGAGGTCTTCGACCTCGAGCGCGACCGGATCTTTGCCCGCAATTGGTACTACGCCGGCCGCGACGAGGCCCTCTCCGAGCCGGGCGACTACATGACGGTGGACGTCGTCGGCGAGAGCGTGATCGTCCTGCGGGGCGCCGACGGCGAGCTGCGCGGGTTCTACAACGTTTGCCGCCATCGCGGCTCGCGCCTGTGCGACGAGTCGTCGGGGCGGATGAAGGGGGCCGTCAAGTGCCCGTACCACGCGTGGGCGTACTCGTTCGACGGCCGCCTCATCGGCACGCCCAACGTCGCGAAGGACGAGATCGACCGCGACGAGCTGAGCCTGTGGCCGGTTGCGGTCGACACCTGGCACGGGTTCGTGTTCGTCCACCTCGACCCCGATCCGGTGCCGCTCGAGCAATGGCTGGGAGACCAGAACGACGGCCCGCTCGGGTTCGCGCGGTTCAACCTGGGTGAGCTCCGGATCGGCCACGTGACCGTGAACGAGGTGCACGCGAACTGGAAGATCCTGATCGAGAACTACAACGAGTGCCTGCACTGCCCGACCGTACACCCCGAGCTGGTCGCGGTCGTCCCCGCGTTCCGCAAGGGCTCCGTGTTCGACGCGCATCGCCAGGACGGAGGCGTCGCCATCGCCGGGGGCGGCGACAGCTTCACGCGCACCGGCCACTCGAGCCTGCCGCTGATGCCCGGCCTCGACGAGCACGATGCGACGTCGCTGTACGGGTGCACGGTCTACCCGAACATGTTCCTCGACGTCACCGGCACCGGCGCGATCTCGACCGCGCTCTGGCCGCGCGAGGCGGGCCTCACCACGGTGGTCTCGGAGTACCTGTTCCGGCCCGAGGCGATCGCCGATCCCGGGTTCGACCCTTCGGAGGTGGTCGAGTTCGCCGAGCTCGTCGGACACCAGGACTACGTGGTGTGCGAGCGCGTCCAGCGCGGCGTCCGCTCACGCGCCTTCACCCACGGGGTGCTGGCCGAGAAGGACGCACTGCTCGACGACTTCAACGCGCGCTATCTGGCCCAGCGCGGCCCGGTCGGCTAGCACCGGGCGTCCCCCACAATCGCGTAGCGACGCTACGTCGTTTGTCTGGAAGGTCCTGGTGTCGCGCGCCGATAACAGGAGTGCGATGTCCACCGATCCCAACTCCGACACCGTTGTGGCATACCAGACCCAGGTCCGGTACGGCCGCGGCGAGGCGTGGGTCACCCTCGACGTCAGCATCGACCGCGAGACCGCCGTCGACGAGGCCTTCTTCCGCCGTGATCCGTGGGGCAGGGTGCCGACCGAGATCCGCGTGCGTTCGCTGTCACCGTCCTGCGCGGCCTGACCGCCTAGTCTGGGAGTCGATGCGGCGACGTATCGACCTGTGGCTGCTCGGGAGCGCGCTCCTGGCGTCGTTTGTGACGGGTGTGCTGGGCCTGTGGGTGTCCGATCGCCACGCCCACCTCGTCGTGTGGGCGCACGGCGCCACCGGCATCGCGGTGATCCTGCTCGTCTGGAGCAAGCTCGGCGTGATCCGGCGCGGCCTGCGGCGGCGCTGGCCGCACGTGTTCCTGTCGCTCGTCGCGGCCGCCTGCGCGGTCGGCCTGCTCGGCTTCGGCGTTGCCCACTCGCTCGGCGTCCGCGACGTCGGCCCACTGACCGCGCAGGGCTGGCACATCACGTTCGCCCTCATCCTCGTGCCGCTGCTGCTCGTACACCTGCTGCGGCGCCCGATCGCGCTGCGACAGGGCGACCTCACCCGCGGCGCGCTCCTGCGGCTCGCGACGCTGTCAGTTGCGGCGGTTGCCGCCAAGTTCGCCTTCGAGCAGTTTCTGGGCGTGCCGCGCGCCGCGACCGGGTCGCTCGAGCAGTCCGAGCCCGCGCCGACGGTGTGGATCAACGACTCGGTGCAGCACATCAGCCCGGCCGCCTGGCGGCTCGACGTCGGCGGCCGGCGGCTGGGGCTGGCCGATCTCGCTCGCCTGCCGCAGCACGAATGGATGTGCACGCTCGACTGCACGAGTGGCTGGTACGCGCGCAACCGCTGGGGCGGCGTGCGGCTGTCCGATCTGCCGCTGCGCACGCCGCCCGGCACGACCAGCATCGAGGTGCGGTCGGCGACGGGCTACACGCGCCGGTTCGACCCGTCCTCCGCAGCGGGGCTCATGATCGCCACGCACCTCGACGGCGTGCCCCTGGATCCCGATCACGGCGCGCCCGCGCGGCTGGTGGCGCCCGGGCGGCGGGGGTTCTGGTGGGTCAAGTGGGTGACGGCCGTCCAGCCGAGCACCAAGCCGCCGTGGTGGCAGCCGCCGTTCCCGCTCTCGTGAATATTGGGTGCCTGGCACCGAATATTCAGGCCGGGACGTGGCCGTCGATCCGCGCCCGCAGCTGCGTGCGCAGGTCGGGCGGGGCGAAGGACGCCTCGAGCGCGGCCAGGTTGCAGCGCATCAGGTCGTCGTCGGTCCAGGCGAACGTCGCCCGCAGCCGCTCGTACTCCCGCTCAAGCGTGATGTCGGTGATCGCGCGCCCATCGGTGTTGACGCCGAGCGAGACGCCCCGGCGGTAGAGCGCGTCGATGGGGTGGTCGGCGTAGGTGTCGCACAGGTTGGTCTGCACGTTCGACGACGGGCACACCTCGAGGTGAATCCCGGCTGCGATCAGGTGCTCGACGAGGTCGGGGTCCTCGATGCTGCGCGCGCCGTGGCCGATCCGCTCGGGTCGCAGCCGCCGCAGCGTTTCCCAGACGCTGTCCGCGCCCGCCGCCTCGCCGGCGTGCGCCGTGCGTCGCAGGCCGTGCTCCTCGGCGTACCGGAACGCCTCGACGTGCGCGTCGAGCGGGTGGCCGGCCTCGTCGCCCGCGATGTCGAGCGCGACCACCAGCGACCCCTGGAACTGCTCGACCAGGTGGGCCGTCTCGAGGCTCGTGACGGCGTCGTAGTGGCGCAGCGTGCACAGGATCAGGCGAGCCGCGACGCCGGAGTCGGCGGCCGACCGGTCGACCGCGGCGTTCACGATCTCGACCACCTCCGCCGGCTCGAGGCCACCGTCCGTGTGCAGGTGCGGGGCAAAGCGCGGCTCGGCGTAGACCACGCCGTCGCGGGCGAGCTGGTCGAACAGGTCATCGACGATCGTCTCGAGCCCGTGCTGATCCTGCATCAGCGCCACGATCCGCGGCGGCCGCAGCAGGAAGTCGACCAGGTTCGTGCACTTGGCCGGTGCGATGAAGTCGGCCCGGTACTGCTCGAGCGTGATCTCCGGGCGCAACCGGGCGACCGCGGCGTGGCTCGCGGCGCAGTCGAGGTGCAGGTGCAGCTCGATCTTCGGAAGCCCGGGCATCGCGGGATCGTAGTTCACGGATACTGCGTCTGACATGCGTCCCGCAATCCGCCAGCACCTGATCTTCGATGCCGACGACACGCTGTGGGAGTCAAACGTCGTCTTCGAGGAGGTGATCGACGAGTTCATCGCCTGGCTCGACCATCCGGCGCTCGCCCGCGAGGAGGTGCGGGCCGCGCTCGACGAGATCGAGCGCGAGCACTCGGCCGTGCACGGCTACGGCACGGGCGTGTTTGCGATCAGCCTCGAGGTGACCGTCGCCCGCCTGCACGAGCGCGAGCCGACCCCGGCCGACCGCGAGGCCATCGCCCGGCTGACGGCGCGGCTGCGATGGGAGGAGCTCGACATCATCCCCGGTGTGCCCGAGACGCTGGCCGAGCTCGGGCGGCGGCACGACCTGCTGATGCTGACGAAGGGCGAGCGGGCCGAGCAGGCGGGCAAGATCGAGCGCTCCGGCCTCGCTCACCTGTTCCGGCGCACCGTGATCACTCCCGAGAAGACCGCCGACACCTACCGGGAGCTGGTCGCCGAGGAGTCGCTCCCACCGGAGCGGACGTGGATGATCGGCAATTCGCCCCGATCCGACATCCTGCCGGCGGTCGCGGCCGGCCTGCGGGGCGTCTTCGTCCCCAACCCGCACACCTGGCGGCTCGAGCACGACGAGCTGCCCGCCGAGCACGACCGCATCCTGCACGTGCCCGCCTTCCGCGCGCTCCTCGAGCACTTCTAGGGCCGCACCAAAAGGGGTCTGACCCCTTTTGGTGCACGCGGTAAAGTGGGGCGGTGGCGATGTTCTTCGTCGTACTCCGCCGCAGGGGGCCGCAGTGGGACGCCTCGCAGCCGCTCGAGGGGCAGTCCGGCTGGAGGGAACACGCGGACTTCATGGACGGGCTCGTGGACTCGGGCTTCGTCGTGCTTGGCGGGCCGCTTGCAGACGAGCGCCGGGTGGCGCTCGCCGTCGAGGCGGAATCCGAGGCCGCCGTCCGGGCAACGCTCGCGCGCGATCCCTGGGACCAGTCGCATCTGGTCATCGACTCGGTCGACGGGTGGACGATCCGGCTCGACGGCCGCAGACGCTGATGCGATCGCTCGTGCCCACCGCGGTGGTCGCGGGCGCCTGTGCCGCGTGCCTCGGGAGCCCGGCCTCGCCGCCGCCTCACCGCCCCGCATCCCACTCTCGGCGTGTCCGATGACCGTTGTCCACTACACCGCGCGGCCCGGTGTGGAGGCGTCGATACGCGGCCTCCCGTGGGTCGCCGCGAAACCGGAACTCGTCACAGATCGTCGGCCACCTCTTCTACTACGCCTTGGCCGGCGTCACCTGGCGGCAGCACCGTACACCGGGCCTCCGCATCTACCCGGGCGGCGTCGTGCCCCGAAGCGGGGGCGCGCGGACAAAGATCCTCTGGATCGACTACCGCAACCGTGCCCGCGGCACGATGGTCGTCGCCGGCCGGCGCCTCGACGCGCCCGGCCGGTTCCGCCAGTCGTTCCCGGTGCTCGGGCCGTCGATCATCGACGTCCCCTCACGGGGGTGCTGGCGGCTCACGCTGCACACACGCACGACGACGGCCTCGGTCACCATGCGGGCTGCTCAGTAGCGGTAGTGCTCCGGCTTGTAGGGCCCGTCGGCCGGAACGCCGATGTAGGCGGCCTGCTCGGGCCGCAGCTGCGTCAGCTTCACCCCGAGCGCGTCCAGGTGCAGCCGGGCCACCTTCTCGTCGAGGTGCTTCGGCAGGGTGTACACCTGCCGCTCGTACGCCCCGCTCTTCGTGAAGAGCTCCATCTGGGCGATCACCTGGTTCGTGAACGAGTTCGACATGACGAAACTGGGATGGCCGGTGGCGTTGCCGAGGTTCAGCAGCCGCCCCTCCGACAGGAGGATCACCGAGTGCCCATCGGGGAAGACCCACTCGTCCACCTGCGGCTTGATGGTGACGCGCCGAACGCCCGGCACCGCGGTCAGGCCGGCGATGTCGATCTCGTTGTCGAAGTGGCCGATGTTGCCGATGATCGCCTGGTGCTTCATCCGGCCGATGTGCTCCGCCGTGATGATGTCGCGGTTGCCGGTCGCGGTGATGAAGATGTCGCCCCGCTCCAGGACGTCCTCGAGCGTGGTCACTTCGAAGCCGTGCATCGCCGCCTGCAGCGCGCAGATCGGGTCGATCTCGGTGATCACCACACGCGCGCCCTGGCCGCGCAGCGACTCGGCGCAGCCCTTGCCCACGTCGCCGTAGCCGCACACGACCGCGATCTTGCCGCCGATCATGACGTCGGTGGCGCGGTTGATGCCGTCAATCAGCGAGTGCCGGCAGCCGTACAGGTTGTCGAACTTCGACTTGGTGACCGAGTCGTTCACGTTGATCGCGGGGAACAGGAGCTGGCCGGCAAGCTGCATCTCGTACAGCCGGTGCACGCCGGTCGTCGTCTCCTCGGTGACGCCCTTGATGCCCGCTGCGATGGTCGTCCAGCGCTGCGGATCCTGCTCGAGCGACTGCTCCAGCAGGCGCAGCACGACCCGGAACTCCTCGGTGTCGGCCGAGTCCGGGGCCGGCACGGCGCCCGCGCGCTCGTACTCGACGCCCTTGTGCACGAACAGGGTGGCGTCGCCGCCGTCGTCGAGGATCATGTTGGGGCCGCCGTCGGGCCAGAGCAGCGCCCGCTCCGCGCACCACCAGTACTCCTCGAGCGTCTCGCCCTTCCAGGCGAACACCGGGACGCCGCGCGGGTCGTCGGGCGTGCCGTCGGGCCCGACCGCGACCGCCGCGGCGGCGTGATCCTGGGTCGAGAAGATGTTGCACGACGCCCACCGCACCTTGGCGCCGAGGGCCACCAGCGTCTCGATCAGCACCGCCGTCTGGATGGTCATGTGCAGCGAGCCGGTGATGCGCGCACCCCGCAGCGGCTGCGACTCCCCGAACTCGCGCCGGGTCGCCATCAGGCCGGGCATCTCGTGCTCGGCAAGCTGGATCTCCTTGCGGCCGAACGCGGCCAGCGAGAGGTCGGCGACCTTGAAGTCGGTGTCTGTCGTGACTGCCGTGGGATTCATTCGCTCTCCAGATGTGTGGGAATCAGGGCTGAGGTCGCGAGCTCGACCGGGGCGTGCTCGAATGCGGTGATGCGGGTGAGGCCGTCGACGCGCTCGCGGATCTCGTCGGCGGTGAGGCGGGCAACACGGTCGGTGCCGAACTCCTCGACGTTGAACGACGCAAGCGCCGTCCCGTACGCCATCGCCTGGCGCAGCACGTCGTCGGTCAGGCCCTGCTCCGCGTGCCGTGCAACATAGCCCAGGAAGCCGCCCGCGAAGGTGTCGCCGGCGCCGGTCGGGTCGATCACGGTCGCGAGCGGGAACGCCGGCAGCGAGAAGAACGAGTCAGGTGTCACCATCGCCGCGCCGTACTCGCCCTGCTTGGCGATGATCACGCGCGGCCCCAGCAGCTGCAGCTCGCGGGCGGCGGTGAGGACGTTCGGGCGGCCGGTCAGCTGGCGCAGCTCGGCGTCGTTCAGGAGCACGCAGTCGACCGTTTGCAGCACCTCGAGCAACTGGTCGCGGGCGGTGTCGATCCAGAAGTTCATCGAGTCGAGCGCGACGAACCGCGCGGTGTGGCAGTGCCGGCGCACGGCCAGCTGCAGTGTGGGCTGGATGTTGGCCAGAAACAGGACGTCACACTCGCGCGAGCCCGCCGACAGCTTGGGCTCGAAGTCGGCGAACACGCCCAGCTCGGTGGCGTGCGTCTGGCACTGATTGAGATCCCAGCCGTACTCGCCGTGCCAGAAGAACGTCTTGCCGCCGGGGACGCGCTCGATGTCCGAGACGTTCGTCCCCCGCGTGCGCAGCACCTCGATGTGCTCCTCGCCGAAGTCGTCGCCGACCGGGCCCACCACCGAGACCGTGTCGAAGAACGACGCGGCGAGGGCGAAGTGCGTCGCCGCTCCGCCCAGCATGCGCATCCGCTCGCCGAAGGGGCTCTTGACCCGATCGAACGCGATCGAGCCGACGACCGTTACGCCCATCGCGACGCCGCCTCGCTCATGCGGGTACCGCGGCGGGCGCCGCCAGCCCCGCCGCCTCGCGCAGGGCGTCGGCGCGGTCGGTGCGCTCCCACGTGAAGTCGGGGTCGTTGCGGCCGAAGTGGCCGTAGGCGGCCGTCTTCTGGTAGATGGGCCGGTGCAGGTTGAGCTCCTCGCGGAAGGCGCCCGGGCGCAGGTCGAAGTGCTCGGAGATCAGCTGGGCAATGCGGCCGCGGCCGATGTGCTCGGTCCCGAACGTCTCGACCATCACCGACACCGGGTGCGCCACCCCGATGGCGTAGGCGACCTGCACCTCGACGCGGTCGGCGAGGCCGGCCGCGACCACGTTCTTCGCCACCCAGCGGGCGGCGTAGGCGGCCGAGCGGTCGACCTTTGAGGGGTCCTTGCCGCTGAACGCGCCGCCGCCATGGCGGGCCATGCCGCCGTAGGTGTCGACGATGATCTTGCGCCCCGTGAGCCCGCAGTCGCCCATCGGGCCGCCGATCACGAACCGGCCGGTGGGGTTGACCATGAAGTTGGCCCGCAGCGCGCCCTCGTCGTACAGCTCCGCGGGCAGCACCGGGCCGACCACGTGCTCCCACAGGTCGGGCTTGATCCGCGTCTCGCAGTCGACGCCGTCGGCGTGCTGGGTCGAGATCAGGAGCTTCTCGATCGCGACCGGCTTGCCGTCGCGGTACCGCACGGTGACCTGCGTCTTGCCGTCCGGGCGCAGGTAGGGGATGAGCTCGCTCCGGCGCACCTCCGCGAGCCGCTTTGCCACCCGGTGGGCGAGCCAGATCGGCATCGGCATCAGCTCGTCGGTCTCGCGGGTGGCGTAGCCGAACATCATCCCCTGGTCACCGGCTCCGGCGACGTCGAGGGTGTCGTCGTCGGTCGAGTCGACCCGCACCTCGTAGGCCGAGTCGACGCCCTGGGCGATGTCGGGCGACTGGCGGTCGATCGTGTTCATCACGGCGCAGGTGTTGCAGTCGAACCCGTAGAGCGCGTTGTCGTAGCCGATGCGGCGCACCGTCTCGCGGGCGACGTCGGGCACGTTCACGTGCGTGGTCGTCGAGATCTCGCCAGAGACGACGATCAGGCCGGTGTTGACCAGCGTCTCGCAGGCCACGCGCCCATAGGGGTCGTCGCGCAGGACGGCGTCGAGCACCGCGTCGGAGATCTGGTCTGCGATCTTGTCCGGGTGCCCCTCGGTGACTGACTCGGATGTGAACAGGTACTCGTTGTCGGCAGCGGTCATGCCGGTGGCCCCTCGCTTTCTCCAGTTCGCGTCACCTCGATCAGGTACGCGACGATGACGTTCTGGTCGCCCAGCGTCAGGTGGTATGCGTCGGATAACTGCTCCACCCGCCGGATCTGCTCTTCCTTGTCTGCAAACAGCTCGTTGAACTCGAAGAACGCGAAGTCTACGACCCGCGACGCAAACCCCGCTCGGTCAAGCAGCTCGGCCGTCCGCCGCTGGCCGATGATCGAGAGCTGCATGATGTAGGCGACGCCGTCGGCGGCCAGCGCCTCGGGCAGGATCGCGATCAGGTGGTCGATCAGATTCCGGCCCCAATAGTCGAGCGGCCGGTGGGTCGAGGCCTGGGCGAACGGGTCGACCGGAAGCTGGTAGAGGCTGGCCACGATCACGTCGTAGCGCTCCTCGGGGACCCACGGATAGAGGTCGACCGCGGCCGCGCTCACGCGGTCGGCGACGCCGTTTCGGAACGCGTTTGTGAGCGTGTTCGACACGGCCCGGTCGTCGACGTCGATGGCGTGCACGTGCGCGGCGCCGTTCTTGGCCAGCTGCACCGTCTGCAGGCCGGTGCCACAGCCGACATCCAGGCAGCGGCGGCCGCGGCCGACGTCCTCGCGGTACAGGTACTTCCACACCAGGAAGCTGCCCTGCGTGGGCGCAAACACCCCCGGCTCGCGCAGGAGATCGGGGAAGTCGAGCGGGAACAGCACAGCGCCGCGCTCGTCCGTCCACGGCTCGACGCGGGCGCCGCTTCGCACTCCCGGGTCGTCCACCGTCGCGGCCAGCTCCCGGGGCCGGGTGTGGCCGGCGGGGACGCCCTCGAGGGCGGTTCGCGCCGCCGCGAGGTGCTCGGGCCCGACGCCGCAGCACCCGCCGATGATCTGCGCGCCCTCCGCCCGCCAGCCCAGCGCCATCTCGGCGTACTCCGCGCCGCCCACGCCGGCCTCGGTGCGCCAGCCCGCGGTCGAGAGGTAGCCCAGGTTCGGGTACACGCCGAGCGGCAGGTCGGTGAAGTCGCGCATCCACGAGATCATGCCGCCCACATGGTCGGGCGGGATGCAATTGATCAGGAGGGCGGCGATGCCCATCTGCTCGAACCGGCGCGCCGCGCGGCCGAACGAGTCGCCCTCCGGCCCGCCCCAGTGCTCGCCGTAGACGCCGCAGACGCCCTGCAGGCAGCGCCGGAAGCTGAGCCAGACCGGAATGCCGGTGGCGAGCAGGCGCTCGACGGTCGCATAGGTCGATGTCCGCACCAGCGAGAGCGTCTCGAGCAGGACGATGTCGGGCGGATCCTCCTCGAACACGCGCGCGAGCAGCCGGATGGTCTCGGCTCCCTCGGGCGTGTCGACGTCGCCGTTGATGCTGAACGCGATCGCGCACTCGCCGCCGCGCCCGCCCTCGGCGGCGGCCCGGCGGGCCAGCCCGATCCCGCGGCGGGCGACGTCCATCCAGTGCACGGGCCGGTCGGCGTCCCACAGCGACGGGCGCTCGTCGCGGACGGCGGTCGGCAGGCCCCACGTGTCGGTCGAGATCACGTCGCAGCCGACGTCGACGTACGCGCGGTGCACCCGCAGCACCTCGGCGGGGGAGCGCACGAGCGCGCCCGTCCCCCATAGCCGCTCCTGCAGCTCGGGCCGGTCGTCGGCGACCTCGCGCAGCTCGGTGGCGGTGCCGCCGTCGAGGATGACGCAGCGGTCGGCGGCGATCAGGCCGGCGATCCGCCGGTAGGTGCTCTCGCGCGGCTCGAAGGACGCGGTGGCCTCAGCGGCGGCGGCATTGTGTGCATCCGGTGTCATCCCGCTCGAAATGGTAGGCCGGTATCCTCGCCGGCGGGTGAAACGTCCGCTTGTGATCGACTGGGAGGCGCGCGAGTTCGCCGAGAGGCGGCCCGGCATCTCCGGCAGCACGATCGCGTCCGCCGACCTGACCGTGACCATGTACCGGTACGCGGCCGGGTCGGAGTGGGAGGAGCACCGCCACCCGGAGGATCAGCTGACGATCGTCCTCGAGGGCGAGATCGTCTTTCACACCGGAGCCGACGAGCTCCGGCTCGGCCCCGGGCAGCAGGTGCTGATCCCGGGCGGCGTGCCGCATGCGGCCACCGCCGGCAGCGGCGGGGCGGTCACCCTGAACGTGTGGCCGCCGCGGATGTGAGAACCTCAGACGGTGCCGAAGCCGACAGCGACCGCCGCTTCCGAGGTGCCGTACTTCGACGTCTCGGATCCTGACTTCTCGGCGTCATCCGAGGCGGTGCGGGCCGCCCGCGAGCAGAGCTGGTACGCCCGCACGAACTTCGGCCTGGCCGTGCTCCGGTACGAGCAGACGAGCGCGCTTCTGAAAGACCGGCGGCTGCGCCAGGGCAGCTTTGCCTGGCCCGCCCAGAACGGCATCACCGAGGGCCTGCTGGCCGACTGGTGGTCGCTGAACGTGCTCAGCGTCGAGGGCGACGATCACCGCCGCCTGCGCCGGATCGCCAACCCCGCGTTCTCGCGCTCGCTGATGGAGCGGATGGTGCCGGGGTTCCGCGAGCTGGCGGGCGAGCTGATCGACGCGTTCGCCGGCCGGGGCAGCTGCGAGTTCGTGGCCGAGTTCGCCGAGCCGTACTCGGCCCGGGTGCTGTGCCGCCTGGTCGGGCTCGACGAGGGCCGCTGGCAGGACGTGAGCCACTGGTCGACCGACATCGGCCTCGCCTTCGGCATCACGATCGCCGAGGACCGCGAGCGGATCGAGACCGCTCTCGCGAAGCTGTACGGGCTCGGTGACGAGCTGATCGAGGAGCGCCGCCGGGCGCCGGGCGACGACGTCATCTCGGGCCTTGTGGCCGCGCACGACGGCGAGGGCCGGTTGACGCATGCGGAGCTGCGGGCGATGATCGCGCTGATCATCTTCGGGGGCATGGACACGACCAAGAACCAGCTCGGACTGGCCCTGCAGCTCTTCGTCGAGCACCCCGGCCAGTGGGCGCTCCTGGCCGAGCGGCCCGAGCTGGCGGGAAACGCGGTCGAGGAGGTGATCCGGTTCAACCCGACCGTGGTGTGGACGACCCGCCGGGCCGTCGAGGACATCACCTTCGAGGGCCTCGAGATCCCGCGCGGCACGACCCTGCACCTGCTCAGCCCGCCGGCCAACACCGACCCGCTCGCGGTCGGCGACGAGCCGTTCGACATCACGGTGGAGCGGCGGGCGCACTTCGGCTTCGGCGGCGGCGCCCATCACTGCCTGGGCCACTGGCTGGCGCGGATCGACATGCGCGAGGCCCTGCCCCTGCTGGCACGCCGGCTCCCGGGCGTGCGCCTGACCCGCCCGGCGACGTTCCGCCCCCAGAGCGGTGTGACCGGTGCCGTCGAGCTGCCGCTCGCGTTCCTTGCCACCCGGCCCGAGGAGGCCCCATGCGCGTGACCGTCGACACCCAGACGTGCGATCACCACGGCCAGTGCATGATCGCCTGCCCGGAGGTGTTCAACCTGGTCTCGCCCGACCGGCTGGAGTACGTCGCCGAGCCCGACGAGAGCCTGCGCGACTGCGTCGAGGAGGCCGAGGCCGCCTGCCCGACCCTGTCGATCATGATCGAGGACTGACGCCCGGCGGGTAGGCGCCGGCGCGAGTTTCGGGGAGGGCGGCCCACCTGTTCCGGGTATGGCCGGATGCCTCGGGATGGTCGAGGCTTAGAGGATGGCCCTTCCGCGCACCCTCGCCGCCCTTGTGCTCTCCGCCGCGGTCTTGCTCGGGTTGCGGCTCCGCCGGCGCCCGCGGGCTCGATCGTCCCCGCCTCCGGTGTCTACCTGGGCGCGTTCGCCAACGAGCCGGGTGGGATCACGGCGCTCGAGACGGCCATCGGCCGCAATCTCGCCCTCGACCGCACATACGTGCCGTGGACGTTCACCGGCTGGGCGAGCCGAGTCGCTCCTGACAAGGCCGCAGGCAGGATCCCCGAGCTCGCCTGGTCGGCCGCCCCCACCACCACCGCGGCCGCCATCGCAGCCGGCACGCAGGACCGCGTCATCCTGGCCGCAGCCAGGGCGATGCGAGACACCGGCACCCAGATCATGCTCGTGCCCTGGTATGAGTTCGACCAGCCGCGTGGGCACAAGCGCTTACATCTGCGGCCCGGGCCGGTCGGTCAAGCACGTCGTGCGGCGCATCGGCGGCCCAAGGTCGCCGCCGCGTGGCGGCACATGGTGCTGCTGTTCCGGGCCGTTGGCGCTCGACCAACGTTCACTTCGTGTGGACGCCGATGGCGCATATGACTTCGGCCGCGCACGCGCAGGTCGACGCCGCCGGCTTCTACCCCGGCAACGCGTACGTGCACTGGATCGGCGCCGACGCCTACAACTTCCCCGGCGCCCCGTTTCGCACCCAGGCGGAGCTGCTCGATCCCGCGCTGGCCATTCGCCCACGCCCACGGCAAGCCGTTCATCGTCGGCGAGACGGCCAGCCTCAGCAGCAACGCCGAGACGCCGGCCTGGATCGAGGCGTACGGCAACCTGGGCGGCGCTGCACCCCGCATGTGAAGGCGATCACCTTCTTCGACTCGATCTCCGCCGAAGGGCAACGACTTCAGACTGCTGGCATACCCCTCCGTCCTGGCCGCCTTCGCCGCGCTCGGCCAGGACGCGAACATGCAGGCGATGCCCTAGCCCGAGCGTGCCGGCCGCGCGGGGTAGACTCGCGGGCCGATGGCCGACTGGGTGACCATCTCATCGCTTGCGACCGCCGGCGGAACGCTCGTGCTGGCGGTGGCGACCTTCTCGTCGGTGCGCTCGTCCAACCGCTCGGCGCGCGTCGCCGAGCGCGCGCTCATGGCCGGCCTGCGGCCGCTTCTGATGCCGTCGCACCTGGAGGATCCGCCCCAGAAGGTGGGCTTCGTCGATGACCACTGGGTGATGGCGCCGGGCGGCGGCGGCACCGCCGAGGCGTCCGACGAGGCGGTCTACCTGACCATCTCGGTGCGCAATGTCGGCAGCGGGATGGCGGTGCTGCACGGCTGGCGGTTCGTCCCCGCAGCTTCAGACGCGCGGCGACGCGCCGGCGCTCGACGACTTCCGCCGGCTCTCGCGCGACCTGTACGTGCCGGTCGGCGACGTCGGCTTCTGGCAGGGCGCGTTCCGCGAGCCCGAGAGCGACGACTTCCGCGCGGCCGCCGATGCGATCGCAGCTCGCACGTCGCTCACGGTCGACATCCTCTACGGCGACCACGAGGGCGGCCAGCGGGTGATCACCCGGTTCTCGCTGCGCCCGCGCGGCGACAGGCGAAGGCTGGATCGCAACCACGGCGCCGGCACTGGAACATCGACCGCGAGGATCCCCGCTAGCGCGTCGGTCGTACACTGCGGGTGTGAGCGTTTCCGACGACCGTGTGGCCCGTCCGGGCAGCGTCACCCGCATCCGCCTGACCGCGGTCGAGCTCGGCGACGGCCGCAAGCGCACCGCCGATGCGCTGGCCACCGAGGAGCCGATGGAGATCCGGGTCGACGCGCCGGGGATGGAGCAGCGCCGGGTCGCCGTGACCATGCGCACCCCGGGAACGACTTCGAGCTGGCGGCCGGCTTCCTGCACACCGAGGGGCTGGTGGCCGCGACCGGCGACGTCAGGAGCGTGCGCTACTGCTCGGTGCCGCGCGAGGAGCAGCAGTACAACGTGGTCACGGTCGATCTGGCCCGGCCGTATGACCCCGAACTGCTCCAGCGCAACTTCTACACGACGTCGAGCTGCGGAGTCTGCGGGAAGGCGTCGCTCGACTCGATCTCGGTGCGGTGCGAGCCGGTCGCCGAGGGGCCGAGCGTCGCCGAGGCCGTCGTGGTCGAGCTGCCCGGGCGGCTGCGCGAGGCCCAGCGCGTGTTCGACACGACCGGCGGCCTGCACGCGGCCGGGCTCTTCGACGCCGACGGCCGCGCTGCTCGAGCTGCGCGAGGATGTCGGCCGCCACAACGCCGTCGACAAGCTGGTCGGCCACGCGCTCCTGCGGGGCGAGCTGCCCCTGTCCGAGCGCGTGCTGATGGTGTCGGGCCGGCTCAGCTTCGAGATCGTGCAGAAGGCCGCGGTCGCGGGCATCCCGATCGTGTGCGCGGTGTCGGCCCCCTCGAGCCTGGCGGTCGACGCGGGCCGCCGGTTCGGGATGACGCTGGTCGGCTTCCTGCGCGGCAGCCGGTTCAACATCTACACCGGCGCGGAGCGCATCACCGCAGCTGAATAAATGGGGCCAGGCCCCATGTATTCACCGGGGGCGCTTGGGGGCGCGGTTCTGGACGAACTGGAAGCCGAACCGGCCCTTGATGCAGAGGTGGCCGCTCGTGACGTCGTGGTCGAGCGGCGAGGTCACCTTGACGATCTCGTTGTCCTGGACGTGGAGCGCGAGCGTGCAGCCGACGCCGCAGTACGGGCAGATCGTGTCGGTGCGCGGCCTGGCGCGACCTCGTCCCAGGTGCCGGCGGCGCGATGGTCGTGCTCGCTCTTGAACATCAGCGCGCCGGTCGGGCAGACGCCGATGCAGTTGCCGCAGTAGACGCACGCCGAGTCGGGCAGCGGCACGGCGAACTCGGTCGAGATGCGGGCGTCGAAGCCGCGGCCCGCCACGGCGATCGCGAAGGTGTTCTGCGCGTCGGTGCCGCAGGCCTCGACGCACTTGTAGCAGAGGATGCACTTGCTGTAGTCGCGCACGTAGAGCTCGTTGTCGACCTTCACCGGCTGGGCGACGGTCGCGGCCGTCTGGCCGTCGCCGGCGTGGTGATGGCCGGGCCGGGCGTGGTCGCGCGCGCCCGCCTCGGCCGGCGCCGCGGGCGGGCCGAAGCGCTCCGGCCGGGCGCCGTACTCGCTCGAGCCAGCGGCCGACATCGGGGGCGGTGGAGAGGTCGACCGACGAGGCGAGGAGCTCGAGCACCATCTTGCGGCTGTGGCGCACGCGCTCGGAGTCGGTCCGGACCTTCATGCCGGCCTCGACCTTGCGCGAGCACGACGGGCACGAGCACCCGCGAGCCCTCGAGCTCGACCACGCAGACGCGGCAGACGTTGACCGGCGTCAGGGTCTCGCCGTAGCAGAGCGTCGGGGTCTCGAGCCCCTGGCGCGCGGCAGGCCTCGAGGATCGTCGTGCCCTCGCGGGCGCGCACCGTCTCGCCGTCGATCTCGAGCTCGACCGTGCGCCGGCAGGCGTCGACCGGAACCGCGCTCATGCCGACCCCCTCCTCGGCGAAGGGCCGCAGCGTCGCGCATCGCCGACTCGATCGCGCTCGCCGCCGTCTGGCCGAGGCCGCAGATCGACGCGTCGCGCATCGCCTGGCCGATCTCGTCGAGCAGCGCCAGCTCGTCGCCGACGGTGCCCCGCGGGCGGCCGCTCGCCAGCCGCAGCAGCAGCTCCTCCTGGCGCACGGTGCCGACGCGGCAGGGCACGCACTGGCCGCACGACTCGTCGCGGAAGAACGCGGCGATCCGCAGCAGGATCGGCGCCAGGTCGACCGTGTCGTCGAAGACCATGACCACGCCCGAGCCGAGCGTCGCGCCGGCGGCGCGGGTGCCCTCGAAGGTCAGCGGCGACGTCGAGCTTGTCGGGGCCGACGAAGGCGCCCGCGGCGCCGCCGAGCAGGACCGCGCGCAGCTCGCCGGCCGCCGGCGACGCCGCCGCCATCTCGATCAGCGTCGCGCAGCGTGATGCCGAACGGCACCTCGTAGAGGCCCGGCCGCTCGACGTAGCCCGGACAGGCAGAAGAGCTTCGTGCCCGGTCGACTGCTCGGTGCCGATGGCCGGCGAAGGCGCGCGCCGCCCTCGCGAGACGATGTGCGAGCACGTTGACCAGCGTCTCGACGTTGTTGACGACCGTCGGCTTGCCGAAGAGCCCGACCTCGACCGGGAACGGCGGCTTGTTGCGCGGCTCGCCGCGGTAGCCCTCGATCGAGTTGAAGAGCGCCGTCTCCTCGCCGCAGATGTAGGCGCCCGCGCCGCGGCGCAGCTCGATGTCGAAGCGCAGGCCGTGGCCCATGATGTCGTCGCCGAGCAAGCCGCGGCTGCGCGCGGCTCGGTGATCGGCGTTCGCCAGCCGGTCCCAGCGCCAGCGGGTACTCGCCGCGCACGTAGAGGTAGCCGTGCTCGCAGCCGGTGGCGAAGCCGGCGATCGTCATCGCCTCGATCACCGCGAACGGGTCGTCCTCCATCAGCGACCCGGTCCTTGAAGGTGCCCGGCTCGGACTCGTCGGCGTTGCAGACCAGGTAGTGCGGGCCGACCGGGTTTCGGGCCACGGCGTCCCACTTGCGCCCGGTGGGGAACGCGGCGCCGCCGCGGCCGAGCAGCTTCGACTCGGTCACCTCGCGGATGACGCCGGCCGGGCCGAGCTCGAGCGCCCGCCGCAGCGCCGCGTAGCCGCCGTGGGCGCGGTAGCCGTCGAGGCTCTCGGGATCGACCGACGCCGACCCGGCGCAGCAGCCGCAGCGTCGCCGCCGCCTGGCGGGATCGAGGTCGGGCGCCATCGGGCCGGGCACCCTGCCGACGAGCGCGGCCGCGATCGCTCGGCGCGTCGCCGGGGCGATCGAGCGCTCGACCGGCTCCTCGCCGGCCACGGTCACCAGCGCGCGCGGGCGCCTGCTCGCACAGGCCCAGGCAGGGGCTTCGAGCCAGATCGCGCGCCCGTTCCCGGGGTGCGCGCCGGCCGGGCCGACCGTCCGCTCGAGCTCGGCGACGAGCTCGTTCGCCGCCCCGGCACATGCAGGCGATGTCGTCGCAGACGTGGGCGACGACCGGCGGCTGCGGCTCGAGCGAGAACAGCGCGTAGAAGCTGGCGACGCCGTAGGCCTCGGCGGGCGGGACGGTCAGCCGCCGGCAGACGTAGTCGAGCGCGCCCGGGCTGATCCAGCCGACCCGGGCCTGCACCGCGTGGAGCACGGGCAGGAGCAGGTGGCGCTGCGCGCGGGCGGCGTGGCCGCCGCGCGCGGAGTGGCCGTCGGCCTCCGCGCGCGCGCCGCCCACCCAGGCCGACTCGGGCGGGCCGAGCACGGCATCGACGGCCTCGCGCTCGGCCGCGGTGGCCGGCTGGTCATCGAGTCGCAGATCCATTATCTGGCCGGAATCGCCACGTGTCCGCTGAGCGGGCTCGGCCTGCGCGAGGCGCAGCTTCTCGACCCGGATCGCGCTCGGCCTTGAACTCGGCGGTGCCCGACTTCGGGTCGGTCGCGTCGATGGTCAGGATGTTGGTCTCGACCTCGTCGGGGAAGTGCAGCGTCATGAAGGCCAGGCCGGGGCGCAGCGCCGGGTCGATGCGCACCGGCAGCGATCACCGCGCCGCGGCGCGAGCTGACGCGCACGCCCTCGCCGTCCGCGACGCCGAGCCGCTCGCAGTCCTCGGGCGAGATGTCGAGCGTCTCGCCCCGGCGCAGCGGCGAGGTGTAGCCGCCGGTCTGGACGCCGGTGTTGTACGAGTCGAGCCGCCGGCCGGTGGTCAGCCGGAGCGGGAACTCCTCGGTCAGCTCGTCGACCGGCGGCTCGTGCTCGACGACGCTGAACGGCGCCGTCGGCGCCTCCGACGGGCGTCTCCCACAGCCGGCCGTGCAGGAACGGCTCGCCGGGATGGTCCTCGTCGTAGCAGGGCCACTGGATGCCCGTCCAGCGCCTCCAGCCGCGCGTAGCTCATGCCGCGCGTGCATCGGGCGAGAGCGAGCGCAGCTCGTCCCAGACCTCCTCGGCGGTCGGCGTCGCCCCAGTCGTGGCCCAGCCGCGCGGCGAGCTCGCAGAGGATCTCGATGTCGTCGCGCGCCTCGCCGGGCGGATCGAGCGCCTTGCGCACGCGCTGCACGCGGCGCTCGCTGTTGGTGACCGTGCCCTCGGACTCGCACCAGCTCGCCGCCGCCGGGAAGCACGACGTCGGCCATCTCGGCGGTGCGGGTCAGGAAGATGTCCTGCACGACAGGAAGTCGAGGCCCTCGAGCAGCTGCGTCGGCGTGCGTGGCGTCGGCCTCGGACTGGGCCGGGTTCTCGCCGAGGACGTAGAGCGCGCGCAGCTCGCCGCGCTCCATCGCCTCGAACATCTGGGTCAGGTGCCAGCCGTACTTCGGCGGGATCGTGACGCCCCAGGCGCTGCTCGAAGCTGCGCGCGCGCCTCGTGGTCGACTCGACGTCCTGGAAGCCGGGCAGCTTGTTGGGGATCGCGCCCATGTCGCCGCCGCCCTGGACGTTGTTCTGGCCGCGCAGCGGGTTGAGGCCCGAGCCGTAGCGGCCGACGTGGCCGGTCAGCAGCGCCAGGTTGATCAGGCAGAGCACGTTGTCGACGGCGTTGTGGTGCTCGGTGATGCCGAGCGTCCAGCAGATCATCGGCCCGGTCGGCGCGCGCGTAGGCGTGCGCCATCTCGCGGATCAGCGTCGGCGCGGCACGCCGGTCTCGCGCTCGCCGCGCTCGAGCGTGTACGGCTCGACGCGACGCCGCGTACGTCGTCGAAGCCGGTGGTGGCGTCGCTCGATGAACTCGCGGTTGTGCAGGCCGGCGTCGATGATCTCGCGGGCCATCGCGTTGGCCGAGCGCGATGTCGGTGCCGACGTCGAGGCCGAGCCAGCCGTCGGCCCACTGCGCCGAGCCGGTGCGGCGCGGATCGATCGACGTACAGGCGCGCGCCGTTGTGCACGCCCTTCAGGAGGTGGTGGAAGAAGATCGGATGCGTCTCGCGGGCGTTCGACCCCCACAGGAGGATGACGTCCGTCTCCTCGACCTCGCGGTAGGAGCTCGTGCCGCCGCCCGCCCCGAACACCGTCGCCAGACCGACGACGCTGGGAGCGTGTCAGGTGCGGTTGCAGCTGTCGATGTTGTTGCGTGCCGATGGCCGACGCGCGCGAACTTCTGCGCCACGAAGTTCACCTCGTTGGTCGCCTTCGAGCAGCTGAACATGCCGAACGCGTTCGGGCCCGCTGGCCTCGACGGCCGCGCGGAAGCCCGTCGGCGGCGCGGTCGAGCGCCTCGTCCCAGGTCGCCGGGCGCAGCTGCCCGTTCTCGCGCACCAGCGGCTCGGTGAGCCGGGTGAGGGTCTTCGCCATTCCGATCACCTCCCTTCCACGATCGTTCACCGGATCGTACCCCGATGCATGGGCGTCGAGGCTATGGAAGGGCGCCCGTCAGCGCGGCAGGCGGCGTGTCCGCACGACCATGGTGCCGCCCCAGCGATCGCCCAGCCGCTGGCGGCGCGGCGACGCCCAGACGAGGATCGCGCCGACGGCGTAGAAGAGGATGCCGTCGATCAGCCGGCACAGCGTCCGGATCAGCACCGCCCGTCCGGTCAGCTCGCTGCCGTTGGCCATGGTCACGCGCAGGCCGACGACGCGCTTTCCCACCGTGCCGCCCCAGGCGCTCTCGAGGCCCCCGAAGTAGACCAGGCTCGCGGCCGTGATCAGCAGCACCGCCCCCGTGTTGGGGTCGGCGATGAAGTTGCGGCTCGGCGCTCGGGCTTCGATCCGCCCGAGGCGACGTCGACGAGAGCGATCGTGACCGCGAGGACCAGCGTGTCGAGCAGGTACGCGAGGGCCCGTGGGCCGACGCCCACGGGGGTGCGGTCGAGCATCGTGACGAGTCTACCGGTGGGCAGATTGGCGGCCGGTGGGTGGGTGAATCTAGGCCTCGAGATAGGCGAGGAGCGACCAGAAGGGCGAGGTCGCGGGCGGGATCCGCGGCGGCCGCCGCCGGTGCTGGCGGTATTCGGCCCAGGTGACGTAGGAGCGCAGCCGCCGGCCGGCGCTGCGGCGGGCGTGGTCGCTCAGCTCGACGATCGAGTTTGCAAGCGCCCACCGCCACGCCGCCGCCTCCTTCTCGAGGCGCGTGCCCGAGCGCCCCGGCCCGAGCAGGTGGCCGAGCTCGTGCAGGGCCACGGTGTAGGTGATCTGGCTCCGCACCGGCGGGATCCGGATCCCCGGCTGCCGCCGCCCCGCCGGTCCGCGCCGGTACGCGAGCCCCCGCCTGCCGACGAGCCGCTCGATGCCGTGCACGTCGCACAGGTGCTGGATGTGCGCGTCGAGGTCGGCGACGGTGAGGCGCGGCGGCATCGGGAAACGGTAGTGGCGGGGGCGGTCGGTGGGGTGGTGTCTCGGGTTCTCCTCTTCGGGCTAGCTGCCAATTGGCATTGCACCACTGCCAATTGCACTTCATCTGCAAAAGGCGTATTTGGCGTAGATCGCGGCGGGTGCGACCAGGCGGTGGGCGGGGCGGTCGTTGGGGATGGCCGGGGCCGGCGCTTTGGCTCCTCACGGCCAATTGGCATTACCACGCAGCGCCAATTGGCATTCACCTGCAAATGCGGGTATTCGGCGTGGATCACGGCGGGGACGGCAGGCCCGCGTCCCCGCATCGGGCGAGGTCGACGAGGCTGTAGCCGAACCGGTTGACGTCGGCTTCCCAGCGGGTGATGGTGTACCCGCGATCACAGCGGTCGAGGGGGTTTCGGGACGTCTGCCAGTGGTCGAAGTAGTCCTCGTTCAGGCCCGGCTTGATGGGCGCATGCAGCGAGGGCGGCGGCGAGTGACACGGCCGCGAACACGGGGGCGAGGGCGGCGCCGGGGTCGGCCACGAGGTGCTCGTAGCGCACCACCTGGAGGTTGCGGACGAGCGGCGCGTCGCGGGCCAGGATCGTGTGGCAGGCGACCCAGTGGCGCACCAGGAGCTCGTAGCTGAGCAGCCGCCTGCGGCCCTTGCGGGTCGCGCCGGCGACCGCCACCGGGTGGCGCATCACGATCACGAACACCGCGTTCGGGAAGAGCGCCTGCAGAAAGCGTGTCCGCACGACGTTCGGCGGTGACTTCTCGACCCCGACGGCGGCGCCGGGCTGCCAGTGCGGGCCCCACTCGGCAAGCAGCCGGGCACGGTTCTCCGCCGAGACGAGCACGGAGCGCTCGGTAAGCCGCGCCTCGCTCCGGAACCCGAACCGGCCGGCTCCGCCGAGGCGGAAGTCCTGCGGGTACACGCTCTGGAGGTGCTGGCCCTCGTCCTCGGGGACGCCCGTGCCCGAGAACCCGCTCACCTCCGGATGCGACGCCAGGCACCGCTGGACGAGCGATGTGCCGCTGCGGTGAAGGCCGCCGACGAACACCAGTACCTGGGGGATCGCCACCTGCACCCGGTCCGTCACTCGTCCCCCCGGCGCTCGAGGATCACCCGGTAGAGCTCGTCTGCGCGTAGCCCGCAGAGGTGCGAGCTCATGCCGGTCGAGCTCGTCGCGGCGGACGTCCTTGAGCGCCTGCCGCGCGGCGCTGGGGCGGGCGAGAATGAGCGCCCGCTCCGGCGTCGTCGACTCGCCGAATCGCTGCCGGTTGCGCTCGCTGATCGCGGCCAGCACGCGGGCCTCGTTCTCGCTCGCTGTGCTCGAACACGCCGAAGCTGGTCCCGAATGCCTCGTTGACACGCTGGATGACGGCGCCGAAGTCGCGCGTGACCTCGTCGAATCCCGCTGCGACGAAGCCGGAGCGGACGGTCATGATCCGGCGGTGAAACCGGATCCAGGCCGCGAGCGCGGCGCGCGCGGATACGCCGTGGAGCACCATGTGCGCCAGCGCCGAGTCGGCCGGCGGGCGCACGACCACGAGGGTGGGAATGCCCCAGCGGACGGCGGTGATCACCTGTGCCGACGCGTGCGTGTGATGCGCCAGCCGCACCGGCCGCGGTTGCGCCGCCCGGAACGCGAACCACATGAAGGTGTTGCCGGCGCGGGCGAAGCCCTCCATCACAAGCTGAGTGTCGCGGGCGACGATGTGCTCACTCTTGCCGCGGTGACGCCACCGGCTGAGCGGTATGTACACCGCCGGGTAGGCGTTCAGCAGGTACCGCGCTCGATAGGCCGCCTCGCCGGTCAGGGTGCGACCGGCGTCTTGACCGGGACGTGGTTTCGGAGGCGGGCAACGCGCGGCGTCGTCTCGCCCATCCAGCCGCCCGCGCAGGGTGCCAGCTCCGAGTCGGCGAAGGCCTCGAACTCCTCCTCGGATCCCCAGACGTCGACCACCACCAGACCGTCGCCGCCGATCGCGACCAGGTGTGCCACCGCCGGGTGCTCGCTGCCGTCGCCGGCGTGGGAGGGCATGTCCGCGGTGAGCCGGTCGTAGTCGTCGCTGGTCATCCCCTCGAGCGCCTGGATCACGATGACGGCGCCCTCATCGCCGCGGCCGTCCAGGTGGGTGTGCAGGGGCAGGAGCCGCGGCCGGGTCGGCGGCACGCCGGCCTCCTCCAGGGCGTCCGCCAGCCGCCCGTCATGGAAGCGCTGCATGGCCCCGTGCGATTCCCACACGTCGGCCACGTAGAGGCCGGTGTCGGTCTCTCCGGCCGTGTGGCTGATCAGCCCCTCCGGCGCGTTGTCAGGGCTCGTGCCGCCCAGGATCTCGTCGACCTCGTCGTACTGCTCGACCGTCCCACCCTCGATATCCATGATCAGAAGGACGGGCATACCCCGACGCTAACACCGGTCGTGGTGAACAGACGACCACGAGTCGGATAAGAACCGGGGAGCGCGGGTGAACCGGTTACGGAGGGCTGTCGGAGCCCTCGGCGACCACCTCGGGGACGTGCGCCGCCGGGGTGGCCGTCCAGGCGAAGTGACACGCGGCCAGGTGCGGTCCAGTCGCTCCCCGCAAGCGCGGGGTCTTCGCGTGAGCACACGTCCTGGGCGATCGGGCAGCGGGTGTGGAACCGGCACCCCGACGGCACGTTGATCGGGCTCGGCGGGTCGCCCTCCATCGCCACCGACTCGGAGAGCCGGCCCGGCACGAGCCGCGGCACGGCCTTCAGCAGCCCCTGGGTGTACGGGTGGCGGGGGTTGGAGAAGAGCTCCTCGGTGGTCGCCGTCTCGACGATCCGGCCCAGGTACATCACCGCCACCCGGTCGCAGACGTGCCGCACCACCGCCATGTTGTGCGCGATGAAGAGCATCGTCAGGCCGAGCTTCGTGCGCAGCTCGTCGAGCAGGTTCAGCACCGTCGCCTGGACGGAGACGTCCAGCGCGGACACCGGCTCGTCGGCCACCAGCAGCTCCGGCTCGAGCGCCAGGGCGCGGGCGATCGACACGCGCTGGCGCTGGCCGCCCGAGAAGTTGCGCGGATGCGAGTCGAGCGCCCGCGGGCCGAGGCCGACCAGCTCGACCAGCTCGCGGCAGCGGTTGTCGACCTGGTTCTTGGGAACCATGTTGTGCACCCGCAGCAGCTCGGTGAGCACCTGGCGCACGGTCATGCGGGGGTTCAGGGACGAGTACGGGTCCTGGAAGACGATCTGCATCCGCCGCCGCTGCGCGCGGGCGCGCTTGGCCGGCAGCGGTTCGCCCTCGTAGCGGATCTCGCCGGCGGTGGGGGCGTACAGACCCACGACGCAGCGGCCGAGGGTGGATTTGCCGCAGCCCGACTCGCCGACGAGACCCAGCGCCTCGCCGCGCGCGATCTCCAGGTCGACGCCGTCGACGGCCCGCAGCACCTCCGCCTTGACCCCCCGCGCGCGGCGCAGCATCGAGTCGGCGAGGACGAACTGCATGCCGAGGCCGCGCACCTCGAGCAGCGGCGGCGTCAGGCATCGGCAGATCACCGGCTCGCGGAGGACGGCGTCGGCGCAGGCCTCGGGGTGGATGCACGCCGTCTCGCGGGTGCCCTCGAGCGTGCGGCAGCGGGAAGTCGCCGCGTCAGGCAGTCGTCCTGCGCGTACGGGCAGCGGGAGTGAAACCGGCAGCCGGGCGGGGGCGCCACCAGGTCGGGCGGCTGGCCGGGGATCGAGTCGAGCGAATGCCGGAGCACGTCGAACTGGGGCACCGAGCGCAGCAGCCCGAGCGTGTAGGGGTGGCGCGGGCGCCGGAACACCTCGTCGACGGTGCCCGTCTCGACGACCTGGCCGGCGTACATGACCGCCACCCGGTCGCACGTCTCGGCGACCACCGCCAGATCGTGGGTGACGAACACGACGCTGACGCCGAAGTCGCGCCGCAGGCGCCGCGAGCAGCTTCAGGATCTGGTCCTGGATGGTCACGTCCAGAGCGGTGGTGGGCTCGTCGCAGAGCAGCAGCTGCGGGCTTGCAGGCGAGCGCGATCGCGATCATCACCCGCTGGCGCATCCCGCCCGAGAGCTCGTGCGGATAGGCCCGCATGCGCTGTGCCGGATCGGGGATGCCGACCCGCCGCATCAGCTCGAGCGCCTCGCGCGCGCGCCTCGCTGCGGCTGTGGCCGAGATGGGCCAGCGGGCCCTCGGCGATCTGGTCGCCGACCCGCATGACCGGGTTGAGCGCGGTCATCGGCTCCTGGAAGATGATGCCGATGTGGCGGCCGCGCACGTCCCGCAGCCGGCCTCGCCTTGGCGGTGACGAGGTCCTCGCCGCTGAACAGCACCTCGCCGCCGGTGATCTGGCCGGGCTTGGGCAGCAGCCCCAGGATCGCGCGCAGGGTCATGCTCTTGCCGCAGCCCGACTCGCCCACGAGCCCCATCGCCTCTCCGGGCGCAACCGTGAAGCTGGCACCGTCGACCGCGTGCACCGTGCCGCGGCTCAGCGGGAGCTCGACCCGCAGGTCGCGAACGTCGAGGATGGCCTGGTCGGTCATTCCGGCCGCAGCAGGTCCGCCAGGCCGTCGCCGATCAGCGACAGCCCGAGGGCGGTGATGATGACCGCCACGCCGGGGATCGTCGAGAGCTCCCACCGTGTCGTCAGGAACGCCTGGCCGTCGGCGATCATCCCGCCCCAGTCGGGCGTCGGAGGCTGGACGCCGAGGCCGAGCCAGCCGAGGGTGACGATCGCCAGGATGTCGAGCACGATGTCGGACATCGCGAACACGATCGCCTGGGTGATCACGTTCGGCAGCAGGTGGCGGCGGATGATGCGCAGGTCGCGGAAGCCCGCCGCCTGGGCGGCGAGCACGTACTCCTGGCGTTTGGCCACCACGATCTCGCCCCGGATGATGCGCGCGTACGACACCCAGCCCACCAGCGTGATGGCGATGTAGATGCTGCGCGTCCCCGGCCCCAGCACGAAGACGAGCGCGATGATGAGCACGTAGAACGGGAACGCGACCATGACGTCGACGAGCCGCATGATCAGCGTGTCCGGGAAGCGCCCGTAGTAGCCGGCCAGGCACCCCAGGGTGGTGCCCAGGATGAACGGGAACACCACCGCCAGGAAGGCGACCCGCAGGTCGATCCGGGCGCCGTAGAGCAGCCGCGACCAGATGTCCCGGCCGAGCTGGTCGGTGCCGAGCCAGTGCTGGGACGAGGGGCCCTGCAGGGTGTGGCGCAGGTCCTGGGTGTTGGGGCCGAAGCTCGTGAGCAGCGGGGCGGCCGCGGCCAGTGCCGACCACGGTGCCGACGATCAGGAGGCCGGCCACGAACGACGGCGTTCGGTACCAGCGGTGCCGGAAGCCGCCCGCGTTCCAGTTCGGTGCGTCCTCGACCAGCGCTTCGGCGACCGCCATCGTCATCAGTCGAACCTCACCCGGGGATCGAGCAGTGAGTGGATGACGTCCGTGGCCAGGTACACCAGCACCACCAGGATCCCGAACACCAGCGTGACCCCCTGCACCACCGGGAAGTCGCGCTGGAGGATCGCGGAGATCATCAGCTGCCCGATCCCGGGAAGTGCGAACACCTCCTCGATCACGAGCGTCCCGCCCACCAGGAAGGCGATGTTGACCCCGAGCACGCTCACCGTCGAGATCGACGGCGTTTCGGAGCGCATGCCGCACCATGACCCGCCGCTCCGAGAGTCCCTTCGAGCGGGCCGTCATGATGTAGTCCGACTCGAGCACCTGCAGGAGGCTCGCCCGCAGGCTGCGGATCAGTATGGGCGAGATCCCGAGCGCGACCGTCAGCGCCGGCAGGAACATCGAATGCAGGTGGCCGACGAACCCGGTGCCGTATCCGCCGACCGGGAACATGCCGGCCGAGGTTGAGGCCGAAGGCGAGCAGCAGCATGATCCCGAGCCAGAACGGGGGGAAGCCGAGACCGACCAGCGGCACGGCCCGCACCGTCTGGTCACGCATGCCGTCCTTGCGGGTGGCGGCCAGCATCGCCAGCGGCAGCGAGATCAGGATCGACAGCACGGTGCCGTAGACGATCAGCCACAACGTCACCGGCAGGCGGCCCTTGATCAGCGACCAGGTCGTCACGTGGTAGAACAGCGAGACGCCCAGGTTGCCGTGCAGCAGGCGGGTCATGAAGAGCTTGTACTGCTGCAGGAGCGACTGGTCGAGACCCCACTCGTGCCGCAGGATGGCGATCCGCTTCGGGCTCGCGTGGACGCCAAGCATGGTGCGCGCGGGGTCGCCCGGCACCAGGTGGATCATGAAGAACACGATCAGGGTGACGCCGAGCACCACCGGGATGGCCTGCACCAGTCTGCGCAGGATGTATGCGAACCTGTCCAGACTGTCTCCTCGTTGCCTCTCGTCAGCCGGGCTGCCCTAGTGCGAGAGCCAGACGTCCCCCATATGGAAGTTGCCGGTCGGGTACACGAAGAACCCGTGCACCTTGTTCGAGAAGGCGTACGCGTACGGTGAGTAGTACAGGAACGCCATGAACGCGTCGTGTGCGGCCTGGGACTGGATCTGCGAGTACAACTGCTGGCGCTTGGCCGAGCTGAAGGTGCGCTGGGCCTCGTGCGTCCACTTGATCACGTCGGGGTTGTTGTAGCCGGTGTAGAACGACTTGGCACCGGAGGTCGGATCGACCGCGAACGTGACCAGCTCGTCGGGGTCGGCGATGTCCATCGTCCAGTAGCTCAGCCCGAGCTGGTACTTGAACTGCTGCTCGTCCTGGAACTCGATGCTCGGGTCGGTGGGCTTGAACACGACCTTGATCCCGATCTTGGCGAGCTCCGCCTGGACGATCTCACCGATCGACTTCTCGTTGGCGACGCCGGCGCCGATCAGCATCTGCACGGTGAAGCCGTGCGGATACTTCGACATCGCCATCTCCTTCTTGGCGTTCGCGACGTTGTACTGCAGCCCGGGGGAGTTCGGGTCGTAGTACGGCACCTGCGGCGGCATGAAGGAGTTGGCCGGCTCGCCGTGGCCGAACAGCACCGAGCTGATCATGGCCTTGCGGTCGAGCGCATAGCTGATCGCGCGGCGCACGTGCACGTCCGCGAGCTGCGGGATGCGCTCGTTCATCATCATGTAGTCGGTGCGCGTCGACGGGAACAGCTTCATCACCACGCCCGGCGTGTTCGACAACGTCGAGACCGTCTGCCAGTCGGGGAACTCGTCGATCTGGGACTGGCCGCCCTCGAGCTGGAGCTGGCGGGTGTTCGTGTCGGTGACCGTCTTGAACGTCACGGTGTTCAGGTAGGGCTTGCCCTTCTGCCAGTAGTGGGGGTTGCGCTTGAGCTGGATCTCGACGCCGTGCGTCCAGTGGCCCCACATGAACGGGCCGGTGCCGATCGGATGCGTGTAGAACTGCGCCGCCGTCTCGCCGCCGTAGTTGTTCGGGATGATCCCGTTCGCGAACAGGGCGATATCGGCCATGAACGGCGCCCACGGGTACTTGGTGTCGATGACCACCGTCTCGGAGTTGGGCGTCTTGATGTCCTTGATCGCGGCGTCCAGATAGCCCCAGCCCTGGGCGGCCTTGCGCGTCTGGTCGATCGAGAACTTGACGTCGGCCGAGGTCATCAGCTTGCCGGTCGAGAACTTCACCCCGGGGCGCAGGTGGAACGTGTAGGTCATCTTGTTCGGCGACAGCGTGACGGACTTGCGCCAGCCAGGGCACGACGCCCTTGCCGTTCGGAGCGACCGTGTACAGCGGCTCCATGATCTGCTCGAGGACCCAGATCGACTGGTTGTCGAAGACGTTCTCCTTGTCCATCGACTCGGGCTCGGCCGACCAGCCGAACGTGACGTTGCCGCCGTGCTGCGGCGCACCGGCCGCGCTCGACGATCCCCCGGAGCTTCCGCCCGAGCTCCCGCCGCAGCCGGCCGCCAATCCGAGGACGCACACGATGAGCAGGCCAGCTGGGAAAGAGATCTTCATTCGTCGCTCCTTGGGACCGGGGGGGCGCCAGTATTTCACGTCCGCCGGACTGCGTCCATGTGAACGACGCACCACGATAGGATCGAACGATGCGCTATGCCGTGATCGGGGCTGGGGCGATCGGCGGCACCGTCGCCGCCGGACTGGTGCGCGACGGCCACGACGTCGTTCTGTGCGATGCCGACCCCGAGCACGTTGCGGCGATCAACGCCGGCGGCCTGCGCATCGAGGGGCCGGTCGAGCAGCACACCGTCCATGCCCCGGCCGTGACCCCCGCCGGCCTCGAGGGCCCGTTGCACGCGGTGCTCCTTGCGGTCAAGGCGCACCACACGGCGGCCGCCGTCGCCCCGATCGCGCCGCTGCTTGCCCCCGACGGATTCATCGTCTCGCTGCAGAACGGCTTCAACGAGGACGTGATCGCCGCCGCGGTGGGGAGTGACCGCGTGGTCGGCGCCTTCGTCAACTTCGGCGCCGACGTGATCGCGCCCGGCCGGATCCTGCGCGGCAACCGCGCGGCCTTCTGGATCGGCGAGCTCGACGGGGCCGACACGCCGCGCGTGCGCGGCCTCGTGCATGACATCGCCGACGCGCGCCAGACCGCGAACATCCACGGCTTTCTGTGGTCGAAGGAGGCCTACGGCGCGATCCTCTTCGCGACGGCCGTGTCCGATCTCTCGATCGCAGACGCCCTGGCCGAGCCGCGCTACCGGCCGCTCTACCTGGCGCTCGCGCGCGAGGTGCTGGCGGCGGCGACGGCCGATCCGGAGCCGTTCGACGGCTTCGACCCGTCCGACCTCGAGGGCTCGATCGACCGGCTGGTCGAGTTCAACCGCCATTCGGCCAAGACGCACAGCGGCATCTACCGCGACCTGGCGGTGCGGCACCGCAAGACCGAGGTCGACGCGATGCTGGCCGCGCTGGACGGGCCGCTCGTGCGGCACACCGGCGCCCTGATCCACGCCATCGAGGACGGCCGCCGCGTCTGCGAGCGGGCGAACCTGGAGCTCCTCGCCGCCTACGAGCGGCTCGAGCGCCTGGGCGGGCCGCTGAACGCGGTGACCGCGGTCATCGAGGCGCCCGCCCGGGCCGCCACGGGCCCGCTGCACGGCCGTCCGATCCCGATCAAGGACAACATCGACGTCGCGGGCCTGGTGACCACCAACGCCTCGACCGTGGACGTGCCGCCGCCGGCCGCCGCCGACGCCGAGGTGGTGGCCCGGGTGCGGGCCGCCGCCGGCGACGTCTTCTGCAAGACGAACCTGCTCGAGTACAGCGCGGGCAGCGTCAACCCGGCCTACGGGATGACCTTCAACCCCCACGATCGCGGCCGCACCGCCGGGCGGCTCGTCGAGCGGCTCGGCGGCGCTCGTCGGCGCGGGCGTGTGCGACCAGGCGGTCGGCACCGACAGCGGCGGATCCATCCGCGTCCCGGCCGCCTACTGCGGCATCGTCGGCGTCAAGCCGACCACCGGTTCGGTGCCCTCGCGGGGACTGTCCCCGCTCTCGCATACCTGCGACGGGATCGGGCCGCTCGCGCGGACGGTCGCCGGGGCCGCCGAGCTCCTGGCGGTGCTGTCCGGCCGGCCGTGCCCGCTGGCGCGGGTCGGGGGCGTGCGGGTGGGCGTGATTCGCCGCCAGCTGGACGACCCCGACGTGCGCCCGGGCGTGCGCGCCCGAGTGACCGAGGCGCTGGTGGCGCTCGAGGGAGCGGGACACGAGCTGTGCGACGTCCACATCCCCGAGCTCGAGGCGGCCGACGACGCGCTGGGAGTCATCGTCCTCTGGGAGGCGTGGGAGGTGCACGCCGACCGCTTCCGCGCCGAGGGCGATCGCTACGGGCCGGGCACGCGCGCGCTGCTCGACCTGGGCTCGCGGATCACTGAGGCCGAGTACCGCGACGCGCTTTCGGTGCGCGACCAGGTGGCCGCCGCATTTGCCCGCGAGCTCGAGCGGGTCGACATCCTGGCCGGGCCAACGATGGCCTTCGTCGCGCCGCCTGAAGACCCGCCATTCGGCACCCCGGAGGGGGCGGTCGAGGCCCGGTTCACCGGCCCGTGCAACCTGGCCCGAGTGCCCGCGGTCACGCTGCCCTGCGGCGCGGCCGAGGACGGCCTGCCCGCCGCGCTGCACCTGATGGCCGCCGTTGGCCGCGACGCGTTCCTGCTGTCGGTGGCGGCGACATACGAGGAGGTGGCCCCGCGATGAGAGTGCACGACTGCACGTGGATGCAGATCGAGGAGTACCTGCGCAGCGACGACCGCATCGTGCTTCCGCTCGGCTCGACCGAGCAGCACGCGTACCTGTCGCTGGGCGTCGATGCCATCCTGTCCGAGCGGGTGTCGGTCGAGGCGGCCGAGCCGCTCGGGGTCGCGGTGCTGCCGGCGCTGCCCTACGGCCTCACCCCGTACTTCGCGGCCTATCCCGGCAGCCCGACGCTGCGGCCGGCCACCTATCTGGCGGTGCTGCGCGACCTGCTCGACTCGCTGCACGACCAGGGCTTCCGCCGCTTCCTGGTGGTGAACGGCCACGGCGGCAATGCGCCGGTCGCGGCCGTGTGCCCCGAATTCATGCGCGAGCGCCCGGACGCCCAGGTGCTGTTCCACAGCTGGTGGAACGGGCCGAAGGTGTGGCCGGTGGTGCAGGCGATCGATCCCGACGCCTCCCACGCCTCGTGGCTCGAGAGCTTCCCCTGGACGCGGGTGTCCGGCGTCGAGCCGCCCGAGGGCCACAAGCAGCCGGTCGACCCCGCCGTCCTGCGGGTGTCCGACCCGGCTGGGGTGCGCGCACTGCTCGGTGACGGCTGCTACGGCGGCGACTACCGCCGTCCCGATTCCGACTGGCAGGCGGTCTGGACCGCGGGCGTCGGCGAGGTGCGCGGCCTGATCGAGTCGGGCTGGCGCACGTAGGCCGCGTCGTGGGGTGGCTTGCACCCGGCTTTGTAACTCCGGCCCGGATCGAGCTTCCGACCGGCCACCACCTGCGGCCGATCCTGGAGGCCGATGTCGACATCGACTACCCCGCCGTGATGGGCTCCCGCGAACGGCTGTGGGCCCGGTACGGAGCGGCCTGGGGCTGGCCGCCTGCCACGATGACCCATGAGCAGGACAGGGTCGACCTCGCCCGCCACGAGGCCGAGATCGCGGCGCAGGAGACCTTCAACTACGCCGTGCTCGATGCGGACGAGACGGAGCTTCTCGGCTGCGTCTACATCGATCCGCCCGACGAGGGCTCATCGGCGGGGACGGATGCGGTCGTCTCGTGGTGGGTGGTCGACCGGGCCGCCGGTACCGACCTCGAGCGGGCCCTCGCCGACACCGTCACCCGCTGGCTGCACGAGACATGGGGATTCCGGTCGGTCGACTACCGCCCGTGAATACACGGGGCCTGGCCCCAAATATTCACATGGGGGAGATGCCCGCGCCCAGGCCCAGCAGCAGGCCGTCGTCGGCGACGGCCGGGCTCGACGTGATGAAGAGCGGCACGCCGGCCTCGGGCGCCGTCACGACCTCGAGCTCGTCGCCGAAGAGGTCGAGCACCGCCCCCAGCCGCCCGCCCGCGGGCACCTCGTCGCCGACGCGCACCGACGGTTGCCACCAGCCGGCGCGTCGGCAGCGCAGCCACACGAACCGGTCGACCGACCGCTGCGGCGTGGGCGGCGGCTCCACCGCGCCCTCGAGCATCCCCAGGCTGCGCATCACGTTCAGGGTGCCGCGCACGTGCGCCGCAACCGCCTCCTCCTCGAGGAGGCCGCATCCGCCCACCTCGGGCGTGATCCCGGCCACGCCGGCGTCGGCCGCGGCGCCGCAGGTCGTGCCGCCGATCGCGGCGCCCTCGCGCTCGGTGCAGACGACGAACGGCAGCCCGTAGGCGATCGCCATCGCCCGCGTCGTCTCGTCCACGGGCGAGGAGTCGTAGATCGTGAACGGCTCGAGCGCCTCGACCAGGTCGCCGCCGTGCAGGTCGATCAGCGCGTCGGACGGCGCGATCAGCTCGGTGAAGACGTGGTGGGCGAGCTGGTCCGAGAACGTCCCGCCGGGGTCGCCGGGGAAGCAGCGGTTGAGGTTCTTGCCGTCGGGTGGCGAGACGAACGGCGTGCGTGTTCGAAACGCGGGCAGGTTCACGATCGGCACGGCCACCACGGATCCCGCCAGGCCGGCCGGGTCGAGGCCTCGCACCACCCGCACCACCGCCGCGATCGACGAGTACTCGCACCCGTGGATCCCGCCCAGCATGCACAGCCGCGGGCCCTTGCGGGCACCGGTCACCTCGAAGCAGGGCCACTCCAGATCGCGCAGCGCCGGCGAGTCGAACCTCAGCATGCGCCGGGTCATTCGCCCAGCCCCCGCGTCAGGGCGACGATGGTGACGAACGTGCGGTAGAGATCCAAGGCGTCCTCGTTCGTGGTCGTGATGGTCCGCGGCGACGTGAGTTCGACGCCGCGGATGGCGGTTGCGGCAGCGGCCATGTCGGCGGTCAGGAAGGTGATCTCGAGGGTGGCCGGCAGGTCGATCGCGGGCGGTTGCATCCCGCTCAGGCGCTCGATCGCCGTGCGGGCGCCGGCCCGGATCAGCTCGCACGCCTGGCGCGGGTGCAGGCTCTCGGCGGCAAACCGGGTCACCGACCGCTTCACCACGACCGCCTCGATGCCCGGCATCAGCGCGCGCGCCTCGTCGGCCGTCGCCTGGTCGCCCGTGATCAGCGCCACCGGCACGCCGTGGTGCAGCGCGACGAGCGCGTTCAGGCCGCTCTCGCCCACGACCACGCCGTTCAGCCTGGCCTCCCAGATCGCCGACGGGTTGTACGTGTGCGACAGGATCGCGCGCTCGTGGCCGATCGAGCCGTGGTAGGCGATGAGGAAGACCGCGTCGAAGCTCGCGTCGAGGCCCTCCATCATGTACAGCGGCTTGTGCTTGCCCGCCAGGTACGACGCCTCGCCGTGCACCGCGGCCGGCGGCAGGTTGTGCATGCTCGCGTGGGAGTCGTTGACCAGGAAGGCGGTCGCCCCGGCGTCGGCGGCGCCATCGATCGCGGCGTTCACCTCGGCCAGGAGCAGCCGCCGGCCGACCTCGTACTCGGCTCCCGGCCCGATCACCTGGCTCCAGTCGACGATCCCGGCCGTGCCCTCGATGTCGGTGGACAGGTACACCTTGGCGGCGCTCACGTACGCACCTCGCCGACGCGGGCGACAGCGTCGATCTCGACCAGCATGCCCTCGAACAGGAAGTCCCCGGCAACAACGGCGGTCGAGGCCGGGTAGGGCGGCGCGAACAACTCGCCGCGGACGCGCTTGAACGCGTCGTAGTCGGACGCGCGGGCGAGGTAGACCGTCATCTTGACCACCGTCAGGAGCGATGCCCCCTCGGCCTCGAGCACCGCCGCCAGGTTGGCGAACGCGAGCCGGATCTGGGCCTCGGCGTCAGCGAGGTGGGCCACGCTGCCGTCGGGCCCGAAGCTGCCCTGTCCGGCCGTGTAGACCAGGGCGCCCTCGGTGACGACCGACTGCGAGTACTGGTAGCCGGCGGCGAAGGGGAACGGGTTTGCGCCGGCGCGGTTCACGGCCGCGGATACTACCGGCGTGGACGACCGCGAGCGGATCGCCGATCTGGAGGCGCTCCAGGCTGCGCTCCGGCCCTGCCGGCGGTGCGTCGCCGTGGGCATCCGGGTCGAGTCGATGCCGGTCGTGAGCGGCCGCCGCGATGCCGAGGCGATCCTCGTGGGACAGGCGCCGGGTGTGCGCGAGGCCGACAACCTGACCCCGTTCAGCGGGCCCGCGGGCCGGCGGCTGCGGGAGTGGCTCGAGCCGGCCGGGCTCGGCGATGAGACGTCGTTCTACGGCCGGCTCTACATCGCCGCGGTGGTGCGCTGTTTCCCGGGCAAGCGCCCCGGCGGGAGCGACGTGCGCCCGTCGGCCGCGATGGTGCGCGAGTGCGTGCCGTGGCTACGGCGTGAGCTCGAGCTGGTGCCCGCGCCTGTGGTGATCGGGGTGGGGACGCTGGCGCTCGAGACGCTCGCGCCGGGCGTCCGGCTCGAGGACGCGGTCGGCGTCGAGCTGCACCTCGCCGACGGCAGGCCGCTGCTGTGTCTCCCGCACCCGTCGGGAGCAAGTCCCTGGCCGCACCTGCCGGGCAACGCCGTGCGGCTCGAGCGTGCGCTGGGGCTGATCGCGGGGAGGCTGGGGGGTCGGTAGGACTTCCAATTGACATCTGCTGAACGCGCCAAGTGGCGCGTGTCTGCGGGCGTCAGGTTGTGCGTGTCGTCAAGTGGCGCGTACCGAGGACGCCAAGTGGCGCGTACCGCATGCGCCAAGTGGCGCGTACCCCCTGCGCCAAGTGGCGCGTACCCCTGCGCCAAGTGGCGCGTACCGCACACGCCAAGTGGCGCGTACCCCCTGCGCCAAGCTGCCCCCCTCCCGCCGACAGCGTCAGTCGGGCTCGTGCGGGAGCCGCACCATCCGGTCGCGGGCGACCCGCGGCCAGCCCTGCGCGGCGACCACGTCGAGCAGCGCCCGTGCGCAGACGGGGTCGAACTGGGTGCCGGCGCAGCGCTCGATCTCGGCCATCGCGGCGTCCGCGGCCATCGCCTTGCGGTAGACACGATCCTCGGTCATGGCGTGGAAGGCGTCGCAGACGCCGATCACGCGGGAGCCGAGCGGGATCCGGTCGGCGGCGAGGCCGTCGGGATAGCCGGCGCCGTCGAAGCGCTCGTGGCTCGCCCGCACGAGCGGCACCAGCTCGGCGAAGTGGGGGACGGGCTCGAGGATGCGGGCGCCGATCTGCGGGTGCCGCTGCATGACCGTCGACTCGGCGGCGGTCAGCGGCCCGGGCTTGCGCAGGATCGACTCGGGGATGCCGATCTTGCCGATGTCGTGCAGGAGCGCACCGAGCCGGATCAGGCGAGTGTCGGCGGGAGCGATCCGCAGCTGCTCGCACACGGCCCCGGCCAGCTCGGCGATCTCGATGGCGTGGTCGTTGGTGTAGGCGTCCTTGGCCTCGAGGGCGGCCGCGAGCGCGCCGAGCGTGGCGAAGTAGGCCTCCTCGAGCCGCTCGGCCATGCGCGCCTGCGTGACGACCTTCCCGGCCTCGGCGGAGAGGGCGCGGCACAGGCGCACCTCGACGCCGCCGAACGAGCGCGTGCGCGTGTCGTAGATCTCGATCAGCGCATACGGCTCGTCCTCGACCGCGAGCGCGAACATGAGCAGCGAGCGGTAGCCGAGCTCGGTCAGCCGGCGCCGCTCGGCGGGATCCGCCTCGTGGGTCGTCGATCCTGCAGACGAGCGTCGTATCGCGCTCGATCAGCTCGGCGGTGGCCGGGTAGTCATCGAGCCGGAACTCCCCGGCCTGCCGGTCCCACGTGTGCGGCGGTCGCGCATACCCGGCCCGGTCGCGCACGGTGGCCGCAGCCGTGTCGATCATCGAGACCATGCAGGCCTTGGCGTCGATCAGCTCGCACAGGTTGCGCGCCAGCACCGCCAGCATCTCGGCCACGTCGTCGAGCGCGAACAGGGCCTGAGCGGCCTCGAACACGCCGAGGGCCGGCTCGAGGTGCTCGGCGGCGAGCCGTGCGATCGGTGGCTCGAATGAGGATCCCTCGCCGGGGCGGGTGGGTGGCATCGGGGTCAAGTTCGCGCCGCCGCGATTGGTTCCCTCTATCGGTGCGCCGCTCCGGCGCGCACCGCGGGGTGAGACGCTCGATGTCTCATGGTGCTAATGCCCTGGGCGCTGCGGCCGATGACGGGAGGATGAGGATGCACCCCAGGCGCCGAATCATCATGACCGACAACCCCCAGACACCCCTCCCGACCCTCGCCGAAGCCGCCGCCCTGCTGGTGGAGGCGTCCGCGATCGACGTGGAGACCGATCGGGGCGACACGATCGAGCTCTGGACGATCGCGAGCGACGGTGCGACGGTGACGGGCAGTGGCCCGCGGCTCCTGGTGGCAGAGGAGATGCAGATCACCTGCCGGCTGGCCCACGGCGGCCACCCGATCGAGATCAAGGCGGTCATCGACGAGGCGGAGTACCGCTCGTCGTCGCGCGCGTCGATCGTCCTGCGGGTGGTCGACGTGATCGCGCACGGGTACCGGCGCCGCTCCGAGCGGCTGTCGGTGACCTCGCCGGCGTCGCTGCGGGCCGTGATCTGCGAGCAGGTCGTCCCGGACGAGGTCATTCCGGTCACCCTCTCCGACCTGAGCGAGTCCGGCTGCTCGGTGACGATGACCGACTCGCGCCCCCGCAGCGGCGATCGCATGGTGCTCAGCTCGCGGTTCCTCGAGGGCGAGATCGTGGTGGACATCCGCATCGTCCGCGTCCAGTCGCCCAGCCCCGACGTCTACATCGCCGGCTGCTACTTCATCAGCGCCACGGCGGATGCGCTGAGCGTGCTCGAGAAGGTGCTCTCCCGCCTGGCCGGCCACGCGCGGCCGGTGGAGGGACTCGGGTCGCTGCACCTCGTGCTGAACAAGGAATCGGGCGAAGAATCTCTCAAGCAGGGGCCCGAATCTGCCGATGAGCCATATTGGACGTTTGCCAAGCGTCCTGCTGCACGATTTCAAGCGGCCAGACGCGCGGTCTGAGCCCGACGGCACCGCCGAGGTATCTCGCCCATGTCCCACCCAGGCCGACCCGAATCTTCTGACCTCACCCCGACCGTCGCCCCGCGCGGGCGCTGGCGCAGGCGCGACCGCACCCGCGGCCAGTCGATGGTGGAGTTCACGCTCATCCTGCCGGTCCTGATGCTGATGATCTTCGGCATCTACCAGTTTGGGCAGACCTACTCCGACTACATCCAGGTGACCAACGCCGCCCGCACCGGCGGCCGCAAGGCGCTCGTCTCCCGCAGCGACACGAACGGTGTCGCCGACACGATCACCGCGGCCCAGAACGCCACCTGGTGGCTGAACAAGGCGAACATGACCGTGACCGTCACTCCCGGCCAGCCCTGGACCACCGGGCAGACCGTGACCGTCACCGTCACGTACCCGTACTCGATCAGCCTGCTCGGATTCGTCGCCGGCTCGGGCACGCTCAAGTCGAGCACGACCGTCCGCATCGAGTAGCAGCCGCGGGTATCGTCTCGCGTCGTGTCCCGGGTTCCCACCGCCGCCGTTGCCGCCGGGTCGCTGATCGGGGGTTATGCGGTGGCGGCGGAGACGGGCGTTCGGCCCCTCGGCGGGCGTGGTGCTCATCGCCGGTGGCGTGTGGTGCACGCGCTCGTGGCTGCGCACGCGCGGCCCGGCGGTCGCGGGAACGCTGCTGCTGGTCTCGGTGGCCGCCTTCGCCGGGTCGCACCCGCTGGGCAAGCGGATCGGCGCCTGGCCCGCGGTGCTCACGGTGTCAGCCGTGACCGCGGTGGCCGTCTGGTACCTGGCCGACCGCGAGCCGGAAACACCCCGCCGTCAGGGCAGGCGCCCGACCGCGGCGAGCAGCGAGTAGGCGACCTCTTCGAGCGCCTGGGCGGCGCGTGACCGGGGATCGTCGCTCGTCACCGGCCGGCCGCGATTGATCGAGAGCGGCACCGCGCGGTCGGAGGGCACCATGTAGTCGATCTCGTGCCGCAGCATGGCCTCGATGTCCTTGCCGTCGAGGCCGACGTCGGCGTCGGCCCGGTTCATCAGCACGCGCACGTCGGCCAGGTCGAGCTCGAGCAGCTCCAGCGTCTCGAGGGCGATCCGCACGCTGCGCACGGCCGGCACGTCCGGCGCGCCGACGAGGATCAGCGTGTCGGTGTGGTCGAGCGCGAGCAGCGTCGTCGGCGAGAAGCTCGAGGCGGCGTCGATCACCACCACGTCGTAGCCGGCGCGCGCGGCGTGCAGCAGGCTTGCGAGCCGGTCGACCGCCACCAGCTCCTCCTCCTCGGGCCGCGCCGGCGCCGCCATCACATCGGCGCCGCTCGAGTGGCGGGTGACCGCGCGGGCAAGGGCCTGCGCGTCGACGTGAGGATGCGCCGCCACCAGGTCGACGACGGTCGTCCGCGGCGCCAGTCCGAGCACCAGGGCGTCGTCGCCCGACTGCAGGTCGAGGTCGACAAGAAGCGTGTGCAGGCCGGCGCGGGCGAACGAGACGGCCAGGTTCGTGGCGATGACCGTCCGGCCGGAGCCGCCCTTGGTCGAGAACACGGTGAACACGTGCCCGCCCTCGCCGTCGCCCGCGCCGATCGGCGCCCGCCGGGCGCGGGCGGCGCGCGCCTTCGCGGCGGCCATGCCCAGCGACTGCGGTGTCTGCGGCAGGCACAGGACGTCGTCCACGCCCAGCCGCAGCGCCTCCTGGAACCAGCGGATCGGGTGCCGGCCGGCGAGCGCCACGACCCCCGGGGCGGCCGGGTCGGCCAGCGCCGCAAGCAAGTCGGACGGGAGCGTCTCGGCGTCGTTCGGGAGATACCAGACGAGCACGTCGGGCACCGAGTCGACGATCTGCACCATTCCGGAGCGCTCGAACAGGTGGCGGAGGCCGGGCTGCTCGCGCATCAGCGCAACGCGGATCAGCTCGGGCTGGGGTGGGGGCTCGGGGGTGCCGGTCATCGATGGCGGCACGGGGGTGCCGGGGGTGGGACGGTCGCGAGTACGCACTTTGCGACCCTGGTCACGTGATAACCCAAGAAATGGCTTCTGTCCAGTGTGATCGGGTGGTTCGAGCGGACCGACGAGGATCGCTCCACTACGCTCTCCGCTCCGTGCTGCTCTCACTACCCAGTCCGGGCGACCCCTACGTCTTCCAGCTCGGCGGTCTGCAGCCGCGCTGGTACGGGGTGCTGCTGGCGGTGGCGGGCGTCGTCGCGGTGTGGGTGACCCGGCGCCGGTTTGCCGCGCGCGGCCTTGACCCCGAACTGGTCTTCCCGGTGGCCGTCTGCGCCGTGGTGGTGGGGATCGTCGGCGCCCGCACCGAGCACGTGCTCGGCGACTGGTCGGTCTTCGTCCGCGACCTGGACAACATGTTCTGGTTCTGGAGGGGCGGCCTGGGGATCTACGGCGGGGTGATCGGCGGCATGCTCGGCGCCGCGGTCGGCTGCCGGATCGTGCGGCTGCCGTTCTGGACGGTGGCCGACTGCGCCGCGCCGGGGCTCGTGCTGGCGCAGGCGATCGGGCGGTTCGGCGACTACGCCAACCAGGCCCTCTACGGCCGCCCGAGCAGCCTGCCGTGGGCGATCCGGATCGACTACCCGGTCCCGCCGTACGTGCACGGGCAGGCGTTTCAGCCGGCCTTCCTGTACGAGTCGATGTGGGATCTGGCGGTGTTCTGTGTGCTCGTGGGGTTCACGCGGCGGACGGAGAACCGGCTGCGTCCGGGGACGGTGTTCGCGCTCTATGCGGCGCTGTACTCGGTCGGGCGGCTGTGCGTGGAGACGATCCGCATCGACCCCACCGACCATGTCTTCGGGCAGCGGGTGGACATCTGGGTCGCCGGCCTGGTCGCGATCGTGGCCGGGAGCGCGTTCGCGGTGCTGTGGACGCGCCGCGCCGCCGCGCCCGCCTAGGCCTACCGCGTCCGCCGCGGCTCGCGCCCGAGCACGACCTCGAGCGACGATCGCGCCCGGCTCGCGGCGTGGCGCGCCAACGCCACCGGAGCCGGCGAGCGGCGGTCGATCACCGTCGCTGACCCGCAGCAGCCCCGGCAGCGTGGCGGCGTCCACGGTGCCCGCCGCAACGACCGAGAGGCAGCTTCCGATCGCCGCCGGCTCGTGCGCGTCCGATGCGGCCGCGGCCGGCAGCCCGCACGCCCGCGCCCACTGCAGCGCGCGGGCGTTGCCCGAGGCGGTGAACGGGCCGCCGTTGCGCGCCTCGACGATGTCGAGCAGGCCGCGGCCGCGCAGCTCTTCGCGCGCCGCCGGCTGCAGCCGGCCGCGGATGAGGCGGTAGAACGGGTGCTGGAGGTACACCAGGCCGCCCTGGGAGCGGATCCGCTCCGCGGTCTCGATCGCATTCAGGCCCACCGGCACGTGCTCCTCCAGAAAGAGGCCGATCAGCTCGCCGTCGGCGGTGTCGATCTCCTCGCCGGCGATGACCGGGAAGCTCGCCCGCTCGCGGAACTCCATCGCCCCGGCGATCGTGTTGTGGTCGGTGATCGCCACGACGTCGAAACGGCCGCGCGCGTGGGCGCGCTCGTAGTCACGCAGGCGGTTGCGGGAGTCCGGGGAGTGGCGGGTGTGGTTGTGCAGGTCGACCAGCATGAAGCGCTGCGTCAGACCTCGACGGCCTGATTGGCCAGAAGCGTCTCGAGCGCCCGGACACACACCTGGTCGAACTCGTCCCGGCGCTGCCAGAGCTCGGCCAGCGCCCGGCCGGCGCCCGCGCGCGACGTGTTGCCCCCGGCCTCGACGAACGCCGATGCGACCGCGATCACCCGCGACTCGATCGGCGGCGTCTGGCCCTCGCCGTTGGCGGCGAGCAGCCACTCGGCGGCCTCGGCGTCGAGGGCGTTTGCAACCACCTTGGCCGCGAGCCGGGCCCGCTCCGCGGGATCACCGCCGGGGGTGGTGGCGTCGTACAGGAAGGCGGCCAGCCGCACCCGGTCGGTGCGGTCGGGCGAGAGCCCCACCTCGGCGGCGATGTAGCCGGCGTAGTCGCTCACGGCGCGCGAGCTGGCCGAGTGGCCGCGGGCTGCCTCGAGCGCGCGCATGGTGCGCTCGTAGGTATCGCGCTCGAGCTGGCGGGCACGCTCCTCGGCAGACAGCGCCTCGACCACGCCGGCGTCGTACGCGACGGCGCGGCCGCCGCCGCCGCGGCGCGCCCAGTAGAGCGCTCCCGTGGCGAGCCGCACCAGCTCGGCCTGGGTGTCGCCATCGGCCGGGAATCCGGCCACCCCGGCGCACACCGTCACTCCCTGTGACGACGACGCGAACGCGGCCGCCAGCCGCTCGAGGAGCGCCCGGGCGGGCTCGGGCTCCATGCCGGGCAGCACCAGCCCGAACTCGTCGGGCCCGATGCGGGACACGTTGTCGTACGAGCGCACGCCCGAGGCGAGGCAGCGGGCCGCGGTGCGCAGGAGCTCGTCGCCGGCCGCATGGCCGCGCTGCTCGTTGGCGGCCTGGAACCCGTCGAGGTCGACCATCGCCACCGACACCGGCGTGCCGCCGCGCATCGCCCGTGCGAACTCGCGAGTCAGCGCCCGCTCGAAGCCGCGGTGGTTGGGCAGGCCGGTGAGCACGTCCTGGGTGCCGGAGCTGGCGCCCGCGCGCTCCCACAGGCGGGCCGACTCGATCGCCTGCGCGGCCAGCACCGCCACGAGCCGGATGTCGCTCAGGTCGGCGTAGGCCGGGGCGTGGGTGACGATGCAGCCGACGGTCCGGCGGGCGCTGATCAGCGGGATCAGCCAGCGGTCGCCGGTGTGCACCGGGCCCTCTGGCTCCGGCGCGTCGAGCTCGTCCGGCCCCTCGCCCGCCACCAGCCGCAGGTTCGCGCCGTCCTCGGTGAGCACGTAGGCCTCGGTGACCGCTCCGCTCAGGGTCGCCGAGACCGCGTCGCACGCCGCCGCCATGACGGCCGGCAGGTCGAGGCCGTTCTCGCAGGCCTCCACCAGCGCGTCCACCGGCGTCGTGGAGGCGCGCTGTCTACGCCACATCGGCATGGTCGTGGGCGGGCAGGAGCACCCGCAGGTCGGTGCCGGCGCCGGGCACCGAGTCGATTCGCAGCCGGCCGCCGAGGATCTGCGCGCGCTCGCGCATCGACGTCATGCCGTGGTGGGGGAGGCCGTCGCGAGGCGGGGCGGCGTCGAATCCGGTGCCGTCGTCGCGCACGAGGATCTCGAAGCCGGTCGCGGGCTCGCCCGTGACCGACACGTGGATCGATCGCGGCGCGGCGTGCTTGACGGCGTTCTGGACGGCCTCGCGCACGATCTGGTACAGGAACACCTGGTCGTCGGCGGGCAGCTCGTCGGCCGCATCGACGTCGAGCTCGACCGACACGGCATGGCCGCGCTCCATCTCGTCGGCGAGCGCCCGCAGGGCGACGACGAAGCCCTGGTCGCGCAGCACCCACGGCTCGAGCGCGAAGCTCAGCTCGCGCAGCGAGCGGATCACCGCCCGCTGGCGCTCCCGGGCGGTGTCGAGCACGCGCAGGGCGGCGTCGATGCTGCCGTCGCCCGTGTCCTCGGCGACGGCGTCGAGCATCATGGCGATCCCGGACATGGCCTGCAGCGGCCCGTCGTGCAGGAACAGCGACAGCTTGCGGCGCTCGTCCTGCTCGGCCGAGAGGATGCGGCGGGAGAGCTCGAGGCGCTCGGCCTCGCGCATGCGGGCCTGCGCCAGCAGCGACTCCACCCGCTCGAACAGCTGGGCGTTGGCGGCGGCGCTGGCGCCGAAGTCGGCCAGAAGCATCGCCTGGGCCACCTCGGCCGGGCCGAAGCCCGCATCGCCCTGCAGCCGGAAGAGCACCAGCACGGCGTGAAGCTCGTCCATGACGACGAGCGGCGCGGCCAGGGCGGCCGTCGGCCGCAGGTGCCGGCACAGCGCGTCGCCCGGGGCCGGCACGGCGCCGGCGGCGGGCGTGCGGCTGGCCGCGGCCTCCGCGAGCAGCGATCCGGGGCTGGCCGGGTCGACCACCAGGTCGGCGATCGGCCCGAGGGCGATCCCGCGCGCGACGGTTGGGCGCAGCCCGCGGCCGTCCGGCGAGGGCACCAGCATGACCGTGGCGTCGGGGTGCAGCAGCCGGTGGGCCTGCTCGGTGGTCGCCGCCAGCACGTGCGCGGCGTCGCGGCTCGAGGTCATCGCGGCCAGGCTGCCCACGACATCGTCCAGGAACGCCGTCTGCGCCATCAGCTCGGCGCGCAGCTTGCGCTGCCACTCGTCCGATGCCTGCGCCCGGCCGGCGTCGCGGCGAACGGCCACCGCCGCCAGGGCGCACACGAGCGCGATCGCGGCCACGCCCGCAGCCACCAGCGCCAGCGAGTCGCCGAGGACGGTTGCCACGAGCGCAAACGCCGCCGCCGTCACGCCCACCGAGAGCAGGGCGATGCCGCCCACCTCGAGGATCCGGGCGCTAATCGATGATTGCTTGTCTGAGGGCGATTGCGACTGCATGCGTACGGGTATCCGCCTCCAACTTGGAGAGGATATGCCGTACGTGGCTCTTGACGGTCTCCTGGCTGATGAACAGCTTGGCGGCCACGTCCGCGTTGGACATGCCGTCGGCCAGGAGCTGGAGGATCTCGCGCTCACGCGCGGTGAGCATGTTCTCGCGTTCCTTGGTCAGGAACGCGGGCATGAGCGCCGGATCGACGTAGCCGTCGCCGCCGGCCACCTTCTGGATGGCGCGCACCAGCGTCTGGTGCGGCGCCTCCTTGAGGATGTAGCCCTTCGCTCCGGCCTCGAGGCCGCGCGTGAGGAGGCTGCGCTCGCCGTAGGCCGTGAACATCAGCACGTAGGAATCGGGCACCTCGGCCGTGATCTCACGGGTGGCCTGGAGGCCGTCGGTGCCGGGCATCCGCACGTCCATGATGATGACGTTGGGCCGGCGCCGGCGGGCGAGCGCCACTGCGGCGCCCCCATCGGAGGCCTCGCCGATGACGCGGATGTTGTCCGTGCGGGAAAGCGCCAGGCGCAATCCCTCACGCACGACCTCGTGGTCATCAACGATCAGACAGGTTATGGGCTCAGCCACATGTGCTCCACTCGTCGCAACGCCAGCTCAGATGAACCCGGTATCGGCAGAACTTCGTGCGGCCGTTAGCACTGTCGCGCGGCTGCATGCAGATTTCGCCGGTTCCCGGGTATTCCCTGCCGCAGTGAATCGGCAGCCGCGGCCCGCGCTTGAGCGCTCTTCCCCTTTTTTCGGTGCCGGTAACCCCCCGACTATACTTGGCCGCGCTTGAGCGACGACGGTCCGAGTACACGATGACAACCGCACTCGAGCTGTTGGCGGTGGTGCTGATCGTGGCCGCGAACGGCTTCTTCGTCGCGGCCGAGTACGGCCTCGTCACGGTGCGGCGGACGCGCCTGCAGGAGCTGAGTCGCAGGGCAGCCGGCGGGCCCGGCGGGTGCTGCGGCTGCTGGATTCGCCGCCCAGATTCATCTCGTCGATCCAGCTCGGCGTCACCCTGTCGAGCCTGGCGCTGGGCGCGATCGGCGAGCCCGTCGTCTCGGAGCTGCTGAAGCGGCCGCTCGACCTGCTGCCGCAAAGCTGGCACACCGGCGTCGCCGACACGATCTCGGTCATCCTCGCGTTCACGATCCTGACCTACTTCCACGTCGTGATGGGCGAGATCGTGCCGAAATCGTTCACCCTCGGCCATCCCGAGCGGGTGGCGCTCCTGTCGGCCGGGCCGATCAGCGTCTTCCACGCCATCTTCCGGCCGTTCATCTGGGTGCTGGTGCGCTCGAGCGCGGCCGTGCTGGGCTGGTTCGGGGTGACCGCGCAGACCGGCGTCGCCCTGGTGCACTCCGAGGAGGAGCTGAAGATGCTCGTCACCGCGAGCCACGAGAAGGGGGTGCTCGAGGAGGACGAGCAGGAGATGCTGCACAAGGTCTTCGAGTTCGCCGACAAGGACGCCGTGGACGTGATGGTGCCGCGGCCCGACGTGGTGGCGGTGCCCGTCGACCTGCCCGTCCCGGAGATGCTGCGGCTGGTGCTGGCGCACCCCTTCACGCGCTATCCGGTCTACGAGGGCGATCTCGACGACATCGTGGGCGTGCTGCACGTGCGCGACCTGTTCTCGGCCCTGCACGAGCGCGGCCTCCAGAACGTGGACGTGCGCGCCATCCTGCGCGACGCGATCATGGTGCCCGAGACCAAGCCCCTGGACGAGCTGCTGGCCGAGTTCCAGCGCACGTCCAACCACCTCGCCATCGTCGTCGACGAGTACGGCTCGGTCGAGGGCCTGGTCACGCTCGAGGACCTGCTCGAGGAGATCGTGGGCGAGATCGGCGACGAGTTCGACCTGCCGGACGCCGGCGTGCGCCGGCTCGGCCGCGGCCGGGTCAGGATCGGCGGCTCGTTCCCGATCGACGACTTCAACGAGCGCTTCGGCAAGCACCTGCCCGAGGACGACTACCACACGGTGGGCGGGTTCGTGTTCGGCGAGCTCGGCCGGGTGCCGAAGGTGGGGGACATCGTCACGTTCGACGACGCCCGGTTCGAGGTCAGCGACACCGACGGCCCCCGCATCCGCGAGGTCGACGTGACGCTCGCGGTCGCCCCCTCCCCGCCGCCCCCCCAACCGGGGACAGTCCCCGAACGGCGGTCGTGACACGCGTGTTGCGCCTCCATTACATCCCCGGCACCGCGGCGATGGCGCCGCACGCGGCCCTGGCCGAGGCCGGCGCCGACTACACCCTGGCCCTGGTCGAAACCGACGCCGACGGACGCCGGCCCTCCGCCTACCTCGGGCTCAACCCGTGGGGACAGGTGCCGACCCTCGAGGACGGCGACCTGGTGCTCACCGAGTCGGTGGCGATCATGCTGCATCTCGCCGACCGCTTCCCGGAATCCGGGCTCGGCGCGCCGGTGGGAACGCGGGCCCGCTCGGAGCTCTACCGCTGGCTTGCCTACCTCTCGAGCACCGTGCAGATGACCTACATGCGCTGGTTCTACCCGGAGCGGTTCACGACCGACCCCGGCGGAGTGGCGGCCGTCCACGACCGCGCGGCGGCGAGCCTGCACGAGCACAGCGCCTGGATCGACAGCGAGCTGGCCACGCGCCCCTGGCTCGTCGGCGACGAGCGCACCGGCGCCGACCTCTTCCTCTTCATGCTCACCCGCTGGGGCCGCGAGGACGACCCGCCGGCCTGGGACCGGCCCCACCTCGGCGAGCACTTCCACCGCCTGCTCGAGCGGCCGGGCGTGCGCCGGATGATGTCCGAGCAGGGCCTGGACTAGCGCCCGCCACAAGCGGGGACAGTCCCCGAACATTTGCCGTGACAACGTTGTGACCGGTTTCGACCGGGGACTGTCCCCGGTTTGGGCGCACCACCCCTAGGCGAGGCGGTCAGGCGAGGCCGTCGCCCGCCCGGGCCATCTCCACGTCGCGCTCGGTGATTCCGCCCGCGCTGTGGCTCACCCAGCGCAGCGTCACCGTGTCCCACGAGATGGCCACGTCGGGGTGGTGGTCGGCCTCGGCGGCGGCCTTGGCGATGCGGTTTACGAACGCCATCGAGCCGTCGAAGTCGCCGCAGCTGTAGGCCTTCTGGAGCGCGCCGTCGCGCACCTCCCACCCCGGCATTTCCGCCACCTGGGCCCGCAGCTCCGATTCGGCCAGCACCGGCATGAGATCCTCCTCGTAGGACTTCTGCAGGGTACCGCCGGAACCGCGGTATGGTTCCGGGTCTCTCTGATCGTGAAAGACCTGAACGACATCGATCGTGCGATCGTGGACGTGCTCCAGGTCGAAGGACGGTCGACCTTCGCCCAGATCGCGCAAAACGTGGGGCTCTCGCCCGCCGCGGTCCACGAGCGGGTGAAGAAGCTCGAGGCCCGCGGCGTGATCACGGGCTACCGGGCCTCGGTCGACCCGGAGAAGCTGGGCGCGGGCGTCACGGCGTTCATCCTGGTCACGCAGATCGCCGGGCCGCGCGGCAGCCTCGAGGAGGCCTTCGAGAGCATGCCCTGGGTGGAGGAGTGCCATCACATCGCGGGCGAGGAGAGCCTGATGCTCAAGGTGCGGGCCGAGTCGACCCGGGCGCTCGAGCATCTGATCTGGGACATCCGCGCGCTCGAGTCGGTCGAGCGCACGAAGACCGTCGTGGTTCTGGCGACCGAGTTCGAGGGCCGCCGGGTTGCGCCGATGGCGACCGCCCCCGTGCTGCCGCCCGTGCCCCCCGTGCCGAGCGTGTAACCCTCCCGGGCGCTTGCCCGCAGGCGTTCGCGCACGTATCTGTTGAGGCATGGCAGCAATTTCCAGGAGGCACCAGCGCCGCCGGGCCCGGTTCGCCGCCGCCCTCGAGCACCCCGACGCCGCCACGCTGCGCGCCGTCGCGGCCGAGGCGAGCCACACCGAGTCCGCCGCCTGCGACCTGGGCCTCGAGGTCGACCGGGCCTGGGAGCGGCTTGCGCCGGCCGACGCCGACATGCTCCGCTACCACGCCCGTGCCGCGGGCGTCTCGACGACGCTCCTGCGGGCGACACATTCGTGGATCGCCGGACGGCGGATGCGCGCGGTCCGCGCGCTCGGCGACCTGCGGCTGGAGGAGGGAGTCCGTGAGCTCGACCGCCTGCTCCACGACCGCGATCCGCGCGTGCGCCTCGCGGCCGCCCGCGCGCTGGGCCGGATCGCGACGCCGGACGCTGCCCGGATCCTGATCGCCGCGCTGGAGGATGGGCTCCTGCCCGAGCAGCGGCTGGTGGAGGTGCTGGGCGCGCCGTGGGCGGCGGGAGCGCTCCTCCTGGCGTTCCGGGCGCCCCGGACGGTCGCCATGCGGGTGCCGCTGGCCGATGCGCTCGGCCGGGCGCGAGCGCCGCAGGCCGTGGAGGTGTTCGCGGCCGCGATGCCCGCCGCGGCGACCGAGCTCCGGATCCGGATCGTGCGTGCGCTGGCGCGGATCGGCTCGCCCGGCGCGGTCGCGGAGGTGCGGGCGGCGATGGCCGACCCCAACTGGCGTGTGCGCGCCCAGGCGGCCTGGTCGCTGGCGCGGATGGGCGACCCCGCGGCCACCTCGCTTCTGGAGCGCGGCCTGGTCGACGCCTCACCCTGGGTGCGGGCCAACTGCACCGCCGCGCTGCGCCGGCTGGCACAGGCGCCGGCGCGCGCTACTCGAAGCGCAGTGCCTCTTCGGTGATCGTCCATTTCGCGGATGCGGTAGCCGCGCATGTCGGCCGTCCGCGCCCGCGAGCGACACGATCACGTAGACCGCGTCCGGCCAGAAGGCCTGCTCGGCGTCGGTGCGCGACGGGTAGGCCGGCGAGCTCGTGTGCGAGTGGTAGATGCCCGATCAGGTCCAGGCCGGCGTCGTCGATCTCGTTCATGATCCGGATCTGGTCGCGCGCCTCGATCCGGTAGTAGAACGGGCTCGGCTCGTCGGACTCCGCCGGGAAGAACTGCTCGACGCGGTCCGTCGCGCCCGGCGAGGATGCCGCAGGCCTCGTTGGGGAGCCCCGCCTGCGCATGCGCGACGATCTCGTCGCGCATCGCCGCCGGGATCACCACCAGACGCGCTCCTCCATCTCGCGCTCGAGCTGCTCGGTGGGCTTGGTGTAGATGCCGGCCGCACATGTACTTCGAGCCGCCGTCGGCGAACACCACGACGATGTTGCCCGCCCTCCATGTCGGCGCCGACGCGGCGGGCGACCGCCAGCGCCGCGCCGGCCGAGACGCCGGCGAAGACGCCCTCGAGGACGAGCAGCTTGCGCAGGGTCGACGACGGCCTCGCCGTTGGAGACGAGCACCTTGCGGTCGAGCTGGGCGATGTCCAGGATCGGCGGCGTGTAGCCGTCCTCGAGGCTGCGCAGGCCCATCACGGGGTCGCCCTGCAGCGGCTCGGCGGCCACGATCTGCACGTCGGGTTCGCCTCGCGCAGCCGCCGGCCGGCAGCCCATCAGCGTGCCGCCGGTGCCGAGGCCGGCGACGAAGGCGTCGACCTGCCCGTCGGGCACCTGCTCGAGGATCTCGAGCGCGGTGCCGCAGTAGTGCGCCGCCGGGTTGGCCTCGTTGGCGTACTGGAACGGCATGAAGACCGAGGGGTCGCGCTCGGCCATCGAGCGGGCCATCGCGACGGCGCCGTTCGAGCCCAGGTTGCCGGGCGAGAAGACGATCTCGGCGCCGTACATGCGCAGCAGCTCGACCCGCTCGGGCGTCGCCGACTCGGGCATGACGGCCGTCACCGGGTAGCCCTTGACCTTCCCGATCATCGCCAGCGCGATGCCGGTGTTGCCGCTGGTCGGCTCGAGGATCCGCTGGCCGGGCTCGAGCTCGCCGGTGGCCTCGGCGGCCTCGACCATCGAGAGCGCCACCCGGTCCTTCACCGAGCCGGTCGGGTTCTGCTCCTCGAGCTTCGCGAAGATGCGCACGTCCGGGTTGGGCGACATCCGCGGCAGCTCGACCAGCGGGGTGTTGCCGACCGCGCGTCAGGGCGGCGCTGCGCGCTGTCTGCGAGGCAGCTCATCGTCGCGCTCCCGCCGGCCATGGCCGGCAGCACGATCACGGTCGAGTCGGGCCCGACGGCCGTCTCGAGGCCCTTCGCCGAGGCGCACGTCCTCGTTGTTCACGTAGACGTTCACGAACCGGTTCAGGTCGCCGCCGTCGTCCAGCAGATGCGCGCGTGATCGCGGGGTAGCGGCCGGTCAGGTCGTCCAGCACCTCGCGGACGGTGCCGCCGCGAGGCATCGACCTCGCGGGCGCCGCCGACGGCCTGGCGGAGAATGGGGGGCATGCGGACGGTGCTCACGCAACGAGCCTCCTCGGGTGATGCGGCCAGCGCGCGGGCTGGGCATGGCGCAGAACTGCTCGTAGTCGATGAACTCGATCTCGCCGGGTCCTTGCTGCAGACGGGGCAGTCCGGATCGCGGCGCATCTTCAGCTCGACGAACTCCATCGTCGAGGCGTCGTAGCGCAGCTGCCGCCCGACCAGCGGCTCGCCGATCCCCAGCAGCAGCTTGACCGCCTCGGTCGCCTGCAGCGTGCCGATCACTCCGGGCAGGACGCCCAGCACGCCGCCCTCGGCGCACGACGGCGCCAGCTCGGGCGGCGGCGGCTCGGGGTACTGGCAGCGGTAGCAGGGGCCGTCGTGCGGCTTGTAGACGGTGACCGAGCCCTCGAACTGGTAGATCGACCCGTGCACGACCGGGATCCCGGCGACCAGGCTGGCGTCGTTCAGCAGGTAGCGGGTGGGGAAGTTGTCGGTGCCGTCGACGATCACGTCGTAGCCGGTGATGACGTCGAGCACGTTCTCGGACGTCGAGCCGCGTCGGCGTACTTGACCACCTTCACCTCGGGGTTGAGCGCGTGGATCGTGGCCTCGGCCGAGTCGACCTTGGGCATGCCGATGCGATCGACCGTGTGCAGGATCTGGCGCTGCAGGTTGCTGGCGTCGACCACGTCGGCGTCGATGATGCCGATCGTGCCGACGCCCGCCGCCGCCAGGTACAGGGCGGCCGGCGATCCCAGGCCGCCGGCGCCGATCAGGAGCACCTTGGAGTCGAGCAGCCGCAGCTGGCCCTGCTCGCCCACCTCGGGGATGAGCACGTGGCGGCTGTAGCGCTCGAACTGCTCCGGCGTCAGGGTGCGCGGCAGCCTTCCAGTCGCAGCCGTCCTGCTTCCAGCCCGAGAAGCCGCCGGCTCATCGAGACGACGTGCGGTGTAGCCCAGCTCGGCCAGCGTCTTGGCCGCATAGGCCGAGCGCATGCCGGAAGCGCAGTAGATGACGACCGGCGAGTCGTCCGGTCGGGCACCGCGCGCCTCGATCCGCGACTCGAGGTTGCCGCGCGGGATGTGGACGGCGCCGGGGATGAATCCCTGCTCGTACTCGTCGCGCTCGCGCACGTCGATCAGAGCGGGGCGCGGCTCACGGGTGAGCCGGAGCGCGGCCTCCTGGGCCGTCTCCTCTCTGATCTGCGCCTTCACTGCTGCGAGATGATCGCGAGCCGACACCACGAGCTTCACCTACCCTTTCCCTCCGAGCTTTCAGTGCACACAAGAAGTCTACCAACCGAATGGATCCAAACTTTCCCCCAAATACTCCTAACGTGCCTTCCGGGGCGCGTATTCCCTTCGCCCAGAAGCGGCTCGTGCTCGTGGCGGTGGTCGCGCTGGTGGCCGGTGCGGTCGCGGCCGTTGCGGTGATCGCGACCCGCGGCGGCGGCAGCCCGAAGGCGGCGGTGATCAAGCCGCTCGGCGGCCGGCCGCCGCTCGTGCTCGACCTGCCCGGCACCCCGGTGGCCGGCGGAAATGCGGCCGTCTACGCCGCCGCCCAAAAGCGGCTTCCGGCCGGCGATGTCCGCCTCGCCGTGGCCCGGGCGATCATGGCCTACGACCCGGCGCAGCGCGCCCGCACCGTGGCCGCGCTCGAGCGGCTGCCACAGCGGCTTCCGGTGGTCGAGTTCGCACTCGCGCTGGCGCAGGTGTGGGCCGGCGATCTGACGGCGGCCGGCGAGGCGCTGCGGAAGGTGAAGCAGCTCGACCCGTACGGCTTCTACGGCACGAGCGCCGACAACCTGCTCTACCCCAGCGAGGCCAAGGGCTATCCGCCCTACTTCCCGCCTCCGGGGCCGCGGCGGTCGCTGCAGCAGCTGCGCGCGGCGGTGCGAACGAGCCCGAAGAGCCCGGCGGCATGGCTCGCGCTCGCCGGAGGCCTGGAGCGCATCAACCGGCTGGAGGCGCTCAGGGCGGCCCGCCGGGCCGAGATCCTCGAGCCCAACGGCATCTCCGAGCAGGTGGCGGTGGCGGTGCTCGGGTTCGTCAAGGACCGACCCATCACCGGGATCACGACCCTGGGCAACCTGGCATCGCAGTCACAGACGCAGGAGAACCCCGAGGTGCACTTCCACCTCGGCCTCCTCTACCTGTGGATCGAGGAGCCCCAGGACGCCGCCGGCCAGTTCTCACAGGTGGTCGCGGACGCCCCGCACAGCTACTACGCGCGGATCGCGCGCGTGTTCGACCGCTGCATCAACAACTCGGCCGCCTGCCCCACGACGGGCTGAATATTTGGTGCCTGGCACCGGATATTCACCAGGGTGGGGCGCCGTACACCCAGCGGCCGGCCAGCATCGTCGCCACGACCTGCGCGCCGGTCGATGCGATCGGGGTGGGCGACGATGTCGGTGTCGAGCACGGCCAGGTCGGCGCAGTACCCGGGCAGGAGCAGGCCCGGCGGCGGTGGTCGCCCGCCGCGTTCGCGGCGCCGGCCGTGAACCCGAGCACCGCGTCGGCGACGTCCAGGCCCTGGCCGGGGTACCAGGGCTCGCGCGCGTCCGACGTGCGGTGCACCGCGGCCTGGATGCCGGCCAGCGGGTCGAGCTCGGCCACCGGCGCGTCCGAGCCGAATGCCAGGTGGGCGCCCGCGTCGAGCAGGTCGCGCCAGCGGTAGGCGGCCGCCGCCCGCGCGCCCCAGATGCGGTCGGCCTGGTCGCGGTCGGCGGTCGCGTGGGAGGGCTGCACCGAGGCCGTCACGCCCAGCTCGGCGAAGCGGCCGAGGTCGGCCATCGTCGACGCACTGGGCGTGCTCGATCCGGGGCATGACCGGCACCTGCTCCCAAGCCTGCCGGGAGGCCTCGAGCCCGTCCAGGGCGGCCCGGACCGCGCCGTCGCCGATCGCGTGCACCGCCACCGAGAGGCCGCCTGCGGCCGCCTCGCGGGCGATCTCCGCGAGCTCGGCGGCGCTCACCAGCGCCTCGCCGGAGCCGTCGAGCATCCAGGCCGTCTCGCGACCCGAGGGTGCCGTCCATGAACACCTTGACCGGCCCGACGCGGACGAGTTCGCTGCCGAACCCCGTGCGCAGCTCGAGCGCCGTCGCGGCTCCCAGCCGCTCGACCGGCACCGCCATGTGCACGCGCAGGTGCAGGCGGCGGTCGGCGTCCAGCCGCTGCCACAGCCCGCGCCCGCCGGCGCGCTGGAAGTCGTGCACGCCGACGACGCCGCGGGCGTTGCATGCGGCCATCCCGGCCCGGACGGCCCGCGAGCGCTCCAGCGGCTCGGGATCGGGCAGCGGGAAGGCGAACGCCTCGAGCTCGCGCAGCAGGCCGGTTGCGCCCCCGGCCGGGGCGGCGGCGAGCGCCGCCGAGTTGAGCCACAGGTTGTGGCCGTCCTGTGACCAGAGCGCCGCGGGCCGCTCGCCGGTGACGGCGTCGAGGTCGGCGGCGGCGGGCGGGCCGTCGGGCCAGCGCTGGGCATCCCAGCCGCGCCCGCGCAGCCAGCCGTCGCCCGTCGCTGCTCCGGCGATCCGGCGCACCGCCTCGGCCTTCGACCCGCACCCGCGCAGGTCGAGCTGCGTGCGCGCGAGCGACCACTCCAGGAAGTGCACGTGCGCGTCGGTGAACCCGGGCAGGACGCAGCGCCCCTCGAGGTCGACGCGCTCGTGGCCGACGGTGTCGGCGTCGCCCTCGCGCACGTCCACTCCCCCGGCGATGGCCGCGCCGGCGATCGCGAGCGCGGAGACACGCGGCAGCCGCGGGTCCATCGTGTACACCGGCCCGTTGTGCAGGATCATGCGCCGGTTACGATAGGGCACGTGACTCCCGCAGCCGAGATCGAGCGCCGGATGCAGCGGCTGCGCGAGGGACTCGAGCGGGCGCGGCTGGACGCGGCCGTGATCGTCCAGCACGCCGACCTGGCGTATTTCTCGGGCACCAACCAGCAGGCGCACCTGGTCGTGCCCGCCCGGGGCGAGCCGCGCCTGCTCGTACGGCGGGTGCTCGAGCGTGCCCGCACCGAGTCGCCGCTCGAGCGGATCGAGCCGCTGCGGTCGCTCTCGGCGCTTGCGACCGAGCTGGTTGCAAGCGGTGTGGCCGAGGGCGGGCGGATCGGCTTCGAGCTGGACGTGCTGCCGGCCCGCGCGTTCCTCGACTACGGCCGCCGCCTGCCGGGCTTCGAGCTCGGCGACTGCTCCGAGATCGTGCGCGCGGTGCGCGCGGTGAAGTCGGCCTGGGATCTCGAGCAGATGTCCGCCGCGTCCGAGCAGGTGCGCCGCGGGGCCGAGGCGGTGCCGCTTCTGATCGGCGTGGGTGTCGTTGAATCTCACGTTCAGCTTGAGGTTGAGAGAGTGCTGCGCCTGGCCGGCCATCAGGGCCAGCTGCGCTTCCGCGGCTTCAACCAGGAGATGCACTACGGCCAGATCCTGGGCGGCCCGAGCGGCGCCGTGCCGGGCTACTCCGACTCGCCGCTGTGCGGCCCCGGCCCGAACCCGGCGGTGGGCAAGGGCCCCAACGGGCACGTGCTCGCGCGCGGCGACACGGTCATCGCCGACCTGGTGGGCGGGCACGAGGGCTGGCTGTCCGATCAGACGCGCACGTTCGCGGTCGGGCGCCCTCCGGCCGACATGGCCGCCGCCTACGAGACCGCCGTTGCGATCCTGCGCGCCGTCGAGGACCTGCTGCGCCCGGGCGCCCTGCCCTCGCAGCTCTACGCCGTCTCCGAGCAGATGGCCGTCGGCGCCGGCCTGGGCGAGCACTTCATGGGCGCGGGGGCCGAGCGGGTACGGTTCCTGGGCCACGGCGTGGGCATGGAGATCGACGAGCTCCCCATCCTCGCGCCCGGATTCGACCAGCCGCTCGAGGAGGGCAACGTGGTCGCGATCGAGCCCAAGTTCGTCTTCCCCGGCCGCGGGGCGGTCGGCATCGAGAACATGTACGCCGTCACCGGGTCGGGCTTCGAGACCATGACCACGGCATCCGAGGAGCTGATCGTGCGTGACTGACACCGGCCACCTGCACCCGCTCACCGACGACCGCCAGCTGCTGGTGGACGCGGTGCGCACGCTCGCCCGTGAGCACATCGCGCCGCGGGCGGCCGAGGTCGACCACACCGCCGAGTTCCCGTGGGAGGCGGTCGAGCTGCTGCGCCAGAACGAGGTGTTTGCGCTCGCGTTCCCCGAGGAGTACGGCGGCACGGGCACGGGGACGCTCACCCACCTGCGGGCGGTCGAGGAGCTCTCGTGGGCCGACGCCAGCGTCGGCCTGCTGCTCGCGGTGCAGGCGCTCGGCGGCCTGCCGGTGCTGCTCGCCGGCACGGACGAGCAGAAGCAGCGCTACCTGCCGCGCTGGGCCAGCGGGGAGTGGATCGCCGCCTACGCGCTCACCGAGCCGGGCGCCGGCTCCGACGCGGCGGCGCTGGCAACGCGGGCGGTGCGCGCCGGCGGCGACTGGGTGCTCGACGGCGTCAAGCGCTTCATCACGAACGCCGGGGTCGCCCATACCTACATCGTCTTCGCGCGTTCCGACGAGGGCATCTGCGCCTTCGTGGTCGAGGCCGACGACCCCGGGTTCAGCGTCGGCCGGATCGAGCCCAAGATGGGCATCAAGGGGTCGACCACGGGCGAGCTCCTGCTCGACTCATGCCGCATCCCGGCCGACCGCCTGATCGGCCGCGAGGGCGAGGGCTTTCGCCTGGCCATGCGGGTGCTCGACCGCTCGCGGCCGGGCATCGCCGCGCAGGCGCTCGGCATCGGCCAGGCCGCGCTCGACCACTCGGCCCGCTACGCCACCGAGCGGATCGCCTTCGGAAAGCCGATCGCCGACCAGCAGGGGATCCAGTTCATGCTGGCCGACATGGCGACGGCGCTCGAGGCCGCCCGCGGCCTCGTCCACCGCGTCGGGGCGATGCTCGATGCCGGCAACGACGGCCACGAGCTGACCAAGCTCTCGGCCATGTGCAAGCTGGCCGCCTCGGACGCCGCGATGCGCGTGACCACCGACGCCGTGCAGATCCTGGGCGGGTACGGCTACATCCAGGAGTTCCCGGTCGAGCGGATGATGCGCGACGCCAAGATCACCCAGATCTACGAGGGCACGAACCAGATCCAGCGGATCGTGATCGCCCGGGAGCTGCTCAGAGAGCTCTAGTCGCGGCCGGTGAGGAAGAGCCGGATGCCGTTGGCGATGCCGATCGCGGCGAGGTGGCGGAAGGCGGGTGATTCGAGCTTCGCGGCGTCGCCGGGGTTGGGCATGTTGCCGGTCTCGATGAAGATCTTGGGCACGTGCGAGAGGTCGGTGCCGCCGTAGGCGTCCGAGCGCAGGTAGCCCGTGGTGTAGAGGTTCGAGATGGGCATGCCGGTGGCCGCGTGGTAGGCGGTGAGCATGGCGGCGCCGAGGCGGTCGTCGCGGGCGATCCGCTCCGGGGTGAGGCCGACGCCCGGGAGCGGGTGAGCTGGGCACGATGACGTAGAAGCCGTGCACCGATGGGGGCGATCCGTCGGCGTGGATCGAGACGGCGGCATCGGCGTGGATGGCGTTTCCGAGCGCGGCCCGCTGGGTGATGCACGGGCCCCACGGCCTGGTGTTGACCGGGCGTCATGACCACCTTCGCGCCCAGGTCGCGCAGGATGCGCACGACGCGCAGGCCGACCGTGAGGTTGTACTCGGCCTCGGTGTAGCCGCTCGCCGTGGCGGTGCCGGTGGTGTCGCAGGGCTTGGTCTGGCCCGGGACGCCGAAGAAGACGGGCTGGTTGATCTCGTCCGGGTAGAGCCGGTTGCGCACGTTGTGGCCGGGATCGATCAGCACGACCTTCCCGGCCAGGGGCTTCGGCTTGCGGTGCGGACGCTTGCGCTTGTGCGGGGCTCGTCGCCTGGGTCGTCACCGACGACGCCGGCGGAGACGAGGTGGTCGGCTGCGTCGGGTGGTGGGTCGACGGCGCTGCCGACGACGACGATCCCCGCACCGCCCTGCCGACCAGATACCCGGCCACGACGAGCGCGGCGAGCACGACGACGGCGAGCGCGATACGGCGATTGCGGGCTGCGGATCCAGACACCGCCGCAGGTTATAGACGGCGCGAATGCATACTCGGTGCCAGGCACCAAATATTCACGCCGGTTTGACGGCGGAGCGCGGTGGTGGCAGCATCCAGTTCTTGGGCTGGCGCATGCAAGCGACTCTGGTGGGGGTGGCGGTGCTTGCCGTGCTGCCGTTCACGACTGCCTTCGCCGCTCCGGCGGTGAAGACCCAGCAGCTGCCGTTCGGCCACTGGGTGCGCTTCGGCATCGGCGCGCAGGGGACCTACGACTTCCAGGGTGTGTTCACGTTTGCAAGCGACGGCCCGGTGCGCCTGCGCGTCACCGATGGCTTCTGTCGCGGCGACCGCTTTCGCGTCCTCGACCACGGCCACGCGCTGTTTCAGACCTCGGACGTGCCGATCGACCAGACCTGCCTCGAGCAGCCGTTCGCGACGACCGGGTCGGAGGGCTGGCACGACGACGGCTACAGCAGGGGCGATACCCGCCTCGGGCCCGGCAAGCACCGCATCCGCATGCGCTCGATCGTGAGTCCGTTCGGAGGCAGCACCGCGTGGCTCGAGGTGCTGCACATCCACTGATCAGCGGTACCGGTAGATCTTGATCCAATTGATCTGCAGGCCGACCCGCGCCGGCGTGCCGGAGTCGGGGTTCGAGCCGGTGGCGCCGTTCGAGCCGACGTGGGTCTGGATGCCCAGGTGCATCGGCACGTCCGGCACGTGGCTGCCGATGACCTGCGCCCAGGCGTGGCCGTCGAGCGTATAGACGAGCTTGCCCGGCCTCCAGTTGACGCCGATCGTGTTCCAGTTGCGGAAGTTGGCGTAGACGCGGTGGTGGATCTCGTTGTTGTGCCGCCCGTAGTGCAGCGTCGAGGTCTCCCAGCGGCGGCTGCCGACCGACGATGACTCCTCGGCGAAATCGATCTCGGGCGGCCAGCCGTGGGCCGGCCACAGCAGCATGCACATGCCGACGCCGCGCCCCTTCGTCATCCGGAACCGCACCCGGTACTTGCCGTAGGTCTGGTTCAGGGAGCGGCCCATCGACACGCCGGCCGACACCCACCGGCCGCCGTAGCCTCGAGTCGCGGTAGTTCTGCAGCCGCAGGATGCCGTCCCTGACGACGACGTGGGAGCGCTTCCAGAGCGTATCGTGGCAGCAGCGGGGGGTGCCGTTGTACCGCGTCCACACCCGGGTGTTGAGCCCGTGGCGGAAGTTCGCGTCGAGGCGCAGCCGCCAGGCTGCGGATGCCTGCGAGGGCAGCGCGAGGGCGCATACGAGGGCGATGCAGAGCACGGCGAACGACGTTGCGAGACGGCTCAAGTCTTCCAACTCCTTCCGGGGGAAGGCCCACCGTTTCCCAGCCCCGTCTGCCAGGTCAAGCCAGACGGGCTGGAATTAACTGAGTCCTTACGCCGGTCTCACAAGCCCGGGGCGGCCCAAACAATCAGCGCGGGTGGAAGCCCGGCGGGGGCGGCCGGCAGTCGCGCAGCATCCAGGCGTTCATGCGTTTGAGCTGCGTGCTGTAGGCGGGATCGCCGACGAGGTTGTGCAGCTCGTCGGGGTCCTTGATGACGTTGTAAAGCTCCTGCTCGCCGCCCTGGTACTGGGTGTAGAGGAAGTGCTTCGAGCGGATGCCGCAGTAGGTCGGATCCGGCGTCGGCGGGCTGCCGTCCCAGCTCTCGAGCAAAAAGCCGCTGCGCCAGTGCACGTGGCCGTGATTGGGACGGAGCAGCGGCAGGAAGTCGAGGCCCTCGGTCTTGGGGTGCTTGGCGTGCGCCAGGATCGCCCAGCTCGGCGCCCAGTCGGTGTTCAGGATCAGGTGGTGGTCGACCGTGGGCTTGGTCGTCATCGGGTCATACCGGATCACCATCGGGATGCGGATCGACTCGTCGTAGGCAACGCGCTTGACGGCGGCGGGGAACCGGTGCTGGCCCCACTCGAGCCCGTTGTCGGACGCGAACACGATCATCGTGTCGTGCAGCCGGCCTGTCGCCTTGAGAGCGTCGACGACGTTCTTGACGGCGTTGTCGACCGAGATCAGCGACTCGTACTGCCTGCGCCGGAACTTGGCCACGAACTTGACCCCGCGCGCCTTCAGCGGCGGAATCGCCTGCAGCCACTTCGGCTGCGACGCGGTCACCTTGTTGAAGTTGAGCGGCCGGAACGGCTTCAGATGGGTGAAGCGGCCGGCGTAGCGGTGCTCGGGGGTCGCCGGCAGGTGCGGCGCGTACGGGGCGAAGTACAGGAACAGTGGCGTGGTCGTCGGCGCCTTGCGGATGAAGCTGGTCGCAAGGCCGGCCAGGACGTTGGTCGAGTAGGCGGTCTTGGGATAGGTGACCGCGCACTTGAACGCGCCGTTGCACTGGGGTGGATGGTTGTTCTGGTAGAGCTGGAAGCCGTAGTACCCGAACCCGTAGTTGAACGCGTCCCAGGTGTCCCACCCGGGCGGGATGAAGCGGCCGTGATAGCCGTTCAGGTACTTGCCGACCAGGGCGGTGTTGTAGCCGGCCGCGGAGAGCCAGGTGGCGATCGTCGACTTGTCGTCGCCATAGCGGTGGAAGTCGACCGCGCCGCCGTGAGGCGGGCGGTTGCCGTAGATCCCGGTCGTGTGCGAGTAGTTCCCGGTCAGGATGGTCGAGCGGCTGGGGCAGCAGAACGAGTTGGTCACAAACGCGTTTGCGAACGTGACGCCGTGATCGATCAGCAGCTTCTTCACGTTCGGCATCGACCAGAGCGTGTCCCAGCGCTGGTCGTCGGTCAGGATCAGCACGATATTCGGGTGCTTCAGGCTGGGCTTCACGTGCGGGGCCGTGGTCACCGGCGTGCTCGTCGTGCTCCTGGGCGGCGGCGACGCGGTGGCCCCGCCCGTCCGGTCGACCACCACCAGCACGGCGGCCGCCACGACGGCCACGATCACCACGGTTGCCGCAACGGCCACGATGAGGCGGGTGGTGAAGCGGCTAGGCAAGGCTGGCGGACACTAGGCGAAGCTGATTGCCCCCGCGTTGGTCGTCGCTACCGATAGAGGCGGATCGTGAGCGTCGCGGGAAGGGGCGTGAGGGCGACCGGTGCGGTGTCGAACTCGGCCGTCAGGGGCGAGGCGGCGGGCGCGAGCTGCCCGGCGTACTTTTCGGTGGTGAAGTGACGGGTGCGGCCCTTGGCGATGCAGCTGTGGCGGGCGACGCCCGGCGCGCGGGTCGAGGTGAACGTGGCCGACCCGGTCAAGAACGGGTCGCCCGCGGCGAACACCTTCGCGGTCGCCCCGTGGGCGGAGCGCACCGGCCGGGGCAGGGTGAAGCTGGACGTCGTTGCGAACATGCCGTGGTCCTCCGACGTGACGCTGGTGCTGTTCGGGTTGGTGCCGGTGAAGACGCTCTGGGCGGCGACGTGACGGCCGTAGACCTTCCCGAAGCCCCATTCCTGAGTCTCCGTCTCGGCGCTGAGACTCTCGCGGCCGGGGCAGGCCTTTGCCTCGGGGTTGGCGGCGGAGGCGAACGACACGACGCCCGAGCAGCCGGGGTCGAAGTCGAGTTCGGCCTGCACCGGGCCGGTGGTCAGCGTGCCGAAGAACGGCGAGGTGGACGTTTCGATGCCGAACGCCGGGTACGCCATGCTGCCCGTGGCGGTGCGCACGAAGCCGTGGCCGCCGGTGACCAGGCGACAGGGCTTTGCGGTCGCAGGGCTGGACGCGGTGAAGGTGCCGGTGAGCGTGCTGGGCGCGATCGAGCTGCCCATGTCGAGGTCGGCGGTGGCGAGCGTCTTCTTGGGGAACGTGAACGTCGCACCCGACTGGGGGTTGAAGGAGTAGTCGTGGAACTGGAATGCGCTGCGCCCGAAGCCGGGCGGCCCGGGCCGCTCCAGGTCGACCGTCACCGAGGGGACGACCGGTGAGCCGCCGAGAAACTCGAACATAAGGACGCTCATCTCGTACCGGACGCCCGAGATCAGCACCTCCCTGGGGCCGGCCGAGAGTATGGCGGCGGCCGCGAAGTTGAACTGGGGGATGCCGGCGCCGTGGGCGAGTGTCCATTCATGCCACCTCGCGAGCGCGGTCGCCCGCGGTGTCGCGGCCGTCGCGGTGCCCGCAGCCAAGCTGAGCGCCACGACCATTGCCGCAACTCCCGCGGCCGCCAGCCGCCGCCAGGACACCCGCCGATCACCCACGAGGCGCTCCTTCCACTTGGCTGCCGGGAGTCTACGCCCCGCGCTGGCCGGATGGAAGCCCGGCGGCCGGGAGCGCCTCGCACTCGCGCACGTATCGCGTGGCGCCCACCGCGCGGAAGAACCCGAGCGCCTGCTGCAGCTGCGCATCGGCCTCGGCGCCGCGGCCTTCGGCCACGAGTTGCTCGGCGGCGCGCAGCCGGGCCTCGGCCGCGTCCGGCATGGCTCCCGCCCGGTGCAGGATCTCGGCGGCGGCGGCGAAGTCGCCGGCTGCGTACGCCCGCGCGGCCTCGGTCAAGGGATTCTCGCGGCGGCCGGCGAGCGCGGCGACCAACTCCTGCGTGAGGTCGAGCCGCCGGGCGGTCGCCGCGAACGCGGGGAGGTTGATGACGGCGAACTGCAGCGTGACGCCCTGGCGCAGGTGGTCGAGGTACTCGCGGGCGAGCGGGAGTGCCCGGCCGGGCTCCGACGCGACCGAGAACAGGCGCGCACACGCCTGGAGCACGAAGTAGAGCGCCTGCGGCTCCCCGACGGCCCGCCCGGAGGCAAGCGAGCTCTCGGCGTCGCGGATCGCCCCGGCCTGATCGCCCCGCGCCTCACGGATCGCCGCGCGGACGGAGTAGACCTGCCAGGCGCTGTAGTGCGGCGAACCCGCCTCGACGGCGAAGAGGAACTCATCCGCCATGCTCAGCGCCTCGTCCCACTCGCCCCGGCGGTAGTGATGGTCGCTCATCACCCCCTGGTACCAGCGCGCCTGCGAGGCGGATCCGAGCCGCTCGGAGACCCGTGCTCCCTCGACCCGGGCGGCGTACGCGGCGTTCAGGTCGCCGAGGCTCTGGTGGCTGGCGGCGAGGTAGTTGTATGAGCGGGAGAGCGTGCCGAGCGCGCCGGCCGCGGTCGCGATCTCGATGCTCCGGGCGAGATCCTCGAGCCCACCCCGGTCGCCCATGTCCGCCCGTGCCGCCCCGAGCAGGGCCAGCGCCTCGCTCAAGCCCTCCTCGAAGCCCAGCTCCTCGGCCAGCGCGCGCGCCTGCGATCCGAGCTCGATGGAACGCTCGTACTGACCCACCAGAAACGCGTGTGACGCCTCGCGGGCCATGACCCTGGCGCTCGACCGGCTCGGCGGTGCATCGGCGATCAGCGCCAGCGCGCGATCCGCATGCTCGTCCACGAGGTTGCGCCGGCCCTCCATCCGGTAGGTCTCCGAGAGCAGCATCTCCGCCTCGGCGGCCCTGGTGTTGTCGCCCGCGGCGATCAGGGCGGCGCTCGCCTCGATCAGGCGCTCGGTATCGCCGCCGCCCCAGCTGACGCCGGCGGAGGCGCGGCGGAAGAGGAGCGCCGGCCGCTCGGGATCGTCCTTCGGCCACAGCCGCAGCGCCGCGTCGTAGAACCGCTCGGCGGCGTCGACCGCGTGGAGCGCCACGGCCCGGTCGCCGGCGTCTCGCAGTGAACGCCGGGCCGACTCGTCGAGGGCGACCGCGTCGAGCCCGGCAGCCTCGGCCAGCTCGAGCGCCTGCAGGTAATGATGGGCGAGCATCTCGGACTGGTCCTCGGGCCGTCCGAGCGACTCGAGCCAGGCGGCGGCGCGCTGGTGCTTGTGCGAGCGCGCGGCCCGCGGGATCTGGCCATAGGCGATGTCGCGGATCAGCAGGTGGCGGAACGCGTACTCGCTCTCGCCGGCGACCGACGAGGTGCGCGAGCGCTGGACGAACTCGTTGCGCTCGAGTGCGTGCAGCAGTTCCTCGGCCTGCCAGCGCGTGACGCCGGAGATCGCCTCGACCGCACCCAGCCAGAACACCTTGCCGACGACGGCCGCGTCCTGGAGCACCCGCTTCTCCTGCTCGGAGAGCCCGTCGAGCCGGGCGGCGATGATGCCCTGCACCGTCTCCGGGAGCTCCAGCACGTCACCGCGCTCGACCAGGATGCGGGCGTACTGCTCGGCGTAGAGCGGGTTGCCACCCGCCCGGGCGAGCAGCGCCGCCTGGGTCTGCGGCTCGAACTGCGGCCACTCGAGCAGCTCCTGGACCAGGCGTGCGGTCTCGTCGTCCGACAGCGGCGAGAGCGAGACGGTGAGCGCGTTGGGCTTGCCGCCGCCCCACCCGGACCGCCGCTGCAGCAGCTCGGGCCGAGCCGTCCCGAGCACGAGCATCGGCACGCCGCCGGCCCGCTCGACCAGCTGGTCGACGAAGTCGAGCATCGCGTCGTCCGCCCAGTGGAGATCCTCGAACACGAGCACGAGCGGCCGCTCCTCGGCCAGCGCCTCGAGGAAGCGGCGCCACGCGGCGTAGCCCTCCTCCGGCCCGGCGGTGCCCTCCTCGGCGAGGCCGGCCAGCGGGCGCAGGTGGCGCTCGACCCACTGCGCCTCCGACGCGTCGGCGCACACCTGGGCGACCGCCCGGCCGAGCTTCTCCTCGGTCTGCTCCGGCGAGTCGCTCTCGAGGATGCCCGCCTGCGCCTTGACGATCTCGGCCAGCGCCCAGAACGTCACCCCGTCCCCGTAGGGCAGCGAGCGGCCCTGGCGCCACGTGACGATCGCGGCGTCCTCGTCGACCGCCCGGAAGAGCTCGAGGACGAGCCGGGACTTGCCGATCCCGGGCACGCCGATGAGCGTGACCAGCTGCGGCGCGCGCTCCTCACGCACGCGGTCGAGCGTCGAGACGAGCAGGTCGAGCTCGCGGGTGCGCCCGACGAGCGGTGCGACCGTGCGCTGCGAGACGTCCACGCCGAAGCGCGAGCGGGCCTGCAGCGCCTCCCAGGCGCGGATCGGCTCGCGCTTGCCCTTGCCGGCCACCGCACCTGCCTCGCGGTACTCGATCACGTCCGCGGTGGCGCGGTGGGTCTGCTCGCCGACCAGCACGCCGTTCAGCGGCGCCGCCGCCTGCAGGCGCGCGGCGGTGTTGACGACGTCGCCTGCGGCCATCGCCTCGCCCTCGCTCGGCCGCGCGTCGAGCGTGACGAGGGCCTCGCCGGTGTTGACCGCGATCCGCACCTGCAGCCGCTCGCCCTGCTCGCCGGCCCAGTCCCGGATCGCGAGCGCCGCCCGCACCGCCCGCTCGGGATCGTCCTCGTGCGCGACCGGAGCCCCGAACAGCGCCATCACCGCGTCGCCGATGAACTTCTCGACCGTGCCCCCGAAGCGCTCGAGCTCGGCCCGCAGGTGGGCGTGGTAGGGCAGGAGCAGCGCGCGCACGTCCTCGGGGTCGAGCGTCTCGGCCCGGGCCGTGAAGCCGACCAGGTCGGCGAAGAGCACGGTGACCACCTTGCGCTCCTCGCGGACGGGCCCGGGCGGCGCCTCGGCCAGCGCGTGGCCGCAGAACGGGCAGAACGGGAACTCCCCCGGCAGTTCCCTCTCGCAGCTCGGGCAGGTCACGCGCAGAGTGTAGGCATCCCCCCGGGCGCGCTACGACTCGCTGAAGTGCACCAGGCTCTGGCCGCGGCAGGCGTAGACGTAGGTGTGGCCGTCGGCGGTGACGCGGCCGGAGGTGGGGCTGATCCAGGCGGTGCCCGACGACGTGCCGGTGCCGCTGCCCCACCATGTCCGCTGCGACTCGGTGACCGCGCCGGGGCTGCAGCGCAGGAGCGGCGGCTGGGTGCTGACGATCGTGACCGCCACCAGACCGGCGCCGAGCGGGATGCCGCAGATGACCGCGAGGGTCAGGTCGCGCGCCCCGTCGCTGCGCAGGGCGGGAGCGAGCCCGAAGGCGGCCACCAAGGCGGCGGCCAGCACGAGCACGCCGATGCCGAGCGCCGTCGCGGCGCCTGTGAAGGCCAGCGCGGCCACCAAGGCCACCATGATCGCCTGCCGCGGCCGCGGCACCAGCACGAGCCCGACCGCCGCCAGCGCCGCGATCGCGCCGGCCGCCACCACGGTGATCACCGCCGCCGTGGGCAGCTGGTAGACGGGGTGGTGAGCGTGCTGGATCGTCACCGCCGCGCGCAGCTCGACCACCGTGATCAGCGCCGCGGCAACGATCATCACCGGCAGCCGCCGCCGCCAGCTCCAGCCCAATGTGCCCGTGGCGCTCGCCGCCGTCACGGCCGAAGCTTACGGCCGCGCCCCGCGAACGGGGCGCGGCCGCGTGAACTTCAGCTCACGCCGAGGTTTCGGATCGGCGAGACGGCCGGAGCGTGTCCCTGCTCGCCGAGGTACACGGCGTGCCACTGGAACTTGCTCGGGATCAGCTTGGTGGTCAGCTTGAGCGCCCAGCTGCCGTGCAGGCCGGTGTGCACCCTGAAGGCCCTGTAGTCACCGTTCTTCAGGAAGCCCTCGATGATGATCCCGCGGTGAGCGAGGAACTTGTGCGTGTGCCGGTCCTTCAGCTTGCCGCTCAGGATCGTCGGCTTGCCGGGTGCGATCGGGTTTCGGCTCGAGCCGGCGGTGATGGCGGTGCCGTCGATCACGACCGGGCTGCGCGTGTGCGCGGCCAGGTCGATGGCCATCTCGTTGGCATCCACCGACCCGAGGCCGGAGGCGACGTCGTAGCCGACCTGGGCCCTGAACGTCGTGCCGCCGTTGATGTTGTTGTTGCCCGACCGTGATGTCGTTGAACATCGCGTGGTCGGCGCCGCACTCGTGGTAGAGGAACGGGTTGGCGAATCCGATCCGCTTGCCGCCGTGGGCGAGGCTGTAGGTGTTGGCGTCGGCGGTGAAGGCCGCCATCAGCGGCGCCGCCGCCGAGGTGCCGCCGAACACCGTTCCAGCCCGGGATGCAGCTGCCGCGTGGTGCAGTTGATGACGTAGCCGGTGTTGGGATCGGCGTCGAAGGCCACGTCGGGCACCTCGCGGCAGTAGTGCGTCTTGCCGCCGCCGCAGCGGCTCTTGCTCGAGACGCCGGAGCGGATGACGCCGGTGCCGACCTGCCACGTGGGCTTGATGAAGTTGGTCGAGACGCCGCCGCCACCGCCGCCGGCCGACGGGCCGTGCCCGCCCCACACCGTCTCGTTGTGCGACGACGGTCGGGTTGAGGTTGGTGCCGCCCACGCCGGTGGCGTAGGGCTGCGCCGCCGGGTCGTCGACCTCGGGGGCGTTGATGCCGAAGCGCTCGCAGTCCGACGAGCCGGAGTCGCCCGACGCGGCGTAGAACGAGATGCCGGCCACGGCCATGAGCTGCAGCTCGGCGTTGGTCGCCGCGGCGTCTGACCGAGCTCGGCGAGCTCGCACGTGCCCCAGCTGTCGGAGACGATCTGGACGTGCTCGGCGCCGTGGTGGTTCAGGATCGAGTCGAGCATCGCCGGCCATGGTGTCGGAGCCGGGTGCGACGAACGTGAAGATGCCGTCGAGGCCGGGAGCTTCGCCGGCCAGCACCTCCTGGTCGAGCGCGACCTCGTCGCCGCCGGACGTGCCGGTGTTGCCGCCGTCGATGCTGACGTTGGTCACGGGGATGGAGGTGCCGTAGCAGGTCTGATAGGCGGCCTGGTCGCCGTTGGCGTAGTTCGAGAACTCGACCAGGGCGACGTTCTCGCCGGTGCCGTCACCGCCCGCCGCCAGGAGCGGCGCGGAGTTGTAGGCGTGCGGGCCGGCGAAGTCGGCCGGCTGCAGGCTGCCGGGGGTACGCGGACTGCTCGTTGTTCGAGCCGGTGCAGCCGCTGACGGGACGCTCGTATTGGGCGTGAGCTTCGCCTTGAGCCGGCGCGGCGGTGCAGCCCGGCCGGCTGCTCGAGCGGCAGCGTGTTCAGGCCGTCGACCGTGATGACGTGGGCGGCCAGCGTGGCCGGCACGTGGATCGCGCCGGACGGCGCCCGGTAGGCGGTGCCGTCGGCCAGCTGGTAGTTGCCGAGCGAGACGCCGAAGGCGGCCTCGGCCTGTGCGGCCGTGCCGGTGAACGACTGCGTCAGCACGCCGGATCCGACCGATCGGAACCCGTGCGAGTGCATGTAGGCCGCCACCTGTGCGCGGGCGGCCGGCATCGGCCGGAAGAGCCGGTTGATGAGTGCCTGGGAGAGGCCGGTGCGGCCGCTCGATCGCGCCGCCATCTTCGCCAGCAGGGCGGCGTGGGCCGGGCGCAGGACCAGCTCCACCCGCACGGTGGCGGCTGGGGCGGTCTGCCCGACGAACGCCGAGCGGGCCACAGACGGCAGTACGGAACCGGCCAGGGTGGCCGTGGGCGCCTGCGGCGCCGCGGATGCGGCGACGGGTGCGGCTGCGGCGCAGACTGCCACTGCGCACGCAACGACGAACAGCTTGGAAGGACGCAACGCGGGGACTCCATTCGGTCGGGGAACGCTCTAGAGGATACGCGAGGTTGCGGCCGCTGCAACTATCCCGGCGGATCAATTTTCGCGAACAGATGCCGGCTGATCGCGGCCAGTCCCTCGAGGTCGTGCACGTCGTGCTCGAGCAGCGGCACCTCGACCACCGCCTCGGCGCCCATGCGCTGCTCGAGCCGGCTGATGTTGGCCCGGTCGCGGTCTGCCAGGAGCTGGAAATCGAGCAGGTTCGCCGCCGCGCGGCCCGCGGTGGCGCCGGGGACGCCGGCGTCGCGCAGGGCGCGGCGGGCGCGGGGGCGCAGGTGGCCGCGGCCGCCGCCGGTGTAGCTCGGGTGCACCTTGTTCACGACCACGCCGCCGAAGGGCAGGTCGCGCTCGCGCAGCGCCCGCCAGAAGAAGTCGGCCTCGGTCATCGGCTCGGGCAGCGGCACCGTGACGAGCACGAAGGTCGTCTCGGGCGACGCCAGGAGCTTGTTCACCTCGTCGGCGCGGCGCTGGAAGCCCTCGTACATCCCGTCGAAGCTCGTCAGGAACTCCGACAGGTCGGCCAGGACGGCGCCCCCCGTGAGCCGCTCGATCATGCCCGTTGCCATGCCCGGCCCGGCGCGGAGCGCGCGCAGGCCGAGCCGGCCCGCGCGCACGCCCGGCCGCACCAGCAGCCGCAGCGTCCGCCCGTCGACGAACCGGATGACGCGGCCGGGCGCCTCGAGGAAGTCCAGGGCGTGCCGCGACGGCGGCGTGTCGAGCACGATCAGGTCGTAGCGGCCGCTCGACCACACCTCGTAGAGCCGCTCCATCGCCATGTACTCGTGCGAGCCGGCGACCGCTCCCGCCATCTGCTGGTAGATCGGGTTTTGCAGGATCCGCTCGGCCGCCTCGGGCGAGGGCGCCTGGTCGCGCACGAGCGCGTCGAACGTCACCCGTGCGTCGAGCATGGCGGCGTGCAGGCTGCCCGTTCCCTTCATCCCGTGCGCGGCCAGGTCGACCGGGTGCTCCCCGTCGTCGGTCTCGGGCAGGCCGAGCGCTCCGGCCAGGCGCCGGGCGGGGTCGATGGTCAGCACGAGCACCCGGTGGCCGCGCTGCGCCATGCCCGCCGCCAGCGCGGCCGCGGTGGTCGTCTTGCCGACGCCGCCGGCCCCGGCGCACACCGCCACACTGGTTCCCGCCAGCAACTTCTCCATGTTCACAGGCCGGCCAGCCTCTCGGCGAGCCCGGCCACCGCGGCCACGTCGAGCCGGGGCGCGAACAGGAAGGGCAGCTCGGCCAGGCAGGGACGCAGCCGCTCGAGCTGGTCCTGCTGGTCGGCCGTGTGTGCGATCCGGGTGCGTGCGGCCGCCGCCGCGGCGGCAGCGGCCCCCCGCCGGCGCACGCTGCCGAGCGCCGCCGCGTCGGCGGCGTCGAAGAGCGGCTCGAGCACCGCGTTTGCGATCACGCCCGCAAACGGCACGGGCTCGCCCTCGATGTCGGCGATCGCCTCGAGCGTCTCGGTCACGGGCAGCTCCTCGGGGGTCGTCACCAGGACGACCCCGGTGCGCTCCGGATCCTCCACGAACTCGGCCACCCAGGTGGCGCGGGTGTGCACCGGCCCCACCCGGGCGACGTGGGTGAAGGTGCGCGGCACCTTCAGAAACCCCAGGCCGTGGCCGGTCGCGGGCGCGTCGACGACCGCCAGGTCGTGGCGGCCGGACTCGAGCAGCTGGCGGATCTTGGCCAGCGTGACCAGCTCGCGCAATCCGGGAGCGGCCGCGGTGAGGTGCCCGAAGGCCCCGTTCGACACCAGCCGCTCGACCACCGCACGCACCTTGAGCTGGCTCACCAGATACTCTTCGAGCGCCTTCTGGGGATCGATCGAGAAGGCGTCCAGCCCCGGGTAGACGGGCGTGGCGTGATAGCCGATCGGGCCGCCCTGATCGAACAGGAGCGACATCCGCTCCTGCGAGGCGACCTCGATCAGGAGCGTCCGCAGCCCGCGGCCGGCGGACGCCATGCCGATCGCCGCCGAGACGGTCGACTTGCCCACACCGCCTTTGCCCGACACGATCACAAGCCGCCGCGAATAGAGCGACATGGCCCACGAGCATAGTCAGCCCTCCACCGACCCGCTGCGACAGGTCGAAGCCCGCGACTATCAGCGCCGCCGGCGCCGGCTGGGCCTCGCGTCGACCGTGGTCGATCTGGTCGCCCTGGTCGCGATCGTCATCGCGACGCCGAGGATCGGCGGGGCGTGGGCGGTGCTGGCGCTCGTCGCCGGCCTGCCCCTGCTCGGGCTGCCGTTCGGCCTGGCGGGCTACAGGCTGGCCCGTGCACACGGCCTCTCGCGCCAGACGACGGCGGGCTGGGCGGCCGACCGGGCCAAGGGCGCGGGCATCGGCCTGGTTCTGGGCGTTGCGGGGGGCGCCGCGGTGCTCGGCATCCAGCGCGTCGCCGGTGCGTGGTGGCCGGTGCCGGTGTGGGCCGCGATCGTCGCGTTCAGCGCGCTCATGGCGGCCCTTTGGCCGGTGCTGCTCCTGCCGCTCTTCCTGCGCAGCGAGCAGCTCGCCTCGGGACGGCTGGCCGACGAGCTCTGGGAGACGGCCCGCCGCGCCCAGGTGCGCGTGCGCGAGCTGCGCCTGCTGAAGATGGGCGCGAAGACGGCCGCCGCCAATGCCATGGTCGCGGGGCTCGGGCCGACCGTGCGCATCTACGTGTCCGACACGCTGGTCGAGCCCGCGGCCGACGAGGACGAGGACGGGGCGCTGGCGCGCACCCGGGTCGTGCTCGCCCATGAGCTCGGCCATTACGTCAGTCACGACGTCTGGCGGCTGCTGGCCGTCTCGGCGGCCACGCTGGCCGTGGGTGTGGCCGGGGCGTGGGGGGCCGTCGAGCTGTGGGCGCCGGACGGCATCGGTCACCTCTCCACGCTCCCCGCGATGGTGCTCGGGTTCTCGCTCGCCTCCGCGGTCGTCTCGCCACTTGCTGCCGCATACTCGCGCCGGCGCGAGCGGGCCGCCGATGCCTACGCCGCCGCGCTGGCCGGCGAGGGCGAGACGTTCGCGCGGGCGCTCGAGCGGCTGGTGGCGGGCAATCTGAGCGAGCTCGAGCCGCCCCGGATTTACCATCTGCTCACGGCGTCACACCCGACGCCGGCCGAGCGGATCCGGGTCGCGCGCTTCGGCGGCGGCGCTCGGGCAGCGTGAAGACGTGCCCCCGCGGGCAGGAATACACTTATTCCAGGCGAACAGCAGCCTGATGCGAAATGTCTCACTCCCCACGTACCCCGTTCTCGAGCCCGAATCGACGCCCCGCCTGCGAGCGGTCAAAGGAAGTGACCCTTTGGGTCAGGTGATCGCCTTCGCCAACCAGAAGGGCGGAGTGGCCAAGACCACGTCCACCCTCAACCTGGGCGTCGCGCTGGCCGAGCGCGGAAAGCGTGTGCTGGCGGTCGACCTCGATCCCCAGAGCAACCTGACGATGAGCCAGGGCCTGGATCCCGAGGAGCTCGAGCGGTCGATGTTCGACGTGCTCGTGCACAAGGTGCCGATGGAGGAGATCATCGTCCCCTGCGAGATCGACCTGGCAGTGTCGAGCATCGACCTGGCCGGCGCCGAGCTCGCCATGTCGTCGATGATCGGCCGCGAGCGGGCGCTGCAGAAGGCGCTCCTGCCGCTGCGCTCCACCTATGACTACATCCTGATCGACACGCCGCCGTCGCTCGGCCTGCTGACGATCAACGCGCTCACGGCCGCCGACGGCGTGATCGTGCCGGTGCAGTGCGAGTACCTGTCGCTGCGCGGGCTGATCCAGCTCGAGAACACGCTCGCGATGATCCGTGAGAACCTGAACCCCGATGTGCGCATCAAGGGCATCCTGCCGACCATGTTCGACGGTCGCACGCTGCACGCGCGCGAGGCCGTCGAGATCCTCACCGAGAACTTCGGGCCGCTCGTGTTCGAGACACGTATCAAGAAGACGGTTCGCTACGCGGAGGCGCCGGTGAAGGGCACGTCGGTGCTCAAGTACGACTCCAACGGGAACGCGGCCAGGGCGTATCGCGATCTGGCCGGGGAGGTGCTTCGCAATGGCAAAGCGCCATAGCATGAGGGACGGGCCGCTGGCCGCGCTCTTCAAGGCGACAGACCGGCCGGAGACGGGCATCCTGCCCGCCGACGACGAGGACGAGGCGCCCACCGCGGTGGGACCCGCGCTCGAGCAGGAGCGCCCGCGGGTCGTCGATCTGGGCCCGGCTGACGACTACGCCTCGGCGCCGGTGCCGTCGGCGTCGAACTCGCCGTATCTGGCGGTCATCCGCGTCGTCGGGGTCGGCGGCGGCGGCTGCAACGCCGTCAACCGCATGGTCGACGCCGACATCGGCGGCGTCGAGTTCATCGCGCTCAACACCGACCTGCAGCAGATGCAGATGTCCGACGCGACCGTGCAGATCCACATCGGCCGCGAGCGCACCCAGGGCCTGGGGTCGGGCGCCGACCCGGAGGTCGGCCGGCAGGCGGCCGAGGACTCCTACGACCGCATCAAGACCGCGCTGCGCGGGTCGGACATGGTGTTCGTCACCGCGGGCGAGGGCGGCGGTACCGGCACCGGTGCGGCTCCCGTGGTGGCCAGGATTGCGCGCGAGGTGGGGGCGCTGACGGTCGCGATCGTCACGTCGCCGTTCGGCTTCGAGGGCAACCGCCGCCGCACGCAGGCGATCGCCGGCGTGCGCGAGCTGCGCGAGGCGGCCGACACCCTGATCGTCATCCCCAACGACCGCCTGTTGGACGTGCTCGAGAAGGGCACGAGCCTGGTCGAGGCGTTCCGGGTCGCCGACGACGTGCTGCGCCAGGGCGTGCAGGGGATCTGCGACCTGATCACGCTCCCCGGCCTGATCAACCTCGACTTCGCCGACGTGCGCACGATCATGTCGGGCGCCGGCAGCGCGATGATGGGCATCGGCATGGCCACTGGCGGCCACCGCGCCACCGAGGCGGCCACGCACGCCATCAAGAGCCCGCTGATCGACCACGAGGTCAAGGCTGCGCGAGGGATCCTGCTGGCCATCTCGGGCGGCAGCGATCTGGCGCTGCACGAGGTCAACGAGGCCGCCGAGGTCGTGCGGGCCGCGGCCGACGACGACACGACGATCATCTTCGGCGCCACGGTCGACGAGCGGCTGGCGGGCCAGCTGTGGGTGACGGTGGTCGCGACGGGCTTCCCGCTTCCGGGCGATGCGCCCCGGACGCGCGCCCGCTCGACCGCACCGGCACGGTCTCAGGCGCCGCCGCCACCGCCGCGGATCGAGCTCGAGGACGACCCGCTCGAGCCGCCCAGTTTCCTGAACTAGCCGTTCTCTGTGCGGCGGGCGACGTGGAGGGCGGCGCCCCAGTGGCGCCGCACCAGCCCGTCGGGTCGCTGCGCGAGCCGGCGCCGGATCTCGTCGTAGAGCCGCGCCCGCCGCCACGGCGACATCGCCATGTGGCCCGAGAACGTCTCGAGCAGGTCGATGTAGTGCTCGGAGTCGTACTGGAGCTCCCAGTCGAACTGGGTCACGGTGACCGCATCGAAGAGGCCGCTCGCGAGGATCTCGGCCCGGTCGTCGCCGATCTCGCGCGGCCGCGGCCACTCGTTCGGGTGTGACTCGCCGATCTCGTCGTAGACGCTCTGGAGCTCGTGGAAGAACGGGTCGCCGCCGACCGGGAACACGTGCATCGCGCTCCAGAACGCCAGATGCCCGCCGGGCCGCAGCAGCTCCCACGCCCGCCGGTAGCGCACGGCCGGATCGACCCAGTGCCACGAGGTCGCGGCAATGACGGCGTCGTAGGCCGGCCCGTCCGGCGGCCGCCACGTCTCGAACGCGGCGTGGATGACATCGACGTTGGCGAATCCGGCCAGGTTGCGGCGGGCGGCGGCCGCGAGCGCGGGCCCGAGCTCGACGCAGGTCAGGCGCAGGCCGCGGGATGCGAGCGCCCGGGTGGCCTTGCCGGACGCGCATCCGACCTCGACCACGCGGTCGCCCTCGCCGAGGCCGGTGCGGCGCAAGAGCTCGTCGAAGAGCGCGCGCGGATACTCGGGCCGGGCCCGGTCGTAGCGGTCGGCGGCCGTGTCGAAGGTCACCCGCAGGGTCTCGCGCTCGTCTGTCACGGCCGGATTCTCGTTGCGATTGCGGCTGTTTGCGTACGATTCGCCCATGAGGGCGGCGGCCGCAGCCGGACATGAGCTGACCACGCGCACGGCCGGGGACGTGCTCGCGCGGGGCGGGAACGCGGTCGACGCGACGGTCGCGGCGGCGGCGGTGTCGTGGGCGGCCGAGCCCGGCCTGATCAGCCCGTGCGGCGGCGGCTTCTTCCTGGTGCGGCCGGCGCGGACGCGCAAGCTGCACCTGCTCGACGCCTTCACGACGATTCCCGGGCGCGATCTTCCGGCCGACCGGCCGCTGGCCGACGTCGATCGGGTCGACGTGCCGTTCGACGAGCAGACCACCCAGGTCTTTCAGATCGGGGCGGCGGCCTGCGCCGTCCCGGGCGTGGTCGCGGGGCTGGCCGCCGTCCACGGCCGCTTCGGGTCGCAGCCGTGGCGGGAGCTCCTGATGCCCGCGGCGGAGGCGGCCAACGAGGGCGTCGCATCGACCGGAGGCCAGCAGGCGGTGCTGACCGCGATCCAGGTGGTGCTCGAGCACACGCCCGAGGCCCGGGCCGTGTTCGCGCCGGACGGGCGGTTCGTCCACGAGGGGGAGCGCGTGCGCCAGGCCGACCTGGCGGGGACGATCGAGCGGCTCGCCGAGCTGGGTGCGGCCGACTTCTACGACGGGGCGCTGGCGACGGCGATGGTCGATCACCAGGCCGCGACCGGCGGGCGGCTGACGATGGCCGACCTGGCCGGCTACCGGGCGGTGTGGCGGCGGCCGCTGCGGGTGCCCTACCACGGCGGGCGCGAGATCGTGACCAATCCGCCGCCGTCGTCGGGGGGAGTGCTGATCGCCCACATGCTCGCCGTGCTGCGCGGGGTCGCGGGGCCGCTTCCGCCCGGGCGCGCCCGCACGCTGCGCGCCTATGCCGAGACGATGCGGGCGGCGGGGCGGATGCGCGACCGCCGCTTCGAGCAGCTGCTGCACCGCGGCGGGCTCGCCCGGCACATGCTCTCCGACGATGCGGTCGCCCGCAGCCGCGGCGCCGTCGTCGCGGCTCTCGACGGAGCGCCGAGCACCGCGCCGGCGATGTCGTCCGACCGGGGCACGACGCACATCTCGGTGATCGATGCCGACGGCAATGCCTGCGCGTTCACCTCGTCGAACGGCTGCCACTCCGGCGTGATCGTCCCAGGCACCGGCCTGCACCTCAACAACATGATGGGCGAGGAGGATCTGGCCGCCGGCCGCGGGATGCCGCCGGGGACGCGCCTGACGAGCATGCAGTCGCCGACGATGGTGGTCGGCCCGGGCGGGATCGAGCTCGTGGTCGGATCGAGCGGTTCAAACCGGCTGCGCTCGGCCGTGATGCAGGTCGCGGTCAACGCCATCGACCACGGCATGGGGGCGACCGAGGCGATCGACCATCCCCGCGTCCACGTCGAGGGTGACCGCCTCGACTGCGAGGGTGGCTTCGACCCGGCCGAGATCGAGCTCCTGGAGGAGTGGGGCGAGCAGGTCAATCGCTTCCAGGGCCTCAACCTGTACTTCGGCGGCGCGAACGCCGTGCTGATCCGAGCCGGCCGCACCGAGGCCGCGGGCGACCCCCGCCGCGGCGGCACGGGCATCGTGCTCGACTCCTGACGAAAGTCCCACCCCCGCCGTTACGGTGCCAGGCACCGGGAGGGCGTTCGCCGAGCGCGTGACGAGGCGCTGGTTTCGTCGCAGCCGGGCAGGAGACTCAGATTCCCCCGCCGAGCGCCGTCACGTGGGCGTGACGGAAGCCGCGCGCCCGCGGTGTCGGTGCCTGGCACCGTAACGGGCGGCGTAACCGCCGCGGCACACCTACTGCGGCGGAGCGACCTTGCCGTTTGTGTGGGCGCGATCGCGGATCTCGGCGGCGTCGGCGAGGTTCTTCAGGCCGCGGGCGAGCAGCTCGGCGATCACCGCGAGCCGGCCGCGCTCGCTGCGCTCCTCGAGGATGCGCTGCTTCTCGGCCGGCGGGAACTCGACCCGCGCGGCGATCGCGTAGGAAACCAGATCGGCCTGCCCCGTGATGCTCGGGTCGGCCTCGGCGCCCGTCGCCTCGGCCACCTGCAGGTAGAGCTCGAGCGCGGAGGTGGCCTCCCCGCCGGCGTCCGGGTCGTCCTCGGCCGGTTCCACCCGGGCCGTGGTGTAGGCCCGCCCACGCGTGATCTCGACCACCCGCACCACCTCGCCGCCGCGGACGACGACGTTCATCCGGCCGTCGTCGAACCGCTCGATGACCTCCGCCAACTCGGCGGTGCAGCCCAGCTCGCGGGTGCCGTCGTCGTCGGCAAAGAGCAGCGCGAACTCCTCGCCGTGACGCTCGCAGTCTGCGATCAGCCGCCGGTAACGCTCCTCGAAAATATGGAGCGGCATCAGCTCCCCGGGAACGAGCACCGCGGCGAGCGGGAACAGGCCGATCTCGCGGGCCGACATGGCGCTTGAAGTCTAGTGCTCCGTCTGTCAGAGGCCGGCTACTCGATCGGGATCTCGAACCGGGCGATGATGCCGGGGTCGCCTCCCTTCGCCAGGAGCTCGGGATCGGGATCGCGAGTGGCCACCCACGCGTATCCCTGTTCGGGATAGGCGACGACGTCGGGGAAGCTGCCGGCACTGGTCGCCAGGATCTGCGCGGGCTCATCGGCCGGATTGCTGAATGTGTGCAGCCCGGCCCGCCCCTCGGGGCAGAAGACGAAGTCTCCGGGGGCGAGCGTCTCCGTCCCGTCCTGGCCGCGGAACACGGGGCGGCCGCTGAGGACGAAGAACATCTCCTCGGCTCCGAAATGCATGTGCATGCGGCTCTCCGGCGTGCCGGGCGCGAGTTCGTACAGCGTTGCCCCCGACCGAGCGTCGTCCGGCCGCCAGAACACCCGGCGCCGTGTTCCAGCCTCCTGGTTGTCCCCGTCCCACTCGCCGGAGTACAGGTTCTGTCGTGTCATCGTGATCCTCCCGAAGTCGCAATCGCGCGCAGCGGCGGCGGCCGATCACTCGGCCTCGACACGCTGCGAAGGACACGCGGCTCGAGCCGCGCCTGACCGCTACCTCGTCGCCGGATCCACAGCGCAATCGTAGTGAGTTTGGCGGCGAGCCGGTTGGTACGCTTGCCCCGTGCGCCCCCGACCCGCCCTCGCCGATCTGCGACCCTACGAGCCGGGCAAGCCGGCCGCCGAGGTCCGGCGTGAGCTCGGGCTCGAGCGGATCGTCAAGCTGGCCTCGAACGAGGGCCCGTACGGCCCCTTCCCCGCGGCGCTCGAGGCGATCGCCCGGCAGGCGCCCGACCTGAACCGCTATCCCGAGCTCGGCGGCGAGCTGGCCGAGCGGCTGGCGGCCCGCCACGGTGTCGGCCGCGAGCGCATCGCGGTCGGAAACGGCGTCGATGCGATCGTGGGCTGCCTGGCGATGGCCTACCTCGACCCGGGCGACGAGGCCGTCATGGGCTGGCCGTCGTTCATCAGCTACCGCCTCGACGCGATCAAGCAGGGCGCGACACCCGTCACCGTGCCGCTGCGCGACGGCGTGTACGACCTCGACGCGATGGCCGAGCGGATCGGCCCGCGCACCCGCATCGTGTACGTCTGTAACCCCAACAACCCGACCGGGACGATGGTCGGGCGCGACCGGCTGCGGGCGTTCATCGAGCGCGTGCCCGAGCAGGTGCTCGTCGTCGTCGACGAGGCCTACCACGAGTACGTGACCGACCCCGACTACCCCGATTCGATCGCCGAGCACGTCACCGAGCGGCCGAACGTCGCCGCCCTGCGCACTTTCTCGAAGATCTACGGACTGGCCGGGCTGCGGGTGGGCTACATGGTCGGCCCCGCCGAGGTCGTGCGCGAGACCCAGAAGGTGCGAAACGCCTTTGACGTGTCCGAGCTGGCCCACGTCGCCGCCCTCGCGAGCCTCGACGACCCCGCCGAGCTCATCCGCCGCCGCGAGCTGAACGAGCGCGGCCGGGCCGACATGGAGGCCGCCCTGCACGCGGTGGCGATGTCTCCCCATCCGGCCTGTGCGAACTTCCTCGCCGTCGACGTTGGGGACGGGCGTGCGCTCGCCCACGCGCTCGAGGCCGACGGCGTGATCGTGCGCCCGCTGGAGCCCTTTGGCGCGCCCGGCAGCGTCCGCATAACGGTCGGCACCCCCGACGAGAACGCCGTCTTCGCCGCCGCGCTGGCGCGGGCGCTGCAGCCGCGGTGACCCGCCGCCCGACCGATCTGCAGACCCTCGTTGCGGGTGTCAGCGGCGGTGACACGCGCGCCGTGGCGCGTGCGATCACGCTGGTCGAGAACCGCGACCCGCTCGCCTACGAGCTCGTGCGCGAGATCTACCCGAGCACCGGCGCGGCCTCGGTGGTGGGGTTCACCGGGCCCCCGGGAGTGGGAAAGTCGAGCCTGATCGCGTGCGTCGTCACGCTGCTTCGCCGCGAGGAGCAGCGGGTGGGCGTTGTGTCGGTCGATCCATCGAGCCCGTTCTCGCGCGGAGCGCTGCTTGGCGACCGCATCCGCCTGGCCGACCACTTCACCGACGAGGGCGTGTTCATCCGCTCGATGAGCACCCGCGGCCACCTCGGCGGCGTGTCGGAGGCCACGCTGCAGGCGCTCCTCGTGCTCGACGCGGCCGGGATGGACGTGTTGCTGCTGGAGACGGTCGGGGTGGGGCAGAGCGAGGTCGAGGTGGCGTCGCTCGCCGACACGGTCGTCCTGGTGCTGCAGCCCGGCTCGGGCGACTCGATCCAGGCGCTCAAGGCGGGCGTCATGGAGATCCCCGACATCATCGTGATCAACAAGAGCGACCACCCGGCCGCCCGCACCATGCGCTCCGAGATCCGGTCGGTGCTGTCCCTCGGGCCGGCGTCCGACCGGCGGGTGCCGATCGTCGAGACCGAGGCCTTCCGGGCCGAGGGCATCACCGAGCTGTGGCAGGCGGTGCTCGATCACCGCGCCTCGCTTGTCGCCGACGGCGAGCTCGAGGCGCGCCGCCGCCGCAGCATCGAGCACGAGATCGTCGCGGTCGCGGTTGCGCAGGCCCGGCGGCGGCTGAGCGCGGCGCTCGAGGCCGACCCCGAGCTGCAGCGCCTGCTGGACGAGGTGCACGCCCGCCGGCTCGACCCGCTCACCGCCACCCGCGAGATCAGCGAGCGGGTGTTCCGGACGGAGTAGGGTCCCGCCCATGACCGAGTTCTTCGCCGACCTCGGACTCGAACTGCAGGGCGAGGCGCCGGTCGAAGGTCGCTGGGTGGACCGCATCGTGGGGCTCGAGGGCGTACGGGCGGACATCGTGATGATGCAAACGCCGGACGGCAACGGACGGCTCGAGCTGACGAAGTTCCACTCGCGCAATACGAGCAGAGCTACCGGCTCTGCTACGTCCGCGGCCCCGAGGGCAATCATCGTCGAGCTCGGGGAGAAGATCGGCTAGAGCGCCTGGAAGGCTCGCCGGCCCTCGGCGATGATCTCGTCGGCGTAGGCGCGGTTGCGCCATCCGCCGATCTCGGTCCCCGCGCCGTGCTCGAGGTCCTTGTAGACGTCGAAGAAGTGGGCGATCTCGTCGAGCAGCGACACGCGGATGTCGCCGATGTCGTGCATGCGGCTCCACTTGGGATCCTTGAAGGGGACGCACAGCACCTTGTCGTCCTCGCCCTTCTCGTCGTGCATCTCGAACACGCCGAGCGGCTCGACCGCGATCACGCACCCCGGGAACGTCGGCTCGGCCACGAGCACGAGGCAATCCACCGGGTCGCCGTCACGGCCGTGGGTGTCCATCAGGAAGCCGTAGTCGGCGGGATAGACGACGCTCGTCCAGAGGGTGCGGTCGAGCACCATCCGGCCCAGGGCGGGGTCGTACTCGTACTTGTTGCGGCTCCCCTGCGGGATCTCGATCAGGGCGTAGAGGGGTTCGTCGGCCACGGTCGCAAAAGGGTACCCTTCGCGGCCACCTGTGGTCACCATTGACGACATCCGCGCCGCCGCGGCCGGACTCGAGGGCGTCGCCCGGCGCACGCCCACCGAGCGCTCCGAGACGTTCACGCGCCAGTGCGGCGGCGAGGTGTGGCTGAAGTTCGAGAACCAGCAGCGCACCGGGTCGTTCAAGATCCGCGGCGCGTACACCAAGATCCGCTCGCTCTCCGACGCCGAGCGCGCCGCCGGCGTGGTCGCGCCGTCGGCGGGCAACCACGCCCAGGCCGTCGCGTTCGCGGCCCGCTCCGGCCGGCGTGGACGCAACCGTGTACATGCCCGAGGCGGCCTCGCTCGCCAAGGTCGGCGCGACCCAGGGCTACGGCGCCACCGTGCGGCTGGTCGGCGAGAGCGTCGAGGAGTCGGTGGCGGCCGCCCGGGCCGCGGTCGAGTCGGAGGGCCGCACCCTGGTGCACCCGTTCGACGACGAGATCGTGATCGCCGGCCAGGGGACGGTCGCCCTGGAGATCCTCGAGGACGTTCCCGATCTGGATTGCGTGGTCGTGCCGCTGGGTGGCGGCGGCCTGCTCTCGGGGATCGCGATCGCGTCAAGACGCTGCGGCCAGAGGTGCGCGTGATCGGCGTCTCGGCGGCCGGCTGCGCCCCCTACGTGGGGTCGCTCGAGCACGGCACCATCACGCCGGTGCCCCAGACCGAGACCATCGCCGACGGCATCGCGGTCAAGCACCCCGGCGAGATCACCTTCCCGCTCGTGCGCGAGTACGTCGACGACGTCGTCACGGTCACCGACGCCGAGATCAGCCAGACCATCGTGCAGCTGCTCGAGCGCAGCAAGGCGGTGGTCGAGGGTGCGGGCGCCGTCGGCCTGGCCGCGCTCCTGGCCGGCAAGGTGCGCGCCAAACGGGCCGTGACCGTGCTCTCGGGCGGCAACATCGATACGCCGCTGCTCATGCAGGTGATCCGCTTCGGACTCACGAACGCCGGCCGCTACCTGGTCATCCGCACCCGCCTGATCGACCGCCCCGGCCAGCTGATGCACCTGCTGCAGGTGATCGCCGACAACCACATCAACCTCCTGGTGGTGTCACACCACCGCGAGAGCGTCGACGTCGCCGTCGCCGAGACCGGCATCGAGCTGATCCTGGAGACGCGCGACGAGGCCCACGCCCACGAGGTGGTCGAGCTGGTGCGCAACGCCGGGTACCCGGTCACCCGCATGCACTGACGATCGTGTTGCGCACGCCGGGAGTTGGTGGGCTGAGCGAGGTGGTGGGCGTGCTGCGGGAGTGGCAGTACGACGGGGCGCCGATGCAGCTCCATCCAGGGGATCTGGGCTGGTACTGGCGGTTCGGCGCAGAGGCGACCGCCGCGGCGGTGCGGACATGGAGCCGCGAGGGACACATTCTCGCCGTCGGCCTGTTGGACGGTCCCGGGTTGTTGCGGCTGGCGATCGCGCCGGAAGCTGATAAGGCTGGTGTTCGATGCCGGGTGGATCGCCGACGAGCCGTGGACGCCGCTCCGGCGCGACCTTGCGGACAGGGTGGAGGACTGCGGCGTGCGGGTCGAGGTGATCGGTCCGGAGCGGGCGCGCGTGCGGGCCGCCGTTCAGCGCGCGGCGTTCGACGGGTCGACGTTCACGGACGAGCGCTGGCACGTGATGGCCGCCGGATTGCCATACGCCCACGCTCGCTGTCTGCTCCCATACGACGATCGAGGCAACGCGGTGGCGGCTGCGACGGTGTGGTCGGCCGGTGCAGGGAAGCCCGGCCTGCTCGGACCGATGGGCGTCCACCGCGACCATCGCGGTCGCGGCTACGCCACAGTGATCACCGTCGCCGCAGCGGGCACGCTCCGGGAACTGGGTTCCTTGTGCGCGATCGTGTGCACCGCGACCTCCAACGTCGGCGCAGTGGCCACCTACAGGTCGGCCGGCTTCCAACAACTCCCTGACGTGCGGGACATCCGCCGCAGCGCCGGGGAACGCGCCTAGTGGGCGATCTCGCGCACCTTCTTGACCAGGGCGCGGTGGTACGCGGGCCGCAATGTGCTCTCGGCGGCGCCCAGCATGAGCGCGATCAGCGCCGTATCGGAGCGGCCCAGCGCGTAGCCGAGCACCACCACGCCCGTCGCCGCAGCCACGATCACGGCCCGCTGGGTGTTGGTCAGGGGCGACGGGTCGAGCCGCTCGGCGTTCTGCCACACCTCGCCGAACGTGGCGTCGCGCTCCAGGCCGAGCAACATCCGCACGCTGTCGCGGTTGGCGCGGCGCACCTGGCGCATGCGCACGAGGTAGAAGCCGCCGTAGCCGCACAGGATGATCGCCGCCGGAGGCCACAGGCGATCGTGCAGGTACGGCGAGAGCAGTGCCAGGGCGGGCGTGGCAAAGCCCAGGATCAGTGCCGTCTCCTCGGTCAGCCGGCGCCCGGCCCCGGGCGGGAGCATCCGCGAGACGACGGTGGCCAGGGTGACTGCGCAGGCGAGCACCACGCCGGCGGCGACAACGCCGGCGGAGACGCTCACAGACCCAGGCCGCGCGCGATCACCATCCGCTGCACCTCGTTGGTGCCCTCGCCGATCTCGAGCACCTTCTGGTCGCGGTAGAAGCGGCTGATCGCGTACTCGTCCATGAACCCGTAGCCGCCGTGAATCTGGACGGCCTCGTTGCACACCCGCCGCGACAGCTCGCCCGTGTAGAGCTTGGCCATCGCCGCCACCTGGGCGAAGTCGCGGCCGGCGTCCTTCAGCCAGGCGGCCTTGTAGACCAGGTTGCGCGCGGCCTCGATCTCGGTGGCCATGTCGGCGAGCTTGAACGCGATCGCCTGGAAGCGCCCGATCGGCCGCCCGAACTGCTCCCGCTCGCGGGCGTAGGCGAGCGACATCTCGTAGGCGCCCTGGGCGGCGCCCAGGCCGAGCGCCGCCACGCTGATGCGGCCGCCGTCCAGGATCTCGAGGAACTGGCGAAACCCGGCTCCGCGCGGGCCGAGCAGGTGCGACTCGGGCACGCGGCAGCCGGCGAACGCAAGCTCGCGCGTGTCGGACGAGCGCCAGCCCATCTTCTTCATCGGCTCGGACTGGGTGTAGCCGGGCGTGCCGTTCTCGACAACGATGTTCGAGATCTCGTCCTCGCCGGTGCGGGCCGTGATCGTCACGAGCGCCGAGATGTCGGTGCCGGCGTTGGTGATGAACATCTTGCTGCCGTCGATGACCCACTCACCGTCCTCGAGGCGGGCGGTCGTGCGGGTCGCGCCGGCGTCGGAGCCCGCCCCGGCCTCGGTGAGCCCGAATGCAGCCAGCCGCCTGCCCGAGGCGAGCTGCGGCAGCCAGCGCCGCTTCTGCTCGGGCGTGCCGAAGAGGTTGATCGGCTGGGTGCCGAGCGACGTGTGCGCGGCCACCGTGATCGCGAAGGACTGATCGACGCGGGCCAGCTCCTCGATCGCGATCGCGTAGGCGAGCGTGTCGGCCCCGGCGCCGTCCCACTCGGCCGCGATCGGAATCCCCAGCAGCCCGAGCTCCGCCGCCGCCGCAACCAGCTCGAGCGGGAAGCGGCCCTCGCGGTCGAGCCGCTCGGCCACCGGGCCAATCTCTCCCTCGGCGAACTCCCTGACGGTGTCCCGGAAAAGCCGGTGCTCGTCTGAGAGGTCGTAGCTCAGCACAGCGACTGGGCGAGCTCCACCAGGAGTCGGACTCCAAAGCCGGTGCCGCCCTTGCCGAGCCCATCGCCGCGGTCGCGGTCGACGTCGGCGGTGCCGGCGATGTCGAGGTGGGCCCACGGCCCGTCGCCGGCGAACTCCTGCAGGAAACGGGCGGCGTAGCAGGAGCCGCCCTTGCCCGCGGTCGAGCTGTTCGTCATGTCGGCCACCTCAGAACGCAGGAAGCGCTTGTAGGTGTCGTGCAGCGGCAGCTGCCACACGTGCTCGCCGCCGAGCTCTCCGGCGGCGCGGATGCGGTCGACGAACTCGTCGTCCCGGCCGAACATGCCCGCGTGCAGGTCGCCGAGCGCGACCACGACGGCGCCGGTGAGGGTGGCCAGGTCGATGACGTGGGTCGCGCCCAGGCTGCGGGCGTGGTGCAGGCAGTCGGCCAGCACCATCCGGCCCTCGGCGTCGGTGTTCGTGATCTCGATGGTCTTGCCGTTGCCGGCGCGGACGATGTCGTCGGGGCGCATCCCGGTGGGCGACACCAGGTTCTCGACGGCGCCGACCACCGTCACCACCTGCACGGGCAGGTCGAGCTCGGCGATGGCCGCCGTCGCCTCGAGCACTGCGGCCGCGCCCGACATGTCGAACTTCATGCCCGTCATGCTGCGGGCCGGCTTGAGCGAGAGCCCGCCCGTGTCGAACGTGAGCCCCTTGCCGACCAGCCCGAGCACGACGTCGCCGCGCCGCGCCCGTGGCGGGCGGTGCCGCAGGGTGATGAGCGCAGGCTGCGTGCCACCGGCCGCCGCGACCGCCAGGAACGCCCCCATCCGGCGGCGCTCGAGGAAGCGGCGGTCGTGGACGGTGGCGGTCACCGAGTCGTGCTCGGCGGCGATGGCGCGCGCCCGCTCGGCCAGCTGCTGGGGGCCAAGGTGGTTGGAGGGCGTGTTCTGCAGGTCGCGGGCGCGGTTCACGGCGGTCGCGACGGTGCCCGCGCGCTGGGCCTGGCGGCGGTCTCCGCCCATCAGCGCCAGCGACTCGATCCGGCTCGGACGCTCGGTTGCGGGGGCGCTCAGGTAGCGGTCGAAGCGGTAGTCGCCCAGCATCGTCCCCTCGACCACGCAGCGGGTGGCGAGCTCGGGCTCGAGCGGCACGGATTCGACCACGAAGGCGATCGAGCGCGCCCGGGCCGCCCCGGCCGCCCGCGCGCTCATGGCGGCCGCGTGGCGCACCTCGTCGGCGCCGGGCGACTCGCCCAGGCCGGCGAGCGCCACCCGGCGCGCGCGCACGCCGCCGTCGCTGTGGACGACCGTCACCTGACCGGGCACGCCGCGGAACTCGCCGGTGTCGATCAGGCGCTGCAGGGCTCCGCCGAGGGCCTTGTCGATCACGGCCGCAGGCCCTTCGAGCAGCGGCGGCTTGGACAGGGGCACCACCAGCATGTCGGCGCTGGCCCTCAGGGGTGACGTTGTGGTGGTGGTGATGCGCATCCGAATGGCGGGCCCCGTCGCGCGGCCTCGGGCATCCTACCGTTCACACCGATGCCGTCCACCCGTTGTCCCAACTGCGGCGCCTCTCCCCCCGAGGGGGCGCGCTTCTGCCCCAACTGCGGCCGCCCGCTGGGCGCGGGCGATGCGGCCGAGCGCAAGCTCGCGACGGTGCTCTTCGCCGATCTGGCCGGATCGACCGAGCTCTCGACGCACATGGATGCCGAGACACTGCGCGGCCTCCTGGCCGATCTCTTCGACCAGCTCTCCCGCGCCGCCGAGGCGTATGGCGGCACCGTCGAGAAGTTCATCGGCGACGCGGTGATGGCGGTGTTCGGGGTTCCGGTCGCCCACGAGGACGACCCCGAGCGGGCGGTGCGGGCGGCGCTCGTCATGCGCTCGCGGCTCGTCGGCCTGGGCGAGCGCCGCGACATCCCGATGGCGCTTCGGATCGGGATCAACACCGGCCTGGTCGTGACAGGGGTCAGCCCGGGCCGCGACTTCCTCGTCACCGGCGAGGCCGTCAACCTGGCCGCGCGCCTGCAGCAGGCGGCCGAGCCGGGCGAGATCCTGCTCGGCGAGCGCACGTTCCGGGCGGTCGAGCCGCTGGCGCGCACCGTCGCACCGCGGTCGCTGCGGGTGAAGGGCCGCGCCGGGCCGGTGACCGCCTACGCGGTCGAGCGGATGCTTCCGGCCGGCGCCTACCGCCGCCGCCGGCGCCCGTTCGGGCCGTTCGTGGGCCGCGAGGCCGAGCTGACGCTGCTGCGGTCGCTGGTCGAGCGCGCCGTCGAGCACGCCCGGCCGCACCTGATCACGATCGTCGGCGAGCCGGGGATCGGCAAGAGCCGCCTGCTCGAGGAGGCGGTGGTGGAGCTGCGCCGCCTGGACGAGCCGCCGGCCGTCTGGGTCGGACGCTGCCTGCCCTATGGCGAGGCCGGGCCGTACGCACCGCTGCGGGACGTCCTGCTGCGGGCCGCGGCCGTGCGCGCCGACGACTCGCGCGAGGACGCGATCGCCCGCACCACCGGCTTTCTGCGCGCCCTCGTGCCGGATGCGACGCCGGAATGGGTCGACGAGCTCCTGCGGACCGTGTCGAACCAGCGCCGCCAGGCCGGCCGCGAGCCCGACGAGCTCGAGCCGGGCCCCGACAGCGGCCGCGACGCCTGGCGCGAGCTGCTCCTGGCCATGGCGGCCCGCCAGCCGACGCTGTTCGTCCTCGAGGACGCGCACTGGGCTGAGCCGGCGCTGCTCGAGCTGATCGCGTCGGTCATCCGCACCGACGACCGCGTCCCCCTGGTGGCGATCTGCATCGCCCGCGACGACCTGCTCGTGCAGCATCCCGGCTGGGGGTCGGGCATGCGCGACGAGACGACGATCACGCTCTCGGCCCTCGGCGGCGATCAGATGCGCAGGCTCGCGAGCGCGCTCGGCGGAGACGGCGACGGCGATGTCGGCCTCGCCGGCGGGAACCCGTTCTTCCTCGAGGAGATCCTGGCGATGAGCAGCGAGGGCGGCGACCGCGTCCCCGAGACGGTTCAGGGGGTGATCGCCGCGCGCATCGACCTGCTCGCGCCGGAGGTGAAGCAGGTGCTGCAGCGGGCCGCGGTGGTCGGGCGCCGGTTCACCCCCGCCGAGCTCGGGGCGCTGGCCGACGAGCCGCAGCTGAGCCGCGCCCTGCGCCGGCTGGGCGAGCGCGAGCTGATCGTCTCGGAGCCCGGTGGCGGCCGGGCCTTCAAGCACGCCCTGATCCGCGACGTCGCCTACGAGAGCATCCCCCGCAGCGAGCGGGCCCGGCTCCACCTTGCGCTCGCCCGGTCGCTCGAGCGTGACCCCACCGTCAGCCGGCAGGCGCTGGCCAACCACTTCGCCGTCGCCGCCTCTCTGGGAGAAGGCGAGGCGCGGGCGGACGCCGTGCGGCTGCTGCTCGCGGCGGCGTCGGACGCGCGCGGCCTCTACGCCCACGGACTCGCGTTGCGCCAGGCGGCGCTGGCCCAGTCGCTGGCCGCCGACGACCGGGAGCGCTCGCTCGCGGCCGAGGCGGTCGGAGACGCGCACTGGATGACCGAGGCCGCCGACGAGGCCTGGGCCGCCTACCGGCTGGCGCTCGAGCAGGGCGAGCGCGTCCCGCTGCCGTCCGAGGATCTCGCCCGCCTGCGCTGGAAGTGGGCGGACATGCCGACGCGGTGGGGCGCGATGCTCACCGAGCGCCCACCCCGCAAGAGCGTCGACCTGGTCGTCGCCGAGGGGCTCGGCGAGGCGCGGGCCGCCGGGGCCACGGCGATCGAGGGCCGGCTGCTGGTGGCAAGCGCGCTCATCCGCTGGCGGTACGACTCGGGCGACCGTGACGCGCTGATGGTGGGGCTGGAGGCGGCCGCCGCCGCGCTCGCGATCGGCGAGGAGCTCGGCCGCCCGGCGCTGCGGTCGGCGGCAATGGATGCGACGGGCGTGCTCCTGGTCTCGCTGGGGCGCTACCGGGAGGCGCGCGAGGTCGCCGACCACCGCCTGGCACTCGTGCTCGCGACCGGCCGGCGCGAGGACAGGATGGACGCGTGCTCGCAGGCCGTGTGGACGCGGACCGCGGTGGGCGACTACCCCGGCGCCATCGCCGCGGGCGCGCTCGCCGCCGCCGAGGGCGGCGAGCAGGACGAGCACTGGCAGGCGTGGCCGGCCCTGCACGTGGCCGAGGCGCTGTTCTACTGGGACCGGTGGGAGGAGGCGCTGCGCGCCTACGACAACTTCCTGGCGGTCTACCGGCGCAGCGGCGGGCGCCGGGCGGGGAAGGCGCCGTCGCGGGCCAGCGGCGTCGCCGCCGCGGTGCACCTGCTGCGCGGTGACGAGGCCCGGGCCGAGGAGCTCGAGCAGCGCCTCGGCGCCGGCGCGATGACCGATTTTCACCTGATGGTGGCCCAGGCGCTGCTCGGCCGCCGCGAGCCCGAGCTCGCTCTCGACCGGCTGCGGCATGTCGATCGCCTGCGGCCGCTGGCGCTCGCGGTCGGCGCCGAGGCGGCGGCCATGCTCGGTCGCTGGGACGAGCTCGACGCCGCTCTGGCGCGGGTGGAGGCCGCGCCCGGCGTCGCGGAGCTGCCGCGGGTGATGGCCCAGCTCGACCGGGTGCGCGGGATCGCCGGTGACGAGGTCGCGCTGCGCCGCGCGACCGACGAGTTCGGCCGGCTGGGCTGCCGCTTCGAGCGCGCCCGCTGCCTCGAGCTCGCGGGCGATCTCAACGCCGCCCGACAGGCGTACGAGCGGCTGGGTGCGATCCCCGCCCTGACCGGGATCGGGGAGTGACGGCCTTGTCTATCGTGCGCGTGTCCGCCTCACCCAACCCAAAGGTCGCCGCATGCCGAACACGAACGCCACCATCGAGACCAGCAAGGGCACCATCGAGCTCGAGCTGTTTGCCGACGACGCGCCCGAGACGGTGGCGAACTTCACCAAGCTGGCGGCCGACGGCTACTACGACGGCCTCATCTTCCACCGGGTCATCCCCGACTTCATGATCCAGGGCGGGTGCCCCGAAGGCACCGGCACCGGCGGCCCCGGGTACAAGTTCAAGGACGAGATCAACCAGCACCGCATCGTCAAGGGCACGCTGGCCATGGCCAACGCCGGCCCGAACACGAACGGCAGCCAGTTCTTCATCGTCACCGCCGACGCGACCCCGTGGCTCGACGGCAAGCACACCGTCTTCGGCCAGGTCACGTCCGGCCAGGACGTCGTGGACGCCATCCAGAGCGTCGACCGCGACGGGCGCGATCGCCCGGTCGAGCCGGTCACGATGGACAAGGTGACCGTCAGCGCGGAGTAGGGGGAGGCGCGGTGGTGGGGGTGCGTTCTCGTCGACGGCCAATTGACATTGTCTCGAAGCGTGCAATTGGCCGAGGCCGCGAACGCCTAGCCGCCGAGCTCGGTCTACTGATCCCCGATCAGCTCAGATGCGTGTTCCGCAAAGATCCTCGGATGGTCGGCGGGATCGCCGGCATGCAGCGCCTCGATGAGGTCGTGAATGCGGGGCGTGGTGATGAGCAGGTAGCGGGTTGGCGCAGCGTGGGCGTTCCACCAGGTGTGGGCCGTACCCCGGCGGACGAGGATCGACTCTCCTCGGCTCACGACGCGTTCTGCGTCGCCCAGGCGAAACCCGAGCCGGCCCTCGAGCACGTACCACGCCTCGTCGTCCTCCCGATGGACATGCAGGCCGGCCACAGGCCGACCCGGATGCGTGCCCGGATCAGTCCACTCGATCACCACGAACGAGTCGCCGATCAGCGTCACGGCGGGAACGTAACAGCCTCGAGTTGTCTGCCGACCACGCGCCGGAGGCGGTGGCGACTTCATCGGGCAACGCGCCAATTGGCGCTCGTCGCGTGCGCCAATTCGGCCACCCCCGGAACCGCGCCAATTGACATTGTCTCGAAGGGCCAATTGGCCGACTCGAGAGAATGGTCGTGCCCCCACAGCCCCGGCGCCGAGTGCCGGGTGGCGAGTGCCGAGTGCTCTAGCGCCAGCTACGGGGCGAGGAGTGCCCCGGCTGCTGCCAGTGTGCGCTTCCGGTCGCGCCGCGTGCGGTGGCCTCGCCGTCAATCGCGATGTCGTCGCTTCGGTAGGCGGGCGTGTCCTCGTGGCCAGGACGGTTCCCCGGCGGGAGCAGTTTGACGAGGACGCGTCGCAGCCTGGCGGGAAGAATCGACCGCATGCTCAGAGCGTATCTCTCCGCCACCGCCCGCACCATGCCCGCGTCCGCCCGCTACCACCACCCGAGCGCCGCGAGCCCGCCCAGATCGGTGATGCGGGCGTCCGCGGTGACGCCGGCGGTCGTCGCCCCCGTCGCGGTCGATCCAGACTCCGCGCATGCCCGCGGCCTGAGCCCCGGCGACGTCGCGGGCCGGGTTGTCGCCCACCATGATCGCGTCGGCCGCGCGGGCCGAGACGCCTGCGAGGGCTGCCTGGAAGATGCCCGGATCGGGCTTGGAGGCGCCGACGGCCGACGAGCAGACCACGACGTCGAACAGGCCGGTCAGGCCGGCCGCATCGAGCTTCGTGCGCTGGTGCTCCTCCATGCCGTTCGTCACCACGGCGAGCCGCGCGATCCCGCGCAGCTCCGCGAGCACGCCCATGACCTCCGGATAGGGCGCGCAGCGCGCGAGCCGGTGCTCCGGGAACGAGTCTGCCAGCCGCCGGGCGAGATCGGGCTCATCGATCCCGCAATCCCTGCAGGGCCTCGCGCCAGACGCCGATGCGGAACCCCTCTGCCCACGCCCGCAGATCGGCCGGAAACGGCGCCCACAGCGACTCCCACGAGCTGATGTCGGTCATCCGGAGCTGCGTCTCGGGTGCCGCTTCCCGCCATCGCGCTCGCGCCCGTGCTGCGCACGGCGGCACTCATCGCGGCGCCCACCCCCGCCGCGGCGGCCGTGTCGTCGACCGCGGCCAGGAACGCGGAGTGGTCGGGGACGAGCGTATCGTCCAGGTCGAGCAGGATCGCCCTCCGCCCGCAGTCCTCACCGGCCGAGCAGCCCGCGCATCCACACGCCCGCCGAGCGGACGGCCTCGATGTCGACGCCGGTCTCGAACCCCCGGTCGTGGAGCATCCCGACCAGTGCCTCGGTGGCGACGTTGCCGGGCGCGCCGGGCGCGAACGGGCAGCCGCCCAGGCCGCCGGCCGACGAGTCGAACGTGCGCACGCCGGCCGCGAGCCCCGCGGCCACGTTCGCGAGCGCGAGGCCGCCCGTGTCGTGCAGGTGCAGCGCGACCCGCTCGAGGGGCACGCGCGTCGACCACCGCGCCGACGACCTCGGGCACCTGCTCGGGCCGGCCGACGCCGATCGTGTCGCCGATCGAGACCTGGTCGCAGCCGAGCTCGTGCAGCGCGCCGGCGACGGCGGCGACGGCGTCCGGCGTCGACCGCGCCCTGGTAGGGGCAGCCGAACGCCGTCGAGACGTATCCCCGCGTCCACATGCCCTCGGCCCGCGCCCGCTCCAGCACGGGCGCGAAGGCGTCGCAGCGACTCGCGCGATCGTCATGTTGATGTTCGCGCTGGGTGAACGCCTCGGACGCCGCCGTGAACACCGCCACGGCGTCGGCGCCCGCGGCCAGCGCCCGCTCGAGGCCGCGCAGGTTGGGAACGAGCACCGGGTAGCGCACGCCCGGGCGGCGATGCACCGCGGGCAGCACCAGGTCGGCGTCGGCGAGCTGCGGCACCGCCCGCGGCGAGACGAACGAGGTCGCCTCGACCACCGGCAGGCCGGCCGCCGCGAGGCGTTCGATCAGCTCGACCTTGGCGGCCGTGGGGACGACGGCCGCCTCGTTCTGGAGCCCGTCGCGGGGGCCGACCTCGACCACCGTCACCGCCGCCGCTCACAGCGGGTCGACCTCGGCGAGCACCTGTCCGCGGGCGACGAGGTCGCCGGGCCGCACCATCACGGCCGTCACCGTCCCGGCCGCCGGCGCCGACACCGCCAGCTCCATCTTCATCGCCTCGAGCACCATCAGCGGCTCGCCGGCGGCGACCTCCTGGCCCTCGCGCACATCCACCCGCAGCACGGTGCCGGGCATCGGCGCCTGCAGCGAGCCCCCCGGGGCCACGGCGACCGCCGCGGCGGCGTCGTCGGCGCCGATGCGGTACTGCCAGCCCTCGTGTAGCACGTAGCCGCCGGCCGTCTCGACCTGCGCGCCGGGCGGGCCGAACGCGTGCCAGACGTCGGTGCGGCCCGCGGCCTGGGCGGCGCGGCGCACACCCTCGGGCAGCTCGGGCGCGAGCTCCGCCCGCCATTCCCGCTCGACGAAGTCGATGCCGGCCTCGCCCGCGCGAAACCCGGGCTGGTCGAGCAGCCAGCGCAGGAAGCCGAGGTTCGTCGTCACCCCCAGCACGACCGTGCCGGCGAGCGCCGCCGCCATCCGCTCGATGCAGGCGTCCCGGTCCTGGGCGTGGGCGATCAGCTTGCCCAGCAGCGGGTCGTAGCGCACCCCGACCTCGTCGCCCTCGCGCACGCCGGCGTCGACGCGGACGCCCGGCCATGCCGGCAGCCGCCAGCGCAGCAGCCGGCCGGTCGCGGGCACGAACCCGCGCGGCCGGATCCTCGGCGTAGAGGCGGCACTCGATCGCGTGCCCGCGCAGCTCGACGTCGGCCTGCTCGAGCTCGAGCGGCTCGCCGGCGGCGATGTCGAGCTGGGCCCGCACCAGGTCGATCCCGGCGACCGCCTCGGTGACCGGGTGCTCCACCTGCAGCCGGGCGTTCAGCTCGAGGAAGCACCACTCGCCGTCGTCGGCGACCAGGAACTCGACGGTGCCGGCGCCGCGGTACCCGGCCGCCGTCGCGATCGCGACCGCGGCGTCGCCGAGCGCCGCCCGCAGGTCGTCGCCGACCACCGGCGAGGGCGACTCCTCGACGATCTTCTGGTGGCGCCGCTGCAGCGAGCAGTCGCGCTCGCCCAGGTGGATGCAGGCGCCGTGCGCGTCCGCGAGCACCTGCACCTCGACGTGGCGGGCGCCCGTCAGGCGCCGCTCCAGGTACAGCCGGTCGTCGCCGAACGCCGCCGCGGCCTCGCGCCGGGCCGACGCCAGCGCCGGCTCGAGGTCGGCCAGGTCGTCCACGGCGCGCATGCCGCGGCCGCCGCCGCCCGCCGCCGCCTTCACCAGGAGCGGGGCGCCCAGCCGCTGCGCCTCACGCGTCGAGCGCGGCGTCTGACAGGTCGTCCCCGGCGTATCCGGGTGCGACCGCGACGCCGGCCGCCTCGGCCAGCCGCCGGGCCGCGATCTTGTCTCCGAGCGCCCGCATCGCCGCCGCCGGCGGCCCCACCCAGCGCATGCCGGCGTGCTCGACGCGCCTCGGCGAGCTCCGGGTTCTCGGCCAGGTAGCCGTAGCCCGGATGGACGGCGTCCGCGCCGGCCGCGGTCGCGGCCGACACGACCTCGGGGATGCTCGAGATAGCTCGAGATCCGGGTGGCGCCGTCGGCCAGCTCGACGTGCAGCGCCCCGCGCGTCGTCCGGCTCGTACACCGCGTGCACCTCGACGCCCTGCTCCCTGCACGCGCGGATCACGCGCACCGCGATCTCGCCGCGGTTTGCGATCAGGAGTCGGGCGATTCCGGCGACCATGTCGGCGGCCGCTTGCCCAGGAACGCGTCCATGCCCTCGCGGGCCTCGTTGCCGGCCCGGGTGATCGCCAGCCGCTCGGGCAGGTCGGCCAGCGCCAGGCCCGCGGTGGCGTCGCGGATGAGCTGCTTGGCGGCCGCGATCGCGTCCGGCCCGCAGGCGAGATAGGCGAGGACGGCGTCGGCGACCGCGTGCGTCCAGCCGGTCGGGCTCGCGACCCGGTGAACGAGGCCGATCGCCAGGGCGCGCGCGGCGTCGAACCGCTCGCCGGTGATGAAGAGCGCCCGGGCGTGGCCGGGGCCGATGGTGCGCAGCACGTAGGGCGAGACAGCGGCGGGGATCAGGCCGAGGCGCGCCTCGGTGAATCCGAACGTCGCATCCGTCACGGCGATGGCCACGTCGGCGCAGGCGACCAGCCCGGCGCCGCCGCCCAGGGCATGGCCGTTGACCCGGGCGATGACCGGCTTGGGGCAGACGTCGATGGTCTCGAACATGGTGCGGGCCGACCGCGGCGTCGGCGACGTTCTCGTCGTGGTCGAAAGTCGCGTGCCTTGCGCATCCAGTCGATGTCGGCGCCGGCGCAGAACGCGCTGCCCGCGCCGGTCAGCACGATCACGCGGGTGTCGTCGACCGACAGCGCGCTGAACAGCTGCGTCAGCTCGGCGATCAGCTCCGGGTCGAGCGCGTTTCGGCGCCTCGGGGCGGTCGAGGGTGACCGTGGCCACCGTCCGTTGCGTGTCATGCGCGACGCTCGCTCACATCCGGAACATCCCGAACGTCGTCTCCGGCACCGGCGCACGGCCGCGGCCGCAAGCCCCAGGGCCAGCACCCGGCGCGTGTCGAGCGGGTCGATGATGCCGTCGTCCCACAGCCGCGCGGTCGAGTAGTAGGGGCTGCCCTCGCGCTCGTAGGTCTCCAGGATCGGCGCCTCGAACGCGTCGCGCTCGGCGTCGTCCATCTCGCCGCGGACGGTCGAGAGCACGCGCGCGGCCTGCGCGCCGCCCATCACCGAGATGCGCGCGTTCGGCCACATCCAGAGCTGGCGCGGGCGAGTACGCGCGGCCGCACATCGCGTAGTTGCCGGCGCCGAACGAGCCGCCGATGACGACCGTGAACTTGGGCACCTCGGCGCAGGCGACGGCAGTCACCAGCTTGGCGCCGTCCTTGGCGATGCCGCCGGCCTCGTACTCGCGGCCGACCATGAACCCGGTGATGTTCTGCAGGAAGACCAGCGGGATGCCGCGGCGTGGCGGCGAGCTCGATGAAGTGCGCGCCCTTGAGCGCCGACTCCGAGAACAGGATGCCGTTGTTGGCCAGGATCGCGACGGGGTAGCCGTTGAGGTGGGCGAACCCGCAGACCAGCGTGTCGCCGTACAGCGCCTTGAACTCGTGGACACCGAGCCGTCGACGATCCGGGCGATCACCTCGCGCACGTCGTAGGGCTGGCGGACGTCGGCGGCGACGGCGCCGTGCAGCTCGCGCCGGGTCGTAGCGCGGGCTCCGCGGGCTCCGCGCCGCGCCAGGGCTCGGGGGCGGGGTCGCCCAGATTCTGCACGATCTCGCGGACGATCGCAGCGCGTGGTCGTCGTCGGCCGCCAGGTGGTCGGCCACGCCGCTTTGGCGCGCGTGGACGTCGGCGCCGCCCAGCTCCTCGGCGGTCACCTCCTCGCCGGTGGCCGCCTTCACGAGCGGCGGCCCGCCGAGGAAGATGGTGCCGGTGCCGCGCACGATCACCGCCTCGTCGCACATCGCCGGCACGTAGGCGCCGCCGGCCGTGCACGAGCCCATGACGGCGGCGATCTGGGGGATGCCGGCGGCCGACATGCGGGCCTGGTTGTAGAAGATGCGGCCGAAGTGGTCGCGGTCGGGGAAGACCTCCGCCTGCAGCGGCAGGAACGCGCCGCCGGAGTCGACCAGGTAGATGCAGGGCAGGCGGTTCTGGTGCGCGATCTCCTGCGCGCGCAGGTGCTTCTTGACGGTCATCGGGAAGTAGCTGCCGCCCTTGACGGTGGCGTCGTTGGCCACGATCATGCACGGCCGCCCCGCCACCGGGCCGATGCCGGTGACGATGCCGCGCCGACGGCGCCTCGCCGTCGTACAGCCCGTGGGCGGCCAGCGGCGAGAGCTCCAGGAACGCGGCGCCGGGGTCGATCAGCCGCTCGATCCGCTCCCGGGCCAGCAGCTTGCCGCGGGCGTGGTGGCGCTCGACAGCGGTCTCGCCGCCGCCCGCGCGGGCGCGCTCGAGGTGCTCGTCGAGCTCGGCGACCAGCTCGCGCATGTGCTCGCGGTTGGCGCGGAACTCGTCCGAGTCGGGGTCGAGGCGGCTGGCGATGCGCGGCACCGGCGCAGATTACCCAGGGGGCCGGGATGTCAGCTTGACACTTGACAGACATCACGAGTGATGTCATAATGACGTCATGGACACAACGAGATTCATCGATGCGGTCAGGGCCGACCTCGAGGCCGCCGCGGCGGTCGGGGGAGAGGCGCTGATCGAGGCCGCCGGGCGGCTCTCGGCGGCGCTCGACGCCTCGATGCGGCTGGCCCTGCTGGACGCACTTTCCGAGCCTCGATGGAGCTGACACGTCAGCTCGCCTCGGGGCGGATCGAGGTGCGCCTGGCCGGCCGCGAGGTCGAGCTGACCTACGTCGCCGATACGCCCGCGCCCGCCGGGCCGGAGGACGATGCGTCGGCCCGAATCACGCTGCGGCTGCCCGAGCGGCTCAAGGCCGATGCCGAAGCCGCCGCCGACCGCGAGAGCGTCTCCACGAACACCTGGCTCGTGCGGGCGATCGCCGCCGCGCTGACACAGCGCCCGGTGACGGGCCGCCGGCTACGAGGATTTGCATCCGGATGAGAGGAGCACCCATGAACGCCACCCACAATCTGCGGCTGCCGGCGTCCGAGAGCGCCAAGCTGGCACCGGCCCGCTCGCGCCGCCACGTGCGTGAGCAGCCGGTCGCGGGGCCCGCCCCGCAGCCCGCCGAGATCGTCTCCGCCCGCGCCGTCACGCGGCGCGCTGTCCACCACCTGTCCGGGTTCGCCCGGTCGTGAACGAAGGAGTCACCAGCATGGCAACCCATCACACCCCCGACGGAGTCCGGATCAAGCTGCGGATGAGTGCCGGCCGCTGCGAGATCGAGACCGCCGACACGACCGAGACCGTCGTCGAGACCGAGCCGATGAATGGATCGGCCGCCTCACGCGAGGCCGCCGAGGCGATGATCGAAAAGCTCTCGCCCCGCTCGGGAGGCGGGCACACCCTGCTCGTCGAGATGCCCAAGCAACGGGGGTTCCTGTCCAGCCTCAAGGGCGCTCAGGTGCTCGTCCGCATCCGCGCGCCGCACGGCGCCGACCTGGAGGGATCGACGGCGTCCGCCGACATCGTCGTCCGCGGCCGGGTCGGCGCGACCGACATGAGCACCGCCTCCGGCGACGTGACGATCGAGACCGCGGAGCAGCCCGCCGAGGTGGCGACCGCGAGCGGCGATGTCAAGGTGCGTGCCCTCGGCGCCGGCGGCAGCGTGAACACCATGTCCGGCGACGTGACCGTCGGCGAGAGCAGCGGCACGCTGAGCGTGAACACGATGTCGGGTGACGTCAAGATCGAGCGCGTCGCAACCGGAGCCATCCAGGTGCGCAGCATGTCCGGCGACGTCAGGACCGGCATCGCTCGCGGCGCGACCCTCTTCGTGGATGCCGACTCGAAGTCGGGCGATGTCAGCTCGGAGCTCCCCGTCACCGGCGAGACGCCGGCCGCCGGGCACGCCGACGTCGAGCTTCGCGCCTCCTCGATGAGCGGCGACGTCCTCGTCTCGCGAGCCCCTGAGAGCGTGACCACGAGCGTGTGACCCGGTGGGTCAGGCGGTGCGGCCGAGCGGCAGGGTGATGGTGAACGTGCTGCCCCGGCCGGGGATGCTCGCCGCCGCGATCCGGCCGCCGTGGCTCGTCACCAGCTGCTCGGCGATCGACAGCCCCAGGCCCGCCCCGCCCGATGCGCGGGTGCGGGCCTCGTCGGCCCGGTAGAAGCGCTCGAAGACGTGCTGGAGGGCGTCGCGGTCGATGCCGATCCCGGTGTCCGAGACCGCCACCACCGCCGTGCCGTCGTTGCGGTGGGCGTCGACAGACACGCGCCCTCCGGCGGGGGTGTAACGCAGGGCGTTGTCCACGAGGATCACCACCAGGCGGCGCAGCTGGTCGGGATCGCCGCGCACCTCGAGGCCGGGCGCGGTCTCGACCTGGAGCGCGACCTCGCGGTGGCTGGCGAGCGGCTGCATCGACTGGGCCGAGTCCGACACGAGCCGGCCCAGGTCGAGCGGGTCATCGGATGCCGGGGACTCCTGGCCGCGGGCGAGCGCGAGCAGCGAGTCGACGAGCGCCGCGAGCCGGTCGGTCTCGGCCAGGATCTCGGTGGCCTCCTCGCTCTCGGGCTGGCCCTGCTGCAGGAACTCGGCGTTCGCCCGGATCACGGCGAGCGGCGTGCGCAGCTCGTGCGACGCGTCGGCCACGAAGGCCTGCTGGCGCTCGAACGCGGCCCGCACCGGCGCGAGCGACTTGCCGGCCAGGAACCAGCCGCCCGCCGCGGCGAGCGCGAGGCTGCCGGCGACGCCGAGCAGCATGTAGGCCAGGAGGCCGTGCAGGGCATCCTCCTCGGGCTCTATCGACCTGGCCACCTGCACGACGAAGTGCTGGCCCCTGAGCGGGACGGAGTAGACGCGCTCGGAGACGCCGCGGATGCGGATCGTGCGCATGTCGGATCCATGTTGCAGAGCGGCGAGCACCGACCTGCGGTTGGCCGTGGCGCCGTTGCGGATCGACCGGCGCCGCCGACCCGTCGCTCCACGAGACCGTGTAGGAGGCGCCGTAGTTGGTGCTCATCGCAGTGGGGAGTCCGCTCAGCGCGAACTGGGCCTGGGCCCGCTGGGCGATCGACCGCAGGCCGTTGTCGACATTCGAGCGCAGCTGGTGCTCCTCCAGCTGGTAGACGGCCGTCCCCAGCGCGAGCAGGAACAGGGCCAGCGCCGCCACATACCAGGCCGTCAGGCGGATGCGGGCGCTGGTGAACACGACCAGATTCTCAGTCGGCGCGCCGGAACGCGTAGCCGAGCCCGCGCACCGTGCGGATGGGGTCGTGCTCGACGCCGGCCCGCTTCAGCTTGCGGCGCACGTAGTGGACGTAGATGTCGACGACGTTCGAGGCGGGCTCGAAGCCGTCGCCCCACACCTCCTCGCGCAGCTGGTCGCGCGAGAGCACCACTCCGGGATTGCGCATCAGGTATTCGAGCAGGGCGAGCTCGGTGCCGGTCAGCTCGACCACCGTGCCGTGGACACGCAGCTCGCGAGCGCTCGTGTCGAGCTCGAGCACGCCGGAGCGCAGGAGCTCGGGCTCGACCTTGCCGCGCCGGTGCAGCGCTCGCAGCCGCGCCTGCAGCTCGGCGAGCGAGAAGGGCTTGGCCAGGTAGTCGTCGGCGCCGACGTCGAGGCCCTCGATCCGGTCGGCCACCGCCCCGCGCGCCGTCAGCATGATGATCGGCACCGTGTTGCCGTCGTCGCGCAGGCGCTTGCAGACCTCGATCCCCGAGAGCCGCGGCAGCTGCAGGTCGAGCACGAGCGCGTCGTGGGCCCGCATCCGGGCCACGCGCAGCCCCTCGTCACCGTCGGCGACGATGTCGACCGTGTGCCCGCTGGACTCGATGGATTTGCGCAGGATCCTGGCCAGGGGCCGGTCGTCCTCGACCACCAGGATGTGCATGCACCAAGCCTAGCGAGTTGCGATTGGCATTTTCCAACCCCGTACGGCCGCGGTCACCGACCGCACGAACTCCTGCAGCGCCGCCGCGCCGCCCTGCTCGGCCACCTCGATCGCCTTCGACCCGATGATGACGCCGTCGGCGCCGGCATCCAGGGCGGCCACCGCATGCGCGGGCGCCGAGATGCCGAACCCGACCAGGAGCGGCAGATCGGTGTGGGCGCGCACGCGGGTGACGAGCCCCGCGACGCGGTCCGACAGCTGGGCGCGAGCGCCCGTGATCCCGGCCACCGAGACCAGGTACACGAAGCCGCCCGCCTGGGCGCAGGCCAGGGCGATACGGCCCTCGGCTGACGTCGGGGCGAGCAGCGGCACCAGGTCGAGCCCGTGGTCGCGGCAGCCGGCGAGCAGCTCGCCGGCCTCGTCGGCGGGCACGTCGGGGACGATCAGGGCATCGGCTCCGGCGGCCGCGGCGTCGGCGCAGAAGCGGCGCTCCCCGTAGGCCATGACCGGGCTGGCATAGGTCATCGGCACGAGCGGCACGTCCACCCGCGCGCGCACGGCCGCGAGCACGTCGAGCGCCCGGCGCGTGGTCATCCCGGCGGCCAGCGACCGCTGACCCGCCCGCTGGACGGTGGGGCCGTCGGCCAGCGGGTCGGAGTAGGGGATGCCGATCTCGAGCAGCCCGGCGCCGCCCGCCACCGCGGCCGCCGCCAGCTCGGCGGTGTCGGCGTCGGCCATCAGGTACACCGACACGACCGGCGGCGTGAGCCTCATCCGCGCTCGACCGCCTCGACCGTGTCCACGTCCTTGTCGCCGCGCCCCGAGAGGCCCACCAGCCACACCTCGCCGGGCCGGGCGGTGCGCAGCGCGAGCGCGAGGGCGTGGGCCGACTCGAGCGCCGGGATGATGCCCTCGCGCCGGCACAGCAGGTGGAATGCCGCCAGCGCATCCGCATCGGTCACCGGCTCGTAGGCGGCCCGGCCCGAGTCCTTCAGGTAGGAGTGCTCGGGCCCGACGCCGGGGTAGTCGAGGCCGGCCGAGATGGAATGGCTCTCGAGCACCTGGCCGTCGTCGTCGGCCAGGACGTAGGAGCGCGAGCCGTGCAGCACCGACACCCGCCCCTTCGAGAGGGTGGCGGCGTGGCCGCGCTCGTCGCCGCCGGCCTCGGCGCCGTACAGCCGCACCTCGGTGTCGGCGAGGAACGGGTGGAAGAGGCCGATCGCGTTGGAGCCGCCGCCGACGCAGGCCGCGATCGCGTCGGGCAGCCGGCCCTCGCGCTCGAGCATCTGTGCGCGGGCCTCGCGGCCGATGACCGACTGCAGGTCGCGCACCAGCATCGGGTAGGGGTGCGGGCCCGCGGCCGAGCCGATCAGGTAGTGCGTGGTCTCGACGTTCGTGATCCAGTCGCGGATGGCCTCGTTCATCGCGTCCTTGAGCGTGCCCGAGCCGGCGCTGACGGGCACCACCTCGGCCCCCAGCATGTGCATGCGAACGACGTTGGGGTGCTGGCGGCGGATGTCCTCCTCGCCCATGTAGACGTGGCAGTCCAGGCCGAAGCGGGCGCACACGGTGGCCGCGGCGACGCCGTGCTGGCCGGCGCCCGTCTCGGCCACGATCCGGCGCTTGCCGAGCCGCACCGCGAGCAGCGCCTGGCCGACGGCGTTGTTGATCTTGTGCGCACCGGTGTGGTTCAGGTCTTCGCGCTTGAGCTAGATCCGGGCGCCGGCCGGCTCGCCGAGCCGCTCGGCCAGGTAGATCGGCGTCGGCCGGCCGACGTAGTCGCGTCCCAGGCGCTCGACCTCGGCGGCAAAGGCCGGGTCGGCCGTCGCGATCCGGTAACCCTCGGCCAGCTCGTCCAGGGCGCCCATGACCGTCTCGGGCACGAACCGGCCGCCGAAGTCGCCGAAGCGGCCGCGCTCGTCGGGCTGGGCGGTGGTCACGGCGCCTCCTTGGCGGCGCGCACGAACGCCCGCACCCGGTCGTGATCCTTGACGCCGGGCGCCGACTCGACGCCGCGCGCCGTGTCGACCGCCCACGGGTGGGCGGCGGCGATCGCCTCGGCCACGTTCTCGGGATCGAGGCTCCCGGCCAGGATCACCGGCTGGCGCACGCCGGCCGCCCGCTGCCAGTGGGCCCGCAGCTCGGCGGGACCGGGCGGGAGCCGTAGGGCAGGTCGAGCAGCACCGGCACGGAGTCGGGGACGCCCGGCGCGGCTCGCCCCGGCTGGCGACGATCGTGTCACGGAAGTGTGCCGGGGTGTCATATGTCTGCACCAAGTCGAACCCCACAACCAACCGGGGACTGTCCCCGCTTGGCGCGGGTGGGGCGGTTGGGTGCCCGATCACCGCGACCGTGCGGACCGTCGGGGGGACGCGGGCGGCCAGCTCGCGCGCGCGGTCGGGGTCGATGAAGCGCGGCGTGTCCGCCACCAGGACGAACCCCACCAGGTCGGCCCCGGCCGCGACCGCCGCGTCCACGTCCTCGGCGCGGGTGAGGCCGCAGATCTTGACCAGCGTCATCGCGGCACCCCGGCCAGCTCCGCAAGCAGCTGTGGCCGGCGCATCAGCGCCGTGCCCACCAGCACGGCGTCGGCTCCGGCCTCGCGGGCGGCCTCGACGTCGGCGCGCGCGCCGATGCCCGACTCGGCCACCCGCACCACCGTGGCCGGGAGCGAGGCGACGAGCTCGAGCTGGCGGTCGCGGTCGACCTCGAGCGAGTCGAGATCGCGCGCGTTCACGCCGACCACGCCCGCGTCGAGCGCGACGGCGCGGTCGATCTCGGCGGCCGAGTGGGCCTCGACCAGGGCGTCCATTCCCAGGAGCTCGGCGGCCTGCAGCAGCCGGCGGGCCTCGTCGTCGCTGACGAGGGCCAGGATGACCAGGATCGCGTCGGCCCCGGCCAGCCGCTGGGCGGCGACCTGCTCGGTGAAGACGGTGAAGTCCTTTGCCAGCGCCGGCAGCCCGGCCGCCCGGCGGGCGGCCGTCAGATCGCCGAGGCTGCCGCCGAAGTCGCGCTCGGCGCACAGCACCGACATGGCGGCGGCGCCGCCCGCCGAGTACGACCGGGCCGTCTCGGCCACGTCGGCCGCCGGCGCGATCGCGCCCTGCGACGGCGACGCCCGCTTGATCTCGGCCACCACGGCGATGTCCGGCCCGGCCGTGAGCGCCTCGGCGAAGCCGCGCGCGGGCTCGGGCGCCGCCCGGCGGATGTCGCCCGAGAGCCTGGTCAGGTAGCCGCTCACGCCGCCTCCGGCGCCCGCGCGCGGGTGAACGCGACCAGCTCGTCGAGCTTGGCCAGCGCCGCTCCGGAGTCGATCGTCGCGACGGCCAGCTCGATCCCCGGCTCGATCTCGGGCACGACCCCGCCCACCGTGAGCGCCGCGGCGGCGTTGAGGATGACCGCGTCGCGGCGCGGGCCCTTCTCGCCGTCGAACACCGTCAGGATCACCGCCGCGTTCTGGGCCGGGTCGCCGCCGCAGCAGAGGTCATCCGGGCTGCCCGGCCCGGCGCCGGTCGAGAGCGGTCGCGGGTCGAGCGTGTAGGTGCGCACGTCGCCGTCGCGCACCTCGGACACGAGGTTCTCGCCGGTCGGGGTGAGCTCGTCCAGGCCGCCGGCGCCGTGCACGACCATCGCGTGCTCGGTGCCGAGCTTCGCCAGCACCTGCGCGATCGGCTCCACGAGCGTCCTCGGCATACACCCCCAGCACCTGGCGCTGCGCGCCCGCGGGGTTGGTCAGCGGCCCGAGCAGGTTGAACACCGAGCGGATGCCGAGCTCGCGCCGCACCGGCCCGACGTGGCGCATCGCCGGGTGGTGAGCCTGCGCGAACAGGAACCCGAACCCGACCTCGTCGATGCACGCCGCCACATCCTCCGGGCGCAGGTCGATGCGCACGCCGAGGGCCTCCAGCACGTCGGCCGACCCCGTCTTGGACGACATCGCCCGGTTGCCGTGCTTGGCGACGGTCGCGCCCGCCGCGGCGGCCACGAGCGCGGCCGACGTCGAGATGTTGAACGTGTCCATGCCGTCGCCGCCGGTGCCGCAGGTGTCGACCAGGTCGGGACGCGTCGGCCGGGCCGGGGTGGCGTGGGCGCGCATCGCCCGCGCGCAGCCCGCGATCTCGTCCGGCGTCTCGCCCTTGACGCGCAGCGCCACGATGAAGGCGGCGATCTGCGCCTGCGAGGCGTCGCCGCTCATGACCTGCATCATGGCGATGTGCGCCTCCTCGGCCGAGAGGTCGCGGCCCTCGACCAGCGCCCGGATCGCGTCGGTGATCACGGTTGCCGCTCCTCCATGGCAAGAAAGTTCCCGATCACGGCGCGCCCGTGCGGGGTCAGCACCGATTCGGGGTGGAACTGTACGCCGTGCACGGCGTGCGTCCGGTGGCGCACCCCCATCACCTCGCCGTCCGGCGTGCGGGCGGTCACGACGAGCACGTCCGGGACGGCTCCGACGACCGCCAGCGAGTGGTAGCGGCCGGCCTCGAACGGGCTCGGGATGCCCGCGTAGAGCGGCCGAGCCGTCGTGGCTGACCTGGTCGGGCTTGCCGTGCACGATCCGGCCGGCGCGGTCGATCACGCCGCCGTAGAGCTCGCAGATCACCTGGTGGCCGAGGCACACGCCGAGCACCGGGATGCGACCGGCCGCCCGCTCGATCAGCGCGGCCGAGACGCCCGCGTCGGCCGGGCGTGCCGGGGCCGGGGGAGACGACCAGGTGGGTCGGCCCCCAGCGCTCGGCCTCCTCCGGCGAGACGGCGTCGTTGCGCTCGACGCGCACCTCGGCGCCGGCCGTCGCGATGTAGTCGACCAGGTTGTAGGTGAACGAGTCGTAGTTGTCGAGCACGAACACGCGCGGGTTGCTCATCGTCCGTACACCCCCGTCTCGGCGCGGTCGATCGCGGCGCCCAGCGCCGCCACCTTGTTCATCGCCTCCTGGTACTCCTCGCCGGGGTCGGAGTCGGCCACGATCCCGCAGCCGGACTGCAGGTAGGCGACGCCGGCCCGGAGCACCATCGTGCGCAGGGCGATGCAGGTGTCCATGTCGCCGCCGAACCCGAGATAGCCGACCGCGCCCGCGTAGGCGCCGCGGCGGCGGCCCTCGAGCTCGGAGATGATCTGCATCGCCCGCACCTTCGGCGCGCCCGACACCGTGCCTGCCGGGAACGTCGCCCGCAGCAGGTCGACGGCGTCGCGCCCGGGCGCGAGCCGGCCGAACGACGCGCGAGACGATGTGCATGACGTGCGAGTAGCGCTCGACGTCCATGTAGCGCTCCAGCGTGCACCGAGCCGGGCACGCACACCCGGCCGAGGTCGTTGCGGGCCAGGTCGACCAGCATCACGTGCTCGGCCCGGTCCTTCTCGGACTCCATCAGCTCGGCCGCCAGCGCGTCGTCGGAGGCGGCGTCGGCGCCGCGCGGGCGGGTGCCGGCGATCGGCCGCAGCTCGCAGGTGCCGTCGATGCCCAGCCGGACGTGGGTCTCGGGCGAGGAGCCGATGAGCTGGAACTCGCCCATGTCGAGCAGGAACATGTACGGCGACGGGTTGACCGTGCGCAGCGCGCGGTAGATCGCAAACGGCGATGCCTCGGTGTGGCGGCGGACGCGCTGGGAGGGGACGATCTGGAAGGCGTCGCCGGCGGCGATGTGGAGCTTCGCCCGCTCGACGGCGGCGATGAACCCCTCCCGCGTCATCTCCTCGGTCCGGTCTCCCGCCGCGACGGCGGGGGCCGGCGGGGCGGCCGCCGGGCCGTCCAGGGCCGCCACCACCCGCTCGACCTGGGAGCGGGGGCCGGTCACCGTCATCGTGCGGCGGACGTGGTCGAAGCCGACCGACGGTCGAGGCGAGCAGGAAGCGCATCACCGGCAGCCCGGCGTCGGCCGCGGTCGCGGCCGGGAGCGGCACCGGCTCGAGCTGGGTCACCCAGTCGTAGCTCAGAAAGCCGACCGCGCCGCCGGCGAACGGCGGCTGGCCGGGCAGCGGCCCGGGCCGGGTGGCGGCGAAGGCGGCCGCCGCCTCGAGCGAGTCGGCCGTGGGCAGCCCGGCGCCCAGGAACGAGTGGCGGCCGACCTGCTCGCCGCGCTCGACGGACTCGAGCAGGAACGCGGGCGCGCCCAGCGCCTCGCGCAGGCGCAGGTACGCACCGACCGGGGTGAGCAGGTCGGCGGGCAGCTCACGGGTGTCCAGATCGTCGTTCATGGCAACAAAAAAGCCTCCCGCCGGATGGCGAAGAGGCCTGGTGCGAAGCGCGGATGCCGTGGCAGAGCTAGCGGGCCGCACCTCGCACGCATCGCCACCACCATGTTCCGCAGGTCGTCATTTCGGCCTTGACTATGCTGCATCGGCGCCCGGTCGTCAAGTCGGAAAGGATCGCATTGCCGCGCACCGTCGTCCTCGGCACCGCCCGCACGCCCTTCGGCAGGCTGGGCGGGGGCCTCGCCTCGTTGTCCGCTCCGCAGCTCGGCATCGCCGCCGCCGGCGCCGCCCTCGAGCGCTCCGGCGTCGCCCCCGCCGACGTGGGCTACGTGTTCATGGGCCAGGTGCTGCAGGCCGGATCGGGCCAGATCCCGTCGCGGCAGGTCTCGGTCGGGATCGGCCTCGGCCCCACGGTCGGCTCCGAGACGGTCAACAAGGTGTGCGCGTCGGGGATGCGGGCCGCGACGCTGGCCGACGTGCTGATCCGCGCCGGCGAGCACGAGGTGATCGTCGCGGGCGGCATGGAGAGCATGTCCAACGCCCCCTACCTGCTGCCGAAGGCCCGCTTCGGGTACACGTTCGGCGACGGCGTCCTGGTCGACTCGATGACGTCCGACGGGCTCACGTGCACCTTCGACGGCCTGATCATGGCCGCGCAGAACTCGGTGGTATCGGCCGAGGTCGGCATCACCCGCGCCCAGCAGGACGCGTGGGCGCTGCGCAGCCACGAGCGCGCGATCGCCGCCATCGACGCCGGCCGGTTCGCCGACGAGATCGTGCCGGTGACGATCCCCGGCCGCCGCGGCGACACGGTGGTGGACACCGACGAGGGGCCGCGGCGCGACACGTCGGCCGAGCGCCTGGCGGCGCTTCCGCCGGTGTTCTCGAAGGACGGCGCGACCACCGCGGGCAACGCGCCGGGCGTCAACGACGGGGCGGCCGCGCTGGTGCTCGCGTCCGAGGACTGGGCCGCAGCGCACGGATTCGAGCCGCTGGCGGTGATCCGCTCGTCCGGGTACGTGGCCGACGACTACGCCTACCTGGTGCGGACGCCGGCCGGCGCGACCCGGTCGGCGCTCGAGAAGGCCGGCCTGACCGTTGCCGACATCGACCTGCTCGAGGTGAACGAGGCGTTCTCCTCGGTCGCCCTGAACACGATCGACCTGCTCGGGATCGATCCCGACCGCGTGAACGTGAACGGCGGGGCGGTGGCGCTGGGCCACCCCATCGGCGCCTCCGGAGCGCGGCTCCTGGTCACGCTCGTGCACGAGCTGCGCCGCCGCGGCGGCGGCATCGGGGTGGCCGCGATCTGCTCCGGGGCGGCGCAGGGGGACGCCACCGTGCTGGAGGTGTTCTCGGGGTGACGCGACTGTGCGTGGTGGGCGCCGGTCAGATGGGGGCGGGGATCGCGCAGGTGGCGGCGGTCGCCGGGTATGACGTGACGCTCGTCGACGTCTCGCCGGCGCAGCTCGACCGCGCCCGGGCCGGCATCGAGCGCTCGCTGGCCAAGCTTGTCTCGAAGGGATCGGTCGACGCGGACGCCGCCGAGGCGGCGGTCGCCCGGATCGCGCCGGCGGCCGAGCCGGTGGCCGCCGATCTGGCAATCGAGGCCGCCACCGAGGACGTCGCGCTCAAGGAGCGCATCTTCCGCGGCCTCGACGAGGCCGCCGGGCCCGATGCGGTGCTCGCCACCAACACGAGCTCGATCCCGATCACCCGCCTGGCGGCGGTCACCGAGCGGCCCGAGCGGGTGGTGGGGATGCACTTCATGAACCCCGTGCCGCTGATGCCGCTCGTCGAGCTGATCCGCGGGCTCGACACGTCCGACGAGGCCGCGGCCTACGTCCGCGCCGCCGCCGAGCGGATGGGAAAGACGGTGGCCGAGGCGCACGACCACCCGGGGTTCATCTCGAACCGGATCCTGGTGCCGATGATCAACGAGGCCGTCTACTGCCTGATGGAGGGCGTGGGCGACCGCGATTCGATCGACACGGTCATGCGCCTGGGCATGAACCACCCGATGGGCCCGCTGCGGCTGGCCGACCTGATCGGCCTCGACACCTGCCTCGCGATCATGGAGGTGCTCCACCACGGGCTCGGCGACGACAAGTACCGCCCCTGCCCGCTGCTGCGCAGCTACGTCGAGGCCGGTCGTCTGGGCCGCAAGTCGGGCCGCGGCTTCTATGACTACGGGGACTGATCCGGCGATGGCCGCAACGCTCGAGCCGAACTGGTACCAGACGTTCTTCGACGAGCACTGGCTCACGATCTCGAGCCTGACGCACTCGCAGGAGAAGAGCGCCGCCGAGGTCGAGTTCCTGATCGGCGAGCTCGGACTCGAGGCCGGCCAGCGCGTGCTCGACCTGCCCTGCGGGCACGGTCGCCACAGCATCGAGCTGGCCCGGCGCGGCCTGCGCGTCGTCGGGGTCGACCTGAACGAGGCGCCGCTCGAACTGGCCCGCGCGGCCGCGCGCGACGCCGGTGTGCAGCTCGATCTGCGCCGCCTGGACATGCGCGAGATCGAGTTCCGCGAGGAGTTCGACGCCGTCCTCAACCTGTGGACGTCGTTTGGCTACTTCGAGTCCGAGGCCGAGGACAGGCTGGTGCTCGAGCGGGCGTGGCGGGCGCTACGGCCGGGCGGCGCGCTGGTGATCGAGACGATCAACCTGTACGGCGTCCTGCGCCGCTTCGAGCCGCGCGCGTGGCACGAGCTCGGCGGCGGCCGGCTGCTGCTCGAGGAGCGGTCCTTCGACCCCTGGGGCGGCCGTATGCACTCGAGCTGGACGCTGGTGGAGCGGTCGGGCGAGCGGATCGAGATGGCGTTCGCGAGCCGCGCGTACACGCTGGTCGAGCTCGTCAAGATGCTGGGCGAGGCCGGATTCGCCGTCGATCACGCCTGGGGCGACTTTCGCGGCTCCGACTACGCGGTCGACAGCCGCCGCATGATCGTGCTCGCCCGGCGCCCGCGGCGGTGAACTTTTTCGCCCATCGAGCCGACTAACTGGATATGCACGTTCGCGCAGCCACGACCGTCCTGCTCGCAGCCGCCGTCACGATGGTGATCGCCGGCTGCGGCGGGGCGGTTCAGTCCGGCTCGTCGGGCGGCCCCACCACCAGCCCCACGGGCGCCGTGACCGGCGTACTCGTCATGACCGACACGAGCCATCCGCATGCCGGCAAGGCGGAGGCCGGCGTCAAGGTGGGGCTGTACCTGCGGCCGGTCCACGCCGGCGGCCCGATCTCGGCCGACCCGCCGAAGCCGATCGCCACCGTCATCACGGGTGCGAACGGCGACTTCCGCTTCGACGGGCTCAAGCCGGGCAAGCGCTACTACGTGTTCGCGACGGGCGCCCACGGCTACTCGACCGGGCACTGGACGGTGCCCGGACACGCGGTGCGGCTGGTCGCCTGCAGCGACTGCGTCATGCCCCTGTAGCGGCCCTCCGGGAGCCAGTGCCACGCCACCGCGGCTCCGGCCGCGCTGCCGATTCCGGCGATCGCCCACAGCGCGCCGTAGCCCAGGTTTTCGACGGCCAGTCCGGCGAGCGGCGTCACCAGGGCGCCGGCGCCGAAGACGATGGTCGATGCCAGGCCGATCGCAACGCCCGACCGGGCCGGCCCCGCCAGCTCCCCGACCGTGACGTACAGGATGCCGTTGAACCCGAACACGCCGAAGGCGAGCACGGTGGTCACCACCAGGCCCGGCGCGAAGCCCGCGGTGAGCGCCGGCAGGATGAACGCGGCCGCGATCGCGCCGACGATGCCCGTGTCGCGCAGCGTCCGCGTGCGGCGGGTGCCGCCGTCGCGGTCCGCGAGGCGGCCCCACAGCGGCCGTGAGATGCCGGCGACCACGTTCACGAGCGTGAACCCGATCGCCGCCTCCGATCGGGTGAGGCCCGCGGCGCGCGCGGCGGGGATGTAGTAGGTGAGCACCGCGCTCAGCCCCACGATGTAGAGCATCGCGACCGACAGCGCCGGCCGGATGCCGGGCGACCGCAGCAGGTCGCGCAGCCCGCTGCCGCGGCCGGGCCCGCCACCGCCGGCAGGCGCGTGCCCGGTCAAAAGGCCGAAGGCGATCGAGGTCGTGGCGGTGGCGACCGCGCAGACAACGAGGGCGAGGCGCACGCCGCCGGCGTCCGCCAGCAGCGGCAGCGCCACGGCGCCGATCGTGCCTCCGAGCGGCACCGCCATCTGGCGCCACCCCATGACGACGCCGCGCCGCTCCGGCGCGAAGGCGCGCATCAGCGACGACATCCCGGCCACGGGCACGGCGGCGCCGCCGATCCCGGCCACGAGCAGGGCCGCCGCGAACGCCACCGGCGAGGTCATCACGGCCGCCGTCAGGATGCCGAGCCCGTCGATGATGCCGCCCACGACCAGCACCCAGCGTGCCCCCACCCGGTCGACCAGCATCCCGGCCGGGATCAGCGCGATCGCCGAGCCCAGGCTGACGGCCGCGAACACCGCCCCGAACCCGGCCACGCCCAGATCGAGCCGCCCACGGATCTCGATGGCGATGGCCGGCAGGCCGAACGAGATCAGCGAGTACGCCGCCTGCGAGGCGATCGCAAGCACCAGAATGGTTCGCCCTCTGCCGATGCGGTGAGACTAGATGGTTCGCTCCCAATCCCCGCGCGCCTGGCCGCTCTGTTCGCCGGCTGGTCAGCGTAGGGCTGGTGGCGCTGCGGCCCGGTATGAACGCTCCCTGCGTCCTTGCGATGCTCGGTTCTCGCCGCCCAGCGCATCACGGGGATTGGGAACAAACCATCAGATCGGCGGTGCGCCGCCGGGCTGCACCCGCCTACGCAGCCATGCGGTGGCGCAGGCCGCCGCCCAGATACACGCGCCGGGTGACCCGGATGGCCTCGTCGATGCGTGTCCGCAGCCCAAGTGCGTTGGTCGGCTGCTCGGGGTCGACCATGATCACGGGCGTCGAGTCGAGCTCGTCGCAGGCGGCGAGCGCGACGGTGACCATCGCGATCTCGGCCTTGTCGAGGCTCATGTCGATCAGGACGACGTCGGGCCGGTGGGCGTCGATCAGCGCCAGCGCCTCGCTGCTGTCGGAGGCGGAGACGATCTGGTAGTGGTCGGCGATCGCCTCACGCACCAGGGTGAGCGTGAGCCGGTCGCGGTCGATGACCATCACGGTCACGGAGGCCCCGATGGGGGTCACATCGGCGATCGTGGTGGCTGCGAAGCGATGGGTGAGACCGTACATGGCTGCCCTTCTGGTGCGGGGTCGGAGTGAACCGGTGCCACTGGTAGTCGGTCGTTCACATCTCCTTCGTAAACCCCGAATGGGGGAACTGGGACCCACCCCCGAAGGAGGGTCGGTTAGTGTGCAAGCGTGCGCATCGACCGGATCTACACGCGGGGAGGCGACGCCGGGCAGACGTCGCTCGGAGACGGCGAGCGCGTCTCCAAGAACGATCTGCGCATCTGGGCGTACGGCACCGTGGACGAGACCGGTGCGGCCATCGGGACGGCGGTTGCGACCGGCCTCGACCCGCAGCTGGCCGACCTGCTCGGACGCGTCCAGAACGACCTCTTCGACGTGGGCGCGGATCTCGCCGTGCCGCTCGACACCGAGCGCGGGCACGGCAAGAGCCGGCTGCGCATCACCGAGGCGCACGTGGCCGCGCTCGAGCGGGCCTGCGACGAGCTGGGCGAGCGGCTGGCCCCGCTCGAGAGCTTCGTCCTCTCGGGCGGAACGCCGGCCGCCGCGGCGCTGCACGTCGCCCGCACGACCTGCCGCCGGGCCGAGCGCCACGCGGTGGCGCTGTCGGAGTCCGAGCCGGTCAACCCGGCAGCGCTGGCCTACCTGAACCGGCTCTCCGACCTGCTCTTCATCCTGGCGAGGGTTGCGAACGACGACGGCCGCGCCGACGTGCTCTGGCGCCCCGGCGGGTCGGTGGCTGCGCCGTGAGCGCGGCCGGCCGCGCCCGCGCCTCCGAGCCACCCGCCGAGCCCGAGCGCTCGAGCATCTCGGGCGTGCCCTACCAGCCGGTGTACGGGCCGGCCGACGCGGACATCGACTACGACCGCGACCTGGGCGACCCCGGCACCTACCCCTACACGCGCGGGATCTACGAGACGATGTACCGCGGCAAGCTGTGGACGATGCGCCAGTTCGCGGGCTTCGGCACCGCCGAGGAGACGAACCGCCGCTTCCGCTACCTGCTCGACCAGGGCCAGACCGGCCTCTCGACCGCCTTCGACATGCCCACGCTGATGGGGTACGACTCCGACCACACCCGGTCGCTGGGCGAGGTCGGGCGCGAGGGCGTCGCCGTCGACACGCTGGCCGACATGGAGGACCTGTTCGCCGGGATCCCGCTCGACCGGGTCACGACCTCGATGACCGTGAACGCCCCGGCGGCCGTCGTGCTGGCCCAGTACGTGTGCGTGGCCGAGGGCCAGGGCATCCCGCCCGAGGTCCTGGGAGGCACGATCCAGGCCGACATCCTCAAGGAGTACATCGCCCAGAAGGAGTGGATCTTCCCGCCCGAGCCGTCCATGCGGCTCATGGTGGACATGATCGAGTGGTGCACCGAGACGATGCCGCGCTGGCACCCGGTGTCGATCTCCGGCTACCACATCCGCGAGGCCGGGGCGACCGCGGCGCAGGAGCTGGCCTTCACGCTCGCAGACGGCTTTGCCTACGTCGAGGAGTGCCGCCGGCGCGGGATGGACGTCGACGAGTTCGCCCCCCGGCTCTCGTTCTTCTTCAACGCGCACATCGACTTCTTCGAGGAGATCGCGAAGTACCGCGCCGCCCGCCGGATCTGGGCGCGGGAGCTGCGCGACCGCTACGGCGCCACGGGCGAGCGGTCGCTGCTGATGCGCTTCCACACCCAGACGGCGGGGGTGTCGCTGACGGCGCAGCAGCCCGAGGTGAACATCGTGCGCACGGCGCTCGAGGCGATGGCGGCGGTGCTGGGCGGGACGCAGTCGCTGCACACCAACTCCTACGACGAGGCCCTGGCGCTTCCCACCGAGGGCGCCGCCCGGCTCGCACTGCGCACCCAGCAGGTGATCGCGCACGAGACCGGCGTGGTGAACTCCGCCGACCCGCTGGGCGGATCGTGGCTGGTCGAGGCGCTGACCAACCGGCTCGAGCGGGAGGCGTACGAGTACTTCGAGCGCATCGACCGCCTTGGCGGCGTGATCGCGGCGCTGAACGAGAACTTCTTCCAGCGCGAGATCGCGGAGGCGTCCTACCGCTACCAGCGCGAGGTCGAGGAGGGCCGCCGGCTGATCGTGGGCGTGAACGCCCACACCTCGGAGGGCGACGACGAGGTCGAGATCCTGCGCATCTCGCCCGATGTCGAGCGGCGCCAGCGCGACCGCCTGAACGCCGTGCGCGGCCGCCGCGACGGCGCAGTCGTCGCGGAGTCGCTCACGCGCCTCTCCGCCGATGCGGCCTCCGACCGCAACGTCATGCCCGCGCTGGTCGAGTGCGCCCGGGCCTACACATCGGAGGGCGAGATCTGCGACGCCCTGCGGGCGGTGTGGGGCGTCTACCGCGAGACGCCGGTCTTCTGAGTCCCGCCGCGGGCATAGGATGAAGCCGATGGAGATCTTCGAGGTCGACGGGATCGACGCTGCGCGGCTGGCCAGGAGCCAGCAGTACCACGAGTTCCTGCGGCGCGACTCGATGAGCGCCGGCCTGTACGTGCTGCGCGCCCGCGAGCAGGATCTGCAGACCCCGCACAACCAGGACGAGCTCTACTACGTCGTCTCCGGCAGGGGCACGATCCGCGTCGGCGAGGACGACCGCGACGTCGGCCCGGGCTCGATCGTATTCGTCGAGGCCGGCGTCGAGCACCGCTTCCACACCATCACCGCCAACCTCACGGTGCTCGTGGTGTTCGCACCCCCAGAGGAGTGAGCGCGTATACACTCGCCCCGCTATGAGTGGGCCCATCCGTGTGGTCGTCGCCAAGCCTGGCCTGGATGGCCACGACCGGGGAGCGAAGATCATCGCCAGAACCCTGCGCGACGCCGGGATGGAGGTGATCTACACCGGTCTGCACCAGACGCCGGAGCAGATCGTGGCCACGGTTCTGCAGGAGGACGCCGACGCCGTCGGGATCTCGATCCTGTCGGGCGCGCACATGACGCTCGTGCCGCGCATCCTCGATCTGCTGCGCGAGAGCGAGGCCGGTGACGTGGTGGTCATCGTGGGCGGGACGATCCCGCGTGAGGACGTGGTCGAGCTGAAGGCGCTCGGGGTGTCCGAGGTGTTCACGCCGGGCGCGCCCACCGCCGGGATCGTCGAGTACCTGCGCGAGCGGCTGGGGGCGCCGCAGTAGTGCCCGGCGGCCTTCGGATCGCGCTCGACGGGCGGGTGGCCACGGTCACGATCGACCGTCCCGACGTGCTGAACGCGCTCAATTCGGCGCTGCTCGAGGAGCTCCTGGCGACGCTGGGCGACCTGGGCGGCGATCCCGGAATCGGCGTCGTCGTGCTCACGGGCGAGGGCGAGCGCTCGTTCATCGCCGGCGCCGACATCAAGGAGATGGCGGGTAAGACGCCGCTCGAGGCGCGCGCCTACTCCGAGCTGGGGCAGGAGATCGCCCACCGGCTCGAGACGATGCGCAAGCCGACCATCGCAGCGGTGAACGGCTACGCGCTCGGCGGCGGCTGCGAGATGGCGCTCGCCTGCGACGTGCGGCTGGCGTCCGAGAACGCCCAGTTCGGCCAGCCCGAGATCAACCTCGGCATCATCCCGGGGTGGGGCGCCAGCCAGCGCCTGGCCCGGGCGACCAACATCGGCTACGCCAAGGAGCTGATCCTCACCGGGCGCAGGGTGAATGCGGCCGAAGCGCTCGAGCGCGGCCTGGTGCAGCACGTGTATTCGCCGGCCGAGCTGATGCCGGCGACGATGCGGCTCGCGGCCGAGATGGCCTCCAAGAGCCCGGTGGCGCTGTACTACGCCAAGGAGGCCACCAACCGGGCGCTGCACGGCGACATCGGCGGCAACCTCGTCCACGAGGCCGACCTGTACTCGCTGATGTTCTCGACCGACGACGCCCGCGAGGGCCTGAACGCGTTCGTCGAGAAGCGGCCGCCGTCGTTCGTTGGCAAGTAACCGGGGTACGAGGAGGGTGTGCGCGTGAACATCGCAGTCTGCGTCAAGGAGGTGCCCAGCGCGACGTCGCACCGGCGCCTGGATCCGGCCACGAACCGGCTCGACCGCTCGGGCGACTCCGAGCCGAACCCGTTCGACGTGCACGCGCTCGAAGAGGCGATCCGGATCCGCGAGCGCGGCGCCGACGTGGCCGAGATCGTCGCGGTGTGCATGGGCCCCGAGTCGGCCCAGCGGATCCTCACCAAGGCGCTCGCGCTGGGTGCCGACCGGGCGGTGCTGGTCACCGACCCCGCGCTGGCCGGGTCGGACATCGCCGGCACCGCCTACGTGCTCGCCGCCGTGCTGGCCAAGCAGGACGCCGAGCTGGTCGTGCTCGGGCAGCAGGCCGCCGACGGCGACTGCTATGTCATGGCGGCGGCGGTGGCCGACCACATGCGCCGGCCGCTGGTCACGCAGGTGGCCGAGCTCCAGCTCGAGGGCGCCACGGTGCGGGCCAAGCGCCAGGCCGAGCACGGCTATGACCTGATCGAGGCGCCGCTGCCCGCGGTGATCTCGGTGTCCGACGCGATCAACACGCCTCGCCTGCCCTCGATCAAGGCGATCATGGGCGCCAAGAAGAAGCCGCTCGAGACGCTCTCGGCGGCCGACCTGGAGCTCGACCTCTCCCGCGTGGGCGGCGACGCGGCGCAGTCGCAGGTGCGCTCGGTCTCGCCGCCACCGCCGAAGGCCGGCGGACTGCGCATCGAGGACGCGGGCGGCGACTCGGCCGAGAAGGTCGTCGCGTACCTCGCCGAGAAGGGATTGATCTAGATGTCAGGCCTGCTTGTCCACATCCACCACGACGACGGCCAGTTCTCGGCCAACAGCCTGGGCGTGCTGGCCAAGGCGGCGACCCTGGGCGGTGAGGTGACGGCGTTCGTCGCCGGCTCGGGCATCGACGACGGCTGGGCCGCCACCCTCGGCGGCCACGGCGCCGCCCGGGTGCTGGTGGCCGACGACCCGGTTCTGGCCGGCGGGCTGTCCCAGCCGATCGTGGACGCGCTCGAGCCGCACGCCCGTGCGGCCGACGCGGTGCTGTTCGGCGCCGGCGTGGTCTCGGCCGACGTCGCCGCCGGCCTGGCCGCGCGCCTCGGCGCCGGCATCGCGTGCGAGACGACCGAGCTTGCCGCCGGCGACGGCGGCATCGTCGCCACCCGGCCGGCGCTCGGCGACACGGTCATGGTCGACTCGGGCTTCGCCTCGGCCCCGGGAATCGTGCTGGCGCGGGCAAACGCCTTCGCCCCGCGCGAGGAGCCGAGCGGCTCAGCCCCCGTTGAGCGGGTCGAGGTGAGCGTCAGCGACTGGGCGCGGGCGGCCGTCCTCTCGGGCCGCGAGGCGGCCGAGGGCGGCGGTGTCGACATCACCGAGGCCGACATCCTGGTCACGGTCGGCAGGGGCCTGGGCGGGCCCGAGAACGTCCCGCTGGTCGAGGCGCTGGCCAAGGCGCTCGGCGGAGAGGTGGCGGCGACGCGTGCCGTGGTCGACGCGGGCTGGGTGCCGTACTCGATGCAGGTCGGCCAGACCGGCAAGACGGTCACGCCCAAGCTCTACATCGCCTGCGGCGTTTCGGGCGCGATCCAGCACAAGGTGGGGATGGCCAATGCGGGCACGATCATCGCCATCAACAAGGACCAGAACGCGCCCATCTTCGAGTTCGCGGACGTCGGCGTGGTCGGGGATGCCCTGACCATCCTGCCCAAGCTGACCGAGCTCGTCGCCGCCCGCAGGGGCTAGCTCTCACCCTCCGGCGGAGGCTCGGCGTCGCGCAGCGCAACGAGGGCGTTTCGCAGCCGCACCACCTCAGCGAGCACGTCGCTCAGCCGCTGGTCGGGCGGAGCGACCGGCACCGGCCGCCCCAGCCGCGCGAACAGGCGCGCGGTGTCGCGGGTCGACCAGCGCCGGTCGGCGCCGACCTCGATGGGGATCTCGATGCGGCGGCGGTCGGTCCCCGCCAGGAACTCCTCCAGCTGGGCGATCAGCGCGTCGATGCGGTCGCGCTCAGCCGCCATCGCTACATGTGGGTGTACTCGGGGCCGCTGCCGCCCTCGGGGGGCGTGAGGCGGCCGCCCTTCGCGGTGATCGCCCCGCACTGGACGCAGTTGGACGGGGTCAGCTCGACGTCGACCATCTCCCCGCCGGCATCGCGCAGCTCGTAGACCCCCGCGGGGCACATCGCCACCCACGTCTGGCCGACCTCGCGCGGCACGCGCGTCTGCACGCGGATGTGGTTGGGCTGGTCGTCGCGGCTGCGGTTGCCCGAGAGGAACACGCTCGAGAGCTTGTCGAACGTGAGCGTGCCGTCGGGCGCCGGGTACTCGCGGGGCTCGATCGACATGGCCGCCTCGGCGTCGCGGTGGGTGCGGAATGTCCCACCGGGGATGGCGCCGCGGGTGACGTCCATCGCACTGGCCAGGGCACCGCCGACGACCAGGCCGCGGTTGAGCGCCTGGCGCATGTTGCGGACGCGCTTGAGATCAGACCAGATGTGGCTCGAGCGCACCCGCGCGTCGTAGCCGGAGAGCACGCCCTCGGCGGCGGGATCGGCGCCCGCCTTCAGCTGCTCGTAGATCGCCTCCGCGGCCAGCATCCCCGAGCGCATCGCGTAGTGGATGCCCTTCAGCTTCGGCACGTTCACGAACCCGGCGGCGTCGCCCGTGATGACGGCGCCCGGCACCGACAGGCGCGACGGCACCGACAGGAGCCCGCCCTCGGGAATGGTCTTCGCGCCCCAGCCGATCCGCTCCCCGCCCTCGAGGAGCGGCCGGATCAGGGGATGCGTCTTGAACTGCTGGAGCAGGTCGTGCACCGAGAGCGACGCGTCGTGGTGATCGAGGCCGACCACGAGCCCGAGCGCGATCTGATCCTCGCCCATCGGGTAGATGAAGCTGCCGCCGCTCTCGCCGTGCTTGGCCGCCGCCCGCAGCGGCCAGCCCAGCGTGTGGACGACGCGGTCGAGCGGCCGGTTGACCCGCCACAGCTCCTTCACGCCCAGGCTCCACACCTGGGGGTTCGTTGAGGTCAGGCCGAAGGCCTCGGTCAGGGCCGCGGTCAGGTGCCCCTGCGTGCCCTCCGAGAGCACCGTCGCGCGGGCGTGGATCTCGGAGCCGGGCTCGTACATGCCGAGCGGCTCGCCGCCCCGGTCGAGGCCCTTGTCGCCGGTCACGACGCCGCGGACGGCGCCGTCGCCGATCAGGAGCGTGTGCGCGTCGGTCTCGGGCAGCACCATCACGCCCAGCTCCTCGGCCCGTTCCGCCAGGTGGCGGCCGAGCTGGGCCAGCGAGAAGATCCAGTTGCCCTTGTTGTGGAACGGCGGCGGCGTGGGGATGCGGATCCCGTAGCCGGGGCGCATGAAGTACACCGACTCGTGCCGCACCGGGCCGTAGTTCGGGAGCTGCTCGATCGGCGTCTCCGGCAGCAGGGCGCGCAGCGCCGAGGGGTTCACGACGGCGCCGGAGAGCAGGTGGGCGCCGGCCACCCGGCCCTTGTCGAGCACCGCGATCGGCACCTCGCCCAGGGCCTCGGCGGTGGCCGGGTCGTCGGCCAGGAGCTGCCCCAGGCGGATGGCGCCGGCCAGGCCCGCCGGGCCGCCGCCGACGAAGAGCACGCCGACGTCGATGCGCTCGTCCTGGGCCGCCTCGGGCTCGGCCACGAACTCGCGCACCTTGACCGGAGGTGGGTAGTCTGACGGTCGCCGCGCCACGGCCGCAGATGCTAACGGCCAGTTCGTGACGGTGTCGGCACCGTCCGCGCCAGACACGTGACAGGCCGCGGTCGTATCGTGGCCGCATGTCGTCGTTTCCCGGATTCGACCCCGCCGCCTGCGCCTTCCTGCGCGACCTGGCCGCCCACAACGACCGCGCCTGGTTCCATGCGCACGAGGCCGAGTACCGCTCGCTCCTGCTCGAGCCCGCCCGCGGATTCGTCGTGGCGATGGGCGAGCGGCTGGCGAAGGTCGTCCCGGGCATCAATGCCGATCCCCGCGTCAACGGCTCGATCCTGCGCATCGCCCGCGACACCCGCTTCTCGCCCGACAAGCGCCCGTACCGGTCGCACCTGGACATGTGGTTCTGGGAGGGCGAGGGGCCGAGTCGCGAGCGCTCGGGCTTCTTCATGCGCCTCGATGCGGACACCGTCACGCTCGGCGCCGGCATGCACCATTTCGAGGGCCCGGTGCTCGCCGAATACCGGCGCGCCGTGGCCGACGCGCGCCGCGGCGCCGCGCTCGACCGCGCCGTGCGCAAGGCCCGGCTTGCGGGCGCCCAGTTCGGCCCGGCGCGCTGGAAGCGCGTCCCGGCCCCCCACCCCGCCGACCATCCCCGGGCCGATCTGCTGCGCCAGGGCGGCCTGGTCGCGGCGACGACCGACCCGCTGCCGGCCGAGGCGTTCACGGCGGAGTTCCCGCGGTGGTGCGCCGAGCGGCTGCGGCCGGTGCGGCCGCTGCAGGCCTGGGTGGCCGCGGTCGTCGCCTCCGCACCGGCGGCGTAGGCGTCAGGCGGGCGAGCGGAAGCGGTCGCTCAGGGCGTAGCCCATCGCGACCGCCACGAACCAGAACCCGACCATCGCGACGCCGAGAAACGTCCAGTTGGCCCACGTGATCGGCTCCTCCCCGGAGGGATTGACGACGATCGCCGCGTAGACAACCATGCCCGCGCAGATGAGCGCACCCAGCACGATCGCGCTCGGGAACCACCGGCCCTCCGGACGGGCTCCGGCGAATCCGACCGCCATCCCGAGGCCGAGCTCGGCCGCACCAATGAGGATCTCGATCATGGCTGTCTCAGCGCGCGGCGCGGCGGGGCCGGGCGACCAGTTCGCCGCCGCAGTTGGGGCACACGCCCGCCATCGCGTCGGCGCAGGCCGGGCAGAAGGTGCACTCGAAGCTGCAGATCCGGGCCGCGGCGACATGGTCGAGGGCGGCGTCGCAGCGCTCGCAGCGGGTTCGCATCTCCAGGGCCACGCCGGAAGGATACGCTGCGCGCGATGCGGATCATCGACCTTCGCTCCGACACGGTCACGCGGCCCTCGCCGGCCATGCGCCAGGCCATGGCCGAGGCCGAGGTGGGCGACGATGTCTGGGGCGACGACCCGACGGTGATCGAGCTCGAGGCCGAGGTCGCCCGGATGCTGGGCAAGGAGGCGGCCGTGTACGTCCCGTCGGGGACGATGGGAAACCAGATCTCGATCCGCTCCCACACCCGGCCCGGCGACGAGATCTTCGTGCACGAGCTCGCCCATGTCGTCGTCCACGAGCAGGGCGGCGCGGCCGCGCTGGCGGGCGTCCAGACGCGGCTTCTGCCCGGCGAGAACGGGCTGGTCGATGTCGAGACCATCGCGGCGCGGCTGCGCGATCCTGCCGACGTCCACCACGCCACCCAGACTCTGCTGTGCCTCGAGAACACGATCGGCGAGACCGGGGGGCGGGTGGTGCCCGAGGCCCGCCTGGCCGAGCTGGCCGGCTTCGCCCACGAGAACGGCATGCGGGTGCACCTGGACGGCGCCCGGATCTGGAACGCCGCCGTCGCAAGCGGGCGCACCCCCGCCGAGGTCGCGGCGCCGGTCGACTCGGCCTCGGTCTGCTTCTCGAAGGGCCTGGGTGCCCCGGTCGGCTCGGCGGTCGTCGGCTCGGCCGAGTTCATCGCGTCGGCGCGCCGCAACCGCAAGCTCTTCGGCGGTGGCATGCGCCAGGCGGGCATCATCGCCGCGGGCGCGCTGTACGCCCTGCGCAACAACGTCGACCGGCTCGCCGACGACCACAAAAACGCGCGCCGGCTGGGCGAGGGGATGGGCGCCTACCGCCGGCTGCGGTTCGATCCCGGCGCGATCCAGACCAACATCGTCGTGTCGACCGTGACCGACGGCACCCCGGCGCCGGCGCTGGTCGAGGAGTTGGCCGACGGTGGGGGTCCTGTGCGCATCGCTGGACGATCGAACGGTGCGGTTCGTGACCCATCTGGACGCTGACGGCGAGGCCGTCGACGCGGCCGTGGAGGCCGCGGGGCGCCGCTGCTATCCTGAATCTCATGAAGGCCGACATCCACCCTGACTACGTCGTTTCGCACGTGCACTGCTCGTGCGGGAACGAGTTCATCACCCGGGCGACCAAGCCCGAGCTTCACGTCGAGATCTGCTCGGCCTGCCACCCGTTCTACACGGGCAAGCAGAAGCTGGTCGACACCGGCGGCCGCGTCGAGCGGTTCCGCCGCCGCCAGGCCCGCTCGGGCACCGCCCGACGCTAGTCGGTAAGCCGCTCATTGCGGGTACGACCTCCGCTGCCGACGACAACCCCGGTGAGCACAGGTGTCGTCGGTGAGCGCCAACGTGGGTGGGCAGGCGGTGCTCGAGGGCGTGATGATGCGCAGCCCCGGCTCGTGGGCGGTCGCCGTGCGCCGTCCCGACGGGCGGCTGGCGCGCGTCTGCCAGTCCGGTGTCGAGTGCCGCGTCGCGCGGCACCGCTGGCTGCGCCTGCCGGTGATCCGCGGCGATGGTTGCGCTGGGCGAGTCGCTCGTGATCGGCTTCCGGGCGCTGGCCGTGTCGGCGTCGTTTGCCGCGGTCGAGGAGGGCGAGGACACCGAGACTCGAGGCCGCGGCCGAGCTCACCACGCGGCCAGATCGCGTTCTCGTTCGTGATCGCGATCGGGTTCGCGGTGCTCGCTGTTCAAGGTGTCGCCGGCCGTGCTCACCGACCTGCTGCCGATCCACAACACCGATCGTGTTCGTGCTGGTCGAGGGCGTGATCCGGGTGACGATCCTGATCGGCTACCTGGCGCTGATCTCGCTGATCCCCGACCTGCGGCGCGTCTTCCAGTACCACGCCGCCGAGCACAAGGCGATCAACGCCTACGAGGACGGCGCCGAGCTCGACGCCCGAGCAGGTGCAGACGTACTCCAAGATCCACGTCCGCTGCGGCACCGCGTTCCTGCTGTGGGTGATGGTCATCGCGATCTTCGTCTTCGCGCTCGTCGGCCGGCCCGACTGGCCGGTCCTGATCGGTCGCGCATCCTGCTCCTGCCGGTGATCGCCGGCCTCGCCTACGAGGTGATCCGGTTCGGCGGCATGCACGCCGAACAACCGGGTGGTGCGCACGCTGCTCGCGCCCGGGCTGTGGCTGCAGGGGCTGACCACCCGCGAGCCGACGCTCGACCAGGTCGAGGTCTCGATCCAGCCCTGCGCGACGTGCTCGACGCCGAGCGCGCCGGCGGACGTCGGTACGCCCGTCGAAGTCATGGCGTAAGCTCTCCGGCGTGTCCGCCGCCGATTCTCCGGAAGCGCTGACCGAGCTGATCGAGCGCTACAACGACGCCTGGAACCGCCAGGACGTCGCTGCGATCGACTCCATGCACGCGCATGACATCGTGTTCCACAATCACACGGCGGGCGAGTCCGTCGCGGGTTCCGGGCCCGTCCGCGAGCACATCGCCGGCATCTTCAAAAACTGGCCCGGCATGCGGTTCACGGGCCGCACGCTGTACGTGCGCGAAGCGCTCGTCGTGCAGGAGTGGACGGCCACCGGCACCCACGCCGAGAGCGGCCGCAGCGCGACCTGGGACGGGATGGACATCCTGCCGACGCGCGACGGCCTGTTCGTCCGCAAGGACGTCTACTCGGACTCGGTCAGCGTGATGCGCCAGCTCGGCCGCCTGTAACCGGGGACAGTCCCCCACCGTTTGGCTTGATGAGTTCGTGACAGGGTCGTGACGGGTGCGGTCACTATCCTTCAAGCACCATGGAACCGCTGGTTGCAGAGATCGAACGCCGCTTCGCCGAGCTCGAGGCAGCAGCTCAGCGACCCGGCCGTGATCGCCGATCAGGCGCCGCTATACGCAGGCGGCGCGCGCAGCACAAGCGCCTGGCCGCGCGCGCCGAGCTGGCCCGGCGCTGGCGGGAGCTGCACCGCGCAGGTCGCCGACGCGGCCGAGCTGATGACCGATCCCGACGAGGAGATGCGGGCGCTTCGCCCAGGAGCAGCTCGCCGAGGCCCGGGACGCGCTGCCCGGCGCTCGAGGAGGAGATCCGGCTGGCGATGCTCGAGCGCGACCCGGCCGACGACAAGGACGTGATCGTCGAGCTGCGCGCCGGCACCGGCGGCAACGAGGCCGCCCTCTTCGCCGGCGACCTGTACCAGATGCTCACCCGCTACGCCGAGCAGCGCGGCTTCAAGACCGAGCACTGACTCTCGGCGAACGGCGGCGACGCCGGCGGCTTCAAGGAGCTCGTGTTCGAGATCAGGGGCGACGGCGCCTACTCGGTGTTCAAGTACGAGAGCGGCGTGCACCGCGTCCAGCGCGTGCCGGCCACCGAGTCGCAGGGCCGCATCCACACGTCGACGGCGACCGTCGCGGTGCTGCCCGAGGCCGAGGACGTCGACGTCCACATCGAGCCCGGCGACCTGCGGATCGACGTCTACCGGGCGGGCGGGCACGGCGGCCAGTCGGTCAACACCACCGACTCGGCGGTGCGCATCACGCACATCCCGACCGACACGGTCGCGACCTGCCAGGACGAGCGCTCGCAGCTGCAGAACAAGGAGCGGGCGATGAAGATCCTGCGGGCGCGCCTGTACGAGGCCGAGCGTGAGCGCAAGGCGCGGGAGGAGGCGGCGGCCCGGCTCGGCCCAGATCGGCACCGGCGAGCGCTCCGAGAAGATCCGCACCTACAACTTCCCCCAGAACCGGGTCACCGACCACCGCATCGGGCTCACCGTGCACGACCTGAACAGGGTGCTGGCCGGCTCACCTGCAGCGAGTTCACCGACGCCCTCGCGGCCGAGGAGCGCCGGCGCAAGCTGGCCGCGGCAGCCGGCGGGTGAAGACAGTTGGCGGAGGTGCTGCGGCTCTCCACCGGGTACCTGCGAGGAGCACGGCAGCGCGACGCCCCGGCTGGACGCCGAGCTTCTGATCGCCCACGCGCTCGGGCATGGAGCCGGATCGCGCTCTACACGAGTTTCGACCGGCCCCTGACCGAGCCCGAGCTGGCGGCGTGCCGGGCGCTGCTCGAGCGGCGCGGCCGGCGGGAGCCGGTCGCCTACATCATCGGCCGCTGCGGCTTCTACGGCCTCGACCTGGCGGTCGACGCGCGGGTGCTCGTGCCCCGACCCGAGACGGAGCTGCTGGTCGAGCGCTGCCTGGCGCTGCTGGGCGAGGGTCGGGCCGGCCCGTGTGCTCGACGTCGGCACCGGCTCGGGCGCGATCGCGCTCGCGGTCAAGACGCGAGCGCCCGGCGCCGAGGTCACGGCCTGTCGACATCTCGGCGGACGCGCTCGCGGTCGCCGCGGCCAACGCGGCCGCGCTCGGCCTCGAGGTCGAGCTGGTCGAGTCCGACCTGCTCGCCGGCCTCGAGGGCCGCCGCTTCGACCTGATCGCTGTCCAACCCGCCCTACATCGCCGAGAGCGACATGGCAGACACTCGAGCCCGAGGTGCCCGGTTCGAGCCGCGGCTGGCCACGGTGGGCGGGGCGCGCGGCACCGAGGTGCTCGACCGGCTGATCGCGGCCGCGCCGGCGGCGCTCGCGCCGGGCGGCTGGCTGGTGGTCGAGTGCGGCGCCGGTCAGGCGCCGGGCGTGCGCGAGCCGATGGCCGGGGCCGGCGCCGGACGTGTGCTGTCGACCGCGACCTGGCCGGGATCGAGCGGGTCGTCGGCGGCCGGTGGCGCCTGACCGGCGCCGAGCGGGCTGCTGCGCGACGGCGCGCTCGCCATCCTGCCCACCGACACCGTCTACGGGATCGGCTGCGCCGCCGACCATCCGCGAAGCCTGCGCAGCGCCTGTATGCGTGCAAGTCGCGCCCGCCCGAACAGCCCACCGCCCTCGTGCTCGGCTCGGTGGCCGGCCTGCTCGAGGACGTCCTGCCCGAGCTGACCGGCCGGGCCGGCGGTGCTGTGCCGGCGGGTGCTGCCCGGGCCGGTGACGCTGATCGTGACCAATCCCGCCGGCCGGTTCCCGCATCTGTGCGGCGCGACGCCGGAGCGCATCGGGGTGCGCGTGCCGGTGCTCGTGCCGGAGGTGGCCCGGCTGGCCGACGCCGTCGGCGGGCTGGCGCTCACCAGCGCCAACCTGCGCGGCGAGCCGGCGCCCGCCCGCGCTCGCCGAGGTCCGCCGGCCGATCTGCGCAGCCTGTGCGCGGTTGCAGATCGACGGCGGCCGAGCTCGCGGGGCGCCGCCTCGAGCGTGATCGACGTGACCGGGCCGGAGCCGGTGCTGATCCGGGCCGGGGCCGACGCCGAGTCGGCGCTGGCACGGCTGCGGTAGAGTCGCCGACCAGTCGATTCGAGGAGGCATCGCGTGGCCACGGCCGAACAGACCTTCGAGCATCTCCGGTCGGCCGGCCTGGCCGACCTCGACCCCGACATCGCCGGGCTGATCGACCGCGAGCTCCAGCGCCAGCGCGAGCAGCTCGAGCTGATCGCGTCCGAGAACTTCACCTGGCCGGCGGTGCTCGCGGCGGCCGGGTCGGTGCTCACCAACAAGTACGCCGAGGGCTACCCGGGCCGGCGCTACTACGGCGGCTGCGAGTGGGTCGACGAGGTCGAGCAGCTCGCGATCGACCGGGCCAAGTCGCTCTTCGGCGCCGACCATGCCAACGTGCAGCCGCACGCCGGCGGCCCCGCCAACCTGGCGGCCTACTTCGCGATGCTCGAGCCCGGCGACCCGATCCTCGGCCTGCGGCTCGATCACGGCGGCCACCTGACGCACGGCCTCAAGGTCAACTTCTCGGGCCGCCTCTACGACGTCCAGTCCTACGGCGTGCGCCGCGAGGACTCGCTGATCGACTTCGACGAGGTGCAGCGGCTGGCCCACGAGCACCGCCCGCGGCTGATCGTGGCGGGCGCCTCGGCCTATCCGCGCATCATCGACGCCGCCCGCTTCCGGGCGATCGCCGACGAGGTCGGCGCTCGACTCATGGTCGACATGGCCCACTTCTCGGGCCTCGTGGCCGCCGGCCTGCATCCCAACCCGGTCGAGTACGCCGACGTCGTCACGTCGACCACGCACAAGACCCTCGCCGGGCCGCGGGCGGGGCTCGTGCTGTGCCGGGCCGAGCATGCCGCCGCGGTCGACAAGGCGGTGTTCCCGGGCCTGCAGGGCGGGCCGCTGTGCCACATCGTGGCGGCCAAGGCGATCTGCTTCAAGCTCGCGGCGACCGGGGCGTTCCGCGAATACCAGCAGCGCATCGTCGCCAACGCGAAGGCGCTTGCGGCCACGCTGATGGACGGCGGACTCGAGCTGCTCACCGGCGGCACCGACATCCACCTGCTCCAGCTCGACCTGCGCTCCACGCAGTGGTCGGGCAAGGACGCCGAGGAGCGGCTGGCTGAGGTCTCGATCACGGTCAACCGCAACACGGTTCCGTACGACGAGCGCCCGCCGACGATCGCGTCGGGGGTGCGCATCGGGACGCCGGCCGCGACGATGCGGGGGTTCAGCGAGGACGACATGCGCGAGGTGGGCGCGATCATCCTCGACACCCTCGACCCCGCGGCCGACCTGGCCTCCCTGCGCGAGCGCACGCGCGAGCTTCTGGCCGGGCGGCCGCTCTACTCCGGGCTTCCGCATGGCTTCCCTGCGGTCTGACCGCCTGGTCGTCCTCGACCACCCGCTGGTGCAGCACAAGCTCGCGCTGCTGCGCGATGCGGGCACGAACACGAAGGACTTCCGCCACCTCATGGGCGAGCTCGCGGCATTCCTCTGCTACGAGGCGACCCGCGACCTCGAGCTCGAGGAGTACCGCGTGACGACGCCGCTCGAGGTGACGCCGGCCCGGCGGGTGTCGGGCAAGAAGCTGGGCGTCGTCGCCGTGCTGCGGGCGGGCCTGGGGATGCTCGACGCGGTGCTCGACCTGATCCCGGTCGCCCGCGTCGGCTTCGTCGGCGTGTACCGGGACGAGGAGACGCTCGAGCCGGTGGAGTACTACTGCAAGCTCCCCGGCGACCTGGCCGAGCGCGATGTGCTGGTGCTCGACCCGATGCTCGCGACGGGCGGCTCGGCATCCGAGGCGCTGCGCCTGTGCAAGCGCCGCGGGGCGGTGCGCACGAGCCTGCTCTGCGTCGTGGCCGCGCCCGAGGGCGTCGAGCGGATCGCCGCCGACCACCCCGACGTGGCGGTGTACACGGCCGCCCTCGACCGCGAGCTCAACGCCCAGGGCTACATCCTGCCGGGCCTGGGCGACGCGGGCGACCGCCTGTTCGGCACCCGCTGACCAACCGGGGACAGTCCCCCGAATGTCGCCGTGAGCGTCTCGGCGCAATTTCGTGACACCTGCTCAGTTGAGGACGAGCACGCTGAGATCGAGGAACGCCGGGACCGGTGCGATCCCCGCCGTCGCCCGCGCACTGGACCACCGCCAGTCCTCGGCCCTCGCACAGAACCCCGCCCGGACCGGGTTTTCGGCGATGTAGCGCAGCGTCGCGAACAGGTGCGCCTCGGTCTCGATGACGTCGCTGCGGTACCGCTCCTGGAACAGGTGCCCGACCCGGTCGTGGCGACGGTTGAACCACTGCGCGTAGAGCTGGTTGAGGCGCCCCATCCCGGCGCCGAGGTTCGGCTCGGGAGTGGTCACGGCCAGGTGGTAGTGGTTCCTCATCAGGCAGTAGGCCGAGCAGCGCCAGCCGTAGCGCTCGACGACGTCGGCGAGCGTGTCGAGGAACCGGTGCCGGTCCTCGTCCGAGCGAAACACGGTCGCCTTCGCGTTCCCGCGGGCGCCGATGTGGTAGTGCGTTCCGGCGATCTGGATGCGGTTCTGGCGGGCCACGGGGCGACCGTACCGTGGCCGGCCCGCACGGCTCAATCCCGTCGTGTCACAAGTCTGTGCCGTTTCGCGCCGCGAACCATTCGGGGGACTGTCCCCGGTTGGTGTTCATGGTTGGGGCGGGGGAGGAGGACCCGGATTCCGGGCGAAGGGTTACCCTTTCCACGCGCAGGGCGCCCGACCTCATGACCGGATCGCTACTCGACTACCAGGCCGCAGTTGTGGGCTTCGTGGTGGCATTCCTTCTCGTGCTGCTGCTGACGCCGGCCGTTTCGCTGGCCGCATGGCGGGTTGGCCTGCTCGACCGTCCCGACGACGATCGCCGCCTGCACCGCCAGCCGATGCCCCGCCTGGGCGGGATCGCCATCTTCGCCGCGATCGCCGTGCCCTCGGCCGCCCTCGGCAACGAGCACGGCTTCTGGGGGGTGATGCTGGGCGCGGCGCTCATGACCATGCTCGGCGCGGTCGACGACATCCGGCCCCTGAACCCGCTCGTCAAGCTGACCGGCCAGATCCTGATCGCCGCCCTCACGGTGCACCTGGGCATCGACATCAACCACGTGACGCTTCCGGTGGTGGGTGTTTTCGACCTCGACTGGGGCCGCTACCCGATCACGATCCTGTGGATCGTCGCGATCTGCAACGTCGTCAACTTCATCGACGGACTGGACGGCCTTGCGGCCGGCTTCTGCGGCATCGCTGCGGTGACCTTCGCCATCCTCTCGGCCTCCCTCGGGCGCCTGGACGCGGCCGCGGTCTCGGCCATCCTGGCGGGTGCCGCCTTCGGATTCCTGCGCTACAACTTCCACCCCGCCACGATCATCATGGGCGACTCGGGATCGCTGATGATGGGGTACCTGCTGGCGACCATCGCGATCGAAGGCGTCCTCAAAACGGCCGCGGCCGTCTCGCTCGTGTTCCCGCTCGTGATCCTTGCGCTGCCGATCCTGGATACGTCGTTCGTGATCCTGAAGCGGCTCAAGTACCGCCAGCCGATCTACCAGGCCGACCGCTGGCACTTCCACCACCGGTTCTCGAACATCGGCTTCTCGCAGCGGCGCACGGCGCTCACGCTGTACGCGTGGTGCACGGTGCTGTCGGTGTTCGCGCTCGCGATCCGGTTCGTCCCCGCCCACCGGCACGGGTGGAGCCCGGTGTCGCTCGTGGTGCTGGGCGGCCTTGGCCTGCTGGCGCTCGGCTCGTCGGTGTACGTCGTGTACACGCTCGAGATCCTCAAGCTGCGCAGGCTGAGGGCCCTGCGCGCCGCCCGGCAGGAGCCGGCCGAAGTGACACAAACTCGGCCCGCCGCCTGAGTGCGAGGGCATATAATCCGCCGTAAATAGGCTCTTCTGGCGGTGTCCCGCATGAACTCTCCTTGTCACGAAGTCGATCGTCTGGCATACTTACGCGCGCCCGCTTCACCGTCCGCCCCGACGATGGGACCGCCACGGCAGGGAGACCTGCAGCATCCGCTGCGCTGGCCGGGATTCAGCTCCTGGCTGCACTTGTTTTGTGTGTCGGTGCCGGCCTCGGCATCGGATGGGCCGCGGGCAGTCCGGCCGCCGGCGCGGCCGTCGGGGCGGTGATCGGAATCCCTCTCAGCTTCTACCTGGTGTACCTCACGTACCGAGACCTGTGACCACCGCCCGAACCACACGCTCCGCGCAGCTCTGCGCCCACAACATCGACGCCATCCTGGCGATCCTGGCGCTGCCCCTGTTCGCCCTCACGGGGCTGCCGCTCGCCGGCTGGTTCTGGGCGACGGCGCTCTGGGCGCTCAACCGCTACACCCAGGCCGCGGTCGAGCGCCGGGCGGTGCGGATGGGTGCGCTGCGAGGCGTCGGGGCGATGGGTGCGAGCATGCTTTTGCGGCCCTGGATCGGCATGCTGGCCCTGTTTCTGATCACGCGGCACGACAAGACCCTCGCGGCGTCGTCCGTGCTCCTGTTCCTGCTGCTCTTCACGGTTGACCTCGCCACCCGGATCGTCACCCACCGCAACGTCGGCACCGGCGTGTCGGGGGCGGAGCAGTAGTGCTGCTCCCGCTCCTCAAGGTCGACTTCAACCCGGTGGAGGAGTTCACGGGCTTCGTCCACAACCCGTACGTGAAGCTGCCCCTGGGGATGGACATCAACAAGGCCGTCATCTACATCTGGCTGGCGGCCGCGCTCTCGATCGGGATCACCCTCCTCATCGTCCGCCGCGGCCTGAAGCTGCGGCCGGACGGGAAGCAGACGGCGGTCGAGATGGTGTACGACCTGTGCCAGGAGCAGATCGCCAGGGGCGGCCTGCCCGAGGAGGGGATGCGGATCTGGTTCCCGTACGTGGCGACGCTGTTCGTGTTCATCTGGATGATGAACCTGGTCGGATTCGTGCCGCTGCCCTTCGGCGACCGCCACTTCAGCCTGTTCGGGGCCAGCATCCCGGAGTTCCAGATCTACGCGGCGTCCGCCAACCTGTCGGTGACCCTGGCGCTCACGCTCGTCACGTTCTTTGCCACCCACATCGAGGGCATTCGCTACAACGGCGTGATCAAGTACTTCAAGAGCTGGATGCCGTCGGGGCTGCCGTCACCGCGGCCGCTGGGGATCAAGACGCCCGCGGTGCTCGTGCTGGTGGGGCTGATCGCCGTGATCGAGGTGCTCTCGCAGCTCGTCCGCATCGTCTCGCTCTCCTTCCGTCTCTTTTTCAACATGCTCGCGGGCCACCTGGTGATCGCCGTCTTCCTCGGGCTCGCCTCGCTCCTCAGCACCTTCTTCATCCTGATCGTCGGGATCCCCATGGGGGTCGCCCTCTACCTGCTCGAGTCCACCCTGATCGCCGGTCTGCAGGCGTTCATCTTCGCCACCCTGTCCGCCATCTACATCGGTGGAGCGATCCACCCCGACCACTAGGAGTTCCGCATGGCTCTCACCGGTAACGTCCACGACTCCGCCAAGGTGCTCGCCCTGGGCCTGGCGACCGGCATCGGCGCGATCGGCCCCGGCGCCGGCGTCGGATTCATCTTCGGAAAGACGATCGAGGCGGTCGGCCGCCAGCCCGAGATGCGCGGCCAGCTGCAGGGCCTGATGTGGCTCGGATTCGCGCTGACCGAGGCCATCGTGTTCTACGCCCTGGGCATGGCCTTCGTGGCCTACGCCATCGCGTGAGATCGGAGCTCAAGCGATGATCCTGTACGACTCGACGCTGATCACGCCCACGACCGGGCTGATGATCTGGACGCTCGTCACCTTCGTGATCGTGCTGATCGTGCTGCGCAAGTACGCCTTCGGCCCGATCCAGAAGGTGATCGACACCCGCCGCGAGGCGATCGTCGCCGACCTGGATGCCGCCCAGTCGGCCCGCGAGGAGGCCCAGACGTCGCTGGACGAGTACCGCCAGCAGCTGGCCGAGGCGCGCAAGGAGGCGAACAAGATCGTCGAGGACGCCCGCCGCGTCGGCGACGACCGCCGGGCCGCCGCCGTGGCCGAGCTCGAGGCCGAGAAGGCGCGGCTGATGCAGCAGACCCGGGAGGAGATCCAGTCCGAGACGCGTCAGGCCCTGAACGCGATCAAGCAGCAGGTGGCCGATCTGACGCTGGCCGCAACCGAGAAGGTGGTGCGCGCCCGGCTGGACGAGGCCGAGCAGCGGCGCCTGATCGAGGAGGCGCTCGCCGACGTCGACCTCTCGACCCTCGTGCCGCCCGACTCCGGACGCGGGAGCAACTGACGTGGCCGACCGGGTCGACCCCGCCGCGCGCGTCTACGCGGACGCCCTCTACCAGGCGGCGCAGGACGCCGGCAGCGTGCAGGCCGTCGACCGCGACCTGGCCGCGTTCATGGACGCGCTGGGCGAGAACCCGGCGGTGCTGCGCGCCCTGGTCAACCCGGCGCTTCCGGGCGAGGCCAAGCGCCGCATCCTCGCGCGGATGCTCGAGCAGTCAGACCCGCTGGCCCGAAACGCCGTACTCGTGCTCGTCCGCCACGGCCGGCTGTCGCTGCTGGTCGACCTGCTGCTCGCCTACGCCGAGCTGGCCACCGTCGAGGAGCAGGTGCTCCCGGTTGAGGTGACCACCGCCGTCGCGCTCGACCAGAGCGCGCTCGACGCGCTGCAGGAGCGCATCTCGAAGGCCGTCGGCCGCCGGGCCGAGCTCACCGCCCGTGTCGACCCCGTCCTGATCGGCGGGCTCGTGCTGCGAGCCCGCGGCGTGCTCGTGGACGCCTCCGTCAAGCGCCGGCTCGAAGAGCTCCGGCGCGCCCTGATCCGTACACCCTTGCCCGTTGGGAGTGAAGCGTGAAGCTGCGTCCAGACGAGATTGCGAACATCCTCAAGACCGAGATCGAGCGCTACGACGTCGAGGCCGAGGTCGAGGAGGTCGGCACGGTCATCCAGATCGGCGACGGCATCGCCCGCGTCTACGGGCTCGACCGGTGCGTCGCGATGGAGAAGCTGGAGTTCGGCGAGGGCGTCACCGGCCTCGCGCTGAACCTCGAGGAGGACAACGTCGCCTGCGTGCTCTTCGGCCCCTGGGAGGAGATCAAGGAGGGCGACACCGTCCGCCGCACCGGCGAGGTCATGTCGATCCCGGTCGGCGAGGCGCTGATCGGGCGGGTCGTCGACCCGCTGGGCATCGCCATCGACGGCGGCCCGGCGATCGAGACCACCGAGTTCCGGCCGATGGAGTTCAAGGCCCCGGGCGTCGTCGACCGCCAGCCGGTCAAGGAGCCGGTGCAGACCGGCATCAAGGCCATCGACTCGATGATCCCGATCGGGCGCGGCCAGCGCGAGCTCATCATCGGCGACCGCACGACGGGCAAGACGGCCATCTGCGTGGACACCATCCTGAACCAGAAGGGCCAGGACATGGTGTGCATCTACGTCGCCATCGGCCAGAAGGCCTCGACGGTGCGCGCGGTCGAGGCCGTGCTGCGCAAGGCCGGCGCGATGGAGTACACGATCATCGTGGCCGCGTCCGCAACCGAGGCGGCGCCGATCAAGTTCATGGCGCCGTATGCGGGCTGTGCCATGGGCGAGCACTTCCTCTACAACGGCAAGCACGCGCTGGTCATGTACGACGACCTCTCCAAGCACGCCGACGCCTACCGCCAGATGTCGCTGCTCGTGCGCCGCCCGCCGGGCCGCGAGGCGTATCCGGGCGACGTCTTCTACCTGCACTCGCGGCTGCTCGAGCGGGCGGTCAAGCTGTCCGACGACCTGGGTGCCGGCTCGCTGACCGCGCTGCCGGTGATCGAGACGCAGGCCGGCGACGTCTCGGCGTACATCCCCACCAACGTGATCTCCATCACCGACGGCCAGATCTTCCTGCAATCCGACCTGTTCTTCTCGGGCGTGCGCCCGGCCATCAACGCCGGCATCTCGGTGTCCCGCGTCGGCGGCGACGCCCAGATCCGGGCGATGAAGAAGGTCGCGGGCCGGCTCCGGCTCGACCTGGCCGCCTACCGCGAGCTGGAGGCGTTCGCGCAGTTCGGATCGGAGCTCGACACCGCCACCCAGCAGCAGCTCACCCGCGGCCAGCGGGTGGTGGCGTCGCTCAACCAGCCCCAGTACTCGCCCTGGCCGGTCGAGGAGCAGGTGGTCTCGATCTGGGCGGTCACCAACGGCTACCTCGACGACATCCCGGTGCCCGACGTGTCCCGGTTCCATGCCGAGCTGATCCAGTCGCTGCAGGCCGAGGGCGAGATCCTGAAGCAGATCACCGAGACGCGTGACCTGCCCGACGAGGCGGTCGCGAAGCTGCGCGCCCATCTCGACTCGTTCAAGTCGAGCTTCTTCGTCGAGGAGCAGGCCGCCGTCTAAATGAGCTCCCAGCAGGACATCATCCGCCGCATCCGCTCGGTACGGAATACCGAGAAGATCACCAAGGCGATGGAGCTCGTGGCGGCCTCACGCCTGCGCCGCGCCCAGGCCCGCGTCCAGGCGCTGCGGCCCTATGCCGATCACATGCAGCAGATGACCATCGAGGTCGCGGCGTCGAGCTTGCGGGCGTACAACCAGCCGCTGCTCGAACGCCGTGACGTGAACGCCGTGGCGGTGCTCGCGCTGACCGCCGACCGCGGCCTTGCCGGGGCGTTCAACGCCAACGTCATCCGCCGGTCGCTGGCGGTGGCAAACGAGCACCGGGCAGCCGGTCACGACGTGCGCTGGCTGGCGGTGGGGCGCAAGGGCGGCTCGTCGCTGCGCTTCCGCGGCCAGCAGATCGACGCCGCCTACACCGGGATCACCGACCGGCCGGCCTCCGCCGACGCCCGCTCGATCGCCGACCGGGTGGCCGAGCTCTACACCGCCGGCGACGTCGACCTGGTGGTGATGGTCTACAACCGGTTCGTGTCGGCGCTGACCCAGCAGGTCGAGACGGTGGACGTGCTGCCGGTGCCCGAGACCGGCCTTGACGGCGAGCGCGTGGAGCCGCTCCAGGGCGCATACTTCGAGGAGCCCGACCGCTCCGAGGTCCTGAGCAAGCTGCTCCCGACCTATATCGAGGTGACGATCTACCGGGCCCTGCTCGAGTCGACCGCGTCGGAGCATGGGTCGCGCATGACCGCCATGCGCAACGCCTCCGAGAACGCCGGCAACCTGATCGACTCGCTCACGCTCGAGATGAACCGCGCCCGCCAGGCCGAGATCACCCAGCAGATCCTCGAGGTGGTTGCCGGCGCCGACGCCCTCGAGTAGGGCGCTAAGCTTCCGCCGTGGAACGCGTGGGTCAGATGTGGGACCGGTCGCTGGTGCGGGCCGTCTTCAGCACCATCGCCGTCATCGTGCTCGTGACCGGCCTGGTGCTGTTCGTCGAGTCGCGCCATTCCGCGACCGTGGCCAGCGCAACCGGCGGGCCGGCGGTGCAGCCGACGTCGCAAACGGCGCTTTATGGACAGCCGATCACGATGCCGCCGAGCGCGGTGCGGGCGGCCCAGAAGTTCATCCAGGCGGCGGTGCTGCGCCGGGATGTGGCCGCCTCGTGGGCGCTGACGACGCCCAAGGAGCGCGCCGGCTTCAGCCGAGCCCGGTGGGACACCGGTGACATCCCGGTCGTCCCGTTCCCGGCCGAGAAGTTCTCGGGCGCCAAGTTCAAGATCGACCGCTCCCGCCAGCGCAGCATCCTGCTCGAGGTGCTCTTGTCCTCACACAAGCTGGGCGTCGCGCCCTCGGACAACTTCCTCGAGCTCGTACCGAGCGGCCACCACTGGCTGGTCAGCTATTTCGCGCCGATCGGCACGAACCCGCCGGTTCCGGCAGCACAGCCTTGAACTGCGGGCGGCACCCTTGCCGTCCACCGCAGGGATGGATATCCTGAGACCGCCCAATGGCAACTAACCAAGAACGATCCACGCTCGTTCCGGGTGTCGCCGCCGGGATCGGGGTGGGCGGCGGGCTCCAGACCGAGCCCGACGACATCCGGGCCAGGGGGTATTGGGAGCAGGCCTGGCGCCGCTTCCGCCGCGACCGGATCGCCCTCTTGAGCGGGATCGTGATCATCCTGATCTTCCTGGTGGCGTTCATCGGCGCGCCGATCGCCGTCCACCTCCTCGGGCACGGCCCGAACGACATCAACACCAATGCCGTGATCAACTACGCGCCGGCGCCGCCCTGGACGCACGTCAAGGATGCCAACGGCCAGGAGCAGCTCTACGTCCTGGGTGCGTCCGACGCGATCGGCCGCGACGAGTTCCTGCGCGTCCTCTACGGTGCTCGCGTATCGCTCGAGGTGGCCGTGATCGCGACCATCATCGGCCTGTTCGTGGGAGTCGTGATGGGCACGGTGGCGGGGTTCTACGGCGGCGCGGCGGACACGCATCGTCTCGCGGTTGACCGAGATCGTGATGGCCTTCCCGCTGCTCCTGTTCGCGATCGCGATCGCGGCGACGGTGGGCCCACGGCTGAACTCGTACACGATGGGCGGGATCTTCGTGCCCGGCATCGTCACGCTGATCCTCATCATCAGCGTCTTCTCGTGGTACTACCCGGCCCGGATCATCCGGGCGCAGGTGCTGTCGCTGCGCGAGAAGGAGTTCGTCGAGGCGGCGCGGATGGTGGGCGGATCGAACTTCCGCATCATGCGGTCGCACCTGCTGCCGCACCTGGTGGGCACGATCATCGTCTACGGCACGCTGACGGTCGCCACCAACATCCTCTTCGAGGCGGCGCTGTCCTACCTGGGGGTCGGCCTGCCGCCGCCGAACGCGAGCTGGGGCAACCTGCTCTCCGACGCTGTCAGCTACTACACCGTCGACCCGTGGCTGATCGTGTGGCCCGGCCTTGCCATCTTCGTCACCACGCTGTCGTTCAACCTGCTCGGCGACGGCCTGCGCGACGCGATCGACCCGCGCTCGACCCTGTAGCCGGGCACGTTCCTAACTAACCGGATCGCGCAGGCGTCTTAGGGGTCGTAGCATGGGGACCGGGTCGTCCTGGCCTGTGGTCCCTGCAATCCAACCTCGAGGGGTACACATGAGACGACCGGGATTGTGGTTAGCGGTGGGGGCGCTCGCCGCGGGTATTGGGCTCCTCGTTGCGGCCGGCTGCGGCGGTAGCAGCAGCGGCGGCAGCAGCAGCAGCAGCTCCGGGGGGACCAGCACGGGTGGCCTGCCGCCGCACATCCAAGGCGGCACGCTCAAGGCTGCGCTGCACGGCGACATCGACTTCATCGATCCCGCGCTCGCCTATTACCAGACGTCGTGGCAGGTGGAGTACGCCACCTGCGTGAAGCTTCTGAACTACCCCGACGTGTCGGGGAACGCCGGCAAGGTGCTGCACGCCCGAGGCGGCGTCCGCACTGCCGACGGTGACGAACAACGGCGAGACCTACACGTTCACGGTGCCGCCCGGGAAGTACAAGTTCAACACCGGCGAGCCCGTGACCGCGGCCACGTTCCAGCACGCGCTGGAGCGCGACCTGAGCCCGAAGCAGCAGTCCTACTTCGGTCTCACCTTCCTGAGCGACGTCAAGGGCGCCTCGACCTACAAGGGCCTGCCCGCACACGTGTCGGGCATCAAGGTCAACGGCGACAAGCTGGTCGTCAACCTGACGGAGAAGGACGCCGGCTTCCTCTCCAAGATCGCGACGCCGTTTGCCTGCGCCATCCCGAAGAACACGCCGATCAACAGCAAGGGCGTTCAGTCGATCGCAGGCGCCGGCCCGTTCTACATCGCAAGCTGGGTCCAGCACCGCTCGCTGGTGCTGAAGAAGAACCCGTACTACGACGGCCCTCGGCCGCACTACCTGAACGAGATCGACTACACCCAGATGACGCTTGACCAGAACCAGGGCACGCTCGAGCTCAAGAACGGCCAGCTCGACTACTGCCCGGACTGCGTCGCTCTGAGCCAGTCGTTCCAGCTGAACCAGGCCTACGGGCCGCAGGGCACCTCGACGAAGTCGACGGGTGACCAGCGGTTCTTCATCACGCCGGCGGCGATCATCTCCTACTTCGCCCTCAACACGCACGCGGCCGACGTTCAAGAACCCCCTCGTGCGCGAGGCGGTCAACTACGCGATCGACCGGCCGGCCATCGAGAAGCCGTACGGATACGGCTACGGCACGCCGGGCGACAAGATCCTGCCGCCCGCACTTCCCGGCAGCCAGTACGAGAAGAGCCTCTACCCGACGACCAGTCCGACGACTGCCGATATCAACAAGGCGAAGGCGCTGATCAAGCAGTCCGGTGTGAAGCTGCCGCTGACGGCGATCGAGTACTCGACCGCCGGCACCGAGTCGGTCCAGCGAGGCCGACGCCGTGCTTCAGTCCGACCTGGCCAAGATCGGGATCACGGTCAAGACCAAGTACTTCACCCGCGCGATCCAGTTCCAGAACGAGGGTGTCAAGGGCGTTGCGATGGACATCGCCAACGAGGGCTGGATCGAGGACTACCCCGATCCGTACGACTTCATGAACATCCTCCTGGACGGGTCGAAGATCCCGGCCACGGGGGGCAACAACTTCGCCTACTACGACGTTCCCAAGTACAACAACGAGATGGTTCACGCCAACACCCTGACCGGCACCGCGCGCTACAAGGAATACGGCTCGATTGCGACCAGCATGATGCAGACGAACCCGCCGTGGGCGCCGTGGCTGTACACCAACAACATCGACTTCTTCGGCCCGAACGTGGGCTGCACGGTCGATACTCCCTCGTACATCATGGATCTGACCACGATGTGCCTGAGGAAGTAGGCATGAGCTAGACTAGGAAGCGAAATTCAGACCGCGGGGCGCCGGCGTAACCGGCGCCCCGCGAATCTGTCTCGAACGGGAGAGCGAACGGCATGGTTCGGTATGTGATCAGGCGCCTGCTCTGGGCGGTGGTGCTCTTCCTCGCCGTGACGATCGTCACGTACCTGATCTTCTTCACTGATCCCGATCAACACGGCCCGGCTGGTGGCCGGGAAGTCGGCCACTCCGGCCGAGGTCAAGATGGTCGCCCACCGGCTCTACCTCGACCGGCCGGTGTACGTGCAGTACGGGCACTTCCTGTACCAGCTCGTGTGGCAGCACAGCCTGGGCTACTCCTTCAACAACCGCCAGAGCGTCAACTCGGCGATCTTCGCCGCCGCTCCGGTGACGGCCTCGCTGGTGCTCGGCGGGGCGATCGTGTGGATGCTGATCGCCGTCCCGGTCGGCATCCTCTCGGCGCTGCGGCCGCGGTCGCTGCTCGACCGCGTCTCCATGGTGGGCGTGCTCACCGGCATCTCGGCCCATCCGGTCTGGATCGGCCTGATGGCCTCCTACGTCTTCGGCTACAAGCTCAACCTGCTGCCGATCCAGGGTTACTGCAACCTGACGCGGCGCCGGTGGGCGGCGAGGGGTGCGGTGGGCCGGTTGACTGGTTCACCCACATGCTGATGCCGTGGATCGTGTTCGCCGTGCTCTACTCGGCGTTCTACGTGCGCATGATCCGGGCGAACGTCATGGAGACGCTCAACGAGGATTACGTCCGCACCGCCCGCGCCAAGGGTGCGCCCGAATCGATCGTCATGCGGCGGCATGTGCTGCGAAACGCCATGCTGCCCGTGGTGACGATGCTCGGCATGGACATCGCGATCGCCCTCGGCGGCGCCGTCCTGATCGAGGAGGTGTTCGGCCTGCCGGGTCTGGGCGACCTCGCCATCCAGTCGGTGTACCAGTTCGACTTACCCACCGTGGTGGGGGTGACGGTCTTCGCGTCGGTGTGCGTGATCGTCTTCAACCTGCTGGTCGACCTGCTCTACGCCTGGATCGACCCCCGCATCAGACTCGCCTAGGTTGGGGACCAGACCACCCAACTGCGCTCGGATAGACTGACCCCGTGGGGCTCCTTGACGTCCGCGACCTGAAGACGCAGTTCCGCACTGACGATGGGATCGTGGGCGCGGTGGACGGCGTGTCGTTCTCGGTCGAGAAGGGCCAGACGCTCGCGATCGTGGGCGAGTCGGGCTGCGGCAAGAGCGTCACCTGCCTGACGATCCTCGGCCTCAACAACCGCGCGAACACCACCAGCACCGGCGAGGCCGTGTTCAAGGGCCGCAACCTGCTCGAGCTGCCGCCGGCGGAGCTGCGCAAGGTGCGGGGCAACGAGATCTCGATGATCTTCCAGGATCCGATGACCTCGCTGAACCCGGTGCACAGCATCGGCAAGCAGCTGCGCGAGGCGGTCCAGCTGCACAGCAACGAACCCGAAGGCCGCCGCCAGCCGGCGGGCCGTCGAGATGCTGAAGGCGGTCGGCATTCCCCGCGCCGAGACGCGCCTTGAGGACTATCCGCACCAGTTCTCGGGCGGGATGCGCCAGCGGGTGATGATCGCGATGGCGCTGATCAACAACCCCGACCTGCTGATCGCCGACGAGCCGACGACGGCCCTCGACGTGACCACCCAGGCCCAGATCCTGAACCTCATGAACGATCTGCAGCGCGACTTCGGAAGCGCCATCATCCTGATCACGCACGATCTGGGGGTCGTCGCCGAGACCGCGGACGAGGTGCTCGTGATGTACGCGGCCAAGCCGGCCGAGCAGGGCACGTACAAGGACATCTTCTACCGCGCGCAGCATCCGTACACCTGGGGCCTCATGCGCTCGCTGCCGCGCCTGGTCGGCGAGGGGCAGGAGCTGCGGCCGATCGCCGGGTCGCCGCCCTCGCTCCTGCGCCCCCCGCCGGGCTGCCGGTTCCATCTGCGCTGCCCGTACGTGTTCGACGAGTGCTCCAAGACCGAGCCCGCCTTCGACCCGGTGCCGGGCACCGAGTTCCACCGGTCGGCCTGCCACCTTGACCCCGAGATCCGGCGGCGCGAGTCCGAGGCCCTCGTGGCCGAGACGATGGCCGCGACCCTCTGAGGAGCCATGGCTGACGAACTGCTGACCGTCGAGGGTCTCGAGAAGCACTTCCCCGTGACCCGCGGGATCATCTTCCAGCGCGAGGTGGCGCGCGTGCTGGCGGTCGACGGCGTGTCGTTCTCGATCAAAAAGGGCGAGACCCTGGGGGTGGTGGGCGAGTCGGGCTGCGGGAAGTCGACCATGGCCCGCTGCGTCATGCGCCTGCTCGAGTCGACCGGCGGCAAGATCACGTTCGAGGGTCAGGACATCACGCACATCAAGGGCAACGCGCTGCTGCGGGTGCGCCGGGAGATGATGATGGTGTTCCAGGACCCGTACGCCTCGCTCAACCCGCGCAAGCGGGTGGGATCCATCGTCGGCGAGGCGCTCGAGGTGCACAAGATCGGCACCGCCGCCGAGATCAAGAAGCGCGTGCAGGACCTGCTGGACGTGGTGGGGCTCAACCCCGAGCACTACAACCGCTTCCCGCACGAGTTCTCGGGCGGCCAGCGCCAGCGCATCGGCGTCGCCCGCGCCCTCGCGATCCGGCCGAAGCTGGTCGTGTGCGACGAGCCGGTGTCGGCGCTCGACGTGTCGGTGCAGGCCCAGATCCTGAACCTGCTGAAGCAACTCCAGCGCGAGTTCGATCTCACCTACATGTTCATCGCGCACGACCTGGACGTCGTGCGGCACATCTCCGACCGCGTGGCGGTGATGTACCTGGGCAAGGTGGTCGAGGAGGCGAAGGGACGGGAGCTCTACGACCATCCCCGCCACCCGTACACCGGGTGCGCTGCTCTCGGCCGTGCCGATTCCCAATCCGGACGTCGCCCGCAGCCGCACGCCGATCGTGCTCGAGGGCGACGTGCCGAGCCCGATCAACCCGCCGAGCGCATGCCGGTTCCACCCCCGCTGCCCGCGGTTCGAGCGCGGCGTGTGCGACGTGCAGGTGCCCGAGCTCGAGGACACCGGCAACGGCAACCTGGTGGCATGCCACTATCCGCTCGAGAGCTGGCCGCTGACAGACCTGCGCCGGCCCCAGAGCGGCGCGGCAGCGGGCTGAGGGCGGGAGTGAGCCGCGGCCGACTCCTGGCCGGCCTGCGCCGGTTCGCGGTCATCGCCGGGGGAGCCATCGTCAGTCACGGCGGTGCTGTCGATCCTTGCGGGAGTGCTGTTCGGGGCGTCGTTGCTGCGGTCGCTCTCGATCGGGTTCTACCTGGTCGGCGCGCTCTTCCTCACGCTCGGGTTCTTCTACGGCACCCGCCCACCGGTGCGCCAGGACAGCAGCGCCGGCGTGTTCGGGAGCTTCTTCGGCGCGTTCTACGGCCGCGGCGCGGTGCGGTTCGCCAGCCCCGAGGAGCGCGAGGAGTCGATTTCGAGCTCCGCCGTATTCGTCACGCTGGGTTTTGTGCTCCTGATTTTCGGGGTACTGTTCGATCGTCGGCACCCGCTGACCTAACATTTCTGCGGTCTGTTCGCGTCGCAGATTGGTGGATGGCACTCCCCAGGTACTTTCACGGCTCGGAATGTGACCGCGCGCGCGCGTTGGCGTCGCATGCCCTCGACGCCGCTCCGGCCGAGCTCGATCTGGCCGCGCTGCGCGGGCACCTGCGGTCGTGCGCGGAGTGCGCGCAGGCCGTGGCCGTGATGGAGGACGTGACCGATCGGCTGCGTGCGGCGCCCGCCATCGCGCCCTCGCGCACGCTTCAGCCGGGCACCGCGCCCGTCGTGGTTCGCCGCCGGCGCCGCGCGGGCCGCTCGGCCTACCGCCTCATCGGCGTCACCGCGGCGGTGGCCGCGGCCGCCGCCGGCGCGATGGTCGCGTCGCACTCCCGGCCCCAGCCGGCCACGGGCTCGCACGCGATCGTCATCGCCGAGCGGGCGCCGCTCGACCACCAGTTCCGCGTCATCCGCGCCGGCCGGCTGCAGCTGCGGCTCCCGCCGCCGAAGGTGCATTCGCCGCACCTGCGCGCGTGATCGTGTAGCTCACAGGTGAGGGTGGGGGCGGGGCGGTACAGTGAGACCATGGCGTTTCTCTCTGCCGTCGGCTCACGCTGCTGACACCTTGACCAGGCCGCCCGTGTGGCGGCCGCCGTCGAAGCGCACAATGTGCGGACGCAGTTGCGCCCGGATGGGCCTCGCCGGGCCGGGAGGCGACGCTTCCTCGGTGTCACAATGTCGGCCGTCGCAGCCATCTGGCGCTGGTAGAATCCCGCTTCGCCAGCCGAGAACCCCCCGCTTCGGCCTCTCCCAAGGAGTTACATGTCCCAGAACGGACAGTCCGCCCACGTCGGCACAATCGTCGAGATCAAAGGTGTCGTCGTCGACGCCGTCTTCCACGGCGAGATGCCCGCCATCAACAATGCACTCGAGATCCAGGTGCCGGCGGCGGCCGGGCAGACCTCCGGCCGCACGCTTGTGGCCGAGGTGCAGCAGCACATGGGCGACGGGCGCGTCCGCACGATCGCCATGGACGCGACCGACGGCCTGTCCCGCGGACTCGAGGTCATCGACACCGGCGGCCCGATCTCGGTGCCCGTCGGCGAGGCGACGCTGGGGCGGATCTTCAACGTGCTCGGAGAGCTGATCGACAACGGCGAGCCGCTCGGCGACGTCGAGCGCTGGCCGATCCACCGCGATCCGCCCGCCTTCGACATCCTGTCGCCGACCACCGAGATCTTCGAGACCGGGATCAAGGTCATCGACCTGCTGGCGCCGTACGTCAAGGGCGGCAAGGTCGGCCTGTTCGGGGGCGCCGGCGTGGGCAAGACGGTGCTGATCATGGAGCTGATCAACAACATCGCCCAGGAGCACGGCGGCCTGTCGGTGTTCGCGGGTGTGGGCGAGCGCACGCGCGAGGGCAACGGCCTCTATCTGGAGATGATGGAGTCGGGCGTGATCTCCAAGACGGCGCTCGTGTTCGGGCAGATGAACGAGCCCCCGGGAGCGCGCCTGCGCGTCGGCCTGACCGGCCTGACGATGGCCGAGTACTTCCGCGACCAGCTCGGGCAGGACGTGCTGCTCTTCATCGACAACATCTTCCGCTTCGTCCAGGCGGGCTCCGAGGTCTCGGCCCTGCTCGGCCGGATGCCGAGCGCCGTGGGCTACCAGCCCACGCTGGCCACCGAGATGGGGCAGCTGCAGGAGCGGATCACGTCCACCACCAAGGGCTCGATCACCTCGGTGCAGGCGATCTACGTGCCGGCGGACGACCTCACCGACCCCGCGCCGGCGGCCTCGTTCGCCCACCTCGACGCGACGACCGTGCTCTCGCGGTCGATCTCCGAGCGCGGCATCTACCCGGCCGTCGATCCGCTCGACTCCAACTCGCGCATCCTGCAGCCGGGGGTGATCGGCGACGACCACTACCGCACCGCGACCCGTGTGCAGGAGGTGCTCCAGCGCTACAAGGACCTCGAGAGCATCATCGCCATCCTGGGCATGGACGAGCTGTCCGACGAGGACAAGGTGACGGTGTCGCGGGCCCGCAAGATCCAGCAGTTCCTGGGCCAGCCGTTCTTCGTCGCCCAGGTGTTCACGGGCACCGACGGCAAGTACGTCCGCCTCGAGGACACCATTCGCGGCTTCGACGAGATCCTCGACGGCAAGCACGACGACGTCCCCGAGCAGGCGTTCCGGCTGGTGGGCGGGATCGAGGACGTGGCCGAGGCCGCGGAGCGGATCGGCGCGGCCGCGTAGTGCCCGAGTACAGCCTGTATCCGGTCGAGGTGATCACCCCCGAGGGCGTCGCGTTCTCGGGCGATGCCGAGAAGCTGATCGTGCCCGGCGCCGGGGGAGACCTGGCCATTCTCGCCAACCATGCGCCTTTGGTGTCACTGCTCGACCCCGGCGAGACGCACCTGACCGACGCCGAGGGGACGGTGCGCCGGTACGCCACCGACGGCGGCTACGTGCACGTGCGCGACAACCACGCGGTCGTCCTGGTGGGCACGGCGGTGGCGGCCGAGTCGATCGACGCGGCCGAGGCGGCCCGGCGGCTGGACGAGGCGCGGGCGGCGCTCGAGCAGGTCGAGGGCGGCGACGGCGACGTGTCCGCCGCAAAGCGCGAGGTCGACTTCGCCGAGGCGCTGGTCAAGACCGCGGCCGGGTAACGTCTGTCTCGATCGTTAGGGTACGCGCATGGCATACCCCATCCACTTCGACGTCCAGCTGCCCGAGCGCCAGTCGCGGCTGACCACCTTTTTCCGCCTGATCTTGGTCATCCCGCACCTGATCGTGCTCACGCTGTGGGCGATCCTGGTCGAGTTCACCGTCCTCTTCGCGTGGTTTGCGATCGTGTTCACCGGTCGCTACCCCCAGGGCCTGTTCAACTTCAACCTCGCGTTCCTGAGCTACTCGACCCGGGTCAGCTGCTACCTGTATCTGCTGACCGACCGGTTTCCGCCGTTCGGCGGCGGCTCGAGCGCCGACGGCTACCCGGTGCAGGTATCGGCCGAGCGGCCCGAGCGCCTGTCGCGGCTGACGACCTTCTTCCGCCTGATCCTCGCCATTCCCGCGTACCTCGTGATGTACGTGCTGCAGCTGCTCGGCCGGCTGCTGGCGTTCTTCGCCTGGTTCGTGATCATCTTCACCGGCCGTCTTCCCAAGGGTCTGTTCGAGGTGATGGAGCTGCCACAGCGCTACCAGACGCGCACCACCGGATACCTGCTCCTGCTGACCGACGCCTACCCCTGGTTCCAGGAAGAGACCCTGCCCGATCCCGAGCCGTGGACCGGCCCACCCGCTGAGAGCAGCACCATCTAGCATCCCCGGGTGGCCACCCACCCGTATCTGGACCTGATCGAGCGCCGCGCCGTCATCTTCGACGGTGCAATGGGCACGCAGATCCAGGCCGCCGATCTGACCGCGGCCGACTTCGGCGGCGAGCGCCAGCAGGGAAACAACGACCACCTCTCGATCACGCGCCCCGACGTGATCGAGCGCATCCACAGCGAGTATCTCGAGGCCGGCTGCGACGTGGTCGAGACCAACAGCTTCCAGGCCTCGCGGATCCGGATGCAGGAGTGGGAGGTGGGCGAGCACACGCGCGAGATCAACCTGTCCGCAGCCCGCATCGCCAGGGCGGCGGCGGATGCGTTCGCGACGCCGTCGCGGCCGCGGTTCGTTGCCGGAGCGATCGGCCCGAGCGGCATGCTGCCCTCGAGCGATGATCCGGCTCTCTCCGGGGTGTCCTTCGCCCAGCTCTCGGAGACGTTCCGGGAGCAGGCGGCCGCGCTCGTAGAGGGTGGGGCCGATCTGCTCGTGATCGAGACTCAGCAGGACATCCTCGAGACGCGGGCGGCGATCGACGGCGCGCGGGCGGCGTTCCGCGAGCTCGGCCGGTCGGTGCCTCTGCAGGTGCAGGTCGCCCTGGACGTGACCGGCCGGATGCTGCTCGGCACCGACGTCGGCGCCGTGCTCGCGATCCTGCACGGAATGCGGGCCGACGTGATCGGGGTGAACTGCTCGGTCGGGCCGGAGCACCTGCGCGAGCCGGTGCGGTATCTGTGCCAGCACGCACCCGGCCCCGTGTCGGTGATCCCGAATGCCGGCCTGCCCCGGAACGTCGACGGCGTGGCGTCCTACCCGCTCGGGCCCGAGGACATGGCCCGCGAGCTGGGCCAGTTCGTGTCCGAGTTCGGCGCGCCGGTGGTCGGGGGCTGCTGCGGCAGCACACCCGAGCACATCGTCGCCCTCGTCGCGGCCGTCGCCGGCGCGGCCCGCGCGCCCCGCCAGGTCGTGTTCGAGCGGTCGCTGGCGAGCGCGATCACCGCCTCGGCGCTCGAGCAGCAGCCCAAGCCGCTTCTGATCGGCGAGCGCGTGAACACCCAGGGCAGCCGCGCCTTCAAGCAGGTGATGCTGGCCGACGACTACGACGGCGCGCTCGCCATCGCCCGCGACCAGGTCGATGGTGGGGCGCATGCGCTGGACGTGTGCGTCGCGCTGACCGAGCGCGCCGACGAGGCCGAGATGATGGCCAGCCTGGTCAAGCGGTTGGCGATGGGTGTCGAGATGCCGCTCGTGATCGACTCGACCGACGCCGCGGTGATCGCGCGCGCGCTCGAGACCTACCCCGGGCGGGCGCTGATCAACTCGATCAACATGGAGAGCGGGCGGGAGCGCATCGACGCGGTCGTCCCGCACGCCGTCCGCCACGGCGCCGCCTGCGTCGCGCTGACGATCGACGAGGAGGGGATGGCCAAGACGGCCGACCGCAAGCTGGCCGTGGCCCGGCGGATCCACGACATCTGCGTGGGCGAGTTCGGCATGGACGCGGGCGACCTGATCTTCGACACGCTCACGTTCACCCTGGCCACCGGCCAGGAGGAGTTCCGCAGGAGCGCCGTCGAGACCATCGCGGGCATCCGCGCCGTCAAGCGCGAGCTGCCGGGCGTGTGGACGGTGCTCGGGGTGTCGAACGTCTCGTTCGGCCTCACCCCGCCCGCGCGCGCCGTCCTGAACTCCGTCTTCCTGCACCACGCGATCGAGGCCGGCCTCGACGCCGCCATCGTCAACCCGACCCATGTGCGCCCGATCTACGAGATCCCGGCGGATGAGCGCGAGCTGGCCGACGACCTGATCCTCGACCGCCGCCCCGACGCGCTCGAGCGCTGCATCGCCCATTTCGACGACACCGAGGTGGTCGCCCGGCCCCAGGCGGATCCGTTCGAGGGGCTCGACACCGACGGTCGCATCCACGCCAAGATCCTGCACCGCGTGCGCGAGGGGGTCGAGGACGACATCGACCTCGCCCTCGACGAGCGCGGCGGGCGCGACAACGACCGGGCGGTGGACGTGCTGAACGGCGTCCTCCTGCCCGCGATGAAGGACGTCGGCGACCGCTTCGGCGCGGGCGAGCTGATCCTGCCCTTCGTGCTCCAGTCGGCCGAGGTGATGAAGCGCTCGGTGGCCCATCTCGAGCAGTACCTCGACCGGCTCGACGGCCAGGCGAAGGCGACGGTCGTGCTGGCGACGGTGTTCGGCGACGTCCACGACATCGGCAAGAACCTGGTGGGGACGATCCTCTCCAACAACGGCTACCGGGTGGTCGATCTCGGGCGCCAGGTGCCCCTGAACGTGATCATGGACAGCGCGGTCGCCGAGCGGGCCGACGCGGTGGGGCTCTCGGCGCTCCTGGTGTCAACGTCGCGGCAGATGCCGCTCGCGCTGCACGAGCTCGACCATCGCGGACTGCACCTCCCCGTGCTGGTCGGCGGCGCGGCCATCAATCGCACGTTCGGGCGCCGGATCGCCTTCCTGGACGACGGCCGCCCCTACGAGCCGGGGGTGTTCTACTGCAAGGACGCGTTCGAGGGCCTGGCGGTGATGGAGCGGCTGAGCGATGCCGAGCTGCGCGGCGGCGTGATCGCCGAGCGGCGCGAGCAGGCGGTCGCCGAGCGCGATGTGCCGAAGCCAGTGCCCGCGGTCGAGCCGGTGCCCGCGCGGGCCGGCCGCGAGACGCTGCGTCCGGGCGTGGCCGTGCCGGAGCCGCCGTTTCTGGGTGCGCGCGTGGTCGCGGGGATCGATCCCGAGGCGGTGTTCGGGCTCATGGACGAACGCTCGCTGTACAAGCTCTCGTGGGGTGGGAAGGGGGTGCGCGGCGACGATTGGGAGCGGCTCCTGGCCGACGATTTCCGTCCCCGCCGAACCCGGATGCAGGCCGAGGCGCTGGCGCTGGGATGGATTGCACCGCGGGCCGTGTACGGGTTCTTCCGGGCGGCCGCGGACGGCGACGACACCGTCGTGCTGGGCGAGGACGGCGGCGAGCTGGGCCGGTTCGAGTTCCCCCGCCAGGACCGGCACGACCGGCTGTGCATCTCCGACTACCTGCGCCCGGCCGCGGACGGCCCGGACGTGATCGCCCTCCAGATCGTCACCGCCGGGGCCGCGGCGACCGAGCATGTGGACGCGCTCCAGGCGGCGGGGGAGTACAGCGAGGCGTACTTCGCACACGGCCTGGCGGTGGAGGCCGCCGAGGGCCTGGCCGAGTACGTCCACGGCCGGATCCTGGCCGATCTCGGCCTCGAGCCCGGCCGCGGCCGCCGCTACTCCTGGGGCTACCCCGCCTGCCCCGACCTGGAGCAGCACGAGCTGGTGCTGCGGCTGCTCCACCCGGCCACGGCCGAGCTCGGCATCGAGCTCTCCCCGGCCTACCAGTTCATCCCGGAGCAGACGACCGCAGCAATCGTGATCCACCATCCCCAGGCGATCTACTTCAGCGCGCGCCGCGGCATCCGCGCCGGCTGAACGCGCCAAACGGGGTCAGACCCCTTTTGGCGCACCGTTCCCTTGAAGTCGCCGGGCAAGCGTGGAATGGTGGACACCCACGTGCGACGCGATTGTTCGAAGCGAGTACCCGTATTCGACATGGGCAAGACGGACGTCTTCAAGTCGACCAGAACCCAGGAGTTCTGCAAGTGCCGCGGCCTCCGGGTCGAGAACCGTGTGCCCGCGGTCAACGAACTCTCCGTATCGCGCGGCCGCCGACATGTCTCCGCCGAACCATGTCAGCGTCGTCTTGGTGTCGAGGAACGCCGGCGCGCGCACCAGTCCGACGACTGCGCGGTAGTTCGACCACGCCCACCCGGCGGGCTCCGTGCACAGCCCGGCGCGGACGGGGTTCACGGGGATGTAGCGCGCCACCTGGAGCGCATGCTCGCGGCTGCGGACCAGTCGAGCGCCGTATCTACCCTGAAAGACATGGCCGTCCAACTGATGCGCGGTGTTGAATCGCGTGGCGTATCCGCTGTTCAGGTCTCGCATCCCCTCGGGTAGATCGGCGTTCGGGGTGTCGATCAGCAAGTGGTAGTGGTTCGGCATCAGGCAGTACGCGTGGCATCCCCAGGTCTGCTCCAAGACCACCTGCGCGAGCGAGTCGAGGAATGCGCGGCGGTCATCGTCAGAGCGAAAGATCGCCCGCCGCGCCACACCGCGTGACGTCACGTGATACATGGAGTCGGATGTCCGTGTTCGTGCGCGCCGGGCCACCTCACGAGCGTAGGACAATGCCAGTAACGGGTGTGTGGAGGGTAGGCGCCGGGACCGCGCCAAAAGGGGTCTGACCCCGTTTGGCGCGCGGGCTGCCAGAATCGGGGCGTGAATGCTGGTGACGATCTTGCCTTGGCCGAGAGCCTGATCGGCTACGACACGTCCACCGAGGAGGGGATCCAGCGCGCCGTCGGGTTCCTGCGGGGCTGGCTGGGGAGCCAGGCGATCGGCCATCGCGTCTCCGACGTCAACGGTCGGCCGGCGATCGTCGCCGCCGTCGGCGACGGGCCGCGGACGCTCGTTCTGAGCGCGCACGTCGACGTCGTCCCCGGCCACCCCGCCCAGTTCTCGCCCCGGCGGGAGGACGGGCTCCTCTACGGCCGCGGCGCCTACGACATGAAGGGGGCGCTCGCGGCGATGCTCTCGGCTCTGGCCGACCTGGCCGCTGCGCCCGAACGGCTCGCCGGCATGCGGGTCACGCTCCTGATCGCCGCCGACGAGGAGTCCGACGCAGACTCGCTGAACGCGAAGGCGACCGCACGCCTGGCGGACGACGGCAATCTGGGCGAGTTCGCCATCTGCGGCGAGCCGACCGACCTGCAGATCGGCGTCCAGGCCAAGGGTGCGCTGGTGGTGCGGTTCGAGGTCCGCGGCCGGGCCGCGCACGGCTCGACGCCCTGGCTGGGCGAGAACGCCGTCCTGAAGGCCATCGATCTGTACCACCGGATCGGGTCGCTGCCCTTCGCCTCGGAGCGCTCCGAGCTCTTCGACGGGCCGTCGGTGAGCCTCGGCCGCATCGGCGGCGGCCAGGCGGTGAACGCCGTCCCGGACTCGTGTTGGATGGACGTCGACATCCGCCACCTGCCGACCCAGGACCCGGCCGAGGTCATGCGCCAGCTGCGCACGCTCGGCGTGGATCTGACGCTGCTCTACCAGGTCCCTGCCGCTCAGCTCAATCCGCACCAAGACCACGTCGCGCTCCTGCGCCACGTCGTCCGCAAGCACCGTGAGGGCAGGGCGCTCGGGGTCGGACGGCACGGCGCATCCGACGCGGTGCTCTTCCTCGAGCGCGGGATTCCCTGCGTCGAGTTCGGGCCCACCGGGGCCGGTCACCACGGGCCGGATGAGCACGTCGAGATCGCCTCGCTCGCCACGTACCGGCGGATTCTGGTGGAGTTCGCACACGCGCTGGCGCGCGCCGTTGCGGGGTAGGACAGGGGCCGGGAAGGTCGAACCCTCGGTCTATACTCCCCCGGGCCTGCGGTTGTAGGCCCGCGTCTTTCCGAGCCCATGGCAACCCAGTCTCCGCCAACCACGCCGAGCGATGGGGGGGGCGGCGACAGGCCGCCCGGGACGCCACGTGCCATGACGGTGTACGGCGGCGGCTCTCCGCCGCCGCGAAGGCCGCGCCGCCGGCGCCGCTGGCTGCGGATTGCACTGTGGACGGGCGGGTCGCTGCTCGCGGTCGTGATCGCCGTCGTCGCGGCCGGATTCTTCCTCTTCTACCGCGACTACACGCGGCTCGCGACCCCCCCGCCGTCGTTCCAGCAGGCGGAGCACCAGATCGACACTCTGCCCGAGGCCAACGCCGCCGCCATCGCGCTCGTCATCGGCTCCGACCATCGCTACACGGACGGCTCGGCGCCGGCCCGCTCGGACACACTGATGCTGGTGCGAATGGATCCGCGCACCCACCTGATCTCGCTGCTCTCGCTACCGCGCGACCTGTGGGTGAACATCCCCGGCCACGGCGAGGACAAGATCAACGCGGCGTACTCCGACGGCGGCCCGAAGCTGACCCTCGAGACGGTCAAGGAGGTCACGGGCCTGCACGTCAACTACCTGATCGGGGTCAACTTCCACAGCTTCGTCAGCCTCGTGAACAACCTCGGCGGCGTCTACATCCCTGTCGACGAGGCCTACATCCACACCCAGGCGGCGAACAACGCCCTGCCGCCGGGCGAGCGCTGGTCGGTGATCAACCTCCTGCCCGGCTACCAGCTCCTGAACGGCAGCAACGCGCTCGCGTTCTCGCGCTTCCGCCACACCGACTCCGATTTCTACCGCAACGCGCGCCAGCAGACCTTCCTGCATGCGTTCGAGCAGAAGGTGTCCGCCCGCTTCCACGGCATCAGCCTGTCCGACCTCGGCACGATCAAGGCGATCATCGACACGATCTCGGGCAATGTCGACGTCGCGGGCGCGAACGGCGGGATCGGCATCCAGACGATGCTCAAGTACGCGACGCTGGCCTACGCCAGCAGGGGCCACCTCGTCGCCTCCCGCCTGCAGGCGAGCACGGGCATGGTCGGGGCGGCGTCGGTGGTCGAGACCACGCCGGAGGCGATGAGACAGGCCGTCTATGCGTTCACCCACCCGCAGAACATCCCTTCGCCGACGAACCAGCTGCCGAAGGCACCCGCCGCGAAGAAGAAGAAGACGCATCGCTTCGCGCCCGTGGTCGCTCCGGCCACGGTGTCGCTTTCGATCCTCAACGGCACGGTGAAGACCGGTGAGGCGGCCACGACCGCGCAGCAGCTCGGCAAGTTCGGCTACCAGACCTCGTCGGGCAACGCGCCCACCCAGGCCTACCAGCAGACGTGGGTGTACTACGGCGCCGGCCACGCCCGCGCTGCGACCGACGTCGCCCGCATCATTGGCCACGGCGCCGAAACGGGGCCGCTCCCGTCCGCGATCGCGTCGGCCCAGGACGTTGTCGTGGTGCTGGGCAGCGACTTCCCCGGACGCCTTGCCATCAGCGCGCCGAAGGCGGCCGCCCCCGCTTCCACCCTGCCGCCCGACATCACCCCCGACAGCCAGGCGTACCTGACCGAGTTCCGGGCGATGACGCCCCACGTCACGTTCCCCGTGATGTATCCGACCGTGACCCAGAACAGCTCGGAGGTGCCCGAGACGGTCCCGATCCGGGCGTACCACATCCCCAATGCGGGCCGGCACTGGAGCTCGATGTACGCCTACTTCCAGATGCCGAACATCGCCGGCGCCGACTGGGGGATCGAGGAGACGCGGTTCACCGCCGCGCCGATCCTGGCCGACCCGAGCGCCGTGCGCACGATCGGCCGGCGCACCTACCGGTTCTACTTCGACGGCGCCAAGATCCACATGATCGCCCTCCTGCAGAACGGCACCGCCTACTGGGTGCAGAACACGCTCCTGGACGACCTCTCCAACGCCGATATGATCGCGATCGCCAGGTCGCTGCGGCCGGTCGCATGAGCGTTTCCGGGAAGACCGAGCCGGTCGGGCGTGATCGGGGTCGGCTATGTCGGCCTGGTGACCGCGGCCTGCTTCGCCGACCTCGCCCACGACGTGGTTTGCCTCGACGTGAAGCCCGAGCGGATCGAGGCGCTCCGGGCGGGCGCGGTGCCGATCTACGAGCCCGGCGTCGACCGCCTGCTGCAGCGCAACCGGTCGCGGCTGCGGTTCACGCTCGACCTGGCCGAGGTGCTGGATCGGTGCCGGATCGTGTTCGTCTGCGTCGACACGCCGTCGACCCACTCGGGCGATGCCGACCTCTCGCGGGTGCGGGCGGTGGTGGACGCGCTGCCGACGACCGGGGAGCGGTTCGTGCTGGTGATGAAGAGCACCGTGCCGGTCGGCACCGGCGAGAAGGTGCGCAGCGACCTGGACGCGCGCGGCCTGCAGCACGTCGGCTACGTGGCCAACCCCGAGTTCCTGCGCGAGGGCCGGGCCGTGGCCGACTTCATGGAGCCCGACCGGATCGTGATCGGCGCCTCCGACCCCGGTGACGCCCGGGCGGTGGCGGCGCTCTACGCCGACCTGCGCGCGCCCGTGATCAGCACCGACATCGCCAGCGCCGAGATGATCAAGTACGCCTCGAACGCTTTCCTGGCGACCAAGATCTCGTTCATCAACGAGATCGCCAACGTGTGCGAGGAGGTCGGCGCGGATGTCGGCGTCGTCGCCCAGGGGATGGGGCTCGACGCCCGCATCGGCCCGCACTTCCTGCGCCCGGGCATCGGCTACGGGGGCAGCTGCTTCCCCAAGGACGTGAAGGCGCTGAAGCAGCTGGCCGGAAACTCCGGATACCACTTTCAGCTCCTGATGTCGGTGATCGAGGTGAACGACCTGCAGAAGCGGCGGGTGGTCGGCAAGCTCGAACGGCACCTGGGGTCGCTGCGCGGCACCCGCATCGCCCTGCTCGGCCTGGCCTTCAAGGCGGACACCGACGACATGCGCGAGGCGTCGAGCCTTGTGCTGGCGGCGCGGCTGCGGGCCGAGGGTGCGAGCGTGGTCGGCTACGACCCCGTTGCGATGACAAACGCCGCCGAGCTCCTGGGCGGGGACGTCGAGCTGGCGGGGTCGATGATCGAGGCGGTCACCGGCGCCGACGCGGTGGTGATCGTCACGGAGTGGGGCGAGTTCCGGCAGGTGTGCACCGCGGCCGTTCGCGAGGTGATGCGCACGCCGCTCGTCGTCGACGGCCGCAACCTGCTCGACCCCGGGCAGGCGCGAGCCGCCGGGTTCGCGTACGAGTCGGTGGGACGCCCGTCCGACCCCACCGACCTGCTCCGCCCACCGGCCGACGCCGGCGTCGCCGCTCAGTGATCGCGATCATCCTGGTCGGCGGCGAGGGCACGCGTCTGCGGCCGCTCACCTATGAGGTGCCCAAGGCCATGCTGCCCATCGCCAACCGGCCGTTCCTCGAGCATCAGGTCGAGCACCTGCGCCGGCACGGGGCCGATCCGCATCATCCTGGCGTGCGGCTACCGCCCCGATGCGATCCGGGCCCATTTCGGGGATGCGCTCGAGTACGTGGTGGAGCCCGAGCCACTGGGCACCGGAGGCGCGATCGCGCACGCGGCCCGCGGCCTTCGGGAGCCTTTCGTGGTCGCAAACGGCGACGTCCTGACCGACCTCGACCTGACCGCGCTCTACGCCCTTCATCGCGACCACGGCGCCCGCATGACCCTGGCGCTGCACCCGGTGGACGATCCCAGCCGCTACGGCGTGGTCGTCACCGCGCCCGACGGCGCCGTGACCGCGTTCGTCGAGAAGCCGGCGGCCGGGGAAGCACCCGCCGACACGATCAACGCGGGCACCTACATCGTCGACCCCGGCGTGCTCGATCTGATTCCGGCCGGACGAGCCGTGTCGGTCGAGTACGAGGTGTTTCCGCTCCTCGTGGGAGCGGGCCTGTATGCGTGGAGCTTCGACGGCGCCTGGCGCGACATCGGCACACCCGAGAGCTACCTCGACGCCAACCTCGAGCAGATGCCTCCGGGCGGGCTGATCGACCCGTCCGCCGGAGATCGCTCCCGGGGCGCGGGTGATGGATTCCGTGGTCGGTCCCGGGTGCCGGGTCGAGGCCGGCGCCCGCGTCCTGGGATCGGTGCTTCTGGCCGGTGCGGTTGTGGCCGGGGGCCGAACCGTGCAGAATCGAGTGGTGGCACAAACTGGAGAACCGGTGTGGTGACGGCGGCCGACCCCTCGGGGATGGCGGACGCCATCGCCGGAATGGCCGAGCAGCTGCGGCAGGGTGAGGCCGTCGGCGCGGCCGCGGGCGTCGACGTGCGCGCTCCCAGGCGCGGTCGTGATTGCGGCCATGGGCGGCTCGGCGATGGGCGGCGAGCTCCTGCGGGCGCTGGTCGCCGGGGAGTGCCCGGTGCCGATCACGCGCGTGCGCGGCTTCCGCATCCCGCACTGGGCCGGCCCGGGGACGCTGGTGATGTGCGTCAGCTACTCGGGCGAGACCGAGGAGGCGCTCGCCTGCGCCCGCCAGGCCCACCGCCAGGGCGCCGGGCTCCTGATCGTGGGCGCCGGCGGTACGCTGGTGAGCCTCGCCCAGGAGTGGGACGTCGCCTACGCGCAGGTGCCGGGCGCGGTCGCAACCGGCCAGCCGCGGGCAGCGCTGGGATACCTGTTCGGGGCGATGGCCGGCGCCTTCGGCGCCTGCGGCCTTGCGTCGCAGGGGATCGCGTCGGCGGCCGCCGCGGGCGTGGAGGACGTCGATGTCGCCGCCGCGCGTGAGCTGGGCGAGCGGCTTTCGGACACGATCCCGCTCATCTACGGCGCGGGCCCGATCGGCGCCGTTGCCTACCGGTGGAAGACGCAGCTGAACGAGAACGCCAAGATGCACGCCTTCAGCCACGCCCTGCCCGAGCTGGCGCACAACGAGATCGTGGGCTGGGAGGGCACGCCGGCTGCACCCTTCGCGGCCGTCCTTCTGTCGGATCCGGGCCAGGACGAGGCCGTCCGCCGGAGCATCGACGCGACCGCCGCGCTGGTGGCGGCGGAGGCGGCACTCGTCGAGGTGGTAGAGGGCCGCGGCGAGACGGCGGCGGCGCGCGCGTTCTCGCTGGTGGCCCACGGCGACTGGGTCAGCTACTGGGCGGCGCTCGCGCGCGGGGTGGATCCAACGCCGGTGCACAACATCGCCGCGCTCAAGCGGGCGCTGAAGCCGTAGTGCGTATAGTGAGCAACTGGTGATCGCGTCCCCCCGCTCCTTCGCGCTTGCGCCGCATGGGATCGCCCGCTACGAGGATGGCGCGGTGGTCCTCCTCGACCAGACGCGGCTTCCCGCCGCGGTCGTCGAGGTCCGGCTCGTCACCTGGCAGGAGGTGGCCGAGGCCATTCGCAGCATGGTCGTCCGCGGGGCGCCGGCAATCGGGATCGCCGCGGCCTACGGTGTCGTCCTCGCGGCCGCGCGCAGCCGTGCGGGCAGCGTCGAGGTGCTGCGCGAGGACGTCGAGCGCGCATGCTGCGGCCTGGTTGCGACCCGGCCCACAGCGGTCAACCTGGCGTGGGCGGTCGAGCGCATGCGCGAGCGTGCGTCCGACCCTCACGCCGATCCCGCGGCGATGCGGGCGGCGCTGCTCGACCAGGCCGTGTCGCTGCACGCCGACGAGGTGGATCGCTGCCGCCGGATCGGCGGCCACGGCGCCGAGCTTCTGCGCGCGGGCGCCCAGGTGCTCACACACTGCAACGCCGGCGCGCTCGCCACTGCGGGCATCGGCACGGCCCTGGGCGTGATCCGCGCGGCCCACCGGCGTGACCCGTCGCTGCACGTGTGGGTCGACGAAACGCGGCCGCTGCTCCAGGGCGCCCGGCTGACCGCCTGGGAGCTGCGCGAGGAGGGCATCCCCGCCACACTGATCACCGATTCCGCCGCCGGCTGGCTGATGGCGCAGGGCAAGGTGGACGCGGTCATCACGGGCGCCGACCGGATCGCCCGCAACGGCGACGTGGCCAACAAGATCGGCACCTACTCGCTGAGCGCACTCGCCCGCATCCACAACCTGCCGTTCTACGTCGCGGCGCCCACCTCGACGATCGACACCGCCATCGCGACCGGCGAGGAGATCCCCATCGAGCATCGCCGCCCGGACGAGCTGGGGCCGGCGGTGCCCGAGGGGTTCGGCGTCTACAACCCCGCCTTTGACATCACCCCGGCGGCGAACATCAGCGCCATCATCACCGAGCACGGCGTGCGCCGGCCGCCGTACCGGTTCGTCTAGACCCGAGCGACCGCGCCGGTAGGGTAGGCGGATGGGCGATGACGCGTTCGGTCAGCTGCAGGCGGCTCTTGCCGAGCACGGCCAGGAACACCTGCTGCGGTTCTGGGACGACCTCGACGGCGCGGGCCGGCGCAGGCTCGAGCGCGACCTGCGCTCGCTCGACCTCGACCTCCTCGACACGCTGGTGGGGACGCTCGTGCGCGACCCGCAGGCGCCGATCGACGTCGAAGGGGTCGAGCCGGTGGAGCCCACGCCGGCCCCTTCCCCGGAGGACATCGGCGCGGGCGAGGCGGCGCTTCGGCGTGGCGGCGTGGCGGTCGTCATCGTCGCGGGCGGCCAGGGAACGCGGCTTGGTTTCGAGGGGCCGAAGGGGTGCTATCCGATCGGGCCGGTGACCGACCGCTCGCTGTTTGAGATCCACTTCGAGAAGATCGCCGCGCTCGGCCTGCTCCACGGGCGCACGCCGCCGGTCTACGTGATGACGAGCGACGAGAATCACGACCCGACGGCGCGCTTTCTTCACCGGCACCGGAACTTCGGCCTCGACCACGCCCACCTCTTCCGGCAGGGGACGATGCCGGCGGTGTCTGCGGCCACGGGTGCGGTGCTCCTGGCCGACCGTGACCGGGTCGCGCTCAGCCCGGACGGCCATGGCGGCACCCTGCGCGCGCTCGACCGGGGTGGCTGCCTGGACGACATGCGCAGCCGCGGCGTGGACACCGTCTTCTACCTGCAGGTCGACAACCCCATGGTGGCGATCGCCGACCCGGGGTTCGTGGGCGCGCACCTGCGCGCCGGCGCCGACGTGTCGTCGAAGGTCGTCCGCAAGCGCGATCCGGCCGAGAAGGTGGGCGTGGTGGCGCAGCGCGGGGGTCGCCAGCTCGTCATCGAGTACTCCGACCTGCCCCCGGCGCTGGCGGAGCTGCGGCGGGCCGACGGCAGCCTGGCCTTCTCGGCCGGCAGCATCGCCCTGCACGTGTTCCGGCTCGAGTTCATGGCCGACCTGGCCCGGTCGGCCGAGCTGCCGTACCACCGGGCGCGCAAGCAGGTGCCGTACGTGGACGACGCCGGCAACCGGGTCGACCCGGGGATCGCAAACGCGATCAAGTTCGAGCAGTTCATCTTCGACACGCTGCCTCTGGCGCGGCGCTCGCTGGTGCTTGAGACCAGCCGCGCGGCGGAGTTCGAGCCGCTCAAGAACGCCACGGGAGGCTCCTCGCCCGAGTCGGTGCGGCGGCGGCTGAGCGATGCCGCCGCGGACGTGCTCGAGGCGGCCGGGGCGGTCGTCCGGCGGCGGACGGACGGGTCGGCCGCGGTGCCGATCGAGGTGAGCCCGCTTGTCTCCGCCGATCCGCGCGTGCTCGCCGAGCGGGTGCCCGCCGGCACGATCATCGACCAGCCGTTCACCCTTTCGTAGCGCTTCCGGCACCGTTTCGCACCCACCCCTGACACCTTCCGGCCTAGCGTTGGCCGGGTGCGCGTGCTGCTCGATCTGCTCGTCCCCGCCACGTGCGCCCTGTGCGGCGGGGGCGGCGATCCCGTCTGTGCGGCGTGCGTGGCCGCGTTACCCGTGCTGGGCGGGCCGGAGTGCGCCCGCTGCGGCAAGCCCACCGCCGAGCCGGTCGCCGACTGCCGCGAGTGTCACGGCCGGCGGCTGGGGTTCGACACGGCGGTGGCCGCGATCGCGTTCGAGGGCGGCGGCCGCGACCTGGTGGTGCGCTTCAAGGACGCCGGCCTGCGCGGCCTGGCCGAGCTCGCCGCCGGCCTGATCGCGACGGTCGTTGAGCGGCCCGAGTGCGACGTCGTCACCTGGGTGCCCGCCGACCGCTGGCGCACCGTGCATCGCGGCTATCACCCGGCGCAGGTGCTCGCGGTGGCCCTGGCGCGGCGGTGGCAGATGCCGGCGCAGGGCCTGCTCGGGGCGGCGCCGCTGCGGCGGCCCCAGCGCGGCCTCGATCTCGCCGCCCGCCGCCGCAACGTCCGCGACGCCTTCCGGCCCCGGGCGGAGGCGGCCGGGCACCGCGTCGTCCTCGTCGACGACGTCTACACCACCGGCGCCACCCTGTCGGCCTGCGGGACGGCGCTGCGGCGCGGCGACGCCGCGGCCGTCGCCGCCGTCAGCCTCGCCCGCGTCGTTCGCATGTGACGAGCGGGTATGTTTCCGAAGCACTCCTCCGTCCAAAGGAGCCGCGCATGAAGTTGCAGGTCAAGGGCCGCAATGTGGACGTGACCGATGCGTTGTTCACGTACTCGGAGCGCAAGCTGGGCAAGCTCGCGCGACACCTCTCCGACGAGAGCCGGTGTGAGCTCGAGCTGGCCGTCGAGCACAATCCCTCGATCAACGAGAAGCAGGTGGCCGAGGCGACCGTGTGGACGAAGGGGCCGGTCCTGCGGGCCCGCGAGTCGTCCACCGACATGTACGCCTCGATCGACCTCGTCGCCGACAAGCTCGAGCGGCAGGTCAAGCGGTATCGCAACAGGCGCTCTCGCAAGGGCGCACACCACATCGCCACCCACGTCGCGCCGCCGCTCGGAGAGCCGGTGGTGCTGCCGGATGAGGAGGACGCGGTGATCGTCAAGTCCAAGCGGTTCAACATGAAGCCGATGCCTCCCGAGGAGGCGATGCTGCAGATGGAGCTGATCGGGCACGACTTCTTCGTGTTCGTGAACGCCGACTCCGAGGACGTGTGCGTCATCTACAAGCGCCGCGACGGCAACTACGGCCTGATCGAGCCGGCCTGGGACGGGGACGGCTGATCAAGGGGGTCTGAGGCCGGGGTCGTCAGAGGGCGATCCAGGTGCGCGCACGATCGTCCCAGCCGACAGCCGCCCCAAGGCGCTCGAGTTCCGCGCTGGTTGGGAGCCCGCCGAGGCCGCGCTCGACCGCTTCAGCTGTGTCTGTGACCTGAAAGGCGAACCAGAAGCGCTTTCCGGAGGCTTGAATCCGGAGACCCAGTGGCAGCGTTGGCAGCTTGTGACGGACGTCCCCCAGGGCGGCTGCCAGCGCGCCTGACATCGCTTTCACCGCGTCGGCGGGGTGCATGGCGGCGCCCGTGGTGACGATGACATGGAGCGTCGGCGACGCGATCTCCCAGTCCGGTTTGGTGTTACTGGGGTCACCCGCCATCGGTTCCCACTCGGCACCGTCAAGTCCGGCGCGCTCGAAACAGCCGAGGATGGCCTCGCGCATCTCCTCGCTCGCATGTCTCGAGGGGGCAAGTTCGAGCCCGAGCGGAACCGTCGCGCTGGGTGCGGGTGGGTCGGGGTTGGCCATCCGTTCAGGATACGGAAGGGGTCCCCGGGGTCGCGGGTTGGACGTTTAAGAGCCAATTGACATTGTCTGAGTGCGCCAATTGGCGCTCTGCCGGACCCCCTGACACCCCGGCACATTCCTCCATGGCCGCTCGAGGGCGCCGGCGGGGACCCCGGCGCACCAGCCCGCGGGGCACGAGGACGCGGTGAAGTGGCCAATTGGCCGACGCAGAGAATGCCAATTGGCCGTTGGCCGAGTTCCGACCGCAATACTGGCCTGGAAGCAGACGGCCCAAGCCCTGATGGTCGGCTGAGCGCCGCGCCGGCCTCGGTCGATCTGGGACGTCTTCGAGGCTGGCGGTCTGCCGCTCGGGGCTGCTCCCGGGGCCAATTGGCATTAACACGAAACGCCAATTGGCCGTTTCCCAGCCTCCACGCCATCCCCGCCACACCCCTGCCACACCCGACCACCGATCCTCAAGGCTGCCGGCGCCCGGTTCGATACCATCCAAAACGATGAGCGTCTTCCAGAAGATCCTCCGCGCCGGCGAGGGGAGGACCCTGAAGCGCATGCAGGAGCGGGTGCGCGACATCAACGCGCTCGAGCCCGAGATCGAGCGGCTGTCCGACGATGAGCTGCGCGAGCAAGACCGCCGAGTTCCGGGACCGGTTCGATCAGGGCGAGGAGCTCGACGACCTCCTGCCGGAGGCGTTCGCGCTGCGTCCGCGAGGCCGCCCGGCGCACGCTCGGCATGCGCCACTTCGACGTCCAGCTGATCGGCGGCATGGTCCTGCACGAGGGCCGCATCGCCGAGATGAAGACCGGTGAGGGCAAGACGCTCGTCGCGACGCTGCCGCTCTACCTCAACGCGCTCGCCGGCGTGGGCGTGCACCTGGTGACGGTCAACGACTACCTGGCCCGCCGCGACGCGGAGTGGATGCGCCCGGTCTACGAGGCCCTGGGCGTCACCGTCGGGGTGATCCAGTCGACCATGCTCGATCGACGAGGACCAGCGCGCCGCAAGGCATACGCCTGCGACATCACCTACGGCACCAACTCCGAGTTCGGCTTCGACTACCTGCGCGACAACATGGCGGTCGACCTCGACCAGACCGTCCAGCGCGGCCACTACTTCGCGATCGTGGACGAGGTCGACTCGATCCTGATCGACGAGGCGCGCACGCCGCTGATCATCTCGGGCCAGCCCGAGGAGGCGGCCGACACGTACTACAGGTTCGCCCGCGATCGTCCGCGACCTCCGGCACGACGCGACGACTACGAGGTCGACGAGAAGCCAAGATCGGCCGCCCCGACCGAGGAGGGCGTCGCCAAGATCGAGCGGGCGCTGGGGATCGAGAACCTCTACGACCCCGAGAACGGCCAGCTCGTGCAACCACCTCGATCCAGGCGCTCAAGGCCAAGGCGCTCTACAAGCGCGACAAGGAGTACGTGGTCGTCGACGGCGAGGTCATGATCGTCGACGAGTTCACCGGCCGCATGATGGAGGGCCGGCGCTGGTCGGAGGGCCTGCACCAGGCGGTCGAGGCCAAGGAGGGCGTGAAGATCCAGGAAGAGAACGTCAGACGCTCGCCACGATCACGATCCAGAACTACTTCCGCCTGTACGAGAAGCTCGCCGGCATGACCGGCACGGCGCTGACCGAGGCCGAACGAGTTCCACAAGATCTACAAGCTCGACGTCGTGCCGATCCCGACCAACAGGCCGATGATGCGCGAGGACCACAACGACCAGATCTATCAAGACCAAGGAGGAGAAGTTCGAGGCGGTGGTCGACGACATCGCCGAGCGCCACGAGCAGGGCCAGCCGGTCCTGGTCGGCACGATCTCGGTCGAGATGTCCGAGGACCTCTCCGACGCTGCTCGAGCGGCGCGGCATCCCGCACGAGGTCCTGAACGCCAAGCACACGAGCGCGAGGCGCGAGATCATCGCGGACGCCGGCCAGAACGGCGCGGTCACGATCGCCACCAACATGGCCGGCCGCGGCGTCGACATCAAGCTCGGCGACGGCGTGCGCCGAGCGTCGGCGGCCTGTACGTCCTCGGCACCGAGCGGCACGAGTCGCGCCGCATCGACAACCAGCTGCGCGGCCGCTCCGGCCGCCAGGGCGACCCGGGCGAGTCGCGCTTCTTCCTCTCGGCCGAGGACGACCTGATCCGCCTGTTCGCCGGCGACCGCATCTACAAGATCCTCGACTCGCCTTCGGGCCGGCCGACGGCGAGCCGATCGAGGCCAAGATGCTGACGCAGCCGCATCGAGGGCGCGCAGAAGAAGGTCGAGGAGCTGCACTTCGACATCCGCAAGAACGTCGTCAAGTACGACGACGTCCTGAACGAGCAGCGCAAGCAGGTGTCTACGCCGAGCGGCGCGAGTCCTCGAGGGCGGCGACCTGCACGAGCTCGTGCGCGAGCTGGTTCGACGACGTCATCGAGGCGGCCGTCGACTCCCACACCGGCGGCGGCGACATCGCCGAGGACTGGGAGCTGGGACGGGCATGTGGGTCGCGCTCGCAGTCGGTCTATCCGATCCGCGGTCGAGACCTGGTCCACGATCGACCGCCAGCACATCACCCGCGAGGATCTGCTCGACCGCATCTTCGACGACGCGATCTCGACCTACGAGCAGCGCGAGGCAGGAGTGGGGCGAGGACGCTGACCGCGAAACCTCGAGCGCTGCGATCGTGCTGCAGGTGCTGGACGCTCGCTGGCGCGAGCACCTCGACAACATGGACTACATGCGCGAGGGCATCGGCCTGCGCGGCGTACGCCCAGAAGGATCCGCTGGTCGAGTACCGGTCCGAGGGCGCCAGATGTTCGACGAGATGGACTGCCTGGTCAAGCAGCGAGATCGTGCGCGTGCTGTTCCACGTCGAGGTCGAGGTCGAGGACGACGCGCCAGTACGAGCACTCGCCCCAGCCGGCACGAGCAGCTCAGCTACGCCCACGACAGGGCGCCTCGCTCGAGGCGCTGGCGGCGCGGCCGGACCCGCCCGAACGGCGACGAGCCCACGGAGCGAGGCGTTCCCGGTGGTCGAGCAGCGCATCGTCGAGCCCGGAGCGCGACGTCGGGCCGCAACGACCCCTGCTGGTGCGGCTCGGGCAAGAAGTACAAGCGGTGCCATGGCGCATAACGTCGTGAGCTCCGGACGCGCTCGCTCGACGAGCTCCGCCAGGCGGTCGAGGAGATCAGAGCCCAGTTGCACTGGGTTCGTGATTACCTTTGACCCGGATGCACTGAGCGCGCGCAAGGCCGAGCTCGAGGCCGCGACCGTCCGCCCGGACTTCTGGGACGACCAGCGCCGGGCGGCGCGGGTCTCGGCGCGAGCTGCGCCCGCTCGCAGCGACAAGCTCGACCTGTTCGAGCGGCTCCAGCATCGACGCCGGCGAGCTCGACGGCACTGCTCGAGATGGCCGCGGACGATCCCGAGTGGCGAGGCCGAGCTCGAGGCGTCGCGTGGCCGCCCTCGAGCGCGATGTCGCCCGGCTGCAGGAGGAGGCCCTCTTCACCGGCGAGTACGACTCCGGCCCCGCGGTGGTGACGTTCACGCGGGCGCCGGCGGCACCGACAGCCAGGACTGGGCCGAGATGCTGCTGCGCATGTACCTGCGCTGGGCCGAGGGCCGCGGCCTCAAGACCGAGCTCCTGGAGGCGACGCCGGGCGAGGAGGCCGGCCTCAAGAGCGCCACCTTCACCCTCACCGGCGACAACGCCTACGGGATCATGCAGGCCGAGAAGGGCGTCCACCGGCTGGTGCGGCAGTCGCCGTTCGACTCCGCCCACCGCCGCCACACGAGCTTCGCCCAGGTCGAGGTCGCCCCGCTGGTCGACGACGACGTCGACGTCGAGATCGACGACGGGCGACCTGCGGATCGACACCTACCGCTCGCAGGGCGCCGGCGGCCAGCACGTCAACAAGACCGACTCGGCGGTGCGCCTGACCCACCTGCCGACCGGCATCGTCGTCCAGTGCCAGAACGAGCGCTCCCAGCTGCAGAACAAGGCTCAGGCGATGCGCATCCTGCAAGTCGCGCCTGCTCGAGCGCGAGCGCGAACAGCGCGAGGCAGAGATGGCCAAGCGCGCGCGGCGAGGCGCCAGGACATCTCGTTCGGGAGCCAGATCCGGTCACTACGTCCTGCATCCCTACACGATGGTGAACGACCTCCGCACCAACCTCAAGATCGGGAACGCCCAGGGCGTGCTCGACGGCGACCTCGACGAGCTGGTGCACGCCGAGCTCCTGCGCCGGGCGGCGGAGCGGTAGCGGTGCGGGCCAGCTGCAAACATCCGAATCAAATGGGGCCAGGCCCCATTTATTCATGCGCACGAGCAGCAGGGGCCGCTTGGCAGATGCTGGGATTGGGCGGGGTCGCGTTTGCACCCATCCGGTCTGCACCGGTACCCTGAACTCGCGTCCATCGCCCCTGCCGGCGATCCGCAGCCGATCATGAGTGACGCAAATCAGACTCCATCAGGCCGTGTCGGATGCACCGCCCCCGGCCTTCGAATCGGGTCCGGGCTCCCCGCCGCACCGCCGTCGACCCGCCGCCGTCCGAAACGACTCGTCCCGCGTCGCAGGCGATGATCCTGTTCGACGGCGTGACGAAGACGTATCAGGGCGACGTCGTCGGCCTGCGCGACGTCTCCGTGCAGATCGACAAGGGCGAGTTCGTGTTCCTCGTCGGGCCGTCGGGCTCGGGCAAGTCGACGTTCATCAAGCTGCTTCTGAAGGAGCTCGACGTCAGTTCCGGGCAACCTGATCGTCGGCGGCCGCTCGCTGCCCAAGCTGAAGCGCTCCCGGTGCCGACGCTGCGCCGCAACATCGGCTGCGTGTTCCAGGACTTCAAGCTTCTGCCCAACCGCAGCGTCTACCAGAACGTCGCCTACGCGCTCCAGGTGCAGGGCAAGTCGCGGGCCGAGATCCGCAAGAAGGTGCCCGACATCATCGGCCTGGTGGGGCTGGCCGACAAGGGCGACCGCTTCCCGCACGAGCTCTCGGGCGGCGAGCAGCAGCGCGTCTCGGTGGCGCGCGCGTTCGTCAACCACCCGCCGCTCCTGATCGCCGACGAGCCGACCGGGAACCTCGATCCCGACACCTCCGTGGGCATCATGCAGCTGCTCTACCGCATCAACCGCGCCGGCACCACGGTGGTGATGGCAACCCACGACCGCGAGATGGTCGACAAGATGCGGCGGCGGGTGATCCAGCTCGAGGACGGGCGCGTCGTTCGCGACGACCGCCGTGGGGGCTACGAGGGTTGAGGTGGCGGTTCTTCTTCTGGGAGGCGCTGGCCTCCATCCGGTCGAATGCTGCGACGACGCTCGCGGCGACCGTGACCGTGCTGATCGTCACGTTCCTGCTGGGCATCTTCGTCAGCACGGCCTGGTGGGTGTACGACTACGCCGTCGGCGTCCGCAACGAGGTCACGGTCAAGCTGTACCTGCCGATCGCCTATGGGACCGATGCGGCCAAGCGCGGTGAGGTCGCAAACCAGGTCGACCGGCTGCCGAACGTCAAGTCAGTGGCCTACATCTCGCCGGCCCAGGCCGTGAAGATGCTGTCGAAGTCCGAGCAGGCCGCGATCCTGCAGCTGAACACGAATCCGCTGCCGCCGGCCTTCTACGTCAAGCTGAAAGACCCGAACAAGGCGTCCGAGACGGCCAACGCCGCCCAGAGCATCGACCCGATCCGCAACTGCGGCAGCCCGCCGTGCGTGACGTACGGCAAGAAGATCACCGACCAGGTGCTGAACACGCTCAAGTACGTGCTCTACTTCGTGTTCGGGTTGATGATCCTGCTGGGTGTGGCGGCGGTCGTCCTGATCCAGAACACGATCCGGCTTTCGATCTTCTCGCGCCGGCGTGAGATCGAGGTGATGAAGCTGGTGGGGGCGACCAACGCGTTCGTGCGGCTGCCGTTCATGCTGGAGGGGATGTTGACGGGGCTTCTGGGCGCGGTCGGAGCGGTGGTGATGCTGGCGGTGGTGTACGTCGCGGTCGACAACTTCAACCGCGGCATCACCGATCCCGCCCGGCTGGTCGGCATCCCGCTTCTGATCGGCCTTCTGGCCGCGTTCGGACTGCTCCTGGGCGCGTTCGGCTCCGGACTCACATTGCGCCGCTTCCTGCGCGTCTGATCCACCTCCCGGCCAAAGGCCGCAGCAACCGTTACAATCACCAGTCGGTGAAGGGGCGCCGGATATTCGTGCTCGCCCTTGCCGCCGTGGTGCTCGGCGGATCGTTTGCCGTCGGGTTCGAGCTCCGCGAGCGGTCGCTTCCGCAAACCGCGGCGACCCCCGCCCCGGCGCCTCTGCGGACGGAGGTGCTGCACGACCTGCGGGCGTACTACTACGAGGCGGTGCCGGTGGCCGCGCTCCACGCCACCACCGTGAAGGGGATGCTGCGGGCGCTGGCCGATCCGTACACGCGTTACCTGCCGCCGAACGCCTACAGCGAGCTGCAGGCGGCCGAGACCGGCAGCTATCCCGGCGTCGGGCTCGCGCTCGCGCGCGAACAGCGCGGCCTGCGGGTGACCGCCTCGTTTCCGGGATTCCCCGGCCGCCGGGCCGGGATCCGCCCGGGTGACGTCATCACGACGATTGACGGCACGTCGCTCGCCAGCCTGTCCTACCGGCGGGCGCTCAATCTGATCGGCGGCCGGGCGGGAACGCCGATGCACCTGCGCATCGTCCGTCAGGGCCGTGACCATCCCCTGTCGCTGACGCTCGTGCGCCGGCACATCGCGCTGCCGTACGTGTCGAGCCGGGTGATCCGTTTCGGCGGCCTGCGGGTGTGCGTCATCAAGCTGCTGGGCTTCCCGGCGACGGCAGGCGCCAGGGTGCGCGCCCTGGCCGGGCGCGCCCACCGCCGCCACGAGGCCGTGATCCTCGATCTGCGCGGCAACCCCGGGGGGCTGCTGTCGCAGGCGGTCGCGGTGGTGCGCGTGTTCGCGCCGCAGCGGGGTGGTCGTGCGCACGCAGGGGCTGCACGAGCCGCCGCGGCAGTTCGTCGCCGACAACACCGCGGTCGGGCGCATGCGCGTCGCCGTCCTGATCAACGGCGGCACGGCGAGCGCGGCCGAGGTGGTGGCGGGGGCGCTGCACGCCGACGCGGGTGCCGTCATCGTCGGGCGCCGCAGCTACGGCAAGGGCACCGTGCAGGCGGTCGAGCCGCTCGCCGGCGGCGGAGCGCTCAAGCTGACGGTTGCCAGGTACACGCTGCGCGGCGGGCTCGTGGTGGAGGGACGCGGTATCCAGCCGACGATTCCGGTCGATGCCCGCGCCGGCCCCATCGACCGCGTGCTTCTCACCGCCCTGCGGGCACTGGGTCGTTGACGCCCGAGCCGGCGCCGGCGCCGGTCGTCTGCCAGGTGTCGCTGCGGGCGCGGGTGATGGTGGGCGAGCCGTACTTCGCCTCGGGCCGGGCGCTGACGCTGGGCCGGGTCGGCAGCGTGGACGCCCGCCCCGGCGATCTGGTCGCGGTCGTGGTCACCGGCCCCGGCCGGGGCGTCGTGATCGCCCATCTGGGGCCGCCGGACGACGTGTCGGCCGTCCTGCACGGGCTCGCGGTCGAGGCCGGCGCCGCCGCCTCCTGGCCGCGATGCCGTGGCCGCCGAGGTCGCCGGCCTGCCCGCCGGCCCGCGCGAGGATTCGGAGCGGCGCGACCTTCGCGCCCTGCTGACGTTCACGATCGACCCGGCGGATGCCCGCGACCACGATGACGCGCTGTCGGTGGACGGCGACCGGCTGCTCGTCCACATCGCCGACGTGGCCGCGTTCGTGTCGGAGGGCGGCGCCATCGACGCCGAGGCCGCCCGGCGAGCGAACTCGGTGTACCTGCCCGGCCGCGTCGACCCGATGCTGCCCGAGCGGCTCTCGTCCGATCTGTGCAGCCTTGTTCCCGGCCACGACCGGTATGCGGTCACCGTCGAGGTCGGCGGGGCCGGCCCGTTGCGCGCCCACCGCAGCCTGATCCGCAGCGACCACCGCCTGACCTACGACCAGGCCGAGGTGATGCTGGCGAGCGGTGAGGGGCCACCCGACCTGGTCGTCGGCCCTGCGCCGCCTCGGCGACTTTGCCGACGGGAGCGCGGCCGCCCGCCTGGCCCGCGGTGGCATCGCGGTCGAGACGCAGGAGCGGACGTTCCGGATCGCCGCCGGGGTGGTGATGGAGGGCGGCCGGCGCCCGGACGGCGCCGCCCACAGGCTGGTCGAGGAGCTCATGCTGGCGGCCAACGAGGCGGTCGCCACCGAGCTCGCCGCCGCCGGCGCGGTGGTGCCGTTTCGGGTGCACGAGCCGCCCGAGCCGGAGGCGCTGGACGCCCTGGTCGAGCGGCTCGAGGCGCTCGACGTGCCGACGCCGCCGGTGCCCGACCTGCATTCGGGCCCGGCGGCCGCGCGCTTCGCCGGCCTGCTCAGCCAGACGGTGGCGGGGTATGTACGCAGCTCGGGCCGGGGCCGCGAGGCGTTCCCGGGGATGGTGCTGCGCGCGCTGCGCAAGGCCCGCTACGACCCGGTGAACCGCGGGCACGCGGGGCTCGCGAGCCGCGCCTACTGCCATTTCACGTCTCCCATCCGCCGGCACCCCGACCTGATGGTGCACCGGGCGCTCCTGCGCCACCTGGGCGCGTTCGCGTCGCCGCCGCCGGAGGCCGAGGACGTGCGTGCCGCCGCCGTGCACGCCTCGGAGGCCGAGCGGGCCGCCGAGCGGCTCGAGCGCCGCGGCGACGATGTCTGCGCCGCCTTCCTGCTCGACGACGTGCTCTACGACCAGGGCTGGGAGGCGACGTTCCCGGGCGAGGTGGTGGGGCTGATCGATGCCGGCGCGTTCGTGCGCTTCGGCGACCTCTACGAGGGCTATCTGCCGGGACGGTCGTGGTCGGGCGAGTACGTGCAGCTCGATCCGCACGGAGTGGCGCTCGTCGCCGGTCGCAGCGGGCGGCGATTGCGGCTGGGAGACCCGGTGGAGGTGGCGGTGGAGACGGTCGACCGCGTCGCCGGGCGGGTGAGGATTCGCGCCGCGGGCCGCGTTGTAGGCACAATCCGTTTCGATGTCACCGGGGCGTGGGAAGGGGATTTGGGCAACGCGGCTTGCCGTGCTCGTTTTGGTGGTCGCGGCGATCGGCGGTGTCGCGTTCGTGCTGACCGGGTCGCGCGGGGACGCCGCCCGCACATCGCCGTCCGACCCGCTCGCCCCTGTGACCCGGTTCGTCGCGGCCTGGCACACCGGCGACTACCACAGCATGTACGCCGAGATCAGCCCCCGGTCGCGGGCGCGGGTGCCGTATTCGCGCTTCGTCGCCCTGTACCGGCACACGGCGGCGGTCGCGACGATGCGCGGCCTGCACTCGGTCGGCCGGCTCCGCCTCGATCATGGCGCCGTCGATGTCACCATGTCGGTGGCGACGCGGCTCTTCGGCCGGGTGACCGACGTGATGTCGGTGCCCATGGTGCGGACGGCGGCCGGCGAACGGGTGTCGTGGACCCGGGGGCTCACGTTCCCCGGGCTCGGGTCGGACGAGCGCCTGGTCGTGCACGTGGTCCCGCCGAAGGGCCGCGGGCGGATCCTCGACCGCAGCGGCGCGGTGCTCGCCGAGGGCCCCGCAACTCACCGCATCTACCCGCAGGGCTCGGCCTTTGCGGTCATCACCGGCTACGTCAAGACGCCCGACCCGGAGCAGGTCGCGGCCCGGGTACGGGCGGGCTGGCCGGCCACGGCGCCCTACGGCCAGGGCGGCCTCGAGGAGTCGCTCGACCCGATCCTGGCCGGAACGCCGCGCTTCGCGCTGCGCGCGGTCTCGAAGGTGACCGGCCGCATCCGCGTGCTGGCGCTGCGACCGGGTCAGAGCCCGCGCAACGTCACCACCACGCTGCGGGTGCCGATCCAGCAGGCGGCCGCCACCGCGCTTGGCTCCCGCTACGGCGGCGTGGTCGTGCTCAGCGCCCGCACGGGCGCGGTCGAGGCCGACGCCGGCCTGGGCATGGACCTGATCCAGCCGCCCGGATCGTCGTTCAAGGTCATCACGGCGTCCGCCGCCCTGACGGCGGGGACGGCGACGCTCGAGAGCGAGTACACGTACGCCCGCTACGCAACCCTGGACGGCTTCAGGCTGCACAACTTCCACCACGAGTCGTGCGGCGGCTCGCTGGTCGAGGCGTTCGCCGTCAGCTGCAACTCGGTGTTCGCGCCACTCGCCGACGAGGTGGGCGCGCCCAAGCTCGTGGCGATGGCGGACGCGTTCGGGTTCAACCGCCCGGCGTCGATCGCCTACCCGGTGCCCGAAAGCGTCACCCGGCCGCCGTCCGGGATGACCTCGACGCTCGATCTGGGCGTCGCCGGCATCGGCCAGGGCGGGGTGGACGCGACGCCGCTGCAGATGGCCTCGGTCGCCCAGACGATCGCCTCGGGCTGCACCCGGCGGCCCCCGTTTCTGATCCGGCGGCCGTTGCGGGCGCGGGAGCCCGACGTGCCGGTGCGGGCGTGCTCGCGACGGGTCGCGTCCGAGGTCACGACCATGATGGAGGCGGTCGTCAGCTACGGCACCGGCACGGCGGCGGCGATCCCCGGCGTGACGGTGGCCGGCAAGACCGGGACGTCCGAGGTGGGGCCGGCCAACGTCCCCACCGACGCCTGGTTCATCGCGTTTGCCCCGGTCGGGGCGCCCAAGGTGGCCGTGGCCGTGCTGGTGGTCAAGGGCGGCGTGGGCGGCGAGACGGCCGCACCGATCGCCCGCCAGGTGCTCGAGGCGGCGCTCGGCCAGTGAGCATCCCGTCTGCTAGCATGGCCGCCGCCATGCAACCGCGCAGCCAAAACGTCGAGTCGATCCGCCAGACGGTCAGGCTCCTGCGCCACTGCATCGCCCGCGTTCAGGGCTGACACGGCCCCCGCCAGGGGAGAGGTGCGCCCGCAGGGCGGCCTCCGACCCCGCAGGTCCGTCGTCCGCACACTCCCGAGGACCCATGAACGCTCGCACGCTCGCAGTCTTCCGCCTCTATCAGCTCTTCAACGGCATTCTCTTCTCCGGCCCCATCTGGGCCGTGTTCCTGCTCTCGCGCGGGCTCAGCCTGACCCAGTTCGGGTTCGTCGAGGCCGCGCTGCACGTGGGCATGCTGGTGGCCCAGGTGCCGACGGGCGCACTGGCCGACGCGCTCGGCCGGCGGCGGCTGCTGGTGGCGGCCGGCTTCTTCTCGGCCGCCGCCGAGCTGGGATACGTGTACGCGCCCGGATTTGCGCTGATCTGCGTCGCGGGGGCGGTGCACGGCGTCGCGTTCGCGCTGCGCACCGGCGCGGACGAGGCGTACCTCTTCGACTCGCTCGCGCACGACGACGCCCAGGCGCAGTACCCGCGCATGCTGGGCGGCCTGTGGGCCGTGTTCCAGTTCGCGAGTGCGATCTCGTTCATGGTCGGCGGCCTGATCGCGACGGTCTCGCCGCCGCTGGCGTTCTGGATGACCGCGGTCTGCGCCCTCACCGCGAGCGCCATCGCCACCCGCCTGCCCGACGATGCCCGCGGCCGGGTCGGCGACGGCGTGCGGGTGGCCGGCGACGGCGTGCGGGCGGTGCTGCGCTCACCCCGCCTGGGCGTGCTGACCCTGGCGTGGAGCGTCTACTGGGCCGCCGTGACGAGCTGGTGGTTCTACGCCGCGCCGCTGTTCCAGGAGCGAGGTGCGTCCGACGCGCTCCTGGGATTCGTGCTGGGCGGGGCACTGCTGGCGGGGGCGGGCTTCTCGTGGATCGGCGGCCGGCTGGGCGAGCGCGTCCCGCTGACGGTGGCGGTGGGGGTGGCCTCGGCAGTGGCGGCGGCCGGGCTCGTGATCGGGGCGGCTCTCCCCGGCCTGGCGGGGCCCGTGATCGTGCTGATGCTGATCGCCGGGGCACCCGAGCTCGTCTACGTGACCCTGTCGACCTACCTGCAGCACAACACCCGTTCGGAGTTCCGGGCCACGTCGATGTCGATCGCCGAGGGCTGTTTCTCGGTGCAGATGCTGTGGCTCTTCCCGCTCACCGGGTACCTGATCCAGCAGCATGGCTACACGGTCGGATTCGGTTTCTGTGCGGTGCTCATCATGCTCGGGGCGGGGCTCTTCATCGGCTCGCAGCGGCTGCCGGGCCTCGAGCCTGCGAAACTGCCCGGCATGACCTACTCGATCGTGGCCCGGGATGCGGACACGGGTGAGCTGGGAGCGGCCATCCAGTCGAAGGCGTTCTGCTGCGGCGTCGGCACCCTCTGGGTCGAGGCGGGCGTTGGCGCCGTCGCCACCCAGTCGTTCAGCGACCCGTCGTACGGCCCGCTCTGTCTGCTGGCGCTGCGGAGCGGCGCGACAGCCGCCGCGGCGCTGGCCGGCGCGACCCGCCGCGACCGGCTCTCGCCCTACCGTCAGGTGGGGGTGGTGGCCGCGACGGGGACGTCCGCGGCGTTCACGGGCCGGGCGTGCATTCCCGAGGCCGGTCACGTCCACCGCACCAACGTCGCCTGTCAGGCGAACATGATGGACCGCGCCACCGTCTGGCCGGCCATGCTGGAGACGTTCCGGGGCGCGACCGGATCGATGGCCGAGCGACTGGTGGCGGCACTCGAGGCCGGACAGGGCGAGGGCGGCGACTGGCGCGGCCAGGAGGCGGGGCGGGTGCTGGTGGTCTCGGGCGAACCCAGTGGCAGCCCCTGGAGCGACGTCGTCTGCGACGTTCGCGTCGACAATCACCCCCAGCCGGTGGCCGAGCTGCGCCGGCTGGTGCTGCGAAACCAGGCGCTGCGGGTCGCGGCCGCGGCCGGGGCCGATTCGGTCGCCGCGGCGGTCGCGGCCGCCCTCGCAGCGGGTCTCGAGGAGCCCCACGTCACCCTCGCCGCGCTTCGCACCGCGGTCGCGACCGGCGAGGTCGACGCCGCCCGGGCGCACCTCGACCGCCTGCTCGCCCAGGAGCCGCGCTATCTCGAGCTCGTACGCCGGCTGCCGGACATTCCGGCCATGCTCGGGATCGAGCCGGTGCTGCCCATCACCGTGGATCGGGCGGCGGTCAGCCCGCCCGGCGCAGGTCGCGCAGGATCTCGCGGGCGGCGTTCCGGCCCGGGCCGCCGGTGAGGCCACCGCCGGGGTGGGCCCCGGCCCCGCACAGGTAGAGGCCGCGGATCCCGAGCCGGTGGCGGGCAAGGCCGATCACCGGGCGCCAGGCGAAGAACTGGTCGAGCGCCGGCTCCGCGTGGTAGAGGTGGCCGCCGGAGAGACCGTACTCCTGCTCGATCGCGGCCGGAGTCAGCACCCGGGTGGCGCCGATCAGGCCGCCGATCCCCGGCGCGTGCCGCTCGAGTACCGCCACCACCCGCTCGGCCACCTCGCTGGGGTCGGCGGCATACGGCACCCACTGGGCGAGCACCGTCATGCGGTGGCCGTCGCCCGCGCGGGCCGGGTCAGACAGCGAGGGGATGGTGGCCTCGAGGGTGGGCCGATCGCTCACGCGGCCGTACTTCCAGGCATCGAACGCCTGCTCGACGGCGTCGATCCCGGGCGCGACCACGAGCCGGCCCTGCAGCGCCAGATCGTCCTCGACACCGCTGAACCGCGGCAGGGCGGTCAGGTCGAAATCGAGCCGGGCAATCGCGCCCGGCGTGCGGATGTTGCCCGCCCGCCAGCGCATCCGCGGCCCGGCCACGACCGGGTCGAGCCAGCGGGTGAGCACCGTCTTGGGGTCGACGGCCGAGGCCACCGCCGCAGCGGTCAACTCCTCGCCGGACGCCAGCTTCACCCCGGCGACATCGCCGTCACGGGTGATTACCGAGACCACCTCGGCGCCGGTGCGCACATCGACGCCCAGAGCGCGGGCCGCTCCCGTCAGCGCGCCGGCGAGCGCGGTGGGCCCGCCGCTGACATAGGCGGTCTGGCCGGCGGCACCGCCGTCGTTTCCGGCCGAGTCATTCACGAGCACGAGCGCCGTTCCGGCCGACCACGGGCCCATGGCCGTGAACTGCGTCCCGCGGGCGGCGACCGCGGCCCGGACGCCGTCATCCCCGAACCACTCGCCGACGAAGTCTGCGACCGCCATCGGCAGCACCCGGGTGAGCTCACGCGCGGTGCGGGTGCCCAGGCGGCGGTAGGCCCGGGCCAGTCGCAGGCCCGCGGGCGCGTCGGCCAGCGCCGCCCGGTCGAGCCGGGGCGGGGTCGAGGCCTGCACCTCGGCCACGAACGCGGCCAGCAGGCGCAGGTGAGCATCGAAGCGCAGAAACGCCTCGGCGTCGCCGGGGACGTGGCGTGCGAGCTCCTCCGCGGTGCGCTCGGGATCGGCTCCAGAACACGAGCGCGGGGGCGTCCTCGCGCAGGGCGGTCATGCGCACGGCCGGCCGGATCAGCTCGAGGCCATGCCCGGCCAGGTCGAGGTCGTCGATCACTGCGGGCTGAAGCCGCCCCGCGGTGTGGAAGACGTCGCCGATGCCGCCCATGGCCGCACGCCGCTCGAGCACCATCACCCGCTGGCCGGCGCGGGCGAGGTAGGCGGCGCACACCAGGCCGTTGTGGCCGCCTCCGGCCACGATCACGTCATAGTCGGGCACGCACGCCCCTTCTGCGGCCGCGATGGCGCAGCAGCTCGAGCGCGGCGATCCGGCCGGGCGCGCCCATGAGGCCGCCGCCCGGGTGTGCGCCCGACCCGCACATCCACAGGTTCTCGACGGGCGTCCGGTAGCGTGCCCAGCCGGGCACCGGCCGGTTGAAGAAGAGCTGCTCCAGCGAGAGCTCGCCCTGAAAGATGTTGCCCTTCGGTCAGCCCGATCCGGCGCTCGATGTCGAGGGGCGTCAGCACCTGGCGGCCGACGATCAGGTCGCGGATGTTCGGCGCCCGCTCGGCGATCGTGTCGATCACCGTGTCTCCGAAGGCGTCCCGGGCGGCGTCGTCCCACTCGGCGCCGCCGGCCAGGTGGTACGGGGCGTACTGCACAAAGCAGCTCATGACGTGCTTTCCGGCCGGCGCCATGGCGGGATCGACCAGCGTCGGGATGATCATGTCCACGTACGGGCGGGCCGAGAAACGGCCGTACTTGGCGTCGTCGTAGGCCCGCTCCATGTAGTCCACCGACGGCGAGAAGCTGATCGCGCCGCGCAGGTGCTCGCCCTTTCCGGGCAGGCAGGTGAAGTCGGGCAGGCCGTCGAGGGCCAGATTGACCTTGCCCGACGAGCCCCGGAAGTGGTAGCGGGCCAGGTCGGCCTCGAACTGGGGATCGAGCGTCCCCGGCTCGAGCAGGTGGTTGAACGTGACGCGCGGGTCGGCGCTCGAGAGCACGGCATCGGCCTGGAGCTCCTCGCCCGAGACGAGCGTGACGCCCGTCGCCCGCCCGCCCTGCACGTCGATCCGTGCGACCTCGGCCTCGGTGCGCACCTCGGCGCCCTGCGCCCGCGCGGCCGAGGCGATCGCCAGGCTCACTCCGCCGGTGCCGCCGCGGGGGATGCCCCAGGCGCGGAAGGCGCCGTCGATCTCGCCCATGTAGTGGTGCAGCAGCACGTAGGCGGTACCGGGCGAGCGCACGCCCTGGAACGTGCCGATGATGCCCGATGCCGACATCGTCGCCTTGAGCGGGTCGGTCTCGAACCACTGATCGAGAAAGTCGGCGGCGCTCATCGTCATCAGCTGGATGAAGGCGTCCTTCAGCCGCCGGGGGAGGTCGGCGAAGCTGCGCCCGAGCCCGGCCAGCGGCAGCCACTGGCGGGGGTCGATGCGGCCCTGGTCGGGCGGCACCGCGGCCAGGATCGGCTTCACGAACCGCGCCATCTGCACCATCGCGTTGCCGTACTCGTCGTAGGCCTCGGCGTCGGCACAGCGACCACCGCCGCAGCTCGCGAATCGTGCGCGCGTGGTCGTTGGTGCGCCACAGGAAGTCGCCGTCCAGCGGGGTGAACGTCCCGTCGAGCGGCAGGATCTCGAGCCCGTGGCGCGGCAGCTCCAGCTCGCGCACGATCTCCGGCCGGAGCAGCGACACCACGTAGGAGGCGACGCTGAAGCGGAAGCCGGGGACGATCTCCTCGGTGACGGCCGCGCCGCCCAGCACGTCGCGGCGTTCGAGGGCGACCACGCGCAGGCCGGCGCGGGCCAGGTATGCGGCCGTGACCAGGCCGTTGTGCCCGCCGCCGACCACGATCGCGTCGTAGCGCTCCGCCATGCTCGCACGAGCCTACCGGGGACGGACGCGCCCAGGCCCCGTAAACTGGCGCGGTGAGCGTCGGCACCCCCTTCCACGAGCGCACCGCGCCGCTGAACCGCAAGCTGGCCTGGGGCGACTGGGCCGGCTACGCCGCGGCCGCCGCGTACGCCGACAATCACGACATCGAGTACAACGCGATCCGCCAGGCGGCCGCGCTGATCGATGTCTCGCCGCTCTACAAGTACCTGGTCACCGGCCCCGACGCCGTCCGGCTCGTCGACCGGGTCATCACGCGCGATGCCACCCGCCTGCAGGTGGGGCACGTCTGCTATACGCCCTGGTGCGACGAGCGCGGCAAGGTGATCGACGACGGCACCGTTGCGCGGCTCGGCGAGACCAGCTTCCGCTGGACCGCCGCCGACCCCTGCTACCGCTGGCTGCACCTGAATACGGCCGGCCTCGAGGTCGACATTCAGGACGTGACCGACACGGTCGGCGCGCTTGCGCTCCAGGGCCCGCGCAGCCGAGCCGTGCTCGAGCAGGCCACCGGTGCCGACTGGTCGGACGTCGGCTACTTCCGGCGCCGGGCGGCCACTGTGGCGGGCATCGAGATCGACGTCAGCCGCACCGGCTACACGGGTGACCTGGGCTACGAGCTCTGGGTCGACGCCGATCGCGCGCCGGAGCTCTGGGACGCGGTGATCGCCGCCGGCGCCGACCACGGCCTGCGCCCGGCGGGGATCCGGGCGATGGACGTCGCCCGCGTCGAGGCCGGGCTGATCCTGCTCGAGGTCGACTACACGAGCGCTCGCCACGCCATGACCGCCGAGCACGAGTACACGCCGTTTGAGATCGGGCTCGGCCGGCTGGTCAACCTCGACAAGCCCGACTTCGTCGGCCGGCGCGCGCTCGTCCGCGACCGCGACGCCGGCGTGCCGGCCCGGCGGCTGGCCGGGATCGAGCTCGACTGGCAGGGGATCGAGGCGGCGTTCGGCCGCCACGGCCTGGCTCCGGCGGTGGCCGCGACCGTGAACCGCGACCCGATCCCGATCTTCTACGCGGGCAACCAGGTTGGCCGGGCCACCAGCACCTGCTGGTCGCCGACGCTCAAGAAGATGATCGCGCTGGCCTCGCTCGGGCCGGGACTGCGGCCGGACGCGCCGCTCGACATCGAGTGGTCGGTCGAGGGCGAGCGCGGCCGTGTCGGCGCGCGCGTGGTGGATCTGCCCTTCCTCGACCTCGAACGGCGGCGCACGTAGCACTAACTACAGTTCCGGCATGCCCGCTGGACGCAAGCTGATCGTCGACAACCGCAAGGCCCGCCACGATTTTCACATCCTGGAGCGGCTCGAGGCGGGCATCGCCCTGACCGGCACCGAGGTCAAGTCGCTGCGCGAGGGCGGCGGCAACCTGCGCGAGGCCTACGCGCAGCTGCACGACGGCGAGGTTTTTCTGGTCGGGGCGCACATCGCGCCCTACCGGCAGGGGAACATGCAGAACCACGAGCCCATGCGCGAGCGCAAGCTGCTGCTGCACCGGCGCGAGATCGAGCAGCTCGGGCGCAAGGTGGCCGAGCGGGGAATGACGCTCGTGCCGCTCCAGCTGTACTTCGCCGACGGGCGGGTGAAGCTCGAGCTGGGCCTGGCGCGGGGCAAGGAGGGCGTCGACAAGCGGCATGCGATCGCCGAGCGCGACGCCAAGCGGCAGATGGACAGGGCGCTGCGCTCGGTCGAGCGGCAGCGGCGGTGAGCGCCACGGTGCGGCCGGCGCTGTGAGGCTCGACGTGCGCTTCGAGGCGATCCCCGTCGAGGCCATGCGGGCGTTCCTCGAGCCGCTCGGCTACCGCTTCGACTGGGGCCCCGAGCTTGAGGGCATCGGCTTTCACTGGCAGAAGCAGCCGCTCTCGGGGACGGGGGTGCGCGCGACGTACTTCCCCGACGGCGGCGAGGGCCTGCTCGTCATCGAGACCGACGGGCTGGCCTCGCCCTCCGATGCGGTGATGCAGGATGTGACGGCGCGGCTTCTCGCCGAGCGGTTCGTGCGCGCGTCCGTGTGGTGCGCGACCACCGGGCGGGCCGAGTACGCGGGCGGCCAGGCCGCGGAACCGCCCGCGCCGGGCGTCGATCCGCCGCCGTGGTACACGTAAGCAACCACGCGGTTTGCAGGGTTTTTGCCTGTAATCGGGAACCTTCAAAGCCATGATGGCCACCTCAGACGGCGAGTCGGCGCTCACCCACCGGCTGCTGCACGTCCTGGAAACGGCGATCTACATAACGGTGGGGGTGTTCCTGACGGTCGCGGCAGGGTTCCTGCTGGTGGGAACGGTCAACGACCTCCGGAACGCGGTCAGCAATGGCTCCAATGCCGTCGACATCGGCGTGCTGGTGCTCGACCGCATCCTGCTGATGCTGATCGTCGCCGAGCTGGTGTACACCCTCGGCCTCGTCATCCACACGCATGAGCTTTCGGCCGAGCCGTTCCTGTTCATCGGCCTGATCGCCGTGGTGCGGCGAACGCTGATCGTGACGGCGTCGATCGAGAGCTTCCCGTCGGCGGGCCGCGGCCTCACCAATCTGCTGTTGCAGCTGGGGGCTCTCAGCCTCCTCGCGATCGCCCTCTCGGTCGCGGTCTTCCTCATCCGCCGCAGCGATCGGGACCCGCGGCCGGCGGCCGAGCCTCCGACCGGCGCCCAACCGGCCTGACCCGTGATGCCCCAAGAGCGGTCGTGGTCGACCGCCGCCAGACGCCGCGCGGCGAGCTCGTGCTGCGGCGGGCCGGTGATCACTTCGAGGTGATCGCCAACGGGACGTTCCTGATGGACACCCGCGACGGCCGCTCCGAGCGCGCGCTCGTGCGGGAGGCGATCGCGGGCCGAGACGACGTGCGCCTGCTGCTCGGCGGCCTCGGCGTCGGCTTCTCGCTCGATGAGGCGCTCACGACGGACGCGGTGCTCGCGGTGGTCGTGGTCGAGCTCGAGCCGGTCATTGTCGAGTGGGCCGGCTCGTACCTGCGCGGGCTGACCCGGCACGGCCTTGACGACCCGCGCGTCCGGCTGGTGGTGGCCGATATCCGCGAGGTGCTCGAGACGGTCGAGGGCGACTTCGACGCCGTCTGTCTGGACGTCGACAACGGCCCCGGCTGGCTCGTGCACGAGGCGAACGCCGAGGTGTACACCGACGATGGGCTCGCGCTGGTCGGCCGCCGCCTGCGCGCCGGGTGGCCGCCTGGCGGTGTGGGCGGCCGCGCCCGACGCCGGAGTTCGAGGCCCGCCTGCGGCGCCGGTTCGGCGAGGTCGCAACGGTCTCGATCCCCGTCGCCCGCGGGCCGGACGACGTCGTCTATCTCGCTACAACGCCAGCAGGGTAGGGGCGAGCGCGCGCAGCTCCGCGAGCGCCCTGTCCGGGTCGGCGGTCACGGGCTGGATCGGCGACGTGGTCGGCGCCGGCGTCGAGGTGTGCGCGCACGCGCTCGGCGATCGCCTCGGGATCGCCCCAGGCGATCAGCCCGTCGACGAGGCGGTCGCTGCCGCCGTCGGCGAGGTCGGACTCGTCGAATCCGTCCTCGCGCCAGCTGCGCGTGTAGTTCGGGAGCTGCAGGTAGCGGCCCAGGTGCTCGCGTGCGATCGCGCGTGCCTGCGCGGGATCGGTCTCGAGCACGACGCCCTGCTCCGGGGCGAGCACGGGCCCGGTGCCGAGCACCGATCGGGCGCGCGCGGTGTGGGCGGGGGTGACCAGGTAGGGATGGGCGCCGTGGGCGCGGTCGCGGGCGAGCTCGAGCATGCGCCGGCGCAGCGCCGCGAGCACCAGCGGCACCGGCTCGGCGGGCGGCGGGGCCCGGTAGACGGCCAGGTCGAGCGCGCCCAGATACTCGCGCATCGCCGTCACCGGCCGGCCGTAGTCGTGTCCGCGCAGCTCCACGGCCGGCGCGTGGCTGACGCCGAGGCCGAGCACGAAGCGGCCGTCGAACGCCTCTGCGAGCGCCTGCGCGGCGGCGTTCGTGGCCGCCGGATCGCGCGCGTAGATGCTGGCGATGCCCGTGGCCACCGTGATCCGCCGCGTCGCGGCCAGCAGGATGGCGGCGTGGACGAACGCCTCCTTGTTCACCGCCGTCTCGCCGAACCAGACCGCCGGGTATCCGAGCTGCTCGATCTCCCCGGCCGCCGCGCGCTCGGTGGCGGCCGACTGCAGGCCGAGCAGCGTCAGCCAGGCACCGACGCGCCCGAGCCGGCCGCGCAGCCGGTCGCGTTCGCCGGGATCGACCATCTAGATGCGCGCCCGGCCGTTTGCGCTCGACATGACCTCGGCCCGGGCCGCCTCGCCGAAATGCGTCCTGCAGGCGCTCAGCTCGCGTTCCTCGGCCTCGAGCAGCTCCCACTCCTCATCGACCTCCTCGCCGCGGCTCAGGGCGTTGTAGACCCCGTGGAGGTGACTCAGGCAGGCCTCGAGCTCCTCGTTCACGCGCACGGCGGCCGATGTGGCCTGCGAGCTCGACCCGAACGCCGAGTGGATCTGCATGAGCCGTTCGGCCATCTCGTCGTGGCGCGCCATCATGCGCGCGAAGAGGTCGTCGCGATCCTTGCGCACGCCCTCCCACTTGGCGGCGGTGAGCAGGCTCTGGGCCGCGGCCGCCGCGCCGGCGAACGTGTTCGCCTCGGCCGCCATCTGGTCGCGGGAGCGCTCCTCGACGTCGATCTCACGCTCACGGTGGCGGGCCCACATCAGGATGCCCGCACCACAGGCGCTCCCGGTGAGACCGCCGACGACGGCGACCGCAAATGTCTCGACCATGCTCAAGACGACCCAACCCCGTGATCCACGGCCGTGCCCGGCCGATTCCCCTCGATCCGGTACCATAGTACCCATCTCCGCAAGGGGGCGACCTGGTTTCGACACGGTTGGCTTTCGAGGAGAGTTGCAAGCCGAGGTTCCAGGTGGCCTCGTAAATCCCCTGGAAACCGCAAGTGCGGAATCTGATCTCGCACTCGCTGCCTAACACTAGGTAGCGCATCGGCCCCTCCAGCCCGCGGGAGGGACCCCCGGTGTCAGCTAGCGGGCTTGCCGGAAGGGGGAACGCCTCCGCCGCCGACCGGGACTTCAAAGAGGGGCTAGCTCGAGCGGTGGCCCGTCCGGGGGCAGTCGCCCGAGCGAAACTCAAAACCCGGAATACGCTTGTAGACGCTCTTTTCGTACGATCGTGGACGCGGGTTCGATTCCCGCCGCCTCCACTAGTTGGCTTGGTTGAGCCAAAAACACGAACGGAATGATTGCGCTCAGTCGGAGTCATCCGCAGCTCGCTCGGCACGCCGCTGCGCGACCATCTTCAGGGCTTCGCGCAGGTCGGCCAGGTCGAAATGCGCGTAGATGTCAGCGGTGGTTTGAATCGAGGCGTGTCCGGCGAATATCTGTGCCGCCTTGAGGTTGCCGGTGTCGCGGACGAGATCGGTGATCGCCGTGTGCCGGGCGCTATGCATTGGCAGGTGTTTGACGCCGGAGCGATCGAGGCAAGCGTGCCACCATCGATGTGCCGCGGTATCCGACATTGGCGCGAACCGATTTGCCCACCTGACCGCGCCTACCCTCTCGGGGTAGAGCAGGTACTCGGCGGGCTCGGGATCGTGGTCGGCCACGTACTTGTCGAGCACGGCGCGCAACTCGGCGTCTTCGACAGGGATGGTGCGCCACTTGCCGCCCTTGCCGCAGACGCGCACGGCGGCGCGCTCTGCGTCGTAGTGCTCGAACCTGAATCCGCGCAACTCGCCCTTGCGGATGCCGAGCCGGAACAGCATGAGCAGCGCGGCCTTATCCTGGTCCCGCGGGTTGCGGTCGATGATCACGCCGCCGATTGTCGGGAGAAAATCTCGCGCTCAGGCGCTCGTTTCCTCGGCGATCGGATGCCAATCGTCGGGTCGCCATGCATGTGGTTGTTTTCAGCCACGCACCACCGGAAGAAGTCGCGCAGGATCGACAGATTTTTCGCCCGTGTGCGCGGCGATCGCTTACCCCAGCGGTGATCAAGAAACTCGCGGATGCGGTCGCGGCCGATCGGCGGCTCGAAATCACGCGGCTCCAAGTCGGCATAGTCCAAGCTCAGGTAGCAAGTGGGATCTCGTAGTCCCGCAGCGTCGCCGCTGTCGCGCCCCACTCAAACCGCTTCCAGCGTAGGTAGCGGCCAGCAACGAGCCCTAGTGGGGTGGAGCGGTACGTCTTGTCCTTCACTGCTTGCCGGAGGACTCTCGCCGCCGAAGCCAACTCGGATGGATCGGCGGTCATCCGATCCCGACCGCGGCCGCGGCCACGCCGTCATTCAAGCGCCCGATGTGGTCGGGGAGTCGGTGGCGCCCTGAGGTGCGATCGCCAGGCTGCCAGGCTGCCAGAATGCCACTGCGCGTGTGTGGCAGGGTGGCAGGGTGGCAGCCTGGTGTCATTGCCAGTCCTGGCCGGGATTGTGTCGGGGTGGGTGGGGCAGTCGCATCCAGTGTCTGCCGTGGCTTTGGTAGCTCTGGATTCTCAGTTGGCTGCGGGCCCGCGCAAATGTGCGCGGAGCGATGCCTGCTTCGTCCGCGGCGGCGATGACATCGGCACTTGGCCGGGGCCCGCCCGCGAGCAGCTCCGTGAGCAGAGTTTCGGCCTCTGCTTTTGGCGTCTGACGGTCTTGGCTGCGGGCGGCGGCACGCATCCAGGTTGGAAATAGGTTTTCGGCGCTGATGCTGGTTTCGCCGAGCAGTTGCACGTGAGGTACCGGGGTGGTCAGGTTCGGGATCGACGTTTCGGCCAGCTCGAATGCGAGTGACTGGGGCACGGGTGCGGCGGAGAGCTTCACGCATGCAAGGACACGCAGGCCGGCGCGACTGCGGTCGAAGTCGATGGCAGTGTCGGGGTCGCTCGGCCCGTAGATGTAGACAGCTCGGGCGAGGTCGGTGACCGCGCCGGCGCCGGCGATCGCGGCGAAGGCGTCCGATCGGCTGACCTTAGTGAAGTGGTGGATGAACAGAATCGCCGTGTCGGTTCGGCGAGAGATCTCACTCAGTGAGTCCAGCGCTGCCCGCGCGGCGGTCGGGTTGGTGAGGGCGGTGATGAAGGCTGTGAGCGGGTCGAGGATCACAATCCCAGGCGGACTCTCTGAGATACCTCGACCGTGGCCGTCGCCTACCTCACAAGCGTGACGCTCACCGCCTACATCGACGCGCGGATCGGCGCCAACCCGCTTCCGGATGGGAGCGGGAGTTCAGACCCCGCCGTTGCGCCACGCGCCGCGTAGAGTCCGTGGGACTATGTTCTCGCGGGCGTGTATCTGACGTCGACGCGCTCGATTGTGCCGGTGAACTTGAAAGGCTTCTTGTCGTAGTAGTCGAGCGAGACCGCCGACCCGAGCGAGATACCGATGTCGAGGCACTCGGTGGCGGTAAACGCGATCGGGCAGCTCACCGGCACCGTGCCTTCGGCGACGACCTCGCCGTTGACCTTCATCGCGACGTTCAGCGGCCCGCGCGGCGGCTGCTTCGGGTCGACCAGGCTGGTTTCGATCTCGATCGTCGCAGCGCCGGTCGGGAGCGCTTCCGCGGCGCGGATCTTGGTGCGTTGGATCTCGAACAGGTTGTACTCGTAGCAGAGGATGCCGTTCTCCACGAAGCAGGTGAGCCCGCCCGAGAAACCGCCCAGCTTGTACAGCACGCCGTTGGCGTCGGCGGGGATCACGGCGTCGACGGTGACGACGTTGGGGCGCGTACCGAGTTTCGGGGCAGTGAACTCCGGCACGCGGACGGTGTCACCGAAGAACGTCCACTGCGTGTAAGGCGGCGCCGGCACGTACTCCGGGTGGAACAGCAGAATCCAGAAGCCCGCGCCGATCGGCAGGGCATTGTTCCTCGTCGCCTCGACCAGATAGAGATCCTTTAGCTGGGCCAGCTTCTCGGGCATCTCCGCCGCCAGGTCGTTGGCCTGCGTCCAGTCCTCGTCGAGGTTGTAGAGCTCCCAGGTGTCCTTGTCCGGCGTCCACTCAAAGATCCCGGGCGGCAGCCCGGTGACCCAGGGGACACGCGGGCCGAGGGTGCCGGCAAACCACCCCTTGTGGTAGATACCGCGGCTTCCCAGCGTGTCGAAATACTGGGTCTGCAAGCGACCGTCCGCGGCGGGATCGTCGAAGGTGTAGGCGAGGCTCACACCGTCGATCGGATCCTGAGGAACGCCGTTGACCTCCTGCGGCGGCGTGATGCCGATGACCTCGTAGATCGTCGGCACGATGTCGTTGCAGTGATGAAACTGTGAGCGAGGCGTCGCGTCGGGCTTGATCCTTGCCGGCCAGCGAACGCCCATCGGGTTTCGCGTCGCCCCCAGGTACCCGGGGATGCTCATCGTGCCCTTGTAGGGCGTCGCTCCCGCCCAGGCCCACCCCGAGTGGTAGATCGGATCGGTCTTCGGCCCGCCGATGGCGTCGAGGCCGCCGATCTCCTCGAGCGCCGCCAGCTGCTGCTCGATCGTGTAGGGAATGCTGTTGTGCGCCAGCAGCTCGCTGATCGTGCCGCGCTGCCCCTGGGCCGAGGGGCCATCATCCCCCCAGATGTAGAAGATCAGCGTGTTATCGCCATAAAGCCGTTCCAGCTCGTCGACAACCCGGCCGATCTGGAAGTCGCAGTGCTCGGCGAAACCGGCGAGATTTTCCATCAGCCGCGCCTGGAACGGCCGCTCGCTCTCCGGGATGCTCTCCCACGACGCCATCTCCTCGTGCCGCGGCGTCAGCTGCGCATCGGCGGGAATCCAACCCTTCTCCTTTGCCCGCTCAAACACGCGCTCGCGGTAGGCGTCCCAACCCTCGTCGAACTTGCCCTTGTACTTATCGCTCCACTCTTTGGGAGAGTGGTGAGGGCCGTGGATGGCGGCGGTCGCCCAGTACATGAACAACGGCTTGTCCGGTTGCAGCGTCTTTTGCTGGCGCATCCAGGCAATCGTGTCGTCCGCCAGGTCATCCTCGAGGTGGTAGCCCTCCTCCGGAGTCCGCGGCGGCGATACGTAGTCGAGATTTCGAACCAGGGTCGGCTCCCAGCACGACGTCTCCGCCCCGAGGAACCCATAGAAGTGCTCAAAGCCGACGCTCGTCGGCCAGTTCTCAAACGGGCCAACAGGGGTGGCCTCCTCCGTCGGCGTGTTGTGCCACTTGCCCCACGCACCCGTGGCATACCCATAGTGCTTCAGGACATCTGCGACGAGCGCGCAGCTCTTGGGGATCCGCCCGTAATAGCCTTCCCAGTCATTCGCAAACTCGGGAATGATGCCGTTGCCCGCCCGGTGATGATTGCGTCCAGTCAGCAAGGATGCCCGAGTAGGCGAACACACAGACGTCGTGTGAAACCGGTTATAGGCGATCCCCTCCCCGACGATGCGATCCATCGTCGGGGTGTTGATCTCACCGCCAAACGTCGACGGATGGCCCGGGCCACTATCGTCGATCATCACGATCAGAATGTTCGGCGGATCATCCGGCAGCCGCCGCGGCGTCACACGCGGCTCGTAGGTCGACTCCTGCATCGTGCGGCCCGCGACACTCGCAGACGGTGTCGGCGGGAATGGCAGGGACTCCTGCTTCTCCAACATCTTCCGTTCCGCCCCTGAATCAGACATGTGACGCGCTCCTTGTGGACTCCAACCCCAGCGAACCTGGGATGTCATTAACGCCAATGCTTCGATTGGTAAGGCACGTGCGCCAACCCGTCACCAAACTTCAGCGCGGCCGGATCACCACTCGCTCCCCGGCGACGCTGTTCACTCCGGCGTCGGCTGGTCGCGACCGACCATACCGAGCTCATCCAAGAACCCCCGGCTGCGTCGCTCACGCCACGCCGTCCGTGCGCTCAGGGGCTGTCCCGACCGTTATCCGGCCGGCGCGCTGGTGCGTGAGGCCTGCCCCTGCCCAGTCGACGACGGCTTGGGCGCGGTCCTCGTTTGTCGGCAACAGCGCGAGGTGGACGCTTCCCCAGGCGAGTTGCGCCGCCTTGCCCTTCATCGTCCTGCCTCTCGGCGTCCGGACGACGGCCGCGCCCCGGCCGATGGTTGCCATCGTGCCCTTGTCGAAGTACTTGAAGGCCTGCCTGAGATGCTGGGACGCGCCGACGCCGGCGAAACCGCCGCCGACGATCAGCACGCGCGGTCGCCGCCCGTCGGTCGTCATCGCACCCCCCCGGAACGGGGGCAGCGGTCGGATCTGAAGTTGGGCACCGATCCTCTGGCTCGGGGACAGATTGAGCGTCCGGATAATCGACGAAACGCCCACGACCACGCATCACCCCGACGGGATGATCCAGTGCCCGGCAACCGGTCAGCACCGCGTCGCCACCGGCACCTGCGCCACGTCGAGAACTGGGTTGACTGCCGGACTCCCGAACCGTCCGCCAGCGTAAACAGCCGCCTAGGTTCGAGTCTGGCGCGACCTGGTAGCGCTGGAGACCTCCCCCTGCCTCGCTACGCTCGGCTGTGCGCGAACCGGGGGCGTAAGCTGGCGGTAGCGTGGGCGAGCGAAGGACTCGCCCGCGGTGATCGACTTGGCGGAGGCGCGTCATGCTCGAGCGTGGCCCGCGGCCGTTACTGAGGGGTAAGGAGGATGGGATGAGTTCGACAGATTCTGGTTCTGAGCACGCCGAGGTTGTGAGTGCGGGGAGTACCGAGGCGGCGAGCGTCGTGAAGAAGCCCAAGGCGGGGCGGTCATCCGTTCCGAAAGAGGTGCCTCATCTGAGTGTGGCTGAGCGGGTTGCGAGGGGCCGCGCCGCGCGGGCCGAGGTACCGCGGTCGAGCCATTCCGCTTTCGAGCCGGCATCGCATCGTCCGGATCCGGTCGAGTTGGTGGAGTCGCAAGCGGCGTCGCGGGTGCCAGAGTTGGTGCCGGTCCGCTACGGGCGGATGCTGGTGTCGCCGTTCACGTTCTACCGTGGCGCGGCGCTGATCATGGCGTCGGATCTGGCTGCGAGCCCCCACTCGGGGCTCCGAGTCCAGCTGTGCGGGGACGCGCATCTGTCGAACTTCGGTGTGTTCGCCTCGCCGGATCGGCGGTTGGTGTTCGACCTGAACGATTTCGATGAAACGCTTCCCGGTCCGTGGGAGTGGGACGTCAAGCGGTTGGCAGCGAGCTTCGCCGTGGCTGGCCGCGAGATCGGCTACCCGGCCAAACAGCGCAGGACGATCCTGCTCGAAACGGTGAAGGGGTACCGCGAGGCGATGCGGCGATTCGCCGAGATGGCCAACCTGGAGGTGTGGTACGCCCGGTTGGAGATGGACCCATTCCTCGCCGAGTTGCGCGGTCAGTCCAAGAGCAGGATGGCGAAGCGCGCGGGCCGGACGGTGGCGAAGGCGCGCACACGTGACAGCATGACCGCCTTCTCGAAACTCACGACAGTGGTTGATGGTGAGCTACGGATCGTCTCCGACCCGCCGTTGATCGAACGGATCGAAGATCTGGTGCCCGGCCGGGCGGCAGACGCCATACAGGCGCAGCTCCACGAGTTCTTGCGCCGCTACCGCATGACGCTGCAAACCGATCGACGCGTACTGTTGGAGGGGTTCCGGATGGTCGACATCGCACGCAAGGTCGTGGGAGTTGGCAGTGTCGGTACACGCGCCTGGATCGCGCTGATGCTCGGCCGCGACGGACAAGAACCGCTGTTCTTGCAGTTCAAGGAGGCGCAGTCCTCCGTGCTGGAGGAGTTCACCGCGAAAGAGCGAGTACACAAACCACGGCGAGCGTGTCGTCGCCGGCCAGCACCTAATGCAGGCATCGAGCGACATCTTCCTCGGCTGGCTGCACTCAGAAAACGGCATCGACGATCAACCGCGGGACTTCTACGGCCGCCAACTGAAGGACTGGAAAGGATCCTTCGAAGCCGAAGGGGCATTGCCAGAGGGCGCAGCGATCTACGGCCGGGTGTGCGGCTGGACACTCGCCCGCGCCCACGCCCGCTCTGGCGACCGCATCGCAATCGCGGCATACCTGGGCGGAGGCGACGCCTTCGACCGCGCCATCGCGGAGTTCTCCGAGACCTATGCCGAGCAGAACGAAAGAGACTACGACGCGCTCAAGCAGGCAGCCGATGACGGGCGGATTGAGGTGCGCACCGGCCTGTAGTGCCATTCCGGCGTCGCTGAGCGTTTGGGAACCGCCGGGGGGCGGTGCCCAGCGATGACCGAGCCGCCGCACCGAACCCGATGACGACGACCACGCCGCCGCTCACGACGATTGGGTGGCGACGCTACCAAGCCGCAGACGGTCAGCTTTACGCGGTCCTCGTGACGGTGACCACGTATGTGTTTCTGACCGCCGCAGGTCAGCGCGCCGCGCTGTCGGCGCCTCCGACGCGAGCGGGGCCGCACTGCCGCGTCCGGTCCGGCGGCGGGATGGCCTAGAGTCAGCGGGTGCGCAAGTGGCTTCCGCTGATCATCCTGGCGTCGGCCCAGTTCATCATGGTGCTCGACTCGAGCGTGATGAACGTCTCGATCTCGCAGATCGTGGACGACCTGCACACGACGGTCACCGGGGTGCAGAGCGCGATCACGATGTACACGCTCGTGATGGCGGCGTTCATGCTCGTCGGGGCGAAGCTCGGCGACATCCTGGGTCGTGATCGGGCGTTCGGTCTGGGCCTGGCGGTGTACGGGCTCGGCTCGCTGATCACGGCGCTCAGCCCGAACCTCACGGTGCTGCTGATCGGCTGGTCGGGGATCGAGGGGCTCGGCGCGGTGCTGGTGATCCCGGCGATCGCGGCGCTGACCGCCGCGAACTACGAGGGCAAGGAGCGCGCGTTCGCCTACGGGATGATCGGCGGCGCCGCGGGAGCGGCGATCGCGGCCGGGCCCGCTGATCGGCGGCTACGTGACGACGACGTGGAGCTGGCGCTACGTCTTCGTCGGCGAGGTCGTGGTCGTGATCGCGGTGCTCGCCGTCCACCGGCGGATGAAGCGCGCGCCCAAGCCCGAGCACCCGCCGAAGCTGGACTACGGCGGCGCCGCGCTCTCGGCGGTCGCGCTTGGCCTGATCGTGTTCGGGATCCTGAAGAGCAGCACCTGGGGCTGGATCAAGCCGATCGCCGCGCCGACGATCAACGGGCACGAGATCACGCCGCTCGGGTTCTCGCTGGTGCCGTTCCTGATCATCGGCGGCTTCGTCGTGCTCGGCTGCTTCTTCGCATGGGAGGAGCGCCGCGAGCGACTCGGCAGGAGCACGCTCCTCAACCGCGCGCTGCTGAAGATCGAGACGCTGCGCGGCGGACTCTCCTCGCTAGCGGCGCAGCAGCTGATCGTGATGGGCACGTTCTTCGTCCTGCCCGTATACCTCCAGGTCGTGCTCGGCTTCGACGCGTTCGAGACGGGGAAGCGGCTCTTCCCGATGTCGATCTCGATGCTGGCCGCTGCGCTCGCCGGGCCCGAAGGTGGCGGTGCGGTTCGGGCCGCGGGCAGTCGTCCAGGTCGGCCTCGGCGCGATGGCGATCGCCGCGCTCGTGCTCGTCGGGACGATCGACGTGACCCTGAACGGGACGGCCTTCGCGTTGTCGCTCGTCTTCTTCGGGATCGGCGCCGGGCTCCTGATGTCGCAGCTCGGCAACGTGATCATGTCGTCGGCACCTCCGGACGAGACGAACGAGGCCGGCGGGCTCCAGGGGACGGCACAGAACCTCGGCGCATCGCTCGGCACCGCGCTGATCGGCTCCGTGCTGCTGCTCGGGCTGCTGAACGGATTCAACTCGCGGATCCAGCAGAACCCGGCGCGTGCCCTCCGACGTGAAGGCACAGATCTCGAAGGCCACCGAGAACGGCATCCCGATCGTCACAACCGACCAGGCATACCAAGGCCTACGCGACGCCGGGCTGTCCTCGGCCGACGCAACCACGGTCACCGATGACTACGCCCACGCGCAACTCAACGCCCTGAAGACCTCGATGCTCGCCGTCGCGTTCCTAGCAGTGCTCTCGTTCTGGTTTACCCGGCGCCTACCCGGAAAACGCGACGAAGCCCCCTAGTTCCCTCTGGAATCGCGGCGTCGCCCTCGCGCTCACTGGCCCGCCCCATGTGATGGGTGGCGTCAGGACGGCTGGGCGGGTCTTCAAACCCCTTATCTCCTAACCCGGGCGCGCCCGCCCGTTGGGCTTTCAGGCGCCGATGCCGACCGCGGAAGCGCCGTGGGTTCCGGTTTGGGTGGAGTGTTCGTTGCTCTCCTGACTTGCCGGCCTGAACGTGGAAGACAACCTTCTTGACGGTTCCAGCGAAGGCGTACGGACTTGGCCGCATACCCGCGGTCAATGACAACGCCCGCTGCCGCGGCCAATGTCCCAGGCGTCCAGGCAGCGCGCCGTTGAGGCTGCCGCGGGCGATGCCGCTTGCGGTGCCGGGAGGCTCGCGGCAGGTACGGTTGACCGGTGCTGCGCGATCTGATCCAACTCGTCCTGTATGCCCTGCTGGCGGCGTTCAGCCCCCTCGCGTTCGCCGCCACCATGACGGTTATACAAGCCGGACGCCGACAAGCGCTCGGATTCGGCGTTGGGTTCGTCACGGCGCAGTTGGTGGCCTGCTCACTACTGGTGAACCTCGACTTCGCCGCCATCGGTTCGAGCCAGAAGAAGTACCCCGGCCTTCGGGCACCTCTCGCATTGGCGGTCGCTCTTGTGCTGATCTGGCTGGCCAGCCGCGTTCGTCGGAGGCCACGGACGGCCAAGGACGAGTCAAACTCCCGCGCTCACGCGCTCAATGTGCGGCTGAGCCGGCTGGGACTCTTCACGACACTCGCTGCGGGAGTGCTGCTCGGAGTCGGGGGCCCGAAGCGCCTTCTGCTCACGGCCCTTGCCGCGGCCTTGATCGCAACCTCCGGTGTGGGTACACCTGGTCAGGCGCAGCTGGTTGTCCTCTACGTCGCCGTCGCGACGGCGCTTGTGTGGGCGCCGGCGCTGTTCTCTTTGGTTCGTGGCGACAGTTCGGTAGCGCTCATGAAAGGTGCAGGGGAGTGGGTCAGCCGGAATCAGCCGGCTGTCACGATCTACGCACTGCGGGGTCTGGCCGCGCTGCTGGTGATCGACGCGATCGGCATCCTCCTCATACAAGGGGTCTAGGGCCGCAAGCAGCCAAGCCGCGCCAAGCCGACCGAGAGGCCCGGTTTCGAACCCCCTATCTCCTCATGCGAGTCGGTCGTGCGCGTCCGCCCGGGAAAACAGATAGAGAGGGCGAAACGCCGCAGAACCGCGGAGACGCCATGAGTTGGCATGCGAGTCGGGGGTTCGTGTCCAGTCGTGTTAGCCAACTCATGTCCGGGTTCCGGCGGACGTTCGACTCCCAGGCCAACCGACCAGGGTGCGGCGTTTCCATTCAATCTCTGCTCTCCCGTCCGCGCGCGTCCGGGCCTAGTGGGCTACTCCTCCTGAGTGGTGCTATCCGTAACGCGGGCGGCGGTCGACAACCTTCCCCCCACGGGTGGCGGCCCCCGCTCCGTTCGTCCGCATTGAACCTTCCCGCCTCTCGGGTCGTCTAACGGTGTGTGAACCGCCTCTTGATCGCGGCGCTGCTCTTCGCGGCCCTGGCCGCGTCGTGCAACGCCACCGGCGGTGGCCGTCAAGGCGAGTTCGCCGGCGCGGGATACTTTCACGGCAAGGTCTTCGTATGCAAGACCCGTCGGCAGTGCCGACAATTGCACTACCCGGTGCCGACCCACAAACCCGTCTACGTGGAGCTCCGACCCGCACGAGGCGACGTATACGCCAGCGACGCAGTGGGCAACGACGGGACATTCGGCGCGTACGGCACTCCCGGCACCTACTTTGCAACGCTGCGTCCAGCGCACCTCTTCGGCCTGCGCGCGGCGACGGTGGGCGTTCGACTATCCGCCAACGGAAGCGTCGGCTTCAACATCGTGTACGGTCGTCTTAGATGACTGGGTGGCCGCCTGGCGGGCCGTACTCCTGGATACAGGGAGATGAGGACAGCCGTTCGGTGCGGTGTAACCCGCCGCTTGGTCGTCGGTGCACACCGCAGGAGTTGGCTCGCCATTTCCTTCGCTCAGACTGCTGGTTCCGGTCTCGTGGTACCTGGAAGGGTGTGCCATCGCTAGTGAACGGACTCTCAAGCGCCGCCCGCGCATCGATGCAGCGTCCCGGAGGCCCGTGGCAAGTGGCTCGATGACGCGCCTCCTTGATTTTCTGGCCCATGCCCACGCTCAGAACGATCCTCCACATCCTGAGTCCAACAGTGGGCGGGGGTCAACTCGGCACGTTCGTCGCCACCTGGTTGTTACAGGTTCGATGTGGGCCAGACGTAGTTCGCGGGGCCAGAAAGCTGGAAAGCGAACAGGTTTCTGCACCTGCCGTAGGCGCTCGACGGCGGCCCGCTCCCCGCCCTCAACAAGTTGTTGTTGGGCTGCGGAGCCGTGGCACCGCTGGCGGGTGAGGAAACGCCCCGAGTCGGGAACTTTCGATCGTCTCGCCGCGTCCTACGCGTATGACGGTCGGGTTCTGCAGGGTGGTCGTGGGCGCGTTAGGCGTGGCGCTGATATCTGGGTGCGCGTCCGCTACGCCGGCCGCGACCCGGGTGACCGTCACCTATTCGGTCGGCAGGTCGGAGCCGTCAGCCACGGCGGTTAAGGGATCATGCCCGGCCGAGGCGCGGTGTCGAGTCGAGTCGATCCCCTCCGTGTCGCCACGCCGATGGACGCTGGTGGTTCGGCGGTCGCTTCGGTGCCGCCCGGCCAGCGGCGCATATCGCGACCCGGCAGCCGCCTGCCAGGCCCTGATAGACCTCAACCGGCTCCGAGGGCACCGAGCCAAGGTTGCATGTGCCTGTCCCGCCGTGCCGTTAGGGGTCGAGCCGACGGCGCGTGGCCGAGTAAACGGCCACCAAGCGAGCATACCCCTCGACTTCTGCGCCTACTGCGGTCTGGGCGGCAACGCCGTGCGCGACCTCCAAATACTCACGCCCGGCGCGACGTAACGTGTGCCGTCTCCCGCTCGCACCGACCACCCGACGGCGGCTGCCTGACCACACGCCCCGCGCGGCCTCGACGCGGTGGCAATACACTGGGAAGAGCGGCGGATAACCGACCGCGTTACGCATAGCACCACTTAGGAGCAACAGCCCACTAGGCCTGTCCGCGCGTCCGGGATAGGCGGGCTGGGCTTCCGAAAATCAGATCTGTGGCTGGCACGCCAGTCGAGCGTCCGCCCGGGAAAACAGGTCGCAGTGACCACCCGAAGCCCCCTCATTCCCACGTCGTGGACGAAGCGGCTCATGCTGGTCGCCCTCCTGGCCTGCCTCGCATGGATGGCAGTGAGCAGGTCCTCGACGCTCTCTCTCGGCGTCGGGCTCGTTCTGACCCTGGTCGCGGTCGGCCTTGACCGCTACTACTGGCGCGGCAAGTAAAGAGCTCGCCTTCCGCGACCCTGCCAGGCGGGCGTGGTCGGTCGCTGCATCCGGTCGCGGCCGGCCACACCCGAAGTTGTTCGTGCGGAGTGAATGCCGGAGCGGCCGCCGGGGTGGCCACCCCGGTCTCCCAACAGCCTTGCGTTGGCTTTGCTCACGACGCTCGCGGAGACCGGCACGCGTGTCGGCGAAGCGTGCAACCTCTCGTGCGCGAAGCTGCTCGAGATCGCATGGACGCCTTCGAGGTTGATTTGGGGTTCACGCGGTGATTCACTGATGCGTTTGCGGGGTAATGGTTGTTGAGTGTCCGGCCTGCCACCACCATCGGAGTCCTCGTCGGCGGTGCGTCGTAGGTCGCGGCTGCGGGTGGGTCGCGCGCCCCGTTTATACGCGGGGTTGGTGGTGTGGTTGCGGGTGCCGGTGTTGTTGGTGTGGGTGGTGGTGGCTGGGTTGGCGGTTGTGCATCTGCCGTCGTTTGGGTCGTCGGCGGGTCCGGTGGTTCAGTTGATTCCGGGGAATGCGCCGGCGTTGAGGGCGCTTGCGGCGTCGCTTCGGATTTTCAAGGTGCCGGCGGGGTCGGAGTTTGCGGTGGTGGTGCGGGATCCGGGTGGGTTGTCGGCTGGGGCGCACGCGGCGGTGTTGTCGCAGGCGTTGGCGGTTGATCGTCGGGCGACTCGGGAGGGTTTGGAGCCGGCGTTCGCGCTTCCGCTGGTCGATACGCTGCGGTTGGTGCCGGGGTCGCGCGAGTCGGGCACGACGGCGGTCACGTTCCTGTACTACCCGCAGAGCATGCCGGTGAATGCCCAGATCGACTCGGCCCACCGCTATGTGGCTGCGCTGGCACGGGCGACCGGGAGGCCGGCGGGGTTGACGGGGGCGGTGCCTGGGCAGGTCGCGCAGGGCGTCCTGATCGATCGCTACCTGAATCTGATCGAGGTGATCACGGCGGCGCTCATCATCGTGATCGTGGCGGTCAGTTATCGCTCGCTGGTGGCGCCGCTGGTGCCGATGGCGGCGATCGGCGTGGCCTTCCCGATCACGCTGGTGGGACTCAACCAGTTGAGCCGGAGGTTCGGGATCTACGTTCCTCAGGAGCTCGACCCGGTCATTGTCGCGCTCCTGCTTGGGATCGTCACCGACTACTCGATCTTCTTCCTGTCGGGTGTGCGCAGGCGGCGAGTCGCCGGCGAGGATCGCCGCGCCTCGGTGCGCACGACCACCGCCGAGTTCGCGCCGATCATCCTCACCAGCGGTCTGATCCTCAGCTGCGGCCTGCTCGGCCTGCTCGTCTCCAGCCTTCAGTTTTTCCAGAACCTCGGCCCCGCACTCGCGCTCACGGTTGCCGTGGCGCTGGTGGTGTCGCTGACGCTCCTGCCCGCGCTGCTTGCGGTCATCGGCCGCTTCGCCTACTGGCCGCGGGTACCCACCGACTCCAGCGCAGACGCGCCGGCGCAAGCCGCCTCCCGACGCTACCGCGTCGCCTACCGGATGACCAGTCGACCGGCGGCCGCGGTGATCGGCGATCGCGTGCATCGCCCTGCTCGCGGTCGGAGCAAATCAGCTTCGCGATCTCCGGCTCGGCTTCGGCCAGATCAGCGATCTGCCCCAAACCTCCGCGCCCAAGCGGGCCGCACAGAACGCCTCGCAGGGGTTCGCGCCGGGCATCCTCGCCCCCACGACCGTCCTGGTCCAAGGCCGCGGTGTAGCGGCGGGGTTCTTCCACACCCGCCTCGCGCATCTGGAGTCGGAGATCGAGCGCCGGCCCGGCGTCGCCGGTGTCCTCGGCCCCCGCGAACAACCAACCCCGGCTCGATTCGGCGTCTTCCTCGCCCCGGGCGGCAACGCCGCCCGGATCATCGTGATCTTCCGCGACGACCCCCTGTCCGCGTCCGGGATCCACGACCTGCAACGCCTGCAAGCCGCGATGCCCACCCTGGCGGCCGCCGCAGGCCTGAAGTCAGCCCGAAATCAGCTACGCCGGGGACACCGCCATCGCCAACGACACCGTCACCGCCATCCATCGCGACATCCTGCGCGTCTCGGCGGTCGTCCTGGCCGTCAACCTATTGCTCCTGATCATCTTTCTCGGAGGCATCACCGCCCCCGTCTTCCTGCTGCTCTCCAGCGTCGCCACCGTCGCCGCCGCCCTCGGCATCACAACCTGGGTATTCCAGACGCTCCTCGGCTACCACCAACTCGCCTACTACGTGCCCTTCGCCGTCGCCGTGCTGCTGATCTCACTCGGCTCGGACTACAACGTCTTCCTGGTCGGCAGGATCTGGCAGGAAGCCCGCATCCGACCACTCCGCGAAGCAATCGCAGTCGCCTCCCCAAGCGCCGCCCGCACAATCCGCACCGCCGGCATCACCCTCGCCGCCAGCTTCGCCGCCATCGCCATCATCCCCGTGCACTCCTTCCGCGAAGTCGCCTTCGCAATGGTCATCGGACTCCTGCTCGAAACCTTCGTCGTACGCTCCCTCCTCGCCCCCGCCCTAATCGCACTCTTCGGCAACGCCAGCGGCTGGCCGGGCAAACGCCTCCGAACGGGAGAGCAGGCGACGCGCGAGGCCGTCACCCTGCCCCTCACATAAAACCTGGCCGCCACCGTCCTCGCCATTCGGCGCCCAGTTCGCGGGGTGGTTTGCCGTAGGCTGGTGGGTATGGGAGTCGATGATGCGGTTTCGAGGGTCGATCGAGCGGCCGGCGAGGGTATCTCCTGGGGGGTTCGTCGGCATCATGCGCGGCGGCTGGAGCGGGTTGGCAGTGTGGTGCTGGGGGCGCCGGCGGGCGGGTGGGCGGATGATGCTCCGCCGCCGCGGCATGGGAACGAGTTGGAGGTGCTGGTTGACGGTGAGTTCGCGCTGGGCCGGATGGTGGAGGAGATCCGCGCGGCGTCGTCCCATGTGCATCTGACTGGATGGTTTATCTCGCCGGGGTTCGTGCTTGTGGCGGGCGATCCGCCGGTGGTGGTGCGTGATCTGCTGGCTGAGGCGGCGGGCCGGGTCGAGGTTCGTGTGCTTCTGTGGGCGGGCGCGCCGTTGCCGGTGTTTACGCCGTCGCGGAGGTTGGTGCGGAGTGTCCGTGACGAGCTTCGGGCGGCCGGGGTTGTGCGGTGCGCTCTCGATAGCCGGGAGAGGCCGCTTCATTGCCACCACGAGAAGTCGATCGTGATCGACGATCGCGTCGCGTTTGTGGGCGGCATCGACATGACCTCGCTGGCGGGCGATCGTCGCGACTCGTCGCGCCATCCCGCTCGCGCCGCGTTGGGGTGGCATGACGCGACGACCCGGATCCGGGGTCCATTGGTGGCAGACGTGGCCGAACACTTCAACCTGCGCTGGGAGGCGGTTACGGGCGAGCGACTGGCACCTCCCCAGCCCGCCGAACCCGCTGGCTCGGTGGTTGCCCAACTCGTTGGAACGTGCCCGGAAGGCGTCTACCCGGCGCTGCCGCGGGGAGCGTTCGGAGTGCTCGAGTCCTACCTGCGTGCGCTTCGCTCGGCCGAGAGCCTTATCTACCTCGAGACGCAGTACCTGTGGTCACCCGAAATCGTCGCGGTGCTGCGAGAGAAGCTTCGCCGACCGCCAAGCGACCGATTCCGGATTGTGCTCGTACTGCCCGTGAAGCCCAAGGGGGGAGGCGACGACACCCGCGGAGCGCTTGCAGAGCTGATCGCGGCCGACCGTGGACACGGCCGGGTGCTCGCCTGTTGCCTGTTCGCCCGTGCCGGTCTCACCGCCGATCCGATCTACGTGCACGCAAAGGTCGGGATCGTGGACGACCGCTGGCTGACGATCGGCTCCGCAAACCTCAACGACCACTCCCTCTTCAACGACACCGAGCTGAACGTCGTCACCCACGATGCGAACCTCGCCCGCCGAACCCGGCTCGCACTATGGGCCGAGCACCTCGAATGCACACCACCAGACATCGACGGCGACCCCACCGACATCGTCGATCACCGATGGCGCCCGACCGCAGAGGCGCAACTCGACCACCACCGCCACGGCCGGCCGCTCACCCATCGACTGATGCGACTCGACCATGTCTCACGCAAGAGCGCCCGCCTGCTCGGCCCAGTGCAGGGCCTGCTCGTCGACGGATAGCTAGATCCGCCGGTACCGGGATTCGGCGATCGAGTAGACACCGAACGCGACCAGTCCGGCAGCGACGACGACGAGGAGGAACGGTCCGTACGGCTGGTGGGCGAGCTTGCTGAGCGCGCCGTCGAGGCCCACCGCGTCGGAGGGTGCGTAGTCGATCGCCGCCTTGAGGACGAAAATGCCGATCAGGCCGAACGCGATCATCCGAGCGACATGGCCGAAGACGCCCAGCCGGGTGAACCAACGTCTCACCGCCGGGCCCATCTCCTCGGTCTTGTCCTGGTCGAGGAACTTCTTCGACACGCCTCTGTAGCCTTGAAACAGCGCTACGCCGATTAGGACGGCGCCGGCCGTGCCCACCAGCCACTGACCGCCGGGCCACCCGAGGACGCCCGCAGCCGACTTTTGCGGGTTGCTCGAACTCTGGCTCGAGGCACCCAGCAGGATCGCCACCGCTAGCGCACACAAGCCCGCGTACGCACACCCGCTCGCCGCCGCGCTGATCCGCCCGATACGCGACGGGTCTCCGCCTCCCTCCGGCCCAAACCCGAACGCCGCCTGCACAAACCGCCATAGGGCGTATGCACCCAGCCCAATCGCAACCGCGATCACCAGCCAATGTCCGAAAGGCTGCTTCTGGATCGTCTCCAACGCTCCGCGCTGATTGCTCGGACTACTGGGCGAGTGCATGGCGATCCGAACGGCAAGCACGCCAATGATGGCGTAGATGACACCACGGACGACAAATCCGAGCCTTGTCAGCGCGGCGAACGCCGTGCTCCGAAAACGGGAGCGCCCTGCCGAGACCGACCATGCCGGGGTATCGTTCATGCTGACTCGCCTCCGTCGTATAGCTGGAGTGATGTTGTCCGAATAGGTCTACCCGCTTCCGAGCAGGCGCTAACCACCCGCAGGACGGCGGACCGCCCAGCCGCTCGCAGCGCGATGTCGCGAAATTCGCATTTGTCGGGTCGGGGAAGCCTTGCCGGCTGAGGGAAACATTTCAGGAGTGTTCGTGCGCGTGGTCGCGCGGCAGCGTGGCGGTCGGTGGCCGGCGGACGCCGACGCGTTTCAGTTCGGCGTCGGCAAGCGATCGGAAGTTACCTTCCCGTATGTCTCGCCACGGGTTGGTCGTGATCTCTCGCAACCTATGGAACGGCAGGTTCTGTGCGGCCCTGTGCGCCAAGAACTCCTCGAAGACCGGGTCGTACGCGCCGTCGGCGAGCGTCCGCCGGAAGGCACGTGCTTCACGCTCCTGCGAAATCCGCAGCGGAACGTACAGCACGAGTAGGGGTAGGGCGGGCGCGACCGCGACGGCGAGTCCGAGCAGTAGCGACAGCTGACGAACACTCTGCGCGCTCACACGTCCGCTTGCCTGCACGGATGCCGCCTCGGAAGCCGCGGTCTTGGCGAGCGGGGCGATCGTCGAGCCCACAATCGGAAGCGACTTGAGCGGTGCGATCGTGTCGACGACCGCTTGCATGGCCCGGCCCGTGGTGGCGACGGTCGCGGAAAGTTGAGTAAGTTCGCGCAGGTCATGCGCGACGAGCAGGCCAACGCCGATCCAGAGGCAAGTCCAAATCGCCACGACCGAGTCGAGGGTGCGGATCCGCCACGTGTAAAACGGGTTCACAACCGCGTGGTACCCGGATCCGCAGCCCGGCAACCGTCCGTTGTCGGCGGCCCTAACTCTGCTCGCGCTGCGCTCGTGACCACCGTCGCGGCTCGGGCCAAAGACGCTATCCGGAGTCGCCGCTTTGGAAGAAGGTCGCTACCGCGCCAGCGGATCCGGCGACAGCGACCACAGCCCAAACCTCGAGGAGGACGTCGATCATCCGACCCGCCGGTGTGACCGGATTCTTGATCTGCGAGGAAACCGTCAGCAGTTGGACGGTTGTGAAGAACAGAGCCTGCCCGAGTGTCACGATTTCGGTGCCCTTAGCCGTGTGCTCCAGCAGGTACATCGCAACGGATCCGACCACGTCGACAACAGCCGTCGCGACCATGAGCAAGGCGAGGCGCGCACCAAGGCGACGATGGCGTTCCTCGATCGAAAACAGCCGACCCAACTCATCGCGCATCGCTCGCATTTGTACAGTGTGGCAGCCAACTCGGTCGGAGTCCTCGCCCGAACTGGTCCAGTGACGGGCACATGTCCCGGGTTCGGGTTACTTGCCGAGTCTCCGCCTTACCCGGTGCCAGGCGTAAGAGACGAAAGTTGCATTCCGCGAGCCGCATTAGGTACGAACAGGACAACGGCCATGTTTGACATCCGCGGCCGCGTGGTACGTGAGCCTGACTGTCTATCGAACCAAGAGAGGAAGCCTGAATGCCACTTCTCGTATCCACCGGATCCATCGTCGTGCTCGTCATCATCGTGATTGTGCTGGTGATCTTGGTCGCGGCACTGGCCGCGCGGCGACGCCGGGCCGCGGCCCTCGACGAGCGTCGCACCGCCGCCTCGGCGCACCGCGACGAGGCTGCCATCAGTAGCCGAAACGCCGAACAGTCGCGCCTTGCAGCAGAGGAGCAGGCCGCCCGCGCAGAGCGAGAGCGGCTCGCCGCGCAAGATCAAGCCGAGCGCGCAGAGCGTGAACGCGCCGCCGCTGAAGCGCACGAAGCGCAGGCGCGCGAGATCGACCCCGACGTCAAGGACTAAGCCTGGTGGGGGCCGCTGGGCTCGCGCCAATCCGGCTCATGTGTGTTCCGCGGTCAGCGTCTCGGACGGGTTCGTTCCGGCGTGGATCTCGCGTGTTCGCTCGAGTTCGGGCGTTGACTTCGGCCGCGAACAGGATTGCGAGGCTGCAGAGCCAGAGCCATGTCAGTGTGATGATCACCGCGGCCAGTGACCCCCAGGCTTTGTTGTACGACGAGAATCCCGCCGCGTATACGCCGAAGAGCGCCGAGCCTGTGAGCCAAAGCACTGCGCCTGCGATCGCGCCGGGCGTGATGAACTGGAACCGTGGATGGTCGACGTCGGGGCCGAGATACAGAATGCCACCGAACGCCATCAGCAGGGCCACAAATAGGATCGGCCACCGTAGCATCCACCCGAAGAAGGACGCGGCTCCCGGATAGCCCGTGGCAGTTCCCACCCAGCCGGTCATAAACGGGGCCAACACGACTATCGCAAACAACGCCACCAACGCCCCGGTCAGGATCAGCATGATGAGAAGCGCAGAAGCTCGGCGGCGGATGAAACCTCGCTCCTCGCGACGCTCGTAGGCCACGTTCAACCCCCACATCACGGTTTGCACCGCACCCGTCAGCGAGAACACGGCCAGTACCAGACCGATCACCACCATGAGCCCGCCGGCCTGCGAGCTCGACACCTGCAGCAAATTGGTGCGGATCAAATCTTGCACGCTCGCGGGCACGACGCCGTTGAGCTTGTCCACCAACGCATTGATGTCGCCCGGGCCGCCGGTGAGGTTGAGAATGCCCAGCGCCACGATCATCGCCGACGGGATTGCGAAGAACGCCCCATAGGCGATGCCCTTGCCGATGCTCATCATGTTGTCAGTCAGTGTGCGCTTCGCTGCCCGAACGAAGACACCCACATAGTCACTCGCCGGTAGGTCGGCGAGGCCGGGATCCGCGGCGGGCGCCGGGTCTGCCGTCGAGGCCGCTCCGGCCTCGACGTTGACACGTCCCGCCGGGGGCATCCGTATGTCCGCGACGCGTCCGAACCGCGGTGAGTGGATCCTCGCAAGTGGCTGGGTGATCCGCCCGTAGAGCTCCGAGATATCGGTCGCAACCGCTTCACGCGCCTGCTCCGCAGCCAATCGGGCGCGTTCGGCCGACATCGGTTCAGCCGGCGTCGGCGTCGTCGGCCGCGAACCTGCGCTCGATAACGTCGTTCAGTACCTTGGTCAGCACCGTGGTCAGAATGGCGACGCCAACGTATGCAACCCATTGCTTCTTCGCGACGCTGTGTTGCCTGGATTTGGTCTTGCGTGCCCGCATCGTGCCGGTTACGGCCGGCCTGACCAGAAGACCCGCAACATCTCCCGCACCCATTAGACCCTCCTGCTCTTTGTCTGAGCGCTCTTCCTCACTCGCTCCAGGACGTCGGTGAAGCGATCTTTCGCTCGTTTGGGCGCGTTCGCGCGGTAGACCAACGCGTCTACCGTGTCGCCCAGACGGCCACGCGCCTCTTCTACCTGGCGCCGGACTTCGCGTGTGTCGCTACCCATGCGACATCCTCCTTTGCAGACTCGACCGCATCCAGCGGCAGCGGCGGCCCTGCCGAGCGCAACGCCTTGACGCCCGTGGCCGTAACGATCGCGGCGATCCCGGCCGCCACCGCCGCAACAATCAGCGCGGCGACCCACACTTCGACGACAAGCGAGAGTGCGGCTATGCCCGCTGTCACCAGGCACGAAACCACGATCAACGCGAATAGGACGCCCACCGCGACCATGCCTGCGCCGCGCGCCATGATCGACGCGCGCTCGGAGACCTCCGCCTTGGCCAGCATCACCTCGCTACGCACCAACGCGGAAATGTCCTGCGAAAGCTGCCTGGTCAGATCGCCCAGGGAGCGTTCTTCAACGGGTCGTGTCTCGGTCACTGCGATCTACGTACCCACATGAACCCCATCTAAACCATATTCGGGGCCTGTTTGGAAAACTACGTGGTCCAAACCTGACCCACCCGCTCGGTCAGACTGAGCGGCGGTATCGCCGGTCCGCAAGGTTTGAACCCGCGAGTCGTCGATCTTGTACGCGGACGTCGCTGGTCAGCGCCTGTGACTGGTGGACGCTCGGGTTCCTGAGACGTCTCTCGGCCGCCAAGCAGCAGACGACCTTCCTTGACGCGTGGGCGCGTCTGTGGCGCCGGTTGGACTCGCCGGCGGTTTCGCGCCTCCGAGCGCGGGGCTGAGCGTCCCGAGCGAGAGCCTTGGCTGAGCGGTGGCTACTGCTTGGCGGTCAAGGGCGTAGCGACATCTTCGAGCTGACGCTGTTCGGCGTCCACTCCGAGCCACACCTCGATGAGCCCGGCCACGATCATCAACCCTGCGCCCAGCAGGTAGCCGAGAAAGACGGTGGTGCGGTTGCCGGTGGCGATGTTGTGCCCGTAGAGCGCCGGTCCGATGATCCCGCCAACGCCGGTTGCGATCGCGTAGAAGAACGCTATCGCCATCGCGCGGGTCTCCATCGGGAAGATCTCGCTCACGGTGAGGTATGCCGAACTCGCTACCGGCAGAGGCGAAGAAGAAGATCACCGACCACCCCAGTGTGAGCTCAGTGGCGCTGATCGAGTTCTGCTGAAACAGCCATCCGACAAACACGAGACCGCACCCGGAGATGATGTACGTGAACGAGATCATGAATCGACGTCCGATGCGGTCGAAGAGATGCCCGAGCAGCAGCGGGCCCAGGAAGTTGCCCGCGGCGAATGGCAGCAGATACCAACCAACGGAGTCGCTCGATACCTTGTAGAAGTTGGTGAGCACCAGCGCGTAGGTGAAAAAGATCGCGTTATACAGGAACGCCTGCGATACCATCAGCGCGAAGCCCAGAACTGATCGGCGTTTGTAGTCCCCAACGACAGCTGCGATCACCGAGCCGAATCCGATCCGCTCGGTCTGGCGCACCTCGATCGTCTCCTGCGCCGCTGGCAATGGCTCGCCGGTCTCGCCTTCGACGCGCTCCTCGATGTCAGACACGACGTTTTCCGCGGTGTCCACCTGGCCGTGGGTCATCAGCCAGCGCGGGCTCTCCGGAAGGAACTGCCGCAGCAGGAGCACCCCCACCGCCAGACACGCGCCGATGCCAAACCCGATTCTCCACCCCGTGTCGATGGCGAAATACTTCGGGTTCAGGAGCACGACCGACGCTGCTGCACCGACCGCCGTTCCGATCCAATACGACCCGTTGATGGCGAGATCGACCCATCCTCGAACCCTCGCCGGGATCAGCTCGTCGATCGCAGAGTTGATCGCCGAATACTCACCGCCGATACCCGCACCGGTCAGGAACCGTGCGAGCGCAAATGTCTCGAACGAGTTCGTGAAGGCGGTGCTCGTGGTTGCGATCAGATACAGGCCAAGGGTGATCATGAACAGCCGCTTCCGGCCGAATCTGTCGGTCAGGTATCCGAACAGGAGCGCGCCAACGACCGCGCCGGCCACATAGATTGATCCCGCCAAGCCAAGCTCCGACGGCGTGAGCGCAAGCGTCTGGGTCTTCTCGAGTTGGCCCGATATCGCCCCCACGATCGTGACTTCGAGGCCATCGAGGATCCACACGGCGCCCAGCGCGAAGACGACCAGCCAGTGCCAGCGTGACCACGGCAACCGGTCGAGACGAGCGGGGACATCGGTCTCCACGACGTCCCCGCCGCCGCCAAGGCGCGGCCCCCACAGGCCGGAGGCGCTCATCGCGCGAGCCCCGCGCCGCCGGGATGTGACCGCTGCGCCTGGTCGAGTGAGGCCGCTCCGCCGATGTCCGAATGCTGGTTCATGCGGTGCGGATTCCCCAGCGGTTGGTAAGGTCAAACCTCAATCCACGGCCCCGCCCAAACCCAGGGCTGGCGGGGAGGCCCGCCGTGGACCCCGGGAAAGACGGCGACCCGCACCTATCCCGGCCGGCGTTTGAGGTCTGGTTTGGACACCACGATGTAAGACTCGCGTTCTTCGACCACGACCTCGACGACGAGATCCTCGTGTCCGGGGTAGACGATGAACCGGTCGACCGGCTCCACGTGCTCCACGTATTCTGCGAGTGGCAGTTCGACCGCTCGCGAGCAGGCGGGGTCGTCGCATTCGCATACAAACGGCACCGGTTCGTCGGGGGGAACGCCTCCGGCTTCCTCAAGGGCCGCCCGACGCTCGTTATGGGCCTGGAACGCACGTTCGTTCTTCTCGGCCCGAGAGAGCCGCGTGTCGCCGTTTGAGCTCAAGGACAGCCGATCGTTGCGACGAACCCGTGTTTCGCATTCTCACGAGCGGGGCACATCAGTCTGGTGACCCAATGACGAATGCATCGGACCCAAATCCAACTCCGAAGCCGGACGAGCCGAACCCGCCCGCACCTCCGCACCCTGATGTCCCGACGCCGACGGCCTGACCGGGCCCACTGTCCTTCATCAGCGATGGGAGGGAACGATCGCACGCCGGGCGGAACCTTTCCCCGCAGTGACGCATTCGAAACGTCCGCATCGCGGGGCGGAGCGAGCCCGCAGCTGCAAGTCGGCCCGAGGTTTCGCCCCACGCGGGACGGGGCATTCCCGACATGTGACCAGGGCACGGGGGTGGTTCGATGGGATCCGAGTCGGAGGGACGTCTGGGGGAATGGCGGTTCGCTGCCACACCAGAGAACGTGCCGCTGACCCGGCACCGCGTGCTGCATGTGGTTGAGGGTCTCGGTGTCGATCGGGGTGACGTCGCGCTGGCGGTGACAGAGGCGGTCGCAAACGCAGTTCGACATGCGTATCCCAGTGACAGCGGGGAGGTGCGGGTGACGGTTTCCGTCGTCGACGACAGGGTGGTCGTGTCGGTTGCCGACGACGGCATCGGGGTGTGCGGGTTCACCGCCAGCCGGAGCCCGGGCGACGGACTTGGGCTGGAGCTGATCAGAGCGCTGGCCGACCAGGTGCGCATCGAGCCGGGCAGCAACGGCACTCTGGTCGAGATGGCGTTCGAACGGTCGTAACTACCCCTCCGAAGCACTCGCGGCCGAAAGTGCCGCCGCACGAGTCGGGTACAAGGGGATCAGGTCGGAGATCGAAACGAGATCGAACAGCCGGGCCACCGGTCCTCCGGGTGCCGCCACCGCCACGAAGCTGCCTCGGCCTCCGTCGTTGGAGCGGCGGTACCCATCGACGAGCACCCCGACGATGCTGCTGTCGATGAACTCGGCTTCCGAGAGATCGACGATCACGTCGTCGCCGGCGTCTGCGATCCGCTCGATCTCCAACCGGAGTTCTGGAGCCGTGGAGATGTCGTGCTCGCCGTACATGGCGAGCACATGGACGTTGTTCTCCGATTCAACCTCGATGTGACCGACGCTCATAGCCCCTCCGGCTCCCACGGGGACAGTCGATCTTAGCGTCCGCGGCCCTGCGAAGATTGCGCGCCGGCATTCCCCGGCTATGCCGCCTGTTCGGGCTTCACCTGGTCGCGCAGCGCATCGAATGACCTGCGCAGCAGTCGCGAGACGTGCATCTGGCTGATGCCGGTTCGATCGGCGATCTGCGACTGCGTTAGGCCGTGGAATATGCGTAGGGCAACGATCTCGCGTTCGCGTGGCGGCAAGGTGTGCACCGCTCGCCAAACGACATCGTTGTCAGCGACCGCGTCGAACCCTCGCTCCTCACACACGAGCGCCGGCTCGACGTCGAGCCGTTCGTCGGTGGTCGTGTCGTCGACACGGGCGGGCTCGTTGAGCGACTGGGCCGTGTATGCCCGCTGCGCCGCCACGGCCTCGGCGACCGTATCCGTTGACTCCCCGATCGCGTCGCCGAGTTCCTCGAGCGTCGGTGTACGGCCAAGCTCATGTCCCAGACGTAGGCGGGTCGCCGAGACACGCCGGACCAGCTCCTGCAGCGAACGGGGCACGCGAACGGCCCAACCGTGATCGCGAAAGAGGTGCATGATCTCACCCTCGATGGTGCGGGCCGCATAGGCCCCCAGCGGCACTCCGCGGGAAGGCTCGTACCGGTCGACGGCGTGGATCAAGCCCACGTACGCGGTCTGAACGATGTCCTCCTGAGACAGCCCGCGCCCCTGGTAGCGGCGCGCGACCGACCGCGCCAACCCCAGGTGTCGCTTCACAACTTCCTCGCGACAAGACTCGTCCCCGCCGCTGCGATACATGGCGAGCAACTCGATGTCGGTTCGATGCGCACCAGCTCGCACGGTTGACTCCTTTCAGCACTGATACCAGGGTACTGTGCGCTCGACCGAGTTCGTCAAACATTTCCGGTCGCGTGCGACACCGCCGGCTCACAGCCCGCGAAGCGGCGTTCGCCGAAGGCTGAGGGTGACGCCACCCCCCTGCGCCGTCGCGGCGAGAGCCTCGAGCGCGACAACCGACTGGCTGCACCAGGCGGCATCGCCTCCGGCGATCGTCACCACCGCGGCCGATTCGTCGAGAGCAGCCGTCACCGTGACCTCGCCCTGTCGGCAAGCCGTCACGATGCCTGCAACGGCCGTTCCGGCGCGGTCTGCGGGAAGTGGCGGAAGACCGGCCTTGAGCGCCACCGCCGTCACGACGTGGCGCGCGATCTGCCCCCGGGCCGGGGTGTCGGTGAGTCTGAGCGAGAGGGTACCGTGCATGAGATGGAGGGTGACGATCTGCGCCTTGTCGCCGAGCTGGTCGTGCCGGCTGACGTGGGCATGCTGACAGTGTGCCGTACCGTGCTGGCCGGGGTGGCGTTCGAGCTGCCTCTGCCCGATCAGGCACTCGACGACCTGAAGCTTGTGCTGTCGGAGGTCTGCTCCGAGGCGATGGAGCGTACCGCCACGCCCGACGGCACCATTGACATCGCGTTCCGGTGTTCGGGCACCGAGATCGAGGTGAGTGTCGCCGACCACGCCGCCGGTGTCCCGGCCGAGAGCCACGGTCTCGGGTTTCCGCTCCTGCGGACACTGTGCTCCCGACTCGACGTCGGGCGGCAACCGGAGGGGCCGGGGACCGTGATCCGGTTTGCGCAGACGCTTCAGATGCTCGAGCGGTGACCTTGCCGCAGTCGCTCGGCGCGAGTGGCAAGCTGGCTGTGTGACTCGTCTTCGGCGCCGATCAGCTCGTTGCGCGCCGGAGATACGCGGATCAACTCGTCGAGCTTGAGATTGAGCGCCTTCGCCTCGCGGCTGGAGGTGTGCTGCACCGCGCACACCATGACCAGCGTCATCAGTGACACCACGGCCGAGGTTGTTGAGAGCACGAGCGCATCACCGGTTCCGGCAACGCCGATCAGAGCGAGCATGACGAGGTCGAAGACCACGACCGCGCAGAAGGTGATCTCGTGACCGAGAAAGTCGCTCACCCGGTCGATCAGCCGGCTTGATCGCCTCCGAGGGAGGGGCTGTGGGTCGGCGGAAGCGACCACCTACTGGAGAGCCCGTGCACGCTTGTCGAGGTCGTGCCAGAGCTCGGGGAACGTCGTCCGCGCCGTCGCCTTGCGGTCGCGTTGGGCATCGGCGAGGACGCTCGCGGCAATCTTCTCGCCGCCCGTTGGCGCGGTCTCGGCCAGTTCTCGGAGCAGCGCCTGGGCGACGACCGCGTCCTGGTGCTCGCCGAGCACGTCCTGAACGCGCTTGGCGCGTTTGACGTAGCCCGCTGCTCCGTGGACCCCGGTGGCGGCGGCCAGCTCCGAGGCATACCGGGCGCGCTTGACCGCCTTTCGCACCTCGTGGAGATCCCGGTCGGCCGGGTCGTCGGTGAGCCGGTGCACGAGCCGGCGGGCGCGGCGGTGCTCCCGCCGGGCTGCGTCTGCGAATGACATCTTGGAGCTCACGAACGCGGGCGCCGTGACGGCGACGTCGAGCCGGTTCAAAAGACTCACATACCACGCCTGCTCGAGCCCTGAGCAAAGCCGCACCTGCTGCTCGTCGCGGCGCGTCTGCAGCCGGCTCAGGAGCCGATGTGCTCCGGCTCGCTCGGGCTCGTCCAGACGGCTTGCCTCGGTGCGCAAATTGGCGAGCATCACGTCCAAGTCGCGAACTTCGCCAAGCGCGGTACCGGCCAGTTTCAGCGGGCCGCGGAGGCTGTCGGCCCAGGTCCGGTCGAGCATTGGACGAGCCGCCCGCAGGATGGCGCGCAGCTCACGTGTCGCGACCCGCTGCTGGTGCACATCCTCGGGGTCGGCGCCGACGCGCGTGCCGGGATCGTGCGCCAGCAGCCGGTGGTGTTGCGCCTGCAGCATCGAGGCAACCCGGGCCTGCGCTTGGCTGTTGGACGCGCGCGCGGTGGACCGGCGCGAGAACCCGACGGCCTGAAGCAGCTTCGGTCGACCGTCCGGGTCGGTCGCCCCGGCCTTCCGCAGCTTCTTTTCGATCCGCCGGAGCGTCTTCGGCTTGCCTTCGATGAGCTCCACCTCGAGCTCGTCGAACGTCCGCACGACCGTGTCGTTGTCGTCCAGAACATCGACGCGATCCTCCACGACCTCCGCCACGACGGCACCCTCATCCTTAACGAGGACACCCTCGCGGCGAGTCCGCAGGACGGCCACGCGCGAGAGGGTGCGCCGGCGGGTGAGCCCGATCAGGAGACGCGCGATCTCGTCGGGGATCCGTTCGTCCGGCGCGTCCCACTCGAGCTCGAGCCGTGCGCCCGATCGCGGCAGCTTCAACTGCCAACTTGCGCCCTCGGCGTCGGTTCGGCGGCGCAGGGTGACGCCACCGCTCGCCAGCCGGAGATCGTCGGTGTCGTAGTAGACGGATACGAGCGTGCGCTCGATCATCGCCTCTCCCGGGAGAGACACCCCCTCGAACCGTGGGCCGGCCTGCAGCTTCACCTCGCGCTCGAGCGTCGACTTCATTTGCGTGCGTCCACCGCGCGGCGCAGTTCGTCCTTCGTCATGCTCGAGCGGCCGGGGATGTTGTGCTGGCGCGCCTCGTTCATGAGCTGCGCCTTCGTCCGTCCGCGCGGCCCGGAGCGATGCGAGCGCTGGCCACCTCGATGGGACGAGGACACGTCCTCCACCGAGCTGCGCGAGGCGGTCTTGGACTGGCCGCGCTGAGCGCGCTCCTTGTTGACCGTCCGCGCCGCAATCTCCTTGGCGCGTCGCGGCGACTCACCCGAGTCGCGCTCGCTCTCGACGATGTGCTCGTACTTGCGTTCCTGCTTGGGCGTCCATTCAACCGGCATGGTGCTCTCCTCTGCGGTCGGGTGCCTCCAGCTCTACCCCGGAAGCGGCTCCCTGCAAACCCAGCGCACAGGCATCTATGGTGACCGAAATGGGCACCGGCACCGACCCGCGCGAGTTCCCCCTCTCGGGCACGTTCCCGGCCCCGGCCTTCGTCGTCACGGCGTGTGCGGGAGACCGGCGAGGTGGCTGCCTGGTGGGCTTCGCCACCGAGATCAGTATCTCCCCGGCGAGTCTCTGCGAGTGGACGGCCGCGGCCGACGGCACGCCGATCCTGACGGGGGCCCGACGTGGTTCCGCGGCCGCATCGTGGAGCGGATCGATCTCGGTGACCATGTCGGCTTCGTCCTTCACCCCGAGTCCTGGCACGACGGCGGCGCGATCACGCAGCTCACGGTGCGCGAGCTGGGCGAGATCGTGCCGGGGCATCCGGAGTGACCGCGCATCCGGACGGCGGGTGGATCCCCCGGCCACTACGATCCCGCTGGTGATGCTCCAGGGGCACGAGTGAACACCGTCCCACCGGACACGTCCCAGCTGGCCGCCTCCCTCCTCGACGCGGTTGTCGAGAGCGTTCCGGTCGGAGTGCTCGTGCTCGACGGCGACCTGCAGGTCATCCGCGCCAACGCCGCGTTGTGCGAGTTGGTGGGAACCGAGGAGGCGGCGCAGCTCGGGCGGCCGCTGCAGGCGGTGCTCCCGTGGATTCCCGAGGCCGCCGTGCGTCACGCGTTCGAGACCGGTGTGATCGCCGAGGACATCGCGCTCGGCACGGACGACGACGCCGGGCTGGCGCACCGGTTCACGGTCAGCCTGCGCCCCCTCTCCACCGTCGCGGGCGTCCAGGCCGTGGCGTGCATCGTTCGCGATGTGGCCGACCTGGTCGCGTGGCGGCGCGGCCTGGGCGGGATCGAGCAACTCGTCGGCGCCCTCTCGGGTGCCGCCACGCAGGCCGAGGTCACCCAGATCATCCTCGAGCGCAGCCGCGATCTCATCGGCGCGGACACGGTCGCGGCCGTTCTGCATGCCGAGTCCGGCGACGAGCTCGAGATCGTGGGCACGGCCGGACTCGACGAGCGCACCGCCCGCGAGTGGAGCCGGTTCGACCTCGAGCTGCGCACGCCGACGGGAGCCGCGGTGCGCACCGGCGAGCCGATCTTCCTCCAGGAAGATGACGCGCGCTGGGAGGAGTTCCCCGACATTCCGTTGCCCGCGGGGTTCACGGCCGCAGCCGTCCCGATCCGAGGCAGGCGGGGGGTGATCGGCGCGATCTCGTTCCGGTTCCCACGTGGGCGCCGGCTCGAGCCTGGCGACCGTTCGGTCATGGTCACCCTCGGCGTGCACTACGGCCAGGCGCTCGACCGGGCACGGCTGTTCGAGGCGGCCGAGTCCGAGCGCCAGCGGCTCGTGGCGCTCATGGATCAGCTTCCCGTCGGCGTCGCGATCGCCGAGGCGCCGAGCGGCCACATCGTCGCGGTGAACCCGAAGGCGACCGAGATCTGGCGGGCGCCTCCGGCGGGGGCGGAACCCATAACCGACGTCACCCCGTACGTCGCGTTCCACCCGGACGGGCGCCGGTTCGACACGGGCGACTGGCCGATCGCCCGCAGCCTCGCGACCGGCGAGATCGTCGAGAGCGAGGAGATCGAGGTCGAGTTCGCCGACGGTGCGCGCGGCTGGGTCAACATCAGCTCGCGTCCCGTGCTCGACGCCGCCGGGCACGTGCTCGGTGCGGTCACGACGCTCGTCGACGTGACCGAGCCGCGCCGGCGCGAGACGGAGGCCCGGTTTCTCGCCGAGGCGACAGACCTCCTGACCGAGTCGCTCGACCCGGAGGAGGCGCTGCAGCGACTCGCACGCCTCGTCGTGCCGCGGCTCGCCGACTGGTGCGCCGTGGACATCCGTGAGGGGTCGCGCATCCGCACGGTCGCGCTCGCCCACAGCGATCCCGCGAAGACCGAGCTCGGGCTCGAGCTCAACCGGCGCTATCCGACCGACCCCGAGAGTGACGCCGGCGTGGCCCTCGTGATGCGTACGGGTCGCTCGCAGCTCACGCCGCGCCTGACACGCGAGATGGTCGAGGCGGCGGCACCTGACGCCGAGTTCACCCGGCTCATATTCGACGAGCTCGGGCTGCGCTCGGCGCTGACCGTGCCGCTGCAGGCGCGGGGCCGGCTCTTCGGGACGCTGACCCTCGTCTCGGCCGAGTCAGACCGAGTGTTCGACGACCACGACGTGTCCTTTGCAGAGGACTTCGCGACCCACGCGGCGCTGGCCGTCGCAAACGCGCGGCTCTACGCCGAGCAGGAGCAGATCGCGAGCACGCTCCAGCGCAGCCTCCTGCCTCTGCGCCTGCCCGACCTGGCCAAGGTCGAGATGGAGGCGCGCTATCACGCGGCGGGCGAGCGGAACATGGTGGGGGGCGACTTCTACGACCTCTGGGAGATCGGCAAGGGCAGCTTCGGCATCGTGATCGGCGACGTCTGCGGCAAGGGTGCCGCGGCCGCCGCGCTGACCGCCCTGGCCCGGCACACGGTGCGCACCGCGTCGATCGCCCTGCCCGACCACCGTCCGGCCGACGTCATGCACGCGCTGAACGACGCGGTCATGAAGCGCGCGGGAAGCGGCCAGTTCTGCACCGTCGCCCACGCCTATGCCGTGCCCGTCGCCGACGGGTTCGACGTCACGATCGCATCCGGCGGCCATCCACTGCCGTTCATCATCCGCGCCGACGGCACGGTGGAGCAGCCGGGCCGGCCCGGGACGCTGCTCGGCATCTTCCCCGACATCCAGGTGCACGAGCACCGCACCGTGCTGCGGGATGGCGATCAAATCGTGCTGTGGACAGATGGAGTGAGCGACCGCCGCGGCGACGGCGAGTTGTTCGGCGAGGAGCGCCTACGGGAGTTGCTCGCCGCACACGCGGCCCGCACGCCCGCCGAGATCGCAGACACCATCGAGTCGGCCGTGCTGGAGTTCTCGCAGACCCCCGCGCAGGACGACATCGCCATCGTGGTCCTGCGCGTCCGTCCCGCCTAGCACGCCGCGCCACTGGCGGCGCCGCCACCCCTCAAGTCGTTCGTGCGGAGTCGGGCCAGACGATGGCCGAGTACGCCGTCGTCCTGGGCGTGATCACTATCGCCGTCGTCGTCACGTTGAAGTTGCTGAGCACCGGCATCAAAGGCGTGCTCACGAACGTGATCGCGGCGCTTTAGAGGCTTCGGGCGGACGGCTCAAGTTCGGCGATAAAGCCGTCGATCGAGCGGATCGTCGCCCACCACCCGAGTCACGCTGGTTGGTGGCCGACGCTTGACTGGTGAGGGTCGGCCACTGACTTGGAGCGGTAGCCGAACCCTCACCAGATCTGATGGGTGCCTCAGCCGCTGGCCCCGTCGGGAGTGGGGCAGGTGGCGCTCCCGGACGTCGGGTCACTGCTGCGCGGCTCAATCTTGGTAGGCCGGGCCAGACGTTCTGCTCCGCCGCCTACACACGTGTTTAGCCTCTGCGTCGCGGGTCGTGCACTGGGACATACCCTCGTGCGACGCATCGCCGGTACGACGGCCGCCTAGACGCCGCGCCCAGCGACGTTGCGCCAGATGAACAGCGCGAGCGCGATGATGGCGAGAACAATGAGAATCTCGATTAGCATGTCCCTCCCTTCTGAACTACGGAGAACAGCCAAAGGCTTGCGATCGACACAATGCCCAAGGTTAGAAATCCGCAAACCATGGCGTGGCTCACCACCTGAATCGCAGGCGGCGCCACCTGGACGCTAGAGGAGTTTGGTGTCAGAAGGGCGTTTTCGGGGTCGCCGTGGACGTCTTCGGACTTCTCGGGTGAAGTGGGCTGTTTGGGGGCGGGCGGGAGGTCCCCATGGCGGGACCGCCGTCCAGCGAATCTGACCTCGTCGTGGTAGGTCTTCATCATTTCTGCACCCTTGGCCTTCGTCGACCGGGCTTCCTCGAGGATTGCGGTCTTCTTGCCGTATTCGGTGGCCTGGTCGAGGTCTGGGAGGATGTCGAAGAGGCGGTCGAGTCGGACGAGGTCGAGCAGGCGCTTGAAGACGCCGGTCGCGCCCGCCAGGACGATGGCGGCATCGGGTTCGTGTCGAAGCGGTGCCACCGCCCAAAGCATGGTTGCGATGCTGGCGCAGTCGAGGAATGTTGTCGCGGCGAGTTCGATCACCGGGTGGCGATGGCCACGGGTAATCTCGCCTTCAATCGCTTCTCCTAGCTTCGCTGCGTAGGCGAGCCGTGCGCCCACCTGGTCGACGTCGGACCGTTCGTCTCCTAGAGTGTGAATATCGTGCCGCGTGTGAAAATTCGGATCGGGGTCTGGCCGGTGGCCGCCATCGCGGCTGCTGCGCTTGCGATCGTGCCCGGCGCCCTCGCCGCACCCGCCCGCACCGCCGTTGTGCCACAGATCCCGCCGCCGCGGTGCATGCCTGCCGTTCAGACCATCCTCTGGGTTGACAGCGGCTCCTACAGTCCCGCCACCCGCACCGTCCCCACACCGGGTTCGACGGAGGAATGGGAGTGGTCGACCGGAAGTCCTGAGTCCGTGACGACGACCGGCGCGCTCCCGCTGCTGCACTCGGCGGCGAAGACCACCGGGACATACGAGTTCACGTTCTGGTCGGCCGGAACCTACGGCTATCACTCGTCCGCGGATGCGGCGCAGAAGGGCGTCATCGCCGTCTCGATGTGCAACGTTCCCAAGACGGCGCACGCCGGCTCGGTCGTATGGCTGCAGGCCGCGAGCGCGCACCGGAGGGGCTGGGTCGCCGACATCGAGGTGCTCCGGCCGGGTGCGACGAAGTGGGTGTGGCTCAAGACCGACGTGACCACCACGATGGTGTCGCTCACCCCGGAGCGGGCCGGGACCTACGAGTTTCGCGCCCGCGTGCGGGACAAGGCCATCAAGACGGCCTCGGGCTTTTCACCGATCAGCAAGATGCACGTGAGCTGACCGGAGGGCGCAGGCTCTCCACGGGCCGGCGCCTCACTGGACGACGGCGTGCTCCATCGCCCACACGGCGGCGGCGGCCCCGTCGCCAACGCCCGTCAGACGGGCCGTGATACGGTCGGGCCTCGTTCACGAACGATCGCGCGGACTCACCCGCGCAGACAGGTGGCGCTCTGATGGCTCTTGGCTTCTACTTCGTGCACTCCGGCTTCACGCCGGACAAATACAACGAGGCGATTCGCCAGCTCGAGGCGGCCGGAGCGGGTGCACCCGCAGGCCGCACCTACCACGTGGCGCTCGAATCCGACGGCGAGATCCAGGTGTTCGACATCTGGGAGTCGAAGGAGCAGTTCGAGGTGTTCGGCCAGACGCTGGTTCCGATCCTCACCGGGCTCGGCGTCGAGATGGGCCCGCCGCCGATGCCCGCCCACGTGCACAACGTGATCGAGGGCTGACCGCTCGGGAGAACCATGGTGTATGCGGTCGCCGGGGGGAATCACGTCTTTGTGGTGCTGGACCGGGCCGAGACCAATGCGGCGCTGGACGTGATCGAGGTCCTGGCCCAGCCCGGGGGGCGGGCCGCCGCCGCACAGCCATGCGTTCGGGGAGTGGTTCCGATACCGCGTGTGCCGGCCCCGACCGGCGCGGCACCGCGGTATCTCCCGCCGGCTACGTGGCCTGGCGCTCGAGCACGACCTCGTACGAGCCGACCGAGACCCGGCGCATGCTGCCCTCGTCGGGAGGGCTCATCGCGTCGAGCACCGCCGCGCCCGTTCGCAGATCCTGCTCGGAGGCGAAACGGACGGCGACGACGACCGTTCCGGCCGACCGGTCCGCCAGGACGGTGATGCGCGAGGCGGGCACGCCCTCGGGCGGGCGGTCGCCGTTGGCGTTGATTGCGGCAAGCAATGCGTCGAGAGCTGCTCCATCGGCTTCGAACGTGGCTACGCGGGCGTACTCGGCCATGTCGTGCTCCTTCGGTTGGGTTCGGCCGCAGCCTACTCGGCGATCGCAGCCAGCAATTGGCCGATCAGGCGGAGCGTCAGCGGCTCCGCGAGGCTCACGGTCACCGCTGCGGCGTGGCGCTCGCGCTCGGGTGCGGGGGTCGCCGGATCGAGCCAGCGCCGGCACGCGAGCTCGTCGATGTGGCCGAGCTGGGCGATCGCCATCGAGAAATCACCCGGCCGCTCGACCCGCCCGGGTCCGCCGCAGCGCAGGTATTCGCGATACAGCGAGCGGGCCCGGCCGGCGTCGTTTGCCCCAAACTCGAACAGCGCCGCCGCCACCTCGTGCCCCGGATCGGCGAGGCCGCAGTTATCCCAGTCGATCACGCACATGCCGCCCGTGGGGGTACCGCGCAGGTTCTCGGCCCACAGGTCGCGATGGCAGGTGCGGAGCGTTCGGGCCGGCTCCAGCACCGCCTCACGCGCGACCAACTCGTCGCGCAGCATCGCCATGTCCGCGGCAAACGGGGCGCCCGCCGCCGTCAGGCTCTCGATCAGCTCATCCCAGCGGGCGGCGCCGACGGGCTCGGTGTACCACTCGTCCTCGGGCCGCCGGCCGGCGAATGCGACCCGGTGGATCGCCGCCAGGAGCCGGCCGACGGCGGCCGGATTGAGCCCGCGGTCGACCGGGAGCAGCTCGACCCACTCGTAGACGCGCACCTCGAGGCCGCCCACCTCGACCAGGATCTCGCCGTCGAGCGCCCGGATGACCGCCGGCGTGGGGACGCCGGCCGCGCGTGCTGCGGACTGAAACTCGGCGTCCTCCCCGTCGAAGTCCGCGAGCGGCTCGAACGCCGATTTGACCGCCCACAGGCCGCTCGCCGTCGCGACCTGCCACACCTGGCCGAGCTCCCCCCGGGCCACGGTGCCCGTGAGCGCAGCGCCGTCGCCGAGGGCGTACAGACGGGCGATCTCGGAGGCCTGGGCGGGCTCGAGCATTCGGCGAGCGTACCCTGCGCGGTCACCGCAGCACGGCCGCCGCCGTCGAGACGACCAGCGCGGCCGCGAGGACGAGGTTCACGCGGCGCGAACGCACCGGGTCGCGCAGCAGCGGGGCGAGGGACGCGCCGGCGAGCAGCCAGCCCGTGTTGATCACAACGATCATCCCGGTGAGCACGCAGGTCTTCAGGCCCGCGTCGACGGCGGTGTTGCCGGACAGGCGGACGCTGACGAACACCGCGCCGATCGCGACCCACGCCTTGGGGTTCGCGACGCCGAGGAGCAGGCCACCCGCCAGGGTCGGTGCGGCCCCCGGCGCGCGTCCGGCCTCGAGCGGCGGTGCCGTCGCGATGTGGTAGGCCAGATACAGGATGTACGCCGCCGCCCCGGCGATCAGGGCCGGTCGCACCGCCGGGATCGCGAGCAGCGCGCCCGTGACGCCGGCGGCGACCGCGATCAGGACGACCGTCGTCCCCGCAATGATCCCGGCCAGGTAGCGCGCCGAGCGGCGCACGCCGAACGCTACGCCGCTCCCGGTGAGGCTGATCGTCGCCGGGCCGGGGCTGCCCATGATCGCGAGCGACGTCAGGAGCAGCGCTGCGAGCGATGACCAGCGAAAGGATGACGTCGAGAGCAGATACTCGGGCACCGGTGCGCCTAAACTGGGCGGGTGCTGGCGACGCTATCGGCCATTCACACCGGCCGTCTTGAACGATCGTGCGGGGTGCGCAGCGACACGATCCGGGTCGGGACGGGCGGCGCGGGGATCGAGCGCGTCGAGGCGTTCTTCGGCGGCCGCGCGTTCGAGCCGCACCGCCACGACACGTACGCGATCGGGATCACGACGCGCGGGGTGCAGCTCTTCCGCTACCGCGGGGCGCGGCGGCTGTGCCTCCCCGGGCAGCTGCATTTTCTGCATCCCGACGAGATCCACGACGGGTTCTCGGGCACGCCGGACGGGTTCGGGTACCGCATCCTCTACGTCGAGCCGTGGCTCGTGCAGGCGGCGCTCGGAGGCCGGCGGCTGCCCTTCGTCGACGAGCCCGTGCAGGATCCGGCTCCCCCGACAGCGGCCCTGGCCGCCCTCCTCGCCGACATCGACGAGCCGACGGACGAGCTCTGGCGCGCCGAGGCAGCGGCGACCATCGCAGACGCGCTCTCGGCCGTGGCCGGACGCACACGAGCCCGCCCCACCGGTCGACCTGAAGGCGGTCTCGGCGGTGCGGGAACACCTGGCCGCGCATCCGACGCAGACGACGCGGGCAGACGCGCTCGAGCGGATCGGCGGGATCGACCGCTGGGCGATCGCGCGCCAGTTCCGGGCCGCGTTCGGCACGAGCCCCGTCCGCTACCGCACGATGCGCCGTCTGGCCCTGGCGCGAGCCGCGATCGCCTCGGGAGCGGCGCTGACCGATGCCGCCGCCACCGCCGGCTTCGCCGACCAGAGCCACATGACGCGCCATTTCACGCGGGCCTACGGACTCACCCCGGGGCGGTGGGCGGCCGTCACCCGAGGTCAGCGGGCCGCCACGGGAGGCGCCGGTGGATGACCTGAGCCGGCACGCCGACCCCGACCAGCTGCTCGCGTGGACGTCGCTCGACGGCACCTGCATCAGCACCGTCGCCGCGTCCGCGACGGAGCCGTGCGAGACCATCTGGGGCAAGCTCGAGTTCGCGACCGATCCCGACGGCATCCTCTGCCTCTGGACGTGGGACAGCGAGGACGAGGCCATCGAGGGCCACGAGGACATGGTGGAGTCCCTCACCGACTTCTACTGCGAGTGGTGGCCGCCGCGGGAGCAGTGGCCGGCCAACCTGCCCTACGAGCCGTCGCTGTAGCGGCGGCCGCGCGTCAGTACCGCCACCGGTACGCCTCGGCGAGCTCCTCCTCCGAGAGCGACCCGTGCGTCACCCACTCCCGCCGGCGCACCGCCACGAACGCAGCGTGCAGCACGTCTCCCAGCACCGCCGCGGGCGAGCGCGCTCGCCTCGAACAGGTCGGTGGCCTGGTCGAGCGTTGCGGGCAGCCGGGCGATGCCGCGGCGCTCGAGCTCGGCGGCCGTGAGCGACGCGGGGTCGTCCTGCATGGAATCGGGCAGCGACGCGTCACGCTCGACCCCGTCCAGCGCCGCCGCCGCGAGCAGCGCCACCACCAGATAGGGGTTCCCGCCGCCGTCGCCGACCTTGACCTCGAAGTTCGCCGACCGCTCCCGGCTCGTGACCGTACCGGGGATGAATCGCACCGCCGCCTCGCGGTTCTCGATGCCCCAGCAGGCGTATGCGCCCGCCCAGTGGTGCGGCTGGAGCCGCACGTAGGCGGCCGGGCTGGGGGCGAGTACGGCCAGGAGCCCCGGCAGGGCATCGACGACCCCCGCGAGCGCCGCCGCTCCCGTGGCGGTCGTCCCCGCCGCCCGGTCGCCGCCCTGCAGCAGGTTGCGGCCGTCGCGCCACACGCTGAGGTGCAGATGGCAGCCGTTTCCGACCTCGCCGGGGAACACGATCGGCGCGAAGCTCACGTCGAGGCCGTGCCGGCGGGCCACGAACCGCATCTGGGTGCGCACGAACACCTGGTCGTCGGCGGCGCCGAGCGGGTCGCGGGGCGCGATCGAGACCTCGAACTGGCCGGGTGCGTACTCGGGGTGGAACTGCTCGACCTCGATGCCGGACGCCTCGAGGCTCTCGACCAGGTCGAGCAGGAAGCCGTCGAGCAGGGAGAGGGCGCGCGTGCTGTAGCCCGGTCCGGTGTGGGCCGGCCGGCCCTCGGCATCGAGCAGCGTCGCCTCGATCTCGAACGTGGCCCGCAGCTCGAGTCCGGCCGACTCGCGCCGCCTGCGACGACCCGCTTGAGCACGTTGCGCTGGCACGCCGGGACGGGCTCGAGCTCCTGGCTCATCTGGTCGACCGGCGCCCACGCCCAGCCCGGCGCCCCCGCCAGCACCCGCGCCGCCCCGAGATCGGGGATCAGGCGCATGTCGCCGCTCGGATTGTCGAACGGGGCGACCTCGGCGAAGAGGTCGTCGGTACCGGCCGCGGCCCAGATGTAGGCCATCCCGACGCCGTTTGCCGCCACCCGCTCGAGCCGCGACGATCGGCACCGCCTTGACCCGGGTGATGCCGCCGTTGTCCACCATGGTCATGGCCAGCGCACGGACGCCCGCCGCCGCGAACGTCTCTGCGCTCATCCGGCCGCGCCCAGCCCATGCAGCCGCTGGGCGTTCCCGCCGAGGACGCCCTCACCGATCCGCCGGGCCGCGTCGCGATTCAGCTGTCCGCGCGCGACGCCGGTCTCGAGCACCCGCGTGAGCGCCTCGCGCGCGAGCAGCGCCGAGAGCCAGATCACCTCGGGCTCGCTGGCCTCGTCGGAGCCGTACATCACCTTCGCCGGCGGCGCGATGCCGAGCAGGATCTCGAGCCGGCTGTCGATCGCCAGGCTCGCCCACGGCGTCGAGAGCGACGTGTCCAGGTAGACGTGGGGGAGGATCGAGGCGACGAACGCGCCCTCCTCGACCCACGGCCAGCCCGAGTGGATCAGCACGATCGGCTGGTCCATGTGCGCCGAGAGGAGCGGGAAGAGGTCGGACGGCCGGGCGTGGGCGAACACGATCGAGGGATCGCCGCCACCGCAGTGGATGTGCACCGGCAGGCCGGCCGCGCGCGCGACCGCAAGCGTGCGCCGAAGCAGCGCGTCGCGCACCGGTTTTGCGTGCTCGCGGGTCTCGCGCCAGCCGTCCGCCCGCCACGCGGCGAACGCCGCCTCGCACTCCGACGCGCTCCACTCGCACACGTCGAGCCCGGTGCGGTAGGCGATCACCGACTTGAATGCGACCGACCGATCCGCCACGGCCGCCTCGAGCCCGGCGGTGAACGCGTCCTCGAGCTCCGCGTAGCTCGTCGGCGGCGTCGCGCACGTCGGTGATGACCGGCTCGATCCGGCACACCCGGTGCACCGTCAAGTCCGACCTCCTGGCCGAGCGCCCGCCCGTCGATCCGCGGGAGCGGGTAGCCCTCGTCCATGATCAGGTCGGTCACGCCGGCGTCGGCCCACAGGCCGCGCAGGTACGTGCGGTGGTCGCGCGAGCGCGGTCACCCGGGCCGCGGCCAGGCCCTCACGCGTGGGCTCACAGTGAAGCACGGCGGCCAGCCGGTCGGCCATCGCCACGGCGACCGGGGAGGTGTCGGTGGTGAGCTCGAGGATGTCCCGCAGGCTCTCGTCCTCGAGGCCGGAGCTCATGAGGCACATGCCGAGCATCGTGATCCGGTCGAGAAACCCGCGTTGCGGCGCGGCCGCAACCTCGTCGCTGCGCCAGCCATGGCAGTGCACGTCGGTGACCGACGTTCCTTCGAGCAGATCAGGCACGAGCCGCCTCCAGTGGTCGGGGGTATCCGGCCCTGATCTTTTCACGCCGGCGACCCGTGGACTGACGACCCGATCGCTGCCCCATGACCTCAGATCCTCCGCCACCTATCACCGGATCGATGCTCTCACCGGGCTGCGGTCGATGCGCGGCCTGGTGCCAAACCGGCCTTCGCGCGCGGTGCCCTGCAACGAGACGGTCACGCCGCCCGTTGCGGTGCCAGGCACAGCGTCGGCCGGGGACACACGGTGGGGGCGGATTTGTTGCGGTGACGCGGAGCGCTCCCCCGACGAGGCCGCCGACCGGATCTGGGATGCGCTCACGAGTCGGTGCGTGTGACCGCCGCCCCCGCCCGGGGCATGGGCGGGGGCGGCCGCGGTTCAGGCGCTGACGCGTGCCATGCGGTGCTTTGCCCGGCGCGTGTCGAACGCGCTCTTGAGGACGGCCACGGCGACGATCAGGCCGACGGTCGAAACGACGAGAAAGGTGATCTGGCTGATCCAGTCGGCCACTCCGCCGCGCTGCCAGGACGGGAAGCTCTGCACCTCGAAGGCGCAGAGCGCGGCGACCAGGATCGGACCGCCGATGCCTCCGCGCCGGATCCACACCGCAGCGGCGGCGAACAGCACGCTGAACACGAGCGCGCCCTCCCAGAAGCTGATGAAAAACGCGTCGCCGAACTCGCCGAGTGCGAGGAGGATGGCGATCGCCGTGAGCAGGCGGCGGCGGTCGGTGAGCGGGGAACGTGGGGTTGGTCGCGTCGGCATCTGAACCTCCGGTCGTGGGTACACCGGCGAGCGTACGGAGCCGCATGCGGCGTGTCGTCAGAGCGGAGGGTGAACTCGCGTACACCACCGGGGGGATCTTCAGCGGCGGCTCAGTAGGCCTGTGAGGTGATGACACGCCGATCGCGCGGGTCTACGGTAGGCATGTGCGTGCTCGTCTAACCCGGCTCTGGCGTCTGCGGCCCGATCCGCTCACGCTCGATTGTGTGCTCGCGGGCGTGCTCACGGTTGCGGGATTGCTGCAGGTGGTACTGGGCGGCATCGCCGGCCAGGAGCGGCTGGTGCCGGCGCTGATCGTACTGTTGCTCGGGGCCGCGGTGGCGGTGCGGCGCCTGTACCCGACGCTCGCGGGGGTCGGCGCCGGGGCGATCGCCGGTCTCGAGATCGCGTTTCGCGGCGATCCGCAGGTGATCAGCAACGCGATTGCGTACTTCTGCGCGCTCTATGCCCTCGCGGTCTGGTCTCCGCCCCGGCGATTCGCCCTCGGGCTGGCGGCAATCGTGGCCGTCGACCTCGTCCCCGGCCCGAGATTCGAGAATCGCCTCACCTGGACGCTGCTCATGGTCGTCGTCATCCTCATCGTTCGCCGCGTGGTGCGCGATCGCGACCTGCGCGCCCAGCTGGCCGAGCGCGAACGTGACGTCGCGGCGCAGGAGGCCGTGCTCGAGGAGCGTGCCCGGATCGCCCGCGAGCTCCACGATGTCGTCGCCCACAGCGTCAGCGTCATGGTGGTGCAGGCCCAGGCGGGCCCGCGCCTGCTCGGCGAGCCGGAGCAGGCACGCAGCGCATTCCGCGCGATCGAGGCCAGCGGCCGTGAGGCGCTGGTCGAGCTGCGCAGGCTGCTTGGGATTCTCCGAACCGGCGACGAGCAGCCGGTGACCGCCCCGCAGCCGGGCCTGGGCGGGCTGCAGTCGCTCGTCGACCAGGTGCGCGCCGCCGGCCTGCGCGTTCAGCTGCGGGTGGAGGGAGTGCCCGTGCAGCTCCCGGCCGGAATCGACCTCTCGGCCTACAGGATCGTCCAGGAGGCATTGACGAATTCGCTGAAGCACGCCGGGGATGCCGAGGCGGAGGTGCTCGTCCGGTACGACGACTACGGCCCTCGAGCTGGAGGTGGTCGACAACGGCTCCGGGGGAGGCACGGGCGGTGACGGCTCGGGGCACGGCCTGATCGGGATGCGCGAGCGCGTCGCGCTCTACGGCGGTCTGCTGGAGGCCGGCGCGCGCAACGGCCACGGGTATGCCGTGCGGGCCCGGCTGCCGCTCCATCGGGGCGCTCTCCGATGATCCGCGTGGTGATCGCCGATGATCAGGAACTGGTGCGCACCGGTTTCCGCGTCATTCTGAGCGCGGAGCCCGACCTCGACGTGGTCGGGGAGGCCGGGGACGGGCTCGAGGCGATCGAGGTTGCCAGAGCGCTGCGGCCGCAGGTCGTGCTGATGGATATCCGCATGCCCGAGCTGGACGGCATCGAGGCAACCCGCCGGATTGCCCATGGTGGATCGGCTCCGCGCGTTCTCATCCTGACGACGTTTGACCTCGACGAGCACGTGTATGAGGCGCTGCGCGCGGGCGCGAGCGGATTCCTGCTCAAGGATGCGGGTGCCGACGAGCTGCTCCACGCCGTCCGCGTCATCGCGGCGGGCGAGGCGCTCCTGTCCCCGTCGATCACCCGGCGGCTGATCGAGGATTACGCCCGCCGGCCGCCGGCCCCGGAACGGCCGGCGGCGCTTGCCGAGCTCACCCCTCGCGAGCTCGAGGTGCTGCGACTGATCGCGAGCGGCCGGTCCAACCGCGACATCGCCCGCGAACTGGTCGTCGGGGACGCGACGGTGAAGACGCATGTTGCGCGCATCTTCGCCAAGCTCGATCTCCACGACCGCGCGCAGGCCGTGGTGCTCGCCTACGAGAGTGGACTCGTCCAGCCGGGGGCGGGCACCTCGGCGCACTGAGCGCCCTCGCCGCTCAGGCGCTGCTCTGCATCATCTTGCGCATGTTCGCCTCCATCGCAGCGGCGACCGCGTGCAGCTCCTCGCTGGGGCTGAACTGGACGAGCTCGCTGCCGGCGTCGGCCAGCGGGATGTGGCCGGGCGGCAGGTAGAACGCATCGCCGGCGACGAACACCTCGTCGTGGTCGGCGAAGCGGTAGGTCAGCCGGCCCTTGAGGACGTAGCCCCAGTGCGGGCACTGACAGCGGTCGTCCGGCATGCCGCGGAGGAGCGGAGTCCCGTCGATGTCCGCGCCGAACGACACGAAGTTGATCGTGTACCCGTCGATGTCCTCACTCCGGTCCTCGACGGGGCCGGCACCCCCGACCGTCGAGGCGCTCTGCTTCGATACCTTGGGCATGCCTGTCCTCCTTGGCGTGTGAACCGATGCACGCCAGCGTACGGACGGCGGCCGTCGCCGGCATCGGGCATTCGCCCGATCTTCAGGCGACGACGTCCGCCGTGACGTCGTCCTCCGGCAGCAGGCCGTGCTGCATCGCGAACAGGCTCGCCGCCGCCCGGGTCGAGGCGTCGATCTTGGCGTAGATGTGCTCGATGTGGCTGCCCGCGGTCTTGGGCGAGATCACGAGCCGCGCAGCGATCTCCTTGTTCGAGAGCCCGCGGGCGAGCAGGCGGAGGACCTCGACCTCGCGCGGGGTCAGCCCCGCCGGCCCCTCGCGGCGCCGCGGGACGCGATGGCCGGCCGCGCCGAGCACCGCCTCGACGGCGTCCGCGTCGAGCCGGCCCGCCCGGACGTCGGCCCGCAGCTCCGCGGCGGCCGCGTCGGCCGGGAGCGGCGGCCGGTAGGGGCGCGGCTCGCGCATCGCCTGGTACGCGTCGGCCGCGGCCAGGATCCGCGCCGGCGGCGAGATCGCCGCGCCCGAGAGGCCCTGCGGGATAGCCCGAGCCGTCGAGGCGCTCGCGGTGCTGCACGGCGATCGCGCCCAGCGGCGCCAGCGCCTCGGACTGGTGCAGCATGCGCTCGGTCAGGTAGGGATGCATCCGCACCCGCTCCCACTCGCCGGCGCCGAGCGGCCCGGGCTTGTCCCAGATCGCGTTCGAGACTCCCAGCCGGCCGAGGTCGTGGACGAGCCCCGCGCGACGCAGCGTGCGCGCCTCGCCCTCGGTCAGCCCGAGCTGCGCGCCGGCCGCGCCGGCGAGCTCGGCGACGGCGCCGGCATGGCCGAGCGTGTACGGCGACTTCAGGTCGACGAAGTTCGCGATCGCCAGCAGCGCGGCGTCGAACCGTTCGCCCGAGAGCATGACGGCGAGCGCCGGCTCGGCGTCGATCACCGCGTCCCACGTCCCGACCGACGTCGAGGCCGGCGAGGATCATCTCCGCCGTCGGCGCACACGAGCTCCGCGAGCGCCGGGTCGAACTGCGTGCCGGCGCGGCTGCGCGCGAGCGTCGCGGCCGCATCGACTGCCGCCGACGCGGTGGGCGACCTCGACGAACTCCGCCAGCTGCGCCAGCCGCGACGCGAGCGGCACCTCCTCGCCCTCGGCCTCGCCGGGCCAGCCGCGGCCGTCCCACTGCTCGTAGGCGCCGCCGAGGGCGTCCCGCACCGCGTCCGGCAGCCCGAGCTGCTCGGCCAGCAGTCCGCGCCATCGCGGCGTGCTGGGCGATCATGCCGTCCAGCTCGCGGCGGCCGGAGAGCGCGAACTCGAGCCCGACCCGGAAGCGGTGCAGCGGCGGGTTGCCGGAGCCCAGCAGCCGCAGCGCCGCCGCCGCCCGCCGCAGGCTCCCGAACTCGTGGTCGTACTTGCCCGACTTGAGCGCGATGTCGTCGCCGAACCACTTCGCCTGCTCGTGGGCGTCGGAGTGGCAGCCGACGTTGACCAGCAGCGCGGTGTAGTAGACGACCGCGCGCTCGCTCGTCCGAGAGCCCGATCCGCTCGGCGAGCCGCAGCGCGATCAGGCACTGCCGCAGCACGTGCTCCATCGGCTGGCCGAAGCCGAGGTCGATGCCGAGCGAGAGCGCGGCGACGAGCTCCGCCAACCGGGCGTGCGCGCGATCGGTCCCACCCGCCACATGCCGAGCCTACCCCAGGCGGCTCACTCCACGTCAAAGCGCAGGGGGGTGACGACCGCCCGCTCGGCCGGACCCATGCGGACCGCGCGGCGGGCCTCGACCTCGTATCGCCAGCAGACGATGTGGCCCTCGACCGCCGTCGGCATTCCGGACGGGATGGTGCAGGCGAAGGGGTGCCAGCGCCGGTCGGCGTCGCATGCGATCGTCTGATCGTCCTGCCAGAGCAGCTCGTTGCGCCAAAGCGGCGGCTGGCGGTGGTGGCGGAACCGGAAGTTGATGCGCCACCACTCCTCGCAGCGCACGGTCACCTCCACCTCCCGGGTCGCGCCGTCGGCGACATGCACGCGGCCCTGAATCCGGCCTCCGCCCTCGAGGACGGCCTCGGCCAGCTCGATGTGGAAGTGGCGGGCCGGGAACGACGCGATCACCCGGTCGTGGCGGCTCATCGTCTCGTGCACGGGCCGCTCGCCGCCGGAGATCTCGACCGGCACCAGCACCTGTCCCCGGCGCCGGCCCGACACGGGGCTGCGCGCGCGAACCGCGAAGCTCAGCCGGCAGTGCGGCCCGGCCACGGGGGGTGGGGTTGCGAGCGGGATCGGCAGCTCGAACGCGGTCTCACCGCCGTTGGGTGCCAGGTCGCACGCCGAGATCGGCGTTGCCAGCCTCCCGGACGGGCAGGTCTCGATCCGCAGCAGCGTCACGTCGGCGGCCTCGGACAGGCCGTGCACCAGGCCGTGCATCGGCGCTCCGGCCACCGCTCGAGTGGTCGTCACCTCGAGTTCGGGCCTGCGCCCGCTTGGGCCACCATGGTTGCGAAACAACGCCACCGGCGATCTCCCACGGAAACGATCCGGACGGTATCCAGGCCGGGTCGCGGACGAGCTCCATCGTCGAGCAGTGGACGCCGCCTCCGCCCTTCTGGATCTCGTCGTAGGGGATGACGATCACCTCGCACCCGCGCCGTTCGAGCAGCTCGCGGGTGCGGGGGTAGCCGTCGGCCATGAGCACGCGGCCAGGCGCGAGGGCGAGCGAGTTGATGGCCCACTCCTCACCGGCCGGGCACGGGATCGCCTCGATCCCGAGCTCCCGGAGCCGATCCAGGAACCAGTACGGCAGTCCGTTGACCTCCACGAGCGCCGCCTCCGGCGACACCATTCCCAGATGTCCGTCGAGGTGGATCGACCAACCGACCATCGGCACCACGATCAGCTCGATCCCCAGCTCCGTGAGCGCCGCGCGCAGCTGGGCCGCGCCCTCGTCGTTGCAGCGGATCGAGGTGCCGTAGGCGGCCACGTCCGGGCGCAGCTTGATCAGGCTCCCGCCCTCGACCAGGCCCGTCCCGGTGATCGTGCGCAGGATCGGCATGCCGAGGGCGGCAACCGCCCTCGTCACGATCGGCTCCTCGCCCCGCCTCATCGCGGGCGCCATCCGGCCGATGATCGCCCCGCCGGGCACGGTCACCAGCGGGTCACGGGTGTAGATCGGCCGGGTCAGGTGCGGCGGCGCCGCGTCCTCGATCTGCACGACCTCGACTCCCTCGGCCTCGAGCGCGGCGACGAGGCCCCGGTGCTGGGCGCGCACCAGCGCCAGATCCGGCGGCGTGCGCGACTCCCAGTACCACATCCCGCCGGGATCGACCAGCGCCCCGGCCGCCTCGTTCCACGCGTCAGCGCGCACCACCGCCCACTCGTCCTGCGGCGCACGCACGAGCACCGACCGCAGGCGCCCGACCTCGTCGGATGCACCCCAGCGCCGGCCCCACACCCGCTCGAGCTCACCGGGATCGTGGAACGCCGGCTCGGGGACCGCGGGGCACAGGCTCAGGTGATAGCCGAAGGGCTGGCGCTCAACCGCCGTTCCGGCCGGGATCTCCGTTGCGACATCCACCTCGACTCGCTCCTTCGTTCGACGACGCCCGTATCATCGCCGACAGTTGAGGATCGACGCCGGTGGATCCCTCCCGTATCCTTTTCCAATGCAGTTCCAATATTTGCGGCGTGCGGCCCTCCTGCTCGCCGTCTCGGTCCTGGCGCTCCCGCTCACGCTGGGGGCCGCGGCGACCGCTGCGACCACGGGCACCGTCTCGTCGTTCGGGTCGGATGAGTATCGGACAGCTCGGCAACGGCAGCGGAGGCAGCAGCACGACGCCGGTCGCGGTCGCCGGGCTGACCGGGGTCACCCAGATCGACGGCGGCCGCGAGCACGTGGTGGCGCTGCGCAGCGACGGCACGGTGTGGGCGTGGGGCCACAACAACTACGGCGAGGTCGGCGACGGCACCAAGACCAACCGCCAGTCGCCCGTGCAGGTCTCGGGCGCTGACGGGCGTGATCGCGGTCGAGGCCGGCCACTACACGAGCATGGCGCTCAGGAGCGACGGCACGGTGTGGATGTGGGGCTGGAACAAGTACGGCACGCTCGGCAACGGCACCACCACCAACGCGACGAAGCCCGTCGCAGGTCATCGGGTCTCCACGAACGTGATCGCGATCGCGGGCGCCCGCGACCACTCGCTCGCGCTCGAGGCCAACGGCACCGTGTGGGCGTGGGGCGACAACGAGTACGGCAACCTCGGCATCGGCAACACGACCAACCACACGACTCCGGTCGCAGGTGAACACGCTCACGAACGTCGTCGCGATCGCCGGCGGCCGCGACCACAGCCTGGCCGTCGGAGTCGAACGGCACCGTGTGGGCGTGGGGCTGGAACCAGTACGGCCAGGTCGGCAACGGCACCAAGGGCAACAACGTGCTGAGCCCGGTGCAGGTGCACGGGCCTGACCGGCGTGACCATGGTCAGCGCCGGCGCCGATCACAGCATGGCGCTGACCTCAGCACGGCGTCGTCTGGACGTGGGGCCAGAACAACGACGGCCAGCTCGGCGTCGGCACCAAGACCAACAGCGCCAAGCCGGTCAAGGTGACCGCGCTCACAAACGTCGTCGACATCGGCAACGGCCGCCTGCACAGCCTCGCGATCGAGAGCGACGGCGTCGGTGTGGGCCTGGGGCCTGAACTCGACCGGTCAGCTCGGCGACGGCACGACGACGAACCGCACGTCACCCATCAAGGTGCCCGGCATCACCGGGGCATTCGGGCTCGGCGGCGGCGTCAACTACAGCGTCGTCCTGCACTCCTGGATCGCGAGACGATCGCTAGATCGTCGAGGAGCGGCGCGGCACGGGCGGAGGGGGCTGGTGGTCGTAGAACACCGTCGCCTGGGTCGCCACGCCCGCATGTGACTCCGCTTTCCGCGCGGCCGCCCGGCGAGTGGGGTAGGGGCCATAGCGGTGTTCCCGGCCGTTGATCACGGCGATGGCGTACCAGCGGCGGAATGACATGACGAGACGTCCCTTCGAGTTGTCAATCGTCAGCCTACCAGCGCGAGCCGGGAGCTTGTGAATTTCAGCACGTTTCCGGAGCCGAGGGGCGCACCCGCAGGCCGGATCGCCGTCGGGACGTCGCACCGACCGGCGATCCGGGCGATCAGTCGATCACCGGTAGCGGTAGACGATCCGGCCGCGGTTCAGGTCGTAGGCCGAAAGCTCGACCTTGACTCGGTCGCCGGGCAGAATCCGGATCCGGTAGCGCCGCATCTTGCCGGCGATGTAGCCCGTCGTCAGATGGCCGTTGTCGAGCTCGATCCGGAAGAGCCCGTTGCGGAGCGACTCGGTGACCTCGCCCTCCACTTCGACCTTCTCTTCCTTGACGCTCATCGTGCTCCTCTCAACCTGCCAGTGTGACGCCCGTCGCCTCGGGGCCCTTTTGACCCTGGCGGGGCTCGAATGAGACCTTTGCACCCTCCGGCAGGCTCTTGTAGCCGCTGCCGGAGATCTCGCTGTGATGGACGAACAGATCCTTCCCGCCGTCGTCAGGCTGGATGAACCCGTAGCCCTTCTGGTCGTTGAACCACTTCACAGTTCCGGTTGCCATAAAAAACACCTCCCTTCCACGCTCATGAACGAGTCAGGAAGGCAAAGCGCGCAACCTTCGAACGTCCTCCAACAAAAACAGCGTATCAGGCGGGGGTGCGCGCGCGCTGACCGAAGCGCGTGCCCTCGGCGGGGGGAGAAATACGCCTTCGGGGGGACAAGGACCGGCCGCCCGGCGCCGATGAGCCGGACGGTGGGGGGTCACGATCAGACACTGACGGGCGGTCAGGCCCTTCCGGGTTCGTTGCCGGTGTCCGGCGGCGTGCGCCTGGAGCTGCTCGGGTTCGACCTCGCCGCGGCGTTCCACGAGTCGCCGCTCGGGATCGTCATCATCGACGGCGACGGGCGCTGGCAGGAGGTGAACCCCGCCTGGTGCACGATCCTCGGCCGGCCCCGGGCCGACCTCCTGGGCCGGCACTTCAACGATCTCACCCACCTGGACGACCTGGCCGTCGGGCTCGAGTTGTTCGCCACGCTGGAGACCGGCGCGCGGTCGGTGCAGGCCGAGAAGCGCTACCTGGCCGCCGACGGCGCCGTCGTGCACGTGGTCGAGTCGATCACCGCCCGCCGCGACGAGCACGGCCGCGCCGTCCGCCACGTCGCCCACATCCGCGACACGACCGCCCGCGTCCGGGCCGAGCGGGAGCTGGCGGAGTCGGCCCGGCTCTTTCGCGACGTGCTCGAGAACGTCGACCTGGCCGCCCTGAACATGGACGCGAACGGCACCATCACCTACTGCAACCCGGAGCTGTGCCGGCTGGTCGGGTGGTCGGCGGAGGAGCTCTTGGGGCGGGACTGGTTCGAGATCTGCGTGCCGGCCGACGACGGCGGGGCGAGGGCGCTGCACGGCGAGGGGGTCGCCACCGGCCGGATCGAGCGCCACCACGAGGGTCAGATCCGCACCCGGGAGGGCGAGCAGCGCACGATCCGCTGGTCGCACACGCTGGTGACGAACCCGTCGGGGCGGCCCGTCGGCACGACCTCCCTCGGCGAGGACATCACCGAGAAGATGCTCGCCCAGCGCGCGCTCGCCCACCGGGCGACGCACGACCCGCTCACCGGTCTCGCCAACCGGACGCTGATGGACGAGCGGCTGGCGCAGGCCCTGGCCGGGCCGGCTGCGGTGGCCGTGATCCTGTGCGACCTGGACGGATTCAAGCGCGTGAACGACCGGCTCGGCCATGCCGCCGGCGACGAGGTGCTGCGCGCGGTCGCCGGGCGCCTGCGCGGCGTCTGCAAGGCCCAGGATCTGGTCTGCCGGCCGGCCGGCGACGAGTTCGTCGTCGTGATCACCGGTGAGCCGGGTGAGACCGCGCGCGAACTGCGTGCCACGTGTCGCCAGGTCGCCGGCCGGATCGGCATGGCCGTGCGCCGGCCGGTGGTCGTGGAGGGCGGCCGCGCCGAGGTGGGCGTCTCGGTCGGCCTGGCCGTGACGGCCGGCCCGCGGCGGAGCGCCGAAGCGCTTCTGCGCAGCGCCGACCGGGCCATGTACCGGGAGAAGAACGCCGGCCCCGGCCTTGGCCGGTAGGGGGAGCCTCCTAGGCCGCCGGGGGCGCGGAGGCGCGGCGCGCCGCGCGGGCGGGCGCCGTTGTCCGCGGCAGTGTGGCGGGCGCGGCCTGGGGAGCGGGAGACTGGCTGACGACCCGGTAGGGCGCCACGTGGCGCAGCGACCGCCGCAACCTCCAGGAGGCGGGGCCGACCAGCACGATCTCGTCGGGGGTGCCGCGCACGAAGGCCTGGGAGATGGCCGACTGCACGCTGCGACAGGGCAGGATCTCGACCCGGCCGCGGCGCATGGGCTCGCGCACCGCCCGCACGGCCTCGATTCGCAGCTGCTCCAGCCGCTCGGACAGCCGCGGCGGGTAGGCCGAGATCGGCATCGTCGAGGGCAGCACCGCCGGGATGATCACGTGCACATAGCAGTTGCCGCTGGCGACCTCGGCGATCGCCGTCGCAAGCAGCTCGGGCTTCACCCGCGTGCGGGTGGGGCAGACGAGGTAGCGAGTGGGCGGCGGAAGCGCCATCACCCCTCAAGGTAGGCCCCGTCAGGTCAATGCCGCATCACGGTTTCGGCCGCCGGCGTCCCAATAGCGTCTCGATCAGGTCACAGAGATATCACGGGCCGTCGGTGCGCAGGCGATAGCCGACGCCGGTCAGCGTCTCGATCGCGCCGCGCTCGACCCCCTCGGCCTCGAGCTTGTCGCGCAGCCGGCCCATGTTCACCCGCAGAAGGTGCATCTCGTCGGCGTATCCCGGCCCCCACACGGTGCGCAGCAGCATCTGGTGGGTGAGCGGCCGCCCGCCGGCCACCGCCAGCGCCTTGAGGAGGTCGAACTCGGTCGGCGTGAGGTGCAGCTCCTCGCCCGACACGGCGACCATCCGCCGCGGCAGGTCGATCCGCAGCTGGCCGATCTCGATCACGGCCTCGCCGCCCCGCTGGCCGTCGGCCCGGCGCAGGAGCGCCCGGCAGCGCGCGAGGAGCTCGCCGGGCGAGAACGGCTTGGTGACGTAGTCGTCGGCGCCCGCGTCCAGGGCGCGAATCTTGTCCGCCTCGTCTCCCACCGCCGAGATCAGCAGGATCGGCGCCGCCAGCCAGTCGCGCAGCTGCCGGCACACGTCGGCGCCGTCGGCGTCGGGCAGCATCAGGTCGAGGATCACCAGGTCGGGGGGCGTGAGCGCGGCGGCCGTGAGCGCCTCGTCCCCGGTCGTGGCGGTCTGGACCCGGTACCCGGCCTTCGACAGCGTCACCTCGAGTGCCCGCCGGATCGGCCGCTCGTCGTCGACCACCAGAATGCGCTGCTCGCCGCTCACCGCGGTCGCCGGTCGGCGTTGGGAGAGGCGGGCACGGACAGGGTCACCGTGGTGCCGGGGCCGTCCGCGGGCTGGAGTGTGATGATCGCGCCGTTGGCCGTTGCCAGGCCCTGGGCGATCGCAAGCCCGAGGCCCGAGCCCGGCTCGGCCACGGTGCGGCCGCGGAAGAAGGGCCGGAAGATGTGCGCCCGGTCGGCCTCGGGGATGCCCGGGCCGCGATCGGAAACCGCGACGACCACCCGGCCCGGTGCGGCGGACGCCGACACGCGCACCGTCTCGCCCGGGGGCGAGTACTTGACGGCGTTCTCGATCAGGTTCACCAGCACGCGCTGGAGCTGGGCCGCGTCGACCCGCACGAGCGGCACGTCGCCCTCGTGATGGACGTCGACGGCGACCGAGGACGTGGCCGCGACGTCGGCGACCGCGGCGTCGATCAGGTCGCGCATGTCGACCCACTCCGCGGCCGGCGCCGCCGCTCCCGCCTCGAGCCGCGACAGGTCGAGCAGGTTCGTCACCAGGCGGCCGAGGCGGCCGCTCTGGTCGGCGATGGTGTCCAGGAGCTCGCGCTCGTCGGCGTCGAGCTCGGCAAAGCGGAGGCCCTCGGCGGACGTCGCGATCGCGGTCAGGGGTGAGCGGAAGTCGTGCGAGACGGTGCGCAAGAGCGCGGTGGTCAGCTCGTTCGAGCGCCGCAGCGCCTCCGACTCGACCTCGTGCGCGAGCCGCTGCTCGCGCTCCTGGCCGAGCGCGACCAGCCCCGCCAGGACGCGTCCGATCCGCTCGGCGTCGGGCGAGCCGGCCGTGCCACGGGGCGCGTCGATCAGGCGCAGCTCTCCCAGCCGGCGGCCGTCCAGCTCGATCGGCACCACCTCGCCGGCCTTGGCCGCAGGGCCGGGTGCGCCCAGATGGATGCCGCCGTCGCGGGCGCCGAGCGCCCGGGCGGCCTGGCGCCCGAGCAGGGGCAGCGCCTCCTGCAGCCGCGATCCGTTGGCGATCAGCGTCGCCAGGCGCTCTCCCAGCTGCGCCTCGGCCGCCCGCCTGGCCGCCTCCTCCGCCTCGACGCGCTCGCGCGAGGCCAGGTGGCTCGTGACGAGCGCCGTGACCACGAACGCCGCCAGCGCGAGCCAGTCGCCGGACGAGCTGATGCTGAGGGTGTGGCGCGGGGGCAGGAAGAAGAAGTTGTAGGCGAGCGCCGACGCCACGCTGGTGGCCAGCCCCAGCCAGAGCCCGTAGATCGACGACATCGCGAGCACGGCGACCAGATAGAAGACCCCCGCCGAGCGGGTCGGCACGCTCGGCGTCAGCAGCCCCACGACGCCCGTGGAGGCGGCCACGCTGGCGGCCGCGATCAGGGCGGCCGCGCCCCGCGACCGGTACCACTCGCGGTGCCCGAACGCCGACGGCCACGGCAGGCGGCCGAGCCAGTCGGGTCGGTGGGGCTGATCCACGCTCATGCGCGGATTGTCGCAGGCGGCGATGTCGGCGACCCGGGAGTAACCTGCGCCCGTGCCTCGCCGCCGCATGACCGATCGTGACTGTGCCCGCGCCCTCTGGCTCCTGGGGCTCGAGGCCCCCGTCACGCCGGACGAGCTGACGGCCGCCTATCGCGCCCGCATCGCCAAGGCGCACCCCGACCTGCATATCGCCTCGGCGGAGCGCTCGGATGCCGCCAACACGCTCACCCGGGCGCTGAACGACGCCCGCGCCGTCGTGCAGGAGTGGATCGGCTCGGGCCGTGACTGGCCGCGCACCGCCGCCCCGGCCGCGGCGGGAACCGGCCCCGCCCCGGCACGCCCGCGGCCCGCACCGCCCGAGGCCGCGCCGATCTGCCGCCGCACCGGGCTCCGGGCGGGCGATCTCGTCCGGGTGTGGCCCTACGACGGTGACGCCAGGGTGGTCGCGGGCACGATCGTGGGCAACCCGCTCGCCCCGGCGTGGGTGGTGCTGGGTGATGGGGCGGAGGTGCCCGCCGGGCGCGTGCGCCTGGCCGCATTCGCCTGCCCCGTGTGCGGGATCTGCGCCGGACCCGCGGTCGAGCGGCCCGTGCTGCGGCCGTGCCCGGAGTGCCTGGTCGATCTGCGCCGGCTCGAGGCCCATCCCGCCGAGGCGGCCCGCATCCGCACGGCGATCGAGGCCCGGGCGCAGGCCGGCGTGGCCGAGGCCGGCGGCCTGGGCGACGAGCGCCTGGTCGAGCGCGCCCGCGATCGGGTGGGATGGGCGCGGCGGCTGCGCTCGGCGCCGCCCGAAGACCTGCACGCGGCGCTGGTGGCCGCATTCACCAACGCCTTCGACCGCTGGGCGGCGTAGGAGAGCTCCACCCGTACGGTGCTAAAATCCGGATTTGAGTTGTGGCAGTCGTCACGATCAAACCGGAAAGGAGCACCATGGAGCAGCAACAGGAAGACGTTGGCTACGCGATCCGCATCGGGCTTCTGGCGGTGTTCGCCTTCATGTCCTGGCCGGTGTGGCTCGCCATCGTCGCGGGCCAGCACACGTTCACCTGGAAGGTTGCCGCCTCCGCGGCCGTGCCGCTGATCCTGACGCTGATGGTGCCCGCGGTCGCCTTCCATCTGGGCGCGCGTCTGCATCACGCGGCCGCGCGGGCCGAGCACGCCATGCGGATCGACTCGTTCCTGCACGATCACCTGCACCTGCACGGCTGACCGAGCGACGCGCTACACCGCGGTCGTCGATCCCAGGCGGCCGGCCAGCGTGCGTGCCGCGAGCTCGACCGGCTCGATGTCGTGGGCGTCGGGAAGGCTGATCAACATCCCGTCCATGCCCGCCTCCAGGAACGCGTCGACCTGCTCCGCCACCGAGTCCGGGTCGCCGGTGATGAATGAGGTGCGGGCGCGCTCGGGATCGATCTTGCGCCTCGCGACCACCTGGGCCATCTTGCGCTCCGCCTCGGCGGATGTCGCGGCGATGATGACCGCGCCCAAGCGCGTCTTCGTGATCTCGCCGGGGTCGCGCCCGATCTCCTCGCAGCAGCGCTCGAGCACGTCGACCTTGTGCCGGATCGTGGCGACGTCGCCGAAGAAGTTGCACGCGTCGGCATAGCGCGCGACCAGCGGGATCGTTCGCCGCTCGCCGCTCCCGCCGATCAGGATCGGCGGCCCTCCCGGCCGCACCGGGCGGGGCACGTTGAGAGCGCCCTCGATGCGGTGGTGGCGGCCCTCGAAGCTGGGCGCCTCCTGCGTGAACATCGCGCGGCAGATCTGGACGGCATCCTCGAGCCGCGCGAACCGCTCGCGCAGCGGCGGGAACTCGAAGCCGTAGCCGGCGTGCTCGTCGTCATTCCAGGCGGCGCCGATGCCCAGGATCGCGCGCCCGGCTGAGATCACGTCCAGGGTCGTCACCGTCTTGGCCAGGAGCGCGGGGTTGCGGTAGGTGACGCCTGTGACCATGGTGCCGAGCTGAGCCCGCTCGGTGCGGGCCGCGATCGCCGCGAGCAGGGAGTAGGCCTCGAGCATGGGCTCCGTCCGGGCGCCGTTCACGGAGATCTGGTAGAAGTGATCCATCACCCAGAGCGAGTCGAAGCCCGACCGGTCGGCGGTGGCCGCGATCTGGGCGATCCGCTCGAACAGCTCCCCGTCGGGCACGCCGGGGAAGGTGAAGCTGTTGATCTGAAGCCCAAACCGGGTGATCGGGCTGTGGGCGGGCGTCGGCATGAGTTCCTCCTCGGCGAGACTAGGCCGAAGTATGCCGCGCCCGGTATGCGCGCACCTTGTGACGGCTCCCGCAGACCGCCATGTCGCACCACTGGCCGGAGTGGTTGCGCGAGCGGTCATAGAAGGCCCACTCGCAGTCGTCGCTGGCGCACACCTTGAGCCGCGCCCAGGTGCCCCCGGCCATCCCGGTGTAGGCGGCGGCCAGGATTCGCCCAAGCGCGGCCTCGACTCCCGCCGTCCCGTCGCCGGCCGCCTCCTCGAGCCGCGCGCCGCCGCTCGGATCGAGTCGCAGCCGCAGCGGTGCGCGCTCGGCGGCCCGGTTGACCAGGGCGGCGGCGGCGGGATCCGGCGCCGCGCCCGAGTTGGCCCGAAGCACCGCCCGCAACGCCTCGCGCAGGTCGGTCGCGGCCGTGACATCGTCCGCTCCGAAGGTCGCGCCGGCACCCGGCAGATCCTCCCGGCGCAGCCACGCGGCGAGCCCATCTGCGGTCGCGAGCTCATCCGCGCCCGACTCGGCGTCGCGGGTGTTCACGAACTCCTGGACGAGCCGCAGCGATCCCGGGGCCGGGTCGCGCTCGGTGGTGTCTGACACACCCCCACGATACCACCGAACCCGTTTGACAGGTAACTGTAACCGGTGTAGAATGTTTGTAGGTTACGGGCGAACGCGGGAGGGGTGAAATGCATCACGCACAGGCGGTATTCGGCACGTTTGCGACGCTCAGGGCGACGCGCACTCCCAAGGGGCGGCGCGAGGCCGACCGAGCGGTGGTCAGATGGGTGCTCGACCCGGATGCGCCCATGGGCCGCGCGGCCGTCGCCCGCCTGCAGCAGCTGCTCTCCGAGCGGCACCGGTCGGCACTTGCGCGGGCTGTGCGGCGCGACACCGACCTCGGGCTCGAGCGGCGAGCGGCTGGCGCCGCCGGTCGCGCGACTGCTGGCGCGAAACTGTGAGGACGCCGACCGGATCGCGGCCGGGCTCGAGCGACCGGACGTCGACCCGCGCGCGGTCATCGAGACCGAGCGCCTGCTCGAGGCGGCTGCGCCGACCCACGAGCGGCTGGCCTGGATCGCCCGGGTGCTCGCGCAGACCTGAGCTCAGACGGCGGCGGCCGCGGGTGACGCGGCGCCAACCGTCGCGATCGCGGCAGCGATACCCGTTGCCACCGAGCGCAGCTCCGACTCGGTGATCACGTAGGGCGGGGAGATCTGCAGCGCCCGTCCCGCCAGGCCGCGCGTAAGCACGCCCTGGTCACGGCACGCATGCACGATCCGGTCGACGAGCCCCGGATCGGCCGCCCGGGCGTCGGCGTCGAACTCGACCGCGGCCAGCAGCCCCAGGCCGGCCCGCACCTCGCTCACGAGCGGCGCCGAGCGCAGGGGCGCGAACACCGCCGCGAGCACCGGCTCGAGCTCGGCGACCCGCTCGACGAGGCGCTCGCGCTCCATCAGGGCGATGTTGGCCAGGCCGACGGCACACGCCGTCGGATGGCCGGAGTAGGTGAAGCCGTGCCGGAACAGGCTGCCCGGCTGCGACCAGAACGGCTCCTGCACGCGTGCCGTCGCGATGACGGCTCCCAGCGGCAGGTAGCCCGACGTGATCGCCTTGGCGCACGTGATCAGGTCGGGCTCGATCCCCAGCCGGTCGCTCCCGAACCAGCTCCCCAGCCGTCCGAACCCGGTGATCACCTCGTCGGCGACCAGAAGCACGTCGTGGCTGCGGCACAGGGCCTGCACCTCGGCCCAGTAGCCGTCGGGTGGGTGCAGGATGCCACCGGCCCCGATCACGGGCTCGCCGATGAACGCCGCCACCCGGTCGCCGTTCTCGGCGAGGAGGGTTGCAAGCTCCGCGGGATCCTCGTGTGACACCGACGCGACGTCGGGGATGAGCGTGCCGAAGCCCTCTCGCATGGCGGGGATACCCGCCAGACTCGTGCCGTAGGCGTTCATGCCGTGGTAGGAATGCCGGCGGTGGACGATGATCTGCTTCTCGGGCCGCCCGAGCGCATGCCAGTAGCGGCGGGCGAGCTTGGCGGCGGTGTCCACCGCCTCCGAGCCGCCGCTCGTGAAGAACACCGCGCCGTCGGCAAACGGCGCCAGCTCCGAAATCCGCTCCGCCAGGTCGAGCGCCGGCCGGTTGGCGAGCCGCTCGAATGTGTCGTAGGCCGCCAGAAGCCGCATCTGGGCGGCGGCGGCATCGGCGAGCTCGCCCCTGCCGTGCCCGACGGCGCAGTACCAGAGGCCGCCCCGGGCGTCGATGTACTCGCGACCCTGTTCGTCCCAGACGCGGGCACCCTCCCCGCGTGCGATCACGACCTCGGCGTCCTTCACCACCGCCATGTCGGCGAACGGGTGCCATAGCCGGGTGCTCATTTTGCGGACGATACCAGCCCGTCGAACAGGGTCTGCCCGGCGCCGGGCACCTCCGCCTCGGGATGCCACAGGACGCCGATGCAGAACCGGCCGCCGGCGACCTCCAGGCCCTCGATCGTATCGTCGTGGGCATGGGCCGAGACGGTGAGGCCCTCCCCGACGTTGCCGATGCCCTGATGGTGATGCGAGCGCACGAGCGAGCGCTCGCCGACGATCGCGCGCGTGCGGGTGCCCGCCACCGTCACGATCTCGTGCTGTCCGAACGTGGCGTCGTCGAGCCGATGGGGCCTCTGGTCGGTGACGTCGTCGAGGTGCTGAACGAGCGTTCCACCCCGGACCACGTTCAGGAGCTGGATGCCACGGCAGATCGCGAGCACGGGCAGGTCGCGTGCGAGGGCGCCGCGCAGCAGCCCCAGCTCCGCCGCGTCGCGGCGCACCTGCTTGGGCGCGGTGCGCGGGTGGGGCGGGTGGCCGTACAGGTCGGGGCCGACGTCCTCGCCGCCCGCCACCACGAGCCCGTCCAGCAGGTCGAGGGCGTCGCCCGGGTCGTGCTCCCACAGCGGATCGGGCGGAAGCACCAGCGGGCGTCCTCCCGCGAGCCGGACGCCCTCCACATAGCCCTGGGCGATATACGCGGCGTCGAGCTCCCACACGCCCATGGCGACCGGGGCCCAGTAGCTCGTGATCCCGATACTGGGCCGGCTCATACGCTCGGCGCACGCCCGGGCCGGGCCCCGATCGCTCCCACTCGATCGAGGCCCGGCCGGCCGTTGCGGCTCAGTCGCCCGCCGCCGGCTCCAGTCCGGCATCGAGCGGGACTTCGACCGTCCGCGCGCGCACATCCGCCGCCAGCGCGTACCCGATCAGTCCGAAGACCAGGATGACGGCCAGCGTGCCGAGGGTGAACACCTCGAACCGCACCCGCGACACGCCGTAGCTTGACTCGATGCTGTAGCTGTGGCCCGTCAGCCGCTCGAGGATGCCGGGGAAGATGGCCACCCAGGAACCCAGCACCATCCACGCGGTGCAGATGATGGTGCACACCCACATGAGCCCGTCTCCGGACTTGCCGAGCCGGTACGGCCGTGGCACGCCGGCGTGGCTCTTGCGCAGCTTGATCGCCGCCGGAAAGATCAGCAGGTAGCTGAGCAGGGTGGTCGAGGTGGCCAGGTAGAGCACGATCGTGAAGCTGGCGGCCGCCGTGGCCGACCCGCTCAGGAGGTACACCGCCGCGAGCATGAAGATGGTCGAGGCGATGCCGGACATCACGTTCACGCGCACCGGCGTCCCCAGCTTGGGATGGAACCGGCCGAAGTAGCCAGGGAAAGCGCCGTCGTAGGCCGCCACCGCCAGGATCCGGTCGGAGCCCATCATCCATACGGCGCCCGAGGTGACCAGGGCGAAGATGAACCCGAGCACCATCAGGTCGGTGAGGAAGTTCTGGGCGCCGCCGTACACGCCGAACGTGGTGTGGACGGCGTCCAGGAAGCCGCCGATGCCGGTGATCTGGCTTGACGGCAGCACGGCCAGGATGCCGAACACGGGGATGGAGTAGGCGAGAACGGTGATCACGCCGCTCTGCAAAACGGTGACAGGAACGTCACGCTGCGGGTTCTGCATCTCCTCGGCGGCGCCGTTCTGCAGCTCGAAGCCGACGTAGTTGAACAGAAGCAGCGGCACGAGGCCCAGGAAGACCACGAGCGAGTTGGGATTGAAATTGCCGGCCGCATAGCCGTGAATGCCGTGCTCGATCCCGTAGATCAGCACCGTGATCGCGAAGAACGCCAGCACGCCGATGCGGATGATCGCGCCGACGTTGGGGATCCACTTGCCGTGTCGCAGCGACGCGATCGCGACGCCGATCGAGATCCAGATGAAGACGACCTTGAAGAGGATGTTGCCGACCGTGAAGCCCGAGCCGATCGTGTGCAGGTTGTCGCTCCACGCGGCGGTGGCGATGAAGGCCAGCGAGCCGCCGACCCAGAGCGGGTTGGTGACCCAGTAGAGCACGGATCCGAGCCCGGCCGGGAGCCGGCCCCAGCTCAGCTTCATCCACTCGTACGGCCCGCCCTCCTGTGTGAAGGCTGACCCGAGCTCGGCCATGACCAGGGCGTAGGGGAACACGAACACCACCGCCAGGACCACCAGCCACGTGAACGTCTGCGCGCCGAACCCTGACACCTGGCCGAGCGTGTCGAGGCCGACCAATGCGCAGACGGTGAAGAAGAGCATGTCGAATCGGCGCAGGCTCTTGTGCAGATGCCCCTTCTCCTCAAGCGCCATCGTGGTCGTCTGCTCGACGTCCCGCCCCTCGAATGCAGCCATGAGACCCCTTCCCGATAAACACGGATAGACGCCGAGTAGGACGCTCGGTCGCCGATGAATGTTGCAAGTATGGCCGAAGACCGGCCGTTCGCCTAGATCCGGTCGATCGGGCCGGCGGATGTACGCCGGCCCGGGACCGGGACGCTACGCGGAGGTCGGGAGGGTGAGGTCGGCCAGCGTGGCGGTGCCCAGCACACGCAGAGCCGGGTCGATGGCGGCCATCCGCCCCGCCACCGCATGCTCGAGATCGCTCGCAGCCGCATCGGCCAGTTCGCGCCCGGCCGCGGTCAGCTCGGTACGGCCGTAGGCGCCGCCGCGGACGGCGAGACCCCGGCCGCACAACCGCAGGGCGATCTGCTTGGCCTGGCTCTGGCTGGCGGCCAGTTGGGCCGCCAGCCGAGTCGTCTCCAGTGGCTCCTCGGAGCGCAAGAGCAGCAGCGCGTACAGCTCCATCGGCCGCAGTTCGAACCGGCGGGCCGCCTCGAGCACCGCTCGGTCAAGCGCCCTGACCACCCGCAGCCCCGCCGGAACGTCGTGGGAGGAGAGGGAGGGGGATCTTCCATCCACGACCATCAACCCGGCGCGACTGCGGAGGTCAGTTGAAGGGGTTGCCACGGGCGGGATTGTCCGCTTCCCGGGTAGGGGTGCCCTCCCCCTTTTGGGGTAACTTTTGTGCCGGAGTGCCGAAAGTCACGCCGGGTTGACCGGTTATCGCACGCTCACACCGGGGACAGTCCCCGAACATTTCCCGTGACGAAGATGTGACGCGTTTCGACCGGGGACTGTCCCCGCCTTTCGGGTGTTCAGCGGGGCGTGCGCACCAGCGAGCGGACCGCTTCAGCGATGTGGGCCCGGTCGATACCGGCCTGGTCGAGCAGCTGGGTGGGCGTCCCCGACGTCGGCATGCCGGTCGGGGAGAGCCCGACCACCCGCGGCCGGGCGCTCGACTCGGCGAGCGCCTCGAGCACGGCGGAGTGGAGCCCGCCCTCGGGCCAGTGGTCCTCGACCACCACGATGGCGCCGGTCGCCTCGGCCGCCTCGACCAGCGTCGCCTCGTCGAGCGGCTTGACCGAGTACAGGTCGATCACCCGGGTCGAGATGCCCTCCCCGGCGAGTGTCTCCGCCGCCGCCAGCGCCTCGTGCAGGGTGATACCCGCGGCCACCACCGTCACGTCGTCGGACTCCGACGAGCGCGTGAGCCGCGAGCCCCCGATCGGGAACGGCTCGTCGGCCGGGTAGAGCACCGGCAGGGCTTCGCGCGTCGTGCGCATGTAGACGATGCCCGGCCGGTCGACCATGGCCTCCACGAGCTTCGCGGTCTGGTTGGCGCAGCTCGGGTAGAGCACCGTGCTGCCGTGCACGGCCCGGAACGAGGCCAGGTCTTCGAGCGCCATCTGGGACGGCCCGTCCTCACCGATGGACACGCCCGCGTGCGAACCGGCGAGGCAGATGTTGGCCTGGCTCACGGCCGCCATGCGGGTGAAGTCGTACGCCCGTGCCAGGAACGCCGCGAACGTGGATGCGAACGGCACCCACCCCCGCACCTGCATGCCCACCGCGGCCGCCACCAGCTGCTGCTCGGCGATGTACATCTCGAAGTAGCGATCGGGGTACGCCTCGGAGAAGAGCTCCGAGAAGGTGGAGTTCCCCACCTCGCCGTCGAGCGCCACCACACGTCCGTCGCGCGCGCCGACCGCAACCAGGGCGTCGCCGTAGGCGCGCCGCGTTGCCACCTTCTCGCCCACCGGCCACGCCGCCCGGTCGGCCTTCGTGGTCGCGAACTCGTGCGGGCGGCCGGTGCTCGGCGGGGCCTGCGGGCGCACCTGGATGTCGCGCCGGCCGCCGAGCTCCGCGACGGCAGCATCCGGGTCGGCCAGCGGCTTTCCGTGCCAGCCGTTCTTGTTCTCGACCGCGGCCACGCCCTTGCCCTTCTTGGTGCGGGCGATGATGCACACGGGCTGGCCGTCGGCGGCCTCCGCCTCCTCGTACGCGGCGTCGATCGCGGCCACGTCGTGGCCGTCGATTTCGATGGCGCGCCAGCCGAATGCCTCGGCCCGGGCCGCGTAGACCGCGGTGTTCCAGCCGAGCATCGTCTCGCCGCGCTGCCCGAGCCGGTTGACGTCGATGATGGCCACGAGGTTGTCGAGGCCCTCGTGCGCGGCGGCGGCGAACGCCTCCCACATCGAGCCCTCGGCCATCTCGCTGTCGCCGCACAGCACCCACACCCGGAACGGCAGCCGGTCGAGCCGTTTTCCGGCCAGCGCGATGCCGACGGCGATCGGCAGTCCCTGGCCGAGCGAGCCGGTGGCGACATCCACCCACGGGATGATCGGCGTGGGGTGGCCCTGCAGCCGCGAGCCGAGCTTGCGGAACGTCAGCAGCTCCTCGTCGGTGACGGCGCCGGCGGCGCGGTAGAGGGAGTAGAGCAGCGGCGAGGCATGGCCCTTGGAGAACACCAGGTGGTCGTTCAGAGGGTTCTCGGGCCGGTCGAAGTCGTAGCGCAGGTGTTTCGCCAGGAGGACGGCCATGAGGTCGGCCGCGGACATCGACGAGGTGGGGTGCCCCGACCCGGCGGCCGCGGCCGCGCGGACAGAGTCGACCCGCAGCTGCTGCCCCAGCTCGCGCCAGTTCTCGTGCTCGTTCATCTGATCCCTCCGTCCGGAGCCGACGCCGCGGCGGTGCGCGCAGCAGGCGTCACTCTATCCCGGGCGCACAAAAAACGGGCCCGGACGAAACCACCGTCCGGGCCCGCGAGGAAGCCTGGCTAGATCAGCGAGATGACGTTGGTCAGCATGCCCTTGATCGCGGCGTTCAGAAGACCGAGCGTGACCACGACGCCGATCACGATCACCCCGAGGACGACGGAATACTCGGCCATCGTCTGGCCGATCTCGGCACGAACATCCTCACAAGGCGTCGAAAAAAGCTCGTTGATGGGAATTCACCTCCCCGCCCACTCAAGAAGGGTGACCTTGGAATCAGCACGGGCCCGGACGGAGTGCCGTCCGGGCCCGGATGAAGCTGTGCTTACAGGGACGCGATGACGTTGGTCAGCGTGCCCTTGATCGCGGTGCTCAGAAGACCGAGCGTGACGACAACGGCGATGGTGATCACGCCGAGGACGACAGCGTACTCAGCCATGGTCTGGCCGGCCTCGTCGCGCACGTCCTCAGACAGCGTGGAGAAAAACTCGTTGATGGGAATCACCTCCCCCGTACCACTGGATGGGTTTCCGCTACAGGTAAGGTGTCGGCGTTTCCGGGCCCGGCATGCATAACTCTTCCGAGTGAAATTGCGCCGCCAAGGTGGGGAGGCAGGGGATTTTGGGGCGCGGGCCGGTGGTCAGCGCCCGTCGAGCAGCGCCAGCGCCTCGCCCATCGCGCGCACCGACTCGATGGTGATCGGGTCGAGCACCAATATGGCCTCGTCGGCGCCCGCCTCGGCCAGGCCGCGAAGGTGCTGGGCGACGACGCCGGGGTCGCCCGCGATCGGAGGTGAGTCGGGCAGCGGCCGCCGCTCGGCCGCTCGGGGGTCGAGGCTCACGAGCACACAGGCGCTGCGCGCGATCTCGCCCGCGGGCCGGCCCGCACGCTCGGCGGCGGCGTCGATCTGCGCATTCAGGCCGGCGAACCCGGAGACGGTGTTCCCGTAGCCGTCGAACCAGGTGTTCCAGGCGTCGACGTGGGGCAGCGCGATGCCGAGCATGCGCGGCCCGTTGGAGCCGATCACGAGCGGAGTGCGCCGGGCCGGCGGCGGCAGCAGCACCGCATCGGCGGCCTGCCAGTATCGGCCTTCGAGCGTGACGCGCTCGCCCGCCAGCAGGCCGCGCACGATCGCGAACGCCTCCTCGAAGCGGGCGACGCGGTGGTCGTAGGGGATCCCGAACGCGGCGAACTCGCCCCTGTTCCAGCCGGCGCCGAGCCCGAGCACGAACCGGCCGCCGCTGATCTCGTCGATCGCAGCCGCCATGCGGGCGATGACCCCCGGGGGGTGGAATCCGGTGCAGGCGACGAGGGGCCCGAGCTGCACCTTGGTCGTGATCGCGGCCAGCGCCGCCAGCACCGCCCACGCGTCCCACGGCCCCCGCTCGGGCAGCTCATCGCCGCGGTAGAGCATGTGGTCGCCGACCCAGATCGAGTCGAAGCCCGCCTCCTCTGCGGCGGTGGCCATGGCCGCGTACTCGGGCCAGCGCACCTCCCGCTCGACCTCGGGCAGCTGGACTCCGATGCGGAGCGGGCGGGGCATGGCGAGACTCTCTCATGAACCAGCCGCCGCGTGCCGATGGGTGGGCGTGGACTCATCGACGCGCGCGGCAGAGCCGGAGCTGACGGTACGCACCGTTGTGGCGGATGCGCCCGCCCCTCCCGCGAGCGGCCCCTCCACCGGGCCGGCCGTGCCGGTTTCACAGCAGCTCGCCTGGGCCTTCGCGACGGCGGCGCTGGTGTTCGCCGCGATGGCGATGTCCTGGGCCCGGATCTTCTTTTCGGACACCTACATCTCGCTCACATCGGGCCGCTACATCCACGCCCATGGGCTCCCGTCGACCGATCATCTGACCGTCGCAGGCTCGGGCCGTCCCTGGGTCGATCAGCAGTGGCTGGCGCACGTGTTCATGTATGACCTCTGGCGGGCGGGCGGCGACGCCGCCGTCGGCGCCTCGAGCGCGCTCGCGTTTGCGCTGGCGTTCGGCATGCTCGCCGTGCTCCTGCTCCGGCGGGGAGCTGCGCCGGTGGGCGTCCTGCTCGCTCTCGGCGCGGCCCTCATCCAATGTCTGCTCTTTGCCGAGACCCGCGCCCAGAGCTACGCCTACCCGCTCTTCGTGGGCCTGCTCTGGATCGTGCTCTCGCAGTCCGACCGCAGCCCGCTGCGACGAGCCGTGCTGATCCTGCCGCTGCTCGTGCTGTGGGCAAACGTGCATGGATCGGTGCTCCTCGGCGTGGTGATCGTGGTCGTGTGCTGCGCCTGGAACGCCGTTCGCAGTCTCCGCCTGAGGGCGTGGAGGCCCGCGGCCGGAGAGCTCGTGCTCTCGGTGCTCGCGGGCGCGTGCGTCTTTGCGACGCCGTACGGGACAGCGATGGTCGGCTACTACACACGCGTGCTGGGAGACCCGGCACTGGCCACGATCGCCGAGTGGAAGCCGACGACGTTCGGCCCGCTCAACCTGCCCTTCATCGTGCTTCTGATGGGCACGCTCGGAGTCGTGTGCTTCGCCAGGGGCAGGGGGGTGCGGCTGCCCGTCGAGATGGTGCTCCTGGCCGCGGTGTTCGGCGCCATGGCGGCCCACGCGGTGCGCTACCAGACCTGGTTTGCCCTCGGCGTCGCGCCGCTGCTCGCCCTCGCGGTCACGCGCACCTGGTCGCGGCGCGGTGGCCTTCGGCCGCCGCCGCGGGTGATCGTGATCGCCGCGGGGGCGATGCTGCTCACCGCCACCGTCGTGGCGGGCGGGATCCTCGTGCGGACGCCCTCCTCGGCCTACGGCAAGTGGGTATCGGACTCCGCGGTGCACGCCACCGTCCGCTATGCCGCCCGGCATCCCCGGGCCCGGATCCTGGCCGACGACGTCACCGGCTCGGCGCTGCTCTGGCGCTACCCGCGTCTCGAGGGCCGGGTCGGGTTCGACGCGCGCACCGAGATCTACAAGCCGTCGCAGTTCATCGCGTTCGCCCGGTTCCTGCTCGTGTCGGGCCCGTCCTGGGCCGCGGCCGCGCGGCCCTACCAGGTGATCGCCGTGACCTGCTCGCTGCATCCGACCGTCTGCAGGGCGCTGCCGAAGCTCTCAGGCTGGCGGATCCTCGATCACCGCAACGGCGGGATGGTCGCGGTCCGCAGCTGAGCGGGCGCGGCCGGCGCCCGGAACGTCCACAGGCGGTTGCCGAGGAAGCTCGCCGGCGTCGCGACGACGATCGCGATTGCGGCGGCCGCCAGCCGCGGAACGCCTGCCCCCTCGACCAGCCCGACGAGCACGAGCAGGTCGGTCGCGAGCGCTCCCGAGGCTGACCGCGAGGAAGCGAACGTACTGCGGGGACGCCCGCCTGCCGGTGGCGCGGAACGTCCACGCCCGGTTGAGCGCGAAGTTGCTCGTCGCCGCTGCGACGAACGCGAGCGCAAACGCGACCGGATAGGGCGTCACCCGCTGCGAGCAGCACGAACAGACCCGCTGTTCACGACGTAGCCCGATGCGCCGACGGTGCAGTAGCGGGCGAACACCGCCCGCCACCGCCCGCCGATCACGAGGCCGTTCAGGTCAGTACACCGTGGAGGTGCCCGTGGTACCCGTGCAGCCGGTCTTCGTCGCCGTGAAGGTCAGGGTGCCCTTCTTCGTGGGCTTCACCTTGAACTTGACCTTGCCGTTGGTGCCCGTCTTGAGCGACTGAGCCTTGATGCCGGCGCCCGCCACCTTGACGGTCACACCCGAGATGACGTTCCCGGCCGCATTGGTCATGGTCACCGTCACCGTGGCTGCCGTCTTGGGCAAGAGACCGCCCGTCGCGATCGCCATCGTCAGCTTCACCGGCAGGGTCAGCTTCTGGATCGGCGAGAAGGCGCCCAGGTTGCCGTCGGCGTCCACCGCGGCCACGTGCCAGTACAGCGTCCCGCCGTTCTGGTAGGTCGTGAACGCGTTCATCATCGTCGGCGCCGCCGAGGTGGTGTCGGTGCTGAAGTAGTCAAACGGAGCAGCGAACGACCCGTCGGAGTTCTGCGCCTGCGTGGTCGACACCTCGAACTTGTAGGTCTTCGCACCGAGCTTCGGCGCCCAGCTCATCGAGAAGTTGTGCAGCCCGCCCGTGCTGGTCACCTCACCCGTGGGAGCCGCGATCGTGCGCTGGAACGGTTGTGCGGCCGTGTATGCGCCGGACACGGGCGAGGCGGGGTACCCGCTCTGCAGGGTCGGGAAGTTCGCCCGCACCTGCCACGTGAACGACTTGTTACCCGTGAGGTGGGTCATCGCCACGGCGGTCGTGTCGAGGCCGGTGCCGTTGGTGCACGACATCCCGGTCGGGCAGTTCAGCACGACGTCGTACGAGACCGCTCCGGCGACCGGATTCCACTGCCACACGGGGATCGAGTCTCCGGTGGTGGCGTTCGTGAAGGTCGTCGGCGTCGAGAAGCTCGGCGACGGCAGCGTCTTCGTGAAGTTGCCGGGGCTCGACCAGGCGAGTCCGACCGACGTGCCGTTCGTCTCGCCCTCGGCCTGAACGCGCCAGTACAGCTTCTGACCGGCGGGGTAGGTCGAGGCGGCCGTGTAGGACGTCTCGTCCACCGTCTGGTTGTCGACGAGGTTGCTGAAGTTCGGATCGGTCGCCACCTGGATGTGGTAGGCATAGGCGCCGTCGACCGGCGTCCACTGGAACACGGGCCAGGTCGAGATGGAGGCGGCGTTCGTCGGCGCGGTCAGCGTGGGAGCGGCCGACTGCTTCTGGAACGTCTCAACCGGGGCGTTGTCGGGCCGGGCGACGACGCCGGTGCCGTTGAAGTTCTGAGCCGGCAGCACCGCCCAGTAGTAGGTGGCGTCCGGATAGTCGGTGACCTGGTTGCCGGTGCGGGGCGCGTAGGCAGTGGTCTGCGTCCACGCGTAGTCGATGACGTTCTGGAACGTCGCGTCGGTCGCGACGACGACGTAGTAGCTCTGGTATCCGCTGATCGGCTTCCACGTGAAGAGCGGCATGCCGCTCGAGACCTGGCCGGTCTGCGGCAGCTCGTAGTCAGCCGCCCCAGATATCCGTTCGTGCAGGCCTGGCAGGCGCTGCCGGTCGGGTACCCGGTGAAGTTGAACGACGGGTCGGTGTCGTCGCCGAGGTCTGTCCACGACCCCGACACCACATGGTTGGCCGTGTCCTCGTTGCGCTCGGCGCGAACGCGGACGCAGTACTGGCCGCCGGGGGAGATCGGAAGGGTGTCGGTGGACAGATTCTGCGGGTTAGGCCACGGGTCGGCGCCGGCGTTGCTCGTACCGAGCGGCGTCCAGCTGGTCGACACGGTGGTGCCGTCCCAGATCGAGGTGCTCCAGTCGCATTCCGGGCCCTGGCCCGTGACGCTATAGCCCGACACCTGAACCTCGTAGGCCGCCGCTCCGGGAACGGGATCCCACGACACGATCGGATCGGTGGTGTTGACGCCGGCGGTCGTCCAGGTGATGGGTTGGTCCTGGTCGTCGCGCATGCTCAGGTTCGTGATCGGCGCCCGGGCCGGTGTCGTAGTTGACGGTGAACGTCTGGGGGTTGCCGCTGCTGCTGTAGACCGTCGGCGTCCCGCCTGCTGCGAGGAGTCGTACGGCGTCACGCGCCAGTAGTAGGAGTTGGCTGCGGGCAGGAGCGTCGTCGGCGCCAGCGAGGTCGCCACGGTGAAGCCCGTGCAGCACACGTTCGAGCCGCTCGGGAAGTTCTGGTCGGTGTTGACGTCGACCTTGTAGTAGGCGCGCACCCGGGATGGCCGTCCACGAGAACTGCGGGTCGAACACCTGCGAGCTCGGGTCGAGGTCGTTCAGCGTCAGCGTGGTGGTGTTCGGCCACGACCAGTTGAAGCTGTACACGGGCGAGGCCGTGCCCAGGTTGCCCTCGGCGTCGACCGGCGTGACCTGCCAGTAGTACGTGCCGTCGGTCAGGCGGGTGGGGATGGAGTACGCGCTGGCGGAGGTCGTGATCGGCGAGCCGGCCACGAGGGTGCTCATCAGCGGGTCGGTCGCGATCGAGAGCTGGTACTCCTGCGCGCCGCGAACGGCCGTCCAGTTGAGCAGCATCGGCTGCGGATACGGTCAGCGTGGCGCCGTCCGCCGGCGACTGCGGCTGCGGCTGATCCGACCAGTCCTCGGTGAAGCTGCGGATCGTTCGACCAGGCTCCCACCGTACCGTTTGCGCTCACCGCAGCCACTCGCCAGTTGTAGAGCCCGTTGGCGAGCGCGGTCGTCAGCGCCATGCGCGTGTTCTTGGTGCTTGCGGTGAACTGGGGCGGGTTGAATCCCGTCGAGCCGCCGAGCTGGAAGGTGTAGTGATCCGCGCCCGAGACAGCCGTCCAGGTGAAGGTCGGGAGGGCGTCCACCGTGACGCTTGAAGCCGGGCCCGTGAGCGTGGGCGCGGCGAGCGATGCGTAGCTGGGCGCGACGAACACGAGCAGCGTGAGCACGGCGGAAAGGACGACTGCGGCAGGACGGGTATGACGAGACACGAGAGGCGGTGCTCCTTGAATGGCTGTCGGGACGCGCGGACGCGCACCAACAGCGCGCCTCCTCTTGTGTTCGGCGCGATCCCGCCAAACTCGATCCCCCAAACGCGCGCTTGCGCGGTCGGGTTCGACGCCGGCCTGCTATGCGGATGAGAGGACTTGAACCTCCACGACCTTGCGGCCACACGGCCCTGAACCGTGCGCGTCTACCAATTCCGCCACATCCGCGGGCGACGGCAGTTTATCCGGGCGCGCACGCCCCTGTCAGGAGTTGCGCGATCTCGTCGGCGGGGTAGCCGGCCTCGGCCAGCACCTCGGCCGTGTGCTCGCCCAGCCGCGGCGGCGGCCGGCGCGCGTGCAGGCGATCGCCGTCGATCTGCATGGGCGAGCCGACCATGCGCAGCGGGCCGGCGGTGGGATGGTCGACGGTCTCGACGGTGTGGGCGGCCGGCCCGGCGAGCGCGGCGGGCACGGAGAGCACCGGGCCGCCCGGCACACCGGCCCGGTCGAGCACGCCCAGCCAGTGCGAGACCGGGCGGCGGGCGATCGTCTCCGCCAGCGCGGGCACGAGACGCGCGCGGTGCGCGACCCGGAGCCGGTTGGTGCGGAAGTCCGGGTCGGCGCCGAGCTCGTCGAGGCCGGCCTCGCGGCAGAAGCGGGCGAACTGCTCGTCGTTGCCCACCGCCAGGTTGACGTAGCCGTCCGCGGCCCGGAACGTCTCGTAGGGCACGATCGACGGGTGCGCGTTTCCCAGCCGGACGCGGCTCGATCTCGCCGATCAGCCAGTCGCCGCCGCGATTGGCGAGCCAGGCCACCTGGGCGTCGAGCAGCGACACCTCGAGCGCCGCGCCCTCGCCCGGTGCGGCCGCGCCGCAGCAGGGCGGCCAGGATCGCCGAGCTCGCGAACTGGCCGGCGACGATGTCCGAGATCGCCACGGCCACCTTGATCGGCTCGCCGTCCGGCTCCCCCTGCATGCTCATGATCCCACCGATGCCCTGCATGACGAAGTCGTACCCGGGCCTGTCCGCCTCGGGGTGGCCGGTCGGGTAGCCGCGGATCGAGCAGTGGACGATCGCCGGGTGGGCCGCGCGCAGGGAGGCCGCGTCGAGGCCGAAGCGCTCGCCGGCGCGGGGCAGGAAGTTCTCGATCACGACGTCCGCGCCGGCCGCCAGCCGCTGGGCAACGCCCACGCCGTCCGGGTGCTTGAGGTCGACCGCGACGGAGCGCTTGTTGCGGTTCACCTGCAGGAAGTAGGCGCTCTCGCCCGCGACGAACGGCGGCCCCCACTGACGGCTGCCGTCGCCGCCGCCGGGCCGCTCGATCTTGACCACGTCGGCGCCCAGGTCGGCCAGCATCATCGTGCAGTACGGCCCGGCCAGGATCTGGGTCAGGTCGAGCACCCGGACGTCGGCGAGGGGGAGGTCGGACACGGGCGGCGGGTGGGTCAGCCCGCGGCGGCGGGCAGCTTGGCCAGCTCCGCCAGCGCCCATTCGCGGTGCTTGTCGGCGTTGACGTTGACCTTGGCCGCCGCCACCGTGCCGTCGCGGTCGATCACGAAGCCTGACCGGATCAGGCCGTCAAACGTCTTGCCGTAGCGGGTCTTCGGCCCCCAGGCGCCGTAGGTCGAGGCGACGGCGTGATCCTCGTCGGCCAGCAGCGGAAACGGCAGCGAGAACTTGTCCCTGAACTTCACGTGCGACTCGATCGACTGGGGGCTGATGCCGAGCACCGTCGCCCCGGCGCGCTCGAAGTCGCCCCAGCTGTCGCGGATCGCGCACGCCTGGCGCGTGCAGCCCGGCGTGTCGTCCTTGGGATAGAAGTAGACGACGACCGGCCGGCCGCGCAGGTCGCTCAGCTTGACCGTGTCGCCGGTGTCCGACTGGAGCGCGAAATCGGGTGCCGGCTGTCCCACTTCGACCATGGTCGTAGCTTAGATGGTTAGTCCGCAATCACTGCCTGGTAGCCTGCCCGCCTATGCCGGTGGTGCACGCGATCGTTGGGTCGCTCCTGATCGTGGTCAACGCGGCCGTCGCGGTCTGGGGGTACATCGCCTACCGGCGCAACCGGCCCCCCGGAGAGTTCTTCCGGCAGACGCTCGCGATGGCCCAGACGCTCGTGATCGCCCAGGCGACGCTGGGCCTCGTGCTGATCTCCGAGGGGCTACCGGCCGGGTGACCAGCTGCACTTCGTGTACGGCCTGCTTCCTCTGCTGTGCGTCGCCTACCCCTATGCTTTGAGGGGTGAGGATGGGCGGCGCAACCTGCTGCTGTTTACGATCGGATCGGGGCTCGTGGCCGCCCTGGGCGTGCGCGCGTTCATGACGGGGCCGCACTGATGAGCCGGGAGTCGATTCGCGCGTTCCTGATCGTGATCGGCCTCGCGATCATCTCGACGGTGTTCTTCAGCGTCTCGTCGAGCGTGTTCGGCATCCTGCTCGGGACGATCGGCCTGATCTTCATCGTCCTCATGTGGTACTTCGGCTACGCCTGGTACCGGTCGAACAGGATGACGATCTCGCTGATGCCCGACCGCCAGCGGCAGGCGCTCTACGCGGGCATGGGGGCGGTCACGATCGCCGCCGGTGCGTACTCGCTGTCGCGCTTCGGGCTCGTCTCGCTGGGCGGCTTCTCGCTGCCGATCGTGCTGCTCGCCCTGGCCGGCGGGTTCGCGATGCTGTGGGCCTGGGAGGAGTCGAAGCGCTACCACCTGTGACGGTGCCAGGCACCGTCACAGCGAGCGCGCGGACGGTGCACCGCCCCCGTCACGGTGCCTGGCACCGGGCAGGACGGCCCCGCGGCCCGTTCGATCCCCTGCGGGGCTGCTCATGCCCCTCGGTGAGCCGCATCGCGGCGCCGGGCACGGTTGCAGAACACGCGCGGACCGTTGTCGCCGGCCGTTGCGGTGCCTGGCACCGTCACGGGCGGAGTTAGAAGCCTGACACTCCGTCGGGAGTGCCCAGGCCGGTCGGCAGGTCGTATCCGGGCCCGGCCGTGCACTGGGGGGCCAACGAGCACGTGAAGCTGTCGAGGCCCGGCAGGTTGTCGCCGCTCGTGACGTCGTGCAGCGCGCTGGGGTGGGCGTACGGGAGCGAGGCCGGATAGTCGACCGTGCCCGAGTTCGCCGCCAGCCCGTACACGCCGGCGATCAGCGGCGCGGCCAGGCTCGTCCCGCCCACCTGGATCCAGCCGTCACCGTTGCGGCGGAGTCGTACACCGCGGCCCCCGTGTTGGGGTCGGCGTCGGCCGACACATCGTTCATGCCCCGCAGCGACCCGCAGCCGATGGCGGCCCAGGTGGAGACCGCCGTCTGCCAGGCGCGCGCCGGCGATGCGTCGTCGCAGCCGCTGCCGGTCGCGCTGGTGGAGCCCGTGTTCCAGGTCGTCTCGCTGCCGTAGGTGTTGTTCGCACCCAGCTGCAGGTTCGTGCCTCCCACCGCGACGACCGTGTTCAGGTCGGCGGGATACGCCGGGCCGAAGCCGTCGTCTCCGGCCGAGACCACAATGGCGTGCTTGGGGTGGTTGTAGGCGCTTGCGCCGGCGCCGGCCGCGCTCGACCCCGAGCCGTAGGCCCCATAGCTGTTGCTGACCACGGTTGCGCCCTTGGCGATCGCGGTGTTCTCGGCCGTCCCCATATTCACGAAGCCGGCGGACGTGGCCTCCACCAGCATGATCTTGCAGTTCTGGCAGATCTCGTGCGCGACCTGCACGTCCAGCGAGATCTCCACGTCCCACCCCGACTTCACGCCCGACACGGGCAGCGTGGGGCCGCCCCTCTGGTTCATCACCTGGAAGCAGGCGGCCTTGATCTTCGCCGTGCAGCGCGGGAAGACCGGCAGGCCGTACGTCTGGTCGAAATACGTCAGGTCGGCGAAGGCCGTCAGGGAGTTGTAGGCATCGACGATCGCGATCGTCTGCTTCTTGCGCGTCCTCTTCGTCCCGGCGACGAGCGGCGTGTCGTTGGGCAGCGAGTAGGCGCCGTGGAACTGCGCCGGCCCGTAGCCGCTGGGCAGTGCGAGCGGCACCGGCGCATAGGCCGGGTGCGCGCGCGAGGGGATGACGACGCGGGCAAAACAGCTGACCGTGCCCGGCCGCGGGGCGGCGCAGGCGGCGCGGCTGGCCGCCAGCGCGGAGGCCGGCGCCATCGCGGCCGCGACGGCAAGGGCCGCGGCCAGCGGCAGCAGAACAGATCGTCTCATGCATCCACCCTTGGGGAACATCGGCCCACAGGGTATGCGCCGTGCGCCCGCGCTCCAATCCCCGAATGGGGGATCCGCCGGTCGCCGCTCAGAAGCCCGCCAACCCATTGGGAGTGCCGAGGCCGGTCGGCAGGTCGTAGCCCGGCCGGGCGTTGCACTGGCGGATCACGGTGCAGGGAAAGGCCGCTGTGCCGGACCGGTTGCCGGCGCCCGTGATGTCGTGCAGCGCGCGGGGGTGGGAGTACGCGAGCGAGGCGGGATAGCTGACCGTGCTCGAGTTGGCGGCCAGCGCGTAGGCGCCGGCGATCAGCGGGGCGGCGAGGCTCGTTCCGCCGACCTGCATCCAGCCGCCGCGGGCCGAGTCGTACACCGCGGCTCCGGTGTTGGGGTCGGCATCGGCCGACACGTCGTTCATCCCTCGGAACATCCCGCACCCCACGGCCGCCCAGGTGGACGCCGCCGTCTGCCAGGTGCGTGCGAGCGAGGTGTCATCGCAGCCGCTGCCGGTTGCACTGGTCGGGCTGTTGCTCCACGCCGTCTCGCTCAGGTAGGCGCCACCCGACATCCGCAGGCTGGTGCCTCCGACCGCGACCACCGTGTTCAGGTCGGCCGGGTAGGACGGGCCGAATCCGGAATCGCCCGCGGCGACGACGATCGCGTGACCCGGGTGGTCGTACGCGCTCAGACCCGTGCCCGCGATGGTCGAGTCGGCCCCGTATGACCCGTAGCTGTTGCTGACCACGTTCGCGCCTTTGGCGACCGCGGTATTTTCGGCCTTCGCCAGGTTCACGAAGTCGGCGGAGGTGGCCTCGACAAGCATGATCTTGCAGTTCTGGCAGATCTCGTGCGCGACCTGCACGTCCAGCGAGATCTCGACGTCCCATCCGTAGGGCACGCCCGACGTGGGCAGCGTGCTGCCCCCGTTCTGGTTCATGGACTGAAAGCAGGCCGACGTGATCTGCTTGCTGCAGCGGGGAAACACCGGCAGGCCGAAGGTGGCGTCAAAGTGGGTGAGATCGGCGAACGCCGTGCGAGAGCTGTAGGCATCCACGATGGCGATGGTCTGGCGCTTGCGGTGCCCCGACGTTCCCTTGACGTGCGGCGTGAGGTTGGGCAGCGAGTATGCATGATGAAACTGGGTCGGCCCATAGCCTGCGGGCAGCCGAAGCTGCGGCGAGTCGACCGCCGGCCGGAGGCCCTTGGCGAGCACGCGAGCGAAGCAGCTCATCGTGCCCGGCGACCTGCTGGAGCAGGCTGCTCGGCTAGTCGCAAGCGCGGTGGTGGGCAGCGCGGCGGCCACAATTACGAATGCCGCGAACAGCGGCAGCAGAACGACTCGTCTCATGCATCATCCTCGGGGGGGCGGGCTTCAAACGTACGCCGATTGCGCACGCCGACAATCCCCCGCCCGGGTGTGCGTGGCGGTGATGCCTACTCGGTGGTGTAGATCGCCGCCGGCGCGCCGCCCAGCGAGCGCAGCGCGTCCTCGACGGAGCACGAGATGCAGGTGAAGATGGGCGTGTCGCGCTCGGTGTAGCGGCTCGCCTCGGTCTCGCGCAGCGTCATCATCAGGTCGAGGAAGTCGCCGACGAAGTCGGTCTCGAACGCGACCACGAACTCCTGGTCGTCGATGCCGAAGGAGTAGGTGGTGTTGATCTTGACGGTGGGGAACTGGTGGCCGGCGGCGATGTGCTCGTTCATGATCCCCTGCCGGGCCGGCTTGGACAGCTGGTACCACGCCCGCGTCTTCACCATCGGGTAGATCAGCAGGTAGCGCGAGTCGGGGTTCCACATGATCCGGCCGCGCTTGTGCATCGAGCGGCCCTCGCCCTTGACGTACTGCGACCGTCGCGTCATCGACAGATACGCGTACGGCGTCGTCAGGTATCCGCCCATGGTGGTCGACATCACGGCGGTGCCGAGCTCCTGAAAGTCCTCCAACCGCTCGGACACCTTCCACAGCATGAAGTCGGCGTCCGGCCGCAGCCCGGCGACCGTGTAGGAGCGCAGGGCGAACCGCTCCCCGAACGACTCGATGGTCGCTGCCAGCTCCGCCCGCGAGGCGTCCTGCTCGGCCTCCGCCAGCCGCCGCCAGGCCGGGTCGAGCTTGTAGAACGAGAAGTGCACGAACTGGCGGTCCTCGCCGGCCGAGTTGTTCGGAGGGGTGCCGTTCGCGTTCATCGGTTTCGATCGTAGCAGGCGATTCCTGACACTCCCGCAACGTCCCCGGCGTTGTTCCGTGACGGGCATCGAGCCTACGTTCAACCGGTGGAGCGAGGGACACACCGGGAGCGCGGGCAGGCGAGCGTCGAGACGGTTGCGCTCGTGCCCGTGCTCCGTGGTCCTGACGCTCGCGTTGTGGCAGGCGGTGATGGCCGGCTGGGCGCTCGTCTCGGCCGAGTCCGCCGCCCGTGCGGCGGCGCGGGCGGCTCTGGCGGGAGCGGCGCCGCGGCCCGCGGCGCTGGCCGCCCTGCCGGGCGGGATGCGGGCGGGCGCGGCCGTGCGAATCAGAAGCGGCGGCGTGACGGTGCGCGTGCGCATTCCGGCTGCGCTGCCGGGATTCGCGATGGATGTGTCGGCCTCCGCGGCGATCGTGCGCCAGTGAACCGCGAGCGCGGACAGGCGACGGTGGAGGTCGTCGCGTTTGCGGTCGTTGCGGCGGCGGTCGCGGTCGGCCTGCATGCGCTGTTCGTGCTGTGGGCGGCGCAGGGACGCGCGCAGGGGATCGCCGACCAGGCGGCGGTGATCGTTGCCGAGCAGCGACCGCTTCCGCCCGCGTTACGGCGCGAGGCGGATATCCGCGTACGCGGCCAGACGCTGGTCGTGACGATTCCGGTGCGGCTGGGCGGCGGCCTCGGGCGCACCGATGTCGTCGCGCGGGCGGTGCTGCCGTGAGGGAACGCGGCCAGATCTCGGTGGCGGCCGTCGGGGCGATCACCCTCGTCCTGCTGGGTGGCGTGCTGATGGGCTACCTGAGCATGGTGACCGCAGGCGGCGGCCACGCCCAGCGGGCGGCCGACCTGGCGGCGATCGCTGCAGCGGGCCGGCTGGGAGAGAACCCGGACGCGTCGGGCGCCGAGCTGCGCCGCGCGGCCGAGGCGGCAGCGACCGCGAACGGCGGCCGCGTCGCCTGGCTGCGGGTTGTGCGCACCGGGTCGGTGCCGAGGGCGGTCGACGTGGCCGTGGCGGTGGCCGTGAAGGGGTCGGTACCCGTCGCGGGCCGCGAGCGCCGGCGGGTGGTGGCCCGCGCCCGCGCCGGGGTGACGTTCTCGGCCACGCTGCCGGCCGACCGGTTCCGGCCGGTCGATCTGCACGGGGCGCGGGGACCGCTTGCGGCCGTGGCGGCGGCCGAGGCGCAGGTGGGATGGCCGTACCGGTGGGGTGGCGAGAGCCGGGCGGAGGGTGGGTTCGACTGCTCCGGCCTGGTCGACTACGCCTACGCAGCGGCCGGCGATCCGCTGCCCGGCCGGCCGACCGCTGCCGACCTGTGGCGAATGGCCCGTCCCGAGGCCGCCGCCGAGCTCGCGCCCGCTGATCTCGTCTTCGTCGGCACGGGCGGCGGCGCGCCCGACCACGTGGGCATGTACGTCGGCGGTGGGATGGTCGTTGTCGCACCGCACACGGGTGCCAGCGTGCGCTACGAACCGCTCGCGGCCGGGGGGTGGGACGGGTTTGCACGGATGCTGGTGGCGCAGCCGGGTGCGCCTCCGCTCGACGCGGCGGTCGAGGCCGCGGCACGGGCCCACCAGGTGCCTCCGGACGCGCTCGGGGCGGAGTTGCGCCTCGGTCTCGCGACCGACCCCGGGGCGGCCGCAACGGCGCTTGCCGCTGCGCTGCGGAGGCATCCCGGCGACCTCGAGGCGGCACTTGCGGACGCGCTCGGCGACCCGTCGGCGGCCGCGCTGGTGGTGCGGTCGGCGTCCGGGCCGGATCTCGCAGACGGATTCGCCGCGGCAGTGCATCTGCTGCCGACCCCCATCACGACCCCCGCGCCGGCCGCGGCCCTGCGCCCGCTCACGGACCGGTGGCGGCGTGCGCGTCACCCGCGTCGTGAGCGTGCTCCGGCGTGGCCTTTCCGGAGCCGGCGACCAGATGGATCAGGCCGGCAGCAGGGTGTCCGTGCAGGCCGCGGCGGGCTTCCGCAACGTCCTGCGGTTCGGCCTGACGGGCCTGGCCGCGTTTCTGCCCAACCCGCACCTGCAGAACCTGGCGATGTTCGCGGGGGCCGTCTGGGATGGTGTCCGCAGCGCGCGGGCACTCGGCGACGGGCTCGTGCTGGGCCGCTGGTCGCTTTAGGCAACGCGGTGGGTGATCCCCATCGGCATCGCGTACATCGGGCTCTTCACCTGGGATGCACTCACCGCCCGGCGCCGGCGCGATCGCATCTGGTACGGGGCCCAGGCCGCAAGCACCCTGCTGACGACGGCCGGTGCGATGACCCTCGGCGCCGATCTCATCACCGGAGGAGTTGCAAGCGCCGAGGTGCCACCGGTCGGAATTGCACTGATGCTGGCCGGAGTGATCGTGCTCGCCGGAGCGTGCATCTTTCGCGAGTGGGGCTGGGTGGCCGGCGCAGTCAGGCGAACGGCCGGCGCCGTCCTCGACGCCGGCCGTTCGGTGGTTGGTGCCTTGAACCCGTTCTGATGCGCTACGCGCCCACGGCCGAGCCGCGGGTGGGGGCGACGACCTGGTCGACGCTGCCCGTGTGAACGTCGTAGATGTAGCCCGACACGGGGATGCTGTCGTCGATGAACGGCGAGCTCAGGATCGCGGCCACGTCGTCGCGGACGCTCTGCTCGAGGTCGGGAAACGGCAGGAAGTCGATGTGCGATGCGTCCTCGCCCGTCTCGTCATGCAGTTTGGCGCGGAGCTGGTCGTTGGTGAACGTGACCATGCCGCAGTCGGTGTGGTGGATGACCGCGAACTCGTTCGTGCCCAGCAGGCGCGACGAGATCACGAGCGAGCGCAGCGCATCGTCAGAGACGCGGCCGCCCGCATTCCGGATCATGTGGGCGTCGCCGATCTCGAGCCCGAGCGCCTCCTCGGGGTGGATGCGGGCGTCCATACATGTGACGATGGCCACCTTGCGGGCGGGCGGCATCGGCTTGTCGCCATCGGTGAAGCTCTGCTGGAAGTCGCGGTTGGCCGCGAGCATCCCGTCGAGTTCGGACACGGGGCTCCCCCTTGGTTGGATTGGATGCGATGCTAGCAGGGCTGGATCCATTCGACCCCTGTCCCGGCACACGCCGGTGATCACCGCCACGCCGGGGTCATCCGCAGATCGCGAGGCTACGATGAACCCCATGTCAGCGGTCGCCCGCAGCGAGCGCACCCAGCGTCTCGACGCCCAGCTTCGCGCCCTGCCCGACCAGCCCGGGGTGTACATGTTCCGGGGCGGCGAGGGCGAGGTGCTGTACGTCGGCAAGGCCAAGTCGCTACGCAAGCGCGTGCAGTCGTATTTCCGCCGCGATCTGCACGCCACCGTCAAGACGGCCGGGCTCGTCGAGCGGATCGAGGAGATCGAGTTCGTCGCCGCCGGCTCCGAGACCGAAGCCCTGCTGCTCGAGCAGAACCTGATCAAGCGCCACCGCCCGGCCTTCAACATCCGCCTGCGCGACGACAAGTCCTACCCGTACATCGCCGTCACCGCCGGCGATGAGTACCCGCGGGTGATGTTCACCCGCGAGCGGCATCGCAAGGGCGTCCTCTACTTCGGCCCCTACTCGAGCGCGAAGAAGGTGCGCGAGACGCTCGACGTGCTGAACCGGGTGTTTCCCTACCGTCCCTGCGAGGGGCCCCAGCCCGGCCGCCGTTCCGGGATCCCGTGCCTCGACTACCACATCGGCCGCTGCGCCGCCCCGTGCGTCGGCTACATCGGCCGGGACGAGTATCGCGCCGTCATCGACAACGTGGTCGAGTTCCTGTCGGGCCGGGTGCGGCCGCTCGAGCGGCGGCTGGAGGCCGAGATGAAGCGGGCGTCGGCCGAGCATGAGTTCGAGGACGCCGCCCGCTACCGGAACCGGCTGATGGCGGTGCGCCACCTGTCCGAGCGCCAGGTCGCCGACCGCCCGGGCATGGGCTCGGCCGACATCCTCGGCGTCGCCTGCAAGGACGACACCGCCAACGTGCAGCTGTTCCATCTGCGCGACGGCCGCCTGTCCGACCGGCACGGCTTCTATCTCGAGAACGTCGCCGACAGCGATCCCTCGGATGTGCTGTGGGGATTCGCCCTGGAGTACTACGGCGGCCAGGTGGCGATCCCGGGGCAGGTCGTGGTGCCGACCTCGTTCGAGGACGCCGACCTGCTGGAGGCGTTCCTGGGCGAGCGCCGCGGCGCGACGGTCGAGGTGCGGACGGCCCGCCGCGGCGAGAAGCGCCGGCTGGCCGACCTGGCGGCGCGCAACGCCGAGCTCGCGCTCGAGCACGACACGCTCATGCGCGAGCGTACCCGGGCGCGCCGGATCGAGGCGCTCGAGGAGCTGCGCGAGCGGCTCAACCTCGAGGTGCTGCCGCTGCGGATCGAGTGCTTCGACATCTCGAACCTGGGCGAGTCGAACCCGGTGGCCTCGATGTCGGTGTTCGAGGACGCGGTTGCGAAGAAGTCCGATTACCGCAAGTTCGGGATCCGGCACAGCGCCGGGCAGGACGACTTCGCGATGATCGCCGAGGCGGTCGGGCGCCGGTTCGCGCGTATGGCCGCGATCGAGGCCGACGACTACGACCGCAGCTTCGCCACCGCACCCAATCTGGTGGTGATCGACGGCGGCAAGGGCCAGCTGGCGGCGGCTGTCGAGGCGATGGCCGGGTTCGAGCTGCCTCGGGTGGCGGTGATCTCGCTGGCCAAGCGGGCGGAGGAGATCTTCGTCCCGGGCGGGTCGGCGCCGATCGTGCTCGACCGCGCCTCCGCGGGGCTCCAGCTCCTGCAGCGCGTGCGCGACGAGGCCCACCGCTTCGCGCTCGGCTTCCATCGCCAGCGCCGCAGCCGTGCGAGCGTCGACTCGATCTTCGACAGCCTCCCCGGGGTCGGCCCCGCCCGACGGCGGCGGCTGATGCTGCGCTTCGAGACGGCCGATGCGCTGGTGAACGCCACCCGCGACGAGCTCGAGTCGGTGCCCGGCGTCCCCGCCAAGGTCGGCCGCGGACATCCACGCGGCGCTCCACCGCACGGGTTGAGCGAACCAACGCGCGCCGCGCGGCCGTCCTAATGACATGCGCCGTTCGCTGTTTGCGCTCACCCTCGTCCTGGCGGCCGCGACGTCCTTCCGGCGCCCGCTGAGGTCGACCTCACCGGCGTGCGCGGTTGACGCGCTCCCATCGACGCTCATCTCCGTGCGTCCGGTCCACCCGTCCGCTGCGGCTGTCGGATCTCCACGACCGGACGGTGCTCGTGGCGGTGGCGCTGACGGCCTTCGGGATGGCGGCGGTGATCGCCGTGCGGCGACGGCGTCCGCCCAGCGGCGCGGGCTAACCTCACCGGGTGCCGCTCATCCCCGACTCGCCCGACGACCCTTCAGTCCCGAGTCACCGCCGGCGTGGCAGCCTCCGCGTGGTGTGCCTCGGTGGCGGCACCGGTCTGTCCATGATCCTGCGCGGCCTGAAGCGGATCGCCGCGGTCACCGCGGTCGTGACCACCACCGACGACGGCGGCAGCAGCGGCCGGCTGCGGCGCGACTTCGGCATGCCGGCACCGGGGGACGTGCGCAACTGCCTGGCCGCTCTGGCCGAGGACGAGTCGCTGGTGGGCCAGCTCTTCCAGCACCGCTTCACCACGGGCGAGCTCGCCGGCCACAGCTTCGGCAACCTCTTCCTCGCGGGCCTCACCGACCTCCTGGGCAGCTTCGACCGGGCGGTGTTCGAGTCGGCCCGCGTCCTCGCGGTCGCGGGCCGTGTGGTGCCGAGCACCATCGACATGGTCGAGTTGGTCGCGCAGTTCGCCGACGGCCACGAGGTGCACGGCGAGACGGCGCTGGCCGCCGACGGTGCGCAGTGCCAGCACGTCCGGCTCGACCCGCCCGACCCGTCCGCGCATCCCCGCGCACTGCAGGCCATCGCCCGCGCCCAGCTGATCGTGATGGGGCCCGGGAGCCTCTTCACGAGCACGCTGCCGCCCCTGCTTGTGCCCGGGATCGCCGAGGCGGTGCGCTCGGTCAACGTGCCCCGCATCTACGTCTGCAACCTGCTCCAGCAGCCGGGGGAGACCGAGGGCTACCGCGCCTCCGATCACGTTTCCCGCATCATCGACCACGTTGGCCCGGGCCTGGTCGACACCGTGGTCGTCAGCCGCAACCGGGCCGAGTTCGGCACCCCGGTGCCGGTCGACCGCGGCGGCCTGCGGCGGCTCGGCGTCGACGTCGTTGGCGGACGCCTGGCCGGCGAGTGGCAGCACGATCCCGAGCGGCTGGCCCGGCTCCTCGTGCGGCTCGGCCGCCGCGGCCGGGACCCACGCCCGTGACGACCCGGTCGGCGTTCGGCGAGCGGGTGCGGCGCGAGCTGACCGAGCGGCCGCCGCGGCGGCGGTGCTGCAGCGGCGCGCTTCTGTGCGGGCTCTTCCGGCACGCGGGCACCCTCGAGCTGAGCGGCGACGGGGTGGCCGTGCGGGTGGAGCTGGGGGATGCGGCGGCGGCCCGGCTGGCCTACACGCTCGTGCGCGAGCTGGGCGGTGACGGTCAGCTGGCGACGTTCCGCGAGCCCCGCTTCGCCCGCGGGACGCGGGTGCTGCTGCGGCTGCACGGGGATCGCAGCCTGCAGCTCCTGCACGAGGTCGGCGTGCTCTCGACCGGCCTTGCGCCGCTCGACGAGCCGCCCGGACGGTTGCTGCAGCGGCGGTGCTGCCGCGCCGCCTACCTGCGGGGCGCGTTCGTGGCCGCCGGATCGGTGTCGGCCCCGCGCGCGGCCGGGCATCTCGAGATCCGCGTCCCCGAGCCCGAGGGCGCGCTCCTGGTGCAGCGGGTCGCCCGCACCGACGGCATCCCGCTGCAGGTCACCGCTCGCCGCGGCCACGCGGTGGCCTACGCGAAGGGCAAGCAGACGATCCGGGAGCTCCTGGCCCACATCGGCGCCCACGACGCCGTGCTCAGCCTCGACGAGGCCGAGGTCATCAGCCGCACCCGCGAGCGCGCCAACCGGGCCACGAACTGTGACCAGGCCAACCTCGTCCGCCTGGGGGCGGCAGCCCGCGCCCAGGCCGAGGCGATCGCGGCCCTCGACCTGGACGACCTCGAGACCCACCTGCGCCAGGTGGCCGAGCTGCGCCTGCGCCATCCCGACCTGTCGCTCGCAGAGCTCGGCCGGCGGGCGCGGCCGCCCCTGGCCAAGTCGACCGTTGCGGGCCGGATGCGTGTGCTTGTGGGCGCGTCGGGTGAGCCTACGCGGCCTGCTCGGGCCGGCGGCCGACGATCAGGTGGTTCCAGCTGAACTTGGGCTGGTTGTCGACGCGCTCGACGCGCTGCGCGAGCCACTGCGCCGACAGGCAGGTCGCGTCGACGGCGCCCGCCGTGTAGCGCCTGCGATAGCGCTGCAGGCCGTAGCTCACCTCGATCGCGACCGTCGACCAGAGGCCGCCCAGCGGTTGCAGGTCGACGACCTCGAAGCCGGCGCTCTCGAACAGGTAGCGCAGCCCCTGCGGGGTGTAGCGGTAGAAGTCGCGGGCGTCGTGCACCGGCCAGAAGAGCGGGGTGGTGGCGATGATGTACCCGCCCGGCGCGAGCAGCCGGAAGCACTCGGCGACGGCGTCGGCCGGGCGCTCAAGGTGCTCGAGCACCTCGGTCAGGAGCACCGTCTGGGCACCGGCGTCGGGGAGGGGGATGTCGTAGGCCGTCGCGACGACGTCGACCATGGGGCCGCGGACGTCGTCCTTCTCGACGTGGTCGACGCAGATGTGCTCGGAGACGTACGGCGCAAACACCGGCTGCCACGGCTTGCGGCCACCGCCAACGTCGATCATGCGGCCGCGCGCGAACCGGGCCGCGGCGTCGCTCAGCGCGGCCTCGAAGGTGCGGTAGACGAGCCGGTTCTTTGCGCTCTCGTTCGGGTGCCGGAACGTCACTCGGCGCCTCCTCCTGCGATCGGGCGCGAACCCTACCACCGGCCCTGTGCTCGCCCCTCCCAGCACTCCGTGATGTTTTGCTAACATTTTCTTCACGATTCACCCATTTGGGGGTGGCCCGAGTACCCGCCCTCCCCGAAGATGGTGAAGGTGTTCGCGGGTGACCGGCATCCCCCGCGCGACGGATCCAGACCCCATCTGACGCTGCCCGATTCTGCCGGTCACCCGCGATGACTCCCTTCCCGCTCGGCTCCCCCGGCCGAGTCGGGCCTGTACGCCAAACCATCTAGTATTCGCCGTCGAGCGAGCGACGGAGGGTTCTGCATGAGCGTACGCGTGGCCATCAACGGGTTCGGACGCATCGGGCGGAACGTGTTCCGTGCGGCTCGGGAGCGTGGGACGGGGTTCGAGATCGTGGCGGTCAACGACCTCATGGATCCGGAGATGGCCGCCCACCTGCTCCGCTACGACACCGTCCACGGACGGTTTCGGGGCGAGGTCGAGGCCGGCGCAGACGGGCTGGTCGTGGACGGGCGCGACGTGCGCGTCCTCTCGCACCGCGACCCGGCCGATCTGCCCTGGGCCGACATGGGGGTCGAGGTCGTCGTCGAGTCGACCGGCCTCTTCACGAAGCGCGAGGCGGCCTCCAAGCATCTCGCCGCGGGCGCGCGCAAGGTGATCATCAGCGCACCGGCCACCGATCCGGACTTCACCGTCTGCATCGGTGTGAACGACGATCGCTACGACGCCGCCACCCACCATGTCATCTCCAACGCGTCGTGCACGACCAACTGCCTGGCGCCGCTGGCCAAGGTGCTGATCGACAACTTCGGCATCGAGCGCGGCTTCATGACGACGACGCATGCCTACACCCAGGATCAGCAGATCCTCGACGCGGTGCACAAGGACCTGCGCCGCGCTCGCGCCGCCGGGGCCAACGTGATCCCGACGTCGACCGGTGCCGCGAAGGCGATCGGCCTGGTCATCCCCGAGATGCTCGGCAAGCTGGACGGCATCTCGATGCGCGTCCCGGTCACCGATGGGTCGGCCACCGACCTCGTGGCGGTCGTCGGCCGCGAGACCACCCGCGACGAGGTGAACGCCGCATTCGAGGCCGCCGCCGACACCGGCGCCCTGACGGGCATCCTCAGGTACAGCACCGATCCGATCGTCTCGAGCGACGTGGTCGGCCAGTCGTACAGCTCGATCTTCGATGCGCCGCTGACGATGGTGAATGGGAACCTGGTCAAGGTCGTCTCCTGGTACGACAACGAGTGGGGATACTCGTGCCGGGTGGTCGATCTGGTCCAGAAGGTGGCGTGAGGACTGTCCGCGATCTGCCCGTCGAGGGCAGGCGGGTGCTGGTGCGCGCCGACCTGAACGTGCCGCTCGACGGCACGACGATCACCGACGACTCGCGCATCCGGGCCTCGCTGCCGACCATCAGGTACCTGCGCGAGCGCTCGGCGGAGGTCGTGGTCTGCTCGCACCTGGGCCGGCCGAAGGGCCGGGTCATCCCCGAGCTGTCGCTGCGGCCGGTGGCCCGGCGGATGGCCGAGCTCCTGGGCGAGCCCGTCGCGTTTGACCGCGAGCAGGGCCCGTTGCGCCTCCTCGAGAACCTGCGCTTCGATCCCCGCGAGGAGCGCAACGACCCGGCGCTGGCCGCCGAGCTGGCCGGCCTGGCCGACTTCTACGTGAACGACGCGTTCGGCGCCGCGCACCGCGCGCACGCCTCCACCGAGGCGGTCGCCCATCTGCTGCCGTGCGCCGCCGGCCTGCTGCTCGAGGCGGAGCTGACCGCGTTTCAGCGCCTGCTCGACGCGCCGGAGCACCCGTTCGTGGTGGTGCTCGGCGGCGTCAAGGTGGCCGACAAGATCGGCGTCATCGACCGGCTCTCACAGCTGGCCGACTCGATCCTGATCGGCGGCGCGATGGCATTCACCTTTCTGGCCGCGCAGGGGCATGCTGTGGGAGCGTCACGGCACGAGGAGTCCGACGGCCAGGCGATCGCGCGCCGGGCGCTGGTCGATGCCGGCGAGCGCGGCTGCGAGCTCGTCCTGCCGGTCGACGTGGTGGTGGCCGACCGGTTCGCGGCCGATGCGGCCGTGCGCACGGTCCCGGCCGACGCGATTCCCGACGGATGGATGGGGCTCGACATCGGCGCGCGAGACCGCGCGTGACTACGCACGGCGGCTGGCCGCTGCCCGGACGGTGTTCTGGAACGGGCCGATGGGGGTGTTCGAGCTCGCCCCGTTCGCCCGCGGCACCCTCGCGGTGGCCGAGGCGGTCGCCGCCTCGGACGCGGTGTCGGTCGTCGGCGGCGGCGATTCGGTGGCGGCGGTGAACGCCGCCGGCGTCGCCGGGCAGATCACGCACGTCTCCACCGGCGGCGGCGCCGCCCTGGAGCTCGTGGAGGGCCGCACCCTGCCGGGGGTGGCCGCACTCGAGCAGTCGGCGCCGGTATGAACAGGCGGCCGTTCGTCGCCGGGAACTGGAAGATGCACAAGACCGCGCCCGAGGCGGTGGCCTTCGTCGAGGCCCTCGCCGGCCGCATCCCGGCGGGCGTCGACGTGGCGGTGTGCGCGCCGTTCACCGCGCTGGCGGAGACCGCGCGGTCAGCGGCGGGCAGCGGGATCGCCGTCTACGCCCAGAACATGCACGAGGCCGAGAAAGGGGCGTTCACCGGCGAGGTGTCGGCCGGCATGCTGCTCGCAGCCGGGGTCGACGGGGTTCTCGTCGGCCATTCCGAGCGCCGCCAGCTCTTCGGCGAGACCGATGCGGCCGTCAACGCGAAGGTCGCCCGCGCCCACGCCGCCGGCCTGCGGGTGATCCTGGCGGTTGGCGAGACCGCCGCAGAGCGCGAGGACGACCTGACCGAACGGGTGCTCGAGCGCCAGGTGGCGGCCGCGCTCGAGGGGCTCGAACCCGAGCAGGTCGCGGCGACCACGCTCGCGTACGAGCCGATCTGGGCGATCGGCACGGGCCTGACGGCGACGCCGCAGATCGCCCAGGCCGCCCACGCCTTCATCCGCGGCCTCGTCCAGGGCCTGCACGGCGTGGGCGAGCGGGTGCGGATCCAGTACGGCGGGAGCGTCAAGCCCGAGAACGCGGCCGACCTCTTCGCCCAGCCGGACATCGACGGCGGGCTGATCGGCGGCGCGAGCCTCGAGCCGGACGATTTCGCCGCCATCGTGGCCGCGGCCGGCCGATGAGGGGACCGCTTGTCTGCCTGGTGATCCTCGACGGCTGGGGCATCGCGCCGCCCGGGCCGGGGAACGCGGTGGAGCTGGCAGCGACGCCGGAGTTCGACCGGTTGTGGGCGACCTTCCCGCACACCCGGCTCGATGCCTCGGGCCGGGCGGTCGGCCTGCCTGAAGGGCAGATGGGCAACTCCGAGGTCGGTCACACGAACCTCGGCGCGGGCCGGGTGGTGCGCCAGGACCTGGTGCGGATCGACGACGACCTCGAGTCGGGTGCGTTCTTCGCAAACCCGGTGCTCGTGGAGGCCTGCCGGGGCGCCCGCGGTGCGGCCCTGCACCTGCTCGGACTCGTATCCGACGGAGGTGTGCACAGCCACGTGCGGCATCTGCGAGGGCTGCTCGAGCTGGCCTCGCGGGAGCATGTGGATCGAGTGCACGTGCACGCGTTCACCGACGGGCGGGACACGTCGCCGACCGGCGGGGCCGGCTTCCTCGAGGGCATCCCCGGAGTGGCCACGGTGTGCGGGCGCTATTACGCCATGGACCGCGACGGCAGGTTCGACCGCGTCAAGCGCGCCTACGACGCCATCGTCCACGGGGTCGGCGAGCGCGCCGACGACCCGGTCGCGGCCGTGCGTGCGCGGTACGAGGCGGGGGAGACCGACGAGTTCATCGAGCCGATCGTGATCGGCGATCCCGCCCACGGCCGCATCCGCGCCGGCGACACGGCCATCTTCTTCAACTTCCGGCCCGACCGCGCCCGCGAACTCACCAGGGCGCTGACCGATCCCGGGTTCGCCGAGTTCGACCGTGGCGCGTCACCGCCGCTCCCGGCTTACGTCCAGATGACCGAGTACGCCGAGGACATCCATGCGCCGGTGGCATTTGCGGGCGAGCCGCTGACCGACGTCCTGGCCTCGACGCTGGCGATGGCGGGGATTGCCCAGGTGCACGCCGCCGAGACCGAGAAGTACGCCCACGTGACCTACTTCTTCGACGGCGGCTCGGAGCACCGTCAGCGCGGTGAGCAGTGGGAGCTCGTCCCGTCGCGCCGCGACGTCGCCACCTACGACCTCGCCCCGGGGATGAGCGCCGAAGGGGTCGCCGAGCGGTTCTGCGCCGGGATCGCGTCCCCCGAGGTCGGATTCGGGCTGGTCAACTTCGCAAACCCCGACATGGTCGGGCACACCGGCGTGATCCCGGCGGCGATCGAGGCGGTGGAGACGACCGACCGGTGTCTTGCGCGCGTGATCGAGGCGGTCGACCGCCGCGGCGGGATCTGTCTCGTGACGGCCGACCACGGGAACGCGGAGGTGATGCTGAACGCCGACGGGAGCCCCAACACCGCCCACACCACCAACCCGGTGCCGTTCATTGCCACCCAGGACGGGCTGGAGTTGCGCGCCGGCGGCCGGCTCGCGGACGTGGCTCCCACGGTGCTCGCGTTGCTCGGCGTGAGCCAACCGGACGTCATGACGGGGACACCGCTGGTCGGGTAGTGGAGACGCGTGCGGGTGCCTACGGGATTCATGTGGGCGAATGTCTATACTCGACGTGGTTCTCGTAACCAGGCCTTCACCACTTGCCCCTTCCTCAGCCTGACCCCGCCGTCCTCCAACTCGCCCGAAGGGGAGACGAGCGTGCGTTCGCGCTGATCGTGCGCCAGTACCAGACGCCGCTCTACAACTACATTGCGCGCGTTTTGAACGGCGACCGGGCGCTGGCCGAGGATCTGTGCCAGGAGGTGTTCCTGCGCGTCTACCAGGCGCTCCCCGGCTTCGATTCGCGCTGCCAGTTCACGACCTGGCTGTTCCAGGTCGCAAAGCACCGTGTGGTCGACGAGCTGCGGGCGCGTGAGCGGCGGGGCCGGCCCACGGTCGAGCTCAGCTCGGCGCCGCAGCTGCACCTGTCCGTGGCGCCGGCCGAGCCGCTCGAGAGCATGGATGCGGTCTGGGAGGCGATCGGTCGCCTCAGCCTCGACCTGAAGATGGCGCTGCTCCTGCGCGACGTTGTGGGTCTGTCCTACGCCGAGATCTCCGAGGCTCTGGACACGACGCTCGCGACCGTCAAGTGGCGCATCTACAAGGCGCGCGAGACGGTGGTCGCGGAGCTCACGCGAGACGGGTTCCATACGGGCCGCGGCCGCCACTCCACGGTCGCCCAGGCTCAGTAGCCCTCGGCGAGCCGCGTCCCCAGGCGGGCCGGCAGGCCGGCGGTGCGGATCGCCTGCTGAGCGGCCGCGATGTCGTATTCGACCCGGTGCCAGCGGGCGGCGCCGGACTCCAGGTCGACCGTCATGTAGGCCGCCCGCGGGTCGCCGTCGCGGGGCTGGCCGACCGAGCCGGGGTTGAGCAGGAAGGGGCCGGGCAGCACGTCGATCTCGGTCCCAGCGGGAGCGAGCCCGCCGATGAAGGTGCCCTCGGCGTACCCGTAGGCCAGCGGCACGTGGCTGTGCCCGACCATGCCGAGCGCCGTGGTCTGGTGCTCGATGCAGATCGCGGCGGTGCGGTCGTCGATCACGTACTCCCACACGGGGTCGCGGATGCTGCCGTGGTTGAGCGAGATGTCATGCCGGGCGCCGGTCGGGCGCAGCTCGGAGAGCCGCCGCAGCTGCTCGGCGCTGAGCACGCCCATCGTCCATTCCGCGGCGGTGCGGGCGTCGTGCGAGAAGGCGTCGAGCTTGATCTCGCCGGTGATCACCATGTCGTGGTTGCCCGCCAGGGAGATCTGGGCGCGGTCGAGCACGATCTCGAGGCATGGGCCGGGATCGCCGCCGTAGCCCGTCAGGTCACCCAGGCACCACAGCTCGTCGGTGCCGTCCGCCTCGATCGCCCCGAGGGTCGCCTCGAGGGCCGGCAGGTTCGCGTGCACGTCCGAGATGACGGCGACCTTCACCGCGGGTGACTACTCGCCTTCGGGACCGTCGAACTCGGGCAGGTTCTTGATGCCCTCTTTGGTCTCCCACTTGGAGTAGTTGTCCCCCATCGCGTCGATCAGCTCCTTCATGAAGCGCGCCGACAGGTTGACGCGGGCGACCACCACGCCCGGCACCTCCTCCTCCTCGACCTCGTGGTCGACGCGGGCGAAGGTCAGGGTGAACTCGTAGTCGGAGTGGCTGACGTTCGCGAAGTTGGCATACACGCCCGCCATGATCTCTGGCGAGAAATGGATGTTCAGCTGGCGCTCCCGGGGGATGTCGTCGTCCATGCCATCACCCTACCAAGGTTACGATCCGGCGCATGAGCACGAGCGCCGTTCACGAGCTCGAGGCCGCAGTCGGGCGGGCGGTTGCCGCCGTCGGCGGCGACGGCGTGCCGGTGCGGCTCGATCGCCCCGCCGATCCCGAGCATGGCGACTACGCCACCGCGGTGGCGCTGCAGCTCGCCAAGCCGCTGCGGTCGGCGCCGCGCGAGATCGCCGCCCGGATCGCCGCCGAGCTTCCGTCCGACCACATCGTGTCGGCCGAGGTGGCGGGCCCCGGGTTCCTCAACCTGCGCGTATCGGCGGCCTGGTACCGGCGCGCGCTCGAGGGCATCCTCGCGGGAGGGCCGCGGTACGGATCGGGCGCCGCGGCCGTCCCGCAGCGGGTGCAGGTCGAGTACGTGTCCGGCAACCCGACCGGGCCTGTCACGGTTGCCACGGCTCGCAACGCCGCCTACGGTGACAGCCTGGCGCGGCTCTTCGAGTTCGCCGGCCACGATGTCGGGCGGGAGTACTACTTCAACGACGCCGGCCGCCAGATCGACCTCTTCGGCGCGTCGCTGCGGGCGCGGGCGCAGGGGGCGGAGCCACCCCCCGACGGCTATCAGGGTGAGTACGTCGCCGAGATCGCGGCGGAGCTCGCGCTCGGGCCGGACGCGCCCGCCGAGGAGTGGGCGCGGGCCGGCACCGACGCGATGATCGCCCGGATCCGGACGACGCTGGCACGCTTCCGGTGCTCGTTCGACACGTGGTTCCTGGAGCGGTCGCTGTACGAGAGCGGGGCCGTGCAGGAGGCGATCGAGCGCGTCCGCGCCACCGGCCATGTGTACGAGAGCGACGGTGCGGTGTGGCTGCGCTCTTCGGCCCTCGGCGACGACAAGGACCGCGTCCTTGTGCGGTCGGACGGCACGCACACCTACGTCGCCGGCGACCTGGCCTACGTGGCCGACAAGCTCGAGCGCGGGTTCGACACGGCGGTGTACGTGCTGGGCGCCGACCACCACGGCTACGTCGGCAGGCTCAAGGCGGTCGCACAGGCGCTCGGCTACGACCCCAACCGGGTCGACGTTCAGATCTACCAGCTTGTGCGGCTGCGCGACGGCAAGATGTCGAAGCGCGCGGGCCGCATCGTGACGCTCGACGACCTGCTCGACGCCATCGGAGTCGACGCTGCCCGCTTTGCGCTCGTGCAGCGCGGGCACGACCAGCCGATCGACCTCGACCTCGACCTGCTCACCGCACAGAACGCCGAGAACCCGGTCTACTACTGCCAGTACGCTCACGCCCGCATCGCCGGGATCCTGCGCAACGCGGGCGCATCCGATGCTCTGCCCGATCCGGCGTGGCTGCCCGGCCCGGCCGAGGCCGATCTGATCAAGGCGCTGGTCGAGTTCCCCGACCTGGTCGACGAGGCGGCGGATCGGCGCGGACCGCACCGGATCGCCGGGTACGCGCAGGACACGGCCAAGGCCTTTCACCAGTTCTACAAGCAGTGCCGCGTGATCGGCGAGGAGCCCGCGATCGAGCGCAGCCGGCTCGCGCTCTGCCGCGCGACGGCGCAGGTGATCGCGACGTCGCTCGACCTGCTCGGCGTGGAAGCTCCCGACTCGATGTGAGCGCTTGCTACCCTGCCGCGATGGCGAATCTGCCCACCGCGCCGACCGTCTACGAGGTCGAGGAGCTCGAGGAGATTCTGGCCGGCGAGGACGCCGGCACGGGCGACGGCGACTGGTACGCGATCCACACCGATCCGTGGCCCTGCCCCGCCTGCAGCGAGGAGTTCTCGTATGTGACGGCGTGCCACCACGTCATCGTCGCGCCCGACCGTGACGACCTGATCGACCACGCCGCACGGGCCGCCCAGGTGGGCCGGAACCCGCGCATCGTCCACTACGACGACACGCTCCCGATCATGACCCTGTTCCAGTGGCGGGCGCTCGGCCGCCCGGTGCACGGGGTCAAGAAGGTGAGCTGAGCCGGCGCTCGGCCTCGGCCCGCGTCGGCATCGCGGGCTGACAGCCGTGCCGCTCGACACAGATCGAGGCGGCGGCCAGTCCGAGCCGGACGGCGTCCTCGAGCGCCCGTCCCTCCGCCAGCGCCGCCGCAACCGCGCCGGTCAGGCAGTCGCCGGCGCCGGTCGTGTCGACGACCCGGGCCGGCAGCGCCGGAAGCTCGGGGCCGTCGGGCAGGATGCGGGCTCCGCGCGCGCCGCGCGTGAGCACCGCGGCGGGCGGCAGGTGCCCGCCGAGCGCGTCCAGCTCGGTCTCGTTCAGGACGGCGACGTCGAAACGGGCGACGAGTTCCGTCGGCAGCCGGCCCGCCGGTGACGGCGTGACGACCGCCATTGCCCCCGTGGCACGCGCGGCCGCGAGCACTCCGGCGACGACGGCGACCGGCACCTCGCCCTGCGTCACCCACACGTCGACGTCGGGCCGCGGGGCCGGTGCGGCGACCTCCTCGTTGGCGCCGGGAAGCGCCACGATCTGGTTCTCGCCGTGGTCGTCGACGACGATCATCGCGACGCCGGTCTCGGTCTCCAGCCGCCGCAGCCCGGTCACGTCGATGCCGTCTGCCGCCAGCGCCTGCGCCACCCGGTCGCCGAAGTCGTCCCGTCCGCAGGCGCCGGTGAAGCACACCTCGGCACCCATCCGCCGGGCCGCGACGGCCTGGTTCGCGCCCTTCCCGCCGGGTGCATAGGCCAGGCGGGTGCCGAGCACCGTCTCGCCCGGCACGGGCAGCCTCGGCGCGTACCCGAACACGTCCATGTTGATCGACCCGCACACGCCCACACGGCCTGGCGTCGTCACGTCGCCTGCTCCGGTTCACGGGTGAGCCGCCGCACCGGCGGGAGGGTAACGACTCGCCGCGTGGGGCGTATGATCTGCGGGCGCGCGGACGTAGCTCAGTTGGTAGAGCGTTGGCTTCCCAAGCCAAAGGTCGCGGGTTCGAGACCCGTCGTCCGCTTCCCACTAACAGAACCGAATCCCGCATGGTTACGCCGAATACGCAGGTTCGGCGCTTCCAATCGTCAGTCCGTCTAAGTCCGTGAAAGTCCGCCTGCAGCGGGTGTGGATGGCGCAAGAATGGCGCGCAGCCGCGCTACGCCGTCGCGTGGCGTGCCTGGTCGATCCAACCCGCGTGCGTCGTGCGAGGCACGCCGAACCGCTCCGCCACGAACCACCATAATCGACTCGTCACCAGCCTGATACGCGGCGACGGCGGCGACGCGAGTCGGGCGGGGCCAGCCACGCCCGACACGCTCCTCGCTCTCCGGCGCGTCGCGGAGGACGCTGCAGCGGCTTGATGTTGCGGCTGTCCTCGTGCTGGCGCAGGAAGAGGCTCACCTCCTCGTCTTCAGACAGGTCGATCTCCGCGCACGTTGTCTCCGGGATGCTGAAGTCAAATCACTTGAGCGTGATCGTCCAGATGGCGACGTTCCCGTGAGGGCTTACCTTCGACTGCACGATCTGGCCTGTGGCTCCCGCGTAGCGCCCGGTGCCTCCCAGGATCGCAATCGGGCCGTTGCCCGTCAGGCCCATGCCGGAAAGCTGGCCCCCAGCCCGGAACGTGAGCATGCCCTGGCATACGCCCTGCTGGCGGAAGTTGATGTTGCAGAAGGCCCGAAGCGTGCCTACCCTCGCCCCGCCTGGGCTGGAGTACAGGGCCGACCTGAGCACGTACTGGTCGCCAGGCGCGAGCTTGCTCTTGCCCGCGACATTGACGAAGGCCTGCCTGGTGGAGACCTCCTTGAGCACGATCACTTGAGCCGTGGATGAGTGGCCCTGGGCAAGCGAGATGCCCCCAAGCGCCAGAGCCGCAACCGCAATGGAAGCAGCCGAGATCAGCAGTCGTCGCATCGTTCCCCCTCAGTGGTGGTAAAGAGCCAGCGCGACGCTAGACCAGGGGGAGGGGGAAGTCAAGCCGACTCGAAAACCGCCACTGTTTCGAGGCGGTCGTCAAGTTATTCGTGACGTCATCCTTACCCGTCTCTGTAAGGAATGTGTTGCCTAAAATGAACAGCTAAGCTTTACGTCTGCAGCCTGCCGAACGTGTAGTATCGCGCCACCGATCCCCGCAAGGCGAAGGCGCACCGATGACGACGGCGACTGCCGCGATGAGCCACGCCACGAGCTGCTACCAGGTTCGCGACCGCGGGTGATCACGACACCGAGCAGTTTCGTGATCGGCGACGCCCGTCGACTTGAGCATGGACATGGCGTTTGGTCTAAGGTCGTCGCGAGCCGACGAACGGAGGAGGGCCGTGATGACCACAGCCGCTAGCACCGAGCTCGACCGAGTTGTCGCCGTCGCAACTGACTACCTGACGTCGTTCTACGAGGGCAGCGCCGAGGAGCGCGCCGCACGCATCGAGCGAGTCATCCACCCGCACCTCGCCAAGCGCAGCCCATCGTGGCTGGAGGATGACGGGTCGTTCTTTGAGTGGACATTGCCCGCGATGATCGAGGGCGCCGCTGGGAGCGTCGAGGACGACAACGCGAGGGTGCCGTACTCGCTGCGAGTGCTCGACATGTCCCCACAATGGCCAGCGTCAGGACCGATGCCATCTGGGGCATCGACTACATGCACCTGGCGAAGATGGACGGACAGTGGAAGGTCGTGAACGTATTGTGGGATGAGCCTGCCTAAGAACTAGGCGCTGTCCGGTGAGTGCGCTCTCTCGCGGTCGAAGACAGCGACGGCTACCGCTGCGACGAGCCACGCCAGGAGCGCGGCCAGGTTCGTGACGAGAAAGACCGTGAGCCACAGGGCGAGGCAGAACACTTCGATCGCCACGAACAAGAGCAGGATCGGCCAGAACAGTGGGAACACGATCATGCACACCGTCGCGAACGGGCTGAAAGGCCATCTGACGAGCCGCGTGGGAGGCGCGTAGGCTTGGAAGCGTGGCTTGCTGCGCTGGGCGACTGTCACGGGCGTGGATAGGTTAGTGAAGGGTGAGGGGTGGTCGGCCAGCGGTTATGCCGAGGCCGCGGCAGACCACCCCTAACCGCTTCGGCGTTTCGAAGCCGGGGTGTTCGGGCATAGGTATCGTGCCCGCGCATTCCGCGGACCGTTCTACGCGGTCGGGGCTCGCAACGCGCGCCAGGATGCGAAGAGGCCGCGTGCGTCGTGGGAGGCGACCTCTTCGTTTTCTCGCGAAGACCCTGTCGTCTCAGGCGAGACAGTCGTGCTGCGGTGCGAGATCCTCGGCCTTCGCACTATGGCCGGCATCGGATCCGACCCGCGGCGCTACGGCGTAGCGCGGCCGGCAGCCCTCCGGTGTTGCACTAGCGAGGCGACCCCGATCAGGAACGCGATCGCGCAGATGACGACGACCCAGAACGGGGTCGCGCCCGAGATCCCCAGGAACAACGTGAGGACGCCGAAGATGATGGTGATCCACCTCTTTTGCTGCAACGTCATGCCAACCTCTTTCAACACGGCTTGGGGCCTGCCAACCGCGCGAGCCTACACCGTCACGCCACCCCGTCGGCCGCGTCCGGGTGGCCGCGCGATCGGAGGAATCGCTCGAGCCTGAGCGCGGCGACCTGGTCGTGCCGGCCGACCGCCGCGAGGAGATCAGATCGGCAGGCTTCACCTGCCGGTGGTGAAGCGGCCCCTGGTCGTCGAGTAGCCCGAACACTCCGATCGCGCGCTCCCACACCTCGAGGGCGACAGGACAGCGTGGCAACGTCGCGAGGTCATCGCGGCGCTGCGTGAACTCCGCCGCATCGGTGACCATGACGAGGAGTTCCATCACAACCTGCTCGCAGGTCGCGATCTGGTTCGTTCGAAGGAGTCGGTCGAATTCCCCGCGCACGTCGGCAGCCCCGCGGATCTGGCTTAGGTGTGCGGGAAGAGTGTGGCTTCCCAAGCCAAAGGTCGCGGGTTCGAGACCCGTCGTCCGCTTCGCCCCAACCAGGCCGAATTCCGACGCTTCTATGTTGTCAAGTTGGCTAGCCGCAGCTCCGTGAGTCGGTGGTAGAAGTGGCGTGCGAGTACGCGTTTGACGCAGCGTTTGGCTTCCTTGTTGGTCTTCCTGTCGGTGAGCAGGCGCTGGTAGTACGCCCTGGTCTGGGGGTGATGGTGGGCTCGCTGCAGGGTGATTAGGTGCAGCGCCCAGTTGAGTTGGCGGTCGCCGTCGCGGTTGAGTCGGTGGCGTTGCTGCTTGCCGCTGGACGCGTCGATCGGACTGGTGCCGGCGAGCGCGGCGAAGGACGCCTCGCTGGCCATCCGCCGCGGGTCGCCGCTGGAGACGAGCAGTTGTGCCGCGCAGACGGCACCCACGCCGCATTCGGCGAGCAAGCCGGGCGCGAGATCGGCGACCAGCAGGCCGAGGGCGTGATCGATGTCGCTGACCTCCTGGCTGAGCAGTTGGATGCGGCGTGCGATTCGACGCAGCACCGCGGTCGTTGCATCCTCACGCGGCCGCAACCGCGCGACGGTCGTGACCAGCCGACGCTTGGGCACGCTGTTCAACCGGCGACGAAGCTCGTCGGGCCACGTCACGATGACCGCGTCCAACTGGTTGATCGCGGCCGTGCGGGCTCTGATCGCGCCGCGCCGCTCGAGCAGTAGTAGTCGCAGCTGCTCACGCTGGCCACCGCCACGCGGCAGGCTCAATCCCTGACCGTTGACCACGCGCCGCGCCGCCAACGTCGCGTCGACCAGGTCGTTCTAGCCGCCACGACGGTCGCCACGCTTGGGCCGCTCACATTCAAACACCGCTTCGCCGTGATCGGCCAAGAACACCGCCAGGCCGGCGCCATAGCTACCGCACCCCTCGATCCCGAACGCCGGCTCGCCGAGCGAGTGCGCCCACGCCAACAGCTGGCGATATCCGCCAACTGTTGCCTCCACGGCGAGCGAGCCGGTCAGCCCGCCAACCCGATCAAGCGCCACCGCGACGTGCCACTGCTTATCGTGTCCACGCCGATTGCCATCGTCCACCACATCACGTAGCCTCCCCTCATCGATTGGACGACTGGCCTGGACAGGGCTGTGTCGGGCAAAGGCACGCAAGCTTCTATCAGGTCACCAGCCAGTCGAGCACGACGCGGCGGCGGGAGACAGGTCGGATTCAAGGCACAAGACCGCCAGCATGGTTGCGAGTCATCCCGCCGCCGCGTCGCACTCTCAACCCCACCCCGGACGGAGCAGGCACCAGCGACGCTACACAGCATGGTTATGCTCTGCTCGTGCTGTTGCCCCGCATCCGTGGCCGTAAGCGCCGCGTCGCGGTGGTGGTTGCGCTCATCGTCGTTGGCGTCTTGATTGACCTGCGGTTCGCCGCCCACCCGGCGTTGTCGATTGGTCTTCTGGCGGCGTTCGTGGTGGTGTTCGTTGCCGTGCGTGTCTGGCGGTGGCGCCGCGAGGCAACCTCTAGTCGAGGTACGTGACCACATCCGCGACCGGCGCGCGCAGCGGCGGTTCCTGGGCGTGGATCGGATACCCGAGGTGGAGCAGTCCGAGCGGTGTCTCGTCGGCCGGGAGCTCGAGCGCGGCGCGGCCGGCGGGCAGGTCAAGCGCCGAGACGGTGCGCCAGTAGCCGCCGAGACCGCGGGCGTGGCCGGCCAGGAGCACGATGTACGCCGCGACCGCGGACGCGAGCACGTCCTCGCGGTCCTGCACGAGGTCGCCGGTCTGGCGGGCGCAGGCGGCGACCAGCGTCGGCGCCCGGTCGAGCTTGCGGGCAGAGCCGGGCTTTTCCTCCTCGGCGACCGCCTTCAGCCGCTCGAGCGCCTGTGGGCCGAGGACGTGGAAGCGCCACGGGTTCGTGAGGTGGTGGTTCGGCGCCCAGCGCGCGAGATCGAAGAGCTGGTCGAGCACGGCCCGGTTGACCGGCTCGGGCCGGTAGGCCTTATGGGTGCGGCGACTCCGGATGGCGTGCTCCAGATCCATCCGCCGCATCGTACGGTGCCCTCACGGCGTCCCGACGCGGTGGGCGGGCGGCGTTTGGGCGAGCGCCTCGATCACGTCTCGCGGGGTGCGCCCGTCACAGAGGTGCACGGGCACCCCGTAGTCGGCCAGGTCGATCGCGAACGCCGCCGATCCGGCCACCTCCCTGCGGTCGACGTCGACCTGGGGCAGCCACAGCTCGTTCGGGTAGCCGCAGGCCGCCCGCCACCCCCGAGAGCCCTCCACCACATCGCCCCAGAGCGCCACACGGCCGATCACCTGGTGGACGAGGGGCCGCATCCACGCGTAGGGCCGGGAGGGCGGTGGTATATACGTGCTCAGGTACCCGACCGCGCCCATCGCGTGCACGCCGCACGTGCACCGCGGCGCCGGGGCGGGGTGTCCCGTCGGGCGCACGCGCCACGGCCGCCGTGGGTCACGCCGGCGCGCGTCACAGGTTGCGACCAGCGCCTGACCCGGGGGCCAGACGCTCGGGCTGATGTGGCTCGCGAGCCGTGCCCGGCCGTCGGCCACCTCGAGCGACCACACTCGCCACCCGAGCACGGGCTCGAAGTAGTCGGGCGCCGCCGTCACAACTGGCCTCCTTTCCGGCTCCGGAGCGAACATCGATCGTAGCCCGGTTCGCGCGCGCCTGGTATGTTCAAAATCGGTGTATCCGGGGGAGGCCTGATGTTTCTGCGCGTGCCGATGGTCCATCGCCTCGTGCTGGCGGCAGTCGCCGTTGCGGCGGCCAGTGCGGCCACCCCCGCGGTCGCCTCGTCGCCGGCCACGCTGCGCGTGCGGCTCCGTCACGCTGCACGCCTGCCGCAACGTCGTGCCGGCATGGTGCGGATCGCGCCGCGAGCCGGTCGACCCGGCGCATCCCGGCGCGGGCTCGCTCCCGGTCTCGTTCGTCTGGTACCCGGCGTCGGGCCCGGGCGCTGCGGAGGGGACGATCGTGGCCGAGGAGGGGGGCCCGGGATTCCCGTCGACCGGCTCCGCGCCCGAGTACCGGGCGCTCTTCCGGCCGCTGCTCGCAACCCGAAACCTGCTGCTGGTCGATAGCCGCGGCACCGGCGGGTCGGCCCTCATCGACTGCCGGGACCTGCAGGGATTCCCGGGGAAGACGATCACGCCGCGGTTCGATGCGATGGTGGCCGCGTGCGGTCGCCGCCTGGCCCGCGCGGTGCCCGGCAGGGGACCCGGCGCCACCCCGGCGTCGGATCTCTACGCGACGGCGTACGCGACGCACGACCTGGCCGACGTGATCCGGGCGCTCGGCGCCGGGCCGGTCGATCTGTACGGGGATTCCTACGGCTCGTGGTTCGCGCAGTCGTTCGCGTCGCGGTACCCGCACCTGCTGCGTTCGGTCGTCCTCGACTCCACGTACTCGCTGATCCACCTGTCCCCCTGGTACGCGTCGGGCGCCGCGACCGCCCGCAGCGCGTTCCGGCTGGTCTGTGCCCGTGACCTGGCCTGCCGCGAGCAGGCCGGCGGCGACCCCTGGCAGCGGGTGACGCGACTGGTCGCCCGCCTGCGCGCGCGCCCGGTGTCGGGATGGACGCACACCCCCCAGGGCGGGCGGGTGCACGAGACGGTGTCGGTGCGCACGATGGTGGATCTGACGTCGGATGCCGGCTTCGATCCGCTGATCTACCGCGATCTGGACGCGGCCGACCGGGCCGCCCTGGCGGGCGTCACCCAGCCGCTCCTGCGGCTTGCGGCCGAGGCCGCCCAGGACGACAACTCGACGCCCACGTCGGCCCGGGACTACTCGGACGGGCAGTACTTCGCCGTCGCCTGCGTCGACTACCCGCAGCTGTTCGACATGCGCTCGCCGTTCGCCGCCCGCAGGGCGCAGCTGCGGGCCTCGATCCGGCATGCCCCCGCGGCCGAGCTGCGGCCGTTCACACCGCGCGAGTGGCTGTCGATGAACACCTACTCCGAGGCGTTTCTCGTCGTGCCTGCGCTGGCCCCGGATCGGCCACCCCGAGCTGCCGGCCGGCCCCGCCCGCCCGCTGATCCCGGCGCGGGTGCCGGTGCTCGTGCTGGGCGGCGATCTCGACTCGTGGACGCCAGCCTCGGACGCTCCGGCGGTGCTGCGGCAGATCGGGCCGTCGGCACGCCTGGTGGTGCTCCGAAACGCGGTGCACACGTCGACCGAGGGCGACATCCTGCTGACCGCAGCCACGCGCTGCGGCCGCCACCTGGTGCGTGCGTTCGTCTCGGCACCGCAGCGGCTCGATTCCCTGAACACATCCTGTGCCGGCAGGATTCCGCCGATCCACACGCCCGGCTCCTTCCCCCGGCGGCTCTCCGGCGCCGCCCCTGCCGAGGTCACCGCCGGCAGCGCATCGCTCCAGCAGCGGCGCGCGGCGACGGTCGCCGCCGAAGCGCTTGGCGATGCGACCCAGACGTGGTGGTCGGCAACGGGCGACGTGGGCGGGGGCCTTTACGGCGGTCGCTTCACGGGCACCGAGAATGGCCCCGACGTGCGGCTCGTCCTGCACGGTGTGCGGTTCGTCGCCGACGCCGCGGTATCCGGCACCGGAACGTGGGACATCTCGTCGGGGGCGGTGCACGCGACCGTGACCTTGACCGCGAGGGGTGGTTTCAGATACCGGTTCTCGGTCGCCTACTCGGAATCGACCCGGCGGGCGACCGTCCGCGGCGCCGGGGCCACGCTCAGCCTGCCGGCTCCCTAGCACGCCGCGCTAGAATACCCGCATGGGGTATCAAGGCGAAGAGCTGCGGCTCGACATCGACGGGATGCACTGCGCGTCGTGTGCCGGCCGGGTCGAGCGCGGGCTGAACCAGGTCGACGGCGTCTCCGCGAGCGTGAATTACCTCACCGAGCAGGCGACGGTGCGCTGCCCGCCGGACGTCACCGTGGAGCGCCTGATCGGCGCGGTCGAGGCCACGGGCTACCACGCCCGCCCGGCCGGTGGGCATCATCATCACGACGAGCCCGGCGGGATGCTCCTCACCCGGCTTGTCGTCGCCGTCTCGCTGACCGTGCCGGTCGTGCTGCTGGCGATGTTCCCCGCGCTGCGGTTCCCCCACTGGGAGTGGGCCGCCCTCGCGCTGTCGACGCCCGTCGTCTTCTTCGCCGGATGGGAATTTCACCGCTCGGCGCTTCAGAGCGCGCGGCACGGCGCGGCCGGGATGGACACGCTGGTCTCGCTCGGCACGCTCGCGGCCTGGTCGTGGTCGGTCGTCGTGCTCGCCGCGGGCCTGCATGCCGCGACCTACTTCGAGGTCGCCGCCGTGATCACCACGCTGATCCTGCTCGGCCGCTCCCTGGAGGCGGGCGCGAAGCGCCGGTCGGGAGCGGCGATCGAGCAGCTCCTCGAGCTGGGAGCGCACGAGGCGCGCGTGCTCCGCGATGGGCGTGAGGTGCTGGTGCCCATTGCCGAGGTCGCCGTCGGCGACCGCTTCGTCGTCCGCCCCGGCGAGAAGATCGCCACCGACGGGGTGGTCGAGGACGGCGCATCCGCGGTCGACGGGTCGATGCTGACCGGCGAGCCCGTCCCCGTCGAGGTTGCCGCCGGCGACCGGGTGGCCGGCGCGACCGTCAACACGTACGGCCGCCTGGTCGTGCGGGCGACCCGGATCGGTGCCGGCACGGCGCTGGCCCAGATCGCCCGCCTGGTCGACCAGGCCCAGTCCGGCAAGGCGCCGGTGCAGCGGCTCGCCGACCGCGTCTCGGCGATTTTCGTGCCGGTCGTCCTCGGCCTTTCGGCGCTGACCCTCGCCGGGTGGCTCGCGACCGGCGCGTCCGCCTCGACCGCGTTCTCGGCGGCGGTGGCCGTGCTGATCATCGCCTGCCCGTGCGCACTCGGCCTGGCGACGCCGACCGCGCTGATGGTCGGCACGGGGCGCGGCGCCCAGTTGGGGATCCTCATCAGGGGCCCCGAGATCCTCGAGCAGACGCGCCGGATCGGGACGATCGTGCTCGACAAGACCGGGACGATCACCGAGGGCCGGCCGGAGCTCACCGACGTCGTGCCGCTCGACGGCGCCGGTCGCAGCGAGGTGCTGCGGCTCGCCGGAGCGGTCGAGGCCGCCTCGGAGCATCCGATCGCCCAGGCGGTGGTTGCGGCGGCCCGCGCCGAGATCGGCGAGCTGCCCCCGGTGACGGGCTTCCGAAACGTGCCCGGAACGGGCGTGTACGGCGTGGTCGACGGCCACCGGGTCGAGATCGGCCGCGCGGCGGGCGCCATCACGGTGGCATGGGACGGCGACGCCCGGGCCACGCTGGTCGTGCGTGACACCGTGAAGCCGTCGAGCGCCGAGGCCGTGGCCGGGCTGCGGCGGCTCGGGCTTACGCCGCTGCTCCTGACCGGGGACGGCCGCCCGGCCGCCGAGCGAGTGGCCCGCGAGGTGGGGATCGACCGGGTGGTGGCGGAGGTCTCGCCGGAGGGCAAGGTTGCCGAGATCCTGCGCCTGCAGGAATCGGGCGAGGTGGTGGCGATGGTGGGGGACGGGATCAACGACGCACCGGCACTCGCCCGGGCCGACCTGGGGCTCGCGATCGGCACCGGCGCCGACGTCGCCATCGAGGCGGCCGATCTGACGCTCGTCTCGGGCGATCTCCGGGCGGCGGTCGACGCGATCCGGCTGGCTCGCGCAACCCTCGCGACGATCCGGGCCAACCTTTTCTGGGCGTTCGCCTACAACGTCGCCGCCATCCCCCTGGCCATGGGCGGCCTGCTCAACCCGATCATCGCCTCCGCCGCGATGGCCGCGTCGAGCCTGTTCGTCGTTGCCAACTCGCTGCGCCTGCGCCGCTTTCGCGGCATCCGCGCAGCCGTCCCACCGGAGGTGCCCGCATGACGCATGGCTATGTCGGCGACAAGGAGGCGCTGATCAAGCGCCTGCACCGGATCGAGGGCCAGGTGCGCGGCATCGAGCGCATGGTCGACGAGGAGCGCTACTGCATCGACGTCCTCACCCAGATCGGAGCGGTCTCGACCGCGCTCGAGAGCCTCGCCCAGAAGCTGCTCGAGGACCACGCGAACCACTGCGTGGCCGACGCGCTCGCGTCGGGGAGCCGCGAGCAGGCCGAGACCAAGACGCGCGAGCTGCTCGAGGCGGTGCAGCGCTTCACCCGCACGCGCTGAGCATTAGTCTGCGGGCGACAGGAGCGGGCGAGGCGAGGAGACGCAGATGCTGGGCCGGCGGTTCGACGAGGCAATCGCGTACGCATCGATCGTGCATGGCGCGCACTTCCGCAAGGGCAGCGGCACGGGGCCGGCGGTGCCGTACATCGCCCACCTGCTTGGCGTCGCCGGATTGGTGCTCGAGGACGGCGGCGGCGAGGATGAGGCCGTCGCGGCGCTCCTGCACGACGCGGTCGAGGATCAGGGCGGGTGGCCCCGGCTCGACGACATCCGGCGCAGGTTCGGCGGCCGTGTTGCCGCCATCGTGCGCGCGGCCAGCGACGCCATTCCGGAGCCCGGGCAACCCAAGGAGGAATGGTGGGCGCGGAAGTGCCGCCACCTCGAGCACCTGATGCAGATCGAGGGTGACCTGGCCGAGCCGCTGCTGCGGGTGACGATGGCCGACAAGCTGTCCAACCTGCGTGCGACCGTGCGCGACGCCCGGGTGCGCGGGCCGGAGTTCTGGGCGGTGTTCAAGGAGGGCCCGGCCAGCCAGGTCTGGTACTACGGCCGCATGAACGAGATCTTCCGGGCGCGCTTCCGGCAGAGCTCGATGCTGCCCGAGCTCGAGGACCTGCTGGTGCAGCTCGGCCGGCTCGTGCCCGAGCAGGAGCGCGTGCTCGCCGAGCGCTACCGCGCCGAGCGCTGCCCTCCGCCCGCAGGCTGAACCCGCCGCGGCCGAGGCGCGCACTATTCTTCGAACCGCGGTGCCAGATGAGCCCGAGCAGCCCGAAGGCGGCGCTCACCACGCCTCCGTAGCCGCGGTCCGCCATGGCGTCCATGCGGCGGAGGTCGAGGCCAGGGCGCTCGCCCGCCGCAGCGAGGAGGCCGCCGGGCAGGCGGTGCTCCACGCCGCGCACGCGATGCAGGAGCCGCGCTGGCCGGCGGCGATCGCCGTGGTCGTCGCGATCCTCTTTTCGACCCTGCTGCCCGACAAGCTCACGCTCGGCCCGCCGTTTGCCCTGCCCATCTTCGAGGCGCTGCTGCTCCTGGTGCTCATGATCGTGGCGCCCCAGCGGCGGCCGGACGAGGCCGCGTGGCACCGCACGCTCGCGATCGGCATGATCGCGGTGGTCAACGCGGCCAACATCGCGTCGCTCGGGTTCCTGATCTCGCTGCTGTTCACGACCCATTTCAGCAGCGGCACCCGGCTCATGCTCTCGGCGGCGCTGATCTGGGTCACCAACGTGATCGCATTCAGCCTCTGGTACTGGGAGCTCGACGGCGGCGGGCCGCACCGGCGGATCGTGCTCCGGGCCGAGGGCGGCCGGGGCTCCGACTTCCTGTTCCCCCAGATGACCACGGGCGACCCCGCCGACGCGGACTGGAAACCCGAGTTCCTCGACTACCTGTTCGTGTCGTTCACCACGGCGACGGCCTTCAGCCCGACCGACACGATGCCGCTCTCGCGGTGGGCGAAGTCGCTGATGATGATCGAGTCGCTGACCGCGCTCACGACCATCGGCCTGCTCGCCGCCCGCGCCGTCAACCTGATCCAGTAGCGGCGGTCACCGGCGGGTTCCCGCCCGCCGCGCCGGCCGGGGCGCCTTCGCGGTCGAGCGGGCCTCCCGGCGGATGCCCTCCGCCTGCACGGCGATGTTCAGGATCGAGCCGTAGACGATGATCTTCTGGGCGGCGACCTGGAATTCGGAGGCCGCTGCGGGTGCCCAGGCCCGGCCCCGCGAACAGCACGAGCACGTAGATCGCGAGCACGATCAGGTAGGTGACGTTCACGGCGACGTATCCCCCCGGCCACCCGTTTCGCAGCTGCAGCGAGAGCAGGCAGAGGATGAACACCAGAAGGACGCCGAAGGCCAGCTTGACGAACAGGTTGTGAGCATCCAGCACCCTGTCCCAGGGGGTGACCGCGACGCCGATGAAGCTGAGGCCGCTGATGATCGCAGCGGCCTGCGCGACGCGTCCGAAGCCGCGCCCGGCGTCCCGGCGGGCCGCGATCGTCCGCCAGGTCGTCGAGAAGCCGATCATGGCCAGGCCGACGCAGACGAGCGCGATGATGAAGAGCACGTGCGACGTGGTGTTGCTGTGGCCCGAGTACGTCTTCGTCGCGCCCAGGTCGCTGAAGAAGTTCTGGAAGAAGAGGTACCCGCCGCTCGTGTGGTCGTACAGGGCGCCGCCCGGGTAGGCCAGCATGGCGGCGACGGTGAGCACCACGAACAGCAGCGATGCGGCGATCATGAGCTCCGCGCGCCGCGCCTGCCCGGAAGAGCCCACGATCGTCCTTGCGCGCACGCGGGAACGATACCGCGGCACCGGGGGCCGCCGGGCCGCTCCTACTTCACGATCATGACCGGGCAGGGGGCGTGGTGGGCGACGCGGTCGGCAGTCGACCCCAGCACGTAATCCTGCAGAAAGTGGCCCTTGTGCCCGACGACGACCAGATCGGCGCCGTGCTCGCGGGCGTACTCGGTGATCAGTTCCGCGGCATGCCCGGCGCGCACCACCACCTCGAGCGCCACGCCGGCCTCGTCCGCCAGCTCGCGCGCGTCCTGGGCGACCCCGTCGAAGAAGCGGTCCTTCTGCCGCTTGACCTCGTCGACCTCGCCGATCGTGGCGGCGTACGCCGGCAGAGGGCCCTCGATGGCGAGTGCGGTCAGGTGCGCATCCGCCATCCGCGCCAGGTCGAGCGCGGTCGCGAGCGCCCGGTTGGCCCCCTGCGAGCCGTCGATCGCGACCAGGATGCGCTCGAAGGGCATCTAGGCCACCGCCTCTGTGGCAGGCGCCACCGTGTCCGCCGCAGGCGCGTGCGGCTGATAGAAGCGCTGAGCGATCGCCGTCGGGATGATCGCGGACAACACCACCACCGAGATCAGGAGCGAGAACTGCGTCTGGTCGATGATGCCACTTTGCAGGCCGTAGAGCGAGGTGATCGTGCCGAACGTCAGGCCGGTGCTCATCAGCAGGGTCGTGAAGGCGGCATGGGGAGCGGTGTAGCGTCGCGCCAGCGGGTAGACGCCGCCGAACTTCGGAACGATCTTCGCGGCCACGAGCAGCGCGAGCACGCCCAGGTTCGAGAAGACGGCCGGGAGTGACACGTTCAGGCCGCCCTTGAGGAAGAAGAAGGGCGTCAGGAACGCGAACGCGACCACGCGCATCCGCTCCTGCTCGCGCCGGTGCGCGGCGTAGTGGCCGCCCATCGCCAGGCCGAGCACGAACACCGGCAGTGCCGCCTGGCTGTCCGCCCGATCGGCGAGGTACATCAGCACGAACAGGATCGCGAACACCAGCTTGATCTCCGGCTCGATGACGCGGTCGCCGTAGCGGCCGAAGAACCACGGCGCCATTCGCGGCAGGCCCCAGATCGCCAGCACCGAGGCGGCCGCGAACACCACGATCCACAGATTCGGCGTGATGAAGAGGACCGACAGCCCGAGCACGGTCAGGATGTCCGTGACGAACGTCGCCGACATGATCCGCTTGCCGATCACCGATTGGTTGAGCCCGCTCTCGACGAGCACCGCGTACACCACGGCGAGGCTCGTCGTCGAGAGCGCCAGCCCGCCGATCTCCGACTGGTCGCGATTCCAGCCGATCAGCCAGTGACACGTCGCGAGCGCGACCACGAACGGCGCCCCGAACGAGACGACGCCCATCGCGGCGCTGGCCCGCCACTCGCGCCGCAGCTGCGGGACGTCCACCTCGGCGCCCGCCAGGAACGTGAGCACGACGCCCGCGAACGAGCCGATGAACGTGAGCCAGTCGGGCACGGTCACCGTGAAGACGTTCCCGATGATCACGCCGCCGGCCAGCTCCAGAAGCGCCGCCGACAGCGCGACCTCCACCGAGACCATGCTCGCGATCAGGATCACCACTGCCAGCACTGACGCCAGGGCCAAATCGCTCACCGCTCACCTCCAGGACGTGGTTCTACCGTGAGGTAGAGGCCATCAGCCCGAGGGCGGTTGAGCGCGAGCCTCATCGCGCGGGGCCATCATAGCCACACCGACGAGGTCGGTGCCGGCGCTATCCCGTGCCGCCGGCCGGGGGGATCGCCGCCGTCCGCCGCTCGCCGCGCTCGGCGAGCGCGACCAGGACGGCCACCACGGCGACGTTCGTTCCCAGCCAGACCACCGCTATCCACATCACGACCATCGTCCCCTCCTGGTGCCTCCCTCAAGGATGGCGGCGCCCGGGCCGGCGGGGGTGAAGATGCGGTGTCGGGGTGGTGAACATCTGGCGATTCGGCTCGACGAGGGGCTCCAATCGCTCGCGAACACTTCTCAAGGTGCTCTCAGAGCGCACCCGGATACTCGAACTGTGGCCATCGTCCGCCTGCCCCGATTCACCCTCACCGAGCGCGCGGCGCACTGGCTCGTGGCGGTCACGTTCGGCGTGATGCTGCTGACCGGGACGATGGTGCCCCACCACTGGAGCGTGTCGGATGTCTCCTTCGACGTGCACGTCGGGGCGGCCGTGGTGCTCGTCGGAGGGCTGGCGTTCCTCCTGTTTGCGGCAAACCGGCGCGCCCTGCGCGCGACCGTGCGCGACCTGACGACGGCGGAGGAGGGCGACAGCGCCTGGCTGCGAGGAGCGCCGCTGCGCGCCCTGCACGGTGGCGCTCCGCCGCCCGCCGGCCGGTTCAACGCCGGCCAGAAGGTGAACTTTGCGCTGGTGGGACTCGGGCTCGCCGCGCTGTACGGAACCGGGCTCGCCCTGGTGTTCGCCGGTCACGGGCCGCAGGGGCCGCTGCATCATCTGGCGGCGATCGCAATGGTCGTCCTGATCGCCGGGCACATCTACATGGCCGTGATCAACCCGGGAACGCGGCACGCGTTGCGGGGAATCACGCTCGGCGAGGTGGACGCGGACTGGGCCGCTCATCACCACCCGCGGTGGGTCGAGGCCGAGCACCCGCCCGAAGACCGCAGCCGGTAGTCGCTACAGGATCGTGCGGCGCACCTTGCGGGCGCGATGGAGCATGAAGCGCGTCAGCCGCTCTCGCCGGCTGCGCTTGCGCCGCGGCCAGACGACCACGTCGATTGCAGCGAGTTCGCTCACGACTCGCTGCCGAAGGGCTGTCAAATCCTCTTTCATCTGGAGCTGCTCCACCGAACCTCCATCACCGCACGAAGTATGGCACACCCACGCGGGGCTGCGCCCATACCAGATGGGAATCATTGTGACATGCCCACATCAGTTTCTGGTTAGCGTCACGTAACGATCTGGAGACATCCTTGTTACCCCGGCCCATGCCGTGATATTCGCCTGGACGAGGCGAATCGGTTCGGTCCGGCGAGCCCCGGGCTTGCGCTCGGGGGGCGGGCGGTGCGACGATACTTGTGATGCCCGTGACGTACGAAGTGATCGACGCGCCGTATCCCTACGTGTGCGCGGTGTACCGGTGCGAGTGTGGCGAGGTCGCCGTCCGCCACGGCAACGAGGCGGCGTCGCCGCCCGAGCGCTGGGACCGGGTGGCAACGGACAGCGCCGACGAGGAGCTCGCGTGCCCCCGCTGCGTCGAGCGGCATCGCTCCGCCGGGGACGCTCAGGCGGGCTGATCGCGGCCGCGGTGGGCGGCGACGCCCGCCATCACCAGGGCCACGCCGGCCACGGCCGCGAGCGTGGGCACCTGGCCGAGCACCACGATCCCCACGACGACCGCCGTGGCGGGCAGGAGCGAGACCATCAGCGCGTAGGCCGACCGGTCGAGCCGGGCCATCGCGAGCTGGTCGCACACGTACGGGATGACCGATGAGGTCACCCCGACCCCGATGCCGGCCGCGATGCTTGCGGGCACGATCAGCGCCGGGGCCGCGGCGACGACGCCGATCGGCGTGATCACGACGGCGGCGACCAGCATCGCAGCCGCCAGCGCGTCGATGTTGGCGCCCGCGCGGGCGACGCGGTGGCCCAGCACGACGTAGGCGGCAAACAGGGCGGCATTGGCAAAGGCGAACGCAAACCCGACGGCCTGGCCGTGCAGCTGGACGCCCGTGACCAGGTACACCCCGCAGACGACGAGGAGGAGCGCGAGCTGGTTGCGGCGCGTCCGCATCCCCGCCGCCGCGACGATGGTCGGGCCGAGGAACTCGATCGCCGCCACGGTGCCGAGCGGCAGCCGGTCGATCGCCAGGTAGAAGCATGCGTTCATCACCGCCAGGGTGAGCCCCAGGGCAACGACGGTGTACTGCTCGGATCGCCCCAGGCGGGCGTACCAGCGCCACGGACGCCGCCAGGCGGCGAACACCACCGCGGCCGAGGCGATCCGCAGCCACGCCACGCCCAGCACCCCGACGTGCGCGAACAGGAGCACGGCGAAGGCGGGGCCGAGGTAATGGAACACGGCGCTGCCGGCGAAGTAGCCCTCGGCGGGGAACGATCGCCGGAGTGCGGTCATGCCATGAAGTATCGACTGCTCGGATGGCCGATCACCATGGAGATTCGATGATATGCTGGCGTATTACTGCCGACTGATCAGAGGAATGTCATGGATACGACCTACGAATCGCTACTCGACCAGACGAACCGCCGGCTGCTGGCCGAGCTCGAGGCAGACGCGCGCGTTTCGGTTGCCGAGCTGGGCCGCCGCGTGGGCCTGTCGGCGCCGGCGGTGAGCGAGCGCATCGGCCGGCTCGAGCGGGCCGGCGTGATCACGGGGTACCACGCGGCCATCGATCCGCGCGCCCTCGGCTACGAGCTGGCCGCGATCGTGCGCATCCGGCCGGGCAGCCGCGAGCTCGAGCGGATCCGCCAGATCGCCGCCGAGACGCCCGAGGTGGTCGAGTGCTACCGGATCACCGGCGAGGACTGCTTCTTCATCAAGGTGCACCTGCGCTCGATCGACGCCCTGGAGCCGCTGCTCGACCGGTTCACGCCCCACGGCCAGACGACCACCTCGATCATCCACTCGGCCCCGGTCCCGCGCCGCCCGCTCCCGCTCGACTGACCCCAGGAAGCGGGGACAGTCCCCGGTCGGATTGCGTCACGAATGTGCAACGCCGATCGGTGGGGGACTGTCCCCGGTTTGGTCAGTCCGTGTAGGCGAATACGACCGTCACCTGGGCCGACATCTGCTGGGTGCCGCGCTTGACCGGGACCCGCACCGCCCTTTGGTACAGGGCGTTCGGGGCGGCCTCGGCCGCGTAGTAGACCGGCGTCGACTGCTGGGTCTCGTCCACGGACACGACGCCGCTCACGTGCAGGCCGGCTGCGGCCGCGGCCGCCTCGGCCTTTGCGCGGGCATCGCCGACGGCGGCGGTCAGCGCCTCGTTGTAGGAGCGGCGCTTGTCGGTGGTCGAGAAGTCGACGCCGGAGCTCGACTGCGCGCCGGTGGCGGCGCCGTCGGCCAGGAGCTTTCCGATCTTGGAGACGTCGCGCACCGTCACCGTCAGGCTCTGGTCGGCCGCGTAGCCCGAAAGGTGCTGGCGCCTGTAGCCGCTCACGCCGTTGGTCTGCATCTCGATGCTGGGCACGCCGTCTGAGTGGAGGCGGGCGATCAGCGCGTTCATTGCCTCGCTCGCCTGATTCTGGGCGTCGAGGAGCGTGGCGCCGATGCCGTGGGTCGAGAACGAGATCGTGCCCCGGTCGGGGCGCATCGTGGCGGTGCCCGTGCCGGTGAAGCGCATGAACGGCTGCAGCATGCCGCTCGGGCGGGGCGTGGATGCCGCCGGCGCCTGCGCGGCGCCGTGCAGCGCCTGGTAGCCGGCGATCGCGAGCACCGCGACGGCGGCGGTCGTGACGAATTGGCGGATGTCGGGCATGGTGTTCCTCCGTGGCGGATGGTCAGGATGCACCCGTTTGACCACGGTTTCCGCCCCGTGGTTCCCGGTGTCCGTCCGACCGGGGACCTACCATGAGAAAACGATGGATGAACGCAAGTGCGAGCTGGCGATGGCGATCGATCTCCGCCTGGCCGATCTGTGGGCCGAGATCTTCGAAGTCGAGCCGTCCAAGCTCGACCAGGAGCTCCTGGGCTGGTTCCTGCGGGCGGCCTACGGCCAGGGCTACACCGACGCGCTGCGCGAGACCACGACGCGGGCAGCTGTGCCTCGATCTCGGCTACCGCGTCCCCGACCCCGCGGCCTAGAATTCCGCACGTGCGGTACCCCTCGGGGTCGCGGGTAGGAGGGTGGTAATCTGAGCCCCATGTCCCCGCGTCCGCGCTTGGTCGTCGCTCTCGTGGTGGGGTCGCTTCTGGCCGTGTTCCTGGCCTACCAGGCGCTCTTCAACTCCGGGACGCTGCTCGTCTCGGTGGCCCAGCTTCGCAGCGACACCGACGGCGCCGCCCAGAAGCAGGTGACGCTCACGGGCACCGTGGTGCGGGCCACCCGCGACGGCAGCCCGATGCGGTTCGTCCTCCGCGACGAGACGTCCAAGCAGACGGTGCCCGTGTCGTACTCCGGGTCTGTCCCCGACGCGTTCCAGCCGTCGCGCCGGGTGATCGTGACCGGCAGGCTGGTGAACGGGGTGTTCGTGGCGCAGCCGGACTCGCTGCTCACGAAGTGCCCCAGCAAGTACACCTCCGGCGGCTCGTAGGAGGCTCATCTGACCACCGTCGGTCGAGTCGCCCTCTACCTCCTGTTCGCGCTGGCGGTGTACGCCACGGTGGGCGGCGTCGTGGCGGGGCTGCGGCGTGACCGGCGCACGATGCGCAGCGTCCAGAACGCGTTTGCGGCCGCCCTGGCGGCGGCGCTGGTTGCGATCGTCGCGCTCGAGTACGGCCTGGTCACGCACGACTTCTCGCTGAGCGTCGTTGCCGAGCACACCAGCCGGAAGCTGCCGCTGCTGTACACGATGACCTCGCTGTGGGCGAGCCAGGAGGGGTCGCTGCTCCTGTGGCTGCTCGTGCTCACGGGCTCGGCCACGATCGCCATGCGCCAGAACCGGCACCGAAACCGCGAGCTGATGCCCTGGGTGGCCGCGGTGATGGGCTCCATCACGGTCTTCTTCGCGGGGATGACGACGTTCGTGTCGTCGCCGTTCGCGCATGTCCCCGGCGCGGCCTGTCCAGTCCGACGGCGCAGGGCTCGATCCGTCGCTGCAGAACTTCTACATGGCCGCCCACCCGCCGATGCTCTACCTGGGCTACGTGTCGATGTCGGTGCCGTTCGCGTTTGCGATGGCGTCGCTGATCACGGGCCGCGCCGATGCCCGCTGGCTGGTGTCGGTGCGGCGCTGGACGCTGCTTGTCGTGGACGGGGCTTGGGATCGGCATGCTGCTCGGCGCGCACTGGGCCTACGTCGAGATCGGCTGGGGCGGCTACTGGGCCTGGGATCCGGTCGAGAGCGCCGCCCTGATGCCGTGGCTGGCGGCGACGGCATTCCTGCACTCGATCATGGTGCAGGAGAAGAAGGGCATGCTCAAGGTCTGGAACATGGTGCTCGTGATCGCGGCGTTCGCGCTGTGCCTGTTCGGCGACTTCCTGACCCGAAGCGGGGTGGTGCAGTCGGTGCACTCGTTCGTGCAGTCGGCCGTCGGGCCGTACCTGCTCGCGTTCCTGGCGCTCGTGCTGGCGTTCTCGGTCGGCCTTCTGATCGTGCGGCTGCCCACGCTTCGGGCCGACCACAAGCTGGAGTCGGTGATCTCGCGCGAGGCCACGTTCCTGTTCAACAACCTGCTCCTGCTGGCGCTCGCCTTCGCCATCCTGTGGGGGGTCGTGTTCCCGATCCTGAGCGAGGCCGTGCGGGGCGTGCGGGCGACCGTCGCCGCCCCCTACTACGACTTCTTCCTGGTCATCTTCGGGCTGCCGCTGCTCGCGCTGACGGGGATCGGGCCGCTGATCGCGTGGCGCAGGGCGTCGCCCGGCAGCCTGTGGCGGATGTTCCGGTGGCCGGTGATCTCGGCGCTCGCGGGGGCCGTGCTGCTGTGGCTCGCCGGCCTGGGGTCGAGCCCGGCGGGGCTGACGGCGCTCTCGCTGTGCGTGTTCGTCACCGTGACGATCACGATCGAGTTCGCGCGCGGCACGTCGGCGCGGCGGGCGCTCTCCGGCGGCTCCTGGCCGCGGGCGCTGCTTGACCTGGTCGATCGCAACCGGCGCCGCTACGGCGGCTACGTCGTGCATCTCTCGATTGTGCTGCTGGTGGTCGGCGTGACCGCGTCGAGCGCCTACTCGACCGTGCGCGAGACGCACCTGGCATTGCACCAGTCGCTTCGGATCGACGGCTACACGGTCAGCAACGACGGTGTCTACCAGCGCAAGGGCCCCAACTACACGTTCGACTTCGCCCGGCTGGCGGTGATCCGAAACGGGCATGCCGACGGCATCCTCGACCCCGGACAGCGCGTGTACTGACACCGGCCAGGTCGGAAACGAGGTGGACATCCGCAGCAGCTACACCACCGGCACCGATCTGTACTCGATCCTGCAGGGGGTGGACAAGGATGGGTCGGGCGGCGTCTCGGTGAAGATGCTGGTCAACCCGGCCGTCGGGCTGGTGTGGCTCGCGGGCGTCGTGTTCGCGCTGGGAGCGCTGATCACGATCTGGCCCGACCCCCGCGAGGCCCGCCAGCTCGCCCGCCGCTACGGGGAGTTGCTCGCCCGCAGCGAGGCATGAGCGCGATCGCCACCGTGGTGGCGGTGGCCGTCCTGGTCGCCGCCGCGGTGCTGTTCGTCGCCTGGCCGTTCGCGTCGCCCGAGGCCGAGCCGCCCGAGCCGGCTCTGGGCGAGACGGATCGCCGCCGGCTCGAGCTGCGCGAGCGCTGCGACGAGGCCTACCAGGCTCTGCGCGACCTGGAGCTCGAGCTGCACACCGGCAAGATCACGGCCCGCGACCACGAGACCGAACGGGCGCGGCTGCGGGCCGAGGCGGCGGAGGCCCTGCGAGAGCTGGATCAGCTAGGCTAGATGGACTGCTTCGAGGAGGATAAATGGCCGGTTTGATGTCCCGATTCACCACCCTGTTCAAGGTCAAGGCCAACAAGGCGCTGGACAAGGCCGAAGACCCGGGCGAGACGCTCGACTACAGCTATACGAAGCAGCTCGAGATGCTGCAGAAGGTGAAGCGCGGCGTCGCCGACGTGGTCACCTCGAAGAAGCGTCTGCAGCTGCAGACTGCGAAGCTCGAGGAGAGCATCGTCAAGCTTGACGGCCAGGCCCGCCAGGCGCTCGCCGCCAACCGCGAGGACCTCGCCCGGACCGCGCTCGAGCGCAAGGCGCTGATCCAGGGCCAGCTGCAGGGGATGGACACGCAGATTGCCCAGCTCGAGGAGCAGCAGCAGAGCCTGATCGACCAGGAGCGGCGGCTGTCGGCGAAGGTCGAGTCGTTCCGCACGCAGAAGGAGGTCGTCAAGGCGCAGTACTCGGCGGCCGAGGCGCAGGTGCGCATCGGCGAGGCGACCACCGGGCTGGGCGAGGAGATGTCCGATGTCGGGCTCGCGCTGTCGCGGGCGCAGGACAAGACCGAGCAGATGCAGGCTCGGGCCGCCGCAGTGACGGAGCTGGTCGACACCGGCGCCATCGACGACCTGACCGCGCCGGCGGGCTCCGACCTCGACCAGCAGATCGCGGCGCTCACCTCGGGGAACCAGGTCGACGCGGAGCTCGCGAAGATGAAGGCGTCGCTCGGCACGGGAGGAGCCGCCGGTGAGATCGAGGCCGGCTCGCCGGAGCCGGCGGCCGCGCCCGAGACCGCGCCGGAGGCCGCGTCCACCGAGGAGGCGAAACCGTGATCGTGCGCATCGTGGGGGCGGGGCAGTTCCGGCTGGACGACGGGCTGATCGGTCGCCTCAACGAGCTCGACAACACGGTTGCGGCCGCGGTGGCCGCGGGTGACGAGGCCGGGTTCGCCCGCGCGTTCGCCGCCCTCATCGAGATGGTCGAGCACGACGGCACGCCCGTGCCCGACGCCGAGCTGATCACCTCCGACCACGTGCTGCCGCACGTCGACACCACGCTGGAGGAGGCTCGCGAGGCCTTCGCCGGCCAGGGCGCGCTGCCCGGATAGACAGCGACGGCCGCGCCTTCCCGGGCCGATGTGTGTGTCGGCCCGGGGTAGACGGCCGGTGCGCGTGCGGTGGACAATGCCTGGGCGAAGGCTGGTCCTGACCGCGTGGTTGGCGCGACCGATTGGCGTGTGCTGCCGCGGGCAAGGCTACGCCCGCGGTGTTAACACCGAGCAACGATCCCGTGGGCATCCCGTAAGGGATTCGGCTCGGAGGTCGCTAGACCGGGGCGTCCCAGAGCGGATACCAGCGCTCCAGGTCGGGCTCCATCGGAAGCTCCTGCTCGAGCTTGGCCTGCAGCTGCAGCTCGCGCTCGGAGTCGCGCTTGTTCTTTGCCAGCGGCACGAAGGGGTAGAAGAAGCCGCGCTTGAAGTTGTAGATGAAGCGGATGTGCCCGGGCTCGAATCCGAACACGGCGCACAGAAGCTGCTCGCCGAACCCGTCGTCGGTCATCGACTGGGCGGCGACGTGGATCGTCGTGACCAGGTCGTCGAGATCCTTGTCGGTCAGCTTCAGCCACTCGTAGCCGTACTCGTCCACGCTCCTGTCGAGCTGCGTGCCCTCGTCCTTGAACGCGAGCTTGACCATGTCCTCGATGTCGGTGCCGCTCTCGCGGAACCGGGCGGACGCCATCGGCTTGAAGCAGATGGCGGCGTTCTGCGAGGGCTTCAACCCGAGGCTGGTGTCGAGGGTGATCTCGGCGGTCGAGATCGCGAACAGCCGCTCGAGCGTCGGCTTGGCGACCTTGGTGCGACCGAGAATGCCGTCGAGGAAGCCGATGTTAGAGCGTCTCGAGCTGGCGCTCGAGCCGGCGCAGCTGCTCCAGCCGGGCCTCGAGCGGGGGATGGTCGGCGACGAGCGTCGAGATCCCGGTCTTCAGCTTCGCGGGGATGATGAAGAACTGGTTCAGGCCCTCGGCCATGCGCATGTCCTGCTGCGGGATGCGGCTCATGGAGCCCGAGATCTTGACGAGCGCCGAGGCCAGGCTCGAGGGCGACTTGGTGAGGATCGCGGAGCCGCGGTCGGCCGCAAACTCGCGGTAGCGCGAGAGCGTCCGGATGAGGACGAACGAGATGGCGTAGACGATGACCGACGCCAGCAGGACGACCATGAACGACATCCCGGAGTTGTCGCGGCTGTTGCGGCCGCCGCCGAAGCCGCCGCCGAAGAAGAAGCCCCAGCGGGTGATGAAGCCCGCGATCATGGCGAAGAAGCTCGCCATCGTCATGACGGCGACGTCGCGGTGGGCGATGTGCGACAGCTCGTGTGCGATCACGGCCTCGAGCTCGTGCGGCTCGAGCCGGCTCAGCAGGCCCTGGGTGACTGCCACAGCGGCGTGCTTGGGGCTGCGGCCTGTGGCAAACGCGTTCGGCATGTCCGTCGGCACGATCGCGATCCGCGGCATCGGGAGGCCGGCAGTGAGGCACAGCCGTTCCACGATCGCGTGCAGCTCGGGCGCCTCGCTCTGCTCGACGATGCGCGCCCTGGCCGAGGCCAGCGCGATCTTGTCGGACGTCCAGTACTGGACGATCAGGAGCCCGCCGGCGATGGCGATGACCAGCGGAAGCGCCATTCCGACGCCCTGCAGCAGCACGACGAAGAAGATGACGTACAGCAGTCCGAGCAGGAACATCGTGCCCGTCATGCGGGCGGTCAGACCCCTGTCCCGATCGAGCGTTCCTCGTCCTTGTGCCATGCCAAAAGTGTAGCTCGCCGAGAATTGGAACCGCCCTCCGGCGAACGGGATGGCTACCCCAGGAAGTGGATGTCAGGCAGGTGGCGGAAGCGCTGGTGGTGTCCCAGCCCGTAGCCGACCACGAACCGCTCGGACGCGGTGAAGCCCACGTACGGCGCGTCCAGGTCGACCAGGCGCCGGTGGGGCCGGTCGAGCAGCGTGCAGATCCGCACCGATGCCGGGCCGCGGATGTGGAGCGAGCGGACGAGGTTGTGCATCGTGAGGCCGGTGTCGATCACGTCCTCGACCACGATGACGTGCTGGCCGCGCACCGGCTCGTCGACGTCCTTCAGAAGCCTGATCCGGCCCCGGCGCTGGTCGGTGCCCGAGTACGCCGAGAGCGCCACCGTGTCGAGCCGGTGGGGGACGGTGAGCCGGCGCGAGAGATCGGCCGCGAACAGCGCCGCGCCCTTGAGCACCGCCACGAGCACCAGCGGCCGGCCGCGGTGGTCACGGTCGATCGCGGCGGCGAGCTCGTCCACACGGGCCGCCAGGAGCTGGGCCGGGAGGTACACCTCGCCGGGCGCCGGGGTGGCCGGGCGCTCGGCGATTTCGGTCATGCCGGCCGGGCGAGGTCGTGGCGGTCGGCCAGGGCCTCGATGTCGCGCCGGTAGAGGATCTTGATCCGGAGGTCGGGGTAGAGCTCACGCAGGAGCCGCATCTTGCGGTTCTTCTTCGTGACGAGCGACTGCTTCATCGTGGTGACCTCGATGTAGAGATCCTGGTCGGGAAGGTAGAAGTCGGGCGTGAACGCCACCCGCACCTCGCCACCGGGCCCCGCCTCGAGCACGAACGTGTGCGGCTCGTACTGCCAGGCGATGCCGTGGTAGTCGAGCAGGCGAGACAGATCGCGCTCGGTGTCGTTGGCGAAGCGTGGTGGCATCCGGCGCTGCCAGCGTACTCACCGGGTCGGATGGAGCCGCGTGGAGCGGGGTCGTGAAGGTCGGTACGATGCGGCTTCCGTGGCAGGGATCCGCCCCTTTGTGATCGCGCATCTGTCCGACCTCCACTGTGGATCGCCCTACTTCGTGGAGAACCTGCTCCAGCGCGCGATCATGGAGATCAACGCGCTCGAGCCCGACGTCGTGGTGTGCTCCGGCGACCTGACCACGTTCGGCTACAAGCAGGAGTTCCGCCAGGCGCGCGAGTACCTGGCCCGGCTGGAGTGCACGGACGTGATCACGATCCCGGGCAACCACGACTCGCGCAATGTCGGCCACGTGCACTTCGAGGAGCTGATCGGGCCGCGCGCGAGCGTCCTGCACAAGAACGGGATCACCTTCGTCGCGGTCGACTCGTCCGAGCCCGACCTCGACCACGGCACCGTCGGCCGCGGCCGCTATCCGTGGATCGAGGAGCAGTTCTCGCCGCCCGCCGACTTCCGGGTGTTCGTGCTGCACCATCACCTGCTGCCGATCCCGGGCACGGGCCGGGAGCGCAACGTCGTCTACGACGCCGGGGACACCCTCGAGGTGCTGCAGCGGGCGAACGTGAACCTGGTGCTGTCGGGCCACAAGCACGTTCCCTACGCCTGGCGGCTCGAGGACCTGTTCGTCGTCAACGCCGGCACGGTGTCGTCGCTGCGCCTGCGCGGCCACACGCGGCCCTGTTACAACATCGTCGAGATCGCGCCGGACGAGGTGGGCGTCTACCAAAAGTACCCGTTCCACGGTCGCGAGACGCTGATCCGGTTCTCGCCGCGGACGCTGGAGTACGAGAAGCACGCGCCGCCGCCTCACGACTCCGCCGCGGGGCGGCCATGACGCAGCGCGCGATCGTGCTGGTCGACGGCGAGCACTACCCGCCGGTGGTGCGGGCGGCGATCGCGGCCGTCGGGCGGGACGACGTGGTGGTGGCCGCGCTCCTGCTCGGCGGCACCGAGAAGCTGCGCGGTGAGCCCGAGTACGGCGTGCCGCTCGAGCATGCCGGGGCCGATGCCGCCGCGGCGATGGTCGCGGCGGCCCGGAAGCACGCGGCCGAGCGCGTGGTCGACCTGTCCGACGAGCCCGTGCTGAGCGAGCACGACCGCTTTCGGCTGATCAACCGGGCGCTCGCGGCCGGCCTGTCCTACCGCGGTGCCGACTTCGAGTTCTGGCCGCCGCCGCAGGCGCCCGCCGCCGTGCCCGCAATCGCGGTCATCGGCACGGGCAAGCGGATCGGGAAGACGGCGGTGTGCGGGCATCTGGCCCGCGTTCTGGGCGAGCGCCACCGCCTCGTCCTGGTCGCCATGGGCAGGGGCGGCCCCGAGCTGCCCGAGCTGCTGGACGGCGCCACCGAGCCGCCGTCGGTGGACGACCTGCTGCAGCGCTCGCGCTCGGGGCAGCACGCCGCCTCGGACTTTCTCGAGGATGCCGCCCTCGCCCGCGTCGCCGTGGTCGGGGCGCGGCGCTGCGGCGGCGGGTTGGCCGGCGCGCCGTTCATCTCGAACGTCGAGCAGGCGGTGGAGCTCGCCCGCAGCCTCGATCCGGAGCTGCTGCTGCTCGAGGGATCCGGCGCCGCCGTGCCACCCGTGGCGGCCGACCGCACCGTCCTCATCACGTCGGCCATACGACCGGCCGAGGCGCTGCGGACGGGTCTCGGCCCCTACCGCGTGCTCGTGTCCGACGTGGTCGTGATCACGATGAGCGAGCCGCCGCTGGCCGATGCCGATCAGGTCGAGTCGGTGCGGGCGGCGGTGCGCGACCTGCGGCCTCATGCCACCGTGATCGCAGCCGTGATGCGGCCGTGCCCGGCCGAGCCGGTCGTGGGCGAGCGGGTCGCGCTCTTCACGACGGCGGCCGCTCCGATCCACCCGCGGCTTGCGGCCGACCTGGCCGGCGAGCACGGGGCCGATGTGACGGCGGTCGTCGGCTCGCTCGGCGACCGTCCCGCGCTTGCGGCGGATCTCGACTCGCCGGGCGTCCTGGCGGCGGCCACCTACCTGATCGAGATCAAGGCGGCCGCGATCGACGTCGTGGCCGAGGCGGCCCGCGCGCGCGGCGTCCGCGTCGTCTTCTGCGACAACCGGCCCCGATCGCTTCCGGGCGAGCCCGATCTCGACACGGTGGCGCTCGATCTGGCGGCAGAGGTGGTGGCGGTCGGTGCCTAGGCCGAGACTGCCGCGGCCGGGCTGGCTGCGCCGCGCGGAGCCGGCGGCCGAGCCGGTGCAGCCGCCGGCGGCCCGCGAACCGCGGATCCGCAGCCGGGGTGCGCCGATGCCGTTCTCGAAGGGGCGGATGGCCCAGGCGCTGGTGCTCGCGGGCGCCGACCCTGAACGCGCCTACCAGCTCGCGCTGCGGATCGAGCGCCAGGTGACTGGCACCGGCGCGGAGGAGATCCCCATCGACGAGCTGCACGGCATGGTCGAGGAGGTGCTGGCCCGCGAGGAGGGCCCGGCGCTCGTCTCGCGCTACCACGGCTGGCGCGAGGTGCTGCGGCTCGACCGGCCCCTGATCCTCCTGATCGGCGGTGCCACCGGCACGGGCAAGAGCACGCTTGCCACCGAGATCGCCTACCGGCTCGGGATCAGCCGCATCACCTCGACCGACGTCATCCGCCAGGCGATGCGGGCCTTCTTTGCCCCGGAGCTCATGCCGGAGCTGCACTACTCGTCGTTCGATGCCGCCGAGGGGCTCAAGGTGCCGATGCCCGACCCGGACGACGAGGACAGGGCGCTGTACGGGTTCATCCAGCAGGCGGGGCAGGTGGCGGTGGGCGCCAACGCCGTGGTCGAGCGGGCGGTGCTGGAGGGGCTCTCGACGGTGATCGAGGGCGTCCACGTCGTGCCCGGCCTCGTGACGGCCGAGCAGCACGCGGGGGCGGTCGTGGTGCAGCTGATGCTGGCGATCACCGACGAGGACAGCCACCGGTCGCACTTCTTCTCGCGCGGGGCCGAGCCTGGAGCGATGCGGTCGATGGACCGCTACCTGCGGCGGCTCGGCGAGATCCGCCGGATCCAGGAGTATCTCGTGGCCCGGGCCGAGAAGCAGGGCTGGCCGGTGATCGAGGCCGGCGATCCCGACGCGGCGCTGCTCGCCGTCATGGATCTGATCCTCGAGCGCGCCATTGCCCACGCCGCCGCGATACCCTGACGGCATGGCGTCGACGCAGCGGCAGGCCGAGCTGGCCGAGGAGGAGCGGATCTCGGAATCGGCCGGGAGCTGCCCCTGTACCGACCTCGCATCGGTGACCGAGCGCAGCGCCCTCGCGGCCGGCCGCTTCCTCGGCCGCGGCGATGCGGCCGCGGCAGACCAGGCGGCGTCCGAGGCGATGCGGGTCGGCCTCGCGGGCGTGCCCGTGTCAGGGCACGCTCGTGATCGGGCGCGACGGCGACGACCACGCCCTGCGCGAGGGTGCCGAGCTCGGCGCGGGCGGCCGGCCGCTCGACCTGGCATGCGATCCGGTCGGCAACGGCTCGGCGGTTGCGGGCGGGCGCGCGGGGGCGCTCTCGATCCTGGCCGCCAGCGATCCCGGCGGGCTGATGCAGGTGCCGCGGATGTACATGCGCAAGATGGCCGTCGGCCCGGTCGCCAAGGGCCGCATCGACCTGCAGCGCCCGGTGGGCGAGAACCTCGAGGCGATCGCCGACGCCTTCGGCCGCAAGGTGGCCGACGTCACCGCGATCGTGCTCGACCGGCCCCGGCACGACGATCTGATCGCCGAGATCCGCGAATCCGGCGCACGCATCAAGCTGATCGCCGACGGCGACATCGTCGCGTCGATCAGCGCCGCCATCCGCGGCACCAACGACCACCTCGCGATCGGCATCGGCGGCGCGCCCGAGGGCATCATCGCGGCCGCGGCCCTGCGCTGCCTGGGCGGTGAGATCCAGGGCCAGCTGTGGCCGACGAGCCGCACCGAGATCAACCGCGCTGCCGGGGACGGCATCGAGGACGTCAGCCGCGTCTTCGGCATCGACGACCTGGTGCGCGGCCCGCAGACCGTCGTCGCCACCGGCATCTCGGGAGGCGACATGCTGCGCGGCGTCCGCTACATGGCCGACGGCGCCCGCACCCAGTCGCTGGTGCTGTGCTCGCGCTGCAACCGGGTGCGCTTCATCGACTCGATCCACCTGTTCTCGAGCGACCGGCACGAAGAGATCCGGCTGTGAGCCGCCGGTCGGGGCGGTACGCTCCCTCCCCGACGTGATGGCGACCGCCGAACCGCTGCTCCACGAGCTGCACGACCGCGCCCGGGAATCCGGCATCGAGGGCTACCGGCGGATGACCAAGACCGAGCTCCTGGAGGCGCTGGGCACCGTCCCGGCCGGGCCGACCACCGCAGAGGTGACGGTGCGCGCCGGCCTTGGGCTGATCACGCTTCGCGGCGGGGGCGAGAACGCACTTGCGCTCGAGACGCTCGAGCAGCTGGCGGAGGTCGCCGAGGGGCTGGCGAATGACCCGGCGGTGCGTCTGGTGGCCGTCACGGGGGCCGGCACCCGCATCTTCTCCGCAGGCGCCGACCTGAAGGCGCTGCAGGGCCTCCCGGGTGAGGAGATCGCCCGTCGCGGCGGCACCGCTCTGGCGCGCCTCGCGGATCTCCAGGTGCCGACGGTGGCACTCCTGAACGGCCATGTCGTCGGCGGCGGCATCGACCTGGCACTCGCATGCGACTGGCGGGTCGCGGTGGAGGGCGTGAAGCTGCGCTTCATCCACAACGAGCTTGGGTTCACGCCTCCGTGGGGGGCGCTGGAGCGCCTGGTCGCACTCGTCCCGGCGCCGACCGCGCTGCGGCTGTTCGCGACCTGCGAGCTCGTCTCGGCGCAGGAGGCGCGGCTGATGGGCGTGGTCGACGACGTTGTCGCCCCCCACAAGCTCATGTCGCGGGCCGAGTCGCTCGCCGTCCGGATCGGCCGAGCCGACCGTCACGCGCTGGCGGAGACCAAGCGCCTGCTGCGCCCCGGGGTTGCGTCCGAGGAGCACGCACGCACGTTTGCCGCACTCTGGGACGGACGGGCGGCCGCGGCGGCTACGATCCCCGCATGAGCCTGACCAAGGAAGACGTGTTCGAAGCGCTGCGGGTCGTCGAGGATCCCGAGCTCGGGATGGACGTCGTCGATCTGGGCCTGGTCTACGACGTGACGGTGGACGGCGCGGCGGTCGCGGTGCTCTACTCGCTCACGTCGATGGGCTGCCCCGCGGGCGCGCAGATCGAGCAGGACATCAAGGACGCGGTGGGCAGCATGGAGGGCGTCGACGCGGTGACGACCGAGCTGACCTACACGCCTCCGTGGTCGCCGGACAGGATGTCCGACGACGCCAAGTTCGTGCTCGGCTTTTAGACGCCTCGTTCGAGCTCTACCGCTACGACCGGCGTCTGTGCAGCCAGCGGCCCCACGGCGCGGCCGGGTCGATGATCGCCGCCGCGGCGAAGATCTTGGCGAGGTCGCCGAGCACGAACGGCCATAGGCCGTAGTGCAGGGTGGTCGCGCCGCCGCCCGCCCATGCGGTCGGCAGGGCCTGGTGCAGCCAGATGAGCCCGGTGGCGTAGAGGCACACGCTGCCCGCGAGCATCGCGGGGACGGTCACGTAGAAGCTGCGGCCGAAGCGATCGCAGATGAGCGCCGACCACGAGCGCCGCCAGCGGGTAGCCCCACAGGTAGCCGCCGGTGACGTGCAGCGGATCGGCCCGCGTGAGCCAGATGAGGCCGCCGTGGCCGTTGGCGAAGACGGGCATCCCGGCCGCGCCGGCGCCCAGGTAGAGCAGCTGCGCCGCGGCGCCGCGGCGGGCTCCCAGCAGTGCTCCCGAGCCGAGCACCGCGAACGTCTCGAGCGTGGTGGGGACCGGGTATCCGAACGAGACCTGCGCGCACAGAGCCGTGATCGCGGCGGCCCCGACCACCAGTCCCACGTTCTCCCACAGCCGCTCAAGCGACGCAGTTTGGGCTCGACCGTACATGCTGCCTCCCGGCTCGGATCCGAAGTGACCGCTGTTTGACGCCGGACGGGACGCGCGGGTTGCGCGTACAGTGACCGGCGTGAACGCCGCCGAGCTTACCCGAGCAGTGCTGCAGGAGGCGTCCGATCTGGGTATCGACGCGTGCGGTGTGTGCGCCGCCGAGCCCTACACCGGCACCGAGCGGCTGATCCGGGAGCGCCGCGCCGCCGGCCTCTTCGCCGACATGGGATTCACGATCCGGCGGCCGGAGCGCTCGTGCCACCCCGAGACGCTGCTGCGGGATGCCCGCTCGGTGGTGGTCGCCGCCCACAGTTACGCCCGCCCCCAGCCGCCCAAGCCGTCGGACCGCCCGCGCGGGCGGATGCCCCGCTACACCCGCCGCGACGAGTACGCCGTGCTGCGCACGGCGCTTGCCGACCTGGGCCGGCGCCTGCAACGCCTTGCGCCCGGGTCGAGGTCGGCCGTGTATGTCGACTCGAACCACCACGTCGACCGCGAGGCCGCGGCGCGTGCGGGCATCGCCGTGTACGGCAAGAACACGCTGGCGATCACCCGCCGGCACGGCTCCTGGGTCGTGCTGGGCGTGCTCGTGTCCGACGCCCGGCTCGAGCCAACGCATCCCGTCCCCGACCGGCCGGCGTGGGATGCGTGCGGGTCGTGCCGGGCCTGCATCGACGCATGCCCGACCGGCGCGATCGTCGCCGACGGGGTGCTCGACGCCCGCCGCTGCCTCTCGTGGCTCTCGCAGTCGCGGCTCGCCGAGTTGCCCCATGCGGCCGAGTTCGAGGACCGCGTGTACGGGTGCGACATCTGCCAGGACGTGTGTCCCTGGAACACCGGCGCCGACCGTCGCGCCGCCGACCGCGAGCCCGACGCGGTCGACGACGCATTCCCACCTCTGCGCGAGTGGCTCGACGCTGACCCCGGCGAGCTGGCCGAGCGCTACCGGCGCCTGTACATCCCCGACCGCGACGGTCGCCACCTGCAGCGAAACGCCCGCGTCGCCCTGGCCAACGTCACCGCGGCGCCGCCCGAGTAGCTACCAGGTCTGGGCGACCATCGGCCGCACCTCGACCGCGCCGCCGAAGCGGGTGGCGGGCACGCGGGCCGCGAGCTCGATCGCCGCGTCCAGATCGTCCGCCTCGTAGAAGAAGTAGCCGCCGAGGGCCTCCTTGGTCTCGGCGAAGGGGCCGTCGGTGGTGATCGTGCGCCCGTCCTCGACGCGCACCGTCGTCGCGGTTTCGGGCTGCGCAAGCTGCTCGCCGGTGGTCACGCCCGGCGTCTCGTTGATGGCCATGTAGCCGGCGGCAACGCCGCGCTGGTCCTCCTCCGAAAGCGTGCTCCATGCCTCGAGCGCGTGTCCCTGGAAGATCTGCATCATGTACTTCATCGGTTCCTCCTGTGGCGGGGTGGATGTGTGGGCAGAGGACGAGCGGGCGGCCGCGGGATCGACTCCGCGTCTGCGTATATGTTTTGACACACATATATGCGAGTGATTTGATACGCCGCGTGGCGAGCACCTTCGAAGCCGTTTCGGAACCGGCCCGCCGCCTGCTCCTCGACCTGCTCCTGGCCGCGCCCCAGCCGGTCGGCGAGCTCGCGGCAGCCACCGGTATGAGCCAGCCGAACACGTCGCGTCATCTGCGTATCCTGCGCGAGGCCGGCCTCGTCGCGTCGCGCACGGCGGGACAGCGCCGGGTCTACGAGGTGCGGCCGGAGGGGTTCGCCGAGCTCGGCGGCTGGCTCACGCCCTACGTGATGCTCTGGCAGGCGGGCCTGCAGAACTCTCGCTAGTGGGTGTGGTAGCAGCTGTTCGGGCCGGTCGGCTCCGGGTCGATCGCGCGCTGGTCGGCGTTCAGCGCGTGGTCGAGCTTCGCGGAGTAGGGGCCGCGCATGTTGCGGGTGGGGAAGAGGTGCTGGAGCCCGGGCACGTAGTACCCCGGCCCGTAGTCGCGCCACGAGACGACCGGCGTGACGCCGGGGCCGTTGGCGGTGATGCGGTACTCGGTGCCGCGGCCCGGGTGCGTCCGTGTCCGGACATGGGCGATCGCGCCGTACACCCCGGCGCAGAAATCGCCGTAGGGCCGGTGGGCGAGGAACGTGTTGTACCGGTACCAGCCGCCCACCTGGCGGTAACCCCGCTTCCACGGCGGGTTCAGGGTGTCCATCGAGATCAGCCGGCCGAAGCTGTCGGTGGGTGCGCCCGCCGAGTTCGAGCCGAAGCCGTACACCGGGTGCCCCTTGTAGCTGAACGTCCCGTACAGGTGGTCGAACGGCCCGCCGGGTGCCTTGGCGTAGATCCAGTCCATCTTGAACCAGAGGTCGGGCAGGGGCCCAGACCAGTGGCTCACGTGCAGCTCCCAGGCGGACTCGTCGGACGTCTTGGGGTTCCAGCCGTTGTCGGGCAGGTCGCGCTGCCACGCCTGCAGCGCCCAGTTCGACCCGTCCGGCATGGTGCACGCGGTCACGAGCGCCGAAGAGCGGCCGGCCCGGTGTACGGCCCGCACTGGTTGTGCGCCGCGACGGTGTGCCAGTAGCCGGCGCCGAGCGAGGAGCCGCGGCCGCCGGCGTAGTTGACCTTGAACTTGACCTGGCTCCGGGGATGGTCGGCGTTGGGCGGAAGCGCGTTCACCGCTCCCCACAGAAGCGCGTGGATGGTGTGGCCGCGGGCGAAGTAGGTCACGAGGGCGACGTGGCCGTCGACCTTGAGGCTCTGCCACTTCGTGTTGCGGTCGAGCAGCTTGCTCGCGTGCGCCGTGGCCGTGAACGCCCCGAGCGACATCAGGGTGGCGAAGAGCAGGAGTGCGGTCAGGAGGCGTCTCTGCATACGAAATCCGGCCGGGGGCCGAAACTCCCAAGCTAGCAGCGGTTCCGGGGGTTGTCCAGGGAGGCGCAACCAGTTGCGCAAAGTGGGCGGTCAGCCCGTGGCGACCGCGGTGAACTCGCGCAGGAGCGATTCGGCGGACGCGGCGACCTGGTGGCGGACGGTGGCGGGCTCGAGCACCTCGGCCTGGCCGCGGTAGCGCAGGATCTCCGAGATCAGCCATGCCCGCGAGCCGTAGGTGACCTCGGCCACGGCCGATCCGTCCTCGAGCGGCCGCGTCCCCGGCCGCCCCTCGAGCTCCCACCGCGCCCGGCTCGGCGCCGAACCACACCCGGGCCACGCCGACCTCGCCGCCGAGCGAGTGGTCGAGATCGCCCATCTCGGCGCGCGGCTCGTAGCCGCCCGTCGCCGCAGCGTCGCATCCTTGATGTAGGCGACCTTGAACGTCCGCCGGCCGTAGCGGCTGCGGTCGTAGGCCTCGACGTACCAGCCCCGGTCGTCGCGGCGCAGCAGGTAGGGCTCGATCGTGCGCGTGAGAGCTCGTCGGACGAGCGCGAGAGGTAGGTGATGTCGACCAGCCGGCGGTTGCGGACGCCCTCGTTCAGGATCGTCACCGCCCGCTCCTCGGCGTCCTCGTGCTGCGGCATCGGCGTGTCGGCGAGCGGGAAGCGGCCGAACGCGGCCTCGACCTTGGCCCGCACGGTCTGAAGCGACGTGTTCGCCTCGGCGGCGACCAGCGGCGCGACCACGTCGAGCGCCCGCAGGAGCGCCTTGGCCTCGAGCGGCGAGAGCCGGGCCGGGCGCCGGAAGGCGTCGCCGTAGAGCTCCTTGTCGACCACGACGTCGCCGTTGTCGGAGTGGCAGTAGACGGCGTAGCAGCCACCGCCGAAGTTGACCAGGTTCAGCAGCTCGAGGCTCTCCTTCAGCTCCTGCGGGGTGAGCTGGAAGCGCAGCTCGAGCTCGGCGGTCTCGACGCGTGCCGAGGCGCTCTCGCCGCAGCGGGCGAGCAGGAACGCGAGCAGCGCCTGCAGCAGCGCGAACCGCTCGGGGGCGACGACACTGGGCCCGCGCGGCTGCTGCGGAAGCTCGGGCGCAGGCGGCCGGTGGGGCTCCGCCGGGGGTGGCAGCGTCCTGGCCGGGGCCGCATGCGCGTCGACCACCGCCTGCAGGTCGGCCACGACGGCGTCGACGACCGCTGCCGGCTCGATGGGCACGACGCGCCCGCCCTGCGACAGGATCCAGGCCGACAGCGGACTCGAGCTGCGAGTAGGCGGTCGTGAACCGGGCCGTGCCGTCGGCGAGCTCGTCGAACTCGCCGTAGGCGCCGTAGCGGCGCTGCACGAGCCAGCTCGAGTCGGCGGCCACCGTCACCGTCGCCGTGCCGCGCCTCGTCGGCGCTCAGCTTCCACGGGTGCGCGGTCGCGGTAGGCGGTGACGTTGAAGTCGGCGGGCATGCGGAAGTCGCGCTCGCGGCGGGTGGCGAACTTGATCTCGCCCCGGATCCGCGAGACCCGGAACGTGCGCCGCCGGTCGGAGTCCTCGGGCCGGCCCAGGTCGTCGCCGACCACGTACCAGACGCCGTTCAGCTCGAAGAGCCCGTAGGGGTTGACCGTGCGCTCGGCCTCCGAGTCGGTGCCGATCGTCCAGTACCGGAACCGGGCGGTGCGCTGGCGCGAGATCGCCTGCTCGAGCTTGGCCAGGCGCTGGGCGACCTCGCTCGTGTACGACGGCGCCCAGCAGCTCGACCGTGGCGGTCTTGGGCCCGGGGTCGGCGACCGGCCACGCCCGTCCCAGCGCCAGGTTCTGCAGCGCCAGCCGCAGCGGCTCGGCGTAGGCGAACTGGCCCTCGAGCAGGTAGAAGCTCGTCTGCAGCGCGGCCAGCTCGGGGTCGGTGAGGTCGACGGGCGGCAGGAAGTAGTGCTCCTCGCGCAGGCTGTAGAGCTCCTCGCGAGGTGAACTCGTCGCGCACGGACGCGATCGGCACGCCCAGGCCCTGCAGCTCCGAGCGATCGGCGTAGAAGCGGCGGGCGAAGGCCTCGTCGCCCATGTTGGCGTACCCCTCGACGCGCAGCTTCACGTCGCGCGCGGTGACGGGTCGCTGCTCTGCCATGAGGTAGGCCACGAGCGAGAGCTGGCGGATGAGCTTGTCGGCGTCGTGGGTCAAGGCAGGGGTGGAGTTTACCGGCGCGCGGGCCGAATGACGCCGGGGCCGCACGTGCCGGGGGCGGGCAGAATTCGTCACGCCGCGCGGACTATTCTCGGAGTGTGATCGCGCATCTCGACCTCGACGCATTCTTTGCGGCGGTCGAGCTGCACCGGCACCCCGATCTGCGCGGCCGGCCGCTGGTGGTGGGAGGCGACCCGGCCGGGCGCGGGGTGGTGGCGACGGCCAGCTACGAGGCGCGCAGCTACGGCATCCGCTCGGCGATGAGCAGCGCCGAGGCGCGCCGCCGCTGTCCGGAGGTGGTCTTCCTCCGGCCCGACCACCGCACCTACCGGGACTGGTCGCGGCGGGTGTGGGCGCTCGTCTCGAGCCTGGCACCGGTGGTCGAGCAGGTGGGCATCGACGAGGGCTATCTGGTGCTGCCCGAGGGCGACCCCGGCGAGCAGGCCGCGCTGATCCAGCTGGCCGTGCGCGAGCGCCTGCGGCTCTCCTGCTCGCTCGGCGTCGCCACCTGCAAGGTGGTGGCCAAGATCGGCTCGGATGCCCGCAAGCCGGGCGGGATCACCGTCGTCGCCGCGGGCGGCGAGGCGGCGTTCCTGGCGCCGCTCCCGCGTGCGCGCCCTGCCCGGCGTCGGCCCCAAGGCCCAGCGCCGGCTCACGGATGCCGGGGTCACCACGATCGGCCGGCTGGCCGAGCTCGACGACGGCCGCCTGCGCGCGCTGCTGCCCGGCCGGGTCGGCGAGGAGCTGCGCCGGCGGGCCCGCGGCATCGACCCGCGCCCGGTCTCGGCCGAGCCCGCCGAGGCCGTCTCGATCTCGAACGAGGAGACGTTCCCGCGCGACATCGGCGACCGCGCCGAGCTGCACGGCCATCTGCGCGAGATGGCGGAGGCCCTGGCCGGCATCGCTGGCGTCGGCGGGGGATGACCGCCCGGACGGTCACCGCCAAGCTGCGCTACCCCGACTTCTCGATCGTCACCCGCTCGCAGAGCTTCGAGGTCGGCATCGACGACGCCGAGACGATCGGGAATCTGGCCTGCGAACTGCTCGACCGCGCGCTGCGCCAGCGTCCGGGCCGCTCCGGCTGGCGGGGTCGGCGTGGCCGGTTTCGACCGGCACAAGCAGCTCGTGCTGCCGGGAACCGGGCGCTCAGCTGAGACGCCTAGGCTACGGCCGGGCTGCGCTCCTCGAGATGCTGGTGCGAGGGGCAGTACTCGCGGTCGGGCAGCGGCGTGCGCTGGCAGGGCTTGCCCTTGCGCGTCGTCGCCCGGCACGCTGCGCGGTGCCCTCGCCGGCGCGCTCGAGCTCCTCCATGATGTACTCGATGGCCTGCGAGATGTGCCGCTCGATCGAGCGGTAGACGCGGGCCTGGTCGGAGATCGAGAAGAGGTGCCGCACCTCCGAGAAGAGGCTCTGGCTGGGCTTTGCGAAATAGCGCGGGTCGCGTGCGAGCCGCTCGATGGTGGCCTCGCAGCAATGCAGGACGTATCGCTTCGCCTCCGGTGCCGTGATCGTCTCCGGATGCGGGTCGACGAGGTCCTTGATCTCGACGAAGATGGCCCTGCTGAATCGGTACATGCGAACTCCTCGCGCTGTCACAAATTCGGGGATCGGCTGAGAGCTAGTATGCCCGATCGCGTGTTCACTTGACCAGGGACTAGTGTTAAGGGCACGTTAACCTCCCCGGTTCATTCGGCGAAATCCGCAAATTCCCAACGATTTTCTCCCGGGCGCCTGTGTCACAAACTGTGAGCCTCCGCTGTTACATGGCCGACGTGTTCCGGCGTCACGATCCCGGTCCGACACCCGGAGCGCCCGGCCCGCTATGACGCGGTTCGCGAGGCGGTGGCCGCGTCGGGCGCCGAGGTCGCGGAGGCCCCGCCGGCGCCCCTCGAGGCGCTGCTGCGCGTCCACGACGAGGGCTATCTGGAGGGGCTCAGGCGCATCTGCAGCGAGGGCGGCGGGGCGCCTCGACCCCGACACGGTCGTGAGCGCGGAGAGCTACGAGGCCGCGGTGCGCGCGTCGGGCGCGGCCGTGGCCGCGCGTCGACGCGGTGCTCGCCGGCGAGATCGCGGTCGGCGTTCACCTGCGGCCGGCCGCCCGGCCATCACGCCGAGCGCGCGACCGCCGATGGGCTTCTGCATCGTGAACCACGTCGCGGTGGCGGCGGCCCACGCCCGCGCCGCCGGCGTCGAGCGGGTGGCGGTGCTCGACTGGGACGCGCACCACGGCAACGGCACCCAGGCGGCGTTCTGGGACGACCCCGCCGTGCTGTACGTCTCGCTGCATCAGTTCCCGTTCTATCCCGGCACCGGGTCGGCGGCCGAGCGGGGCGGTGGGGCGGGCACGGGTGCGACGGTGAACATTCCTCTCGCGGCGGGAACCGGGCGCGACGCGTTTCTGGAGGCGTTCCGGGCGCAGGCGCTGCCGGCGCTGCGCGACTTCGACCCCGGCCTGCTGCTCGTCTCGGCGGGCTTCGACGCCCACGCGGCCGATCCGCTGTGCGACCTCGGCCTCGACGCCGGGTCGTTCGCGCACGATGACCCGCGAGCTGCGCGGGATCGGCGCGGGGCCGGTGATGGTGCTGGAGGGCGGCTACGACCTGACCGCGCTGCGCGACAGCACGGCCGCCGTCCTCACCGCCCTTGGCGAAGAGCGTGAATAGATTGGGCCAGGCCCCAGTTATTCACCGAGGCGCTAGTAGCCGATCACGACCAGGCGGGGCTCGGTCATCTCGTGCACCGCGTAGCGCGGGCCCTCACGGGTGTTGCCGGAGTCCTTGACGCCGCCGTAGGGCATCTGGTCGGCGCGGTAGGTGGGGGCCTCGTTCACGGTGACGCCGCCGAACTCGAGCAGCCTCGTCGCGCGCATCGCGGTCGAGATGTCCGACGTGAAGATCCCGGCCTGCAGGCCGTAGCGGGTGCCGTTCGCGCGCTCGACCGCCTCGTCCAGGTCACGGACGCGGGCGAGCGTGACGACGGGCCCGAAGACCTCCTCGCACGCGACCTTCATGTCGAGGTCGACGTCTCCGAGGAGCGTCGGCCGCAGCAGCCCGGCATCATCGGTCTCCCCGCCGGCGAGCAGCTTCGCGCCGCCGGCGACGGCCTCCTTGACCCACTCGATGATGCGGTCGCGGTTGGGCGGGTCGATCACCGGGCCCACCTGAGTGGCGGGGTCGAGCGGGTCGCCCGTCACGAGCGCCTCCACCTTGGGCTGGAGCCGGGCGGCGAACTCGTCGTAGGCGGCGTCCTGGACGTACACCCGCTGCACCGAGATGCAGCTCTGGCCGGCGAATGCGTAGCCGTTGGCCGCCACGGACGCCGCCGCCTTCTCGAGGTCGGCGTCGGCGAGCACGATCACGGGCGTCGAGTTGCCGAGCTCGAGCGACACCTTCTTGCGGGCGGCCCGCTCGCGCAGCTTCCAGCCGACCGCGGACGATCCGGTGAAGGTGATCAGGCGGACGCGCTCGTCCGCGATCATCGCGTCGCCGATGTCGCTCGAGCGGCCGACGACGACGTTCAGCCAGCCGGCGGGCTGGCCGGCATCCTCGAACGCCTGGGCCAGGAGCAGCGCCGAGAGCGGCGTCGACCCCGGCCGGCTTGAGCACGACCGCGCAGCCGGCGGCGAACGCCGGCGCGACCTTGTGCGCGACCAGGTTGAGCGGGAAGTTGAACGGCGAGATCGCGCCCACGACGCCGATCGGCAGGCGCATGCACGAGGCCGGCGTGGCCGGCGCCCGCCGGGTGCGCGTCCATGCCGATCACCTCGCCGCCGAGCGAGCGCGCCTCGACGGCCGAGAAGAGGATGGTCTGCACGGCCCGCTCGGCCTCGACCCGCGCGGTAGAGATCGGCTTGCCGGCCTCGCGCGAGATGGTCTCGGCGAACTCGTCGCGGCGGTCGCGCACGATGGCGGCCAGGCGGTCGAGGACCACGGCGCGCTCGTGCGCCGGAACCGGGGTGCGCATCGCCTGCGCCGCGGCGTCGATCGCCCGGCGGGCGTCGTCGCCGCCGCCGTAGGCGACCTGGGCGACCAGGCTCCCGTCGAAGGGCGAGGTGACGTCAAGCGTCTCGCCGGTCTCGTACCAGTCACCGTCGACGAGCATCTTCCGGACGGGCTCAGTCGTCGTCGCCATCTAGACCACTCCTTCCTCGACCTTGCTCAAGTCGGCAAGGCGTTGCGAGAAGCGCACGTTCTCGCGGTAATCGATCGGAATCTCCACCACCGAGGGTATGTCCAGCTCGAGCGCCTTGCGGAGCACGGGCGTCACCTGATCGGCCGACTCGACGCGCAGTCCGGCGAGGCCGAACGACTCCGCCAGACCGACCAGATCGGGGTTCTCGAACTTCGTGCCGGCCAGGCGCCCGAACTTGCGCTCCTGGTGCATCTCGATCACGCCGTAGGCGCTGTCCGTCCAGACGATGTTGACGATCGGAAGCCGCAGCCGCTTGGCCGTCTCGAGCTCCTGGAAGTTCATCAGGAAGCCGCCGTCGCCCGAGATCGTGACCACCCGCCGGTCGCGCGGCAGCACCAGCCGGGCGGCCACCGCCGCCGGCACGGCGAAGCCCATCGCGGCCGCGCCGTTGGAGATCAGGACGGTGTTCGGCTTGCTGGTCGGCCACAGCCGGGCGATCCACAGCTTGTGGGCGCCGACGTCGGAGATCAGCACGTCGTCGGGCCCCATCAGCGCGCGCAGGTCGCGCAGCACCCGCTGGGGCTTGACCGGGAAGCCGTCGTCGGAGCCGTGGTCGAGCGCCGCCTGCAGGAGCTCCTGGTAGGGAGGGGCGGCGAGGTGGGCCGGCGGCTTCTCCGAGACCAGGTTGCCGAGGTGGGTGAGGATGTGGGCGATGTCGCCGGTCAGCTCGACGTCGGGCACGTAGTGCTCGTCGATCTCGGCGGCGACAGTGTCGATGCAGATGATGCGACGGTCGCACGTCGGGTTCCAGGCCTCCGGCGACCACTCGACCAGGTCGTAGCCGACGCACACCATGAGGTCGACCTGGCCCATGAACCCGCTCGGATAGTCCTGCGAGCGCAGCCCGGCGGTGAAGAGCGCGTGCGGGTCGTCGGCGTCGACGACGCCCTTGCCCATGAAGGTCGTGATCACGTTCAGGCCGGTCTGCTGGCAGAACCGGCGCAGCGCGGCCGACGCGCTCTGGCGAACGACGCCGTTCCCGGCCAGGATCACCGGCCGCTGGGCGCTCTGCAGCAGCGCGGCGGCGCGGTGCAGCTCGCTCGCCACCGGCTCGACCAGGGGCCGGGCGCGGCGCGGCACCGGCTAGCCGGCGACGTCGCTCTCCATGACGTCGTCGGGCAGCTCGAGGTGGGTCGCCCCCGGCTTCTCGCGCTCGGCGACCGCGAACGCCTTGCGCACCGCCTCGGGGATGATCGCGGCGTCGTGGATGCTCGCGTTCCACTTCGTCACCGGCTTCATCATGCGGACGATGTCGATGTACTGGTGGCTCTCCTTGTGCATCTCCGCGAGGCCGGTCTGGCCGGTTAGCGCCACCACAGGGGCCCGGTCGAGGTAGGCGTCGGCCAGGCCGGTCATGAGGTTGGTCGCGCCCGGCCCGAGCGTCCCCAGGCAGACCCCCGCCTGGCCCGTGAGGCGGCCGTACGCGTCGGCCATGAACGCCGCCCCCTGCTCGTGGCGGACGGGGATGAAGGTGATCTGATTCGACGCATCGAGGGCGTCGTTCAGGTCGAGCGTCTCCTCGCCGGGGATGCCGAACACGTACCGAACGCCCTCGTTCTCGAGGCAGTGCACGAACAGGTCCGCGGCCCTTGGCATCGTGCGCTGCAGTGTATCGACGGGGGCTGCGGCGGCGCGCTCAGGCGCGCGTGCCCAGGATCACTTGCCGGCGGAGGCGTAACACGAGTCGCCCGGTCCGGCGACGGCTCGCTCCTCGGCGGTGAACCTGGCGTCGTGAGACCTGGTGTACCCGTAGGCGGAGCCGGACGGCGGAGCCGGAATCGTGTCGTAGTTCGGAAGGCCGTTCTCCTGATGCGTGAACCCGCCCGGCTCGTATTGGCCGGGCCCGGGCCCCTGCCACATCACGATCGGCGTCACGCCGGGGCCCATGGCGGTCGCCCGGTACTCGTCGCTTGTGCCCGCCGGGCCGCGCCCGAACATGTTGGTGTAGACGCCGGCGCAGAAGTTGCCCCGAATATGGTGGGTCAGGAAGCTGTTGAAGCGCATCCAGCCGCCCGCCTGGCGGTGGCCGGTCGTCCACGCCGGGGGATCGAGCGTGTCGACGTAGATGTTGCGGCCGTAGCTGTCGGTGGGGTTGCCCGTGTTCGTGTGGCTGAACCCGTGGACGGCGGTCCCGCGGTAGGAAAACTTGCCGTACAGGTGGTCGTAGCGGCCGTTGTAGATCCAGTCCCACTTGAGCCACAGCACCGGCAGCGGCCCGGTCCAGTGCGAGATCTGCAGCTCCCACGCGCTCTGGAGCGCGGTCCCCGGCTTCTCACCCGAGTTCGGGAGCATCCGCTGCCACGACTGTAGCGCCCAGTTCTGGCCGGTCGGCGTGGTGCACGCCGTGACCAGCCAGGCAAGCGGGGGGCCCGTGTAAGGCCCGCAGACGTTGTGGCTTTGAATCGACCTCCAGTAGCCCGTGCCGAAGCTGCCGTAGCCGCCGGAGTAATCGAGGCTGAACTTGACCTGCTTGTGGGCCTTGGACGGCGCCAGCGCGTTGATCGCCCCCCACACCAGCACGTGATGCCAGGTGCCGCCGCTGCGGTAGGTGACCTCCGCACGGTGATGGCTGTTGACGGCGATCGAGACGTCGGTCGCGTTGCGGTCGATCATCTGGCTCGCAAAGGCGCTGGCCGGTGCGACCGCGAGCAGGGCGGCGGCGGCGATCAGGAGACGGGCGAAACGGGCCATCACGAAAGCATCGGCAGCGGGGCCGGAAAGCGGATCCCCGCGATGGGTGAGGGTGTGACGCAACTGCGGTAGCCATCGGCACTCGAACGTCGCCGGTCGCGCCTTGTTGCGTGACTGCGGCCGGCGCCATGCTCGCCGGGTCAACCGATCGCAAGGAGGATCCGATGTCGAACGCACGTGCCGCAGTCCGCTCGTGGGCGCGCCGCCTGGCCGCCCGGATGGCGACCGACCAGCGCGGCCAGGGGACGGTGGAGTACGTCGGCCTGGCGATGGCCGTGGGGGTGCTGCTCCTGGCGGTGAGCTCGTACCTGGGCGGTCACGACCATGGAATCGGGAGCGTCATCACGGGCGCCATCAAGTCGGCCGTGCAGCGGGCGGCGGGAGGGGGGAAGTAGGCGGATCGGGCACGGGGTGGGCCGGCGCCGGTCGCCGGCCCACCCGGCATGGCGTATACGCTCGTGTGCAGACGGCTGCCATGCAGATCCTCGAGACAGATCGGCTCGTCCTGCGGCACCTCGAGCGCGACGACCTCGAGGGCCTCTACGCGCTCTACCGCGACCCCGAGATCCGGCGGTACTTCCCCGAGGGCGCGCTGACCCGCGACGAGACGCGGGAGGAGCTCGAGTGGTTCCTCAACGGCCATCCGGAGCACCCCGAGCTGGGGCTGTGGGCCACGATCCACAAGCCGAGCGGCCGCTTCATCGGCCGCTGCGGGCTGCTGCCGTGGACGATCGAGGACCGGGCGGAGGTGGAGGTCGCCTACCTGCTCGACAGGGAGTTCTGGGGCCGGGGCCTGGCAACGGAGGCGGCCCGGGCGATCGTCGAGTACGCGTTCGACCGGCTGGGGCTCTCGCGGCTGATATGCCTGATCGATCCCGCCAATCAGGCGTCGATCGGGGTGGCAGAGAAACTCGGCATGAGGCTCGAGAAAGAGATCGAGGACGAGGCGGGCCCGTGCCTGCTCTATGCCCGCAGCCGGTGAGCGCAGCGTCCGCGGTGTACTCTGGCAACGTGGCTATCGTCTCGTTTCTGAAAGCGATCCGGCGGAAGCTTACGCCGCCGGGCAACCGCGGCTCGCTCGAGACCGAGTACCGCCAGCCGAACGAGGATCCCACGCATGCCGAATCCGTGGCGGGCGCGGTGCAGCACCAGGCCGACCAGTGGCGGGGCGGGGTCTGAGCCTCTGTTAGCGCGGCTCGACGGGGAAGGCGATCTTGACGAGCGCGCTCCAGCGGGCGATCGCGCCGTCGGCGACCTCGCAGTTGATCGAGACGACCTCCACGTTGGAGATGCCGCGAATCGATCGCGAGGCGGCGTTCACGGCCTCGCGGACGGCGTCGTCCGACCCTTCGGAGGAGCTCCCGATCACCTCGATGATCTTGGTGACGGGCATCAGCCGCGCGAGGAGGGGTTCGGCTGCTCCTGCGGCTCGGTCGACCGGAAGAGATCGCGCACGCCCGACTGGCGAGGGCGCTCGACGGTCACCTGAAGCGGCTGGTCGAGCCGGGCGGCAACGCCGTTCACCGACGAGGTCATGCGCGTAAGCACGCTGGTCGCGTCGGCCACGTCCTGGCGCAGCGCCGACATCCCGGTCGAGATCAGGTCGACCAGGAGCTCGAGATCCTCGACGCGTCCCAGCCGCTCGGCCAGGAGGTCGCGATTGACCTGCTCCATCTGGCCGGCCAGCGAGCGCACCAACTCCTGCAGCTCGACCAGGCGACGCGGGGTCGAGCGCTCGTCCATCGCCCGCTCGACGGCCCGTTCCACGGCCTCGGGCAGCGATCGCTCGAGCGACGAAGCGGTCGTCCGCAGCTCGCCCACGTTCGCCTCGGCCCGGGCCAGGATCGTGCGCAGGTCGGGGATCGCCGCCGGTGTGTCGGCCGCCGCCCCCGGTGCCCGGTCGGCCCGGGCACGCGTTCGCAGCTCCTGAATTCGCCGGTAGAGCTGTGCCTCGGCCTCGGCCATCGGGTTGTCCTCGTCCCCCATGGCCCTCCAGTCTATCGACCGTCCGGCATCGCTGCTAGGCTCGAAGCGCGCATCTGTCCGCCATCCGGGAGTCCAAATGGACGACGATCAGCCCAGCTTCACGCGCATCATCGAGCCGGTGTCGCCCGAGGCGCCGCCGCAGTCGGTCCCGGCGGGCACGTATCCAACGCTGGTCTGGCGGCCGAAGCTCGGCGACGAGCAGGCGTTTCCGCTTGAAAATCGCACCGCCACCATCGGCCGCCACGAGGACAACGACATCGTCCTCGCCGGCCCGACGGTGTCCGCGAGGCCACGCGATCCTGCGCTGCGAGCAGGTCGGCGTGGTGCTCGAGGACGAGGGCAGCCTGAACGGCACCTTCGTGAATGGGCAGCTGATCCAGCAGCATCTGCTCGAGGCGGGCGACCAGATCCAGGTCGGGCCGCACCTCCTCGTGTTCGTCCCGCCGGCCGGCGGTGCGCCCACGGCGCCATGACCGGAGGGTCAGCCGGTGTACTGCAGCGCCGCCCAGCTCGGAACCGGGGCGACATCGAGCACCGGCGTCTGATCCGTGGGCATCCGGTACGAGAACCGGCCAGCGCTCTCGTCGAACGTGATGTCGAGCATGCCGGCCTTCAGCCTGTGGTCGAGCCACGCGCCGCGGAACACGAGCTTGCGCAGCCAGTAGGCCAGGGAGTCGGGGTGCAGCCGGTCGAGCTCGCCGGCGTGCATGGCCAGGTGCCGGCCGAGCCTGCTGCGCGGGTGGTCCACCCGGCCCGCGCCGGCCAGCTCGACCAGGTCCGCGGACTCGTTCGACGTCAGGTCGCGCGCCGGCACGAGCTCGAGGCGGATCGCGGCGGCAGTCACCCGCTGCTCGAAGTCGGTGCGCGAGAAGCTGTAGCGGTAGTCGAGGAACTCGACCACGACATCGTCGCCCGAGACGTATTCGAACTCGGAGTGCTCGGTCGACGACTCGGGATGCTGCTCCATACGGAGGACATGGTAGTGCCGTGCGAATCCGATTGGAACGCGGACCGGTGGTGTGCGAGCACGGCGAGCTGGCGATGTCGCTCTGGAAGCGCACGAAGGGCCTGCTCGGGCGCTCGGGCCTGGCCGACGACGAGGGCCTCTGGATCCCCACGAGCTCCATCCACATGTTCGGCATGCGGTTTGCGATCGACGTGATCTACGCCAACCGCGAGGGCAGGGTGCTGAAGCTCGTACGCGAGATCAAGCCGTGGCGGATGTCGTGGTGCATGGGCGCCAAGGTGGCGCTGGAACTGCCGGTGGGGGCCATCGACCGCTGCGGCGTCCAGGTGGGAGACCACCTGGTGCTCGAGCACACCTGACGCCTATCGGCCATCGCCCTGCAATTTTCATCTGGTCAAGCTAAAAGAATGTATTGCCGACCTAGTATGTTAGATGTTCGGCAAATACGTTCGAATGCGAGCCCTTCTCCGCCCGGTTGCCTGGCTCGGCTGCGGCGCGGTCGTGCTGGTGGCGGCGGGAGTGGTGGCGGGGTCGCACAGCGCCGCGGCCGCCGTGTCGCCCCACCCGGCGGCGAGCGCCGCAAGCCTCGTCTACACCCGTAGGTCCGTGAGCGAGCCGCCGATCCTGGGTGCCGCGGTGAACACCACGATGCTGCGCTCGTCCGACCCCGGCTACGTGCGCACGCTCCTGCGCCACTTCCGGTCGGTCACCCCCGAGTACGAGATGAAGATGGACTACCTCGAGCCGGCACGGGGCGTCTTCGACTTCACCAGGGCCGACGAGATCGTGGCGTTCGCCCACCGCCACGGCCTCGAGATCCGGGGACACACCCTGGTGTGGGACGAGCAGATCCCGGCCTGGGTGACCGACGGCGAGTGGACGCGGGCCCAGCTTCGCAGCGTGCTCGTCCGCTACATCACGACGGTGGTCTCGCACTACCGCGGCCGCATCGGCGAGTGGGACGTCGTCAACGAGCCGCTCATGGCCGACGGCTCCCTGCGGCCGAGCATCTGGGAGCGGGTGATCGGGCCGGGGTACATCGAGTTGGCGCTGCGCACGGCCCACCGGGCCGACCCGCACGCGAAGCTGTTCGTGAACGAGTACGGGGCCGAGTACCCCGGCCCCAAGGAGCGTGCGCTCTACCGGCTCGTGAAGCGGCTGCGGCACGAGGGCGTGCCCGTCGACGGCGTCGGCTTCCAGGCCCACCTGAGCATTCACTGGAGCCCGACCAGGGCCCAGTTCACGGGCGTCCTGCGCCGGTTCGCGGCGCTCGGCCTGCGCGTCGAGGTGACCGAGCTCGACGTTGCCGCGGCGGGCCCGGCGCCGCTGCGGCACCGGCTGGCCGAGCAGGCGGCGGTGTATCGCAGCGTCGCCGGCGACTGCCGCGCGGTGCGCGCCTGCAGCCGCGTCACGACCTGGGGGATCACCGACGCGGCGAGCTGGCTCGGCGCATCTCAGCGGGCGTTGCCGTTCAACGCCGAGTACCGGCCCAAGCCGGCCTGGTGGGCGCTGCGCGCCGGCCTCGGCGGCTGAGCTACTCCTCGCGCGCGACCACCTCGCGGACGAGCCCGTGGATCGCGTCCACCTTCTCGGTGCGCTCCCACACCTGGCCGCCGTCGCGCAGGTACATGCCGAAACCCACCGCGATCGGGATCGACCACCAGATCCAGTACACCCACAGGAACACGGGGTTCACGCGCAGCATGTAGCGCACGCGGTCACGGCGGCGGCGCAGGACATAGGCGGTGCGCCGCCAGGTGACGGCGTAGGTGATCCCGATGCTGATGCAGTAGAGGAGGATCGTCGAGAGTGCCAGGAGGAGCAGCCAGATCGGCAGCGGGCTCGTGCCGCGCCACCACTCCACGAACGCCCAGATCCCCACCGGGATCCCGATGGGATTCACCCCGAGCGAGAGGCAGGGCAGGAAGTTCGACCACGCCCGCACCCGGTCGCGCCGGGACATCCCCATCTGCCGCAGCGGATCGCCGAGCGACTGAAAAAACCCACAGATCCAGCGCTTTCTCTGCGTGAGGCCCTGGCGCAGCGTGAGCGGCACCTCCTCGATGAGCGGGCTGCGGATGATGCCGAGCCGCTTGCCGTTGACCCACAGGCGCATGCCCACCTCGGGATCCTCGATCGTCACCCAGGGGTTGAAGCTGCCCAGCTGGACGAGGTCAGAGACGCGGTAGAAGAGGCCCTTGCCGAGCACCCAGTAGGGGTGGCGGCCGTGGGCGCTCAGGTGCGGATAGCGCATCCCATCCCAGGCCATGTGATCCATCGCGTGCCACGACGCGGGCCACGTGTCGAGCAGGTTCCCGGCGATGTTCGTGCTCTGGACGACGTCGAACTCGGCGGAGCCCGCCGCGCCGGCGAGCAGGTGGTCGCGCGGCGGGACGCTGTCGGCGTCGATGTAGTTCAGGAGCCAGTCGCCCGACTCCTCGGCGTCGATGGTGTAGAGCGCGTAGACGAGCTGGCGGGTCTTCTTTGGCGGCAGGTTGCGGTTTCCGGCGGTCGCGCCGGTGTGCCACCAGTACGCCTTTTCGCTCGCGTCCCAGCCCGTCCAGACCGGCTCCCAGCTCGGGTCGGAGGTGGGGGGCACCGGCAGCACCTCCAGGATCGGGAAGTCGAGCTGCAGCCGCTCGAGTGCGGCGATGGTCTCGTCGTCGTCCTCGTTCGGCACCGCCACGATCCGGTAGCGGTGGGCCGGGTAGTCGAGCTTGGCGAGGCCGAGGAAAGTCGTGCGCATCGTCTCCTCCGGCTCGCGCAGCACCGGGTAGAGCAGCACGATGCGGGGCAGGCTGTCCGGCTCCGGTGACCGCGTTCTCGTCGAGCTCCACCCAGTCGACCGGCCGCGCCAGCATGTACAGGTCGTGGATCAGCGAGATCAGGTAGATCAGCTGGGTGATGACGAAGGCGGCCGCCAGGACGACGACGGCGATCGAACCCGCGAGCCCGCTCACGGCAGAGGCGTCATCGGGCCAGGCCGCGCTGCGCCAGCTCGGCGTGCGCGGCCTCCGATCCGTCCTCGGCCTCCTGCTCGCGCACCCACGCGACGAGCTCGCGCATGCCCTCGGCGAAGCTCACCGCCGGCTCGAACCCGAGCAGCGTGCGCGCCCTGGTGATGTCGGCCCAGCAGTGGCGGATGTCGCCCGAGCGCGACGTCGCGCTCAGCCGGGACGGCAGGTTGACACCGATATGGGACGCCAGCACATCTGCGACCTCGAGCACGGACACCGGGCGGCCGGTGCCGATGTTGATCGCCTCGCCGACGGCCCGCGTCGACTCGAGCGCGAGCACGGTCGCGCGGGCGACGTCGTGCACGTGCACGAAGTCGCGCAGCTGCGCCCCGTCCTCGAACACGAGCGGCGGCTGCCCGTTGATCAGGCGGGAGCTGAAGATTGCGGCGACCCCGGTGTAGGGGTTCGAGAGCGCCTGGCGCGGGCCGTAGGTGTTGAAGTAGCGCAGGGCCACCACACCGATGTCGTAGGCGCGGCCCACGGCGAGGCACATGAGCTCCTGATCGAGCTTGGAGATGGCGTAGATCGAGGTGGGCTGAAGCGGCTTGGACTCGGCCGTGGGCACCGGCTCGGCACGGCGGCCGCACTCGGGGCAGTGCATCTCCCAGTCGCGGGCCGCGAGCTGGTCGTCGCCGCGGGTGCGCGGATGCACCAGCCCGTGCTGCTCGCACCGGTAGGCGCCCTCGCCGTACACGGACATCGACGAGGCGACCACGATCCGCTCGACCCGGTGACGCTCGTTGGCGAGCAGCTCCAGGAGCACGCCGGTGCCGCTCGTGTTGCCGTCCACGTAGCGCCGGATCTGGTACATCGACTGGCCCACGCCGACCTCGGCGGCGTGGTGGACGACGGCATCGACGTCGCGCAGCGCGCGGCGCAGGCGGTCGGCGTCACGGACGTCCCCGCGCATGAACTCGGCGTCGGGTGAGACATAGCGCGGCCCGTGCGCGCCGTGCACCTGCTCCACCAGCCGGTCGTACACGCGCACCTCGTACCCGGCTTCGAGCAGCGATTCGGTCACGTGTGAGCCGATGAATCCGGCCCCTCCCGGTGACAAGCACGCGTGACACGATCTCCGTCTCCCTTCGAAGCATCGAGGAATCCGCTCCGCGCATCGTCATGCGCGGCGCTTTGGCCCCACCACCCGAGGACCCTAACCCTGCCCGCGGACGACCAACCCCTCGTCCGCATACCCATGGGCGGGGCAATCGTGCCTGGAGAACCGGGGATTGTCAAGCCGGAGGCGGCGCGCGCCGGGCGGGGTGCGACAATCACCCACCACGATGCCGGCCTCCGAAGCAGATGTGATCGAGACCGTCCTGCGTCCGCGTGGCCCGTATTCGCTGGCCGACTCGGCGGGATTTTCCGACCCCACCCGCCGCTCGCACGGCGGCGTGCTCGACCTGGTTCTGGACACGCCTCCCGGACCCGCCCGGATCCGGGTCTGGCAGCGGCGCGACGGCGATCTGGTGGCCCGCATCGCGGCGCCGGATTCGGCGGCGGCGGTAGACGCCCTGCGGTTCGTGCTCGCGGTTGACGTCGACCACACGCCCTTCCTGCGGGCGGTCGCCGGCGACGAGTTGCTCGGGCGGTCGGTGCGGCGACGGCCGGGCCTGCGCCCGGCCCGGCTCGCGACCGTCACCCACGCGCTCGTGCGCGCCGTCTGCGGCCAGCTCATCACCGCCCACGAGGCGATGCGGATCGAGCGGCGGCTCCTGGCGGCCGTATGCGCTCCCGCGGGCGATCTGCGCCGGCCGCCGCAGGCGTCCGATCTGGCACGGTTGAGCGCGGCGGGCGCCGAGCGGGCGGGGCTCTCTCCGCGGCGGGCGGCGGCGCTCGTGCGGGTCTCGCGGACGCTCGACCTCGAGCGCCTGCGCGCCGCGCCGGCCCAGTCGGCGGTCAACCGCCTCTGCGCCGAGCCGGGCCTCGGGCCGTGGTCGGCCGGCGTGATCGCCGCCAAGGGCCTCGGCTCCTACGCCCACGGCCCGGTGGGCGACCTGGGCCTGATCAAGCTGTGCTCGGCGCTCCTGGGGCGGTCGGCCGATACCGCCGACACCGCCCGCCTGCTCGCCCGCTACGGAGACTGGGCCGGACTGGCCGGCGCCCACCTGCTCTCACACCCACTGGCGCACGCCCGCACCCGCCGCCGCGAGCGCATCGGCGCGTGAGGTGTAGTCCTGCATGGCCGTGATCAGGCCGTCACGCAGGGTGAAGACCACCGACGCCTGACCGCGCGGCGCGTCCTCGTCGCGCTCGGGGACGCCGATGCCGGCCGCGCGCATCGACATCACCACCCGGTCGCCGGCCGCCACGAGTTCGATGGCCTCGACGTCGGGCAGCTGCCGTGACCGCAAGCGCATGCGCTCGAGCACGGACTCCCGGTCGGGGCAGATCAGGTCGGCGCGCACACCGCGGTGGGTGACCTCGGGCGCGAGCCGGGCGGCGATGGCGTCCATGTCGCCGCGCCGGATCGCGTCGAGGTAGTCGCTGAAGATGATCTCGATGTTCGACTGCGGCGCGCGGGCGTCGGCCATGGCGGCAGCGTATGCCTCTTACGGATCCGTTGCCATCTGCCGATATCACTGGGCATGAGACGAGTGATCGCCATCGCCGCAGCAACCCTCGCCACGGTTGCGCTGGCTGCCGGGTGCGGCAACTCGGCGAGCGCCGGAAGTTCCCATCCGAGCTACGCCAAGCAGTTCGAGAGCTTCGGGGACGTGATCGGCGTAACCGGGGCCTCGCAGGGTCACCCACGTCGCGGACGCTGGTCGCCCGGATGGGGAGCGCCTGGCTCGTCCAGGTCTGCCAGACGCAATCCGACGCGAAGCTCGTGGGGATGAAGCCCACGGCGGCTCAGACCCACTTCGCCCAGGGCTACAACGTCACCGCCCCGGCCGGTGCTCCGTCTGCAGATGCCGTGTTCAGCCACATCCTGGGAGCCTGCGCGACCGAAGGGTTGTAGGCGCCCGGAGGTTTCCGGTGCACGCGACGGGGTACGGGGCGTCGGTGACCCTCGAAAAAGCACCTCGCCAGTCACGCGATCGAAGCAAACCCGGCGCGGCTGGATGCTCAGCATGCCGGTGCTGGCCGGCGTCGCCTACTCCCTGTCGTGGGTGGGCGGGCTGCTGATCTTCTCGTCGTCGACCGATGTGCGCTCGCGGGCGCCGACCTGCACGGCCACATAGTCCGGCCATCGCGCGCCGGTGACCCAGCTCCTGCTCACCGAGGGCACCACTGCAATCGCGCGTCGGCGCTCGTGGTGTGGGCGTACGCGGATGCGGCGCTCGGGGCGGGCGAGCGGCCGGTCGGCCGAGCGATCGTGGCGACCGGCCGACCGCCGCGGTCGTCTCGATCGTGCAGTGCGGGCTCGACCTTTACCGCACCGGATGCGCTCGTTGCCCGACCGCTATGCCGGGTCGGCGGCATACGCTGTTCGACCCGGCGGTCAACTGCCTGACGGGTCCGAACGATGTTTCGGGCTCCGGCAGCGCAATTGCGCCAGACGGCAGCATGATCGCCGCCTATGCGGCGGCACGGCCTCTGGGACACGGACGCACCCGCCTGTACGCACTGTCGATGACCGGTCGTCACCGGCCGCCGACCCCGGTCCCGTCCTCGGCAGCGTTCCTCTTCGCACGGACAGCCTGGTCAGCCAGAGGCTCGTGGCTGCTCTATCAGGGCCCTGGCACGCGGATGTGGGCATACCAGCCGCGCCCGGAGCGGTCGGATCGTCGACGACCGCTTGCTGCCGATACACCGTCATGGCCGCGTTCAAAAGCCCGCCAAACTGAGGCTCGTGGCTGTCAATCCCCGCGTGAGGGGAGATTGCAGGCCCGCCGCCTACCGCAAGGCGGTGATTTCACCTCACGTATCTGCAACAGTTGCTGTGACAGATCTTCCAGTTGCTGGTCTTGTCGGATACGTTAGTCGTGAGCCTCGGGGCGCTCGAACAGACAGTGAGTCCTGATCGGCCGTCGGTGCCCCCCGCCCGACCCGGCTGCGACCCCCCAAGGAGGCACCACCCATGGCTGGATCCACCGTGCTCGTCGTGGACGACGAACCGCGCATCGTCGAGTTTCTGACCGAGAACCTGCGCGACGACGACTTCAGCGTCCTTTCGGCGGCGACCGGTGCCGAGGCGATGGACCTGCTCGGACACTCGCGACCTGACGTCGTCCTGCTCGATGTCGTGCTCCCGGACATGAGCGGATACGACGTCTGCCGTCTGGTGCGGGCCGGCGACGGGGTCAACGATCCCTGGGATCCCGACCTTCCGATCATCATGCTGTCGGCCAAGGCCGAGCACATCGACCGGGTCAGAGGGCTCGTGCGCGGGGCTGACGACTATGTCACGAAGCCGTTCCACTATCCGGAGCTGCTCGCCCGCATCGGCGCCGTGCTCGGCACGCGTCGCGCGCAGCCGCGACCGCCAGGTGATCCGCTATGGCGAGCTGGCCGTCAACACGCTCTCGCGCGAGGTGACCGTCGGCGGCATCCGGATCGATCTCTCGGCCAAGGAGTACCAGCTCCTGACGACGCTCGCCTCCGAGTCGGAGCGGGTGTTCACGAAGAAGGAGCTGCTCGAGACGGTGTGGGGCTTCCGCTCGCAGGGACGGACGCGGACGCTCGATTCGCACGCCAGCCGGCTGCGCAAGAAGCTCGGGCTGCACTCGGACGCGACCTGGATCGCCAATGTCTGGGGCGTCGGCTACCGCCTCTGTAGGCCGGAGTGATCCGCGACGCGCTCCGCCGCAGGCGGGGCGAGGTCGACGAGCGCCTGCAGGCATCGGTGGAGGAGCTGTCCACGCTGCTCGCCCGCGAAGGGCGGGCCCGGGCCGAGTTCATCGGCAAGGTGTCGCACGAGCTGCGGACGCCGCTGACGGTGATCAAGGGCTACGTGTACACCCTGCACCGGTCCGAGTCGGATCCGGCCAAGGCGGCCAAGCTGGACGTGATCAACGGCGAGTGCGAGCGGCTCGGGTACCTGATCGAGGATCTGCTCGAGCTGTCTCGCGCCCGCGCCGGAGAGCTGCGCGTGCAGGCCGAGGCCTTCCCGCTCGAGCAGTGCATCAGCGAGGTGGCGGAGCGGCTCCAGACCGTCGCCGAGCAGCGCGGCGTTCGGGTGCGTCTGGACTGGAGCTGCAACGGCGGGCAGGTTCGGGGAGACCAGAACCGGGTCCGCCAGATCTTTGCGAACCTGATCACAAACGGCATCAAATATGCCCCACCGGGCACGCGAGGTGACGGTGCACGGCACGCGTGTCGGCGACGACCTGCAGGTCGCCGTCGAGGATGCCGGGCGCGGCATCGCCGAGGCCGACCTGCCGTTCATCTTCGACGAGTTCTTCCAGGCCGAGCGCCCCGAGCCGGGCGCCGGCCTGGGCCTCGCCATCGCGCGGGAGCTGACCGAGGCTCACGGCGGCTCCATCGCGGTGCGAAGCGCGGTGGGGGCCGGCACCCGCTTCACGGTCACGCTGCCGCTCTGGATCGGCCCCGCAGTGAGCATCCGCCCGGTCCGACGCCCGCTGCGGGTTGCGGGCACGCCGGCCGCGGAGGGTGCGGGGGCGTCCGTCGCACCGCTGCGACTCGTCTCGGCGCTCTCGGCTGCGGGCCGCATCGCCAGGGCCGAGGGTCTGGCCGGCGGGGCCGAGCGCGGTCACGAGCTGCGCCTGCCGGGTATCGGCGGCCGGTACCTGGCCGGCATCGCGGCCCACGCACACGAGCGCGGATGGGCGCCGCTCGAGGTTGCGGCGCTCCTGGACGCGGTCGAGGAGCGCTCCGCGATGTGGGTCGTGTGCCCATCCGCTTCGGCGCTGCGCCGGGCCGGTCTGATCGATGGGGGGCGCGGACACCGGGTGTGCGCCCGCTGGTCGGCCGGACGCTGGTCGCGGATCGCGCTCGACGTCCCCGCACTCGCCGCGGTGGCGGCATCCGGAGGGACGCGGGGGGTGTGCGCAGCGGCGGTGTCGGGGACGGGGGCGCCACGGCGCCTGGTCGAGGCGGTCCACGCCGGAGGCGTTCGCACCGGCCTGCTCGCAAAGGGCCTGGCGGCATCGCTCGGCGTGCGCTGGACGGTTGAGCTGCTGGTGGCGACCGCATTGCCACCGGGGTCGCTCATGGCCCTGCGCGAGCGGGTGGCGTCCGCACCTCGCTGCGGCTGGTGCGGCGTGCCCATGCTCGGTCCCGATTGCCGTCGCTGCCTGCCCGGCGCCCGCACATGAGCCGCCACCGCCGTCGCAGCATCCTGCTCGCACTCGCCGGCACCGCGCTGGCCGTGCTCGGGCTCGTGCGGCTCGCGGCCGGCGGCAGTGCCAGGGTGGTCTCGGAGCAGCGGGTGGGCCGGCTGGTGATGGTCCGGCCGGTGCCTGCCGGTGGCCGGATTTCCGTCGCCGACCTGGGCCTCGAGCGTGTGCCCGCCGCCTCCGCGTCCCCGCATCAGCTCTCCCGGCCGGGACAGGCGGTGGGTCAGCGTGCGGCGGTTGCGCTGGGAGTGGGTGCACCGGTGATGGACGCCGAGATCGTGCCGCGCCCGCTCGTCCCCGGCGGGCGCGAGGTTGCCGTCCGGCTGGACGACGCCGCCGGGATACCGTCCGGCGACCTGACGGGGGTCCGGGCCGACGTCTATGTCACGCCACCGGGACGGCGCACCCGCTCGCGCATGGTGCTCGCCGACGTGGTGGTGCTGGCGGCGTCCCACTCCGACGCCGGAGCGGTTGCGACGCTGCTCCTGCCGGCCTCCGCCATCCCGCTCGCCATCGCGGCGGAGGCCGAGGGCGCGCTCCGCCTGGTGGTGCGTGCCTCCGGCGCCGGCACGCCGTGATCGCGCCGCTGGTGCGCTGCCTCGTGGTGGCGGCCGACCCCTCGTTCGGTGCCGAGGTTGCGGCCCTGGCGGACGATCTTCCGGGCGTGCAGCTCGTTGGCGTCGTCGACCCGTTGCGGGCGGTGGCCGGGAGGCTGCCGCCGTGCGACGTCGCGCTCGTGGCCGATCCCGGGCCCGACCAGGCGCCGGCTTTGCGCCAGCTCGTTGCCGCATGCGGGTGCCCCGCGGTGGTGCTCGCCCGATCGCCCGGAGTTGACGTCTATCGCAGGGCGCTGGCGGCCGGTGCGCGGGCGCTCCTGGCGCTGCCGGCGGTGCCGAGTGCGCTCGTGGAGGCGCTGGCCGAGGCAGCCGGGGACATGCCGACCGCGGCGATCGCCATGCCCAAGGGCGGAGTCGTGGCGGTGGTGGCGGCGAAGGGCGGCGTCGGCGCCACCTCGATCGCCCTTGCGCTCGCGCTCCTCGGCGGCGCGCTCATGGTCGATCTGTCCGGGGCGCGGGCGAGCCTGGCGGCACTGCTCGGCTGCCGCGTCGATCGCTCGGTCGCCGATCTGGCGCATGTCGGCGAGGGGCTTGCGGCTGCGATCGCAACCGCGGCGGTCGAGCATCCCTGCGGCCTCCGGCTCGTGCCCGGGCCGCCTGGGCCCGAGATCGCCGGCACGTTGCCCGCGGGCTTCGCCGCGGCCCTGGTGCGCGAGCTGCGCACGGCCGGTCCGGCGCTCGTCGACGCGGGCGCGGTGGCGTCGACGGCGTCGCGGGAGGTCGCGATCGCCGCCGACAGGACACTGGTGGTGGTCACGCCCGACGCCTATGCCGTCGCGGCGGGACGCGAGCTCGTGACCACCCTCGCGCGCTCCGGTGCCGGCGGCGACGGCATCGCCGTCGTCGTGAACCGCTGGAGCCGGCGCTCGGAGCTCTCGCTGCGCAGCGTCGCCCGCACCGTCGGTGCGCCCGTGGCCGCCGCGGTGGCCATCGACGCCGCCACGATGGATGCCTTCGCCAACGGCCGGGCCGTTCTGGAGCGGTGGCCGGGCCGGGCGCATGCGGCGGCGCTGCGCGGATTGGCGGCCGAGCTGTGGGCGTGAACGACCCGATCGCGGATCTGGCCGCCGCGTATCGCGACCGGCTCAGGCGTGAGCTCCGGGAGCGCCCCGTCGCGGGCGACCTGCGGGCCGCGGCCGAGCGGGTGGCGTGGAGTCTCGTCCGCGCCGATCGGCTCCTGCTCGATCCCGCCGACGCCGCCCGCCTGGTCGCGGGCGTCGTCGATGACACGATCGGCATCGGGCCCCTCGATCCGCTCCTGCGCGACCGGCTGGTGACCGAGGTGATCGCCAACGGCCCCTCGGCCGTGTACACCGAGCGCGGCGGGCGGCTGGTGCGCGAGCCGGTCGCGTTCCGCGACGAGGAGCACCTCCGCCAGGTGATCGACCGCGTGGTCAGCTCGGTCGGACGGCGCGTGGACGAATCGAGCCCGATGGTGGATGCGCGGCTGCCCGACGGCAGCAGGGTGAATGCGGTGCTGCCGCCCCTGGCGCTCGACGGGCCGCTGCTCACGATCCGCAAGTTCGCGCGCTCGCCGCTGAGCGTGGGCGACCTGCTCGCCTCGGGGAGCATCTCGCCGCACCAGGCTGAACTGCTCGAGCGGTGCGTTCGCGGCCGCGCAAACGTCGTCGTGTCGGGCGGAACGGGGACGGGCAAGACGACGCTCCTGAACGCGCTCGCCGGATTCATCGATCCCGGCGAGCGGATCGTTACCGTCGAGGATGCGGCCGAGCTGCGCCTGCCGCAACCGCACGTCGTGCGGCTCGAGAGCCGGCCGCCGAACGTCGAGGGCAGGGGCGAGGTGACCCTGCGGGCGCTGGTGCGTAACGTGCTGCGCATGCGGCCGGACCGGATCATCGTCGGCGAGGTCCGCGGCGGCGAGGCCCTGGACATGCTGCAGGCGATGAACACCGGCCACGATGGCTCCCTCACCACCGTTCACGCCAGCTCGCCCGCCGATGCCGTTCGCCGGATCGAGATGATGGCGCTGATGGCGGGGCTCGACCTTCCGCACGTGGCGGTGCGCGAGCAGGTGGCGGCGGCCGTCGACGTGATCGTGCACCTCGTGCGCGACGGGGACGGCGCCAGGCGAGTGCGGTTCCTGGACGGCCGGGGGCGCGACGGGGGCCTGAACATGCTGGACGACCGGCTGCTGGGAGAGCTGCTCGAGCGCCGATGCGACGCCCCCGCCTGACCGTGGCGATCCATCTCGCCCGTCGGCGCCGGGACGAACGGCTGGCGGCGGCGCAGCTCGCGCTGGTCGTCGAGATCCTGGCGGCACATGTCCGCGCCGGACGGTCGCTGCGGCATGCGCTCGCCGATGCGGTCGGTGACCTGCCCGAGCCCTCGGCGAGCCGGGTGGCGGCTGCGGCCGCCGACGCGGCGCTCGCGGCTCCGGCGGACGAGGCCCTGCGCGCGCTCGGAAGCGGGCGTGACGTCGCCTACCTGGTGGCGGCGGTGCGTCTCCAGATCCGGGCCGGTGGCGATCTGGCGCTGCTCCTCGATCGCACGGCCGAGCTCCTGCACGAGCGGGCCGCGCAGCGGCGAGCGGCCGAGGTCGCAACGGCGCAGGCGCGGGCGACGGGCCGGATCGTGACCGCGATGCCGGCGCTCGGCGTCGCCGCCCTGTATCTGGCCGATCGTCCCGGCTTCGACCTGCTCGTGCGATCACCGCTCGGATGGATCGCGCTGGCAGCGTCGGCCGCACTCGCCGCGGTCGGGCACGTGCTGATCTCCCGTCTGTCGGCGGTCGATCCGTGATCGCCGCCCTACTGCTCACAGCGGCCCTGCTCGCGTTCGGGGGCGCCCGGCGCTCGGCCGTGCGCGACCGGATCCTGAACCCGCCCGAACGGGTGTCGGCACCCAGCCCGTCGGTGCGACTGCTGGTGGGAGTGGGTCGCCGGCCGGCCGGGATGCTCGCGGGCCGGGCCGGATGGCCCGCCCGGGGCTTTGGGCCGGCAGCCGCGGGCGCCGCCACGGTACTCGGCAGTGCGGACGCGGCCGCACTGCGGGCCGGATCCGCGACTGCGTTCGCATGCCTGGCGCTCGCCGTCGCCGTGCTGCTCGAGGGGGCGACCGGCGTGGTCGTGGCGGTCGTGCTGGCGGCGTTCGGGTGCGCGTACCCAGATCTGTGGCTGCGCGCGGCGGCCCTTCGGCGAGCCGAGCGGATCGAGCGGCGCGTGCCGGAGCTGGTCGAGCTCGTCGCCAGCATGGTGGCCGCGGGAGTGGGGGTGGACGCGTCGCTGCGCGGCGCCGGTGAGGCGGTGGGCGGTGAGTTGGGCGAGGAGCTCGAGCGCATGCATGCCAACGTGGCCCTCGGCCGGCCGCGGGTGGACGAGCTGCGCGATCTGGCCGACCGCACGGGTGCGCCGTCGCTTGGGCAGCTTGCGCTTTCGCTGCGGCTGAGCGACCGCCTGGGGGTGCCGCTGGCCGAGGCGCTTCGCCGCCAGGCCGACCGGGCGCGGGTGCGGCGGGCGCGGGACGTGCAGGAGCGGGCGGCGAAGGCCGGCCCGCGCGTGCTGGTGGTGGTCGTGTTCGTCCTGGTGCCGGCGGCGCTTCTGCCGCTGGCCGCGGCGGTGGTGCTGACCGTGTCGGGATCGTTCACCGGCCTCTAGACGGCCGGTCGTTAGGATCGAGGAATGAGCGCACCCACCGACACCGGTCACGGCGACACCCGCGCGCCCGCCACCGTCTGCATCCACGCCGGCCTTCCCGAGGCCCGCCAGGGGGAGCCGTTTCTCCCCGGGCCGACATTCGCCGCGCCGTACCACCTGATGGGCGACGTCGCGGCGTCGCCCTACGCCTACAACCGCCAGGGTAATCCGACATGGACGGCATACGAGTCCGCGCTGGGCGAGCTCGAGCATGGGCACGTGACGGTGTTCGCGTCGGGGCTCGCGGCGATCGTTGCCGTCGTCGTCCCGACCCTGTCGCCGGGCGACCGGCTGCTCGTTCCCTCCGACAGCTACAGCCTCGTGCGGGATCTGGCGAAGCGCCACCTCGAGCCGCGTGGTGTTGTCGTCGAGATGGCCCCGACGGGCACGGCCGCGTTCCGTGAGGCGATTCCGCGCGCCGATCTGGTGTGGCTCGAGAGCCTCTCAAACCCCCGGCTGGATGCCTGCGACGTGGCCGACCTCATCGAGGTGGCGCACGCGCACGGCGCGCAGGTGGCGGTCGACAACAGCTTCGTCACGCCACTCGGCCAGCGCCCGCTCGACCTCGGCGCGGACTTCGCTGTGGCGAGTGCGTCCAAGTATCTGACCGGGCACAGCGATCTCATGCTCGGCTACGTGGCGGTCACGAGTGAGCAATCGGCGCAGGAGGTTCGCAGGTGGCGGTCCCTCACGGGGGCCGTTGCCGGTCCGTTCGAGGCGTGGCTCGCCCACCGGTCGCTGGCGACGCTGGCACTGCGGTTCGAGCGCCAGTGCGCGAACGCCCTCGCGCTGGCCGGGCACCTCTCCGCGCAGCCGGGAGTCCAGGACGTTCGCTATCCCGGCCTGCCCGGGGATTCCGCCCACGAAGTGGCGTCCCGGCAGATGGAGATGTTCGGGAGCGTGATCACCTTCTCGCTGGCGAGCGCGGAACGTGCGGAGGCGTTCCTCGGGAGTTGCGCGCTGGTCCTCGAGGCCACGAGCTTCGGGGGCATCCACACGACCGCCGAACGCACGCGCCGCTGGGGACACGACGACGTGCCCGAGGGGTTCATCCGCATGAGCGTCGGCTGCGAGGCGAGCGAGGACATCATCGCGGACGTGACGAACGCGCTCGCACCCCTGTGACCCGCCGGGGTGGCCCTGTGAGCGGTCGATGGACGCTCGGCGATGCCCCTGACCGGTCCGGCCGCGTCGCGGTCGTGACGGGTGCGAGTGGCGGGATTGGCCTTGCGACGGCCAGGGGCCTGGCCCGCCGGAAGGCCACCGTTGTCCTCGCGTGTCGCGATCCGAAACGCGCTGTCCGGGCGGTCGACCAGATCCACGTCGCCGTCCCCGAAGCTGACGTGCGGATCGTGCGCCTTGACCTCGCGTCCCTGTCCTCGGTGCGCGATGCGGCCGCCGAGCTCCGGTCGACCTGCCCGCACATCGACCTTCTGATCAACAACGCGGGCGTGATGCAGGTGCCGTCGCATCGCCGCTCGCCGGACGGCTCCGAGCTCACGTTCGCCACCAACCATCTGGGCCACTTCGCCCTGACCGGGCTTGTGCTCGATCGGCTGCTGGCGACACCCGGCTCCCGCATCGTGACGGTCAGCAGCCTCGCCCATCGGCGCGGCGTCATGGACTTCGACGACCTCGACATGGAGCGCAACTACACGCCCGGCGGCGCCTACGACCGGTCGAAGCTGGCCAACCTGCTCTTCACCTACGAGCTCGACCGGCGGCTGCGCGCGATGGGAGCCGGGACGATTGCGCTGGCCGCACACCCGGGGATTGTCTCCACCGATCTGTGGCGGACATCCTCGCGCGCGGAGCAGCTCGTCGTGAGCCGCCGCCTGCGGATGCTCAACTTCTGGCTCGTTCAGAGCCCGGCGCGGGGCGCGTTGCCGATCCTGCGGGCCGCCCTCGACCCGTCCGCCCAAGCCGGTGACTACTTCGGTCCCGGAGGGTGGGGCCAGTTCACCGGCGATCCCGTGCGAGTGGAGTCCACCCCTCTCTCGCACGACGAGACCGTGCGGCGCTGGTTGTGGGAGGCGTCCGAGGATCTGACCGGGGTGTCCTTTGCGGGAGAGGCGGGTTGACTCCGTCGCACGCCCGTGACGGTCACGTCACACCCGCGTCCAGACACGTGACACCTCGGTCCGTAGCCTGGAAGATGTGCGTCGTGGCCAGGCCAGCATCGAGTACGTCCTTCTGATCTCCGCCCTGATGGTGGGGATCTGCGTGCTCGTGCGCTACCCGGCGCCGGTCGAGTGGATGGCCCGCTCGGTCGCCCATGCGGTGTCGCAGCGGCCGTCGGTGCACCGCCCGCATGGGGGCGGCGGCCACCACCGCAAGCCGCCCCACAGGCACCCACATCCCTGTCTGTGCCTTTCCACGCGCGGCTCGCCAGGGGGTTGACTTCCCTGGTTATTGGGAAATAGTCTGCATGACGCATCGGCTGTCGTGTGTGGGGGACGCCGGGCATGAGGGGGCACGTGTGAGCGAGCAGGGATTGGAAACGGGCCCGACCGGGTCCGATGCGCCCATCGCCGCGGCCGACGTCGTGACAACCCGTGGTGGACCCCCGGGACACGGACGGATGCTGCCGAGCAAGCGCCGCCGACGGCGCTGGCTGGCGGTGTTCCTGACGGCGTGGGCGGTCGTGGCGGCGCTGATGGGGTGGGCCTGGTACCAGTACGGGAAGCTCTCGAACGACCTGAACGTCTCGAACGCGCGGGTCGCGCCGCCGCTCCAGCGCGCCCTGACCCCGGCCCCGGTCGGAGCCGCGCGCCAGACGACCCTGGTCGCCGGAATCGACTCGCATCACCACGTCGCCGGCACGGTGATCCTGGCCCGCACCGACTCGACGCATCACGCGGTCGAGATCCTGACCGTCCCCTCGACGGTGTCGGTCCTCGAAGGCCAGACCCTGGGAGACGCGCTGCGCGCGGGTGGCGTGCCGCGCGCGATCGGCCTGCTCCAGCGCGACCTGGGCGTGCCGGTGAACCACGTGCTCCTGATCCAGCTGAACCAGGCCGGGTCGATCGTGCGCTCGCTGGGCGGGATCACGGTCTCGAACCCGACCCCGGTGCCGTATGACGTCACGGGCGGCCACGGGGTGTTTCCGGCGGGCCGGGTCAAGCTGACCGGCCGCACCGCGCAGTGGTACCTCGACCCCACCGAGCGGCCGCTGACCCCCGCCATCGCCGCGGCCGGCGAGGTGCGCCAGGCGGCCGTGGTGCGGGGCGTCACCGACAAGCTGGTGCACCTGTCGACGCCCTCGGCGATCAACGGCGTCGCCCACACCATCTCGCGCAACTTCACCACCGACCTCTCGCCCGACCCCGTGCTGGGCATCGTCGCGGCGCGACTGGGCGCGCATGCCCTGGTCGACTGCAGGCTCCCGGCTCGGCGCGAATCTCGGCCGGACCCGGACGATCCCGACCGTCGCCGGCTTCGAGACCGCGGTCAGCCAGGGGGGCGTGCACGACCCAGCCGCTGCAGACCAAGCTGCCCGCCGCGGCCGTGGCCGCCACCATCATCGCCACCATCGTCACCCACGGCGGGTCGCGCGCGTTCTACTGGGCGGTCGTGCTCGCGATCGCGATCTGGGGGATCGGCGCGTTCGCATGGATCCTGATGCTGCCGCTCGTGCGCGGCGTGCGCCGGCTGCCGCGCTCGCGCGGCCTCGCCGCGCGCTGCCCCGGCCCAGTCGGCCGTCCACCCGGTGCGGACGCGTCCGGCGCTTCCCGCCATGCCGCACGTCGGCCGGCCGGCCCTGCCGAGCTTCAGCCGGTTTGCGCTTCCCCACGTCGAGCGCCCCGCGCTCCCGCACATCGGCCGCCCGGCGCTGCCCCGCATCGGCCGTCCGCAGCTGCCCGGAGTTCCGCCGCAACGGCGGCCGCCGCCGGCGCCGGTTCGGCCCGCACCTGTTCGTGCGCATCCTCTCGGTGCCGGTCTCGATCGGCCTCGGCATGCTGATCGCACACCTGCTGTATTAAGGGATCTCTTACGCGACATTAGGTGCCTCTTAGGAGGGAATCGCCGCCTTCGGGTTACTCTTTGGGAAGGGCAATCGAAGGAGCGAAGAGGTGTCGGACAAGAAGACGCGGCAGCAGCGCCGGTCGGAGGAGCGCGACAGGGCCGCGCGCCTGCAGTCGCGTCCGCCGTCGTCGTCGAAGCGGCCCCTCCTGCTCGCCACGGCCGGCGTCGTCGGCGTGATCGCGGTGATCGCGGCCCTCGTCGGCGTCAAGCTCGCCCAGGGCAGTTCGTCGGCCGACCCCGGCCAAGCCCAGCGGCCGCGCTCCTGCCGCCGTGGTGCATTCGGTCACCACGGTGCCCGCGAGCCTCTACAACACCATCGGATACCAGCCGGCCGTGACCGGCCTCAAGCGCATCAGCGGCACGCCGCTGCACCAGAATGGAAAGCCGCTCGTGGTGTATGAGGGCGCCGAGTTCTGTCCGCTCTGCGCCGCCGAGCGGTGGGCGCTCGTGGCCGCGTTCTCGCGGTTCGGCACTCTCCACAACCTCGGCGCGACGCACTCGTCGAGCATCGACGTCGATCCGGACACCGCGACCTTCTCGTTCCACAAGGCGACGTACTCGAGCAAGTACATCGCCCTGAACACCGTCGAGCTGGCGACCAACCAGCCGCAGGGCAACTACTACAAGCTGCTTGAGAAGCCGACGGCGCTCGAGCAGCAGCTTTCGAAGAAGTACGACCCCGAATACATCCCGTTCGTCTACCTCGGCCGCTACATCATCAACACGGTGAGCTACAACCCGCAGATCCTGTCCGGCATGACCATGAGCCAGATCGCCGCGGCGATGAGGGATCCCTCGAGCCCGGTCTCCCAGGCGATCCTGGGCACCACCAACAACATCACCGCCGCGATCTGCCAGCAGACCAAGGGCGCGCCGGCGAGCGTGTGCTCCTCACCCGGCGTGATGGCGGCGGCCAAGCACCTGCCGACATGATCGCCGGGAGGTGGGTGCCGGCCTGGGTGGCGCCCGCCACGCTGGCGCTCTCGGCGGCCGGGCTGCTCGTCTCCGTCTACCTCACCCTCGTCCACTACACGACGACTGTGAAGCTGGCCTGCTCGACCACCGCGGTGGTCAACTGCGAGAAGGTGACCACCAGCCCGCAGTCGATGATCGCCGGGGTGCCGGTGGCGCTGCTCGGCGTCGTGTACTTCGTGGTGGCGGGGGCGCTGTGTGCTGCCCGCGGCGTGGCGGTCCCAGTCGGCGGCGGTGCGGTTTGCCCGGATCGGGTGGATGGTGGCCGGCGTCGCGATGGTGCTGCACCTGGTGTACGCCGAGCTCTTCCAGATCGACGCCATCTGCCTCTGGTGCACGACGGTGCACGTGATCACCGTGATCCTGTTCGCGGTGGTGCTGGTCGCGGAGGCGCTCGCCGTGCAGGCGATCGCCGACCCCTCCACAGGGTAAGATGCGCGCCGATGACGACCCCGAGCCCTCCGACCTCGACGTCGCGCTGGTGGGTGCTGGTGACGGTGCTGGCGCTTGTGGGCGCGCTCGTGCTGGTCATCTACGTGAGCAAGTAGGCGTCCGATGGGCGCCGCCGCAGCCTCCGCCGGCATCGTCAGCCGAAATCCCGCCGACCCCGGCGACCAGATCGGCGTGTTTGCGCCGGCGGGCGGCATCGACGTCGACCGGGCGGTGGCCGCGGCGCTTCGGGGTGCCCCGAGCTATGCGGCCGTGCCCGGGCAGGTGCGGGCGGACGCGCTGCACCGGGCGGCGGGCCGGGTCGAGGCGGCCGCCGCCGAGCTCACCGACCTGATCCGGCGGGAGGTGGGAAAGCCGGTGTTCGAGGCGCGGGGCGAGGTCGCCCGCACCGCGGCGATCCTGCGCTACCACGCCCAGGCGGCGCTCGATGCCGACGGCGACACCTATCCCTCCGCCGACGGCCGCTCGCTGCTGATGTCGCGGCGGCGCCCGCGCGGCGTGGTCGGCCTGATCACGCCCTGGAACTTCCCCATCGCCATCCCCGCCTGGAAGCTCGCGCCGGCGCTGGCATACGGCAACGCGTGCGTCTGGAAGCCCTCGCCGTTTGCGCCGGCATGCGCCGAGGCGCTGCTTGCATGCCTGCTGCCGGAGCTGCCCGTGCCGGCGGTCGAACTGGTGCAGGGCCACGCCGACGCGGGCGCGGTGCTGGTCGGGCATCGCGGGGTTGCGGCCGTCTCGTTCACCGGGTCGATCGCGGCCGGGGCGAGCGTGGCGCGGATGGCGGTCGAGCGCGGTGCTGCGGCGCAGTGCGAGATGGGTGGCCAGAACGCCTCGATCGTGCTCGCCGACGCCGACGTCGAGTCGGCCGCGGCGACCATCGCGTGGGCGGCGATGGGCTACGCGGGCCAGAAGTGCACCGCCACGAGCCGCGTGATCTGCGAATCCTCGGTGTACGCGCCCATGCGCGACGCCCTGGTGGCGGCCGTGACCGGCCTCGTGGTCGAGGACCCCGCCGACGAGGCCTGCCGGGTGGGGCCGCTGATCTCGGCCGGTGCCCGCGACGCTGCGCAGGCCGCGGTGGGGCGGGGGGTCGAGGCGGGTGGACGCGTCCTCACGGGTGGCGGAGCCCTGGCCGCGGCCGGCAATTACCTCGCGCCGGCGCTGGTCGAGGTCGACGATCCGTCGGCCGAGCTGGCCCAAGAGGAGGTGTTCGCGCCCGTGTGCGCGATCCTCCGCGTCCCCGATGCCGACGCCGCCGTCGCGCTCGCAAACGGCGTCCGTCACGGCCTCTCCACCTCGGTCTTCACACGCGATCTCGACCGCGTGCTCGACCTGGCGGCGCGGCTCGACACCGGCCTCGTCCGGGTCAATCAGCCGACGTCGGGCGTCGACCTGCACACGCCGTTCGGCGGCGAGAAGGCGTCCGGGTTCGGCCCCCGCGAGCAGGGCAAGGCGGCGCGCGAGTTCTACACCAGCCTGCGCACGGTGCTCATCTCGCCCTCGTGCTAAAGTAGTCACGAGGTCTATAAGTGTCCGATGCCCCAAATCCGCGGGTGGCTGCCGACGTCGCCGTGTTCGCGTTCCGGGACGGGGCGATGAACGTCCTTCTGGTGCGGCGCCGGTACGAGCCCTATCAGAGCTACTGGGCGCTGCCCGGCGGGCTGCTCGAGGCCGAGGAGACGCTGGAGGAGGCGGCCGAGCGCGAGCTGCGCGAGGAGACGGGCGTCACCGACACCTGGATGGAGCAGCTCGCGACCTTCTCGGACATCGACCGCGACCCGCGCGGGCGGGTGATCTCGTGCTGCTACCTGGCGCTGGTCGATGGCGGCCGTGCGCGGCTGCGGCCGGGGTCGGACGCGCGCGAGGCGGTGTGGCGGCCGCTCGAGCCGCTGCTCGCGCAGACGGCGAGCGAGCGTGTCCTTGCCTTCGACCACGACCGCATCCTGAGCTATGCCCGCCAGCGGCTGGCCTACAAGCTCGAGTACCAGAACGTCGCCTGGAGCCTCCTGCCCGAGACGTTCACCGTCTCGGAGCTGCGGCGGGTGTACGAGGCCGGCATCGGCCGCGCCTTCGAGCCCAACAACTTCCGCCGGATCGCGCTCGGCTGGGGCGTCCTGGCCGAGGCGGGGGAGCGGCCCACCGGCGGGCGCCCGGCGGCGCTCTACCGGTTCGCCGACCGGCGGCCGCTGATCGTGGCCCAGAGCGTTCGCTACCGGCGGTCGACGTGATCTCCTGGCCGCCCGTCGAGCTTCTCACCGATGAGTACCAGCTCGCCATGGCCGACTCCTACGTCGCCCAGGGCATGGCCGCCGAGCCGGTGGCGTTCGAGCTCTTCGTGCGCATCCTGCCCCCGCAGCGCGGCTACCTGGTCGCGGCCGGGCTCGAGCGCGCCGTCCAGTACCTGACGGGCTTCCACTTCGGCGAGCCGGCGCTCGAGTACCTGCGCCGGTCGCAGACCTGCGGGGAGCCGCTGCTGCGGCACTTGGCCGGCCTGCGCTTCACCGGCGCCGTCGACGCGATCCCCGAGGGCACGGTGGTGCACGCGGGCGAGCCGATGCTGCGCGTCGAGGGCGGTCGGCTCGAGTGCCAGCTGGCCGAGACGTTCCTGCTGAACCAGGTCAACTTCCAGACGATGATCGCGACCAAGGCCGGCCGCATCGTCACCGCCGCCGCCGGCCGGCCCGTCACCGACTTCGGTTTCCGCCGCGCGCACGGCGCCGACGCCGGCCTGCTCGCCGCGCGCTGCGCCTACATCGGCGGCTGCGTCTCGACCGCCACGGTTGCCGCCGGCTTCGAGTGGGGGATCCCCACGGCGGGGACGATGGCGCACAGCTACGTGCTCGCGTTCCCCACCGATGTCGAGGCGTTCTGCGCCTTCATGCGCGACCATCCCACCCGCGCGACGCTCCTGATCGACACCCACGACGCGCTCGACGGCGCCCGGGCCGCCTGCGAGGCTGCCCGCGTGACCGGGATCGTGCCGGCGGCCGTGCGGCTCGACTCGGGCGACCTGCTCGAGGTGACCCTGGCCGTGCGCGCCATCCTGGACGCGGGCGGGTGCGGGGCCACCCGGATCGTGTGCTCGGGCGACCTGGACGAGTACCGGATCGACGACCTGCTCGCGGCCGGGGCGCCCATCGACGGCTTCGGTGTCGGCACCGCGCTCACGACATCGAGCGACGCACCCACGCTCGGCGGTGTCTACAAGCTCGTGTCCAGCAACGGCCGCCCCGTCATGAAGACCGCGGGGAAGAAGTCGAATCTGCCCGGGCGCCACCAGGTCTTCCGTGGCGCCGCCCCCACCGACACCATCGGCCTCGCCGACGAGGACCTGCCCGGCGAGCGACTGCTGCAACCGGTGATCCGTGACGGACGGTTGCTCGCGCCGCTGCCCGCGCTGCCCGACGTGCGCCGCCGCGCCGCCGCCCAGATTGCCGCGCTGCCCGCCGGCGTGCGGGCGCTGCGCGATCCCGAACAGCTCCACCCCCAGATCTCACCGCTTCTGTCCGCGCTCGAGGAGGACCTCACATGACCGGCTCCGACCCGGCCACGGCCCTGATCGTGGTCGACATGCAGAACGACTTCTGCCCCGGTGGGGCCCTTGGCGTCGCCGGGGCCCACCTGCTCGCGCCGGCGATCGCGACCGCCGCGAGCGGGGCCGGAACCGTGGTTGCGACCCGCGACCTGCACCCACCCGACCACGGCTCGTTCGCCGACCGGGGCGGCCAGTGGCCGCCGCACTGCGTCGCGGGCACCGCGGGCGCGGATCTGCACCGGGCGGTGGCCGGGATCCGGTTCGACCGCATCCAGGACAAGGGCGGCGACCGCGACCACGAGGCCTACTCGGGATTCGACGGTACCGACCTGGCCGAGTACCTGCGCGGCCGCGGGGTCGAGCGGGTGCTCGTCGCTGGCGTCGCCTCCGATTTCTGCGTGCGGGCGACCGCGCTCGACGCGATCCGGGAGGGGTTCCAGACAACCGTGCTGACCGATGCGGTGGCACCGGTCGAGCTGCATCCGGGCGACGGCGAACGCGCGCTCGCCGAGGTGGCCGCCGCGGGCGGCCGGCTCGACCGCGTGGCGCTCCTGCGCGACGAGGCCGCGCTCGCGCCCGTCATCGACCTCAAGGCCGAGCGCCTGATTGAGACCATGCGGGCTGCCGGCAGGGGGAAGGCCGTGATCGGCCTCTCCGGCGGGATCGACTCAGCGGTGGCCGCGGCGCTGGCCGCCCGCGCCCTCGGCCCCCAGCACGTCGTGGCCGTGCGACTGCCGTCGCGGCACACCGAGCAGGTGCACATCGACGACGCCGGCGCCTCGGCCGCGGCCGCCGGCCTCCCCGAAGAGAACCTCCTGACGATCCGGATCGACCCCATGGTGGAGGCCCTGGAATCGATGCGACCGACCCTGCCGGCGTCGGCCATCCGCGAGGGCAACGCCAGCGCCCGGGCGCGCATGATCGTGATCTACGACCTCGCCCAGGAGCTGCATGCGCTTGTGGTGGGCACCGAGAACCGGACCGAGAACCTGCTCGGCTACTTCACCCGCTTCGGCGACGCCGCATCGGACATCGAGCCGATCACCGACCTCTACAAGACCGAGGTGCGGGCGGCCGCGCGCGTGCTGGGGCAGCCGCAGGCGGTGCTCGACAAGCACCCCACCGCGGGCCTGTGGGGCGGCCAGACCGACGAGGCCGAGCTCGGGTTCACCTACCGCGACGCCGACCTGGCGCTGGTCGCGATGTTCGACCTGGGCATGACCGCCGAGCAGGCGGCGCGGCGCACGGGCGTTGACATCGACGTCGTCCGCAAGGTGCGGGCGCGCGCCGACGCGGTCGCGTGGAAGCACACGGTGCCCCACGCGCTCGGCTGACTCCGGTTCGTGCCCCTACGCTGCGCGCAGCGGCTGCATGTCGGCCGACGCCGCCAGCTCGCGCAGCGCCTCGGCCTCGAGCTGGCGCACCCGCTCGCGGGTGAGCCCGACGATGCGGCCGATCTCCTCGAGATTGCGCGGGTCCTGGCCGTCCAGGCCGAAGCGCAGCTCCAGGATCAGCCGCTTGCGCTCGCCCAGCCGGGCGAGGCCCTCGCGCAGCCGCTCGTGGCGCAGGTGCGTCTCGGCCAGCTCCTCGGGGTTGCCCGCATCGGGATCGGCGATCATGTCGCCCAGCTCGGAGTCGCCGTCCTCGCCCACCGGCTCGTGCAGCGAGACGGTCTTGCGGGCCAGGCCGAGGGTCTCGGACACGGCGTCCGAGGTCAGCTCGGCCGCGCGGGCGATCTCCTCTTCGGACGGCTCGCGGCCCAGGCTCGCCTCGAGCGAGCGGCGCGCGCGTTCGATCGCCCGCAGGCGGTCGGACACGTGCACGGGCAGGCGGATGGTGCGGCCGCTGTTTGCGATCGACCGCTGCACCGCCTGGCGGATCCACCAGGTCGCATACGTCGAGAACTTGAGGTCGCGGCGCCAGTCGAACTTCTCGACGGCGCGGTTCAGCCCCAGCACGCCCTCCTGGATGAGGTCGAGGAAGGGGACGCCCTGGCCGCGGTACTGCTTGGCGATCGACACGACGAGGCGCAGGTTCGACTCGATCATGCGCCGCTTGGCGACCGGGTCGCCGGCCTCGATGCGCTTGGCCAGCATGACCTCTTCGTCCTTGGTCAGGAGCGGGTAGCGGCCCGCCTGGCGCAGGAAGAGGTCGAGGCTGTTCGTGGTCGCGATCTCGACCTCGACAACCTCGATGCGCTCCTCTGGAGCAGGAGGGTCGACGATATCGACGCCGAGCTGCGCCAGCTCGTCGCGCAGCACCTGGACGTCGTCGGCTTCGAGATCGAGCTCGAGGGCGAGACCGGCCAGTTCGTCCTCGTACACCAGACCCCGCTCCTGTCCGAGCTCCACCAAGAGCCGGGCTTCCGGCTCGATGATGAGCTGGTCAGTCATTCGTCATCAACTCCTCAAGACTCCCAAGTTATCCTGATCCGTTGTCTCGATAACGTTCGCCGCACACAGGCTATTCCCGCCCGACGCTATCTCTACGCCATGCGCCTTGGTTGCGGATTGGCACCGCTTCTCGGTTCGCCGGCCAGATGACCCCCAACTGCCGGCGACTTCCCGCCGCCGCTGTCCCAGCTCCTCCGACCTGGAGGACATACGTGGAACAGCGACCGCAGCTGAATTATATGTGGAGTCCGGCCGGATGTACACCCCGACCGTTCGCCGTCCCTGGGATCGACCGGCGAGGACGCCGTCAGCCGGTGACGCGGACGGCGCCGTCGTACTCCGACGCGTACCAGGGATTGAGCAGGCTCGAGATCTGGACGACGCCGCCGGTGTGCGGGGCCTCGATGAACTCGTTTCCGCCGATGTAGAGGCCCACGTGGCCGATGTCGGGCTCGAAGAAGACCAGGTCGCCGGGCTCGAGCTGATCACGGGCCACGTGCGGGCCCTCTGTCCACTGTGCGCCGGTGTAGTGGTCGAGGTGAATGCCGAGCTGCGCGTACACCCACATCGTCAGGCCGGAGCAATCGAAGCCCGCCGGGCTCGCGCCGCCCCACACATAGGGCACGCCGAGCTCGCCCATGGCGATCTGGACGGCCTGCTCGCCGAGCGAGTTCGCGGGCGGAACCGGGCCGCCGGTGGGCGGGGCGGGAGTCGTGCTCACGGGCGCGGCCACGGGGGGCGGGGTGGCGGCTGCCGCCGCCGCGGCTGCCGCCCGCGCCCGGGCCGCCGCGGCGAGCTGGGCCTTGTGCTGGGCGATCAGCCTTTGCACGCGCGCGTTCAGGCTCTGGGTCAGCCGCTTCTGGCTTGCGATGAGACCCTCCACCTGCTGCTGGGCGCTGCGGGTGCGCCCGACGTAGTGGCGGGCCTGGACGCGCTCGGCGTGCAGCGCACGCCGCTTGGCGACGACCACGCGCTCGGAGACTGTCACCTGGTGGAGCAGCTGCCGCTCGCTCTGGTTCGACCGGTTGATGACGTCGACGCGGTTCACGAGCCCCATGAACGAGCGCGCGCCGAGCACGTACATGGCGGCGCTCGAATCGTCGCCCTTGTACGCGGCCACGACCAGGCCCGCGAGCTGCGTGCGGGCGGCGTTCAGGTTGTGCTGGGCGATGTGCAGGCGGATCGTGTTGCGGCGGATGCGGGCGTTGACGTCGGAGAGCTTCGAGCGGGCGGCGTCGTAGGCGTTGACCGCGGCGTCCTCCTTGACGTATAGCGCGTCCAGCTCGTGCTGGGCTGCGGCCGCCTGCTCGCGGGCCGACTGGATCGAGTCGGCACCCGCCCTCTGGGGCGTGGTGAGAGCGGCGGCCAGGGCGACCAGCATGACGGCGGCCACTGCCGACGCGAGCCGGCTCCAGTGCCGCTGCGAAGGCGGGCTCGACATGGGGCCGGACTGTACCAGCCGTAACCGCCTGCAAATGCAGGTGTTTTTGTAAGGATTTTCCGCCATCCGGGTTTCGCACCGTCGCCCGGCCGCCGACGGCGGAGGACGCCAGGAGCGCAGATGTGGGCGGATGGCGTTGCAATGTGGTGGAAAGTGGGGTATTGTGGGGCAGAATGGGAGATGGAACTGGTGCTGCTCGGCGAATCTGTCCAAAAACTCGATGCCAAGAACCGCGTGACGCTCCCGGCCAAGCTGCGGCCGCACTTCGCCGACGGCGTCATCGTCGCCAAGGGGGTCGACAGGTGCCTGTCGGTGTACACGCCGGAGGGGTTCGCGAAGTTCGTCGACACGCAGCTCGGGTCGCTGTCTCCATTCAGCCGCCAGGCACGGCAGATGAGCCGGCACCTGTACGCCGGCGCCTCGGAGAGCGAGCTCGACCGTCAGGGCCGGGTCATGCTCCCGCCGCCGCAGCTGGCGCACGCCGGCCTCGAGCGCGACATCGTGGTGGTCGGCCTGCGCGACATGCTGGAGATCTGGGACCTGGCCTCGTGGCGTACGACGCAGGCCGAAGCCGAGGGGAGCATTGAAGATGTTGCCGAATCTCTCTCACAGCAGTAGTACGGAGATGGAACACGTCCCGGTGATGGCGGCGGAGGTGGCGGATCTGCTCGAGCCGCGGCCCGGAGACACGGTGGTCGACTGCACCTTTGGGGCCGGCGGGCACGCCGCGGTGCTCGAGCCCCACCTGCGCGGCGACGGCACCTACATCGCTGTCGATCGCGACCGTGAGGTGGCGCCGTTCTACGAGCGGTTCGCCGCGAACGCCACGAGCGAGACGCGGTTCGTGCACGGCGACTTCGCGCTGGTGCTGCGCAACATGGCCGCGACCGGCGCACGCGTGCAGGCGATCCTGATGGACCTCGGCGTCTCGTCGATGCAGATCGACCAGCCCGACCGCGGGTTCAGCTACGCCAGCGACGCGCCGCTCGACATGCGCATGGACTCGGGCTCCGACCTCACCGCCGAGGAGATCGTGAACACGTGGGACGAGCGCGAGCTGGCCGGCGTCCTGCGGACGTTCGGCGAGGAGCGCTACGCCTTCCAGATCGCCCGCGCGATCGTCCGCCGCCGGGCGGTCACGCCCTTCCGGCGCAGCGGCGACCTGGTCGAGGTGATCAAGGCCGCCATCCCGACGCCGGCGCGGTTCGGCCAGGGCCATCCGGCCCGGCGCGTCTTCCAGGCGCTCCGCATCGCCACCAACGGCGAGCTCGAGTCGCTGCGGGAGGGGCTCGAGTCGGCGGTCGAGCTGCTCGCACCCGGCGGTCGCCTGGCGGTGATCAGCTTCCACTCGCTCGAGGACCGGATCTCGAAGCACTTCATCCGCGACAACGCCCGCGGCTGCACCTGCCCGCCGGACTTCCCCGTGTGCGTGTGCGGCCACGAGCCGCTCCTGCGCAGCCTGACCAAGCGTGCGGTGGTTGCGAGCGTGGACGAGCGCTGCACCAACCCGCGCTCCGCCTCGGCCCGGCTGCGGGCTGCCGAGAGGACCCAGGCGTCGTGAGCATCGCCGCTCCGGCACGCGCACCCGCACGTCCCCGGCGCCGAGCGGACCCGCAGGCGCCGGTCGCCGTTCCCCGCCGGGCGCGGCGGGCCCGGCCGCGCCGGCTCAGCATCGGGGGAGCCGCCTGGGTCATCATCCTGGCGGCGCTCCTGGGCGGCATCGTCGCCCTGAACGTCGCGGCGCTGCGCGACAGCATCGAGGTCAACAGGCTGCAGGCTCGCGCCGAGCAGCTCGCCAACGAGAACCAGCTCGCGCAAAACCAGGTGACCAGCCTCTCGTCGCCGGTCGCAATCGGCATCGAGGCGGGGAAGCTGGGCATGCACCCGGCCGACCCGAACACCACCCGCTACGTCACGCTGCCTTCCACCCGCACCCGGGCACCCGGCCACCGCCCGTGAAGCGCATGTCCGACCACCGCCTGCGGCTGATGCTCGTCATGTCGCTGATCGCGTTCGTGGTGGTGGTCGGCCGGGCCGTCCAGATCCAGGGCGTCGACGCGGCGGCGCTTACCCGCAAGGCCGTGAAGCAGCAGCGCGGCGAGACGACGCTCGTGGGCCTGCGCGGCTCGATCCTGAGCTCGGACGGGCAGGTGCTCGCCCAGACCCAGCCGTCCGAGACGATCGTGTCCAACCCCAAGGAACTCCGGGACGTGCACTACACCGCTGAGGTGATCGCCCGCGCGATCGGCTACCACCCCAACCTGCTGCGCGGCCACCACCATCATCCGCACCGGAAACCGCGGCTGCGCCCGAATCCGGCCTGGAAGCCCGAGGTGGCGGCGCTCGAGGCCAAGCTGCGCCTGGGCGGCTATGTCGTCCGCCAGCTGCAGCCCGACGTCGCCCAGCGGATCACCCGCCACCACCTGCCGGGCATCTCGACGGTGAACGAGCTCCAGCGCTGGTACCCCGACGGCACCGTGGCGTCCCAGGTGCTCGGGTTCACCGGCATCGAGGGCAACGCCGGGAAGGGCGCCGGGGCGGGGCTCGAGCACCAGTACAACGAGACCCTCGAGGGCCGGCCCGGCAAGCAGGTGACCGTCACCGATCCCAGCGGGACCGTGCTCGACACCGTCGAGGTGCAGAAGCCGCACCCCGGGCGCAACGTCACCCTGACGCTGGATGCCGCCGTCCAGACCAAGGTGCAGTCGGTGCTCGCGGAGGCGGTGCGAAGCTCACGCGCGGCGTGGGCGACCGGGATCGTCATGGACCCGCGCACGGGCGCGGTCATCGCCATGGCGACCGCCCCGGGCTACGACAACAACCAGGCCCACCTGGAGCGCAACGTGGGCCTGTGGCGCAACCAGGCGCTGCAGACCGTGTACGAGCCGGGCTCGACCTTCAAGGTGGTGACGTTCTCGGCGGCGCTCACGGCCGGGGTCGTCTGGCCGGATGAGGTGCTGCACAACGTCCCCGACTTCCTGAACTTCGGCGACAAGGTGATCCACGACGACACCACGCACAAGCCGTGGAACATCTCGGTCCGCCGCATCCTCAAGATCTCATCCAACATCGGCACCGACGAGATCGCGCAGATGGTCGGCAAGCAGGACCTGATGCGCTGGATCCGCCGCTACGGCTTCGGGCAGGAGACCGCGCTCAACTTCCCCGGCGAGTCGCCCGGGATCGTCCTGCCGGGACGGGACTGGACCGAGTCGTCGATCGGCACCATTCCCATCGGCCAGGGCATCGGTGTGACGGCCATGCAGATCGCGTCGATGTACCAGGCGATCGCAAACGGCGGCGTGATGGTCGAGCCGCACATCGTCCAGGCGATCCAGGGCGACCGACCGTCGCGGCAGTGGAGCCGGCGGGTGCTCTCGCCCCACGTCGACCACCAGCTGGTGTCGATGCTCGAGGGCGTCGTCGATTACGGCGGCACGGGCTCCGAGGCGACCATCCCGGGGTACACGGTGGCCGGCAAGACGGGTACCGCCCAGAAGCCGAACGGCCACGGCGGCTACTCGAACCAGTACGACGCCACGTTCATCGGCTTCCTGCCGGCCGAGCACCCCCAGGTCGAGATCATGGTCGTGGTGGACTCGCCCCAGACCAGCCACTTCGGCGGCAGCGTGGCCGCGCCGGCGTTCGAGCAGATCGGCGCCTGGTACGCGAACCACGCGGGCATCAAGCCGGACCGGCCCGTCAACTAACGTTCGCCGCGACGATGAAGCTCTCGACGCTGATCGAGGCCGTCGGGCCGCGTGCGGTGCACGGGCGGGGAGAGGCCGACATCACCGCCGTCACCTACCGGGCCGAGTCCGCCCGGCCCGGTGCCCTGCACGTGTGCGTGCCCGGATTCGTGGCCGACGGGCACGACTTCGCGCGCGGTCGCGGTCGCAAACGGCGCCGCCGCGCTGATCGTCGAGCGGGTGCTCGAGGTCGATGTCCCCCAGCTCGTGGTCGAGTCGTCCCGGCAGGCGATGGCCGCCGCGGCGGCGGCGTTCTACGGGCATCCCAGCGCCGACCTCGACATCGTCGGCGTGACCGGCACCAACGGCAAGACCACCACGGTCTTTCTCGTCCACGCGATCCTCGAGGCGGCGCTCGGCTCGGCCGGGATGCTGGGAACGATCGAGTCGCGAGTGGGGGGCGTCGTCGAGCCGGTGGCCCGCACGACGCCCGAGAGCGTCGACCTGCAGGCGACGCTACGGCGGATGGTCACGGCCGGCGACCGCGCCTGCGCCATGGAGGTCTCGTCACACGCGCTCGAGCTCGAGCGCGTGACCGGCGTCCGCTTCGCCGTCGCGGGGTTCACCAACCTGACGCAGGACCACCTCGACTTTCATCCCGACATGGAGCACTACTTCGCCGCGAAGGCGCGGCTCTTTTGCGCAGCACCCGGCGCAATCAACGTCGACGACCCGTACGGGCGCCGCCTGGCCGGGATCGCCGCCGGCCCGGTGCTCACCTACGGGCGCGCGGAGGCGGCGGACGTTCGCCCCCACGCGGTCGAGATCGGTCCCGGCGGGACGATCGGCCTGATCGTCTCGACGCCGCGCGGGCCGGTGCCGCTGGACGTGCGCCTGCGTGGCGGCTTCAACGTCTCGAACGTCCTGTGCGCGGTCGCGCTGGCCGAGTTGCTGGAGCTTCCCCACGCGGCCGTGCGCGCCGGGATTGCGGCTGTGGACGGGGTGCCGGGGCGGTTCGAGCCGGTCGACGCAGGCCAGCCGTTCACCGTGCTGGTCGACTACGCCCACACGCCCGACGGCCTCTCCAATGTGCTGCACTCGGCGCGCGAGATCACCTCCGGGCGCCTGATCTGCGTGTTCGGCTGCGGCGGCGACCGCGATCGCGGCAAGCGCCCGCAGATGGGCCGCGTCGCCCGGCGGCTGGCCGATGTCGCCATCGTCACGTCGGACAATCCGCGCAGCGAGGATCCCGACGCGATCATCGCCGAGATCATGGCCGGGGTTGCGATGGACGCCGAGCCCGACCGCCGGGTTGCGATCGAGCGCGCGGTCGCGCTGGCCAGGCCGGGAGATGTGGTCGTGATCGCCGGCAAGGGGCACGAGCAGGGCCAGCAGTTCGCCGACCGCACGCTGCCGTTCGACGATCGCACGGCCGCGCGCGAGGCACTGGCCGGGCTGCCGGCGGCATGATCGCGCTCACGGCGCCCGAGATCGCGGCCCTGTGCGGAGGCCGCACGTCGGCCGAGGTGACGCTCACCGGCGTTCAGATCGACTCGCGCACCGTGACGGCGGGCGACCTGTTCGTCGCGCTCCCCGGGGCACGCACCGACGGCGCCCGCTTCGCCGAGGATGCGCTGCGCGCGGGCGCCGCGGCGGTGCTGGTGGGCGGCGCGCCCGGCGACCCGGCGCCGGACGAGCGCAGCATCGTCGTCCCCGATCCGCTGATCGCCCTCGGCCAGATCGCCGCCGAGGTGCGGCGGCGCTCGGGTGCCCAGGTCGTCGGGGTGACCGGCTCGACCGGGAAGACGTCGACCAAGGACATCCTGGGCGCGATCCTGCGCCGGCGGCTGCGGACGGTGTCGAGCCACGCGAACTTCAACACCGAGATCGGCGTGCCGCTGACGCTGTGCCGGGTCGAGTCGGACACCGAGGCGGTGGTGTGCGAACTGGCCATGCGCGGCCTGGGCCAGATCGCGTACCTGGCCGAGATCGCACGCCCGGACGTCGCCGTCATCACGTCGATCGGCCCGGTGCACCTGGAGTTCGTCGGGACCGTCGCGGGCGTGGCCGAGGCCAAGGCCGAGATCCTCCAGCCGCTCGGGCCGGACGAGACGGCGGTCGTGCCGCACGGCGAGCCCCTGCTCGGGCCCTACCTGGAGATGACGCGCGCGCGTGTGATCACGTTCGGCGAGCAGGCGGGGGCCGACGTGCGCCTGGCCGGCATCGCCGCGGGCAGGGCGGAGATCGCGCTTCGCGGTCGAACCATCACGGTGCCGGTGAACTTCGACCAGCACCACAACGGCCTCAACCTGGCCGCCGCGGTCGCGGCGTGCGTCGGCATGGGGCTCGATCCGGAGGACGGGGACATGCTGGCCGGCGCGGGCGAGGTCGAGTTCTCGCGCTGGCGGGGTGAGCGGCTCGAACTGGCCGGGGGCGGATTCGTCATCGCCGACTGCTACAACGCCAACCCCGTCTCGATGGTCGCGGCGCTGCGACACCTGGTCGCCGCCGCGGGCGGCCGCCGCACCGTCGCCGTGCTCGGCGAGATGGCCGAGCTCGGGCCCGCCGCCCCCGGCCTGCACGCCGAGGTGGGCCGCGAGGCCGAGCGGCTGGGCGTGGCCGTCGTCGCCGTCGGGCCGCTCAGCCGCGGCTACGGCGGCAACTGGTTTGCCGACTCGGGCGCGGTCGTCGCCGGGCTCGCCGACGTGCTGCATCCGGGCGACGCCGTCCTGGTCAAGGCCAGCCGCTCGGCCGGGCTCGAGGCGGTCGTGGAGGCGCTGCAGTGAAGCTGGTGCTGGCATCGGGAGTGGTGGCGATGCTGCTCGGGATTGTCTCGGGGCCCGCGCTGATCGCGTTCCTGCGCGGGCACGAGTTTGGCCAGCACATCCGCGAGGACGGCCCCGCCGGCCACCAGTCAAAGCAGGGCACCCCGACCATGGGCGGCGTCGGCCTGCTCGCGTGCGCGCTCTTCGCGTTCCTCATCTTCACCGAGCGCACCGGGCCGGGCCTGGCGGTCGCGGGCACCGCCCTGGCCTGTGCGGCGATCGGGTTCACCGACGACTACCTGAAGCAGCGTGCCGCGCGCTCGCTGGGCCTGCGCGGGCGCTGGAAGCTGCTCCTGCTTGCCGGCGTGGTCGCGGCCGTGGGCCTGGTGGCGCACCGCGAGCACCTCACCACCGATATCTACATCCCGATCGTGAACACCTACATCGGCCTCGGACCCGCCTACTACGTCTTCATCTTCCTCGTGGTTGCCGGCGCCGCCAACGCGGTCAACCTCACCGACGGCCTGGATGGGCTCGCGGCCGGAACCGTCACCATCGCCGCGCTCACCTACGCGGCCATGATGGTGGTCGCCTTCCTGGCCCACAACGGCGTCTACCCCGGCCACACCGTGGACGGCGTCTACGTCGGCAACCCGCGTGCCCTCGACCTCGCGATCATCGCCGCCGCCCTCGCCGGCGGCTGTATCGGCTTCCTCTGGTACAACGCCTATCCGGCGGACGTGTTCATGGGCGACACGGGTGCCTTCGGGCTGGGGGGCGGGCTGGCGGCGCTCGCGATCTTCACCAAGACCGAGGCGCTGCTCGTGGTGGTCGGCGGCGTGTTCGTCATCGAGGCGCTGTCGGTCGCGATCCAGGTGGTCTCGTTCCGGGTGTTCGGCAAGCGGGTGCTGCTGATGGCGCCGCTCCACCATCACTTCGAGATGATGGAGTGGACCGAGAACAAGATCATCGTCCGCTTCTGGATCGCCGCGGCGATGTTCGGCGCCAGCGGATTCGTCCTCTACTACCTCTTCTTCAGCAAGTACCGGTGAGCGGGCGCTACCTGGTGGTCGGTCTGCGCCGGTCGGGGGTGGCCGCGTGCGAGGCGATCGCGCGCGTGTGGCCGGGCTCCGAGATCGTCGCGGCCGATGCGCGTGGCGATGCCGACGTGACCGGCCTCGCTGCCATCGGCGTCGAGACGCACCTGGGCGGCCGCATCGTGCCCGTCGAGGGGCTGACGGCCCTGATCAAGAGCCCCGGCGTGCCCGGAGAGGTGCGCCAGGTCGCGGCGGCCCGGGCGGCCGGGGTGCCGGTGTGGAGCGAGGTCGAGCTGGCCGCGCGGATGCTGCCGAACCCGATCGCCGGCGTCACGGGCACCAACGGCAAGACCACCACGACCCATCTCGTGGGTGCGATGCTGCGCGCCGGTGGCCTTCCCTGCGAGGTTGCCGGCAACGTCGGCCGGCCGCTCTCCGAGCTCGCCGGCCGCATCGACGCCGGCGCCTGGATCGCCTGCGAGCTCTCGAGCTTCCAGCTCGAGGACATCGACCGGCTGCGCTGCCGGGTGGCGGTGGTGCTGAACCTGACCCCCGACCATCTCGACCGGCACGGGGACATGGCGACCTACGTTCGCTGCAAGCTGCGCATCCTCGAGAACCAGGGCGGCGGCGACACCGCCGTGCTGAACGGCGACGACCCGCTGCTGCGCGCGGCGTCCCTGCCCGGCGCCGGGGAACGGGTGTGGTTCACCGCCGCCGACCGCGCTTCGATCGACTGGGCGCACGCGCGCCTGCGCGGCGAGCACAACCTCGAAAATGCGCTCGCGGCGGCGGCCGCCGCTAGGGCGGCCGGAGTGGGGCACGCCGCGATCGACACCGCCCTGCGCGCGTTTCACCCACCGCCTCACCGCCTCGAGCCGGTCGCCGGGGGCGGCGGCGTGGAGTGGGTGAACGACTCCAAGGCCACGAACCCGGACGCCACGATCAAGGCGCTGACCGCGTTTGACTCGGGCGTGCACCTGATCCTGGGCGGCTCGCTCAAGGGGGGGTCGTTCGATGCGCTGGCGCAGGCCGTGGCCGCGGGCCCCGTGGTGTGCACCTACCTGATCGGGGCGGCCGCCGCCGCCCTGGCGGACGCGCTCGGTGCCGCCGGCGCCCCCCACCGGCGCTGCGGCACGCTCGAGGAGGCGGTGCGGGCGGCGGCCGCCGCCGCGGCCCCCGGCGACACGGTCCTTCTGTCACCCGCCTGCGCCAGCTTCGACCAGTTCCGCGACTACGAAGACCGCGGCGACCGCTTCCGCGAGCTCGCCCGCACCTCCGCCCAACCGGGGACAGTCCCCGAACGGCGGCCGTGACGGAGATGTGACGGGTTTCGACCGGGGACTGTCCCCGGTTTTTGGGGGAGGTTTGCGGGGGCCGGCGGCGAACTCTTCGCCTGGGGTGATGGTGATTGGGGGAGCTGTGGCCGGACTGAGTGCGATCGACGAACGCGGGGGGCGGGAGCCTGCCCCGAAACCGCAGCCTCGCACCCGCCCGCGGCCGGCGGCCACCACCGCCCAGATCGAGTACCACCTGCTGCTCCTGCTGACGCTCGGCCTGGTCGCCTTCGGCCTCATCATGGTGTACAGCGCATCGAGCGGGGTCGCCGTCGTCGACGGCCAGAATCCGGTCTCGCCCCTGATCCGCGAGGGGATGTACGCGGTGCTCGGCATCGCCTGCATGGCCGGCGCGGCCCGCTTCCCGTACCGCCGGCTGCGGCTCCTGGCGCCGGTGCTGATGCTGCTGGCGCTGGCGGGCCTGCTGCTCGTCAAGGTGCCCGGCATCGGCGTGCGCATCAACGGGGCGCAGCGGTGGATCGTCGCCGGCCCGCTGACGCTGCAGCCCTCGGAGTTCGCGAAGCTCGCGATGGTCGTCTTCTGCGCCGCCGTGCTGACGGCCCGCAAACGCCCGCCGCGGTCGATCAAGGAGGTCGTGAACCCGGTCGGCGCCGTGGCGCTGATCGTCTGCGGACTTGTCGCGCTCGAGCCCGACCTGGGCACGACGATCGCCATCGCGATCATGGTGACCGGCGTCCTCATCGTCGCGGGCACGCCGTTTCGCCTGCTGGTGGGGACGGCGGCGATCGTGTCCACCGGCGCCGCCTTCGTCATCTCCCAGAACGCCTACATGCACGCCCGCCTGCTGGCGTTCCTGCATCCGTGGGCCGACGCCGGCGGCAGCGGCTACCAGAACGTGCAGGCACTCCTCTCGCTCGGCTCGGGCGGCATCTGGGGCAAGGGGCTCGGGCAGGGGACGGTCAAGATCAACTACCTGCCCGAGGCGCCGAGCGACATGATCGCCGCCGTGATCGGCGAGGAGCTGGGGCTGATCGGCATCGTCGTGACCGTGCTCGCGTTCGCCGCCTTCGCCGTGCTGGGGTTCCGCGTGGCGATGCGCACCCGCGACCCCTTCGGCCGGTTTCTCGCCACAGGCATCACATGCCTGGTGACCGGGCAGGCGATCGTCAATCTGGGCGCCGTGCTCGGGTTCCTGCCGCTCACGGGCGTCCCGCTGCCGCTGATAAGCTCAGGCGGATCGAGCCTGATCGTCTTTCTCACCTTGATCGGGACGCTTCTGAACGTCGCCGACGGCCAGCGGGCACCCGCTCGCAAGGTCGTGCCTGCCGATGACGCCACCCCCAGCCGCCCCCGATCCCGGCCGCAGCCCGCGGGTGCTGATCGCAGCCGGCGGAACCGCCGGCCACGTGGTGCCGGCTCTGGCGGTGGCCGCCGAGCTCACGGCTAGGGGCGCCCAGGTGACCTTCGCCGGGACGGCCGACCGGATCGAGGCGCGACTGGTTCCGGCGGCCGGCTACCCGCTGCACACCTACCACGTCTCCGGCCTCCCTCGGCGCCCATCGCTGGCGCTGGTGCGCGGCCTGGGGCTGGCCGCGGTCGCTCCGGCGGAGTGTGTGCGGATCCTGCGCCGGGTGCGGCCCGACGTGGTTTTCGGCGGAGGCGGATACGTGGCGGGACCGATGGTGGCCGCGGCCGCGGCGCTGCGGATCCCCGCCGGCCTGATGGAGATGGACGCGCACCTCGGCCTCGCAAACCGGATGGCCGCGCCGCTGGCGCGCCGGGTGTTCCTGTCGTTCCCGATTGCCGGCCTGGTGCCACCGCGCTACCAGGTCACCGGCCGGCCCGTGCCGCGGGCGGTGCTGGACGCGACCCGGGAGGTGGGGCGGCGGGAGTTCGACCTTCCGCCCGACCGGCCGGTCGTGCTCGTGTTCGGCGGCAGTCTCGGCGCCACCACCCTGAACCGGGCGGCCACGGCCGCCTGGGCGGCCGACGACCCGGGCTTCACCGTCGTCCACATCACCGGCGAGCGCGAGTTCGCCCTCGCCGCGCCCCGGGCGGCCCCCCACTACCGCGTGCTGCCCTACACGTCCTCGCTGGGACCGCTCCTGGCAGCGGCCGACCTGGTCGTGTCCCGGGCGGGCGGGTCGGTGTTCGAGATCGCCGCCGTGGGCAGGCCGTCCATCCTGGTGCCGTCCCCCAACGTCACCGCCGACCACCAGTCCCAGAATGCCGCCCACATCGCCGACGGCGGGGCCGCCATCGTGATCGCAGACTCAGAGCTCACCGCCGTCCGCCTCTCGGGCGAGGTGGACGCCCTGCTGGCGCAGCCCGAACGGCTCCTGGGCATGTCCGACGCCGCCCTCCGGCTGGCGCGGCCCGACGCGGCCGAGCGGATTGCAACCGAGCTTCTGGCGATGGCGCGATGACGCTTCGCGACCGCAGCCTGCACATGCTCGGCATCGGCGGCGCCGGCATGTCCGCCCTGGCCGTCGTCGCGTACGCGTGGGGGGCGGACGTCTCGGGCTGTGACCGGGCCGAGTCGGACTACTCGCAGCGGCTGCGGCGGTTCGGTATCGAGGTGGCCGATGGCCACGACCGAACCCACCTCGCCCCGGGCATGGAGGTGGTCGTGTCCTCGGCCGTGCCGGACGAGCTGGACGAGCTGGCCGCGGCGTCCGAGCTCGGTCTGCGCGTGCTGGGCCGCGGCGAGCTGCTCGCGGAGCTGGTGGGGCTGCGGCCGTCGATCTGCGTCGCCGGGGCGCACGGCAAGACGACGACCACCGCCATGATCGCCTACGCCGCCCTGCGGATCGGAATCGACCCGACGTGGCTCGTCGGCGGCGATGTCCCCCAGCTGGGCGGAAACGCCGGCCCGGGGCGGGGCGACCTCCTGGTGGCGGAGGCGGACGAGTCGGACGGAAGCTGCGCGCTCCTGCGCCCATGGGTGGCCGTGGTCACGAACGTCGACCTCGACCATCACGCCCGGTTCGCCTCGCTGGCCGACGTCGAGCTCCTCTTCGCCGACTGGGTCTCACACGTGCCCGCAGACGGCGCCGTGGTGCTCGGCGACGGCGTTTCGCTGCCCGCGGCGGCGGCTCCCGTGACGCGGTTCGGCTTCGATCCCGGCGCCGACTGGCACATCACCGGCTTTCGCGGGGGCCCGGAGGGCTCGCGCTTCTGGCTGTCTGTCCCCGGCGAGGCTCCGCTCGACGTCGGCCTGAAGGTGCCGGGCGCCCACAACGCCCGGAACGCGGCCGGCGCGCTGGCGGCACTCGCCGCGGCCGGGGCGAATCCGGCCGATGCCGCGGCGGCGCTGGCCGAGTTCACGGGCGTCGGGCGGCGGTTCGAGCTGCGTGGCTCGGTCGCGGGCGCGACGATCGTCGACGATTACGCCCACAACCCGGCCAAGGTGGCCGCCGTCATCGACGCCGCCCGCACCTACGCTCCTGCCCGGGTCGTGGTGTGCTTCCAGCCGCACCTGTACTCGCGCACCGCCGCATCCGCGCACGCGTTCGGTGACGCACTCGCGGAGGCGGACGAGGTGGTCGTGACCGAGATCTACGCGGCCCGAGAGCGCCCCGTCGCCGGCGTCACCGGCAAGCTGGTGGTCGACGCGGTGTCCGAGCGGCGGCCGGGCATGCCGCTGGCCTACATGCCCGAGCTCGACGATGCGGCCGGCTATCTGCGCGGCCGCGTGCGCGAGGGCGACCTGGTGCTGACCGTCGGCGCCGGCGATGTGCGCCGGGTCGGCGACGCCCTCCTGCGATGAGCGGCGTGCCGGCCTGCGTCCAAGCCGATCACCCCGTGTCACGACTGACCACGGTCGGAACCGGCGGCCCCGCGCGATGGTTCGCCCGGCCCGAGAGCCGCGGCCAACTGGATGAGGTGCTGCAGTGGGCGGAGGCGGGCGGGTTCGAGATCGCGGTCGTCGGACTCGGGTCGAACCTGCTCGTGGCCGACGAGGGCTACGACGGCGTGGTGCTGCGGCTGGCGGGCGAGCTGGCCCGAATCGCCCGCGACGGCGAGCGGATCGTGTGCGGCGGCGGAGCGACCCTGGCGGCCGTCGTGAAGCGGGCGACGGGGTGGGGCCTGTCCGGGATCGAGTTCGGCTGTGCCATCCCCGGCACCGCCGGAGGCGCCGTGCGCATGAACGCCGGCGCGTACGGGGGCGAGCTGCGAGACGTGCTCGAGGGCGCGGTCGTCGTGGGTGCGGGCGGCGAGCGGCGCGGCGGGCCGGCGCTGCTCGAGCTGCACTACCGGCACTCGAACGTCGCCGCGGGCGAGGTGGTGGCCGAGGCGGTGCTGCGGCTGCGGCGCGACGACCCCGCCCGGATCCGCGCGACCGTTGCGGACATGCAGCGCCGCCGCCGCGAGGCGCAGCCGGCGAAGGTGCGCACGTTCGGGTCGGTGTGGAAGAACCCGGACGGCGACATCTCGGCTGGGCGGATGCTCGAGGAGAGCGGCCTCAAGGGGTTCGCCATCGGCGGCGCCCGCATCTCACCGGTGCATGCGAACTTCATCGAGAACATGGGCGGCGCCCGGTCGGCGGATGTGGTCGCGCTCATGATCGAGGCGCGCCGGCGCGTGCGCGAGCGGTTCGGGGTCGACCTGGAGCACGAGGTGCAGATGCTCGGCCCGATCGCGCTTCCGCCCGTGGGCTGACCGGGCAGGATCCGCGCACGCCCCGGCGAACTGGGTGGACATGTCAGCGGCCAACGTCGACCCGGGGCTCGTGCTGCGCCGGCGGGAGGTGCGCCGCTCGGAGGGCAGGCGCCGCCTGGCCGTGCTCGCCGGCACGATCGCGATGATGCTCCTGCCGGTCTTCTACTGGGCGCTCGAGCACTCGCCGGTGTTCTCGATCTCGCACGTGACGGTCGCCGGGGCGAGCCCGCGGGTGGCGGCCCAGGTGCGGGCGGTCGTCGCCGGGGACGTCGCCGGCAAGAGCCTGCTCCAGGTCGACGCCTCGGCGCTCGCCGCGCGGCTCGAGACGCTGCCCTACGTACGCCTCGCGCGGGTCGACCGGGCCTTCCCGCACGACGTGGACGTGGCGGTGGTGATGGAGCATGCGGCGGCCGTCGTTCGGGCGGGCGCGGCCCGCTACGTGATCTCGTCCGACGGCCGGGTGCTGCGGACGGTCACGCACGCGCCCGCGCACCTGCCCCTGGTGATCATGTCCCCAGGGCCGGCGCCCGTCACCGGTCACGCGGTCGACACCGCCCAGATGCGGGCGGCGCTGAGAGTCCTGACCGGCATACCTGCCAGCTTCGAGCGCGGCATCGGCGGCGCTCGCCTGAAGGGTGTCGTCGCGAACACCGGCGGCGTGGTGGCGGTGTTCGGGCACGGGCTGCGGGTGCCGCTCGGCACCACGAGCGAACTCACCCTGAAACTGCGGGTGGCGGCCAAGGTGCTGAGCGAGATGAGCGCCCCGATCCGGCGCTCCGTTGCGTACGTGAACGTCTCGGCCCCGGCCCGCCCGACCGTGGGCTACAAGAAATAAGGCTAAAGTTGAGGTATAGAGTGAGCCCTCCTAACCTTCTGCTTGACACCGAGAGTCGGGGCGGGTAGTCTGCCCTCTGCGCCCGAAAGGCAGCCTGGCTGCGCTGTGCCTTCCGGGCGGAAGATTTGCGATGTCATAGTCGAACCCTCGAGTAGAGGGTCAGGTTAGGGGTAGGACGATGAGAGATCCGAGCGGCAACTATCTGGCGGTCATCAAGGTCGTCGGCGTCGGCGGCGGCGGCACGAACGCGGTGAACCGCATGGTCGACGCGGGGCTGCGCGGCGTGGAGTTCATCGCCGTCAACACCGACGCCCAGGCGCTGCTGATGTGCGACGCCGACGTCAAGATCCACATCGGTTCCAAGATCACCCGCGGCCTCGGCGCCGGGGCCGATCCGGCCATCGGCCTCGAGGCGGCGACCGAGAGCCGTGACGAGCTCAAGGAGGCGCTCAAGGGCGCGGACATGGTGTTCGTCACCGCCGGCAAGGGCGGCGGTACCGGCACGGGCGCCGCGCCCGTGATCGCCGAGATCGCGCGCGAGCTGGGCGCGCTCACGGTCGGTGTCGTCACCCGCCCGTTCGGGTTCGAGGGCCGCAAGCGGGCCGAGCAGGCCGACGGCGGCATCAAGCAGCTGCGCGAGAAGGTCGACACGCTGATCATCATCCCCAACGACCGGCTGCTGCAGGTCGTTGAGAAGCGCACGTCGATCGTGGACGCGTTCCGGATCGCCGACGACGTCCTGCGCCAGGGCGTGCAGGGCATCACCGACCTGATCACGGTTCCGGGCCTGATCAACCTCGACTTCGCCGACGTGCGCACGATCATGCGCCAGGCCGGCTCCGCGCTCATGGGCATCGGCGTCGCCGGCGGCGAGAACCGCGCGGCCGATGCCGCCAAGGCCGCGATCTCATCGCCGCTGCTCGAGGCGTCGGTCGAGGGTGCCACCGGGATCCTGCTGAACATCACGGGCGGTACCGACATGGGCCTCTTCGAGGTCAACGAGGCCGCCGAGATCATCGGCAGCGCGGCCGACGGCGATGCCAACATCATCTTCGGCGCGGTCATCGACGAGGCGCTCGGCGACCAGGTGCGGGTGACCGTGATCGCGACGGGCTTCGACCGTCACAGCCCCGACCGGCCCGCCGCGGCGTTCGCGGCCGGCTCGCGCCGGGAGCCGCCGGCCCGCCGACCCGCCGAGCCGGCGGGCGACGACACCGGGCAGTTCACGATGCCGCCGGACGCGCTCGAGATCCCGTCGTTCCTGCGCGACGAGTAGGCGCACCTGACCTAACGATCGTCGTGCGCGGCCCACCAGCCGGGGTGCGCGACCCTGGTGCGCCCGATGATGTGCGCGAGCACCATCACCGCGACCAGCCCGCCGACGAGCACGAGGGCGAGCCCCAGGAGCGCCATCACAACGACGCTGCGTCGTCCGCCGTTCACGCCGCCGATGCTAGCCGCTGAGCTTGGGCAGTTCCGTCAGGTAGACGGGATGCGCGGGGGCGGTCAGCGCGACGGGCCGGTTCCACTGCCCGAAGACGATGACTCCGTGATGCGGACCGGCCTGGACGAGTTCGAGCGGGTACGGCACTCCCGATGCGGCGACATAGAGCGTTCCGCCGCCGGCCGAGTCGCGCAGCCCGATCACGGAGACGCCGTGCAGCTTGCGCTCGCCGGTCTTCACCACCGATCCGTCGGGCGTGAGGATCGTGGCCAGAAGCGGCTGCATGTCGGTGAGGCCGCTGAGTGCGCTGAAACGGGTGTCCGACACGGGCACCTTGAGCCACCGGCCCTCGAGCATGCGGACGCCGGCGGCCGTCGTGAAGTGGGTGTAGAACGCCCGGCTGTGGCCGGAGCTGCCCGTGAAGTAGGCGACGGGGCCGATGCGCGTGATCCGGATGACGAACGTGGTGGTCGACAGCGTCCCGCTGCCCCCGGCGCGGCCGAGGTGGAGGTTGAGGCCCAGCGGCGAGGTGCCCTCGACGTGCCCCGCCAGGTGCACCGAGGTGGCCTTTGCCACGGCAGCGCGCACGTCGGACAGGATCTGGGCGGCCGGCCTCGCGGCCTCGGGCTTCGTGACCTTCACGTGCAGCGTCGAGGGGCCGCCCGAACCGCCGCATCCGGCCAGCGCGAAGGCGGCGGCGGCCGCGAGCACGGCGATGCAAAGCAGTCGCTGAGGCGAGCCGGGCACGGTCATGCCCCCACTATCGGCACGCTCCGGCCGAACCCTGAGCGGGCGGTCGCGCCGAACCCTGCGGTCAGGCGGTGACGGGCTCGACCATGTCGGCGGGCGCGGCGACGGCCCGCGGCACCGGCTTGGCCGTGTGCGGCAGCAGCGAGAGCCCGAGATCGCGGATCACCGGCAGGCGGATGCTTGCGGCGGCGTACGCCTCGCGCAGGATCCGGCCCGCGCGGGGAGTGCCCGGCGGTGTGTACAGGCTCGCGTCGATCAACTCGATCCAGATGCCGACCCATTCCCGCTCTGGGATCACGGCGGGTAGCGCGCGCACCTGTGCCCGCGCCCGTTCGACCCGGTTCGTATCCTGGCGGCGGCGTGTGTACCGGTGGCCGGAGATGACCACGTGGCGGGTGTCCGTGATGTCCTCACGGTCGTCCCGGTGCTCGCCCTCGTCGGCGAAGGCGTCGGTAAACATCGGAGATTCGACGTGTGCGCTCATTGCTCTGCCGGTCCTTCGTCTCGACTCAACTGCCCAAAATGCCCAACTTGACCTTCTCCAAAGTATTACACGTCCCACCCGGACACCTTCATTTTGCGGCAACTCTTCACCAGATCCGAACAGTTGGCATACGAGCCGCCCCGAAGGGGCGGTCGCAGGTTGACCGGTGCTGTAGCGTTCCCGCCGTGACGCTCGACTGGGACGGGGTGCGCCGCGAGCGGCTCGTGAAGAACGAGCAGTCGTTCCGCGACTACAACAACCGCCGCGTCGCATTCGAGGAGGAGGGCGCCGGCGCCGGCGACCTGGTGCCCTTCGTCTGTGAGTGCGGCGACCAGGGCTGCATCGAGGGCGTCGAGCTGACCGTCGAGGAGTACACCTCGGCCCACTCCGCGCCGAACCGGTTCACCGTCAAGCCCGAGCATGTCTACCCCGAGGTCGAGCGGGTCACCGCGACCGGCGACCGGTTCTGGGTCGTCGAGAAGCACGCCATCGAGGCCACCACCTAGTCAGGAGCCCGTCGTGAACCTTCCCGAGCCGATCGCGACCCAGCCGAGCCTCGAGCCGTTTCGGGGCGGCACCGCCCGCATCTCGGGCTCGCTGGTGCCGGAGCTCGTGTTCGACCTTGACGGCTCCGGCGCCATCTTCTTCGAGCACCACACGCTGCTCTGGAAGGACCCGTCGCTGAACATCGAGCTGAAGAAGCTGCCGGGCGGACTCAAGCGCAAGGTGGCCGGGCTCGACTTCTTTCTGACGCTGAGCCGGGGGCCGGGCCGGATCGCCTTCAGCCACGATGCTCCGGGCAAGATCGTCGATCACCACCTCGAGCCGGGCCAGACGCTGCTCGTGCGGGAGCACCAGTTCCTGGCGGCGACCGACAACCTCGACTACACCTTCGAGCGGGTCAAGGGCATGCGCGGCATGCTCGCCGGCGGCAGCGGATTCTTCGTGGACAAGTTCTCGGCCAAGACCGACAGGGCGTCGCTCTGGATCATCGGCAGCGGCGACGTCTACGAGGCGACGCTGGCGCAGGGCGAGCAGATCGACATCGAGGCGGGCAGCTGGCTTTACCGCGACCCGTCGGTGGGAATGGACGCGGTCACGATGGGCCTCAAGACCGGGATGTTCGGCGGCGGCGGCAAGCTCACCTGGAACCGGTTCACCGGCCCCGGGCGGGTCGGCATCCAGACGATGTTCTACGACCCGGCCCAGCTGGTCGACGGCGGCGGCAACATGGGCACCGCCAAGGCCGTGGGGATCGGCGCGATCATGGGCGGTTTGGCCGAGAACCGGTAGGCCGCGGCGTGTAGAGTGCCCGTCCGGATGCACGCGTCCGAGGCCCTCCGCCGAACACCGCTCCACGACCGCCACGTGGCCGCCGGAGGACGGATGGTTCCCTTCGCCGGATGGGAGATGCCGGTGCAGTACGCGGGCGTCATCCCCGAGCATCTCGCGGTGCGCAGCCACGCCGGGGTGTTCGACGTCTCGCACATGGGCCAGCTCGAGATCCGCGGCCCCGAGGCGCTCGGGTTCGTCCAGCGCATGCTCTCGAACGACATCGACCGGATCGGCGCCGGCCGGGCGCAGTACACCCTCCTCCTCAACGAGCGCGGCTGCCCCATCGACGACCTGATCGCCTACCGGTTCGCGGACGACCACATCCTCCTGGTCGTCAACGCCGCCCGCGTCGACGCCGACCGCGAGTGGCTGGTGGCACACCTCCCCGACGGGGTGGCGCTCGACGACCGCTCGGCCGAGATCGCGATGCTGGCGCTGCAGGGGCCGGAGGCCCTCGAGCTCGTCCCCCTGCCGCCGCTTTCCCCGTTCGAGTTCACCGATGCCGAGGTGTGCGGGGTGCGCGCGATCGTCGCCCGCACCGGCTACACCGGTGAGCCGGGGGTGGAGCTGATGGTGGCCGCCGAGGCGGCCGGGCGGCTGTGGGACGCGCTCGTCGCCGCCGGTGCGACCCCGGCGGGGCTCGGCGCCCGCGACACCCTCCGGCTGGAGGTGTGCTACCCGCTGTACGGCAACGACCTGGACGAGGATCACACCGCGCTTGCAGCCGGACTTGGCTGGGTGTGCCCGCTCGACCAGAAGGATTTCATCGGAGCCGATGCGCTGCGCGCCCAGCGCGCCGCCGGCAACTACGATCGGCTGGTGGCGGTTCGGGTCGACGGTCGGGGGATCCCGCGGCAGGGCATGGCGGTGCGCCCGGCCGGTGTGGTCACCAGCGGAACGATGTCGCCGTCACTCGGCGTCGGCATCGGGATGGCCTACGTTCCGGCCGGTCTGGCCGATGAGGGCACGACCCTCGAGATCGACGCCCGCGGCCGGCCGGTGGCCGCGCGGGTTGCGGCAAAGCCCCTGTATGTCAAGGAGAGCGTCACATGAGCGACGAGAACTACCCCGAAGAACTGCGCTACCACGACGCCCACGACTGGGTCCGGATCGACGGCGACACGGCGACGTTCGGCATCACCTGGTATGCACAGGACACGCTCGGCGAGGTGGTGTTCTTCAGCCCGCCCGAGGTCGGCCAGAGCGTGGCCAAGGATGCCGACTACGGCGAGCTCGAGTCGACCAAGGCGGTGTCGGCGCTCGTCGCGCCGCTCTCCGGTGAGGTGGTCGACGTCAACACGGCCCTCGACGGGAACGAGAGCCAGATCAACGACGACCCCTACGGCGCCGGCTGGCTCGTCAAGGTGCGGCTGGGCGATCCGGCCGAGGCCGACGGGCTGATGAGCGCCGCCGCCTACCGCGAGCTGCTCGAGTCGCTGTGAGCTTCACCTCGCTGACCGAATCAGACCTGAAGGTGATGCTGGACACCATCGGGGTCGGCTCGGTCGCCGAGCTCTTCGCCGAGATCCCCGCCGGCGTGCGCCTCGACCGGTCGTTGCGGATCGATCCGGCGCTGACGGAGGCCGAGCTGTGGGCGCACCTGACCGAGCTGGCCGGGCGCAACGTCGACACCGGCCGCGAGCTCTCGTTCCTCGGCGCGGGCATCTACGACCACTACGTGCCCGCCGTGGTGGACGCGGTCATGCAGCGGGGCGAGCTCCTGACCGCCTACACGCCCTACCAGCCGGAGATGAGCCAGGGAACGCTGCAGGCGATCTTCGAGTACCAGACCGCGATCTGCGAGCTGACGGGGATGGACGTCTCCAACGCGTCCGGCTACGACGGCACCACGGTCGCCGCCGACGCCTGCTACGTCGCGAAGCAGACGACCGGGCGCGGGCGGGTGGTGGTCGCCCAGACGCTCAACCCGCAGGCGCGCCAGGTGGTGCGCACGTTCGCGCCCGGCTTCGGCATGGAGGTGGTCGAGGTGCCGCACACCGGCGGCACCACCGATCCCGACCGGTTCGCGGCCGCCTGTGAGGGCGCCGCCTGCGCGATCTTCCCGCAGCCCAACTTCTTCGGCTGCCTCGAGCCCGCTCCCGAGCTGGCGGCGGCCGCCGCGGGCGCCGGCGCGCTGCCCATCGCCCACGTCGACCTGATGACGCTGGGCGTGCTCGAGGCGCCGGGCGCGTACGGGTGCGCGCTTGCGATCGGCGAGGGCCAGTCGGCCGGAAACCACATCTCCTACGGCGGCCCGCACTACGGCTTTCTGGCCGCGCGCTCGGAGTACATCCGCAAGCTGCCGGGGCGGATCGTCGGCGAGACGCACGACCACGACGGAAGGCGCGGCTTCGTGCTGACGCTGCAGACGCGCGAGCAGCACATCCGGCGCGAGAAGGCGACCTCGAACATCACGACCAACCAGACGCTCCTGGCGGTCGCGGGGCTCATCTACCTGAGCTGGCTGGGGCCCGACGGCCTGCGCGACGTCGGCCGGGCGTGTCTCGCGCTGTCCGAGCATGCCAGGGGCCGGCTCGGGGTGCCGCTCGCGTTCGACCGCCCGACCTTCCAGGAGTTCGCGATCCGCACCGGCCGGCCCGCCGGCGAGGTGATCCGGGCCGCGCGGAAGCTGGGCGTGCATCCCGGCTACGCGCTCGGCCGCGACTACGAGGGCATGGACGATGCGCTGCTCGTGTGCCTCACCGAGAAGCGCTCCGCGGCCGACATCGACCGGCTGGCCGAGGTGCTGCACGAGGTCGGGGTGGCGGCATGAAGCTGATCTACGAGAAGTCGCGCGCCGGCCGGCGCGCATCGCGCATCGCCGATCCGGGCGTGCCCGCCGCCGACGTCCCGGCCGCGCTCGCCCGCCGCACCCCGCCGCGCCTGCCCGAGCTGGCCGAGCCGGAGCTCGTGCGGCACTACACCGAGCTCTCGACGCGGACGTTCGGCATCGACACGGGCTTCTACCCGCTCGGCTCGTGCACCATGAAGTACAACCCGCGCATCAACGAGCGCGCGGTCGGGCTGCCCGGCTTCCAGGATCTGCACCCCCATCAGGAGGACGACGGTGCCCAGGGCGCGCTGGAGCTGATGTGGCGCCTGCAGGAGATGCTCGCCGAGGTGGTGGGCCTGGATGCTGTCACGCTGCAGCCGGCCGCCGGGTCGCAGGGCGAGCTCACCGGCCTGACCCTGATGCGGGCGTATTTTGCCGACCGCGGCGAGGACCGCACCGAGGTCGTGATCCCCGACACCGCCCACGGCACGAATCCCGCCAGCGTGGCGATGGCCGGGTACACGCTCGTCCGCGTGAAGACCGACATGCGCGGCAATGTCGACATCGACGACCTGCGTGGGAAGGTGGGCGAGCACACGGCCGGCCTGATGCTGACCAACCCCTCCACGCTGGGGCTGTTCGAGGAGCGGATCGTCGAGATCGCCGAGATCTTCCACTCGGCCGGGGCGCTGCTCTACTACGACGGCGCCAACCTGAACGCGGTCTGCGGCATCTCGCGCCCGGGCGACATGGGGTTCGACATCGTGCACTACAACCTGCACAAGACGTTCTCCCAGCCGCACGGCGGCGGCGGGCCTGGCGGCGGGCCGGTGGCGGTGCGGAGCGACCTCGAGCAGTTCCTTCCCGTGCCGGTGGTCGCACGCGACGGCGACCGCTTCCGGCTCGAATACGACCGGCCCAAGACGATCGGCAAGGTGCGCGGGTTCGGCGGGCCGTTCGGCGTGTTCGTGCGTGCGTACGCCTTCATGCGCATGTGGGGCCCGGGCCTGCGCGACATGTCCGAGGCCGCCGTGGTGAACGCCAACTACGTGCTGGCGCGGCTGCGCGACGCCTACGAGCTGCCGATCGACCGTCACTGCATGCACGAGTTCGTCGTCTCTGCGCGGGGGCTCAAGCGCGAGCACGGCGTCACCGCGCTCGACGTCGCCAAGCGGCTCATGGATTACGGCTTCCACCCGCCCACGGTCTACTTCCCGCTGATCGTGGCCGAGGCGCTGATGATCGAGCCCACCGAGACCGAGACGCGCGAGACGCTCGATGCCTTCTGCGACGCGATGGTGGCCATCGCGAACGAGGCGGCCGACGATCCGCAGATGCTCAAGGACGCCCCTCACACCCGCCCGGTCTCGCGCCTGGACGAGGCCGAGGCGGCCAAGCGCCTGCTCGTGCGTTACGGCTTCGCCGACCACCCGACCTCGGAATAGCCGGCCGCATGCTGCGCGCGGTGGCATTCGACCACGGCGACACGCTGGCGGAGTTCCGCTGGGACGACCGGCTGTGGCGGCGCGGGGTGCGGGCGCTGCTCGAGGCTGCCGGCGGCGACCCCGCCCTGACCGATCGCGCGGCCGAGGGGCTGCGCCGCCGGTTCGGCGATCGCGACCCGGGCGACCTTGCCGAGCTCGACTACGCGGCGGCGGTCGCCGATGTCCTGGCCGGGCTGGGCGTCCCCGCGGATCCCGCCTCGGTCCGGCGCGGCATCGAGGCCGAGTACCGCTGCTGGGCGCCGGCCCGGCACGTGCATCCGCAGTCGCTCGCCCTGCTCGACGGCGTGCGCGCCCGCGGGCTGCGCTGCGCCGTCGTCGCCAACACGTTCGACCCGCCCGGCCTCTTCCGGGCCGATCTGCGCGCGCAGGGCATCGCCGAGCGGGTGGACGCCATCGTGCTGTCCTGCGAGGTGGGGTGGCGCAAGCCCCACCCCGCCGTGTACACGGCCGTCGCGGCGGCGCTTGCCGCCGCCCCCGCCGAGGTGCTGTTCGTGGGCGACAGGCTGGCCGACGACGTCGTCGGCCCCGCCGCCGCCGGCATGCGGACGTGCCTGGCCACCTGGTACCGGCTCGACCCCGGCGACCGCTCCGCCGCGGACGCCGTGTGCGCGCAACCCCTCTACGTGCTGGGCAAACTCGAAGGGATTGTCGAATTCGGATCCCCCGGTAAGATCTGACGATGGGCCGCATCCGACAGTCGCTGCCGGTCGCTCCCCGCTCCTCCGATGTGGAGTGCCGTCGCTGCGGCGTGGTGTGCCAGAAGGTCGTGCACCCCTCCCGCTGTCTCGACCAGGCCTGCCCGTTCCTGTACGCCTACGACGCCTTCGGCCGCACCTACGTCGGCTGCACGCAGGAGATCTTCGCCGCGGACATCGACATCGAGGTGCTCGAGCGCGCCCGCCGCCGTCGCAACGGCTTCGGCTCGGTGCGCGCGGTGCGAGAGCCGCTCCCCATCTGCCCGGCCGACGTCGAGCGTGCCTACGAGAACCGCGAGGATCCGATGGGCTGCATCAACCCCGAGTTCCACGAGCTTCCCGACCGGCCGAGCTTCCGCGTCATCCGCGGCGACGAATAGCCCGCGCGATCGGGTCGCCGGCACGTGGCTCCTGCGAGCCGAGTGGCGGCCAAATCGAGAGGAGATGTGATGACCGAGCACGGTGCTGGTTCGTCGTCGTCCACACAGGCGGTTGCACCGCAGCCGGCCGAGGTTGCCATCGTGCAACCGTCGGCGTCATACAGCATTGTCATGCGCGTTCGCCTACCCCAGCGGCCGGGCTCGTTCGGCCACGTCGCAACCGCGATTGGCGAGACGGGCGCGATCCTTGGGGCGATCGACCTCGTGCGCGTCGAGAGGGGAGTGAAGATCCGCGACATCACCGTGTCGTGCATCGACGCATCCCACGGAGAGCGCGTCGCTGCCGCGGTTGGCGCGATCGAGGGCGTCACGGTGGACGATGTCTTCGACCGCACGTTCCAGCTGCACCACGGCGGCAAGATCCAGGTGACGTCGACCGTCCCGTTGAAGACTCGCGACGATCTCTCGATGGCCTACACGCCGGGTGTGGCACGGATCTCCTCGGCGATCCACGACGACGTCGGCCGAGCCTGGGATCTCACGATCAAGGGCAACACCGTCGCGGTGATCTCCGACGGGACCGCCGTGCTTGGGCTGGGAGACATCGGAGCCGAGGCGGCGCTGCCCGTGATGGAGGGCAAGGCGCTTCTGTTCAAGGAGTTCGCCGGTATCGACGCATTTCCGCTCTGCCTCGGCACCACGGATGTCGAAGAGATCGTCACGATCGTACGGGCGTTGGCGCCCACCTTCGGCGCCGTCAACCTCGAGGACATCGCCGCACCGCGCTGCTTCGAGATCGAGCAGCGTTTGCGCGCCGAGCTCGACATCCCGGTGTTCCACGACGACCAGCATGGAACCGCGATCGTCGTTCTCGCTGCGCTTCTCAACTCGTTGCGCCTCGTCGGCAAGCGGGTGCAGGACACCCGGATCGTGGTGACGGGTGCCGGTGCCGCCGGCATGGCGTGCACGAACATCATCCTCGCGGAGGGAGCGACGAACATCATCGTGTGCGACGTCGACGGAGCGCTGTACAGCGGCCGGCCGGGCCTCGACCGCGAGCGGGCGGCGCTCGCCGAGCACACGAACCCCGGGCGTGAGCAGGGGATGGCCAGCGACCTGCTCGCCGGGGCCGACGCATATATCGGAGTGTCCGGACCAGGCGCCGTCTCGCCGGCCGCCGTGCGGACGATGGCCCCCGGGGCCATCGTATTCGCCATGGCCAATCCCACCCCCGAGGTGCAGCCGGAAGACGTCGCCGCCCACGTTCGGGTCATGGCCACCGGACGATCCGACTACCCGAACCAGATCAACAACGTGCTCGCATTTCCCGGCGTCTTCCGAGGTGCGCTGGACGTCCGCGCAAGCACGATCAACGAGGAGATGAAGCTTGCCGCGGCCCGGGCGATCGCCGCGGTCGTCTCGGACGACGAGCTCGATGCCGAGTACATCATCCCGAGCGTGTTCAACCGCAATGTCGCGCCTGCGGTCGCGGAGGCCGTCGCGGAAGCGGCGCGGACGAGTGGCGTCGCCAGACTCCCTCGCCGCCCCTCCTGATCTCCTAGCTCGCGCCCCGCATGCTGCCCTGCTCGAGGTACCGGCGGTGCCACGACAACGCCTCATCCAGGAGATGCGGCGTGTGCTTGCCGGAGGAGCCGGCCTTGGCTCGGTCGAAGTAGTCCTCCAGGGCTGGTCGAAAGTCGGGGTGCACGCAGTTGTCGATGATCTGACGGGCGCGTTTGCGCGGCGCCAGGCCGCGCAGGTCGGCCAGTCCCTGCTCCGTCACGATCACGTGCACGTCGTGCTCTGTGTGGTCGACGTGGGAGACCATTGGGACGAGGCAGGAGATGGAGCCCCCGCGGGCCTGCGATGGCGTGACGAACAGGGAGATGTAGGCGTTGCGGGCGAAGTCGCCCGATCCTCCGATGCCGTTTTGGATGCGCGTTCCCATGATGTGAGTGGAGTTGACGTTGCCGTAGATATCGGCCTCGAGCATGCTGTTCAGCGCGAGACAGCCGAGGCGGCGGATCACCTCCGGGTGGTTGCTGATCTCCTGCGGCCTCAGCACGATCCTCGATCGGTAGTCGCGCATGCCGGCGTTGAGCGCGGCGGTGGCCTCGGGGCTGAGCGAGAACGCCGTCGCCGAGGCAATGTCCAGCCGGCCGGAGCGCAGCAGTTGGAGCATGCCGTCCTGAATGACCTCGGTGTAGGCGGTGAGCCTGCTGAAGGGCCCGTTGTCAAGGCCGGCCAGCACCGCGTTTGCGACATTTCCGACACCGGATTGAATCGGGAGGAGGTTCTTGGGCAGCCGGCCTCTGGCGACCTCGTGCTGAAGGAAATCCAGGACGTGGCCGGCGATGTGCTCGGATACGGCATCGGGCGGCTTGAACGGGGTGTTGCGGTCAGGGCTATCGGTCTCCACGACCGCGACCACCTTGTCCGGCGGGCAGTCGAAGTAGGGCACGCCGATGCGGTCACCGGGGTGGGTGATCGGAATCGGCCGGCGATGCGGGGGCAGGGCCGTGCCGTAGTAGATGTCATGCATGCCCTCGAGCTCGCGGCTCTGCCAGGCGTTGACCTCCAGGATCACCTGCGTGGCCTGGTCGATCCACGTCTTGTTGTTCCCGACGGACGCCGAGGGGATGAGCCGGCCGTCCTCGGTGATCCCGGCGATTTCAACCAACGCCACGTCCAACGGACCCAGGAACCCCTCCCAGACCATCTGGGCCACATGGGAGAGGTGGACGTCGAGGTAGTCCATCTGGCCGGAGTTGATCTTCTCCCGGGTGACCGGGTCGGACTGGTATGGCAGCCGCAGCTCGATTCCATCCGCCGCCGCGAGCGCCCCATCGAGCTCGGGCGCGGTCGACGCGCCGGTCCAGACGCTGACGGTAAAGGGCTCGCCGGCCGCCCTTGCCTCCTCCATCCGGCCGGCCAGCGCCGCCGGCACGGCCTTGGGGTAGCCGGCCCCGGTGAAGCCGCTCATCCCGACATTGGCTCCGGCCGGGATCAGCGCCGCCGCGGCTTCGGCGGGCATGATCCTGCTCGCGAGCTGCCGGGATTTCACCCGCTCGCTTGTCATCTCTTCCTCACGCCTCCCGCTCGACGGCCAGCGCAACCCCTTGGCCGCCGCCGATGCAAAGCGTCGCCAGGCCGCGGCGCGCACCTCTTCGGCGCATCTCGTGCAGCAGGTCGACCAGTATGCGCGCACCGGACGCGCCGATCGGATGGCCGAGCGCGATCGCGCCTCCGTTCACGTTGACCTTGCCGAGGTCCCAGCCGAGCTCGCGGTTGACGCAGATCGCCTGGGCCGCGAAGGCCTCGTTGGCCTCGATCAGGTCGAGATCCCCGGTCGTCCAGCCCGCCCTCTCCAGACACCTGCGCGTCGCCGGGATCGGGCCCGTCCCCATGATCCGCGGATCGACACCCGCGCTGGTGCAGGCGACGATCCGGCCCAGCGGCTCAAGTCCACGCCGCGTCGCCTCATCCGCCGACATCACCACGCACGCGGCGGCGCCGTCGTTCAGGCCCGAGGCGTTGCCCGCGGTGACCGTGCCGTCCTTGGCGAATGCGGGACGCAGCTCCCCGAGCCCCTCTGACGTCGTGCCCGCGCGGGGAAACTCGTCGACGTCAAACACGATCGGGGGGCCCCGGCGCTGGGCGATCTCGACGGGGACGATCTGGTCGCGGCACCGGCCTTCGGCGATCGCCACGGCGGCCTTCTGCTGCGACGCGGCGGCGAACGCGTCCTGGTCCTCGCGCGATACGGCGAACTGGTCGGAGACGTTCTCGGCCGTGGTGCCCATATGGCAGTCGTTGAATGCGTCCCAGAGTCCGTCGCGGATCATCGTGTCCACGAGCGGCCAGTCTCCCATCCGGCGGCCGTCGCGGGAGCCGACCAGCGCATGCGGCGCCATGCTCATGTTCTCCTGGCCGCCTGCCAGCACCGTGAGCGCGTCCCCGCACCGGATCGCTTGGGCCGCCAACCCGACCGCCTTCAGCCCGCTGCCGCACACCTTGTTGATGGTGAGGGCGGGCACTTCCTGAGGCAGCCCGGCCGCGATGGCGGCCTGCCGGGCCGGGTTCTGGCCGGCGGCGGCTGTGAGCACCTGGCCCATGATCACCTCGTCCACCTCGTCCGGCTCGAGCCCCACCTCCGCGACCAGGGCCGCGATCACTCTCGCGCCGAGCCCGCTCGCGGGGATCGCCGCCAGTGAGCCACCGAACTTCCCGACCGCGGTGCGGCGGGCGGCAACGATCACGGCGTCAGTCATCGGAAACTCCATTCGGTTCGGGGCGGCGGGGGCCAGAGCTCATCGACCCAGATCGAGCGCCGGCACACCGGGGGGCGCTGAGGCGCTGCCGGCCCGGAGCCATCGCTGCGACCGGCGGGTTCGAGCGGAACACGGTGCCGGCAGCCTCGCGATCAGGCCGGCCGGCACGCGTGCGCCGTTGACGTCGCCTACTTGGCGGCGGCGGGGGTCTTCGGCATTGCCGGCTCAGCGGCGGCGAAGACGGCCGTCATGTACTCGTGCTGTGCGTCCATCAGCTTGGTCGCGAATCCGAAGGCGTTGTCGAGCAGATCCTTGGGCGATGCCATCCCGGGGATGGCGGTGGTGATCGGGGCGTTCTTCGCCAGCGGCTGAGTCGCCTTGGCCCAAGCCGAAACGCTGTCGACAGCGACCTTCTGGCTCTGCTCGATCATGCTGAGCATCTGCTCCTGGTACGTCTTGGACAGCTCGAGATAGGTGGGGGCGGACGTGGTCATCTGGCGCTCCTTGCATTGGGTACGTGTTCAGTATAGTACGCGTTGCTCAAAACACCAAGCGGTCACGGTGGCGCTCGTCCGACCACTCACCGCTCACATATTCAATCCACCGTTGACATCCACGACCGAGCCGGTGATGTAGGCCGCGTCCGGGTCGACCAGGAATGCGACCACCCTCGCGACCTCCTCGGGCTCGCCGAGGCGTCCGGCCGGGATCTGGGCAACAACCTTCGCAAGGGCGTCCTCGGCAACGGCCATCACCATCTCGGTGGCGATGAAGCCGGGGGCGACACAGTTGACGGTGATGCCCCACCGGGCGGCCTCGAGCGCGAGGGTCTTCGTCAGTCCGAACAGGCCCGACTTCGCGGCGGAGTAGTTCGCCTGGCCGATATTGCCGGTCTCGCCGATCACGGAACTGATGTTCACGATCCGCCCGTAGCCGCGCTCGATCATCGGATTGAGTACCGCTCGCGACAGGTAGAACGCCCCGCTCAGATTGACCCGGATGACCCTGTCCCACTCGTCGACTGCCATCCTGCGTACGGTCCGATCCGCAGTGATGCCGGCGTTGTTCACGAGAATATCGACCTTCCCGTACCGGTCGATCACCTCCGAGACGACCCGGTCACAGTCCTCGACCACGCCGATGTTTCCCTGGTGGATCGACACGCGGTCGAAGCCCGCGTCGCGCAGCGCTCGAGCCGACTCTTCGTCACGGGAGTAGCCGGCGGCGATGGCGGCTCCGTCGCTCAGCAGCCGGCGGCAGATCGCAAGCCCGATCCCGCGCGAGCCGCCCGTCACGATGGCAACCTGGCCATCCAGGCGTCCACTCACGCTGACCTCCTTGGTCGGCTCGAGTATATCCGCGGGGTGACCGGCCGCGGCCGTTCGGAACACCCGGCTACTCACCGAACGCGAGCATGCCGACGTCGACCGCCGTCATGCCGCCGTCCACGGTCAGCACCGCACCCGAGATGTAGCTCGCCTCGTCCGAGGCCAGAAACAGCGCAGCCGCGGCGACCTCGTCGGGCAGCGCCGGCCGGCCGAGCGGGACGTGCTGCGTCGCCCGCCGGTAGGCCGCCTCGACATCGTCGGCAGGGCCGCCATCTCGCCGTCGGCCATGGGGGTTCGCACCCACCCGGGGCAGATCGCGTTCGCCCGCACGCCGCGCGGTCCGAGGGTGACCGCGAGCGACTTGGTGAGCATCACCAGGCCCGCCTTGGAAACCGCGTACTGGGGGTCGCCCGGGCCGGCCACGAGAGCCGCGACCGAGGCGACGTTCACGATCGCGCCGCGCCGCTGCGCCAGCCCGTCGGCCGCCAGCGCGCAGAGCTCGTGCGCGCCGGTCAGGTTGACCGCGAGCATCTCGTCCCAGCCGCCGTCGCCGATGCCGGCGTTGTTCACGAGCGACGTCGAGCGGGCCGGTTGCCTCGAGCGCGCGGCGGCGGTCACCGCGGATCGGCGACGTCGCCCGGCACCACCCGCTCGGAGACCTGTTCGAGCTGCTCCCGGCGCCGTCCCATCGCCCACACCGTGGCGCCCTCGGCGGCAAACCGCCGCACGATCGCCGCGCCGATGCCCGAGCCGCCGCCGGTGACCAGCACGCGTCTTCCGCTCAAGCAGCCCCACGCAGCACCTCCACCCGGTCGTCGGCATCCCCGGGCGGGCGCCGCAGCCGCTTGCGCGTGGAGTCGCGGCGCTTGTCCTCGAGCCGCTCCTCCTTGCGCCGCGCGGGTCGGCCGGCTGGGCCGGCGCGGGGGCGGCGGCGGGGCGAGGGCCGAGCGCATCAGCGTGCAGAACCGCTCGGTGGCGAGGCGGCGGTTGCGGTACTGGCTGCGCTCGTCCTGCGCCACCACCCGCAGCCGGCCGTCGGCGTCGAGGCGCGAGCGCAGCCGCCGCCGGGCCAGCTCCCGCTCGGCGTCGGTGAGCGTCGGGCTGCCCTCGAGATCGAAGGTCAGCTCGACGCGGGTCGACGACGTGTTCACATGCTGGCCGCCCGGTCCGCTGCTGCGAGTTGCCCGGTACTCCAGCTCGGACGGGGGCAGGGGCCGGGAGGCGCCGATGTCAAGCACCGGCCCGCTCGGTCGCCCATCGGCGACGCACCGCTGCGCTGGAGCCGGCGCAGCACCTTGATGCTCGCGCGCATACGGCTCCTGCTCGTCGTCTCCGGGGGTCTCCATCACCGCCGCGAGCTCCTGCACCGCAGGGTGCCCCAGGATCACGGCGAGCCCCTTGCCCATCACGCCCTTGCCGACCTCGGCGTGGCGGTCGCGCTGCGAACCGAGGGCGACGGCCGCATCGTTCACGTGCAGGCAGGTGAGCCGGCCGCAGGCCGAAGCGCTCGTCCACCTCGGCCATGAGCTCGTCGACCCGCCCGGGGTCGGTGACGTCGACGCCCGACGCCCACAGGTGGCAGGTGTCCAGGCAGACGCCCACGCGGTCGGGGCGGCCGAGGGCGTCGATGACGCGCTCGATCTCGTCGAGGCCGACGCCCATGGTGCCGCCCGCGCCCGGCGGAGTTCTCGATCACGAGCTTCGTCGCCGATCGCGGGATCGGCCGCGGCGCAGCACCCCGGACATCGCCTCGGTCACCTGCGGCAGGACGGCGTCGAGGCCGCGGCCGAGGTGGCTGCCGAGATGGAAGACGACGCCGTCGGCCTCGATCGCCTCGGCGGCGGCCATGGTGTCGCGCGAGGGCCTTCACGGACTTCGAGTACACCTCGCGGTCGGACGCGCCCAGGTTGATCAGGTAGGTGGCGTGACATACGACGACGGCGACGCGGGCCGGCTTGCGGGCGGCCCTGAACCGTGCGGCGGCCTCGGGATCGACGGCGGGATGCCGCCACATACGCGGGCTCTGCGTGAAGATCTGCAGCGAGGTGGCGCCGATCGCGCGGGCGCGCTCGAGCGCCTTGTGTGCGCCCCCGGCCACGCCGAGATGGGCTCCGTGGTGCATCCGCCGATGGTAGTCGGCGGAGACAAACCATCTGGATGGCGTGTTTCCACTCCGCGCGCCTGGCCGCCGTGTCCGCTGCTGGGGTTGACGACGATTGGTGGCGCTGCGGCTGCGAACCGTCGCCTCGCATCGTCCTCGGTCGCGCCCATACCAAACCGGTATGAACGCTCCCTGCGTCCTTGCGATGCTTGGTTCTCGCCGCCCAGAGCATCACGGGGAGTGGAGACAAACCATCTAGACTGACCCGCCGTGTCCCGCCCCATCTGCGTCCGCATGCCGCCCAGCCCGACCGGGCAGTTCCATGTCGGCACGGTGCGGACGATGCTCTTCAACTGGCTCTTCGCCCGCGGCAACGGCGGTCGTGTGGTGCTGCGCTTCGAGGACACCGACGTCGCCCGCTCGACCGAGGCGGCGGTCGAGCACGCCGAGGCCGTCCTGCGCTGGCTCGGGATCGACTGGGACGACGGCCCGTACCGGCAGACGCAGCGCTACCCCCTCTACGCGGCCGCGGTCGAGACGTTGATCGCCGACGGCGCGGCCTATCGCTGCTACTGCACCGAGGACGAGCTCAAGGCCGAGCGCGCGCCCGGCGTCAGGCCGAGGGACGGCCGCTGATCTACGGCGGCCGCTGCCGGCGCGCCCTGCCTCGGAGCGCGATGCGCTGGCGGCGCGAGGGCCGGCCGTCGGTCGTGCGCCTGGCGCTTCCGCAGACGGGGACGACCGTGATCGAGGACATCGTCCACGGCACGGTCGAATGGGAGAACGCCCTCCTGGGCGACCACGTGATCCTGCGCTCGGACGGCTCTCCCACCTACCAGTTCGCGAATCCCTTCGACGACATCCAGATGGGGATCACGCATGTCATCCGCGGCGAGGACCTGCTGCCGTCCACGCCCCGTCAGCTCGCGCTCTACCGCGCGCTGGGCGCGCCCGAGCCGACCTTCGCGCACCTGCCGATGGTGCTCGGCCCGGACAAGCGCAAGCTCTCGAAGCGCCACGGCGTCGATCTCGGTCGAGGAGTTTCGTGGACGCGGGCGTGGTCGCCGATGCGCTCGTGAACTACCTGGCGCTGGTGGGGTGGAGCTACGACGACCACACGACCTTCATGACGCGCGCCGAGCTCGTCGAGCGCTTCACGCTCGAGCGGGTCAACCGCAGCCCGGGCGTGTTCGACCCCGAGAAGCTCGAGTGGCTGAACGGCGAGCACCTGCGGGCGATGTCGCCCGACGCGTTCGCGGCCGCGCTGCAGGAGTACCTGCAGCTCGTCCGGGTCGGCGCTCGCAGCGCAGCCGGAGCGGGTGGCGCAGGCGGCGCCGCTCGTGCACGAGAAGATGCGGGTGCTCTCGCAGTTCGAGCGCCTCGCCGGGTTCCTGTTCGGGCCGCCCGAGATGGACCCCGCCGCCTGGGAGCGGGTCCGCGTCCGACGAGCGCGCGCCGGCGTCGCTCGCGGCCGTCCGCGATGGGCTGGCGGCCGTCGCGGATTGGCGCGCGGAGAATATCGAGGCGGCGCTGCATGCCGCCTGCGAGCAGGTGGGGGCCAAGCCGCGGGTGGTGTTCATGCCCGTGCGCGTGGCCCTGACCGGCGGCACCGTCTCGCCCGGGTTGTATGAGAGCCTCGAGCTTGTCGGCCGCGACGAGTCGCTGCGGAGGATCGACGCCGCGATCGCGTCCCTCGGCGGCTGAGGCGCCTGCGGTTTTTGTGCAGGAATCCGGTGGGCGGCGGACAAGAGCATGACTGGGCATGTACGGGTCCGTCCACTCATCCGCATCGATCGTGCGCCTCTCTGTGGCGGGCGTCGTGCTGTGGATCGTCCTCTCGCTGGGCCTCGCGACCGTCGTCGGCGTGGCCGCGTGGACGCTCGGGCACGAGGCCGGCGCAGCCTACTCGCCCGCACAGGTGACGAGGCTCCAGAGCCAGACCTACACGCGTGGGCTACTCCGCCGGCTATCACGACGGTCGCGCCAACCGCCCGGCCGCTCCCTGACCCCCACCCGTTTGGGTGGGTTGGAGGAGGGGGTTTTGCCCGCCCCCGCGACAGGGGACGGGCGGGCCGCTAGAGTCAACCCCCGTGGGGGTCTATCTGCTGCATGATCTGGCGCAATGGGCCGGGGCGACGGCCGTCCTGGCCGCGCTCGGCTGCATCATCGCGGCCATCCTGGGCGTGCAGATGTCGGCATCGGTGTTCCTGCCGGGCGAGGCCGCGTTCGATCTCGCCAAGACGATGGCGGTGCTCGGGGGCTCGGCCGTGTTCGTCGCCGCGGCGTCTGCGACCCTGTACTTCTGGCTGATCGGGGTCGCCTCGGGCTGGTCGGCGCTGCTGATCGAGGTCAGTCTCCTGGGCGGCACGCTCGTGTTCGCGGGCGTCGCTCGGGATGCTGCTCGACCGCGGCCGCCGCGCCCGCGCGCATCGCTGACGGGTCCGCCGGGTAGGGTTCCGGCATGCGCGAACGGCTCCGCGACCGTGCGGTGCTCCTGGCGGCGATCGCGGCCGTTTGCCTCGCTCTGCTGGGCACGTACTCGTGGTCGCAGACCGCCCCGACGCGGTGCCCGCCGACCGGTGTGTGCCTCGAGGGCCAAACCCACCGGATCCACCCGCTGCGCGCCCGGATCGAGTGGGCCGGGGCCGTGGTGATGGTGGTCGGCGCGGCCAGCCTGGCCGTCACCGGCCGAAACCGCAAGTCGCGCTAGGAACCCGGTTCGAGATCCGTCAGGCGGCGAGTCGCCGGGTGGCCCCGGACCATGCGGCCAGGGCGGCCGCATCGGGTTCGATGACCGGCCGTCCCGCCGCCCGTGCCAGCCGCTCGTGGCCGCCGCAGGCCGGGTGCAGCGGCACGTATCCGTCGACCCCGGCGTGCAGCCGGGGGCCGTCGCCGCCTGCGAGCGGGTGGCTCAGGATGACGATGTCGGCCGCGTCGTCCAGGCTGACCCCGGCCTCCTGCGCCGCGCGCATGACGCGCGCCTCGCACTGGGCTTCGCCAGGCGCCGTGCGCGGATCGGCCAGCAGGTAGAGGCACGCGCCGTGCCCGGGCGCCACCCCTGTCACCCAGGCGGCGAGCAGGTCGCCCAGCCGGTCGTGGCCGCGCCATGCCGGGGTGGCCAGCAGCCGCATCCGGGCTTCCTCGAGCTCGAGTGGCGCCGGATCGGGGGCGGCATGGCGGGGCGGTCGCGCGGCCAGCGCGGCGATCCGAGCGCGATACTGCCCGGCCACCTCGTCCCATGACAGGGCGGCCGCCGCCGCACGGGCCGCCCGGCCGCGCTCCGCGCGAGCGTCGGCGCCGGCCACGGCCTCGACCAGCAGCTCGCGCAGGTGGCCGGGGTCGGGCTCGAGCATCCACGGCCACCCGGCGGTGGCCCACCGGCCGCAGCGCTGCTCGGGATACCGGTTGCGGCGGGAGCGGATGCGCCAGCCGGCGGCGTCCGGGCAGAACTCGTCGGTGGGGCCGCCGGCGGTGACGATCACGGGCAGACCGCACGCCATGGCCTCGAGCACGGGCATCCCGAATCCCTCGCCCCGGTACGGGTGCACGAGCACGTCGCAGGCGCGGTAGAGCGACGCGAGCTCCGAGACGGGCATGTCGCGGTGGAGGTAGACGATCCGCGGCAGCTGCCCGGAGTCGGAGTACTCCCGCAGCTTGCGGCGGTCGGCCTTGGGGTAGATCCCGTCGGCGCCGAAATCCTTGATGACGAGGGTGACGTCGTCGCGGCCTGAGAAGGCGTCCAGAAAGGCAGCCACCAGCAGGTCGGGCCCCTTGCGGTCGATCAGGCCGCCGACGAACAGCAGCCGAACCCCCGGGGCGTCGAAGCGGCATGGCCGCGCCCGCGGGCGAGAACGTCTCCAGGTCGACGCCGTTTGGCACCACCACCACCCGGTCGGGATCGACGCCGGACTCGACGTAGGTGTCGCGGACATGCGCGCTCGGCACCCACAGCTCGTCGACGTTGCGGTTGATGCCCTCGACCCACTCGGCGGGCGCCGCCCCGAACTCCCACGGTTGGATCACCGCCAGGCGCCCGGACGCGGGCGGGCGCAGATCCGGGGGAAACTGGTGGCGCACCTCCACCTGCGCCGGCAGCGGCAGGGCCGGGCCGGCACCGCCGCCGGTGCGCGAGATGCGCTCGAGCGCGATCCCGTCCATCCCCTCGAGCCGGTCGCAGACGCCGCGGTTCACGCCGGCGAGGCTCTCGGTCGAGCCGTGGTCGCCCCGCCAGCGAACGCTGACCGGCGCGACCCCGAGTGTGGCTGCGGCGAGGGCGCTCGCCGCGGTAGTACGCCTCGAGGTCGTCCACGTGAGCGGCAAACGCCGCGGGCGCCGAGATGCCCGCCTGCAGCCGTTCCAGCAGGCCGGGCTCCTGCGCCAGGCGGTCGAGTGCGCGGGCGAGGTCGGCGGCGTCGCGGCCGTCGAACAGCAGGCCGTTCTGGCCGTCCACGACGAAGTCGGTGATCCCGCCCATGCGTGCTGCCACCACCGGCACCCGCCCGGCCAGGCACTCCGAGACCATGAGCGGCGCGCAGTCCCACCAGACCGAGGGAATCACGGCGACGTCCACGGCCGCGAGCAGCTCGGGCAGCCCGGCATGATCGAACCGGCCGCAGATCTCGACAACACCGCGGGTGTCGCGCGCCGCCAGGTCGGCGGCGAAGGCCGGTGGCACCTCGCCGTGGATCCGCACCCGCACCGGCACGTCAGTGCGCTGGGCGGCGTCGATCAGCAGGCTCGGCCCCTTTTGCGGCAGCGCGGAGCCGAAGAAGCCGACCACGAGCTCGGATCCGAGCCGGCCGGGTCGGCGGTCGCGCCCGAGCGCCTCCCAGATGTCGCCATCCTCGGGCATGGCCTGGGGGACGACATCGATGCCGTCGGCGGCGTACCCGGCTCCGACCAGGGTCGCCCGCATCGCCTCCGACACCGCCAGGCAGATGTCGACGCCACGCGTGAACCGCGCCGCGCACCTCGTCGAGCCGGTTCCGGTAGGCGTCGGCGTCGAGGCTGCCGACGCAGGCCGCGCAGTCCCCGCCGCGGTCGCCGGGTCCGTGGCACAGCTCGAGCCGGTCGGTGAAGAGGTAGCCGCGCGGGCAGGCGAGCCAGTAGTTGTGGGTCGTGAACACCGAGCGGATCCCGCGCACCGCCGCCTCGTCGATCAGGGCCGCGCCCAGGTTGTGCAGGTTGTGGAAGTGGACGGCCTCGGGCCGGATGCGGTCGAGCAGCTCGGCGAAGGCCCGCGTGATCGGCGGGTCGTCCACCTCGCGGTCGGGCCGCCCGAGGTCGAGCAGTCCGTGGGGGCGGTTGAACACTCCGACGAGGCGGACGCCGTCCTCCCACCATTCCCGTATCTGATACGGCTCCGGGGGCTCGACCCGCCCGACGGCGGCATGGAACACCGTCACGTCGTATCCGCGCCGTGCCAGCTCCTTGGACACCTGCCGGGGCACGATCGTGCCGCCGCCCGAGTCGTTGTAGCCGAACGAGGTCATGACGATCCGGCGGCGCCCGCGCAGGCCGTCTTCTCGCAGGCGGCCGGCGAGCTGCGGCAGGGGGAGAGCCCGGCGTTCGAGCGCGTCGGCCAGCAGCACGAGCGCCGCCGCCCGCGAACCGGCCTCCGGTGCGAGCGTCGCCCAGTCCTCGCGCTCGACGGCGGCCGCGAGCGCCCGTGAGACCTCGTCGACCTCGCGCTCCGCTGGCCGACTCGTCCGAGAAGTTCTCGCCGTGGCGGCGGTAGCGGATCAGCGGCCCGCCGCCACAGTGGCGAAAGCGGAACCTGGGGGCCGCCCGCAGCCACAGGTCGAAGTCGTTGCACATCGGGTAGGCCCCGTCGTAGCCGCCCACCTCGGCGTACACGCGCCGGTGGATCATGGTCGTCGGGTCGACGAGGTAGTTGTGGCGCCGCACCAGCATGTGCATCAGCGCCTCGGGCTCGAACTCGGCCGAGCGCCACTCGCCCACGACGCGGCCGGAGGCGTCGATCGTGACCGCGTCGCCGTGCACGACCCCCGTGTCGGGGTGCGCGTCGAAGACGGCCACCTCGCGGCTGAGCCGGTCGGGAAGCGCGATGTCGTCGTGACCGAGGCGTGCGATCAGCTCGCCGCGGGCGTGCTCGACGATGGAGTTGTACGCGGCGGCGATGCCGCGGTTCTCGGCGTGGGTGACGACGCGCACGCGCGGGTCGGGGCGTACCTGGCGATCACGGCCGGGGTCGAGTCGGTGGAGGCGTCGTCGACGATCAGGAGCTCGAAGCTCGGCGTAGTCCTGGGCGAGGCAGCTCTCGATCGCCTCGGCCAGGAAGCGCTCGCCGTTGTAGGCGGCGATGCCCAGGGTGACGCGGGGGCTGCTCACGCCGCCCTCCGCACGAGCAACCGCGCCAGAATCCGCTTCCAGTGCCGCCTCGCAGGCCGATGTCCCGAGCGTCGCGGACACCAGCTCGCGGCCTCCTGCCGAGAGCTGGCCCAGAGCGCGTCGTCCCCGGCTCAGGCGCACGATCGCCGCCGCGAAATCCTCCACCGAATCGGCGATCAGCATGCCGCGGGTGGGGCGGTCGAAGCCCTCGGCCGCGATCGATGTCGCGACCACCGGGACACCCGCGGCGAGCGACTCGCCGACCTTGCCCTTGAGCCCGGCGCCGAACCGAAGCGGCGCGATTGAGACGCGCCGGCCGGCCAGCTCGTCCTCCACCGACGGCAGGAACCCGAGCGGTTCGGCGCCCGCGGCGGCCACCTGCTCCGCGAGCTCCGCGGGCATGCCCGACCCGGCCACGCACACCGGCTCCGCGTATCCGGCGGAGCGCAGCAGCGGCATCACCTCGGCACACAGCCACCGCACCGCGTCGGCGTTGGGCGCGTGCCCGTAGCTGCCGACGAAGAGCGCGCCGCGCCGGTCCTCGAGCGGCGCCACCACGTCGGCGAGGCGGTGCACGTTGCCGAGCACCCGACGTCGGCGTCCGGAAGCAGGCCCGCGAGCAGCGCGCGCTCGTCCTCGGTCACCGCCAGCACGATGTCGGCGGCCGCATAGGCGGCGAGCTCCCGGGCGCGTTCGTGCTCGGCCCGCACCAGGCCGACCTCGTCGCCCGCCAGCTCGGCCGCGCGGCGCATGCGCAGGAAGTGCACGTCCACCGAGTCGACCGCGATCCGCGTGCGCGGGCGAGACCGCGCGCAGGACGGGCACCGCGCGCTGCGCCAGGGTGTGGAACGACACCAGCGCCGCGTCGAACCCGCGCCGAAGCAGCGCATCCAGGTCGTCGCCGCGGTCGGCGGCGGCCACCTCGATGCCCTCGGCCTCGAAGCGCGCGACCGCCGCATCGAAGCCCGCCGACGTCTCACAGGCCAGCGTCGTCTGGAACCCCATCCGCCGCAGCGCGAGCGCGATCTCGGACGCCCGGGTGTGGCCCGCACTCCGGCTCGGCTCCGGCATGTCGGGGTAGAAGAACAGCACCGACTCCCGCTCCCCCCGTGGCCCCGCCGCCGGCGGCCGCCGCCGCTCCGGCCGCTCGACGATCCCTCGCGCCGCGTCGGATCCGGGCGCCTCGCGGGCGGTGCGCATGCCCAGGTCGACGGCCTCGCGGACGCGCTGGGCGAGGGGGAGGGTGGTGGCTGCGGCGAGGGTGGCCAGGGCGGTTTTGGGGGGGACGGCCAATTGGCAATTCGAGTTAACGCCAATTGGCCGTCCCCCCTCCCGGTACCGCTCCGTCTCCACCCCGTTCCGGAACGCCCGCAGGAGGATGTAGCTCTCGTCGATCCGGTCGGGCTCGATGCGGTGGCCGACGGCGGCGGCGGCCACGTAGCGGCCGGCGCCCAGGCCGAGGCGGTCGACGTTGGTCGCTGCCAGGAACTCCTCGCCGCCGAGGGCGCCGCCCTCGCCGGCGCCGAAGCGGACGTCGAAGCCGCCGACGGCGTCGAGCGCTTCGCGCCGGATCGCCCAGTTGGCGCCGAACACCTCGGCCCGGCCGGGGAAGTCGAGATCGGCGTCACCGAGGGAGAGCACGCTGAAGAAGGACTCCATGCCGGCGGGCGGCCAGCCGGCGGGACGCTCGGGCGGCCACAGCGCATGGATGGGCCCGCCGGCGATCGCCACCGCGGGATCGGTGAAGGCGTCGCGCAGGCTCTCGATCCAGCCGGGCGCGGGCCGGGCGTCGTCGTCGAGGTAGACCAGCACGTCGTTTCGGGCGGCGGCGGCACCCGCGTTTCGCGCCCGGGAGAGCCCCGCCACCGGTTCGCGCACGAGCCGCACGCCCTCGGGCAGCTCGCACCGGAGCGGCTGCACGCCGTTGTCGACGACGATGATCTCGCCGCCGGCGAGCACGCCGTGGGCGACGCACGCCTCGACGCACTCGCGCACCTCGTCCGGCCGGTCGCGGGTGCACACGATCACGCTCACGGCCGGCCCGGCGGAGACCCGCTCGACGAACGCGTCGGCCACGATCACCAGGCGCCGCGACGCGGCGGCGAGCAGCACCTCCTGGTGGCCCTCGCGGGCGTCGGCGAGCGGCTGGCGCTCGATCCACCACCGCCGCGGCGCCGCCAGGCAGTCGAGCGCGAGCGCATCGGGCGCGGCCTCGCCGGCGGCGAGCGGCCACAGGCTGCCGTCGCCGGAGACGCGGTAGCCGCGCACCTCGTCGGCGCCGCGTCACGAGCACCGGGGCAGCGAGATCCGGCCCGCCATTGCACGGCGGCGGTCAGCGGCTCGGCAAACCCGGGCCGGGGACGGGCAATGCCCGAAAGCGCGATGCAGACCTCGGCCGACGCCGCGCCGGCTGCGGCGGCGAGTGCGGCGCGGCGCCCGATCGGGCGCTCGCTGCGATGGATGCCGACGTCGCCCTCGAGCCGGTGCAGGAGCGCCTGCGTCTCGGGCCCCGATGCGTCGTCCACGACGACGACCTCGACGTCGGGGGCAAGGTCGCAGGCCACCAGGGCCTCGATCTGCGCCCACAGCGCCGCCGGGTTGTCCCGGGCGACGATCAGGATCGCCGTTCTCACCCCGCGGCCGCCATGATCGTGGCGTGGTTCTGACGCGTGTTCTCGTCGGCGGGATCGAGCTCGAGTGCGGTCGCGGCCGCTTCCCGCGCTCCGTGGCGGCCGAGCGCATGCAGGGCGACCGCGAGGTCGTTCCACGCCGTCGCGAGTGTCGGCGCCCACTCGATCGCACGCGCGAACAGGCCGGCCGCGCCGGCCACGTCGCCGCCTCCGAAGAGCTCCTCGCCCTCATCCACGAGGGCCTGCGCCGCGACGTCGTCACCCGCTTCCCGGGCGGCGTCGGCGACCGCGGCGGCGCAGGCCGGATCGTGCCGCTCGCGCCCGATCGCCCACAGGTACTGGCGCAGGACGCGGCTGTGCGGGAACCGCCGCACCGTCTCGATCAGAAACTCGACCGGAACCGCCTGCCAGCACCAGAAGTGGTCGCGGGTGTAGTGCTCGTCCATCGCCCGCCCGAACTCCTCGGCGCTGACCAGGCTCCCGATCGCCTCGTCGTACATGCCGACGAAGTGGTGGGTCATCGTCTCGACCATGCGATCGCCCCAGTGGATGTCGGTCGATCCGCTGACGAGCAGGCGGCCGGCCACCACGCTCGGCCCGGCGAGGGACGCCTGGAAGAACCAGATCAGCGGGAAGTACATGTTGGTCGTGGTCGACGCCGACACCGCTTTGCGCAGTGGGTCGAGACGCACGATCGACGCCGACATGAACGTCAGCCAGTGGTGCTGGGCGACGAACAGGCGGCCCGGATCGGCGTGCACCTCGGCCCGCTCGGGGCAGCGCGAGCCGACCTTCACCGTCCCGTCCGGATGCGACGAACCGGTGCGGCAGATGCAGCCAGGCCGGCCGGAGCTCGCGCAGAAGCTCGGGTCACGTGTGCGATCGCACCCGGCTCGGGCTCGTCGTCGTCGCCGAGGCACCACAGGTACTCGCACTCGGGCGCGTTCCGGATCAGCCAGCGGATGTTGCCCTCGGCGCCCAGGTTCGCGCTCTGCCGGTGGCGGCGCAGGGCCGGAATGCGCGTCCGCCATCTCCGTCAGCAGGCCGGCGTCTCGTCATCGGAGGCGTTGTCGGCCACGAGCACCACGATGTCGCCCTCATCGCCCAGCTCGTCGTGCAGGCGGGTGAGAAGCTTTCGCAGCTGCGGCGCCCGGTTCCAGGTCGGGATGCAGATCGCGAGCAGCGGACGGCTCATGCTGCCAGGCCCACCGCGGCGCCGGACCGGCCGCGGTACCAGGCCACCGTCCGCCGCAGTCCCTCATCGAGCCCATGGGCCGGCTGCCAGCCGAGCACCGACCGGGCCTTGGCGGCGGAGAGGTACTGGTGCGGGATCTCGTGCAGCGCGCCCCCGCGGATGTCCAGCTCGAGATCCGGCCGCCCGCAGGCCGCGAGCACGCGCCGCGCCATCTCGGCCGCGGTCAGCTGCAGCTCGTTCGAGAAGTTCCAGGCCTCACCGGCGATCCCCGGCTCGTGCGCGCGCTCCGCCAGGTCGATATAGGCCTCGGCGGCGTCCTCGACGTACAGGTAGTCGCGGACGAGCGTGCCGTCGCTGCGCAGCACCGGGCGCTCGCCGCGCAGGGCCGAGCGGATCGTGCCGGGGACGAGCCGGCTGTAGTTGAGGTCGCCGCCCCCGTAGAGGTTGCCGCACCGGGTGACGACGATCGGCATGCCGTACGTGGTCGCGTAGCTCTGTGCGATCAGGTCGGCGCAGCTCTTGGAGACGTCGTACGGATGCCGGCCGCGAAGCGGCTGGTCCTCGCGGTAGGGGAGCTGCGACTGGCTGCCGTAGGCCTTGTCCGACGAGGCGACCACGATCCGGCCTGGGCCGGCCGCTGCGCCGGCACGCGTCGAGCACCTCCCACGTGCCCTCGACGTTCGAGCGCATCGTGTTGGCCGGGTCGCGCAGCGCGTGCTCGACGATCGTCTGCGCGCCCAGGTGGAAGACGGCCTCGATCTCGTACTCCGCCAGCACCCGCTCGATCAGCCGGCCGTCGCGCAGGTCGCCGAACACCGTCACGCAGCGGCCGCCGCCCGCGCCGGTATGAAACAGGCTTTCGGGCACCAGGTCGCGCACCAGCGCCACGACGCCCGCTCCCCGGCGGGAGAGCGCGTCGCAGAGCCACGGCCCCAGAAGGCCCGTCGCCCCGGTCACCAGCACCTGGCGGTCGCGCCAGAAGCTCACGCCGCCGCCCGCATCCCGTCCGCCGCGAGCAGGTCGAGCAGTGACACGATGCGCCCGCCGCGAGCGATGAACTCCGGGTTCTGGGCGCGGATCTCGTCGAGGTAGCCGAACGAGCACACCACGAGCTCGTCCACCGGGTCGGTCACCAGATGGCCGGGCGAGACGACCGGCACGTGGCTTCCGGGCGTCACCAGGCCGTGCAGCTCCGGTTGCGGTCGCAGCACGTAGGCGACGTCGTCGCCGTGCAGGCCCGAGAGCGAGAGGGTCGCGACCCCGCGGCCGCCGGCGCCGTAGAACGCGGTGCGCCGGCCGCGGGCGCGGGCCCGGCGGACGTGGGCCGCCACCCGGCCGTAGGATTCGAGCACGGCGCCCTGGAGACCCGCGTAGGCGGCGCTCCCGTCGAGCGCGTCCAGGCCCGCCTCGTCGGTGACTCCGCCGCCGTGCACACTGTCCTCGAGCGCCGCCGCCACGAGCAGTGAGTTGGCCCGCCGGTCGGACCGCGGGGACGAGATCGCATGCCAGAAGGCGCATGCCGGCCGCCGCGAGCAGCCGCCGCATCGTGCGCACGGTCAGATAGATCGAGTGCTCGTGCGAGAACAGGCACGCCTCGGTGCGCTCGAGGATCCGGGCCAGATCGTGCACCTCGATCACCAGGACTCCGCGGGCCGGATCGAGCACCGAGGCGGCCGCCTCGAGGAATGGCAGCGGGTCGGGCAGATGGTCGAAGGTGTAGGTGAGCAGGACGGCCTGGGCCGGGCGCATCTCGGCGGGAATCTCGGCGGCGGTGTCGGCGCCGAAGAGGCGCCGCAGCACGGGCACATCGATCGCCTCGGACATCTCGACCAGCGCGCTCGAGGGCTCGAATCCGAGCACCCGCCCGCCGAGGCGCTCGAAGCAGGCGAGCTGGTAGCCGTCGCCCGAGCCGACCTCGATCACCGAGTCGCCGGGGCGCATTCCGTACCGCCGCCACGTCTCGCCGGCGAGCAGCTGCATGAACCGGCGCGCGAACCGTGATGAGCTGACCGTGTAGCGGTAGTCGCGGTAGTAGTCGCGCACGTCGACGTCGTGCTGGGTCTGCACGGTGGAGCAGTCCACGCAGCGGAAGAGGTCGAGGTCGGCCAGGAACTCGGCGCCGGCGCGCTCGGGCTCGACGAAGCCGTCGGAGAGCGGCGTGTCGGGCAGATGCAGGATGCGTTCGAGGCCGCCGCCGCCGCAGGCGCGACAGCGGTCGCGGCGATGAATGTGTGCGGTCATGCGACCTCCGGACGATCGTGAGCGGGGGGATGGGGCGCGCGAGGGAAGCGCGCACACGCAGCCTGATCGGCCGCGACGGCCCCGAACTTGAGCGGGCTAAAGAACCCGCCCCGACCGTCGATTGCGCGACCACGATGCTGCCTGTGAAAAGCGCCAAGGTCGTCATCCTGTGCGGCGGCCAGGGAACCCGCATGCGCGAGGAGACCGAGTTCCGGCCCAAGCCGATGGTCGAGATCGGCGGGCGTCCGCTCGTCTGGCACATCATGAAGGGCTTCGCCGAGCACGGGTACCGCGACTTCGTGCTCTGCCTCGGGCTATCGCGGCTCGATGATCAAGCAGTACTTCGCCAACTACCGCGTGCTCAACTCCGACGTGACGCTCGACCTCGGCACCGGCACGGTCGCCTACGAGGGCGGGCACGCCGAGGACTGGCGGGTGACGATGGTGGACACCGGCGACGACGCCATGACCGGGGCGCGGGTCAAGCGCGTCGCCCGGCACCTCGACGGAGCCGACCACTTCCTGTGCACCTACGGCGACGGCGTCGCCGACGTCGACATCGCCGCCCTGGTGCGCTTCCATCGCCGCCACGGCCGCCTGGCCACCGTCACCGGCGTCCGCCCGCCCTCGCGCTTCGGGCGGCTCGTGATCGACGGCACCGCGGTTCGCAGCTTCAGCGAGAAGCCCGCCGACGAGGCCGGGCGGATCTCCGGCGGCTTCTTCGTCTTCGACCGGCGGGTGCTCGACCGGCTCTCGGCCGAGTCAGGCTGCGTCCTCGAGCGCGAGCCGCTCGAGGGCCTCGCGCGCGAGGGCGACCTGCACGTGTTCCAGCACGAGGGCTTCTGGCAGTGCGCCGACACCGTCCGCGACGTGGACGTCCTGCGCGGGCTGTGGGAGCAGGGGAGCGCGCCCTGGTGCATCTGGGGCGGCGACGACTCCTCGGACGAGGCAACGGGCGGCGCCGTCGTGCCGCTGCGGCGGGCCGTGGGCTCGTGAACGCGGTCCGCGTGCTGGTCACGGGGGCGGCGGGATTCGTCGGCTCGGCGGTTGCGGCCGAGCTCGTCCGCCGCGGCCACCGCGTCACGGCTGCCGTCCGGCCCGGGTCGGATCCACACCGGCTCGCACCGTTTGCCGGCGCGGTCGATCTGTACCAGGCAGACCTGCGCGACCCCGATGCCGTCGCGCGACTGGTGGCGGCGGCGCGGCCGGAGCTGTGCCTGCACCTGGCCGCGGCCGGGGCCGTCGTCCGCTGCGACGATCTGGACGAGGTGATCGCCGCGAATGCGCTCGCGCCGCTCGTGCTCGCGCGAGCGCTCGAGCGCGGCGGCTGCGGCCGGCTCGTGACCGCGGGCTCGAGCTCCGAGTACGGGCCGCTCACCGGGCTGATGGACGAAACTCGCCTGCCCGATCCCGACGATGTCTACGGCGCCGCCAAGCTGGCGGGAATGGTGCTCATGCGGGCGGCGGCGCGTGGCTGGGAGATGCCCGTGACGCACCTGCGCCTGTTCTCGGTCTACGGGCCGGGCGAGGACCCCCGCCGGCTCGTGATGTCGGTGCTGCGCGCGCTGCGTGCCGGCACGCCCATCGATCTCACCCCCGGCGGCCAGGTGCGGGATTTCGTGTACCTCGACGACGCCGTGGCCGCGTTTCTCGCCGCCGGAGAGCGCGACACGGCCGCGGGCACCGTCGTGAACGTGGGCTCCGGCGTGGAGGTGACCGTGGAGCGGCTGGCGCGCACCGCCGCCGAGGTGGTCGGGGCCGATCCCGCGCTGCTCCGCTTCGGCGCGCGCCCCTATCGCACCGGTGAGCGGTTCGCATGGCGGGCGGGCACGCACCGCGCCTCCGCTGTCCTGGACTGGCGGGCGGCGACGCCGCTTCGCACCGGGCTTTCGGCCACCAACGAGTGGCTGGCATCCCGGCCGCTGGAGCTCGCGGCATGACCGGTGCGACGCAGGAGCAGGCCGAGCGCCTGCGCGAGGTGATCCTCGAGATGGCCCTGCGGGCGCGCAGCTGCCACATCGGCAGCTCGCTCTCGATCGCCGACATCCTGGCGGTGCTCTATTTCGACGTTCTGCGCCGCGAACCGCGGGCCGACCGGTTCATGCTGAGCAAGGGCCATGCCGCGTCGGCGCTCTATGCCGTGCTCGCGCTTGCGGGCGACCTCGATCTCGATGAGGTCGTGCACCGCTACTGCGCCGACGGCGGCCGCCTGGGCGGCCACCCGGAACGGTCGGTGCCGGGGGTCGAGATCACCGCCGGGTCGCTCGGCCACGGACCGGCGCTCGCCGTCGGTGCAGCGCTCGCCGACCGGCTCGACGGCCTCGACCGGCGCACGTTCTGCCTTGTCGGCGACGGCGAGCTGAACGAGGGCTCGGTGTGGGAGGCGGCGGCGCTCGCGGCCCAGCTGCGGCTCGGCGCCGTCACCCTGATCGTGGACGCAAACGGGCTGCAGGGATTGGGCGCCGTATCGGAGATCGTCGCGCTCGAGCCGCTGGCACAGCGGTTCGCGAACCTGGGCTGGTGGGTGGCGGATGTGCCCGGCCACGACCACGCCGCCCTGGCCGCGGCGCTGCGCGAGCCACGGACACGGCCCGGGTGCGTGATCGCGCGCACCGTCAAGGGCTACGGGGTCGACTTCATGGAAGACGACTTCCGCTGGCACTACCGCTCGCTGCGACCCGCCGACCGCGAGCACGTCTTCGCGGCGCTTCACCGCACGCGGAGGGCGGCATGAGGGACGCGTTCGTCCGCACCCTGACCGAGCTCGCCGGCGAGGACGAGCGCGTGTGCGCGCTCACCGGAGACCTCGGCCTCGACCTCTTCGACGACCTCGCCGCCCTCGCCCCGGGCCGGTTCGTGAACGTGGGCATTGCCGAGCAGGCGCTGGTCGGCGTCGCCGCCGGCCTGGCGCTGGCGGGAAAGGTGCCGTTCGCCTACTCGATCATCCCCTTCATCACGTCCCGCCCGCACGATCAGATCCGCGTCGATGTGGCGATGACCGGTGCCCCCGTCAAACTTGTCGGTGTGGGGGCGGGATATGCATACGGGGTGATGGGGCCGACGCATCACGCGATCGAGGACATGGCGCTGATGCGCAGCCTGCCGGGGATGACGGTGCTCACGCCCGCCGATCCGCGCGAGGCGGCTGCGGCGACCAGGGCCGCGCTCCGGATCGACGGCCCGGTGTACCTGCGCCTGGGGAAGAACGGCGAGGAGGACATCGTCCCCTCCGGCATCCCGTACGAGCCGGGCGTGGCCCGCTGGATCCGGCGCGGTGACCAGGCAACGCTGGCGTCGGTCGGGACGGCGCTCCCGGTGGCGCTCGAGGCGGCGACGATGCTCGCGGCCGACGGGGTGCGGGCGGGGGTGCTGCACTTCGGCTCGCTGAAGCCGTTTGACTCCGACGCGGTGCGACGGCGGCCATCGCCGCGCCGGCGATCGTGACGATCGAGGAGCACAACCGCGACGGCGGCTTCGGCAGCGCCGTGGCCGAGGCGATGGCCGAGAGCGGCATCCCGGCCCGGCTTCGCGCGGGTGGGGGTGCCGGACAGGTTCTGCGCCGAGGTGGGCAGCCGCGAACACCTGATGGCGACGATGGGCATGGACGCCGGGGCGGCGGCCGCCGCCGTGCGAAGGCTCCTGGAGCCCGCCGCGTGAGCGTCCCCGCCCACTGCCGCGCCCGCAGGCACCGGCGTGCATCGGCCTCCGCCCGGAACCACCCGCGGTTGCGACCGGTGCCCGTGTCGGGGGCGCACCTTCCGCGCAGGCGGCTTGACGGGCGTGGGTGCGGGGCCGTATCGTGGCCAACGGCACTTGGCGGACGATGACCAGACCGGCACTGACGGTCGCGACCCGGCGGATGCCGGCGCGGTGATTCGTGCGCTTCGTCGAGGGCGACATCCCCAGGCTGAACGCCGTGCTGCACCCCGACGTCGAGGTGCGCCTGTCGGCCTTCGTGGAGCCCGACCTGTGGCTGCGCGGGCGCGAGGCGGTGCTGCGCTGGTACCGGCGCACCACGGGGTCGCACCGGGCCTACCTGCATCGCGTGCAGGAGGCCGCCCCGGCGGTGTGGCTCGCGTTCGGGCGGATGCAGCTCTCGGAGCCCGAGCGGGGAATGCGCGACTACCAGGTGGTGTGGATGGTCGCGCTGCGCAACGGCCTGCTGTGGCGGGCGAGCTCGCACGAGACCGAGGCCCAGGCACGCGCGGCCGCTCGCTCGCCGCGGCCGTGAGCGCGGCTCAGCGCGGTTCCAGGGCCCGGCGGCGGCGCGTGCGCCGCGTCTCGGCGTCGATCTCGGCACCCAGGATCAGCGCGAGGCTCGAGAGCCACAGCCAGGTGAGCATCACGATCACGGCGGCGAGCGAGCCCCAGGTCTTGTTGTAGGAGCCGAAGTTGGAGACGTACCAGCCGAACCCGCCCGACGCGGCCAGCCACACGAAGAGTGCGGTCAGCGTCCCCGGCGTGACAAACCGCCAGCCGGGACCGTCCGTCGCCGGCCCGAACCGGTAGATCCCACCGAACGCGAGCAGGAGCGCCCCCACCAGGACGGGCCACTGCACCGTCCACCACACCCACGATGTCGCGGTGCGCTGGTTGAGCGCCGAGCCGACCCATGTGCTCAGCTGCGGGCCGAGCACGAGCAGGACGAAGATGAGGATGAAGGCCGTGCCGGCGCAGACGAGCATCGCGGTCGCCGCGAGCCGGCTCTGGATGAACCCGCGCCCGTCGGGGACGTCATGGGCGATGTTGAGCGCCCACATCAGGGTCTTCATCGCCCCGGTCAACGACCACACCGCCAGGACGGCACCGACGACGATCATGATCGCGCCGCCGTGGTGGTGGCGGGCAACCTCGCTGAGGCTGCGATTGATCAGGGCGATCACGCTTGCGGGCACGATCCCGTTCAGGTGGGCAACCAGCCGGTTGGCGGTGCCGGCGTCGCCCGCCGTCGCGAACACGCCGACGGCGACGAGCGCCGCGGACGGGATCGCCAGAAACAGGTTGAACGCGACCGCCTGGGCGAGGTTGGTGGCATGGTCCGAGCGACCGTGGTTGACCGCGCGCACGAGCACGCCGGCGGCATCGCGGGCCCGCAGGCCCTGCTCGGGCGGAGGCGGGATGATCGCCGTGGTGTCCTGAGCCACCTCCGTCACGGCCCCGCTCGGATCCTGCGGGTGGGTACCAATGGGCATACCTCAAGCACCCTAGCGCGGCCTACGTCGATGTGGGGACTGCGGGTCCCCCAAGGAGTAAGGGTTTTGTTGGCACTCGAGTTTCATACGACCTTGGCCGCTACCTTGGTGGTGGATGAGACTCCCAATTGTCATTGCTGCCTTGTTACTCATGTCACTGCCGGCCACCGCTCGGGCGACGATCGCCAAGGCCGAACCGCACGCTGCTCAACCCGTCGTCGGCGTGACCACCGTCGGCGAGGTCGCGGTGGCCGATGCCCTGCGGCTGCGGGGGGTCCCGTATGTCTGGGGCGGCGCCACGCCGGCCGGGTTCGACTGCTCCGGGTTCACGCGCTACGTGTACGCCGAGCTCGGGATCACCCTTGCCCATTCGACCTACGCCCAGTGGGATGCGGGCCGGCACGTGGCCCGAAGCGCGCCTCGCCCCGGCGACCTGGTGTTCTTTGACGGCATCGGCCACGTCGGCATCTACATCGGCGGCGGGCGGTTCATCCATGCCCCGCACACCGGTGCGGTGGTATCGATCGATCGGCTCTCGGGAGCGGGGTACGGCGGGGAGTACGACGGCGCCGTGCGGTTGCCCGGATCGGCCCAGGCTACGATGGCCGGGTGGCACTTCCGGTTGATCCAGAGACGGCATTCGGAGCGCGCGCGTCACGGCGGCTTTCGGATGAAGTTATCGCCTGGCTGGTGACGGTGAACGGGCGCGGCGCGCCGCAGCCGAGCCCGGTCTGGTTCTGGTGGGACGGTGAGTCGATCCTGGTGTACAGCCAACCCGACACGCCCAAGCTGCGCAACATCGCCGCCAACGCGAGGGTGGCTCTGCACCTGAACGACGACGGCAGGGGCAGCGACGTGGTCGTCATCTCGGGCCGGGCGCATGTGAGCGACGATCCGCCCGGCGACCGGGTGCCCGCGTATGTCGAGAAGTATCTCGAGCTGATCGAGGGCAACAACTGGACGCCGGCATCGTTCGCGGCCGACTACTCGGTCCCGATCAGAATCACGCCGACTCGCGTCCACGGCCACTGAATATTTGGGGCCAGGCCCCAAATATTCACACTCCCGGTCACCGAGCCGGCGCATCTCGGGGAGCACGCCTGAGAGGTACCGCATACCGGATTCGAACCGGTGTTACCGCCGTGAGAGGGCGGCGTCCTAGGCCCCTAGACGAATGCGGCAGGGAGGGGCGGCAAGTGTAGCAAGGCGGTCACGAGCCCTCCTTCGCGACGATCGCCTCGACCTCGATCTCGACCACGAACTCCGGGCCGACGAGGCCGGCGATGCCGATCATGGTGGAGGTGGGGCGGATGTCGCCGAAGAACTCACTGTGCGCCCTGCCCACGTCGAACTGGTGCCGCACCACGTCGACCACGTACATGCGCGTTCGCACGACGTCTGCAAGTGATGCGTCCAGCGCCTCGAGCGCGGCCCTAATCCGCTCGAGCGCCGCCACGGACTGTGCGTACGCGCCATCGGGTGGGCGCCCGTCCGGCCCGATGCCGAGCGTGCCCGACACGTGCACGACGTCGCCGACGCGCACCGCCCGGTCGTAGCCGATACGGGCCTCGAACTCGGTGTTCGTGGAGTGGTGGCGGCGTCGGCTCATGCCTTCGCGGCCACCCGCGCCTCGAGCGCCGCCTTGACCGCCGGCCAGTCGTCGTCGATGACGCTGTACCAGGCCGAGTCGCGCCGCTGTCCACCCCGCACCAGCATGTGCTTGCGGAACACGCCCTCGAACGTCGCCGGGATGGCGGCCAGCGCGGCGCGCGCGCGCTCGTTCGTCGCGTCGGTCTTGAACTCGACCCGCAGGCAGCCGAGCTGCTCGAACGCGTGGGTCAGGAGCAGCAGCTTCGCCTCGGTGTTGACGCCGGTGCCCCAGGCGTCCGGAGCGACCCAGCTGTGCCCGATCTCGAGGACGCGGTCGGCGGGTCGCAGCGACAGATACCGGCTGCTCCCGACGGCGGCCGAGTCCGCGCGCCGGACGATGCAGAAAGGCCCCTCGGTGCCGGCCCGGGCGGCGGCGAGTGCGTCGGTCATCCATTCGTGGAACGCCTCCGGATCGGTCGCGACGGTGCGCATCAGCCGCCACACGCGCTCGTCCGCGGCGCCCGCGCGCAGCGCCGGCTCGTGATCCGGGCTGAGCGGCTCAAGCACGACGAGCCGGCCGCTCAGGGTGGGGCTCAGGTTGGTGAAAGCCTCCACGGCGGTGATCGTACCCGGTTCGTGACGGCTGAGGGGTTCCGCTCGCAATGCCCAGGCGGTAGGATGGCGGGCGGGCGGCGACACACCGCGCTCAGGTGTGATCGAGCACGCGTGAGGGCGCCACGCAAGGGGAGATCGTGAAGGATCACGGATGCCGGACATGAGACGGTTCAGGGCTCCGGACGGGCGCCGTCCGCGCTGGCTGCGCGGTCCCGACCTCGACCGTCTGCGCGACCGCGAGTGGAGGCGGCCGCGGTGGCTGGTGGTGCCCGCGTTCGAGCGGCTGCGCACGGCCGACTTCGACGTTCCCAAGCACCTGCTGCTGCCCGGGTTCGCCGCCATCCTGCTCCTGTTCGGGGGCGGGCTCTACTTTGGCAACATGCTCGGCTCCGACCCGAGCGCGGCGACGCTCATCACCACCGTCAAGGTCAAGGGCAAGGTGGTCACGCTCAAGGGCAAGTCGGTCAAGGTGGTCGTGCCGCCGAGGACCATCACGCGGCACGGGAAGACGATCAAGCTTCCCCGGAGCACGGTCGACGTGACGCAGACGCAGACGCAGATCCAGACCCGGCAGCACACGGTTGTCGTGCCGGTGCCGACGACGCTGACGCACACGACCACGATCCGGGTTCCGACGACGATCGTCTCGACCGTGACCACCACCGTGACCACGACCGTTCCCTGATCGGGGCCGCAGCTACTCGGCCGAAGGCCCGGGAAAGCGGCTCCGCAGCTTCTCGTCGATCAGCTCGGATTCGCGCCTCGCCTGGGCCTCGAGCTTCGCCCGCTCGGCGGCCGCGGCCTCCCGTGCGGGCACCACGTCCTCGAGGTACTCCCTGCCGGCATCCGCGACCGCGATCTCGAGCTCGTCCACCGACGCGTCGAAGTTCGAGGGCTCGACCTTGAGGGTGATCCGATGGATGGAGCCGTCGTAGAAGTACTCGGCGTTTGAGAGGCCGCGGCGCTCGAACGCGTCGACGACGCACTGCCAGTACTGCTTGTCGCTGTGTTCCGGAGTCACTCTGAAGATCAGCTCGAGGACGCCGATCATCGGCCTCTGCTCGAGGTATTCCAGAACGGGTGGATCTGTGAGCATCGTGGCGTCCCCGGTCGTGTTTCGGGCCTGGCTGCGCGGATCCTAGCGCGGGCTTCAGGGTGGTACTCTCCGTGGCCTCGAGGCTCATCTTCCCGCCTCGGCTCCCGGCCCCATTCCATGGTCGCCAACGCGGTTTTGTGCTGGAGGGGTGGTTCATGGGTCAGGTTCGGGCCTCGAGCGGTTCTGCGCTGCGGGCTTTGGTGGGTTCGTCGCAGGGTCATTACGTACAGGTGCGCTACCCGGGCGGGCGGTGGGTGACCGTCGCCATGGAAGCGACTCGCGCGGGCGCGGCGACGGCCGCCGCAGCCGCCTACGCCGCGCTGCTCGACGGTCGCGGGGAAACGCCGAGCCAGTGCCGCGTGGTGCGCGCGACCCAGCTCGTTCGCGAGGGCGGTGAGCGCGAGGTGCGGCTCGCGGACTCCGAGATCTCAAGACGCGCCGACGGCAAGCTGCGGGGCTTTCAGATGTGAGATACCACGTTCGGGGCGGCGAGTTACTGCAAACGCGAGCCATCGAGCGCGTGCCCGCCGCAATACTGGGTGAGTGTGACTGCGCCAATGGACATCGAGTTCACTCCCTCCGCCCTGGTCGTGAGGATCGTCCGCGGCGCCACCGAGAGTGACCCGGTGCAGATGCACGGCGCCATCGCCGCGACGCTGCAGCTCCACCGCGGGGCCATCGCCTGCCGCGACGTGTTCACGCCGGCACTGCGGCTCGCGCACGAGCACAGCGTGGCGTGTCGCGATGTGGTCGCCGACGCAATCCACGATCACCTCGATCTCGCGGCGGCAGGCCCCGGCGGCGACGCCGGGTAGGAGCTTTTTCGTGGTCGGTCGGGGAGGGGTCCCGTGAGGTCGAGCCGTTCGGCATCCACACGACCATCGTCAACCCCGGGTTCTTCCGCACCGAGCTGCTGACCAAGGACTCGACCAACTACGCCGCGCCGTCCATCCCCGACTATGCCGACCGGAACGCGGCCCAGTGCGAGTTCTGGGAAAGCCAGTACGGCCGGCAGCTGGGCGACCCGGCCAAGCTCGCCCACGCGCTTCTGACCATCGCCGACGAGGAGCAGCCGCCGCGCCGCTTCATCGCCGGCGCCGACGCCATCGCCACCGCCGAGCAGCACATCGCCGCGCTGCAGGAGGAGATCGACGCCTTCCGCGAGCTCTCCTCGTCGCTGGCCATCGCGGCCGCCGGGACAAGGAGCTGAGGGAGGCTGCGGCGTTATGGTGCGAGCGTATGAGCAACGCGTTCGAACCCGAGTGGCAGGGGGAGAGAGGCGGCAACCGCGTAGCCAGGCTGGCCGCGGGCTCGCAGCGCCTCGGCGCAAGCGTCGTCGAGCTCGCGTCAGGCACCCTCAGCAGCCCCTACCACTTTCATCACGCCAACGAGGAGCTGCTGATTGTGCTCCGCGGCACGCCGGAGCTGCGCACGCCCGACGGGCTGCGTGAGTTGCAGCCGGGCGAAGTCGTCTCGTTCCCGCGCGGTCCAGCGGGCGCACACCGGCTGCGCAATGCGTCGTCGGAGCCCGGCCGGCTCCTCTTCATCTCCGAGATGAACTTCCCCGACGTCCTCAGCTACCCCGACACGGGCACCACGCTCGTCGTGACCGCGCCGACCGTCCGACTGGCGTTTCCGAGCGGCAGCGACGGGGCATTGACCGACCTCATTGCCGCAGCGTTCGATGCTGACCCCGGCGGCGCCTCGTAGTGGGATCCCTGTGGGACTCGCGATGGCGTGGATACGAAAACTGCGGGGCAGGGACTCGAACCCCGACTACCTGATCCAGAGTCAGGCGTCCTACCATTAGACGACCCCGCAAAGGCCGCAGAAGAATACCAGAGGGGTATTCGGCCGCCCGGCCGCCGGCTGAAGGCCCGTTACAGCCGAAACGAGGGCAGGAGCCGCTTCTCGGAGTCGCCTTCGAGCGTCGCCTCGACGTCGAGATACTCCTCGAGGCCCGAGCCGCGCAGCTTCGACTTGAGCAGGTTGTCGACCTGGAAGAGCCCGGCCGAGTTGTTCATCTCGATCTCGATCAGCACCTTGCCGCGGGCGCCGCGGATGCGCACTCCCTCGATGGCCGCGGCCGAGAGCGAGTGGATCGACACCCGGCCCGATTCGAAGGGGATCCGCGACCGGCCCTTGGCCATGTCCAGGGCGTCCGCCACACGCACGACGCCGGCCTCGATCGAGAGCGGCTGGCCATCGGAGCGGTGCGAGATGATCGCCTGCAGCACCTCGGCCTGGACGATGGTCGATTCGGGTTCCTCGTACAGCCCTTCAAGCAGGCGCGGGAGCCGGTCGGCGGCCAGGAAGAGGCTCATCTCCTCGTGGCCGTTGCGGTGGACCGCCATGCCGAGGCAGTGCGTCAGGCAGCCCAGGACGACGACCACCTCGGCGTCCTCCTGGGTCATCCCGTAGTCGCTGACCATCCCGGGCTCAACCCCGGCTCGCCGCAGCTCGCGGAGCAGCTTCAGGCCGATGTTGGTCACGATCTGGACGTGCACCCACGAGTGGTCGTTGATCTGCAGCCGGGTGACGGCGTTGACGTTTGCGGCGTGCCAGAGCGCCTTCAGCGACGTGTCGTGGTTGGCGCGGTCGACCACGTCGCGCAGGGTGCGGTTGCCGCGGGCCGGGAGCGTGATGCGCATGTCCCTGACCGCCTCGGCGGGGGTCATGCGCGCGCCACGCTCGGCGCGGACGCTGATCGGCTTGCCCGGTTCGGGATCGGCGCCGGCGGGGACGGCCTCGGGCTCGGCGGCGGAGTCTTCGTCGGCGCTCATGACCGAAAACCTAGTCGAAGACGCCCTTGCCCCGGCCGTTATTTGTGCATCGGCATGACGCGCCAGCCGAAGGCGAACGCATCGTGGTACCAGCCCGCGCCGGGCCCCATGTAGTCGAGCGTGACGCCGTCGCCCGAGCCGTGGCTGTTGATCGTCCAGTCGTTCCCGAGGTAGATGCCGGTGTGGTACACCGTCGCCGAAGCCGTGTGGACGCCGTTGGGCGCGGAGCTCCAGAACAGGATGTCGCCCGGGTGCAGGCCGGCGCGCGTCACGCGCTCCTTGACCGGCAGGTCGGCCGCCATCTGGAACGTGGTGCGGGCCTGGATCGCGGCATTGCCGCTCCAGGTGACATCGCCCGCGGTGTAGGTGTGCAGCTTCATGACCCACCAGACGAACCCCGAGCAGTCGAACCCACCGGCGACGTCGTCGCCGAACTCGACCTGGGGCTTGGGCGAGGTGCCGCCCCACACGTAGGGCGCACCGGCGTACTTGAGCGCGAATCCGAGCACCGCCCGCCGGAGCGGAGTCCAGCTCGGCAGCGCGGTTGCACGACGGCCGTCTTGGCCTGCGCTTCCGAGACCGCCCACGGATCGAGGTGGCCGAGCTGGTAGGCCTCGGCGGCCAGGTCGGCGCGCAGCAGCAGTGGACTGCGGCCAGAGCTCCCACTGATCGGAGCCCTGGGGCGCGTTCACCCGTGCTCCGACCGCCCGGATCATCTGCTCGACGCCGAAGCCCTCGGGCAGCGCGCGGACGCCAGCCGGTCGAGGTGTGCAGTGTGCTCATCGTCTTCGCAGCGGCCTGCAGGCCGAGGATGCGCACGGCACCGTGATCGAACTGGAGCTGCGTGATCGCCTGGTCGGGTCCGGTGCCCGCTCCGATCCAGCCGGCCGCGACCGCCTGGGTGTAGGGGTCGGCCTGGACCGGCTCTGTGGGGTTCTGCTGGAGGTTCAGCTCAGCGAGGACCCGGGCCGCCGTCAGCCGGCTGACCGTGTGGCCGACGCCGAACGTGTGGGGGCCGCGGGGCGTCATCCACCCGTGCCCGACCGCCCACGTGATCGAGTTGCCCGCCCAGAAGCCCGCCGGGACGTCGGTGTAGGGGCGTTTGGCCGCCTGGGCGACGCCTGGCATCGCCAGAATGGCCGCGGCCACAGCCGCGCCGAAGAATGCGTGGACCCCCCTCATCGTTCCCGGTAATCGGCCATGAGTTTGGCGCCTTGAGGGTGATCCTACGCCACCGCTTCGACCCAGTCGTCGTAGAGCGCGAAGTAGCGGCCGCGCAGCGCGAGCAGCTGGCGGTGGGTGCCGGCCTCGATCACCTCGCCATGCTCGAGGACGACGATCACGTCCGCGCCCCGGATCGTGCTCAGCCGGTGCGCGACGACGAGCGCCGTCCGCCCTGCGAGAAGCGTCTGCAGCGCCTCCTCGATGCGGGCCTCGGTGGGGATGTCGACGCTCGAGGTCGCCTCGTCCAGGATCAGGATGCGGGGGTCGGCGAGCAGGGCGCGGGCGAAGGCGACCAGCTGCCGCTGGCCGATCGAAAGCCGGGCGCCGCGCTCCTGGATCTGGGTGTCGTAGCCGTCGGGGAGGGCGCGGATGAACTCGTCGGCGCCCACGGCCTGCGCGGCTGCGACCACGTCCTCGAAGGCGGCATCGGGGCGGCCGAAGGCGATGTTTGAGCGGACGCTGCCCGAGAACAGGAACCCCTCCTGGGGCACGATCCCGAGCTGCGAGCGCAGGGAGTGGGCCGTCACCTCGCGCAGGTCGCGGCCGTCGATCAGCACGCGGCCGGCGGTCGGGTCGTAGAAGCGGGCGAGCAGCTTGACGATCGTCGACTTGCCGGCGCCGGTGTGGCCCACGAGCGCGATCGTCTGGCCGGGCTCGGCGGTGAACGAGACGCTGTGCAGCACCTCCGACCCGCCGGCCGCATACGAGAAGCGGACGCCGTCGAACTCCACCTTGCCGGCGATGGGCGGCAGCGGCTCGGCGGTGGGGGAGTCGGACATGGCGGGCTCCGTCTCGAGCACCTCGACCACCTTGTCCAGCGCCGCCATCGCCCCCAGGAGCGTCTGGTAGAACTGCGACAGCTGCTGCACCGGGTCGAAGAAGTTCGAGAGCAGCGCGAGGAATGCGAACAGGGCCCCCGGGCTGAGTTGGCCGTGGAACACCAGGAGCCCGCCGTATCCGAGCACGACTGCGGTCGCGACCGCCGAGAGCAGCGACACGAACGGGAAGTAGACCGAGGAGTAGTTCACGGTCTGCACGTTCGCGGCGCGGTAGCCGTCGTTGACCTTGCGGAAGCGCTCGAAGTTGGCCCGTTCGCGCCGGAACGCCTGCACCACGCGCACCCCCGAGATGTCCTCCTGCAGGCTCGCGGTGACCTCGCCCATCCGCTCGCGCGTGTGCCGGTAGGCCCTGGCCGAGTAGCGGCGGAAGATGACGGTGCCGACGGCCATTGCCGGGAACACCGTCAGCGTCGCGAGCGCGAGCCGCCAGTCGAGCACGAGCAGGACGACCGCGGAGCCGATCAGGACGAGCGTGTTCTGCAGGAGCGTCGTCGGGCCGTCGGTGACCATGCTGTTCATGGCGTCGATGTCGTTCGTCAGCCGCGAGATGACGACGCCCGCCGGCGTGCGCTCGAAGAAGCCCAGGTCGAGCCGCTGGACGTGGGTGAAGATGGCCGTCCGCAGATCGGCCAGCATCCGCTCCCCGACCCAGCTCGTCAGGTAGCTCTGGGCCGCGGTGGCCGCCCAACCGACCACGGTGATCGCGAGGAAGACGCCGACCCAGATAACGACGCCCCGGTAGCTCCCGGCGCTGATGCCGTCGTCGATCACCTCCTTGGCCGCGAGCGGCGCGGCGACGGTCGTGACGGTGGCCACGACCAGCGTCGCAACGGCCAGGGACGCCCTGCGCCCGTACGGGCGCGCGAATCCGGCCAGCGTGCGTGTGCGGCTCGGTCCCTGCCGGCTCACGGCAGCCTCCGCGGGCTGCCCGCCGCGATCCGGCGGTCGGTGAGGGGGGCGTCGCCGTCGAGATCGACGAATGTGCGGTCGACGAGGCCGTGGCTATGGATCTGGCGGTAGACGGCGCTCGACTCGATCAGCTCGGCGTGCGTGCCCTCGGCCACGATCCGGCCGCGCTCGAGCACCACCACCCGCTCGGCCAGCGAGATCGTGCTCAGGCGGTGGGCGATGATCAGCGTCGTTCGGCCCTTCATCACCTCGCGCAGCGCGAGCTTGATCTTCGCCTCGGTGGTCGAGTCGACCGATGCGGTGGCGTCGTCGAGGATGAGGATGCGCGGGTTCATCAGGAGGGCGCGGGCGATCGCGATCCGCTGGCGCTGGCCGCCGGACAGCGTCAGCCCGCGCTCGCCGACCCGCGTGTCGTAGCCGTCCGGGAGCTCGCACACGAAGTCGTGCGCCTGGGCCTGGCGGGCGGCGCGGACGATCTCCTCGGGAGTCGCATCCGGCGTGCCGTAGGCGATGTTCTCGGCCACGGTGGTCGAGAACAGGAACGTGTCCTGGCTGACGATGCCGATGTCGCCGCGGAGCGATGCCAGCGTGACGTCGCGGATGTCGTCGCCGTCGACGCGTGATTCGCCCCGAGGAGACGTCGTAGAAGCGGGGGATGAGCGCGGTCAGCGTCGTCTTCCCACAGCCGGTCGGGCCGATCAGGGCGACGGTGCTGCCCGCCGCGACCTCGAGGTCGATCCCGCACAGGACCGGCTGGCCGGGCTCGTAGGCGAACTCGACCGATTCGAACCGGACCTGGCCGGGGCCGGAGCGCAGCTCGGTCGCGCCGGGGCGATCGACGATGTCGCGCTCGACGTCGAGCACCTCGAAGATGCGCTCGCCCGACGCCATCGCGCGCTGGTACTGGCCCACCCACATCCCCGCGCTTCGCAGCGGCACCACCAGCAGCACCAGGTAACCGTTCACCGCGAAGAACGCCCCCAGCGTCAGCGTGCCGTGGATGACCCCATAGCCGCCGACCAGGAGCACCGCGGCGGTCGCCAGGCTCGGCAGTGAGGACAGCATCGGCACGTACCGGGCCTGGATACGGGCCGCCAGCACGGCCTGGTCGAACACGCGCTCGGCCAGCGCCGCGAAGCGGGTGCGCTCGTTGTCCTCCTGGGCGAACGCCTTCACCACCCGGACGCCGACGATGTTCTCCTCGGCGTGCGTGGTCACGTCGGCCACGCGCTGCTGCACGTCCTTGAGGACGGGATGGCTGACGCGGGAATACCGGTACGCCGTCCGCATCATCAGCGGGGACACCGCCAGGGCGATCAGGGCGAGCTGCCAGTCGATGTCGAACAGCACCCCGACCACGATCACGACCGTGACGATGTTCTGGGAGAAGAACACGAGGCCGTAGCCGAGGAAGATCCGCACCGACTGCAGATCGACCGTGGCCCGCGACATCAGCTGCCCGGTCTGGTGGCGGTCGTAGAAGCCGAACGACAGCCGCTGCAGGTGGGTGTACATGGCGTTTCGGAGGTCGTACTCGACCGCCAGGGACAGGCGCCCGGCCAGGTAGCGGCGCCAGAACATGAGCACGCCCTGCAGCAGGCCGGCCGCGACGATCAGCCCGGCGTCGACGAACAGGTCATGCCGGTTGTGCGCCTTGGTCGCGTCGATCGCCCGGCCGGTGAGCGCGGGGATCGTCAGCACCGCCGCCTGGGAGGCGATCGCAAGCACCGTCGTCACGATCACCTGAACCCGGTACGGGCGCAGGAATCCGAGCAGGCGGCGAAACGTCATCGGCGGCAGGGTATCCCGCCGCCGACGCTCAGCCGTGTCGCAACTGGTGCAGCAGTACCGCGAACGACACGCCCTCGATCTGGGTGAGCATGAAGAGCCCACCGAGCACGAGCATGCCGACGACCATGACGCCAAGGCTGAACTCTGACGCCACGCTTCCACGTTGATTGGCGAAGACCCTCACCGCGACCCCTTTCATGGCTTGCGGTGCGCATCGCGAGGTGCGCACCCGGATCCAGTATCGGATCGCGCCGGTTCGCGGTGGATCCCCCGTCAGTGTGAATCGATCTCAGTGCCGCTGAATGCGCCCGAGCAGGCCGGCCTCGCCGGATCGCCCCTCGGCCATGGCCTCGGTGGTCTCCGGCCGGCGCTGATCCTCGGATCCGTTCTCGGGCGTCGACAGCGCCATGGCGGCGATGCTCTCGCGGGCGTCGGCGGCGAACTCGATGATCTCGCAGCCGGTGCGGAACCGGCCGTAGGGCGCGGGATCGGAGCGCACGACCCGGGCCTCGAAGTGGATCGCCAGGCCGCCGATCCGGGTCGAGATCAGAAGCAGGTCGCCCGGATCGAGCTGCCGCATCCCGGTGAAGGCGACGCCGGTGGCGCTGATGTCGGCCAGTCGCAGGTCGAGCCGGCTGTCGCGGGGCAGGGTGCGGCAGAAGAGCACCCGGGCATGAGCCCGCTCGCTGACCGCGACCCGCGGGGACGCGCGCCGCATCTTGCGATGGTGCACGCCGGTGACGGTCAGGTGCAGGAGCGCGTCCGCGGCCGAGTGGTAGAAGACCTCCGCGACCTCGAACTCGATCTCGTAGCGCCCGCGCTGGGGGTCGGTGATGCGCGAGAGCAGCCGCAGATCCTTGCGCATCTGGGTGCGCGGGCCGTAGGCGTGCAGGAGCTCGTCCTCGCGCCCGGCGATTCGCAGCGCAAAGCCGCCGCCGTCCTCCGACAGCACCTCGATGATCGTGGGCAGCGGTGGGAAGACGCCGAGCGCAAGCTGGAGCAGGTCTGCAGGTGTTGGGGTCGACATCAGCCGCGTGGGTTTTGCATCGGCGTGCCCGGCGGATCACTGTAGCGTCGTGATCGGTGGGATATTCTGCACCGGCGGTGGTGGTGTTCTCCCTCTTCTCCGGCGACGTCTGGGCATTCGTGTTCCTGGGACTGGTGCTCAAGATACCGCTGGTCGGCATCGCGGTGGCCCTCTGGCTCGCATTCAAGCGGCACGACGAGGACCGGCCGGAGGTGGCGCCGCTCAAGTCGCGGATGGCGCTGTGCGCGTACTGCGGCACCCGCATCACCGTCGGCTACGACGCCGACCAGCTCCACGAGCAGGCCCACCGGATCGGCGCGCGCACGGGTGAGGCGGTGTTCGACGTCGAGTCGAGGCTGGTCCGCGAGGCGCTGCGCCAGTCCAATCATTACGCCTCCGAACCGCGCTTCTGCCCCGGATGCGGGGACGTGGCAGCATGGACGCCGATCGAGCCGATCGACCTCTCCGCCGCCGGGCGCCCCCGCCTCGGCCAGACCGGCTGACCAACGCGGGGGCGCGCGGGGGCGGTCAGTTCGCCTGCGCCGCCGTCCAGCTCGCCCGCGGGTCGGGGAGCGGGGTCAGCCGCGCCTCGATCTGCGCCCGCTCGGGCTCGAGCCACGGCGGCAGGATCACCTTCGAGCCGAGCTCTTCCAGGGGCAGGTCGATCGTGAACCCGGGCGCGTCGTCGGCGATCTCGTACAGCACTCCGCCCGGCTCGCGGAAGTAGATCGAGTGGAAGTAGTGCCGATCGATCACCGGCGTCGAGCGGACGCCGCGCTCGGCCAGCCGCTCGAGCCAGTGCGGGTGCTCGGCCGCCGTGGTTCCCCAGGCGACGTGGTGGACGGTGCCGGCCCCCGGGATGCCGGGGTGTCGACGCCGGCTCGAAGGTGATCGTGGCCGATCGCGTCCTCGCCGCGCAGCTCCCAGGCGCCGGCTCCGGCCGGGGTCGCCTCGAGCACGCCCTCGAGCAGCTCGGGCGCTCTCCTCGGGGTGCAGGCTGTGGGCGCGAACGCCGATCACACCGCCGAGCGCGTGCTCGCGGGGGATCTGCGGATGCTCGGCCGAGAGCAGCTTCGCGCCGGGATCGACGGCCAGCTCATGGCCGAGCCCCTCCGGGTCGGCGAAGCGCAGCCGGTCGTCGTCGCGGTGGCTGTCGATGCCCTCGCCGGCGAGCCGGTCGGCCCAGAAGTCGAGCGCCTGCGGCGGAGCCGACGCGGGACACGATGCGGTGCACCATCCCGCCGCCCGCACGCCCGCGCCGGGCGCCCGGATACTCGAAGAAGGTCATCTCGGTGCCGGGTGAGCCGTGCTCGTCGGCATAGAACAGGTGGTAGACGTTGGGGTCGTCCTGGTTGACCGTCTTGGCCACCATTCGCAGGCCGAGCACCCGGGTGTAGAAATCGACGTTTCCGGGCGCATCGCCGGTGATCATGGTGACGTGGTGGATGCCCTCGAGACGCATGGTGGAGATCCTTTCGCGTCGAACAATGGTTGCTCAGTCAATCATATCACCGCTCGTGCCACGCCTGACGGCGACGGTCTTCACCCGCCCGAACCGCCTGCGGACGACCTCGACCCGGGCCGAGGCGGGGAGCGACTCGGCCACGATCTGCGCCCACAGATAGGCGTCGACGAACCAGCGCGGGTGGTCGTCGCGGCGAACGGAGCCGCCGGCCTCGGCAGGCGGGGCGACGACGGTGTACCGGGTTCGCGTCAGCGCATCGACGAGCCATCCGCCCAGCAGCTGGAGTGGGCCGATGACCGGGATCGCGTACCGGGGCGGGAGCCTCACGTCGCGGTCAGACATCCCGCAGGATGCTATCCGGCGCCGGCCGGCCAACGGCTCGCGTTACAGGACCGTCACAACTCACGCACCCGCCCCAACCGGGGACTGTCCCCGCTTTGGGGGGACTACGGCGGGGAGGCCCATGCCGGCCAGGGTGCCCTCGCGGATGGCTTCCTCGAAGGAGCGCGGGCCCAGGCAGTCCCCGGCGCGCTCGACGGTGACGCCCGCGCTCAGGAGGGCGTCGTGGAGCTCGTTTCGGGCCGTCCGCCCGGCGCTCACCACCAGCGTGTCGACCCCGTCGATCAGCACGGGCCGGTGCGAGAACACGTTCACGCACTCGACCGCTCCCGGGCGCAGGCCCACCGGCCGCAGATGGTGGACGAGCTCGACGCCGGCGTCGTCGAGGCGGGCCAGGTACAGGTTGCGCTGGTACTGGTGCACGGCCTGCCCAAAGCCGATCGCCGACGTCACGAGGCGCACCCGGCAGCCGCGGGCGGCCAGCGCCTCGGCGACGTCGAGGCCGGTCCAGTCGCCGCCCCAGTCGCTCACGACCACCCGGGTGCCGATCTCGGCGCCGTCCAGCGCGTCCCAGGCGTGCACGACGTCGACGCCCTCGCCCGCGAGCCCGGGCTGGTACGGCTCGGCGCCCGCCGCCAGCACGACGCGGGCGGGTCGCAGCGCGAGCACGTCGGCCACACCGGCCTCGAAGCCGAACCGGGCCTCGGCGCCGTCGAGCCAGCCCGAGAGCACCTCGATCAGACCGGCGGCGATCTCCTCGTGGCCGGGAGCCGCCAGTGCCAGCCGCATCTGCCCGCCGGGGTCGTGGCCGCGCTCGAGCACGGTCACCCGGTGGCCGCAGGCGGCCGCGGCGGCCGCCGCGGCGCACCCCGCCGGGCCGGCACCGATCACGACGACCTCCTCGGCCCTCGCCGCGGGGCGAGGGCGCGGCAGCGTCGCCTCGTAGCCGGTCCACGGATTGACCGTGCACGCGATCGGGATTCCGGCGTGATAGTGGCCGATGCAGCCCTGGTTGCACGCGATGCAGGCGGTCACCGGCTCGCCGGCCCGAGCCTTCCGGGGCAGGTTGGGGTCGGCGATCATCGCGCGCGTCATCCCCACCGCATCGCACACGCCCGCGCCGATCAGCTCGTCGGCGGCGGCCGGGTCGAGGATGCGGCCGGTGGCGATCACCGGGACGCCCACCCGGGCCTTGACCCGGCGGGCGAAGTCGGCGATCGCGTTGCGCGCCGCCGGCGCCGGCGGAACGATCCACGTCGAGCCGCGGTAGGTGGACGAGCCGCCCAGCGTCACCGAGATGTAGTCCGCCAGGCCGTCGGCGGCAAGCACCGCCGCCGCCTCGACGACGTCGGCCGAGTCGGTCCCGTCGAACGAGCCACTCTCGTCGGTCAGGCGGCATCCGACCGCGCCGCCCGCACCGATTCCCGCCCGCATCGCCTCGAGCACCTCGCGCAGGAAGCGCAGCCGGTTTTGGAACGAGCCGCCGTACGCGTCGGTGCGGGCGTTGACGTGGGCCGAGAGGAACTGGGTGGGCAGGTAGCCGAAGCCCGCGCACACCTCGACGCCGTCCAGGCCGCCCTCGGCGGCGTGCGCCGCGGCCTGCCGGTAGCCGTCGACCATCTCGCCGATCTCGGCCAGGCTCAGCTCGCGCGGCTCGCTCATGAAGCGCGCGGAGGGAATCGACGACGCCGACACCGCCGGAGCGCGCGGGCCGGAGCTGATCACCTCCCGGCCGCCGTGGAAGAGCTGGCACACCAGGCGCGCATCGTGCTCGTGAACGGCCTGGGCCAGCCGCCGGTAGGCCGGCACGATCGCGGGCAGGTATCCGCCCAGGGTGTGCGGCGTCAAAAGCCCCGTCGAGTGGACGGCCGTGGCCTCGATCACGATCAGGCCCGCGCCTCCGGCCGCGCGGGCGCGGTGGTAGGCGATCAGGTCGTCGGTCGGCAGATGGTTGTGCACCAGCGTGGTCTGGTGCGACGTCGACACGATTCTGTTGCGGATCGTCACCGGCCCGAGCGCGAGCGGCGTGAACAATCGATCGAGCACGGCGGTGACGATATCGTGCCGCGATGCGGGTCGCGGCGCTGTATGACATCCACGCCAACCTGCCCGCCCTGGAGGCGGTCCTGGCCGAGCCCGATGTGGCCGCGGCCGATCTCGTGCTCGTGGGCGGCGACGCGCTCCTGGGGCCGATGCCGGCCGAGACGCTCGCCCTGCTGGCGGCTCTGGGCGATCGGGTGGCGTGGGTGCACGGAAACACCGAGCGCGAGGTGGCGCAGGCTCGCGGGGCCGACCCGGCCAGCGGCGGCCTCTGGGACCGGCGGGCGGCATGGGTGGCCGGGCGGCTGAGCGCGGCCGCGGTGGCGGCGGCCGACGCCTGGCCGGCGACCGTGAGCGTCGCCGTCGCGGGGGTCGGGCCCGTGCTCTTCTGTCACGGCTCCCCGCGCAGCGACGAGGAGATCCTGACGGCGATCTCGCCTCCCGAGCGGATCGTGCCGTTGCTGGCGAGCGTCGGCGAGCGCACGATCGTGTGCGGCCACACCCATGTGCAGTTCGATCGCGTGGTCTCCGGCCGGCGGATCGTGAATGCGGGCAGCGTGGGGATGCCCTACGAGGGATCGCCCGGCGCCCGCTTCGGCCTGCTCGGGCCCGACATCGAGCTGCGCTGCACCGGCTACGACACCGAGGCGGCGGCTGCGCGGATCCGGGCGACGGAGTTCCCCCGGGCCGACGCGTTCGCGAGCGATCTGCTGCAGCCGGCCACGGCGGAGGAGGCGACCAGGGAGTTCGAGGCGCGGGCCGCGGCGGGAAAGTGACGGGAGCGGACGGCGAACCTCACTGCCATTTGTGTGGCACTGCCCCCCGCAGCGTCCACCGTCCGCATCCCGTATCGATTCGGATCGAGTGTGCGCTTCCTCGGTGCCTACCCTCGGAGGCGCGTTGCGCAATGGTGTTCATTGCTGGGGGTTCCACTCGCGAGATCCGCACTCTGAGGAGATCCTCTGGTGCGGACGCCGCATAATCGAGCGGTTCCCGGTTTCGGCAGCCGAGCCGTCTCATGCGAGACCTCTGGCTTTGCGTGCTCACCTCGCGGTGAGTTTGCCTTTATCGATCCGTTGACCACATCATCGGCCCTCCGCGGGCGGCCGCCGTCGCCCGTACGGGGTGACTTTGCTCACCTGATCGAGTGAGTGGCAGCCGCTGGAAGTGGCGCTCCGGAACCCCCCAGCAACTGGAACGGATGTGAATCCCCCGAAAGGGGGAAGCACCCCTCGCCACCCTGTAGGACACTCCTCTCGCCTGGCATCCGTCCTCTTTACTGGGCACGTTCGAGCGCGAAGCCAGGACGCGGTCGGCCTGTTCTACCCCCCAGAACGGCCACCTCGGGTCCCGCGGGCGGGTCTCATCAGAGGCCCGCCGGCGCGGACGTCCCCCGCGGCCCGATAATGCCGCCCATGCGCGGCCTGCTCGAATCGGTGCCGAACTTCTCGGCCGGCGGTGACGCGGGGGCGGTGGACGCCATCCGGGCGGCGGTCGCAGCGCACGCCTCGGTGCTCGACGTGCACCGCGATCCCGACCACAACCGCTCGGTGCTCACATGTGTGGGCGAGCCGGAGGCGCTGGTCGCGGGGCTCGCGGCCGCCGTTGCGGTTGCCGCCGAGCGGATCGACCTGCGCAGCCACCGCGGCGTCCACCCGCGGGTGGGTGCGGCCGACGTGGTGCCGTTCGTGCGCTTCCGGGAGGGCGATCCGGAGCCGGCGCGGGCCGCACGGGCGCTCGGCGAGCGCATCGGGGCGCTTGGCATCCCCGTGCTGGGCTACGGCGAGCTGGGCGAGGGCCGCCGCCCGGCGTTCTTCCGGCGCGGCGGCCCGGAGGGGCTGCAGGCGCTGATCGACGCCGGCGAGGCGGTGCCCGCTGCACGGCCCGCGCGAGCTGCATCCGACGGCGGGGGCCGTGCTGCTGGGGGTGCGCGGCCCGCTGATCGCCTTCAACGTCGATCTGCGCACCGGCGACGTCGCGGTCGCGCGCGCCGTTGCGGCGGCGGTGCGCGAGCGCGACGGCGGCCTGCCCGGCGTCCAGGCGCTCGGCCTGCTGCTCGCGCGGACGGGGCGCGCGCAGGTGTCGATGAACCTGATCGACCCCGCCGCGACGCCGCTTCACCACATGGTGGCGGAGGTTGTGCGCCTCGCCGCCGCGCACGGCGTGGAGGTCGAACGGGGCGAGCTCGTCGGGCTGATGCCGGCCTCGGCCGCTGCGGCGGCTGCCGGCCGCACACTCCTGATCGACGACATGCCGCCCGATCGCCTGCTCGAGGTCGCAGCGGGCGGTGAGTTCGGCGCCGACCGGTAGGCTTGGCGGCCCGTGACGGCGACCATCGAGCTCAGTGGACACGACCTCACCGTCGACGACGTCGAGCGCGTCGCGATCGGCGCCGCCCGGGCCGAGCTCGGCCCGCGCGCGCTCGAGCAGATCGCCGCATCCCGAGCCCTGATCGACCGCGCGGTGGCCGAGGGCCGGCCGACCTACGGCGTCAACACCGGTTTCGGCCGCTTCGTCGATGTGGCGATCGCCCCCGGCCAGGCGGCGCAGCTGCAGCTGAACCTGCTGCGCAGCCATGCCTGCGGGGTGGGCGACCCGTTCCCCGACGAGATCGTGCGCGCCGCGACCCTGCTGCGGGCAAACGCGCTTGCGAAGGGCACGTCCGGCGTGCGGGCCGAGCCGGTCCGGCTGCTCGTCGACATGCTTGTGGGCGGCGTGCATCCGGTGGTGCCCTCGCGCGGGTCATTGGGCGCAAGCGGCGACCTGGCCCCCTTGGCGCATCTGGGGCTCGTGCTCGTGGGCGAGGGGTTTGCGCGGGTGCGCGGCGAGACGCTGCCGGGCGCCGAGGCGCTGCGGCGGGCCGGTCTGGAGCCGGTCGTTCTGGCCGCCAAGGAGGGGCTGGCGCTCATCAACGGCACGCAGTTCATGGCGGCGATCGGCGCGCTGACGCTCGCTCGCGCCCATCGGCTGGTCAAGCTGGCCGACGTCGCCGCCGCCCAGACGATCGAGGCCGTGCGGGCGTCGCGGACACCGTTTGCCCCCGAGCTGCAGGCGCTGCGCCCGCATCCCGGCCAGATCGCCTCGGCGGCCAATCTCCACCGCCTCCTCGACGACTCCGAGATCGTGGCCTCGCATCGCTGGTGCGGCCGCGTCCAGGACGCCTACTCGCTGCGCTGCGCACCCCAGGTGCACGGGGCCGTGCGCGATGCGGTCGCCTACGCCGAGGGGGTGGTCGCCATCGAGCTGAACGCGGCCACCGACAACCCGATCGTGCTGGCCGATCGCGGCGAGGTGCTGTCGAACGGGAACTTCCACGGCCAGCCGGTGGCGATCGCGCTCGACACGCTCAAGCTGGCGCTGGCCGAGCTCGCGTCGATCAGCGAGCGGCGGGTCGAGCGGATGCTGAACCCGGCGCTCTCGAACGGCCTGCCGGCCTTCCTGACCGCCGACGGCGGCCTGAACTCCGGCTTCATGATCGCGCAGTACGTCGCCGCGAGCCTGGTGAGCGAGGACAAGGTGCTCGTGCACCCGGCGAGCGCCGACTCGATTCCCACCAGCGCCGGCCAGGAGGACCACGTCTCGATGGGGGCGACCGCGGCGGTGCACCTCTGGCACGTGTGCCAGAACGTCGAGCGGGTGCTCGCGATCGAGCTTCTGTGCGGTGCGCAGGGCATCGACTTCCTGGCGCCGCGGCGCCCGGGCGCCGCGGTCGCGGCCGCCCACGCGGCCGTGCGCGAGATCTCGCCCCACCTGGACGCCGACCGCTCGCTCTCGGCCGACATCGAGACGCTGGCGGCGCGGATGCGCGACGGGTCGCTGCTCGCCGCGGTGGAGCGGGGCTCCCAGCCGCTGCTCTAGGTCAGGGGACGAGCTTGTAGATCGAGCCGTCGGTCGAGATCACGTAGAGCCCGCCCTTCGTGCCCTCGCCGAACGCATCGATGCTCGGCACCTGGAAGCTGATGTGCATCTGCACCGGCCGTCCGCCCGTTGCGCGCCGCTTCCAGATCCGGCCCGAGCAGTTGTCGGCGTACAGGTAGTAGCCGCGCAGCTTCGTCAGGACGGTGCCGCGGTAGACGTACCCGCCCATCACCGCGCAGTTGGCGGGGCCCGACGCCACGGCGTGCGGGTACTCGATGGCGGGGAACTTGAGGTGCGTGCGGTTGATCGTCTGCACCTTGTAGACGTGGTCGCCCTCGTAGTAGCTCCAGCCGAAGTTGGTGCCGGGCGGCGCCCCGGCCTTGAGGTGGTCGATCTCCTCCCACTTGTCCTGCCCGACGTCGCCGATCCACATGTCGCCGGTCAGGCGGTCGAACGAGAACCGCCACGGATTGCGCAGCCCGTAGGCATACACGGTCGGCGTGGCGCCGGCCTTGTGGACGTTCAAGCGCAGGATGCTCGAGAGCGGGCCGCCGCTCTGGCCCTCGTCGTTGGGGTCGCCCTCGCTGCCGCCGTCGCCGAGCGAGATGTACAGGCGGCCGTCGGGCCCGAACTGGAGTTGGCCGCCCTTGTGGTTCGTGAACGGCGGCTGGTGCACCTTGACCAGGATGGCCTTGGACGCGGGGTTGGCGATGTTGGGATGCAGCCGCTCGACCCGGTAGCGGGCGACCCGGGTGTTCCCGTCGCGGTTATTGAAGTCGACGTAGAAGAGGCCGTTATGCCGGTAGCCGGGGTCGAACGCCATCGAGAGCAGCCCCTCCTCGTCTGCGCAGCTGACGAGCGGGGTGATGTTCAGGAAGGGCCGTTTCAGGAGCCGGCCGGCGCGGTCGATCCGGATCACGCCGCACTTGTCGACGATGAAGAGGCGCGAGTCGCCCGGCGGCGAGGTGAGGTACACCGGGGTGGCCAAGCCGTGGAGGACGCGCTGCAGCCGGACGGCGGCCGAGGCGGTCGGCGTTCCCGCCCAGACGAACACCGAGGCCGTGGCGACCGCCACAGCGGCCATTCTGAGGCGCCGTCGCACGTGGCCATCCTACCCCAGCCGCAGCCTGATAGCGTGTTCGGCTGATGGCCACCGCCGTCGACACCGTGGTCGAGACTCTCGTCGGCGACCTGAGCGCCGTCCGGGCTCCGCGCGGCAATGAGCTGCACTGCAAGGGCTGGCACCAGGAGGCGGCGCTACGGATGCTGTGCAACAACCTCGACCCCGAGGTGGCCGAGGATCCGACCCGGCTCGTCGTCTACGGCGGCTCGGGGCGGGCCGCCCGCAGCCACGCCGCGCTGAAGGCGATCGTGGCCGCCCTGCTCGAGCTCGAGTCCGACGAGACGCTCCTCGTGCAGAGCGGAAAACCGGTCGGCATCTTCCGCACGCACCCCGGCGCACCGCGAGTGCTGATCGCAAACTCCCTGCTGGTGCCCCGATTTGCGACCTGGGACGAGTTTCGCCGGCTCGAGGCCGAGGGGCTGACGATGTTCGGGCAGATGACCGCGGGGTCGTGGATCTACATCGGCACCCAGGGGATCCTGCAGGGGACATACCAGACGTTTTCCGCCGCGGGCGAGGTGCACTGGGGCTCGCCCGATCTGGCGGGCCGCACGGTGCTCACGGCGGGCCTGGGCGGGATGGGCGGCGCGCAGCCGCTGGCCGCCTCGCTCGCGGGCGCCGCCAGCCTGAACGTCGAGGTCGACCCGCACCGGATCGAGCGCCGGATCGAGACGCGCTACCTGGACGAGGTGGCCGGCGACCTTGACGATGCGCTCGCGCGTGTCAGCCGCCACGCCGCCGCCGGCCGGGGCGTCTCGGTCGGCCTGCTGGGAAACGCCGCCGACGTGTTCGCCGAGGTGGCCCGGCGGGGCGTCCACTTCGACCTCGTGACCGACCAGACCTCCGCGCACGACATGCTGAACGGCTACGTCCCTGACGGGATGCCGCTCGCTGAGGCGATCGCGCTTCGGTCGAGCGACCCCGACGAGTACGTGCGCCGGGCGCGGGCGACGGCCGTCCGCCATGTGCAGGCGATGCTCGACCTCCAGGCGGCCGGCAGCCACGTCTTCGACTACGGCAACAACCTGCGCACCGAGGCCCGCGACGCCGGCCTCGAGGGGGCGTTCGGCTTCCCGGGCTTCGTCCCCGCCTACGTGCGGCCGCTCTTCTGCGTCGGGGCGGGGCCGTTCCGGTGGGCGGCGCTCTCTGGCGACCCCGCCGACATCGCACGCATCGACCGCGCCCTGCTCGACGCCTTCCCTGACGACGTGCTGCTGCAGCGGTGGCTGCGGGTCGCCCCCGACCGGGTTGAGTTCCAGGGCCTGCCGGCCCGCATCTGCTGGCTGGGGTACGGCGACCGGGCCAAGGCCGGCCTGATCTTCAACGACCTCGTCCGCCGGGGCGAGGTCTCGGCCCCGATCGTGATCGGCCGCGACCACCTCGACACCGGGTCGGTCGCATCGCCGTTCCGCGAGACGGAGGCAATGCGCGACGGCTCCGACGCCATCGCCGACTGGCCGATCCTGAACGCGCTCCTCTCGACCTCGTCCGGCGCCTCGTGGGTGTCGGTGCACCACGGCGGCGGGGTCGGGATCGGAAACTCGATCCACGCCGGCCTCGTGATCGTGGCCGACGGCACGGCCGAGATGGACGAGCGGCTCCAGCGGGTCCTCACCAACGACCCCGGCATCGGAGTCGCCCGCCACGCCGACGCCGGCTACGTGGAGGCGCTCTCGACCGCCCACGAGCGCGGCGTGCGCCTGCCGATGGAGGAACACCCGTGAGCGGCGGCACCGCTGTCCTGACCGGTGTGAACGGCGGGTGGGGGCGGGCGGTGCTCGACCGCTTTGTCGAGCGGGGCTGGAACGTCGCCGCCACTCACCGCGGTCAGCCGCCCGGCGATCTTCCCGCCGCCGTGCTCGCGGTCGAGGCCGACCTGACCGATCCCGCGTCGGCCGAGCGGGTCGTGGCCGCGGTGATGGACCGGTTCGGGAGCGTCGACGCGCTGGCCAACATCGCCGGGGGCTTCGCGGCCGGGGGCACGATCGACCAGGCGCCGGTGGACGTGTGGCGCTCGCAGATGGCGGTCAACCTCGACACGGCCTACCACATGACGCGGGCGGCGCTTGTGCCGATGCGCGCCGCCGGCCGGGGCGCCATCGTCTACATCGGCTCGTCGGCGACGGAGCGGCCGTTCCCGGGAGCGTCGGGCTACATCGTGTCGAAGACGGCCCTTCAGGGCCTGATGCGCGCGGTCGACACCGAGGTGAGGGCCGAGGGCATCCGCGCGAACACCATCCTTGCGAAGATCGTCGACACGCCCCGGAACCGGGCTGAGAGCCCGGATGCCGACTATTCACGATGGACGACTGGCGCCGAGCTTGCGACCGTCATCGAGTGGCTCTGCTCGGATGCGTCCGCTCCGCTGTCCGGTGGGATGATCCCGGCGTATGGCCGAGCGCGCTAGCGACCCCAGCTTTCTGCTCGCGAATCTGGCCGCCGCCGTCTCGCCCGCCGGAGAGGATGCCCCGCTGCGCGGGGGTGACCTGGGTCGAGTGCTCGTGTTCGAGCCGGCGGCGATCGCGGTCGTCGAGGGGCGCATCGCCGCCGTCGGCACGCCCGATGACGTCCGCGCCCGGCACGCCGATCTGGAGGTCGTGGACGGCCGCGGCCGCACCGCGATCCCGGGGCTCGTCGACTGCCACACCCACCCGGCCTTCGGCGGGCAGCGCGCGAACGAGTTCGAGCTGCGCGCGCAGGGTGCCGGCTACGAGCGCATCCATGCGTCCGGCGGGGGCATCGCCGCCACCGTCGCGGCCACCCGCCGGCTCGGCCGCGACGGCCTGCGCGCGGCGGTCGCGCGCCATCTGGGCTGGATGGCCGCGCACGGCACGACGACCGCCGAGGGCAAGTCCGGCTACGGCCTCGACCGCGAGACCGAGCTCTGGAGTCTCGACGCCATCGCCTCGGCGCACCCGATCGAATCGGTGCCCACGTACCTGGGCGCCCACTCGGTGCCGGCGGAGTTCGCGGACGGCGACGACTACCTCGATTTCGCCCTGGCCGAGGTGTTGCCGGAAGCGGCGCGCGTGGCCGAGGCGGCGGACGTGTTCCTCGAGCGGGGCGCATTCAGCGCCGAGCAGGCCGAGCGCTACCTGCGGGCGGCCGCGGAGCACGGCCTGGCGCTGCGGATCCATGGCGACCAGTTCACGGAGGCGGGCGCGATTCCGCTCGCGGTCGAGCTCGGCGCCCGGTCGGTCGACCATCTCGAGGCGACCGGGGCCGACGGCGTCGCCCGCCTGGCGGCGAGCGACGTCGCGGCGGTGCTGCTCCCCGTCGCGGCGATGTACCTGCGCCGGCCCATGCCGCCAGCGCGGGCGCTGATCGACCGCGAGGCCGTGGTCGCGCTCGCGACCGACTTCAACCCCGGTAGTGCCTACTGCGAGTCACTGCCCGTCGTGATGAACCTGGCCTGCACCCAGCTCGGGATGTCGGTGGCCGAGGCCCTGGCCGCGACGACGGTCAATGCCGCCTGGGTGCTCGGCCGCGCCGATCGCATCGGCCGCCTGGCACCGGGCTTCGACGCCGACATCGTGCTCCTCGACGCGCCGGACTGGCGCTACGTCGCCTACCACCTCTCCGGCCGTGACATCGCCGCGGTCTATAAGCGCGGCCGGCGGTTACGCCGGCGCTAACCCGGGCAGACGTCGGACGGCGGCGCGAGTGGCAGCCGGTGCAGGAGCGCCGAGAGCGACGCGAGCTCCTCGGGGCTGAAGCGCTCGGCAAAGAGCGCCCGCACGGCCGCGAGGTGCGATCCCTCGGCGGCGGCCAGGATCGACCGGCCGGGGTCGGTGATCTCGGCGTAGGTGACGCGCGCGTCGGCCGAGCACGCCGCCTTGCAGACGAGGCCCGACTTCTCGAGCCCGTCCAGCAGGCGGGTGATGCCCGAGGCGGTCAGGAGCACCTGCGCGGCCAGGTCGACGCGCCGCAGCCGCCCGCCCTCGGCGCGGCGGAGATGCATCAGCACCTCGAAGTCGTTGATCGTCAGGCCGTGGTTCTCGATCAGCTCGCGGTTGAACTGGCGCGTGACGGCGGAGTGGGCACGGAGCAAACCCACCCACGCGTCGAGCTCCGCGCTGCGCTCGCGGTCGGGGACCTGCTCGGTTTTCGTGAATGTACTCACGCTGCCTACTCTGGTTGCTCGCTCAAGTTTCTCTTCCTAGTGTAGAGCGCAGGCGCCATTGTGGCAATCGTGACGGTCGGACAGGGATGTGAACGCCGTCAGAGCGGGTCGGCGACGGCCGTGCGCGCCGGCCGCCGCGCCCATGACCGGAACTGCCTGCGGACACGGTCGGTGTGGCGCATGTCGCTCTGGATCGCCATGTCGCGGTAGAGCAGGGCGGCGAAGGTGAGAATTATCGGCATCCGCTCGGTGAGCTCGTAGTACGGCGCCTGCACGCAGGCCACGAACAGTGCGACATGGATCCAGAAGAGGGCAGGTGAGGTGCGCGAGCGCTGCTTGCCCGTGCGCACCAGCGTGTAGGTCATCCAGCCCGCGAACATGAGCAGCGCCGGGATCCCGTGGGAGTAGAGCAGCAGGAAGATCTCGCTCTCGGTGCCGACCGACTTGCTGGTGTGGGTGACGCCGACCGCCTGCTGGGGGGCGCCGTAGCCGAGGATCGGGCTCGAGACGATCTGCGACTGCGCCGCCTGGTCGCGCGCAAGCCGGCTGACATCACCGGTCTTGTGGCTGAAGCGGCCCGTCACGAGCCCACCGAGCGGGCTCACGGCCACCAGCACCCCGACCACGAACACGGCGCCGAGTACGCGCATGACCCGCTTCTTGTCGCGCAGCGCGCCGAAGCGCACCGCCGCGTACGCCAGGCCCGCGCCCAGGCTCAGCCACAGCCCGCGATCGAGCGAGAAGACGATCGGCACCACCGAGAGCGCCAATGTCACCTTGAGCACGCGCGCCCACGTCTTTCCGGGCGAGGCGGCGAGCGCGGCCAGGCACACCGGGGTCAGCATCGCGCAGGTCGAGCCCCAGGCGTTGGTGTAGGCGAAGAACGTCTGTGGACGCCCCTCCGCGAAGCCCAGGAAGTGCTGCAGCTCGGCGAACTGCAGGTGCACGTGGGCGTAGAAATAGGTGTTGTTGAGCAGCGAGTGGGGGAACACCGACTCGGCCGGGCTCGCGAACGCGACCGTGGGAAACAGCACCCCGATCCAGCCTCCGGCGATCACGATCACCCAGTAGGCGGCGAGCGCGTTGATGACCGCACGGGTCGAGAGCCGCTCGCGGGAGGCGTTGTAGATGTACAGGAAGAGGATGGTGGCGGACAGGTAGAACGAGAACCGCCATGCCCACGCGATGGCGCGGGTCGGGCTGTCGAGCTCCGCCGCCGACGCCAGCATCCATCCCAGGAACACGAACCAGACCCCGAACCGGCGGGGGACGTGCAGGTCGCCCCGCCGCAGCAGGGGGTAGACCAGCGGCAGCACGATCAGGGGCCACATGAAGAACGACAGCCCCGCCAGCCACCACAGCGGCAGGCCGACGAAGATCGCGTACGCCTGCCAGCCGCGCGGCGGCTGCGCCCAGCCGGGAAGGCCCGACGTGCGCAGCGTGCGGCTGGCAGCGCGAGCCGGAGCGGGGGCGACGGTGGTCGACATCTGGCTGCAGACCCCTTAGGGGTCGTACCGCTCTTCGGCGCGGTTGTCGTGCCGGCCCATGAGGAGGCCCAGGACCACGCCGGTGATGACCACGCTCACGGCGGGGAGCAGCGAGATCACCGATGACAGAGACGTGCTCATACCGCTCCCAGACTAGCGCGGGCGCCCCGCGGCCGGATTGAGCCAAGCGGGGTGGTCGAAGACTTCTTCAATAGCTACCACCTAGAACCCTGTTTGACAATGGGACTGGGGGCAAAGCAGGTGGTGCGGCGGCCCGTTTCGGGCTGGGTCCATGCAGTGGCCGGCCTTGCCATCTCGGGACTCTTCGGCTGGCTCGCGATCCGCAATGTCTCGTGGGACGCCGTACGGGCGTCGCTCGAGCAGATCCAGCCCGCCTGGCTGGGCGTCTCCCTGGCGCTCCTGGCGGTGGCGGTGTGGATGCGGGCCGAGCGGTGGGGACTGCTCTTTGCGCGCGACCGGCGGCCGGGGCGGCGCCCGGTGTTCTGGGCGCTCATGATCGGCTACCTGTTCAACAACATTCTGCCCGCGCGGGCAGGCGAGGCGGCCCGGGTGGTCGCGCTGCGCCGGGAGGCCGGCGTCTCGGTCGCGCGGGGGGCGGCGACGGTGGCGGTCGAGCGGGTGTTCGACCTGGCATCGCTGGCCCTGCTGATGCTCGTGGCGACGCCTGCGCTCGGGTCGAGCCCGCTGGTGCGGGCAACGGGGTGGGTCAGTGCCGGTGTGCTCGTGCTCACGGCCGTGCTGGTGGCGGCCGCCCGCAATTCCCGCCTGCGTGCGCCGGATCGCCGGATGGATCGTGCGCGTGCCGCTGATCCGCGGGCCGCGCGCGGTGACGACGGCCTCCGAGCTCGGCGCGGGCGTGCGCGCCCTGGGCGACCGGCGGATGGCGCTCGAGGTCGGTGCGTGGTCGCTGGGATCCTGGCTCGTCCTCGCGGTCTCCTACTACGCCGTGCTGCGCAGCCTCGGGATCCCCTCGCCCGTGCGCGCCGCGGTGCTCTCGCTCGTGGTGACCAACCTGGTGCAGGTGATCCCGGCGTCGGCCGCCTCGCTCGGCGTGTTCGAGGCCGCGGGCCGTGCCTCGATCGTGACGTTCGGCGCCACCCCGGCCGCCGCGGTCTCTGCGGCCCTCGTCCTCCACGTCGTCAACACGGTGCCCCTGGTGATCGTCGGCGTGATCGCCCTCGCCCGGGCGGCTCGCCAGAAGGTGGGCCACAGGGCGGCGGTGGAGCGGCCACCCGAGCTCGAGCCCTCGCCCATCGGGGTGTCGGTGGTGATCCCATGCCTCGACGAGGAGGCGACGATCGTCGGGTGTGTGCGCTCGGCCTGGGCGGGGATCCGAGGCCGCCGGGGTGGACGGCGAGGTGCTGGTCGTCGACAACGGCTCGACGGACAGAAGCGCCGAGCTCGCGCGGGCGGCCGGCGCGGTCGTCGTGGACGAGTCCGCCCGCGGCTACGGCAGCGCCTACCTGGCGGGGATGACGCGGGCGCGCGGGGAGTGGATCCTGATGGGCGACGGGGACGGCACGTACGACTTCGGCGAGCTGCCGCGGTTCCTGGCCGCCGGGCGCAGCGCGGACATGGTGATCGGCTCGCGCCTGCTCGGCCGGATCATGCCGGGGGCGATGCCGTGGCACCACCGCTGGATCGGCAACCCGATCCTGACCGGGATGCTGAACATGCTCTTCGGGACGCGCGTGTCGGACGCGCACTGCGGGCTGCGGATGATCCGGCGCGAGGCCGCCGACCGGATCGGGCTGCGCACGACCGGGATGGAGTTCGCGTCCGAGATGATCATCCAGGCCGCCCGTGCGCAGCTCGTGATCGCCGAGACCCCGATCACCTACGGCGCGCGTCCGGAGGGCAGCCGCTCGAAGCTGCGCTCGGTGCCGGACGGCCTGCGCCACGTGCGCTTCATGCTGGCCTGCTCGAGCGGCGCGCTGATCTGGGTGCCGGCGGCGGTGTTCGTGACGGCGGGCGCCGCACTCGTCCTGGTCTCGCCGACCTACGTCACCGCCGTCCTGGGGGCTGCGCTGCTCTGGGCCGGGGGCATGCTCGCGCAGGCCGGGCTGATGGTCCGGGCATACCGCCTGCTGGCGCTGGAGCGGCACCGGCGCCCGGCACTGCGGGCCTGGCTCCAGCCCCGCGTGGCCCTTGCCGTTGCGGTGCTCGTCGCGGTGACCGTGACCGTGGCGGCCGCCGCGAGCCTCGACCTGAACCAGCACGCCACGAGCTCGTCGAACCCCACTCACCACTCTCGCCTGTGAGGCTGCGTCGGCCGGCTGCGCTCGCGACCGCGGCGGGGCGGGTCGTCGCCGGCCACCGGCTGTTCGTGGGACTCCTCGCCGCCGCCGCAGCGCTGCGGGTGGCCGCCCAGTTCGCATACCGGCCGGCGCTCTTCTTCTACGGCGACTCGTTCGCATACCTCGCCAACGCGGCCCAGCTTCGGCCCGAGTCGATCCGCCCCGCCAGCTACCCCGCCTTTCTGCGCGTGGTGCTCTGGATCCACGACCTGGCGGTCGTCCCCGCCGTCCAGCACCTCCTGGGCCTGATCGCCGGCACGCTGGTGTACGCGCTCGTGCGCCGCCTCGGTGTCGGCCCCGTCGGGGCATGCATCGCCGCGGCGCCGGTGCTGTTGGACGCCTACCAGCTGAACATCGAGCAGCACATCCTGTCGGAGGCGCTGTTCACGCTTCTCATCGTGGCCGCACTCGTCCTCCTGCTGTGGAACTCGCGGCCGTCGTATGCGACCTGCGTCGCGGTGGGCGTCCTGCTCGCCGTGGCCGCCCTGACGCGATCCGTCGGTCTGGCCCTGATCGCGCCGGCGCTCGTGTTCGCGATCGTGCGCGGGGGGGTGCTGCGGACGCTGGCGCTGGCGGCGGCGTTCGCGCTCCCGCTCCTGGGATACGCCGCCTGGTACAGCTCCAGCGTGCCGCACGGGTCGTTCAGCCTGACCGATCACGACGGCTACTTCCTGTACGGACGCGTGGCCGACTTCGCGAGCTGCGACGGCCTGCGGATCGGCGCCGCCGAGCGCCGGGTGCTGTGCGATCCCCGCCCGCCCGCCGATCGGCCGAACCCGAACTACTACGTGTGGCACCAGTGGGCGCGCAAGCGCTACCCGGGGTTCCCGCGCCTGCCGGTGCGGCGAAACGCCGTTCTGGAATCCTTCGCGCTGGGGGTCATCCACCATCAGCCGGCCGCCTACGCGCGCACCGTGCTGCATGACATGGAGCACTACGCCGCCTTCGGGCGCTCGACCGGCCGCCACGACGAGCCCATCTCGGAATGGCAGTTCTCCGTCGGCCGCCGCCAGACCCCGCGGCAGGTGGCGCGGCTGCAGCTCGAGGTGCGCACCTGGGGCGGCTCGATCGGCGGCACGGTGTGGCTGCAGCGCATGCTCCGCGCACTACCAGCGCGTCGTCTACACGCCGGGGCCGCTGCTGCTCGCGGCCGTCATTCTGGCCCTCGCCGGCGCCGCCCTGGGCACCACGGCCGGCGGGGAGCGGCCCCTGCGGGCCGAGATGCTGACGCTGGCCGCCGCGGGCGTCCTGGTTCCGCTCGTGGCCGCCATGACCAGCATGTTCGACTACCGCTACCTGCTGCCCGCGCTGCCGCTCCTGCCCGCCGCCGGAGTGCTGGGAGCAACCGTCCTCTACGCCCGGGTGCGGACGCTGCGCGCGCCGCAGCCCGACCCGGTGTCGTCGTAGCGGTATCTGCGGGCGGGCAACGCCGCGTGGCTCGAGCGGGCACGGGGGCTGATCGTGGGGATGGCTGGGGGCGGTCGAACTTCCAATTGACATCCGGTGAAGGCGCCAAGTGGCGCGTACTCCGGGGGCGTCAAGTGGCGCGTGCTGAAGGCGCCAAGTGGCGCGTATCCGAGGGCGTCAAGTGGCGCGTGCTGAGGGCGCGGAGGGCAAGTGGCGCGTATCCGAGGGCGTTAAGTCGCGCGTGCTGAAGGCGCCAAGTGGCGCGTACCCGGAGCGTCAAGTGGCGCGTTCCGGCGGCGCCAAATGGCGCGCACCGCGTGCGCCAAACCACCCCTCGGCTACCGGTGGGCTACCAGGGCACGACCATCGTCGTCACGCTGCGGCCCGGGAGCGTCGTCGTGACGGTGCGCGTCGACGAGTCGAGCACCGGCGCCGGGGCCGGCGCCAGGTTGGACGTGGCGCTCGTGGTGTAGGCGGCCGGCTGCCCGTAGGAGCGGCCCGACGGCGCGCGCAGCAGCTTGACGCCCACCGACTGCGAGGCGGCCGAGTCGTTGATCAGGACGAACCGCCAGTTGTTGCGCAGAAAGGCGATCACGTGCATCGCCCGCCGGCACGCCGGTCGACCTTGTAGTGCACGGCGCCGGGACGGATGTAGCGGCTGAAGTTCCCGAGCACGTAGTAGCGCCGGGTGAAGTAGATCGTCTGGTTGCCGTCGGTCTGGTAGTCGGGGTCGTAGTAGAGCAACCCGTCGTTCCAGCCCTGCGTGTTGGCCGCTGCGGGGCAGGTGGCGTCGGTGCCGGGGTGGCAGCCGATCTTGGGCGAGAGCGCCGTCCACCAGCTGAAGCTGCTCGACCTCGCCGGCGGAGAGATCGCGCCACATGGTGTTGGCCAGCCAGAGGCCGTCGAGGATGCCCGGGTTGTAGCCCTGGGTGAAGCTGGTGCCGGTGGAGCAGCACACCTCGGACATCTCGAACTGGGCGTCCGAGCGGCTGCGCACCATCGCGTAGAGCGAGCGCAGCGCGGCGGCGGTGGGGTAGTCGTAGCCGTGGAATGCGACCGAGCGCACGTCGGGGTCGATCCACTCGTCGATGCCGGAGCGCAGGGCGGCGGAGGTCGTCGACTCGTCGGCGCTCACAGCCGTCCCTGGCGACTGGGAGGCGAGGTCCTGCGCCAGCAGGGTGATCACGGTTGCCCGCTTTGCCGGCCCGACCGTCATGCCCTCCTGGTTGCAGGCCGGGAAGCTGTTGCTGGGCTCGTTCATGGGGCTCAGGGCCGCCAGGTGGATGCCGTACGCCGTGCGCAGGTGGGCGGCGACAGTGGCGAGGTAGGCGGCGTAGGCGCCGATGCTGGCGGTCTTGAGGCTTCCGCCGCAGTCGGCGCCGTTCGACGTGAAGAAGGGCGGAGCGCTGTTGGCGAACCCGATCAGCCGGTGGACGCCGTAGTGATAGGCCTGCGCGCAGAAACGCGATCCCGCCCGGGTCGACGGTCCAGTTGTAGGTGCCGGGGGCGCTCAGGAACGACTTCGGCGCCCGCGGGCCCGGGTGCACTCCCACCCCGCCGCCGCCGATGTTGTAGCGGTAGATCGAGAGCCCGAGGCCGTTCGTGCGGCTGAACAGGAGGGCGCCGACCTCGGCCTGGTTTGCCTGCGAGAAGTTGTCGACGTCGTTCGGCCACCAGGCGCCCGAGGCGCCGAAGCCGGTGATCTTCTGCAACGGGCTGTTGATGACACGCACCGTCGCGACCGCGGGTGCCTCGGCCGACGCGGGGACGGCCAGCCCGGCCATCGTGACGACCGCCGTGAGTGTCGCAACGGCGGTGAGAGGCCTCCAACCTACGGAGAGGATTCTTTGAGAAAGGCGAAGCAGGGTGAAATCGGGCCGGTGAAGAGGTCCGCAATCAGTGTACCGGCGAGTCAAAATGCCGCCGGACACGGATGGGGTTAGACTGGATCGATGGCGAATCGCAAGCAGCAGAAGCGCAAATACCTGCGCGCCGTCGGTCGGGGCAAGGTGCGCGACGGGGGCGAGGCGCCTGAGGTCGAGCGCTCGGGCGGGAAGTCCGCCGGATCGACCTCGCAGGCCAGGTCGCGGCGCGAGCCGCCGCCGCCGTCGGCCGCCCGGGCCGCCAAGCGCGCCGCGGTCTTCGCCGTGGGGTTCTATCTCCTGCTCACCTACACCCGGCTGGGCGGGACGATGACCGCGGGCGTGAAGCTGTTCAACGTCGTGGTCATGTTCGTCCTGTTCTGGTCGATCGGCGCCATCACCGAGACGTTCGCCTGGCGGCGCTGGCAGAAGAAGCACGGCGGGTAGGCCAGCGCCGCACGGTAGGCTGCGGCGGTGATGCTCGACGTCGTGCAGATACCGCTGGGCGCCTACCGGACGAACTGTTACCTGGTCGCACGGGAGGGCGCCTCCGAGGCCGCGGTGATCGACCCGGGCGATGACCCCGAGGCGGTGCGCGGCGTGCTCGCCGAGCGCGGCCTCACGGCCGCCGCCGTCCTGGTGACCCACGGCCACTTCGATCATCTGGGCGCGGTCAGGGGCGTGGCGGAGGCGGGCGGAATCGACGTGTGGATGCCGCGCGAGGAGGCCGACGACCTGCGCACGCTCGCCGGGGCGCCCTACGAGGCCGACCACCTGCTCGACGGCGGCGAGACGGTCACCGCTCGCCGGGATCGAGTTCGCCACCATGCTCGTCCCCGGCCACTCGCCGGCGTCGATCGCCTACCACGCCGACGGCCACCTGTTCTCGGGCGACGTCCTGTTCGCAGGGTCGGTCGGCCGCACGGATCTCGAGGGTGGCGACACCGGCACGCTGATTGCGAGCATCGGCCGGCTGATGGACGCCTATCCGGCCGACACGGTGGTGCTGCCCGGTCACGGCCCGGTCACCACGCTCGGGGCCGAGCGGGCCGCCAACCCGTTTCTGGGGGCGCTGCGCGCGTGAGCCGCGAGTTCCAGGCCCCACGGGGGACGCTGGACTGGTACGGCCCCCGCGCCGCACTGCGCCGGTCCGTGCTCGACGAGGCCCGCCACGTGTTCGCGACCGCCGGCTACGGCCAGGTCGTGACGCCCGACGTTCGAGGACACGGGCGTCTACCGGCGCACCTCCGGCGAGGGCTCCGACGTGGTGCGCAAGGAGATGTACAGCTTCCGGGACAAGAGCGACCGCGAGCTCACGCTGCGCCCGGAGGGGACGGCGGGAGTGATGCGGGCCTACCTCGAGCACGGGCTCGGCCATCTCCCGCAGCCGATCAAGGTCTGGTACGTGATGCCCATGTTCCGGTACAACGCGGTGCAGAAGGGCCGCTACCGGGAGCACTACCAGTTCGGCGCCGAGGTGATCGGAAGCGAGGACCCGGCCGTCGACGCCGAGCTGATCGCACTGCAGGCGCGCTGGTATCGGAGACGTGAACGTGACCGGCCTGCGGCTGCTCGTAAACTCGATCGGCGACGAGGTCTGCCGGCCGGCCTACATCGAGCTTCTGACCGCATTCCTCGATGCCCACATGGACGAGCTCTGCGACGAGTGCCGGGAGCGCCGTGACTCGAACCCGCTGCGGGTGTTCGACTGCAAGAACGAGGCCTGCCAGGCGGTGCTCGCCGCCGCGCCCGCGATCACCGACCACCTGTGCGATCCCTGCCGTGACCACTTCGCGGCGGTGCGCGCGTACCTGGCCGCGAGAGGGGTTGCCCACGAGCTCTCGCCGCGGCTCGTGCGCGGCCTGGACTACTACACCCGCACCGCCTGGGAATGGCAGTGGCCGGCGCTGGGGGCGCAGTCGACGCTCTCGGGAGGCGGCCGCTACGACGGGCTGGCCGAGCAGCTCGGCGGCCCGCACACGCCGGGTGTCGGGTTCGGCGCCGGGCTCGAGCGGCTGGTGCTGACGCTCGAGGAGACCGGCGCCGCCGAGGCTGCGGAACCGCCGCTCGACGTGCTCTTCGCCGTCCTTCACGACGAGGCCCGCCCGCGTGTCTACGCACTGATGGATGACGCCCGCGCGACCGGACTGCGCAGCGACGCTGCCTACGGCGGGCGCCGGCTCAAGCGGGCGCTCGAGGCGGCGGGGCGACGCGGGCGCGGCCACCGTCGTCATCGTCGGCGAGGACGAGTGGGGGGCGGGCGAGGCGGCCGTCCGGGACATGGCCTCGGGCGAGCAGCGCCGGGTGCCACTCGCAGACCTCGTGCAGGAGCTGCGCGCGTGAGCTGGCGCACCGACCTCGGCGGCGACCTGCGCGCGAGCGACGAGGGCCGGCGGGTGACCCTGGCCGGGTGGGTCGCGCGCCGCCGCGACCACGGCGGCCTGGTGTTCGTCGACCTGCGCGACCAGGCCGGCCTCGTCCAGCTCGTCTTCAATCCCGACGAGCAGGCGGCTGCCCATGCCGCCGCGCACGGCCTGCGGGCCGAGTACGTCGTCCAGGCCGAGGGGGTCGTGCGCGCCCGCTCGCCCGAGACCCAGAACCCGCGCCTTGCGACGGGGCGGATCGAGGTGCACGTCGAGCGCTTGGAGGTGCTGGCGACGGCGCCCGTGCTGCCATTTCAGCTCGACGACGACGGGGTGGACGAGACGCTGCGGCTGCGGCACCGCTACCTCGATCTGCGCCGCGACGTCATGCGCCACAACCTGTGGGTGCGGTTCAAGGTCACGCAGACCATCCGCCGTTACCTCGAGGACCGAGGCTTCTGGGAGCTCGAGACCCCGATCCTGTACAAGTCGACGCCCGAGGGCGCGCGCGAGTTCCTGGTGCCGACCAGCTCGCACCCGGGCAAGTTCTACGCCCTCCCGCAGTCGCCCCAGACCTACAAGCAGCTCTACGTCATCTCGGGCTACGAGCGCTACTACCAGATCGCCCACTGCTTCCGCGACGAGGCCACCCGGGCCGACCGTACGGCCGAGTTCACCCAGCTCGACATGGAGATGGCCTTCGTCCAGCCGGACGAGCTCTTCGAGCTGATCGAGGGCCTCTTCGCCGCCGTGTGGCGCGAGGTGTTGGGGGTCGAGCTGCCGGTGCCGTTCCCGCGCCTGCGCCACGACGAGGCGATGCTCCGGTACGGCTCGGACAAGCCCGAGACCCGCTTCGGGTGCGAGATCGCCGACGTCACCGACGCCCTCCGGGACACTGAGTTCAAGGCCTTCCGGGGCGTGATCGACGCCGGCGGGGTGGTGCGCGGCTTCGCCGTCCCGGGTGCGATGGAGTTCTCGCGCAAGGACTTCGACGGCCTGGTCGACTTCGCCCGCACCTGGGGCGGCAAGGGCGTCGCCTGGCTGCAGGTGACCGGCCCCGGCGAGGTGCGATCGCCGATCGCCAAGTTCCTGGCCGACGACGAGGTGGCGGCGATCGTGGCGGGTGTCGGTGCCGAGCCCGGGGACACCGTCCTCTTGGTGGCCGACGCGGTCGATGCGGCGGTGCGCGTGCTGGGGCCGCTGCGCCTGCACCTCGGTGAGCGCCTCGGCCTGATCGGCGAGGGCTGGAACATGCTCTGGGTGACAGGGTTTCCGATGTTCGAGTGGCTGCCCGACGAGGGCCGCTGGAAGGCGGCCCACAACCCGTTCAGCGCCCCCGAGCCCGAGCACGAGGCCGACTTCGACGCCGATCCGCCCGCCGCCAGGGCGCGCCAGTACGACCTCGTCCTGAACGGCAACGAGGTGGGCGGCGGGTCGATCCGAAACCACAAGCCCGAGGTGCAGCAGCGGGTGTTCCGCCTGCTCGGCATCTCCGAGCGGGAGGCCGAGGAGAAGTTCTCGTTCCTGCTGCGGGCGCTCGAGATGGGCGCCCCGCCGCACGGAGGGGTCGCGTTCGGGCTCGACCGGCTGACGATGCTGCTCGCGGGGGCGGCCTCGCTGCGCGACGTGACCGCGTTCCCCAAGGGCCAGGGCGGAGTCGACCCGCTCACGGGCGCGCCCACGGCGGCCACCGCGGCCGAGCTGCGCCATTACGGCATCCGAGTGGTGACGGATTCCGAGGGACCCGGTACGCTGTGAGGGCCGGCGCCATTTCCGAGATGCGCACTTCATTTTCGTCGTGCGAACACCTACAGCGCCGGGGCGAGGTCGGAGCGGCCGAAACATCAGGAAAGTGGCCGTCCGCCGAGCCCCAGGTGCCGGCGCAGAATGCGGGGGGACCTCGGTCCCCCCGCGTGCTTTCCGGGGCGCCGTGAGCGCCGTCTACCTCGACAATGCGGCCACCACTCCGCTCTGCGCCGAGGCCCGAGCGGCCATGGAGCCGTATCTGGCCGAGCAGTTCGGGAACGCGTCCGAGCCGCATGAGTTCGGCCGGGCGGCCCGGGCGGCGCTCGAGCGGTCGCGTGTCCGCATCGGCGAGCTCCTGGAGGCGGATCCCGGCCAGGTCGTCTTCACCTCGGGGGGTTCCGAGGCCGACAATCAGGCCGTGTTCGGCCTGGCCGGCGGCCCGCCCGGGCGCGTGGTCGTGAGCGCGATCGAGCATCCGGCCGTCCGCGAGCCGGCCCGGGAGCTCGAGCGGCGCGGCTTCGAGGTGGCCTGGGCGCCGGTCGACGGCGAGGGCACGGTCGACGCCGAGGAGTTCGAGCGCCTGCTGCGCCCCGGCGACCGCCTGGCGGCGGTGATTTGGGCCAACAACGTTACGGGAGTCGTGCAGCCGGTGGAGCGGCTGGTCGCGGCCGCCGCCGAGCGGGGGGTGCCGTTCCACACCGACGCCGTCCAGGCGGCGGCCTCCCTGCCGGTCGGCCTGCGCGCGTCGGGGGCCGAGTCGGTCGCGCTCTCGGCGCACAAGCTGGGCGGGCCCAAGGGCGTCGGCTGCCTGCTGGTGCGGACTCCGGCAAGCCTTCCGCCGCTGGTGTGGGGCGGTGGACAGGAGCATGGGCTGCGCTCCGGGACAGAGAACGTGCCTGGGATCGTCGGGTTCGCGGCGGCCCTCGAGGCGACCCGTGCCGCCGCCGACTCACGCGCGGCGCTGCGCGCCCGGCTCGAGGCCGCGCTGGGCGACCGCGTCACGGTGGTCTGCGCCGGCGCCACGCGGTTGCCGGGCCACGTGCTTGTTCTGGTGCCGGGCATCCGCGCCGACCTGCTCGTGCTCGCCCTCGACCGCGAGGGCTACGCCGTCGCCGCCGGCTCGGCGTGCGCGGCGGGCGACGCCGAGCCAAGCCACGTGCTGATCGCCCAGGGCATGTCGGCCCGGGACGCGCGCAGCGTCGTTCGCGTCTCGCTGGGACGGCACACCACGGCGGCCGAGGTGGACGGCTTCGCGGCGGCGTTCCGGACGTGCGTGGAGGGGCTGCGGGCGGGGGCGCTGGGCGAGGTCGCCGCGGCGGGGTAGCGGGTCTACCCTTCCGGCGTGTATTCCGCCGCCACCGTCGAGCACGCCCTGTCACTCCGGCATGCGGGGTCGGCCGGCCCCGGTGCCGTGGCGGGCGAGGCGGGTAACCCCGTGTGCGGCGATGCGATCCGGATCGAGCTTCTGGTGCGCGACGGCCGCATCGCGGCGGCGCGCCGGCGGGGCTTCGGCTGCCCGCACGCGACCGCCGCGGCCGAGCTCGTCTGCGCGTTCGCGGAGGGCCGCGACCTGCTGGACGCCGCCCGGATCGGCGTCTCCGACCTCGATCAGGTGCTCGCGCCGGATGAGCCGAACCGTGACTGCGTGGCCCTGGCGGCCGACGCCCTCCACGCCGCCCTTGCGACCGCGCTCGACTCGGCGGCGCTCCCCGTTGCCGAAGGCCGGGTGGCCGTGGCGATGTCGGGCGGGGTGGACTCGGCGGTCGCGCTCCTGAAGGCGGTCGAGGCCGGGCTCGAGCCGGTCGGCGTCACGCTGCGCCTGTGGATCGATCCCGCCGCCCCCGCCGGCGAGCGCGCATGCTGCTCGCCTCGCTCGGTGCGGGCCGCCCGGGCCGCGTGTCACGCGCTGGGCGTGCCGCACGTCGGCCTCGACCTGCGCGCGGAATTCCATCACGAGGTGGTGGAGGAGTTCGTCGAGGGCTTCCGGGCAGGGCGCACCCCGAACCCGTGCATGCGCTGCAACGGCTCGTTCCGGTTCGCAGCGCTGACCGCGTTTGCCGACCGGATCGGGGCGGCTCGGATCGCCACCGGGCACTACGCCCGGGTTCGCCGCCGCAACGGGGTTGCGATGGTCGCGCGCGGCGCTGACCCGGCCAAGGACCAGTCCTACATGCTGGCCGCCGTGCCGAGCGAGATCCTCGAGCGATGCTGGTTCCCGCTGGGCGAGCAGACCAAGGTCGAGACGCGTGCGGAGGCCGGCCGGGCGGGGCTCGAGGCCGCCGGCCGGGCCGAGAGCCAGGACGTCTGCTTCGTCGGCGGGGGCGACCACCGCGTGTTCCTCGAGCGCCACGGCGGGGCGGGCCGGCCGGGGGCGATCGTCGATCGCGACGGCCACGGGCTCGGCCGCCACACCGGCGTGCACCGGTTCACGCCCGGGCAGCGCCGCGGCATCGGCGTCTCCGGGCCTGAGCCGCTCTACGTGCTGTCGGTCGACGCCGGCAGCGGTCGCGTCGTGGTGGGGTCGCATGCCGAGCTCGAGCGGCGGTCGGTGTGGGTCGCGCCGGGCCGACTGCTGACCACGACGCGGCGGGTGCAGGCGAAGCTGCGCTACCGCACCGACCCGGTGTGGGCGACGGTGCGGCCGGGGATCGATGGATTCACCCTCGACCTGGACGAGCCCGTGGCCGGGGTGGCGCCGGGCCAGACGGCGGTGCTGTACGACGACGACACCGTGGTCGGGACGGGCGTGATCGCCTCGTGAGGGCCGGATAGGATAGGTTCCCCCGAAACCGGGAGCCTTATGCACGTTCAACTCGCCCTCCTCGTCTCCGCGTCAGACCTCTGGCGCTACGCCCTCGCCCTCTTCCTCGTGCTGACGGGCATCAGCCTGTGCTTCATGTTCCTGCGGGCCGGAATGACACTCGGTCGCGTGAATCTGATGCTCGACGGGGTCATGCGCGAACTGGTGCCGATGCTGGCCAAGACGTCGACTTCGCTCGACCACATCAACGAGGAGCTCGACAAGGTCGGCCGCATCACCGACTCCGCCACTGATGCGACCGCCAAGGTCGATGCCACCGTGCGGGGGGTGTCCGAGGCGGTGAGCACGCCGCTGCGGGCGTTCGCCGGCTTCACGTCCGGCATCTCGCACGGCTTCGGCGTCTTCCGCAACAAGCGCAACCAGCGCGGCGGTGTCGTGTGAAGGGTCTGCTGGCCGTTTCGGTGGGGCTTGCGGCCGCGGCCGCCGTGCTCTACAAGCGGGCGCAGGCGCTGGCGGAGGCCGAACAGCGCCCGGTGGGCGACGTGCTCCGCGATATGCCCGGCCGGCTCTCGTCGGATCTGCGCACGCTGCCCGATGATGTGCGCATGGCCGCGCAGGAGGGCCGCCAGGCGGCGACCCGCAAGTCGGCGGAGGTCGACGAGGACTTCCGCCGCGCCACCGAGCCGTGAGCCAAAAGGGGTCTGACCCCGTTTGGCGCACCCTGGCGGTCAGTCGGTGAGGCGGGCGATCAGCTCGCGGCGGTCGACCAGCCGCTTCGGCTCGCCGCCCAGCGTGAGCTCGTAGCCCGCGGCGCGCGGGTACAGCACCTTGTCGCCGGGTGAGATGCCGTGCACGTCGTCGCCGATCGCCACCACGACTCCCGACAGGCAGGCAGAGCTCTCGCTGGCCGGGATGATCAGGCCGCCCGTGGTCTCGGTCTCGTCCTCGACCGGCTCGATGAGGACGAAGTGGTCGAGCGGCTCGACCGCGCCGGGGCCGCCGCCGCGGGCGTGCTCGAACCGCTCCAGGGTGTCGTCACCGTGCATGTTCCCAGGATAGCCCCCCGGTAGAATGGCCCCGCATCATGCGCTCGCACGAGATCCGCCGCCGCTTCGTCGACCACTTCACCGCCACGGGGCACGTCCAGCTCCCGAGCGGGTCGCTGGTGCCACCGGCGTGGGACAAGAGCGTGCTCATCACCACCGCCGGGATGCAGCCGCTCAAGCGCTACTTCCTCGGCCTCGAGGATCCGCCCGCCCGGCGCCTGGTGACCGTGCAGAAGGTGTTCCGGACGGTCGACATCGACGAGGTCGGCCGCACCGCGCACCACCTGACGTTCTTCGAGATGCTCGGGAACTTCTCGATCGGCGACTACTTCAAGCGGTTCGCGGTCGAGCAGGCGTGGGCGCTCGTGACCTCGCCGCACGGCTTCGGCTTCGACCCCGACCGGCTGTGGGCCTCCGTCTACCGCGGCGACGAGAACGTCCCCGCCGACGAGGAGGCGCGTCGGGCTGTGGCTCGAGGTGGGCGTGCCGCCGGAGCGGATCGTGCGGCTCGGGAGCGACAACTTCTGGCAGGCCGGGCCGGTCGGCCCGTGCGGCCCGTGCTCCGAGCTGCACTACGACCGCGGCACCGAGTTCGGCTGCGGCCGCCCGGACTGCGGCCCCGACTGCGAGTGTGACCGGTTCATCGAGTTCTGGAACCTGGTGTTCATGCAATACAACATGCTCGACGACGGGTCGCTCGAGCCGCTGCCCGCAGCCGAGCATCGACACCGGCGCCGGCCTCGAGCGGGTGACGATGCTGGCCGCCGGCGTCGACAGCGTGTATCTCACCGACGCCTTCGGCGACCTGATCGAGGTGATCGAGGGCTGGAGCGGCGCCAGGTACGGCCGCACACCCGAGGAGACCAAGGCGCTCAAGGTGCTCGCCGACCATGGCCGGGCCATGAGCTTTCTGGCCACCGACGGCATCGAGCCCTCCAACGAGGGCCGCGGCTACGTGCTGCGCCGCGTCATCCGCAGGGCCGTCCAGCACGGCCGCCGCATCGGCCTCGAGGGCGGCATCGTCGAGCGACTGCACGGCCGCGTCGTCGAGCTCCTGGGCGATGCGCATCCGGAGCTGCGCGAGCAGCAGGCGCGGGTGGCGGCCGAGCTCGTCGCCGAGGAGGAGCGCTTTTCAGCGCACGCTCGAGACCGGCGGCCGGCTGCTGGACGAGGTGCTGGCCGGGACGTCCGCCGAGGTCGGGGCCGAGGACGCCTTCCGCCTGCACGACACCTACGGGTTCCCGATCGAGCTGACCGTCGAGATCGCCGCCGAGCACGGAAAGACGGTCGACGAGGCCGGGTTCACCGAGCTGATGGACGAGCAGCGCGACCGCGCTCGCGCGGCGGCGGGCGGCACGCGCGTCGACACGTCCGAGCTGCGGACGGATTTCACGGCGGAGTTCGTCGGCTACGAGCGCCTCGACGTCACGACGCAGGTCGGCGCCGCGCACGACCGCGGCGACGGCTCGGCGCTCGTCAAGCTGCGCGAGTCGCCGTTCTACGCGCGCGGCGGCGGCCAGGTCGCCGATCGCGGCTGGATCGAGACCGACGCGGCCCGCGCCGTCGTCGAGGACGTCGTCCGGGTCGACGACGATCAGGTGGTCGTCGCCAGGCTCGAGCACGGCGAGCTGCACGGGGGCGAGCGCGTGCGCGCGCATGTCGATCCCGAGGCCCGCCGCCCGACGATGGCCAACCACACCGCGACCCACCTCCTGCAGGCCGCGCTGCGCGAGGTGCTCGGCGACCACGTCGCCCAGGCGGGGTCGTACGTCGGGCCCGACAAGCTGCGCTTCGACTTCCGCCACGACCGGCCGATGACCCCGGACGAGATCGCCCGGGTGGAGCGGATCGTGAACGAGCACATCGTCGCCAACCATCCGCTGCACATCTTTGTGACCACCCAGGACCACGCCCGCGAGCTCGGCGCCACCATGCTTTTCGGCGAGAAGTACGGCGAGCACGTGCGGGTGGTGGAGGTGCCGGCGGTGTCGCGTGAGCTGTGCGGAGGTACGCATGTGCGCTCCACCGCCGAGATCGGCGCGTTCCTGATCACGCGCGAGACGAGCTCGTCGCAGGGAGTGCGCAGGATCGAGGCGCTGACGTCGGCCGCGGCCCTCGAGCACCTGCGCCGCGAGGCGGCGGAGGCCGCCGAGCTGCGCCGGCGGGTGGGGGAGCTCGAGTCCGAGCTCAAGCGGACGGCCAGGGAGGCCCCGCCGGCACCATCGGCGAACGGCGCCGACACGGGGCTGATCGACCGCGCCTCCGAGGAGTCCGGCGTGTGGATCGTCGCCGACGTGGTCGAGGGTGCCGGGGCCGACGAGCTGCTGCACCTGTCCGACCGCGTGCGCGCCAAGCTCTCGCCCGCAGCGGCGGTGCTCGGCGGGAACGCCGGCGGCAAGGCGCACCTGCTGGCCAGCTTCGACCCGGCTGCGCAGGCACGCGGGCTCTCGGCCGTCGATGTGATCCGCGAGGTCGCTCCGATCGTCTCCGGCGGCGGCGGAGGCAGGCCTGCGCTCGCGCGCGCCGGCGGGTCGGACCCGTCACAGCTCGAGGCGGCGGTGAGGGCGGCGGCCGACCGGATACGTGAGCAATTGCAGGGAACTTCGGAATGAAGGTGCTCGCGGTCGACTACGGCCGCGCCCGCACCGGAATTGCCGTAAGCGATGAAACCGGGGTGCTGGCCCGTCCCGTCGCGGTGGTCGAGCGCGTCAGGTCGGAGGCGGGGATGGGCACAATGCTGGAACGCATCACCGAGCTCGATCCGGATCGGATCGTGGTAGGCATGCCCCTGACGCTGAGGGGAGAGCACGGCCGCCAGGCCGCCGAGACGCTCGACTTCATCCACGAGCTGGAGGCTCGATGCCCGATCCCGATCGAGACGTACGACGAGCGGTTCACGACGGCGATGGCGACCCGCGACCGGAAGGGCCCCCGCGGGGGGACGACGCGGTGGCGGCCGCCCACCTGCTCGAGGGGTATCTGCGCAGGCTCGCCGGCTGATCGCCTTTGGGCTCGTCGTGCTGCTCGTCGCGGTGGCGGCAGCGTGCATGGGCTCGGGCACGTCGCTCTGCGCCGGCCCCCAACCCGCACGGGCCGCCGATCCCGGTTGTGATCCCGAGCGGTGACGACGCCGATGCGATCGCCTCGGTGCTGCAGGAACGGGGCGTGATCGACGATGCCGGCCGGTTCGGCAGATACCTGAAGGCCCAGGCCGAGGGGTCGGACTTCAAGGCCGGGACGTACACGTTCCAGGCGGGCACCGGCTATGACGCGATCATCGCCCGCCTGAACGCCGGGCCGACGGCCGGGGACGCCAGGCTGGTCATCCCCGAGGGGTTCCGCCTGACCCAGATCGAGGCGCTGCTCCCGCGGGTCGGGATCAACCCGCCGCGCCTATGCGCGGGCCGTGCGCGCGGCGGTGCCGCCGCCGGGCTTCGGCCACCACCTGAACATGGAGGGCTTCATGTTCCCGGCGACCTACCCGGTGCGCCCGCACGAGCCCGCCGGCGACGCTCGTCGCGCAGCAGCTGGCCGCGTTCCGGGCGGCGTTCGCGCAGGTGAACATGAGCTACGCCCGCTCGAAGCACCTCACCCCCTACGACGTGCTCACCATCGCCTCGATGATCGAGCGCGAGGCCCGCGTGCCCGGTGACCGGGCCAAGGTCTCGGCGGTCATCTACAACCGGCTGCGGCTCGGCATGCCGCTCGGGATCGACGCCACCATCCTGTATCACCTGGGCTCGTGGACGGCCACCATCCACGAATCCGACCTGACCGATCCCGAGCCGTACAACCTGCGCGTGCACACGGGGCTGCCGCCGACCCCGATCTGCAATCCCGGCCTGGCCTCGCTGCAGGCCGCCGCGCACCCGGCGCCCGTCGACTACCTCTACTACGTCGCGATCCCGGGGAAGGCGGCCCAGTACTTCACCTCGAGCTACGCCGACTTCATCGCGCATGGCGGGTAGAGCGCGGGTCGCCGTGATCGGCCACCCGGTGGCGCACTCGCGCTCCCCGGCGATGCATACGGCCGCCTACCGGGCGCTCGGCATGGACTGGGAGTACACGGCCGTCGACGTGCCCCCGGCCGGCCTCGAGGCGTTCGTCGCCGGCCTCGACGCGGGCGGCTACGCCGGCGTGAACGTCACGATCCCGCACAAGCAGGCCGTGCTCGGCCTGTGCGGTGAGCTCTCGCGACGAGGCCCGCCGGGCGGGGTCGGTGAACACGCTGCTCGTGCGTGAGGGCGGTCTGCCGCGGCGAGACGACCGACGGCGCCGGCCTCCTGTGGGCGCTCGGGCCGGTCGCGCCGGCCGACGCGCTCGTGCTGGGCGCCGGCGGCGCCGGCCCGCGCCGCGGTGGCGGCGCTGCGCCGCGGCCGGCTGGAGCGTGGCCGTGAGCGCCCGCCGCCCCGAGGCCGCGCGCGAGCTCGGCGTCGCGGTCTCACCGTGGCCCCCGGCCGCGCCCGCCACGCTGGTGGTCAACGCGACCCCGATCGGCCAGCATGAATATTCGGTGCCAGGCACCAAATATGCATACCCCCCCGAGCTGATCGGGCCGGGAATGGTCGTGGTCGACCTGGCCTACCGCGGGGACGGATCGGCGACGCCGCTCATCGCAGGCGGCGGCCGAGCGGGGGGCGCGGGCGGTCGACGGCCTCGAGGTGCTGGTCGGCCAGGGAATCCTCGCCTTCGAGCTCTTCACCGGCGTCCCCGCGCCGGTGGAGGTCATGCGCGCGGCCGCTCGGGGTGAAACGGCGCCGGATCGGTGAACGGCGCCCGGCCGAGCACCAGCTCGGCCACGAGCCGGCCGGAGCCTCCGCCGGTGAGGATGCCCTCGCTGCCGTGCCCGGCACACACGAATGTGTGCTCGTCCAGGCGGCCGATGTAGGGGCGGCCGTCCTCGGAGAACGGCCGCAGTCCCGTCCAGGTGGTCGCCACCTCGCGGCCGGCGAGCGCCGGCACGAGCCGGCAGGCCCGGGCGGCGTTCTCGCGGAGCGCGGCCTGGCTCTCGGGACCCTCGTGCAGTGCCGCCGATCGGGACGCGCCGACGTGTACCGATCCGTCCCGGTTCTGGTGGACGCCGAGAGCGTGTGAGGCGTCGCCACCGGCTGCGGCCAGCTCCCCGGACGAGAGCCGCTCGAGGCTGATCGCCGTTGCCGGCGCCGGATCGGGAACGGGCTCGTAGGCGGCCTCGTGGACGACGTGGCGCAGCACGGGCGCCCCGGGCGCGAGCAGCGTCAGCCAGCCGCGCACCGGCCGCACAGGCACGTCGGCCCCCACCGCGTGCCCGAGCCGGCGCGACCACGCCCCGGCCGCCAGCACCACAGCGTCCGCGGCGACCGATCCGGCGTCGGTCACGACCCGGCCCGCGCCGATCCGCTTCACCTCGACGTGCGTGCGAATGTCCGCCCCGGCCCTCGTCGCCGCCTCGGCCGCCGCTGCCGCAAGCGCGCCGGGGTCGGTGCGCCGGCCCTCCGCGATCAGAAAGCCGCCCGCCATTCCCGCGCGGAGCGCCGGCTCGGCCTCGGCGACGCCCGCCGCATCGAGCAGCTCGCCGGCCACCGACGGGTCGGCGAGCCCGGCGAGCTGCCTCTCATGCGTCGCGAGCAACAGCGTGCCGATCGGCTCGCGATCGAAGCAGAAGTCGGCACCGTGCTCGTCGGCAAGCCGCGTGTAGACGGCGATGCTCTCGCGCCAGAGCGGCACCAGTTCGGCGTAGTCGGGCGGAAGCACAAGGCCCTGACTACGGCCGGTCGCACCCGAGGCGATCGCCCCGCGCTCGAGCAGGGTCACGCCGGCCCCCGCCTCGGCGAGGTGCCACGCGGTCATGGTCCCGATCACGCCTCCCCCGATGACGATCACGTCCGGCATCCGGCGGGAGCCTACAGTCCCGGGCGGTTTCGGCCGATAAGCCCGACATGGAAACCGTCCTCCCGCTGGCAGGTGCTGGGTTTGCGCTGGGCTGGCCGATCGAGTGGCTGATCCAGCGCTTCCCGAAGGGTGTCGGCACCGCGCCGTCCTCCCGCCGCCGCTGGTATGTCGCCGCCGCCACCGCCGCCCTGTTCGCGGTCATCGCGCTGCGGATCGGCCTGCAGCCCCGCCTGGCCCCGGCGCTGCTCCTGACCGCGCTGATCGTGCCGGCGTCGGTCATCGACCTGCGCCACCGCATCATTCCCGACGCGATCAACCTGCCGGGTGCGGTGCTGGTATTCGCCGTCGCCGTGGCCGCGCAGCCCGACCGCTGGCCCGAGCTCCTGATCGGCGGCGTCGCCGCGACGCTCTTTCTCGGCGTCGCGTGGCTCATCTATCCGGCAGGGATGGGGCTGGGCGACGTGAAGATGGTGCTGATGATCGGCCTCGCGCTCGGCAAGTTCGTCGGCGTCGCAATGTTCGCGGCATTCGCCCTTTCCACGGTGTTCTCGCTCGGCCTGCTGGTCTCGAAGGGCTTCGGCGGCCGCAAGGCCACGTTCCCGTTCGGGCCGTTCCTGGCCCTGGGCGCGGTGGTTGCGATCCTGTGGGGCCCGCAGCTCTGGGCCGCCTGGTACATCGGCTGATGCGATCCCGGCGACTGGCGGTGGTGTTCCTCGGCCTGCTCGGCGCGGCGGTCGTGTACTCGCTGATGATGGCCTTCGGCGACCCCGCCCTCGAGCTCGAGGTGTGCGCCGCCTGGCTGCCGCTCTACCTGGGCGCTTACGCGCTCGGGCTCGCCGGCGACGCTCCGCCACGCGTCGCCCGCGCCGACTGACCGCACGCCTCCTTCACCGGCTCACCGTCGCTGCCGCCCGGTAGGCTGCGTGGCCTCATGGAGCTCACCTATGTCACCGCCGGGGAGTCGCATGGACCGGGGCTCACGGTCGTCATCTCGGGCCTTCCCGCCGGGCTCGAGCTCGACCACGAGCTGATCCGCGCCGACCTCGCCCGGCGCCAGGCCGGGTACGGCCGCAGCCCCCGCCAGAAGCTCGAGCAGGACGACGTCGAGCCGCGCGGCGGACTGCGCCACGGGCGCACGCTCGGGAGCCCGCTCGCGTTCTTCATCGAGAACCGCGACCACCGCAACTGGACCGCCCCGATGAGCGCCTGGCCCGTCGATCCCGAGGAGCTCGAGGGGTTCGGCTGGCGCGGCCAGCCGGTGACCCTGCCGCGCCCCGGTCACGCCGACCTGGCGGGCGTGCTCAAGTACGGGCACGCGCGACGTGCGCAACGTGCTCGAGCGCGCCAGCGCGCGGGAGACGGCCGGGCGCGTCGCGGCCGGCGCGGTCGCCAAGGCGCTGATCGCGACCATCGGCATCTCGGTGCGCTCGCACGTCCTCCAGATCGGCAGCGTGCGGGCGACGCCGCCCGCGTGGCTGCAGCAGGCCGACTTCGACCGGGCCGAGGCCTCGCCGGTGCGCTGCCTCGATCCCGGCGCCGCGGAGGCCATGATCGCCGAGATCGAGCAGGCCAAGCGCGAGCGCGACACGCTCGGCGGCGTCACCGAGGTGCGCGCCTTCGGCGTGCCGCCCGGCCTGGGGTCGCACGTGTCGGCGGGGGCGCGCCTGGACGGACGCCTGGCCGCGGCCCTGATGTCGATCCAGTCGGCCAAGGGGGTCGAGATCGGCGATGCCATCGCGAGCTCGGCGCGGCGCGGTTCGCGCGTGCACGACGAGATCTTTCACTCCGACGAGCAGGGGTATCACCGCCGCACCGACACCGCCGGCGGGCTCGAGGGCGGGATGACGAACGGCGCCGAGCTGGTCGTGCGGACGATCTGGAAGCCCCTGCCGACACTGATGCGGCCGCTCGCGAGCGTCGAGCTCGGCTCCCACGAGCCGCAGCAGGCCCACGTCGAGCGCAGCGACGTCACCGTTCTGCCGGCGGCGGCGGTGGTCGCCGAGGCGGCGGTCGCATGGGAGCTCGCCCGGGCGGCCGCCGAGAAGTTCGGCGGCGACGCGGTGGGCGACTTCGTGGCCGCGCACGCCGCGTACCTCGAGCGCGTCGCCCGGGCGTGATCCCCGGGCCCTACCGCAACCTGGCCCTGATCGGGTTCATGGGCTCGGGCAAGACGACCGCCGCGTTCGTTCTGGCCGACCGCCTGAACTGGCGGGCGGTCGACGCCGACGCCGAGATCGAGCGTGAGGCCGGCCGGTCGATCCGGGAGATCTTCGCCGCCGACGGCGAGGCCGCGTTTCGCGCGCTCGAGGAGCGGGTGGTGATGCGGCTGCTGCACGAGACCGGGGTCGTGGTGGCGCTCGGAGGCGGTGCCGTGACCTCGCCGCTGATCCGCGAGCGCCTGCGCGACGGCTCGTTCACGGTGCTTCTGGACGTCTCGCCGCAGACGGCGTGGCGCCGCATCGAGGCCGAGGCCGGCGAGCGCCCGCTGGCGGCCGAGGCCCGCGGCTTCGCCGAGCTCTACGAGCGTCGAAAGGCGCTCTACCACGCCGCCGCCGACGCGATGGTGGACGCCGAGGAGATGCACGGCGACGAGGCGCTTCTGGCGCCGCTGGCACGGTCGAGCGCGCTCGGCGAGCTCGACCGCCTGATCGGCGCCCGCCGGGCCGCCCTGGTGGCCGACCGGTCGGTGCTTCGCCTCGTGGGCCGCCCGTGCGAGCCGTTCGTGACCGTCCGCCTGCCCGTGGGCGAGGCCGCCAAGACGGTCGCCGTCGCCCGCCAGGCCTGGACGCGGCTCGCGGAGTTCGGCCTCGAGCGCGGCGACGTGATCGTCGCGCTCGGCGGCGGCGCCGCGACCGACGTCGCCGGGTTCATCGCCGCGACCTACCACCGCGGCGTACCCTGGATCGCGGTGCCGACCTCGCTCGTGGGGATGGTCGACGCGGCGGTCGGGGGCAAGACGGGGATCGACCTGCCGGCGGCGAAGAACGCGGTCGGGGCGTTCCACCAACCCGAGTGGGTGGTGTCGGATCCGAGCGTGCTCGAGACGCTGCCCGTGCGCGAGTGGGCGTGCGGCTTCGCCGAGGTGATCAAGACCGCCCTGCTCGCCGGTGGCCGGTTGTGGGAGATGGTGCGGGCGCTGGGAGCCGGGCCGGGGCACGCCCGAGCAGCGGCTCGAGCTGATCCGCCGCTGTGCCGCCTACAAGGTGCGGGTGGTCGCGGCCGATCCGACCGAGCAGGGCCGCCGGGCGGTGCTGAACCTGGGCCACTCGATCGGGCATGCCATCGAGGCGGCGACCGAGTTCAAGGCCTTCGCCCACGGCGAGGCGGTCGGCATCGGCCTGCTCTCGGCGCTCTGGCTCTCGGCGCAGACGGAGGGCCTCGACCCGGGCGTCGAGCCCGAGGTGCGCGAGCTGCTGCGCCGCCACGGCCTGCCCGTGACCGCGCGCAACGTCAGCCCGGCGGCGATCATCGACGCGATGTCACACGACAAGAAGGCCCGCAGCGGGCGGGTGCGGTTCGCGCTGCTCGAGGACGTCGGAAGTCCCGTGTGGGGGCGCGACCCGGGCGACGACCTGATCGAGGCGGCCGTCGCCCGGGCGGTCGCGAAGCGGACCTAGACCCTCACCCCACCGACAGCCGGACGGGCACCCGGACGACCGGCGGCGGTGTGCCCTTGCCGTTGTCGCCGTTGATCAGCACCGTCCCTCGCTGTGCGCGCAGGACGTTGTAGGTGAGGGTGGCCGTGTACGTGCCGCGGCAGCCGGTGCCGCAGCTGGCCAGGACGTGGGTCGCCGAGATCAGCCGGCCCCTGGCGTTCAGGATGCGGATGTGCACGACCGCCTCGAACACATCGGCGCTGCCGGCGACGGTCACGGTCGCGGGAATGCGGGCGCCGATCGCAGGCCGGGCGACCAGGATCGGCGGCAGCAGGCGGTAGTAGTTCGGCGTCGCCGCCGGTTGGGGCACCGGGCACGCCGGCGATCGAGTGGACGATCTGGCCCGCCACCTCGAGCCGGACGCGATCGATGGCCGGGAACTGGGTCATCGTGAATGTCAGCTGGGCGAGGCGCATGCGCACGGAGGCGCGGTCGCGGGCGCCGCGAACGCGCGGCTGACGTCGACCGTGGCGGTGCTACCGCTGATCGAGATGCCGCGCAGCCTGCTGCCCGGCGGGACGGCGGTCGTGACGCCCGCGGCCGCCTCGGCGGCGTTCGGGCCGGCGAACAGCCGCCTGACCGCCGCGCCGGCAACGGCGGGCGTCCGCGGCACCGTGCGCTTGGTGAGCCAGAGCTTGCCGCCGCGCTCGAGCCACACTGACAGCGTGACCCTTGGGCCGGTATTCGGTGTGGCGGCGGCGGTCGGGCCGACGCTGACGAGTGAGGCGGCGACGGCGGCGGCGACGGGGATGAGGCGCAGATTCACGGCTGGCTCCTTGGATGGGGCGGCGTCAGCCGCCGTTGAGTGCGACCGGGATCTCGACCACCTGGCCGGGCTGGATCGACCTTCGATTGAGCGGTGAGATCTCGACATAGCCCTGCTGGAGGCCGGCGATCGAGAATGGGATGCGGACGGTGTAGAGCGCCGGCTGACAGCGCGCGACGCAGGCGTCGGCCACGACCCGGCGGCCGAGCAGTCGGTGGTGCGAGTCGAACAGGCGCACGACCACCGGGGCGGCGATCGGGTGCGGAACGAGATCACGGCCGGGCTGTTCAGCGGCGGCGCCCGGCGACCGGCCTCGTGACGTCGAATGGCGCATCAGGCGCAGTGGCAGTCGTACGACCTGCCCACCGCCGGGATCACGAGGGTGCCTCGCTGATCGCTCGATACGCCCAGATCATGGATCGTGAACGAGAACGTGCCGGCGCACCCGTACCGCACGACGCCGCCAACGCGCCGGCCGCGACCTCGTGGCCCGACGCATCCAGGAGCCTGTATCTGAGGGCAGCCTCGAATACATCCGCGATGCCGCGCACCGTGAACGGTGCCCGCACGGCGTGCCTGGAGGGACGTTCGCAACGGTGATCGCCGGCACCAGCCGTGGGAATCCCATGCTGGTGCGGGTGATCGGGTCGGGGAGCACGAGGCCGTCAGCGAAGGCCGTCACCGGCTGGCCGTCCAGGTGCAGGCGCAGGGCGTGCACGGTCGGAAACTGGGTGACGCCGTAGACGAGCTGGGCCAGCCCCAACCGCTGGCGGGCGGCCCCGTCACCCTCGAACTCGGACGTCAGGTCGACGGTCGCGACGCCGCCGTGGAGGCTGATGCCGAGGAGCTGCGTGCCGGCCGGGACCGCGCTGCCCGCGCCCGCGGCTGCTTCGGCCGGGGTCGGTCCCGCGAGCAGCCCGGATACGGCAGCCCCGACGATGGCTGGCGTGAGCGGCACCGACCGCACCACCGGCCACAGCTTGCCCGAGCGCTCGAGCCACACCTCGAGCCGCATCCGCGAGGGGACGGTGCCCGGGACGGTGACGACGAGTCGAGCTCGTTGCGACGTGCGTCACCGCGCCCGTCTCGGCGCCCTGCCCGGATGCCGGGCCGACGTCGACCGCGCCCGAGCCGCCGCAACCCGCGGCGAGGATGCAGGCGCCTGCAACGAGGAGGATGCGCAGATTCATGAGGTCTCCTTCGGGAGCCGGAGGGTGAAGGTGGCGCCGTCGCCGGGGGTGCTCTCGACCGTGATCGAGCCCCCGAGGAGGGTGGCGTTCTCGTGCGCGATGGCGAGCCCCAGCCCGCTCCCGGCCGCCGTCCGGGACGGGTCGGCCTTCGAGAAGCGGTCGAACAGGCGGGGTGCGAACTCGGGGGGAATCCCGGGGCCGTCGTCGCCGATCGCGATCACCGTCTCGGAGCCGTCGCCGTTCACGCGCACCGACGCACGGCCGCCGCCGTGCTCGACGGCGTTGCCGACGAGGTTGGCGACGATGCGCTCGACGCGGCGGCGGTCGGTGCCGACGATCGGCCGGTCGCCGGTCACATCGACGCGCGGCTGCCAGCCGCGGCTGCGGACGATGCCCTCGATCAGCGCGGCCAGGTCGACCCGCTCGATGCGCACGGCCTCGACCCCGGCGTCCAGGCGCGAGATCTCCATCAGGTCGTCGGTCAGGCGCCGCAGCCGGGACACGTCGGCCACCAGCAGGTCGGTGAGGCGCGCGACCTCCGGCGGCAGGTCGTCGCCGTGTTGCTGCAGGAGCGCCGCCTCGTTCACGAGCGCGGTCAGGGGAGTGCGGAGCTCGTGGGCGACGTCGGCGGTGAACCGGCGCTCGCGGGCCTGGGCGTCGGTGAGGGCGGTGATCTTGGCCTGGAGGGCATCGGCCATATGGTTGAACGACGCCGCCCAGGCGCCGAACTCGTCGCTCCCGGTGGCGGGCAGGCGGGTATCCAGCAGGCCCTCGGCCAGCGACCGCGCCGCCGCGCTCGCTCCGGCCACGGGCTGCAGCGTGCGCCGCGCCAACACGGCTCCCACCAGGCCCGACAGCGCGACCAGCACGAGCCAGCCCGCCACCAGGATGTTGCGCAGCTGGTCGAGGTCGGCCCAGACCTGGGTCTCGTCGTAGAAGTAGTACAGCTGTGTGCCGTGCGCCGGCAGCGGCTCGGCGACGATCAGGTACGGCACCCCGGCGATCGTCCGCCGCTCGTATGCGATCTGGCCTGCGTTTGCGAGCCGGCGCAGATCGGCTGGGACCGGCAGCCGTCCGGGAGGGACGCGGCCGTCGGTGCCGATGACGGTGGCAAACGTCCCGCGCGTGGCGAAGCGGGCCTCGAGCCGGCCGATATCGCCCTGGCGGCCATGCAGAGTCGCTCGCGCGATCAGGGTGTTGAGCCGGCTGTCCTGCAGGGCCCGGCTCGCCGACTCGTCCAGGCGGTCGTGCCGGACGACGAGGTAGGAGCCGAGCGCCAGCGCGCCCGCCGAGAGCCCGCCCACCATCACGAAGGCGATCGTCAGCCGCCGGCGCAGCCTGCCGGTGCGGATGGGTGTCGCGGGAGTGGCCATACCCACCATCGTGGTGGGCGTCGGCAACACGACTGCGACCGGCGTGTAACCGCTACGTAACCGAGCAGCGGTAGCCCACGCCGCGCACCGTCTCGATCAGGCGCGGGTTCGCGGCGTCGGCCTCGACCTTCGACCGCAGCCGCTGCACGGCGACGTCGACCAGCCGCGAGTCGCCCAGGTAGTCATATCCCCACACCTGCTCGAGCAGCTGGTCGCGGGTGAGCACCTGGCCGCGGTGGGCGGCGAGCACCGAGAGGAGCTTGAACTCGGTCGTGGTCAGGCCCAGGTCGGCCCCGTCGCGGCGGGCCTGGAACGCGTCGGTGTCGACCTCGATGTTGCCGACCTGCACCGAGCCGGGCGCGATCGGCCCGATCGAGCGGCGCAGCACCGCCCGGATGCGCGCCACCAGCTCCGGCATCTCGAACGGCTTGGTCACGTAGTCGTCGGCGCCGAGCTCGAGGCCGACCACCACGTCGACCGTCTCCGTCCGGGCGGTCAGCATCACCACGGGGACGCGGCTGTGACGCCGGATCTCGCGCAGCACCTCGAAGCCGTCCAGCGACGGCAGCATCACGTCCAGGAGCACGATGTCGTAGGCGCCCCGCCCGAACTGCGCCAGCGCCTCGCGCCCGTCGCCCACTCCGGTGGGGCGCATGCCCGACTGGCGCAGGCCGATCCCCACCACCTCGCGGATCGACGCATCGTCCTCGACCAGCAGCACCCGCTCGTCCACCGGAGGAGGATAGATGGTTTGTTTCCGATACCCGTGATGTGCTGGGCGGCGAGAACCGAGCCTCGCAAGGACGCAGGGAGCGTTCATACCGGTTCAGGTATGGGCGCGACCGAGAAGCCTCAGGGCGGAGCCTTGAGGCGGTCGTGAGGTGTCTGCGATCACGCAGACACCTCATGCGCGAGGCGACGGTTCGCAGCCGCAGCGCCACCAACCCGACGGCGACCACCAGCTATCGCGGCGGCCGGACGCGCGGGAATCGGGGACGAACCATCTCTAGGCGGTGGGTCGGCCGGACCCGTGTCAAGTAACCTCTGCGGCCTGATGCAGGTCTCCGTCCTGAACGGCGTCAACCTCAACATGCTGGGCCGTCGCGACCCGGATCAATACGGCACGGTCACCCTGGCGCAGCTCGAGACGATGATCTACGGCTGGGCGCGCGATCTGCGGGTGACCGTGCGCTGCCGGCAGACGAACGGAGAGGGCGAGTACGTCGCCTGGATCCACGAGGCCCTCGACGGCACCGACGGCCTGATCGTGAACCCCGGCGCCTGGACGCACTACAGCTACGCCATCCGCGACGCGCTCGAGATCTTTCCCGGGCCGGTCGTCGAGGTGCACCTGTCGAACATCGAGGAGCGCGAGGAGTGGCGGCGGCGGTCGGTGATCGCGGACGTCGTCTCACACCGGATCGTCGGCAGGGGCGCGGACGGCTACCACGAGGCGCTGCAGCATCTGACAGGAGGCCGATCGTGAACCACAAGACCAGGCTGACCGCCGCCCGCGCGGCCATGGAGGCCGCCGAGGTCGACGCGATGATCGTGTCCGACCTCATCAACATCAGCTACCTGACCGGTTTCACAGGGTCGAACGCGCTCGTGATCGTCGGCGCGGACACCGCGACGCTTCTGACCGACTTCCGCTACCAGACCGCCTCCGAGCCGCTGCGGGAGTGGGTCGGCGTCGAGCTGGCGGAGCGCGACGTCATCCGCACGGCCGCTGAGCGGCTGGGGGAGCTCTCGGGAGGCGCGGGCCGGGTCGGCTTCGAGTCGGCCCACATGACCGTGGAGCGCCACCGGATCCTGGCCGAGGCCCACGCCGGCCTCGTGCCCGTGGCCGGGCTCGTCGAGGGCCTGCGGGTCGTGAAGGACCCGGAGGAGCTCGACGCGGTGCGCGCGGCGGCCGCCCTGATCGAGCCGGTGTACGCGCAGATCGCGGCCGACGGGCTGGCCGGGCGCACCGAGGCCGAGGTCGCGTGGCAGGTGCGGGAGCTCTTCCACGCCGGCGGCGCAGACGGCCTCTCGTTCGAGACGATCGTGGCCTCGCACGAGCGCGGCGCCCAGCCGCACGCCCACCCGACGAGCGAGCTCATCGGGCCCGACACGCTGATCACGATCGACCTCGGCTGCATGCTCGACGGCTATGCGTCTGACTGCACCCGCACGTTTGCCACGGGGTCGCCGCCGGCCGAGCTCCTCTCCGTCTACGCCGTCTGCCTCGAGGCGCAGCTCGCCGCCATGGACGCGGTTCGTCCCGGCACGCCGGCCGCCGACGTCGACGCCGCCGCCCGGTCGGTGATCGAGGCGGCCGGCCACGGCGACCGCTTTGGCCACGGGGTGGGGCACGGCGTCGGCCTCAACATCCACGAGGCGCCGCGGCTCTCGGCGGGGTCGCCTGCAACCCTCGAGCCGGGGATGGTCGTCACAGTTGAGCCGGGTATCTACCTGCCCGGCCTCGGGGGCGTGCGGATCGAGGATCTGGTCATCGTGACGGCGACCGGAGGCGAGCGGCTCACGATGTACCCTAAAGATTTGACCGTGCTCGGGTAGGGGGCAGCAGCCGACATGATCTCCACGAACCAGTTCAAGAACGGGATGCACATCGAGATGGACGGCACCGTCTATCGCATCGTGGAGTTCCAGCACGTCAAGCCCGGCAAGGGCGGCGCGTTCGTCCGCACCAAGCTGAAGGCGCTCGAGTCGGGCGCCGTGGTCGACAAGACGTTCCGGGCCGGCGAGAAGATGCCCCGGGTGCACACCGAGGTCACGAACGTCACCTACCTCTACAACGACGGCTCCGACGTGGTGCTGATGGACTCCGAGAGCTTCGAGCAGATCTCGCTTTCGGCCGACTCGGTCGCCGAGGAGCTGCGCTTCATGAAGGAGAACGACACCGTCCAGCTGCTGCTGGTCGACGGCAAGCCGTCGAGCCTGCAGCTGCCGGCGTCGGTGGAGCTCGAGGTCGTCGAGACGGAGCCGGGCGTGAAGGGCGACACCGTGTCGAACGTCACCAAGCCGGCCACGCTCGAGACGGGAGCGGTGGTCACGGTGCCGATGTTCGTGAACATCGGCGAGCGGATCAAGGTGGACACCCGCGAGGCGCGGTACATCTCCCGGGCGTGACCCGGATCGTCGACACCACGGTTCGGCTCCTGTCCCAGCAGCCGCTGGCCGACAGCGCGTCGACCGCCACCGTGCTCGAGCTGGCGGAGATCCTCGACTCGGCCGGCTTCGCCAGCCTGGAGGTGTCGGGCGGCGGCTGCTTCGACGCCGCGATCCGGCGCGGCGTCGAGAGCCCGTGGGACCGGATCCGGGCGCTGCGGGCGCGGTGCACGCACACCCCGCTGCAGATGGCGCTGCGCGGCCGCTTCCTGGTCGGATCAAAGCCCGTGTCGGACGATCTCGTCCGCCGCTTCATCCTGTCGGCGGCCGAGAGCGGGATCGACATCTTCCGGCTGCACGACCCGCTGAACGACGTCGAGAACATGGCCGCCGCCGCCGCGGCGGTGCGCGAGGCGGGCGGCAAGCTGTACGCCGGGCTCGCCTTCTCCGGTCACATGGGCAACCTCGAGCGGGTGATGGAGAAGGCCCGCCGCCTGGCCGAGCTGGGGGCCGATCACGTGCTCCTGCACGACTCCGCCGGGGCACTCGATCCCGGCACCTGCGCCAGCGTCGTCGAGCGCCTGGCCGAGGCCTCCGGGGTGCCGGCCGGCCTCTACTGCCAGGGCACCGGCGGCAAGGCGCTGGCGATGGCGGTCGAGGCCGCCCGCCACGGCGCCGAGCCGATCGCGGTTGCGGCCTATCCCGTGGCCGCGCTCCTGAACCGCGTCTCGGCCGAGGTTCTGTGCGAGGCGCTGACCGGGCTCGATTTCGAGCACGGCGTCGACGTCGACCGGGTGTGGGAGGCGTCGCGGTTCATCGACGCCCACGTCACCTCGCGCATGCACACGCTGCCCGTGCCGCCGCGGATCATCCTGCGCACCGCGATCACGCGCCTCCCGGTGGGAATCGTGGCCGAGATCGACGCCCGCCTGCGGGCGGTGGACGCGCTCGACCGCCTCGACGAGGTGCTGGCCGAGCTGAACCGGGTGCGGGCCGACTGCGGCACGGCGCCGCTGGCGCAGCCGATCGGCGGCATCCTGGCCGGCCAGGCGGTGACGCACGTGCTCACCGCGCGCCGGTGGGCCGAGGTTTCCGACGAGATGCGGCTGCTGCTCTCCGGGGCCTACGGGACGCCGCCACGCCCGTTCGCGCCCGAGGCGCTCGTGCACGCCGCCGAGCTGCCGCCGCTGCCGGAGCCCGACATGGACGACCTGCGCTCTCAGGCCGGGGGAGTGGGGAGCGAGGAGGACCTGCTGCTCCTGGCGCTGTTCGGCGAGGACGCCGCCCGGCTGCTCGAGGGGCTGCGCGGGCGGGGGACAGCGACACCAGGCAGGAGGCGAGCGAGGGGGTGCAGTCGGACCGCATCCGTGAGCTCATCAGGTTGGTGGAGGGCTCGGACGTGGACGAGCTGACCGTCGAGGACGGGCCGCTTCGGATCACCGTCCGCAAGCACGACGAGCGCCCGTTGCAGGTCGCCCCGGTGGTCGGGATCGGGTCGGTGCCCACCGCCCCGGCGGCCGAGCCCGAGGTGTCGTCGGCGATCCGGCTCGAGTCGCCCATGGTCGGCACCTTCTACCGCTCGCCGTCACCGGCACAGCCGGCCTTCGTCGACGAGGGCGATGTGGTCGAGGTGGGGCAGACGCTGTGCATCCTCGAGGCGATGAAGCTGTTCAACGAGTACAAGTCGGATCACGCCGGCATCATCCGCCGGATCCTGGTCGAGAACGCCCAGCCGGTCGAGTACGGCCAGCCGCTGTTCGAACTCGAGCCGGTTTAAGTGCTCCGCAGGGTCCTGATCGCCAACCGGGGTGAGGCCGCAGTCCGCATCGTGCGCGCCTGCCACGACCTCGGCATCGAGGCGGTGGCCGTGTACTCGACCGCCGACCGCGAGGGGCTGTGGGTCTCGCTGGCCGACCGGGCCGTCTGCATCGGCCCGCACCCGCCCGCGCAGAGCTATCTGAGCGTCCAGAACCTGGTCGCGGCCGCCGAGACGACCGGCTGTGACGCCGTCCATCCCGGCTGGGGCTTCCTCGCCGAGAGCGCGGCTTTCGTGCGCGCCTGCATCGACAACGACCTGGTGTTCGTCGGCCCGTCGCCCGAGGCGCTCGAGGTCATGGGCGACAAGAGCCGTGCCCGCAACTCGATGCAGGCGGCGGCGTGCCGCTCGTGCCGGGATCGACCGACCGCCTCCGCGGCGCCGACCACGCCCGCAGCGTGGCCGCCGAGCTGGGGTATCCCGTCCTGCTGAAGGCCGTCTCCGGCGGCGGCGGGCGCGGCATGCGCCTCGTCGAGGATCCATCCGACATCGAGGACTTCTACGGTCTGGCGTCGTCCGAGGCCGCGGCCGCATTCGGCGACGGCGGCATGTACGTCGAGAAGGCGCTCCTGCGCCCGCGGCACGTCGAGATGCAGGTGCTGGCCGACGGTGCCGGCGGGGTGCTGGTGCTGGGCGAGCGCGACTGCTCGGTGCAGCGGCGGCACCAGAAGCTGATCGAGGAGGGCCCCTCGCCGGCGCTCGACGCGGCCACCCGGACACAGATGGCCGAGGCGGCCCGTCTGGCATGCACGGGATGTGGCTACCGCAATGCCGGCACGGTCGAGTTCCTGCTCGACGGCGACGGCCGCTTCTACTTCATCGAGATGAACACCCGCCTGCAGGTCGAGCACCCGGTGTCCGAGCTCCTGACCGGCGTCGACCTGGCCTGCCAGCAGCTGCTCCTGGCCGGTGGGGCCGGCCTCCCCGCGACCGGCCTCTCGCCGCTCACGGGTCACGCGATCGAGTTTCGCATCAATTGCGAGGACCCCGCCCGCGACTTCCGCCCCGCCGCGGGCACGGTCACCGGCCTGCGGCCTCCGCTCGGCCCGGGGATCCGCTTCGACACCCACGCCTACCCGGGCTACGCGGTGCCACCGTTCTACGACTCGCTGCTCGCCAAGCTGATCGTGTGGGGCAGCGACAGGGCCCAGGCGCTGGCCCGCGCGCGGCGCGCGCTGCGGGAGTTCGCGGTGGAGGGTGTCACGACCACGCGCGAGCTCTACCTGGATATCCTCGACGAGCCGATGTTCGTCTCCGGCCGCTACACGACGGCGTATCTCGACGAGGCCCGCCCGGCCCTGCCCGCGCTGGGCGAGCCGGTGGTCGCGTGACCGTCCGGCTGGGCACCGCAACCGTGGCCGACGAGGCGATCGTCTCGATCGTGCGCGGCGCGGTCGCCGGCGTGCCGGGGGCCCGGCTCGACCTGCCCGGCCGCGTGTCGCGCGTGCTCCCCGGCCGGCGCAGCCCGGTCGAGTGGGTGGTCACGGGCGGCACGATCGCGTTCGACATCGATGTGTGCGCCGGCTACGGCCGGGTGCTGCCGCAGCTCGCGGGCTCGGTGCGCGATGCCGTCGCAGAGCACGTCGGCGCGATGACCGGTCTCGACGTGCGCGTGGTCGACGTGACCGTGACCGGGGTCGACCGCACCGGGGCCGAGCGGTGACCGAGAGCCGGCGCGCACAGCGGCGGGCGGCCGCATTCCTGCTGTACCAGCGCGACCTGACGGGTGCGGAGTTCGGCCCGCTCTACGCCGCGTACGAGCGCGACAACGGCACCCCGCCGGGGACGTTCGCCCGGGCGGCGGCCGAGGGCGTCTGGGCCGACCGCGAGCGGCTCGACGCCGTCATCGACGATGCCGCGCTCGAATGGACGGCCGAGCGGATGGCGGTGCTCGAGCGCAACATCCTGCGCCTCGCGGTGTGGGAGCTGACGGGCCGCGAGGTGCCGGCCGGGGTCGCCATCGACGAGGCGGTCACGCTCACCAAGCGGTACGCCTCCCCCGAGGCCGGCGCGCTCGTGAACGGCGTCCTCGGCCGGGTCGCACGCGAGCAGGGGGTGGGGAGATAGACGAGCCCAGGCTGGAGCAGCTGGCCGCCGACCTGCAGGCGCTCGGCGCGCGCATGGAGGCCGGCGAGCTGGACGCCGACCAGGCGACGGCGATCCTGGAGCAGATCACGGCCCTCGTGTACGAGGCGGTGGACGTGCTGGAGCGCGCGGGGGAGGGGCTCGAGGCGGGCGGCGGCGAGCCCTCGCCGGAGTGAGTCAGGGCGTCGGCGCCGGCCGCGGGCCGAGGAGACGCTCCAGTCCGCGCCGGGCGCGCTCGAGGCCCGCCCGGTCGGCGGACATCGCGTAGGTGGTGTGCGCCATCAGGAGCAGTGCATCGAGTTCGAAGACGAGCTGGTCCGGGTCGGGGTCCGGGCCGATGTCGCCGGCCGCCTGGGCTGCGGTCGCGGCGTCCTGGAGCTCGGCGATCCAGCCGTCGTTGAACGCGACGATGCGTTCCTTGACGCGGCCCGGGTGGGTGGTGAACTCCGCGCCGACGGCGGCGAAGAAGCATCCGCCGGGGAACACCCCGCGCTCGAGGTGGGCCAGGAACTCGGTGCAGAGCGACCACAGCAGCGGCAGGCCGTCGCCCTGCGATCGCGCGGGCCCGCGCACCTCGGTCTCGAAGATCTCCGCCGCCCGGTCGATCGTCGCCAGCTGAAGCTGCTCCTTCGACCTGAAATGGGCGTAGAGCCCGCTCTTGCTCATGCCCGTGCGTTCGGCCAGGTTTCCGATCGAGAGGCCGTCGAGGCCGTCGATCGTCGCAAGGCGGGCGGCGGTATCGAGGATCGCAGCCCGGCTGCGGCGGCCGTCGGCCCGCTGGCGGCGACCGGACGGAGTCTCGGTGGGGGCCGGCTGGTTCATGTTTGACAAGATAGCACGACCGATCGTATATTACCCACTCTAGTACGACCGATCGTGCCAACTACAGAAACGAGACCTGTGCGCACCGAACCACCCGTCGCGGCCCTTCCCATCGTGTTCGTCGTCTCCTCGGAGGCGTCCGTCCGGAGCGCGCTCGAGGCCGATCTGCACCGGCGCTTCGGCAACGACACCCGGATCCTCGGCGCCGGAACGCCCGCCGCCGGCCTGGCGCGGCTCGCGGCCCTGGCGGACGCCTCCGAGCCGGTCGCCCTGCTCATCGCCGACCAGGGGATGGCGGACATGACCGGCATCGAGTTCCTCGCGAGCGCCCACGCGCTGCATCCGTCGGCGAAGCGGATTCTGCTCGTCGAGCGCGACTACACGGCGGCGAATCCGATCGTGCCCGCCATGATGCTCGGAGAGATCGACTACCACCTCCTCAAGCCGTGGTTTCCCGACCGCGGGCTGTACCCCGCGGTGAGTGAGTTCCTCGCGAGCTGGGCGCGCTCGGAGCCGGAGCGATTCACGATGTTCCGAATCGCAGCGCCCGAGAACAGCGCCCGCGCACACGAGATCCGCGACCTCCTGACGCGCTTCAACATTCCGTTCGTGTTCCACTCGGCGGACTCCGGCGAGGGCGTCGCCCTGCTACGCGACGCGGGGCTGGCGGGCACGCGCATCCCGACGGCCGTGCGCCACGACGGCCGCGTGCTGGTCGACCCGACGGACGCCGACCTCGTCGAGGCGGTCGGGGGCGGCACGAGCGCGGGCGTGGACGTCCACGACGTCGCCATCGTCGGCGCGGGGCCCGCGGGCCTCTCGGCGGCCCTGTACGCAGCCTCGGAAGGGCTGGACACGGTCGTCCTCGAGCGCCAGATCAGCGGCGGCCAGGCAGGCGCGAGCTCCCGCATCCGCAACGTCCCCGGCTTCACCTGGGGGATCGGCGGCCACGACCTCGCGTATCGCGCGTGTGAGCAGGCGTGGCTGTTCGGGGCGAACCTCGTGTTCGCGCAGCGGGCGACATCGCTCCGTGGCTCCGGCCAGGCGCACATCCTGCGGACGGCCGACGGGCAGGAGGTCGCCGCCCGCACCGTCGTGCTTGCGGCCGGCGTGACGTGGCGGCGGCTGGGGATCCCGCAGCTCGAGCAACTGGTCGGCGCGGGCGTCTTCTACGGTGCGGTGGCGAGCGAGGCGCGGGCGATGCGCGGCAAGCACGTCTGCGTCGTCGGTGGCGGCAACGCCGCGGGGCAGGCGGCGGCGCATCTGGCGAAATACGCCCTGAGCGTCACGCTGCTCGTGCGCGGCGACTCCCTCGCCAAGAGCATGTCGGAATATCTGATCGCCGAGCTGCGGGGAATGCCGCACGTCTCCGTCCGCCTGGGCGTCGAGCCGGTCGGCGGCGAGGGCGAGGAGCACCTGCGCGCGGTCGTCGTCCGTGACCGGGCAACCGGGGCGACCGAGGCGATCCCGGCCGCGGGGCTCTTCGTGATGATCGGCGCGGATCCGCGCACCGAGTGGCTGGACGGCAGCGTTCAACGCGACGAACGCGGGTTCATCCTCACCGGGAACGACGTTGCCCGGGGCGACGGATGGGATGCCTGGCCGCTCGCACGGCCACCCGCCCTGCTCGAGACGAGCGTCCCGGGTGTGTTCGCCGCGGGCGACGTCCGCCGGGGGTCCGTGAAGCGGGTCACGACAGCCATGGGGGAGGGCGCGACGGTCGTCCAGCTCGTGCACCAACACCTCGCGGGCGACCCCGATCCCGCGCTGGTCCCGGCGGGCTCGGGCGCAGCAGACGACCGGTAGGCTGCCCCCCGATGAGCGACGCCACGATCACCGCCATCGGGGCCGACCGGCTGTCCGAGCTCGAGCCGCTCTGGCGCTCGCTGCACCGCCACCACAGAACGGTCGCCGACCTGCCCGTGCTGGCCGACGACGACCTCTCGTGGGAGCGGCGCCGCGACGGGTACCGGGCCCTGCTCAAGCGCGGCGACGCCTTCGTGCTCCTGGCCCATGCCGGGGACGACCCGGCCGGCTACGCCGTCGTCAAGATCCGCCCGGGCGACGACGATACCTGGCCGGTGGGTGCGCACCTGGCCGAGCTGATCTCACTCGCGGTCGCGCCGGATGCCCGCGGCCGGGGGCTCGGCACCGCGCTCATGGATGCGGTCGACGCCGAGCTCGAGCGCCGCGGGGTGCGTGACCTCGAGGTCGCCGTGATGGCGGGCAACGATCGCGCCCGCCGGTTCTACGAGCGGCGGGGGTTGCGCGTCGGCGAGCTGCTGCTCTACCGGTTCGGCCGATGACGACCTCGACGCGGCTCGATGTGTGGATGGCCGAGCGCGGCCTCACGGAGTCGCGCAGCCGCGCCCAGGCGCTGATCATGGCGGGGCGGGTGCTGGTCGACGGCGCGGTGGTCACGAAGGCGGGCACCGCGGTGCCGGCCGGTGCCGCCGTCGAGCTCGTCGCCCCGCCCCGATTCGTCTCCCGTGGCGGCGAGAAGCTCGAAACGGCGATCGAGACGTTTGCGGTCGACCCGGCCGGGGAGCTCTGTCTGGACGTGGGTGCGTCCACCGGCGGTTTCACCGACTGTCTGCTCCAGCATGGCGCCGCGCACGTGGTGGCGCTCGACGTGGGCCGAAACCAGCTCCACGAGCGGCTCCGGGCCGACCCGCGCGTGACGGTGCTCGAGGGCCGGAACGCGCGCCGGCTGGAGCCGGGGGCGCTGCCCTACGCGCCGACGTTGATCACTGCCGACGTCTCGTTCATCTCGCTCCGCCTGGTGCTCCCGGCCGTGATCGCGTGCGCCGCGCCGCTCTGGCGGGCGCTGGTGCTGGTAAAGCCCCAGTTCGAGGCCGGCCGCAGCGATGCCCGGGGCGGGGTGGTCCGCGACCCGGAGGTGCGCCGGCGGGTGTTGCGGGAGTTCTGCGCGTTTGTCACCACCGCGGGCGCCGCGGTCATCGGAGTATGCGATTCTTGTCTGCCGGGGCCCGCCGGAAACCACGAGTACATCGTGTACGTCGCGGCGGCCGGGCACCCGGCGGCAGAGGAGGGTGAGGTCGATGTCGAACGAGCGATTGCGGACGCCGTTGCCTGCGCCTGAGCGGTCCGCGGTGACCAGCATCGAGGTCATGGTGCACGGCAAGCCGGACGTGATCGGCGATGCCCGGGCGCGGTTGCTGCGGGTGGCCGAGGCGAGCGGGGTCGAGATCGCCGAGGGGCCAGACGTCGACCTGACGATCGTGCTCGGCGGCGACGGCACCATGCTGCGGGCGCTGCAGCGGTCGCTCGGCACCGGTGTCCCCGCGCTCGGCGTGAACTTCGGCCGGGTCGGGTTCCTCACGAGCATCGACGCGCCCGACCTCGAGACGGGCCTGGAGGGGGTGTTCGCCGGTGGCTACGACGTGGTGTCGCTGCCGACCCTGACCGCCACGACCGCGTCCGAGGCGGTCATCGGCATCAACGACGTCCTGCTGATGAGCGCCGTCTCCGGCCGCATGGCGCTGATCGAGTGGTGCGTCGACGGCCAGTCGCTGGGCGAGCTCGGCTGCGACGGGGTGATCGTGGCCTCGCCGACCGGATCGACCGCATACAACCTCTCGGCGGGCGGCCCGGTGCTCGCGTGGGGCACCGACGGGTCGGTGGTCACGTTCGTCTCGCCGCACTCGCTCCACGCGCGGTCGATGGTGCTCGGGCGCGACGCACGTGGTGCAGCTGCACAACCGCTCGGCCGACGTGCCGGTGCGCGTCATCGTCGACGGCCATCCGGCCGGCGGAGTCGACCCCGGTGGACGGCTCGAGGTGCGCCAGTCGGACTCGCGCGCGCGGCTGGCCCGGGTCGCGGGCTCATCGTTCTTCAGCCGCTACCTCCAGACCTTCAGCCATTAGCCCGAGGGCCGTCCGCGCCCCCGCCCATACTTGGGACACATGCTGCTCCACCTGCATATCGAGAACCTGGCCCTGATCGAGCGCGCCGACCTCGAGCCGGCCGCCGGCCTGAACGTGCTCACAGGGGAGACCGGCGCCGGCAAGACGATGCTGGCGGACGCGATCGGGCTCCTCGCGGGTGCCCCGGCAACGGGTGCGCTGATCGGCCCGCACGCCGCCGAGGCGTACGTCGAGGCGGAGTTCGAGCTGCCCGCCGGATTCTTCGACGAGCCCGGACTGGAGGCGGTGGCCGGTCTGCGGCCCGACGGCGAGGAGACGCTTGTGGTGGCGCGGAGGCTGCTCCCGAGTGGCCGCAGCCGCGCGCTCGTGTGGGGCCGGACGTGCGCGCGGGCCGATCTGGAGGCGCTCGGCGAGCGGTTGCTCGAGGTGTCGTCCCAGCACGAGGCCCGGCGGCTGGGCCAGCCGTCCCGCCAGCTCGAGCTGCTCGATGCCCACGCCGGCTGCGACACCCAGGCGATGGCCGGCGCGTGGCGCGCGCGCCGGGCGGCCGAGGCGGCGCTCGAGGCGGCCCGGTCCCAGGCCGCCGACGCCGCCCGCCACCGGCTCGACCTGGAGGATCTGGTGGCTCGGGCCGACGCGGCCGCCGTCGAGCCGGGCGAGCCCGAGGCGCTGCAGGCCGAGAGCAGCCGCCTGCGCCACCTCGACGAGCTGACCGCGGCCGCAGCCGCGGCGGCCGAGCTGCTCAGCCCCGCCGAGGGCGATGGCGCCCAGGCCCTCACCGCGCGCGCAGGCGATGCGGTCGCCGCTGCCGCCGCGTACGAGCCGGGCATGGCGACTGTCGCGGCCGAGCTGCGCGACGCCGCCGCCCGCCTGCAGGAGTCGGCGGTGGAGCTGCGCGGGTTCGTCGACGGGCTGGAGGCCGATCCGGGCCGGCTGGAGCACGTCGAGGGGCGGTTGGAGATGTTTGCGCAGCTCGAGCGCCGCTACGCCGCGCCGCTCGACCGGGTGCTGGTGATGGCCGCCGACGCACGCGCCGCCCTTGATCGCCTCGACGGCTCGCAGGCGGAGCTCGACCGGCTCGCCGCCGATGCCGCCGCCGCCGGCGAGCGCGCCCGCGAGTGCGGCGCCGAGCTGACCGCCGCCCGCCACGCCGCGGCGCCCGCGTTCGCGCGGGCCGTCGAGGCCGAGCTGGCCGACCTGGGCATGGAGGACGCCCGCTTCGGCGTGCGGATCGAGCCCGCCGATCTCGGCCCGCGCGGAGCCGACCGGGTCGTGCTCGAGCTGGCCGCAAACCCCGGCCTGCCCGCCGGCCCGGTGGCCGGCACCGCGTCGGGCGGCGAGCTCAGCCGCATCGCGCTCGCGATCCGCGTGGCGGCCAGGTCCCGGTCGGGCCCGGGGGTGCTGCTGTTGGACGAGATCGACGCGGGCATCGGCGGGCGCACGGCGCGGGCCGTGGCCGGAAAGCTGCAGCAGCTGGCACAGACCGCGCAGGTGCTCGTGATCACGCACCTGCCCCAGATCGCCAGCGTCGCCGACGCCCATTTCCGGGTCGAGAAGCTGGCCGGCGAGCCGACGGCGACCGCGATCGTGCGCCTCACGGGCGCCGAGGTGGTCGACGAGCTGGCGCGGATGCTGGGGGGCGAGGAGGGCGACGAGGCGGTGCGCCGCCATGCGGAGGCGCTACGCGGCTGAGCCCGGGCGGACGGCCTCGTAGCAGACGAGCTCGTGGCCGTGGGCCTGGAGCGTGCCCGCCGCCCGCATACCGCACTTCTCCATGACCCGAATTGAGGGCGCGTTCCTCGGGTATGAGAGGGCGATGATGCGCTCGAGGGCGAACGGGCCAAACCCGGCGGCCAGGCAGGCGGCCGCCATCTCGGTCGCATACCCGAGCCCCCAGGCGGGCTGCTCGAGCGCATAGACGACCTCGACGTCGGGGCCCTTGCCCTCGACGAGCGTGAGGCCGCACAGGCCGATCATGCGGCCGTCCTCTCGCCGCGTCGCCGCCCACAGGCCGAACCCGTGCTCGCGCTCCGCCGCCATGTACTGGGCGACGCTCTCGGCCGTTTGCGCCCGCGTGCGCGCGCTGCCGCTGCGACCGATGTAGCGCATCGCCTCGGGGTCGCCGAAGACGCGGTGCAGGCCGTCGGCGTCGTCGGCGCGCAGGCTGCGGATCTCGAGCCGGTCGGTGGTGAGGGGGAGCGTGGCCATGGCCGGGTGGCGCCTATGATGCCCCAACCGGCACCACTCGAAGCGGAGGACCCATGAGCGAGCACCTGACGGCCACGCGAGCGGGTGAACGGTTCGGGGCCGCCATCGCGGCCGCGACCGACTGCCATCAGGCGTGCATCGAGGGGCTCTCGTTCGGGCTCCAGCACCGGGGCGAGTCGGCCCATCTGCTGCACGCCCGGCTGATGCTCGACTGCGCGCAGGTCTGCGACGCCACCCGCGACATGATGCTGCGCAGCTCCGACTTCGCCCACCAGATGGCCGCACTGTGCGCCGAGGTGTGCGATCGCTGCGCCGCATCGTGCGACCGCGTGGGGGCGGGGATGGAGCCCTGCGCCGATGCCTGCCGGCGCTGCGCGACCACCTGCCGCGCCCTTGGCTGAGCCCGCTCCGTCGGCGCCGTCGCGTATGATCCAGTTCCCGGATGCGGTCACTGCGGCGAAAGGCGGCGAAGGCGTGAGCAGGCAGGTCAAGTACGTGTTCGTAACCGGGGGCGTTGTCTCGTCACTGGGCAAGGGAATCACGGCGGCGTCGCTCGGGCGGCTGCTGAAGGCGCGCGGCCTGCGGGTGTCGCTGCAGAAGTTCGACCCCTACATCAACGTCGACCCGGGCACGATGAGCCCGTTCCAGCACGGCGAGGTCTTCGTGACCGAGGACGGGGCCGAGACCGACCTCGACCTCGGCCACTACGAGCGGTTCGTCGACGAGTTCCTGTCGCGCAACTCGAACCACACCACCGGCTCGATCTACGAACGCATCATCCGCCGCGAGCGCAGGGGCGAGTACCTGGGCTCGACGGTGCAGGTGATCCCGCACGTCACCGACGAGATCAAGCGGCGCGTGCAGCTGGCGGCGCAGTCGCACGACGTCGACGTGATCATCACCGAGATCGGCGGCACGGTCGGCGACATCGAGAGCCTCCCGTTCCTCGAGGCGATCCGCCAGTTCCGAAACCAGGTCGGGCGCGACAACGTGATGTACATCCACTGCACGCTGGTGCCGTTCATCGACGTCGCCGGCGAGCTCAAGACGAAGCCCACCCAGCACTCGGTGCAGGAGCTGCGCCGCATCGGTATCGCCCCGGACGTCGTGGTGTGCCGGTCCCGCCAGCCGCTGTCACTCGACCTGCGAGAGAAGATCGCCCTGTTCGCCGACGTCGAGGTCGACGCGGTCATCTCGGCCCCGGACGCCGACGACATCTACGCCATTCCGCTGACGATGCAGGCCGAGGGCCTCGACCGGCTGGCCTGCGAGCGGCTCGGCCTGGTCACCGGCCCGGCCGACATGCACGAGTGGGAGGCAATGGTCGAGCGCATCCGCGCCGCCGAGGGCACTGTCCGCATCGCCCTCGTGGGCAAGTACGTCCAGCTCCAGGACGCGTACCTCTCGGTGGTCGAGGCGCTCAAGCACGCCGCCATCCACCACGGCACCCGGCTCGAGATCGTCTGGGTCGACGCCGAGACGCTGTCGTGGGCCGAGGCCGAGCGGCGCCTGTCACAGGTCGACGGGATCCTCATCCCCGGCGGATTCGGCGTCCGTGGCATCGAGGGCAAGATCGCGGCGGTGCGCTTCGCCCGCGAGCAGTCCGTCCCGTTCCTGGGCGTCTGTCTGGGCATGCAGGTTGCGGTGGTCGAGTTCGCCCGTGACGTCGTGGGCCTGGACGGCGCGAACTCGAGCGAGTTCGACTCGGGCACCGCCTATCCGGTCATCGATCTCCTGCCGGAGCAGAAGCAGGTCGAGGACATGGGCGGGACGATGCGGCTCGGGGCGGATCCGGTGAAGGTCGTCGAGGGCACCGCCGCCCACCGGGCCTACCAGGAGCCGGTTGTCTACGAGCGCCATCGGCACCGATACGAGGTCAATAACAGCCTGCGCGCGCAGCTCGTGGCGAGCGGGCTCGTGGTGTCGGGCACGTCCCCGGACGGGCGGCTGGTCGAGATCATCGAGCTGCCAGACCACCCGTGGTTCTGCGCCAGCCAGTTCCATCCCGAGTTCAAGTCTCGGCCCAACCGGCCCCAGCCGCTCTTCCGCGACTTCGTCGGCGCCGCCGTCGCCCGCAGCGAAGGCCGTCCCGCAGACCCGGCTCCCGTGGCTGAGAACCTGCCCGCGTAGTTCCGCGGGACGACCGATGGACGCCTGGCCAGAGCTCGAAGAACACATGCACCGGCTCGCCGATCTCGGCCGGATGAGCGCGCTTCTTTCCTGGGACCAGCAGACGCTCATGCCGCGCCGGGGCGCCGAGGCGCGGGCGCGGGCCGTCGCCACCCTGCGCGTGATTCGTCACCGCCACCTGACCGATCCCCACCTGGGCGACCTGCTCGACCGCGCGCCGTCGTGGGGCCTCGACGAGCCGCGGGCGGCGATGGTGCGCGTGCTCGCCCACGACCGCGAACGGGCGGTGCGCCTGCCCGACGACTTCGTCCGCAGGCTGGCGCTGGCGGGATCACGCGGCCAGGCGGTGTGGGAGGACGCGCGTGCCGCCCGTGACTGGGACCGGTTCCGGCCCTGCCTCGAGGAGATGGTCGCGCTGAAGCGCGAGCAGGCAGACCTTCTCGGCCACGACGGCGAGGCCTACGACGCGCTCATGGACGGCTACGAGCCGGGCATGCGCACCGCGCGCGTGGAGCCGCTGTTCGCGACCCTCGCCGACGAGCTGCAGACGCTCCTCGGCGCGATCGCGGCCGCCGGGCCCGCGCCGCCGCCGCTCTTCGCGGGCCGGCGCTTCGGCGATTCCGCCCAGTGGGACTTCACCATGCGGCTCCTGCGCGACATCGGGTTCGATCTCGATGCGGGCCGGCAGGATCGCTCGGCGCATCCGTTCACGACCACGATCGCGCTGCGTGATATCCGCGTGACCACGCGCCTCGACGAGTCTGATCCATTCACGGGCATCTCCTCGACCATGCACGAGGCGGGCCACGGCCTGTACGACCAGGGCTTCGATCCGGCCTACGAGGACACCCCGATCGCCGAGGCCCCGTCGCTGGGGCTGCACGAATCGCAGTCGCGGCTGTGGGAGAACCTCGTGGGCCGCAGCCTGCCCTTCTGGCGCCACTACACGCCCGTGATGCGGGAGGCGTTCGGCGAGGCGATGGGGGACGCGAGCGTCGAGGACGTCTACCGCGAGGTGAACCGGGTGCAGCCGTCGCTGATCAGGGTGGAGGCCGACGAGGTCACCTACAACCTGCACATCCTGATCCGGTTCGAGCTCGAGCTCGCGCTGCTGCGCGGCCGGCTCGAGGCGGCCGACCTGCCCGAGGCGTGGAACGCGGCCTACCAGGCCCGCCTCGGCATCCGGCCGCCGCACGCCGGGGTGGGAGTGCTCCAGGACGTGCACTGGTCGAGCGGCTCGTTCGGGTACTTCCCGACGTACACCATCGGCAACCTCTACTCGGCGATCCTGTGGGAGCGGATCCTCGCCGATCTGCCCGAGATCGACGCCCAGGTACAGCGGGCGGAGTTCGCGCCGCTTCTGGAGTGGCTGCGCACGCACATCCACCGGGCGGGCTACCTGTACGAGGGCGACGACCTGATCGACCGCGTGACCGGCTCGCGGCTCCGGCACGGCCCCTTCATGCGCTACCTGTGGGCCAAGTTCGGGCCGCTGTACGGCCTCCAGACGCCGGCGCAGCACGCCTCCGCGTCATGAGCGCCACCGCGGTGGGTGGCGTCGCCGACCTCTTTTGCGAGCTCGCGGCGATCCCCAGCCCGTCGCGCGACGAGCGGGCGGTGGCCGACCGGGTGCTCGAGCTCCTGCGCGGCCTGGGTCTCGAGGCCGGCGAGGACGACGCCGGCGGCCGGATCGGCTCGAACATCGGCAACATCTACTGCCGGCTGCCGGCGACCGACCATAACGCCGGAACACCGATCTTCCTGAACGCCCACCTCGACACGGTGCCTCAGGACGGGCCGATCGAGCCCGAGGTGCGAAACGGCGTCATCGTCAACCGCCGCGACACGATCCTCGGCGCCGACAACAAGGCTGCCGTCGCGGTGATGATCGCGGCGATCGCAAATCTGGCCGGCGGCATGCCGCACGCGGGCGTGGAACTGGTGCTGACGCCGATGGAGGAGGTCGGCCTGCACGGCGCCAAGGCGTTCGATGTCTCGCGGCTACACGCCGGCCTCGGGTTCTGTTACGACCATGCCGCGCCGATCGGGAACGTCGTCCTGGCGGCCCCGACCCAGAAGTCGCTGCAGCTCCGCTTCCTGGGCCGCGCCGCGCACTCGGGGATCGCGCCCGAGGAGGGCAGGAGTGCGATCCTCGCCGCGGCCCGGGCTGTCGCCGACATGCCGCTGGGCAGGATTGACGCCGCCACCACCGCCAATGTCGGCCTGATCCGCGGTGGCGTTGCCGGCAACATCGTCCCGCCCGAATGCACCGTCTCGGCCGAGGCCCGCAGCCGCGATCCCGACCGCCTCCGCGAGCAGGTGCAGGCCATGCTCGACGCCGCCACCTACGCGGCCAACCTGGCGGAGTGCGAGCTCGAGACGCGCATCATCTCGGAGTACGAGGGCTACCGGCTCGCCCGCTCGCATCCGGGGGTGCGCTTGATCTCGGATGCGCTCCGCGCCGGCGGGTACCCGGTCACCTACATCGAGTCGGGCGGCGGGGCCGACGCGAACGTCTTCAACGCCGCCGGTGTCCCGTGCGTCAACGTGTGCAACGGCATGGCCGAGATCCACACGGCCTCCGAGCACATCGCCGTCTCCGACCTGGAGGGAATGCTCGGTGTGACACTCGCATTGATCGAGGCCGCCCGGACTACAATCGCGCAGCCGGATGACGATGGGGGGACGGCATGAAGGTCGGCGTGGTGAAGGAGATCAAGCAGGACGAGTCGCGGGTTGCGCTGACGGCCGCGGGGGTCGTCGAGCTGCGCCGGCGCGGCCACGAGGTGCTGGTCGAGACCGGCGCCGGGCTGGGCAGCGCGATGGAGGACGCCGAATATGCGGCGGCCGGCGCGACCGTCACCGACGTCGACACCGTCTGGGCCGACGCGGAGATGGTGCTGAAGGTGAAGGAGCCCCTCGACGGCGAGTACCAGCGGCTCTCGCCGGGTCAGATCCTGTTCACCTACCTGCACCTCGCCGCGGCGCCCGAGCTGACCAGCGGGCTGTGCGAGACCGGCGCGGTATGCATCGCCTACGAGACCGTCGAGACGGCCGACCGCCGGCTGCCGCTGCTCGCGCCGATGAGCGAGGTGGCCGGGCGGCTGTCGGCCCAGGTGGGCGCGTACTACCTCATGAAGCCGCTCGGCGGCCGCGGCCGCCTGATGGGCGGCGTGCCCGGCGTGCTCCCGGCCAAGGTGCTCGTGCTCGGCGGTGGCATCGTCGGCTACAACGCCGCGCTGATCGCGCAGGGCATGCAGGCCGACGTGACCGTGTTCGAGCGCAGCGTCGACCGCATGCGGGAGCTGGACGTGAGCCTCGGCCGCACCGTCCTTCTGCAGATGTCGAGCCGCCACGCGATCGCAGAAGCGCTGCCGGACGCCGACCTGGTGATCGGCGGGGTGCTCGTCCACGGCGCCAAGGCCCCGCACCTGGTCACGCGCGACATGCTGCCGACCATGCAGCCGGGGTCGGTGCTGGTGGATGTCGCGATCGATCAGGGCGGCTGCTTCGAGACGTCCAGGCCCACCACGCACTCCGACCCGACCTATGTGGTCGACGGCATCGTGCACTACTGCGTCGCCAACATGCCGGGGGCCGTCCCGATCACCTCGACCGGCGCGCTGACCAACGTCACGCTCCCGTACATCGAGGCGATCGCCGACAAGGGCCTGCACCGGGCGCTGGCCGAGGATCCCGCCCTCGCTCTTGGGGTCAACGTCGCCGCGGGCGAGGTCACCTGCCGGCCGGTCGCCGAGGCGCTCGACATGCGCTACTCGCCGCTCGAGACCGTGCTGCCCCTGAGCGTGGCCTAGCCTAGGGCGTCCACTGCAGCCAGCGGGTGTGCAGCGGCAGCGACCAGCGCGCCCGCCCCGTCATGGTCGTGAACACGACCCGGCGCCCGTTCGAGAGCGCCAGCACGGGCTGTCCGGGCGAGACGGAGGCGGCGACGATCGGCCGCCGCCCGACGCTCGTGACGATCACCCCGGTGTGCCGGTCGTCAAGCACCACGCCCTCCCGGCGCGACGCGGCGATCACCCGGCCTCCGCCGAGCACGGTGACGGTGTCGGCGGCCGCGCCCATGTCCCACTCGCCGATCGCGCGGCCGGCGCGGTCGTAGATCACGACGATCGTGATGGGCGCGGGCCCCCCGGCGATCGTGATCGTGGTGGCCGGGACGACCAGAACCCCGCCGGCGGCCGACAGCCCCGGACTCTGGTCGACGCCCCGCTGCAGCAGCGAGGTGAGCGCCCCCGCCGTCGTCACAGGGCGGCCGCCGATGTGCGTGACCCCGTCGATGTCGCGGTACGCGAGCCGGGCACCGACGTACGCCGGGAAGCACGCGTCGGGCACCGGCGTCGTCACCCGCCCGCCGGGGACGTGGAACGCGAGCAGTTCCGGGATTCCGTGGCTGCCGTCGCACGTCACGAGCGTGCGCGAGTCGGGGCTCCACGCCGGCGGCGCAAAGCCCAGGTCCGGCTGCCGGAACGGCGTCGTGGTGCGCCCGGTGCGGACGTTCAGGAGCTCCAGCGGCCGTGGCGGCACGAGCGGGCGGCCGGCGCGGATCGCCACCAGCCTCCGGTTCGGCGAGACCCAGAAATTGCAGTGGCCGCCCGATCGCGTCAGCGTGCGATCCCGCCCGGTCGCAAGGTCGATCCGGTGCACGCGGCAGGGGCCGTCGGCATACCAGAGCTCGCCCCGAAGGGCACCGCGCGGCGGCGCGGGCGGAACCGGGGCCGGGTGCGAGTGGGTCGCGGTTGCCGGGGCCGAGTGCCCTCCGAGGAGGGCGTTTGCGGCTGCTGCAACCGCAACCGCGGCCACAACGGCGAGCACCGCGGCGGTGCGCACGCCCTCCCGCAACGCCGTCAGCGCGGGGGCGGATGTGAGATCGATGGGAGGCGACGGCACTGAACGCCTATCCTTCCAGCATTGGGCCGGAGGCACGGCCCGGCAGGAACGTGACGGTTTGCGGCGAACCGGGGACTGCCATGGGTGTATACGACGACAAGCTACGCGACTTCCTCACTCACCTCCAGCTGGAGCGGGGTGCATCTCCCCATACGGTGGAGGCGTACCGGCGCGACCTGATCGACCTGGGCGACTTTGTCGAGCACAGCGACCCGGACACGATTCCCGTGGGCGTGCTCGACGACTACGCCCTCGCGCTGCGCGACCGCGGGCTCTCGGCGGCAACGGTGCGCCGGCGCATGGCCGCCGTGCGGGCGTTCTTCAAGCACCGGGCGCGCGAGGGCGGACGCGCCGACGCCGGCCGCACGGTGCCGCTGCCGCGGCTCGGGCGAAGCCTGCCGGACCCACTCACCAAGGCCGAGGCCGAGGCGATCGTGACCCGGCCGGACACCTCGCCCCGCGGTCTGCGCGACCGGGCGATGCTCGAGCTCCTGTACGGCGCCGGGCTGCGGGTCTCGGAGCTCGTCTCGCTGCGCGTGTCCGACATCGACCTGGCCGAGGGAGTCGTGCGGTGCACCGGCAAGGGCGCGAAGCAGCGGATGGTGCCGATGGGCAAGAGCTCCACCGAGGCGACCCGGATCTACCTGCAGCGGGGGCGGCCGTACCTGGGCCGGCTCCAGCGCGGGGACGTGCTGTTCCTGAACCATCGCGGCCAGGGCATCACCCGCCAGGCGGTCTTCCAGCTCGTGCGCGACCACGCCCGCAACGCGGGGATCACCAAGGACGTGACGCCGCACACCCTGCGCCACTCCTTCGCGACCCACCTGCTCGAGGGCGGCTGCGACCTGCGCAGCGTGCAGGAGATGCTCGGCCACGCCAGCATCGAGACGACCCAGGTGTACACGCACGTCTCGGCCGACCACGTCCGCCAGGCGTACTTCAAGGCCCACCCCCGCGCCTAAACCGGGGACAGTCCCCCGAATGTCGCCGTGCCCGTTTCGTCACACTTTCGTGACCGTGCTCGCGTGGCCCACCTCGTGACCCGTGATCTCAGGGACGACCTCATTGCGCGGATACCGTGGGTCGGTGGACACGCTGACGTCTGGCGCGCCTTCTCGGACGAGCAATTCTTCCCACGGCTCGTGGCCGGCCTTGCTGACCCATACCGCGCCGAAGCGATCACGAAGGTGGCTGGGATCGAGGCCCGCGGCTTCATTCTCGGCGCCGCCGTGGCCGTCGAGTTGGGGGCAGGCTTCGTCGCGATCCGCAAGGACGCCGGCCTCTTTCCGGGCGAGAAGCTCATCCGGGTCTCCGAGCCCGGCTACCGCGGAACCCGGTCAACGTTGCGACTGCAGGTGGCTTCCTTGAACGCGGGAGACCGCGTGCTGCTGGTGGACGACTGGGTCGAGACCGGGAGCCAGGCACTTGCCGCAAAGGCGATGATCGAGGAGACGGGAGCCGTCTTCGTCGCTGCCTCCGTAATTGTCGACCAACTGTCGGACCGCGGCCGCGACCCGCTCGGGCCGTTCACGGCCCTGATTCCGTTCGGGTCGCTCGGTCCCTCGATAGGGTAGGCGGGTGCCGCGGGCCTGCGTGATCGTGCTGGATGCTGTGGGCGCGGGCGACCTGCCCGACGCTGCCGATTTCGGCACCGCCGGCTCCTCGACCCTCGCGCATGTCGCCGAGGCCGTCGGCGGCCTCGAGGTGCCGACCATGCAGGCACTCGGGCTTGGCAACATCATGCCTCTGCGCGGGTGTCCGCCGCGGAGGGCGGCGCCCACCGTGCACGGCCGCCTGGCCGAGCGCAGCCTGGGCATGGACACCACGACCGGCCACTGGGAGATGATGGGCATCGTCACCGAGCGGCCGTTTCCAACGTTTCCGGAGGGCTTCCCCGCCGAGGTCATCGACGCGTTCGCGGCCGCGACGGGTCGGCGCGGTGATCGGCAACGTCGCCGTCTCCGGCACGGAGATCATCCAGCGCCTCGGCGAGGAGCACCAGCGCACCGGAGCCTGGATCGTCTACACGTCCGCCGACAGCGTGTTCCAGGTCGCCGCGCACGAGGCGACGGTGCCGCTCGAGGAGCTCTACGCGGCCTGCAGGACAGCTCGTGGGCTGCTGACGGGCGAAAACGCGGTCGGCCGTGTCATCGCACGACCGTTCGACGGCAAGCCGGGGGCGTACGTGCGCACCCCGCGCCGGCACGACTTCTCGCTCGATCCGCCGCGGCCGAACTATCTCGAGCGGCTGCGCGACCCTGGGCGTGACAGTTCACGGGGTCGGCAAGATCGGTGACATCTTCGCCGGCCGCGACATTGACAACTCGCGCCCGACGACATCCAACGGGCACGGCATCGCGGTCACGACCGAGCTTCTGCGGACGCTGCCCGACCACAGCTTCGTCTTCACCAACCTGGTCGAGACCGACATGCTGTGGGGGCATCGCAACGATCCCCGTGGCTTCGCGGATGCCCTGGAGGAGTTCGACGCCGGGCTGCCGGACATCCTGGCGGCGCTGCACCACGGCGACCTGCTGGTGCTCACATCCGACCACGGCTGCGATCCGACGACGGCCTCGACCGATCACTCGCGGGAGTACGCGCTGCTGCTCGCCCATGTCCCGGGAGCGCCGCTTCTGAGCACCCGCCACGACGGCGACACGTTCGCCGACGTGGGTGCGACGGTGCTGCGGGTGCTTTCCCACGAGCGGGCCGTCGACCTGCCCGGCACGCCGGTGCTGTGAGCCCGCGCATCGTCGACCTGATCGCGCGCAAGCGCGATGGCGGAGAGCTCTCGGCGCGAGGAGCTCACCGCGATGATCGCGCCGCGAGACGTCCCGACTATCAGCTCGCGCGCGTTCCTGATGGCCGTGGTCCTGCGGGGGATGAGCGGCCGAGAGACGGCCGACCTGCTGCGGGCGATGGTGGCATCCGGGCGCGCGGCTCGACCTCACGCAAGTCGGTCGCCCCGTCGTCGACAAGCACTCCACGGGCGGTGTCGGCGACAAGACGACGCTGGTGGTCGCGCCGCTGGTCGCGGCGTGCGGCGTGCCGGTGGCCAAGCTCTCGGGCCGCGGGCTGGGGCACACCGGGGGCACGCTCGACAAGCTCGAGTCGATCCCGGGCTTCGAGGTCGACCTCGAACCGACCCGGCTCGTCGAGCAGGTGCGACGCATGGGGGTGGCGGTCGCAGGGCAGACGGCGGATCTCGTCCCGGCCGACCGGCGCATGTACGCGCTGCGCGACGTCACGGCCACCGTCTCGAGCATCCCGCTCATCGCCACCAGCATCATGTCCAAGAAGGTCGCCGCCGGAGCGTCGCGGCTCCTGCTCGACGTCAAGGTGGGCGAGGGCGCGTTCATGCCCGACATCGAGCACGCGGGCGAACTTGCGACGGCCATGATCGCGCTCGGCGCGGCGGCCGGGCTTCCGACCATCTGCATGCTGACGCGGATGGACGAGCCGCTCGGACGCGCGGTCGGGAACGCCCTCGAGGTGACAGAGGCGATCGCCGCGCTCTCCGGCGGCGGGCCCGCCGACCTCCTCGAGGTCTGCATCACGGCCGCGGCCATCATGACCGAGGATCGGGCCGCGGTCGAAAACGCGCTCGCCTCGGGAGCGGCGCTCGAGAGCTACCGGCGCTGGGTCACCGCGCAGGGCGGCGACCCCGATGCGCCGCTGCCCGCCGCGCCGGTGGTCGTGCCCGTGCCGGCCCCCCGTGACGGTGTGGTGCGCTCGTGCCACGCTCTCGCCCTCGGGGAGGCCGCGATGCGGCTGGGCGCGGGCCGGGCGCACAAGGAGGACGTGATCGACCACGCGGTGGGCATTGTCGTCGACGCCAAGGCCGGCGAGTCGGTGCAGCGCGGCCGCCCCCTGGCGACCATCCACGCCCGATCGCCCGCCGACGTCGATGCCGCTGCAGTCGCGGCCTGCTTCGAGATCGGCGACGGCCCATGCGAGCCGCCGCCGGTTGTCATCGAAGTGATCGGTTGAGCTGCGGGTGCGCGACGCTGGAGGGGTTGCGCGCCGCGCACCCGCGTGCCCGCTCTAGCCTCCGAAGCCGAAGAACGCGCCCAGGGGGTTCGGCAGGTGGGGCGTGAACGGATGGAAGTGGAACGAGCGCTTCGTGTCGAAGCCGGCCTTGGCCGCGGCCGCCTTGTCGACGAACGGCGTGAGAGCGGTGACCGCCTGGCTGATATCGGTCCACTTGAGCGTCCGCTCGTAGCCGTTGTTGTTGGGCGGAGCCACCGACTCGGACACGCCCTGCGCCCCGGTGATGTGGCTGATCGGGCCGCCGTCGCGCTTGGCGACGTCCGGGCCGAGCACCCGGGCCAGGGTGCGATGGTCGCTCTCGATGCCCATGATGCGGGCTGCCGTGACGCGCAGGTCGGTGTTCGAGAAGTTGCGTACGCCGACCAGATAGGCGGCGATGAACGCGTCCTCGAGCGTGACCAGCGTGTTCAGCGTGGTATGGGCATGGCGGAACATCCCGTGCGGGTAGAAGAACTCGGTGAACGGCGATGGCTTGCCGGTGACCGATGCCTCCAGCGCGTAGTGGGACATCTCCTCCTGCCGCGCCCCCTTCAGGTATCCCTGGTCGTCCTCCGGGAGGTGCTTGAAGAACGGCGCCCGGTTGATGATGTTGGTGTACGTGGTGACCGCCAGAGCCTCGGCGATCTCGGCCGCGATCAGGATGTCGATGTCGCCGCTCGTCACGTGGCTGGTCGACGCTCGCGCCGTCGCGGCCTGCAGCAGCCCTCCGCCGAGCACGACGCCCGCGCCGACTGCACCCGCGTTCCGGATCAGCGATCCCCGGCTCAGGGATCGATCTGCGGTTTCCGTCATCTCTGCTCCCCCGTTCCCAGATGCGCCGGTGCCGTATTGCGCCAGCGCCGGGGGGTATTCGCGGAAGCAGGGTGACCGGTTCACCCACGGGTGGGGTGGTTGGTGAGGTTGGTCACGTTCGAGCGGCCCAATACGTCCCACTAAGCTGCCCCGATGCCCGAGCTGCCCGAGGTCGAGACCGTCCGCCGGGGGCTCGAGCCGCGCCTCACCGGACGCACGGTCACAGACGTGGACATCCGCGACGGCCGGCTGACTGCTCCGGAGGATCCGCGGGAGGTGGGGATGGAGCTCGACGGCGAGCGATTCGACGAGCGTCGGCCGGCGGGGCAAGTACCTGCTGTTCGGGTTCGAGACCGGCCGCACGCTTGTCGTGCACCTGCGGATGACGGGCTGGTTCCACCACCGGCCACCGGGGGCGTCCGAGCCTGAGCCCACGCATATCCGGGCGGTCTTCCGCCTGGACGACGGCTCGACGCTGCTCTACTGCGACCAGCGCCGGTTCGGCACGATGCGGCTGATCGAGCCTGGTGGGCTCGACGCCTACCTGAAACCCCGAGCCGGTCCCGAGCCGCTCTCGCCTGAGTGGTCGCCGCGCCGGCTGCGAGCCGACATCGTCGGCAGGCGCGCGCCGGTGAAGGCGCTCTTGCTGAACCAGGGCATCGTGGCCGGAGTCGGCAACATCTATGCCGACGAGGCGCTGTGGCAGGCTCGCATTCATCCGCTCCGGCCCGGCGGCAGCCTGAGCGCGGCCGAGGTGCGGCGCCTGCACGCGGCGGTCGTCGAGAGCCTCGAGCGCGGCATCGACTCGCGCGGAGCCAGCATCCGCGACTACCGTGACGTCGACGGCGAGCGCGGGGCGATGCAGGAGCGATTCGCCGTCTACGCCCGCACCGGAGAGCCGTGCCCGCGGTGCGGGACGCCCATCGAGAAGATCCGCGTTGCCCAAAGGGGGACTCACCTGTGTCCACGCTGCACCCGACCGCCGTCCGCGTAGCCGAGCGGCTGCGCGCCGCAGGGCTCGACGTCGACGTGCGTGAGCAGGAGGCGTCGACGCGCACCGCGGCCGAGGCTGCCGCCGCCGCCGGGTGCTTGCTCGGCCAGATCGTGAAGTCGCTCGTGTTCTGGGACGATCACGGCCCGGTGCTCGTGCTCTGCGCCGGCGACCGGCGGGTCGACACGGCCGGCCTGGGCGTGCGCCGGGCGACCCCCGACGAGGTCAGGGAGGCGACCGGGTTCGCGATCGGCGGCGTTCCGCCGCTCGGGCACGACCGACCGCTGCGAACGCTCGTCGACGCCTCGCTGCGGCGCTTCGACACGGTGTGGTGCGCCGCCGGGACGCCTTGGGCCGTCTTCGAGGTCGAGACGGAGCGGCTGATCGCGGCCCTGCCCGACGGCGAGGTGCGCGACCTCACCGAGCCGGCATGAGCTCCAGCACGTAGGCGATCAGGCGCATGGACGGCTCGACCAGCAGATCGCGGCCGGGCGCGCGTTCGAAGCCGAGCGAGCTGTACAGCGACTGGGCGGCGGTCATGGCCTCGGTGGTGTGGAGCACGATCCGGGCCTTTCCTACGGCCGTGGCCCGGTCGATGCACTCCTGCACGAGCCGCCGGCCGATGCCCCTGCCCTGAGCGTCCGGCGACACCGCCAGCATGCGGATGCCCGCCTCCTCGGCGCGGTCGAACTCGGCATACCGCCCGGTGCCGCGCACGTAGGTGACCCCGCCCAGGAGCGTCCCGGCCGCGTCCACGGCGACCAGCACGTCGGCCTCGCCGCTGCGCGTCGCCACGTCGCGCAGGGTGTCCTCGTACCCGGGCGAGATCGTCTCGCCGGGCACCGCCTCATAGGCGGCCACGGTCAGGTCGCCGAGCGCGGCGTGCTCCTCGGGGCGGACGGGGCGAACGGTGACCTCGGGCATGCGGGCGACCATAGCGCCCCTTGGCGAGCGGGGAAGTGGCCAGATTGGCGCACGCGGAGTGTGCCAATTGACCGATCCCCCTCCTACACTGGCCCGATGGGACGAACCTACCGGGCCGACGCGATCGTGCTGCGCTCGATCCGCTTCGGCGAGGCCGACCGGGTGCTGCACATCTACACGGCCGAGCGGGGCCGGGTGAACGCGATCGCCAAGGGCGTTCGCAAGACGACGTCGCGCTTCGGCGGGCGGCTGGAGCCGCTGACGCGGGCGGCGCTGATGCTGCACGAGGGCCGCGGCGAGCTGCACACGATCTCGGGCGCGGACATCATCTCGGCCCATGCCGCGGTGCGGGAGCGGCCGCACACGCTGCGCATCGCCCTGATCGGGGCCGAGGCGGTGCTCAAGCTGCATCCCGAGCCGGATCCGCAGCCGCGCGTCTTCGAGGGCCTGGTGCGCTTCCTGGAGTTGCTCGACGGCGCCGTCCCCGACTCCGGCGACCCGGCCGCCGACGCCCTCGCGGTGGGCTTCCAGCTCAAGCTGCTGCTACTCGCCGGCTACCTGCCGCACCTGACGTCATGCGCCTCGTGCGGCACGGCGGGCCCGCTGATCGGCTACTCGCCGACGGCCGGCGGGGCCGTGTGCGAGGGCTGCTCGGGCGGCCCGGAGTGGTTCCGGCTGCGGCCGGGCAGCCTGGAGACGATCGAGGGGCTGATCGAGCGACCGCTGCGCCCCGGCCCGCTCGACCCTCCCGCCGCCCGCGATGCGGTGCGGGTCGTCGAGGCGACGTACGCCTTTCACGGCGGGTTCCGCATGCGCACGCTGCACGCCTGACTGATAGCTTGCGGCCCCGATGCAGACGACCTTCCAGGGCATGATCTCGGCGCTTCAGGCCTACTGGGAGGAGCAGGGCTGCACCATCATGCAGCCCTACCACACCGAGGTTGGCGCGGGCACCTCCAACCCCGCCACGTTCCTGCGCGTGCTCGGCCCGCGGCCGTGGCGGACGGGCTACGTCGAGCCCTCGATCCGCCCCGACGACGGCCGCTACGGCGAGAACCCGTTCCGGTTCCAGCAGTTCTACCAGTACCAGGTGATCCTGAAGCCCGCGCCCGCCGACGTCCAGGACCTGTACCTGAACTCACTGCAGGCGATCGGGATCGACGTCCCCCGGCACGACGTCCGCTTCGTCGAGGACAACTGGGAGAACCCCTCGCTGGGCGCCTCGGGCCTCGGCTGGGAGGTGTGGATGGACGGGATGGAGATCACCCAGTTCACGTACTTCCAGCAGGCGGGCGGCTTCGAGCTCGACCCGATCTCGGTCGAGCTGGCATACGGCCTCGAGCGGCTCGGCATGTACCTCCAGGGCGTCCGCCGCGCCCATGACATGCGCTGGTCGGCCGACGTGCGCTGGGGCGACGTCTACTTCCAGAACGAGCGCCAGATGTCGACCTACAACTACGAGCTGGCCGACGTGGAGGTGCACGCGCGCCACTTCGACGACTTCGAGGCCGAGGCCCGCCGCTGCATCGAGGCCCGGCTGCCGCTGCCGGCCTACGACCACGTCCTCAAGTGCTCGCACGCCTTCAACCTGCTCGACGCCCGCCGGGCCGTCGCCGTCACCGACCGCGCCGGCTACATCCTGCGCATGCGGCGGCTGTCCCAGGCGGTGGCCGGCCTCTACCTGGAGGTGGAGGAGGCCGGTGCCTGACCTTCTGGTCGAGATCGGCTGTGAGGAGCTGCCCGCGGCCGCATGCCGCCAGGCCGAGGCCCAGCTGCCGGCACTGCTCGAGGCGGAGCTCGGCCGGGCCGGGCTCGATTCGGTGGAGCGCCGTGTCCACGTCGCCCCGCGGCGCCTGGCCGCCATCGCGCACCGGCCTCCCGGCCGAGCGCCCCGCCGAGCGCTCCGAGACGCGCGGGCCGCGGGCCGATGCCCCCGAGCAGGCGCTCTGCCGGGTTCGCGCGCAAGCACGGCCTCGATCCGGCCCAGCTCGAGCGCCGCGACGGATTCGTGTGGGCGGTGTCGGAGGGCGAGGCGACGCCGGCTGCCGACCTCGTGCCCGGGATCGTGCGCGGCCTGGTCGAGGGCATCCAGTTCGCAAACTCGATGCGGTGGGAGGGCGGTCGCTTCTCGCGGCCGATCCGGTGGCTCGTGGTGAAGCTCGACACCGACGTCGTGCCGGTGCGCCTGGCCGGCCTCGAGAGCGGCGACACCACCTTCGGGCACCGCTACGAGGGCGGCCATGCGTCCGTCGGCTCGGCCGCCACCTACCTGGACGACCTGCGCGGCGCGCGGGCGATGGCCGATGCGGGCGAGCGGCGGGCCGCGATCCTGGCCGGCCTGGACGCCGCCGGACCCTGGGCCGACCCCGGCGGCAAGCTGGAGGAGGTCGTGTACCTCGTGGAGTGGCCGGTCGGTGCTCGAGGGCCGCTTCGACCGCAGCTATCTCGACCTGCCCGACCGGATCGTGATCACGGCCATGCAGTCGCATCAGCGCTACTTCCCGGTCCGGCCCGGCGCGGACGCGCTCGAGCCGCGCTTCCTGTTCGTCGCCAACGGCGGCGACCCCGAGGTGGTGCGGGCGGGGAACGAGGAGGTGCTCGTCGGGCGGCTCGACGACGCCGCCTTCGCCCACCGGCGCGACCTCGACCGCGGGCTCGAGGCGATGGTCGCCGAGCTCGGCCGCGTCAGCTTCCTCGAAGGCTCGGGCTCGGTGGCCGACAAGGTGGCGCGGATCGGGCCGCTGGCCGAGCGGCTGTGCGACCGAAACGGGCTCGCGCCTGACGTGCGCGCCGCGGCGGTGCGCGCCGCCGCGCTCTGCAAGGCCGACCTGGTCTCGGGCCTCGTGAGCGAGTTCGCCGGGCTCGAGGGCTACGCGGGCTCCCTGTACGCCCGGGCCGCCGGCGAGGATGAGGCCGTCTGCGCCGCGATCGAGGAGCACCACCGGCCGCGCGAGGCGGGCGGGCGAGCTGCCGGCAACCGAGGCGGGCGCCGTGCTCTCGATCGCCGACAAGGCCGACACGCTGGCCGTCGCGTTCGAGCGCGGCCTCGAGCCGACCGGCAGCCGTGATCCGTTCGGCCTGCGCCGGGCTGCGGCCGGGATGGTCGCGATCGCGCTTGACCGCGGCTACGCGCTCGACCCGCCCGCGACGGTGGGGGAGCGTGCCGTCGAGTTCGTGCTCGACCGGCTCGAGCCACTCCTGCTCGACGAGGGCGTCACCGTCGAGGAGGTGCGGGCCGCCCGGGGCTCCGGGGCGGTCGAACCGGTCACCGTCGCGGGGCGCGCCCGGTCGCTGCACGCCTTCGCGGGGCCGGGCCGCGACGCGGTTCGCGACGCCTACGGCCGGTGTGTGCGGATCGCGGCCGCCACGCCGGCGGGAGCGGTCGACCAGACCCTGCTCTCAGAGCCCGCCGAGCGCGAGCTGGCCGCGGCGCTGGCCGAGCCGCCGGCCACGCTCGAGCAGGCGGCGGCGCTCGTGCCCGCCGTGACGGCCTTCTTCGAGGACGTCCTCGTGATGGCTCCGGACGAGGCCGTGCGCCAGAACCGGCTCACCCTGGTCGCGAATGTGGCCGCCGCGCTGCGCGCACTCGCGGACTTCGGGCAGCTTCCGGGATAGGATTTCGCAACGTGTCCGAACGGCTCGAGATCCACATCGTGTCCGACTCGACGGGCGATACCGCCGCGCGGGTCGGCCGGGCGGCCCAGAGCCAGTTCGACGACACCGAGATCGAGATGATCCGCCATGCCCGCGTGCAGAACCGCGAGCAGCTGGCGCGGGCGGTCGAGCCGGCCACCGGCAGGCGGGCGGCCGTGTTCTACACGCTCGTCGATCCGTCGCTGCGGGAGGCGATGGTCGAGATCGCGCACGCCGGCCAGCTGGTGGTGCACGACGTCCTGGGACCGGCGCTGAACGCGATCACCACCGCCTCGGGCCGCGAGGCAACCCTCGTCCCCGGGCGCAGCGCGCCGCTCGACGCCCAGTACTTCCGCCGCATCGCCGCCATCGAGTTCGCCGTCAAGCACGACGACGGCCGCGGCGCCGACGACCTGCACCTGGCGGATGTCGTCCTGATCGGCGTCTCGCGGACCTCGAAGACGCCGACCTCGATGCACCTCGGCTACCTGGGCCTCATGGCCGCGAACGTCCCGATCGTGCGCGGCGTCGACCCGCCGCCGGTGCTCTTCACGGTCGAGCCGTGGAAGCTCGTCGGGCTGACCATCGACGCCGAGCAGCTGGCCGGGATCCGGCGCCGGCGCGTACGCGCCCTCGCCGGGGCCGGCGCCCGCTACGCTGACCTGGCCGAGATCTACGAGGAGCTCGAGTTCACGCACGCGCTGCACAAGCGCCTGCGCTGCCCGGTGATCGACGTCACCGGCCTCGCGATCGAGGAGACGGCCGCCCGCGTGGCCGAGCTCGTCGATGACCGCCGCCGTTCCGCCCTCGAGGGCGGGGTCCCCGCCTAGCGGTCGTCGCCGGCGACGTACTCCATCAGGAGGCCGTCGTGCCAGCCGCCCCCGCCGACGTCGCGCTCGTACCGGCGCATGATGCCGACGGGCCTGAACCCCGCCTTCTCGTAGGCCCGGATCGCCGCGGTGTTGTCCGCCGCCGGGTCGATCGTGATCCGGTGGTGGCCGCGCTCGCCGGTGAGAAGGCGCACGACGCGGGTGACCGCCTCGGTGCCGAGCCCGCGGCCGTGGAGCGCGGGATCGAGGTAAAGGTCGATGCTCGCGTGCCGGTACTTGGGCTCGAGCTCCTCACTGAACTGGATCAGGCCGGCGACCGCGCCGTCCACCTCGATCACGAGCCGGGTCGCGCCCGGGTCGTCGGTCATCGGGAAGCCCTCGTCCGGCTCGTCCCACCAGCGTGCGACCTCAGGCGTCTCGAGGATCCGCAGCAGTTCGGCCGCGTCACCGGCGGCGAGCGGGCGCAGGCTCAGCGACGGCCTATCCGCGGAAATAGCGGCGCAGCCCCCAGGCCCGGAACGCCGCCAGCGTGCTCGCGTTGGACGTCACCTCGAAGTTGTAGCCCTTGGGGCTCGTGGAGTCGAAGTACGACACGGCGTGCACGTAGGTGTGGTGGCGGATCCACTTGGCCGCGCCCGCCATCCAGCGCGGCGTGCGCGGGTCGGAGGCGGGCGACGCCGTCTCGGCGATGATCATGCGCTTCCCGTGCACGACGGCGAAGTGGTAGGCCCCCTGAAAGATGTCGCGGAACGAGTGCCATGTGGTGCCGGGGAAGTTGTACCCGTCCGCGCCGACCCAGTTGACGTAGCGGTTCCCGGGCCAGAACGACCTGGCGATGCCACCCGAGAAGTCAAACGCCATGGGGCACCACACGAGGCGCACGTTGCGCGCCCCCGCGGCGTGGAAGATGTCGGCCAGCCGCCGCCAGGCGGCGATCACCTGGGCCGGGCTGCCGATGTAGCGGGGGTGGCCCTGAGGCTGGTCGAACTCGTAGAACGGCCGCAGGAACACGCGCCCGCCTGCGTGCTTCAGGGCGACCGCCGCAGCGTGGATCACCGCATCCTGGCTCCCGCTCGCGATCGCCGCCGCGGTGGTGTCGGGCGCCGCCGACCACGACACCATGGGCAGATGGCCGCCGCGCAGGTAGCCGCCGATCTCCGACCAGTGCGTGAACGTCCACGGCACGTACCGGTTGACGATCGCAAGCCGCCGCCCGACCCGCTTCTGGAGGGCGACGATGCCGCCGCGCTCGTTCGGGAACGCGCCCCAGAGCGCGCCGTGCGTGGGCACCGCCGGCGGCCGGACGGCCTGCGCCGGCGCGGCCGCGACGAGCGCCGAGGAGACGGCGATCACCAGGCCCAGATGCCGCATCCATGACGGCTTACGGAACACCCACCCAGTCTGACACCTGCATGTAAGCACCTGGATGGAATCGCGCTAGGGAGTTGTAAAACCCTGGGACTCGGCGGCCGTCACCCTGGCCAGGCGGGCGCATCGCTGGCCGGGAACGACTCCATGGACGCCTCGTCGACCGGATCGATCGCGCGCACCGTCCAGTGGTCGTCGCGGCGGGTCACGACCTCCTCGTCGGGCTTGCCGCTGACGTGGCCGGGCGCGATCACGCGGACACCCTCGGCGTGCAGACGCTCCACCTCGTCCGGAGGGACGTCGAGCGATGCGTGACAGTCTGACCGGCCGCACTCGCAGGTGACGCTCTGCAGCGGCATCCCCGGACACTACCGCACGTCGCGGACGCTCCCGGGGTGTCTAGACTGCGCCCGTGCCCGGGTATGTGTACGACTTCTCCCAGGGGTCGAAGGAGATGCGCGCCCTGCTCGGCGGGAAGGGCGCCAACCTGGCCGAGATGACCGCCATCGGGCTGCCGGTGCCGGACGGCTTCACGATCACGACCGAGGCCTGTCTCGACTACCTGCGGGCGGGCGGCACCTGGCCGGACGGCCTCCACGAGCAGGTGCGCGAGCACCTGGCCACGCTGGAGGACCGGGTTGGGCGCAGGCTGGGCGATCCCTCCGACCCCCTGCTCGTGTCAGTGCGGTCGGGAGCGCCCGTGTCGATGCCGGGCATGATGGACACCATCCTCAACCTGGGGCTGAACGACCGCTCGGTGCGGGGGCTCACGAACCGCAGCGGCGACGAGCGGTTCGCGCTCGACTCCTATCGCCGGTTCGTGCAGATGTTCGGGGACGTCGTGATGGGGGTCGACGGGCACCTCTTCGAGGGCGCGCTCGACCGGGCCAAGCACGAGCGGGGCGTGGAATCCGACGTCGATCTGGACGCGGACGCGCTGCGCCGCCTCCTCGAGCGTTTTCGCGGCATCTACCGGGCGGGCACCGGCGAGGACTTCCCCCAGGATCCCGCGGAGCAGCTCGAGCGCGCCGTCGCCGCCGTCTTCAGCTCGTGGAACACGCCCCGGGCGATCACGTACCGCCGCCACGAGGGCATCCCCGACGATCTCGGCACGGCCGTCAACGTCGGCCAGATGGTGTTCGGGAACCTCGGCCCGACGAGCGCGACCGGGGTGGCGTTCACGCGCAACCCCTCGACCGGCGCCCGCGAGCTCTACGGCGAGTTCCTGGTGAATGCGCAGGGCGAGGACGTGGTCGCGGGCATCCGCACGCCACGGCCGCTGCCCGAGCTCGAGGAGGTGACGCCGCCCGCGTTCGCCGCGCTGCGCGACGCGATGCAGCGGCTCGAGTCGCACTACCGCGACATGCAGGACGTCGAGTTCACCATCGAGCAGGGGACGCTCTTCATCCTGCAGACACGATCGGGCAAGCGCACCGCCCAGGCGGCCGTCCGCGTCGCCCGCGAGCTCGTCGCCGAGGGCGTGCTCGACCGGCGGGCGGCGATCGGCCGGATCGACCCCGACCAGCTCGACCAGCTGCTCCACCCGGGCATCGACCCGAGCGCCGAGTACGAGGTGCTGGCGACCGGCCTCAACGCCTCTCCGGGGGCCGCCGTCGGCAAGGCCGTGTTCGACGCCGACACGGCCGAGGCGCGCGGCCGCGCCGGCGAGCCGGTGATCCTGGTGCGGTTCGAGACGACGCCCGACGACATCCACGGCGTCATCCAGGCCCAGGCCGTGGTGACCGCGCACGGCGGCATGACATCGCATGCGGCCGTCGTCGCCAGGGGGATGGGCAAGCCGTGCGTCTGCGGCGTCGAGTCGCTCCAGATCGATCAGGTCGCGCGCAGCTTCACCGTCGCCGGCACCACCATCACGGAGGGAGACGAGATCTCGGTCGACGGCAGCCGGGGGCTCGTGATCCGGGGGGCCGTGCGGCTGGTCCCGCCGCAGGCCAACGAGGACTTCCAGACGATCACGGCGTGGGCGGACGAGATCCGCCGCCTCGGGGTGCGCGCGAACGCCGACACGCCCGAGGACGCGATCCGCGCCCGGGAGTTCGGTGCCGAGGGGATCGGCCTCTGCCGCACCGAGCACATGTTCTTCGGCGACGAGCGGCTCCCCGTGATGCGCGAGATGATCATGGCCTCCGACGAGCCGGGCCGCCGCAGCGCCCTCGCCCGGCTGCTGCCCTTCCAGCAGTCCGACTTCGAGGGCATCCTGCGGGCGATGTCGGGCCATCCGGTCACGATCAGGCTGCTCGATCCGCCTCTGCACGAGTTCCTGCCGTCGCTGGAGGAGCTGGGGCCCGGTCAGGAGCGCATCGCGACCCGGGTCAGGGCGCTGCGCGAGGTCAACCCGATGCTCGGCACGCGCGGCGCCCGGCTGGGCATCCTGTATCCCGAGATCTACGAGATGCAGGTGCGGGCGATCGTCCGCGCCGCCCTGACCGTGGACGGCGCCCGGGTCGAGATCATGCACCCCCTGATCGTGTTCGCCGAGGAGCTGCGCCGGCTGCGGGCCCTGACCGAGAGCGTGATCGCCGAGGAGGGTGGCGGCGACCTCCACATCCCCATCGGGAGCATGGTCGAGGTGCCGCGGGCGGCGCTCCTGGCCGATCGCATCGCCCCATATGCCGACTTCTTCTCGTTCGGCACCAACGACCTCACCCAGACCGCTCTGGCATTCTCCCGCGACGATGCCGAGGGCAAGTTCCTGACCGAGTATCTGGAGGACGGCGTGCTTCAGCGAAACCCGTTCGAGACCATGGACGACGGGGTGCGCGCGCTGGTCGAGATCGGCGTCGAGCGGGCCCGGTCGGTGCGCCCGGACATCAAGCTCGGCATCTGCGGCGAGCACGGCGGCGATCCCGACTCGATCACGTTCTGCCACAGCGCCGGGCTCGACTACGTCTCGTGCTCGCCCTACCGGGTTCCGATCGCGCGGCTCGCGGCCGCCCAGGCGGTGCTCGCCGCGGAATGAGGATCGACGTCGCATTCATGCCGGGCAAGCCGCCGGAGGCCGCCGTCGCGATCGTCATCGACGTGCTGCGGGCGACGACGACCATCGCCCACGCCCTCACCCAGGGCTACGAGCGGGTGCTCGCGTGCGCCGGCCTCGAGCGCGCGCGCGACCTGCACGGCCGTCTGGGCAACGGGACGGTGCTCGCCGGAGAGCGGGCCTGCGTGCGGCCCGAGGGCTTCGACCTGGGCAACTCGCCGCGAGAGTACGCCGAGGGCCCGCCGCTCGGCCAGACGCTCGTTCTGACCACAACCAATGGCACGCGGGCGGTGGTGGCGGCGGCCGACCGGGCCGACCTCGTGCTGGTCGGCAGCCTGGCCAACCTGACCGCGTGTGCGGCGGCGGCCGCCCGCAGCGCCCGCAAGGCGAAGGGCGACGTGCTGGTGCAGTGCGCCGGGGTGGGCGGCGACTTCGCCATCGACGACGCCTACACGGCGGGGCGCTACGTCGCCGAGCTGCGGGTGTGGCTGGCCGAGTGGGAGCCCACCGACGCCGCGCATGCTGCCGAGGCAATTGCGGCCGCATTTCCCTCGGCGGCGGACGGCCTGGGAGCCTCGCGCAGCGCGCGCAACCTGCGTGCCGCCGACCTCGCGGACGACATCCGCTACTGCGCCCGTGAGAGCGTGCTCGAGATCGTGCCGACGGTGGGCGATATCGAGGGCGATGTCGCGCTCATCACCGCGTAGAAGCTCCGGAGGGCTTGTAAAGCGCGGACAGCACGTAAAGTTACTATGTGGCAAGAGATCACATGCTCGGTCGCGCCCGCCGCGCCGTACTGGCCGTAGCCGGGACGGCTGAGGGGATGCTCGGCGGTCGGTCGCGGTCGAGGACGGGCGATCCGCCGCCCGCGCCGCGCCCCGTCTCGCAGGCCCGGCCGGAGCCGACGGCGGGCCTGCCGCCGCGAATTGACCGCGAGCCGACGGCCGGCTTGCCGCCGCGGATCGAGCGCGAGCCGACGGCCGGCTTGCCGCCGCGGATCGAGCGCGAGCCGACGGCCGGCTTGCCGCCGCGGATCGAGCGCGAGCCCGTGGCCGCACCGCCTCCGCCGGGGATCGAGCGCGAACCCGAGCCGATCCTCCAGCCCGTCCCGGAACCGGTCCCCCAGTGGGAGCCCGCCCGCGCGCCCCGCTCGCCGAGCCGGGCCGGCCTGCGCGCGCATCTGTGGCTGACGGCCATCGTCCTCGGGGTCCTCGTCGTGGGTACGGGTGGATACTGGGTGCTGCGGGTGCACCAGCGCATCGGCCAGGCCGTCCTTCAGCAGGAGATCGGGAAGCGCGAGAGCGCTCCGACCGTGGGGTGTTCCAAGCTTCAGACCGACGGCGCGGTCTGGGCATGCGCGGTCGTCTACCAGGCCGAGTCGGAGTGCCTGATCGCGAAGGTCAACGTGATCGGAAGCTGGAGCACCGCGATCGGCCAGCACCGCTGCGCCGAGATCCCCGCCCTGATCAGGCTGCTGCCGCACACGATCACCGCGAGCGCGGTCGCGGCCGACGTCGACCGCCAGCTCGGGAGCACGGCCACCGGCCCGGGCACCCAGTGCATCAAGGAGCCTGGCCACAAGGTGCGCTGGGCCTGCCAGCGGCCGCCGCCGACGGGGGCGTGCGAAGAGGTGCGAGTGCAGCCGTGGATCCCCTGGAACTTCAACACCAAACCGCACCTGTGCGCTCACCTGCCCGCCCTGGTCGCGAAGGTCAAGGGCGCGGGCAAGGCGTGAGTTTTTGGGGAGGCCGCCGGCCAGCGGCCTCCCCCTACCGTTGCAGCTCTCCGCAGTCAGGTTTGGGCTCCTCTGACCCCTCCACGGCGAAACCGCGCTCGGCTGATCCAGACTACGGATCCCAGGCCGATTTGGGCAGCCCCCTTTACGGAAAACTTCGGAAATGCACACCATTGGCGTATCAGCGACGGCCACGGCCGAAGCTGTTTGCCCGCGGGGCGGCGGCGCGCAGCCGGCGCAGGTCGACCACGTGCCCGCCCTGGCCCGCACCCGTGCCCGCCGCCTGCGCCGCCGCCCGCTCGGCGGCACGGCCGACGTCAGGCCGGCCGGCGTAGGCCAGGCCGGCGATGCGGTCGGCGATCACGTTCACCGCCCCATCCCGGCGCTCGAGCCGGCCCCACACCTGCACCAGCGGCTCGGCGCGGACGGCGATGCGGTCGCGCTCGTACACGGCCGGCGGGCAGATCACATTGGTCATGCCGTGCTCGTCCTCGACCAGCAGGAACACGATTCCCTTGGCGGTGCCCGGGCGCTGGCGGGCGATGGTGATGCCGGCGATGGTGACCCGGCCGAGTGGCGTTTCGAGGAGCCGGTCTGAGGTGAGGATCGCGGCATCCAGGCTCGGCCGCAGGAGCGCCATCGGGTGGGGCCCGGTGGTCAGGCTCATCGCCTCGTGGTCGGCCACCATCCGCTCCCAGTCGGACATGCGCGGCAGGGCCGGGGTGGGGGAGGCGTCGAGCGCCAGCGCCAGCTGGAGGCCGTCGCCGGTGCTCGCGGGGGCGCGGTGCAGGGGGAGCTCCCACAGAAGCCGGCGGCGGTTGCGGTCGAATGCGTCGCAGGCGCCGGCCCGGATCAGCCCTTCGAGCTGGTCCGAGGCGAGCGGCGCCCGGCGCACCAGTTCCCCCAGGTTCGAGTAGGGCCCCGCGGCGGCGCGCTCCGCGACCAGGCCTTCGGCCCGGGTGCCGACGCCCTTGACATAGCCCAGGCCGATCCGCACCGCCCGGCCGCCGGCCTCGACGGCGCATGCGACACCGCTTCGGTTCACGTCCGGCGGCCTGATCTCGACGCCCCGCCGCTCGCCGTCGCGAAGCAGCGTCGCCGGAGGGTAGAAGCCCATCGGCTGGGCATTCAGGAGCGCGCACAGAAACTCGGCCGGATACGAGCGGTGCAGCCACGCCGACTGGTAGGCCAGGATGGCGAAGGCGGCCGCGTGGCTCTTGGGAAAGCCGAACTCCGAGAAGGCAACCACCTTCTCGAATACCCGCAGGGCGATGGCCTCGTCCACACCGCGCGCTGCCGCGCCCGCGCAGAACCGCTCCCGGTGGCGCTCGAGCGCGTCGCGGCTGCGCTTGCGGCTCATCGCCCGGCGCAGGCTCTCGGCCTCGCCGGTGGTGAACCCGGCCAGCGCGATCGCCACCTCGAGCACCTGATCCTGGAACACCACCACCCCCAGGGTGTCGCGCAGCACCGGCTCCAGCAGCGGGTGGTCGTAAGGCGGCACGAAGCCGGGATCGGCGCGCAGCGCGCGGCGGTGCTTGACATAGGGGCTGACGGCGTCGCCGACGATCGGCCCCGGCCGCACCAGTGCCACCTGCACCGTCAGATCGTCCAGGTTCTCGGGCAGGGTCTGGTGCAGTGATTGCATCTGCGCCCGGCTCTCGATCTGGAACACGCCCACCGTGTCGGCCTGCTGGATCTCGGCGAACACCTCGGGGTCGTCGAAGCCGACGCGGGAGAGATCGATCGGGGCGCCCCGCGTGTGGGCGATCAGGTCGACGCACTCCTCCACCGCCGAGAGCATCCCCAGTCCGAGCAGGTCGATCTTGAGGAAGCCGGCGTCGGCGCACGAGTCCTTGTCCCACTGGCAGATCTGGCGCCCCTCCATGGCGGCCGGGACCACCGGCACCAGCTCCACCAGCGGCCGGGTCGAGATCACCATCCCACCGGAGTGCTGGCTGATGTGGCGGGGGATGCCCATGATCTCCTCCATCAGGAAGGCGAATGCCCGCCAGCGGGGCGACCCCGCCCGCTCCCGCATCTGCTCCACCTGGTCGGGGCCGATCGCGCCCCATTCGTCCGCCAGCCGGGCCATGCGCTCGACCTCGCCCTGAGGCAGCGCCAGCGCCTTGCCCAGATCACGGATCGCCCCGCGAACGCGGTAGGTGGGGAAGGCGGCCACCAGCGCGGCGTGTTCCGGCCCGTACCGCTCGACCACGTCGATCATCAGCCCCTCGCGCACGTCGCGGGGAAAGTCGAGGTCGATGTCGGGCACGCTGGCCAGGTCCTCGGACAGGAACCTGCCCAGGAACAGCCGGGCCGCGATCGGGTCGACGTGGCTGAGGCCGATCAGATAGCACACGATCGAGCCGACGCTGGAGCCGCGGCCGCGGCCGGGCGGAAGCAGATGGCGGCCGGCGCTTGCCCCCCGCACGCGCACCGCCACCTCTCGCGCCATCTCGAGGATGTCGCGGTGCAGCAGGAAGAACCCGGCCAGGCCGTGGCGCTCGATCAGCCGCAGCTCCTCGTCCAGCCGTGCCCGGGCGCCGGCGCGATGGGGCGAGCCGGTGTAGCGGCGCTCGAGCTCGTCGCGGCAGATGCGGGCGAGCGCCGCCTGGGCGGGCTCGCCGCCCTCGGCGAAGTCCGGGTAGCTGTAGCCCAGGTCCTGGGTGAGGTCGAAGCGGCACCGGTCGGCCACCTCGCAGGCGCCGCGAACCGCCGTGGGCGGGAAGCGGGCGGCCGTCTCGGCCGGCGTCCGCAGCACCGCCTCGTGGTTGCCGCGCCGCTCGGCCTCGCTCGCCTCCAGGGTGGTGTTGCATCGGATCGCCACCAGGGCGTCCTGCAGGAGCGCGCGGCGGCGGGTGTGGGCATGGGGGTCGCCGGTGGCCACGGTCCGCACCCGCAAGCGCTCGGCCAGCTCCGTGAGCAGCCGGTTTCGGCGCGCATCGCCGCGTGCGTACGGCCGCTGCAGCTCGACCGAGAACCGGTTGCGGCCGAACATCGCCCGCAGCCGTAGGGCCAGCTGCTCGGCCTCGCGCAGGCGGCCCTCGCCCACCGGCCGGGCGAGGACGCCGTGACGGGAGCAGCCCGACAGGCAGTGCAGGCCGTCGGCGTGCCGGGCGACCTGGTCGAGCGTCGCCGCGGGAGCGCGGCGGTCGCCGGCATGGGCGGCGGTGATCAGGCGGCACAGGTTGCGATAGCCGGCCGCGGTCTCGACCAGCAGGGTGAGATGCGCGCCGCCTACGAGGGTGATCTCGGCGCCGGTCACCGCCCGCAGGCCGGCCTCACGGGCGGCGTGGGCGAAGGTCAGCGATCCGCTCAGGCCGTCGTGGTCGGTCAGCGCCACCGTCTCGTAGCCGAGCGCCGCCGCCCGCTCGGCCAGCTCCTCGGGCTGGGAGGCCCCGTCCAGGAACGAGAAGCACGAGTGGGCGTGAAGCTCGGGATATCCTTGACCGAACATACGTTCGCCCGAGCATAGTAGAAACCAGGCTGCCCCGGCCACCAGGATGCCCCGGGTGCCGGCTGTCGGTGACACATCTCGCCACTCCTCGAGTACAGCCCACGCCGAGGAATGTCACGAGGGCTGGCACCCCCCAGCCGCCACCTCTCGAGAGACCATCACCAGTGTGGGCGAAAACCTCTCGCCCCAGCCACCCGGCCAGCAGATACTCAGCGCGGCTTGAAGGTGATCTCGAGCAGCTGCACCGCCGCCCCGTCGCGGCGCCAGACGATGTCCTGGTGCACGTCGGCCCAGAGGCGTTCGAGAAGCCCTTCACGGCTGCGCGCCGATCGCCATGCCCAGATGTCGAGGGTGCCCTGCTCGTCACGGGTGATCACGCGGCCGCGCCACCGCCGCCACCATCCGGGGTATGGACTCAGATAGACCTGGTAGGTGAACACGCCAGGGGCCGGCTCGACCGGCACCGGGATGGCTGCGGAGTCCCCCATGAAACGACCTCCCTCGCATCCACGCCCCACCAGGGGCCTCGGGTGCGAGGAGTATTGCAGCCGGTCCGGAAGCGGTCAAGCTGGAAGGGTCAGGAAGAGGAGGTCACCCCCGCTGAGACCACCACTCCCCCGAGCGCCGGTCGGCGAACACCACCACGTCGGCGCCGCCGCGCAGCACCAGCTCGAAATACCGGCGGTGGAGTGGGCGGCCGGTCCACCAGCTCTCGTCCACCCTCCATTCGTCACGGACACACTCGACAGGACGGTCAGAGACCGCAACCGGGACACCATCCGCCCCGCAGCGGACCGCCGCTCGCCGGGGGCCTCCAATCGTGCGGGGGGCGGGTGCGCTCATTACCCTTCAGTATAGGGAACGTGTTCGCCTGTGACGAAGGGGGTCCGCTGCGGTTGCGCTTCGCACAATCAGCGCCGAGCAATGGAGAACATGGGGGGGGGGGGGGGGGGGAGGAGTGTCATCCTCGGGGCCGCCCGCTGATCCTCGCCTACCACGCCGTCAGCTCCACCTGGGCCTCGCCGCTGGCGGTGTCCGCGGCGGCGCTCGACGAGCAGGCGGCGCACATGCGCCGGCACGGGTACGAGGGCCTCACCTTCGCCGAGGCCGAGCGCCGGCGCGTGGAGGGCACGCTGCCTTCGCGCTCGGTCGTTTTCACCTTCGACGACGGGTACGCATCGACGCTGCGAGCCGCCGAGACCCTGGCCCGGCACGGCTATCCGGGCACGGTGTTCGTGGTCACGCGCTTCGCGAGTCCGGCGAGCCCCTGAGTTGGGAGGGCATCGAGCACGAGCTGGCGGACGGCGGATCCGAGCTGCAGCCACTTGCCTGGGACGCGCTCGCCGAGTTCGCGGCGCGAGGCTGGGAGATCGGTCGCACACCGTGAACCACCGCCTCCTCACCGGCCTCGACGACGCGGGCTCGACGACGAGCTGCGGGAGTCGCGCGCGCTGATCGTCGAGCGGCTGGGCAGCTGCGACACGATCGCCTACCCGTATGGGCAGGCCGACGGCCGGGTCGCCGCGGCGGCGGCCCGCGCCGGCTACTCCGCCGCGTGCACCCTCACCGGCGCCCATATCGCCGACGGCCCATACCTGCGGCCGCGCGTCAACATGACCGCCGCCGACACCGGCGTGCGGCTGAGCTTCAAGGTGTCGCCGCTGGGTGTCGGCCTGCGCCGAAGCAGCGCGGCCCGTGCCGTCCGGCGCCTGCGCAGGCGCCGGGCGTGGCTTCCCGCGTCGCCCGCGGCCGGCGACGCCCACCTTGACAACTCCGCCCCGGCGGGCTAAATGAGGAGCCAGATGCCGACGTTCGCCGGTGAACACCCGCGCTCCCGCGGAGCGCCCGAGAGGTGTCCTACCGGACGCGCTACCTCCTGAACGCGTACCCCGTGGTGTACATGCCCATGGGCAGGGTGCGCCACCGCGCAATCGGACTACCTGGTCACGCGCGAGACCGAGCTCGTCATCGAGGGGTGCGGCCGCGCCGGCAGCACGTTTGCGGTTCATGGCGTTCTCGTCGGCCCAGGAGCGGCCGGTGCACACCGTCCATCACACGCACGCGGCCGCCCAGGTGATCATGGCGGTCAGGTGGGAGATCCCGACGCTTGTGATCGTGCGCCCGCCGCTCGAGTCGGCGCTCGCGCACATGGCCCGCCGGACATCGCCGCCCGGCCGACGCTGGTCTCGTGGATCCGCTTCCACCGCCGGATCGTGCCCTACCGGTACGGCTTCGTGGCCGTCAGCTTCGCCGACATGACGCGCGACTTCGGGGCCGTCACCGAGCGGGTGAACGAGGCGTTCGGAACCGACTTTGGCGTCTTCGAGCACACACCCCGAGAACGAGGCCGCCGTCTTCGCCGAGATCGAGCAGCGCAACAGGGCTCGCTGGGGCGACGGGGTCGACCCCGAGCGCGCCCGCGCCCTCGCTCGGCCGACCGCCGAGCGCGCCTCGGTCAAGCAGCGCCTGCGGGCGCAGCTCGAGGTCGACGACCTGGCCGGGCTGCGCGCTCAGGCAGATGATCTCTACCGCACGCTGGTCGGGGAGGCCGCGGCGGTCGTATAGCGTGCGCCCTGGGAGGTGGTCTGAGCACCGAAGTCCACGAGCGCGCACCTGACGACACCGAGCCCGTTGGCCACGGGGATCGTCGACGTCGACGTCCACCCGGGGCCCGCGGACCCCGGCGAAATTCGTGCGCGCATGGAGATGCCCTGGCGCGACCGCTACCGCGGCGACCGGCGCTCGTTCTTTCTTCCACCCCATGCACGGCTCCGCTCGACGACAGCATGCACCGAGGGCGGGGGGCCGGAGTGTCCGAGCCCGATCTGCTGCGGCCGCCAGCTACGACACCTACGGCGTCGCGTACGCCATCCTGATATTGCGGACGTTCTGCAACATCCATCCGGATCCCGACTTCGCGGCGGCGATCGCCTCGGCTTTCAACGAGTGGCTCTCCGAGACGTGGCTCTCGCGTGCACAACCTCGACGGCGCTTCAAGGGCTCGATCACCGTCGCCCAGCAGGACCCGCGCTGAGCGGCCGCGCGAGATCGATCGCTGGGCCGGCCACCCGCACATGGTCCAGGTGACGATGGACTCGGGCGCGCGGTTGCCGTTCGGGCATCAGCTTCTACCACCCGATCTACGAGGCGTGTATGCGCCACGCCTTCCGATCTCGGTGCACCCCGGGCCACGGAGGGCATGGGTATTAAACCGCCAGCACCGACCACCGGCGGCTGTGCCGACGCACTACGTCGAGTGGCACTGCGGGATGTCTCTCTCGCTTCCAGGCCCACCTCATCAGCCTCGTCTGCGAGGGCGTGTTCGAGCGCTTCCCGGGCCTGCCAGGTTCGTGCTCGTCGAGGGCGGGATCGCCTGGCTCGCGCCGACTGATGTGGCGGCTGGACCCGCCTGGAGCCGCTGCGCGTCGAGGTCGCCGCGGGTCAAGCGGCTGCCGTCGGAGTACATCCGCGAGCACGTCCGGCTCGACGACGCAGCCGATCGAGCGCCCCGACGGCCGCAGCACCTCGGTCATGCTCGACATGATGGACAGCGACGAAGCTGATGTTCTGCGACCGACTACCCCCACTGGGACTTCGACTCCCCCGACCGGGCGCTGCCGCCCAGCGTGCCGCCGGCGCTGCGCGGGGCGATCCTCCGCGGCAACGCCCGCGCGCTCTACCGGCTGGATGCGTGAGGCGGCCGCCACGTTCGCTCGTCGCGGCCGACGAGATCGCGCCGGGCGCGCGCAAGATCGTGGAGGTCGGCAGTCGCTCGATCGGCGTGTTCAACGTCGGCGGCGTTGTACGCGCTGCGCAACCGCTGCCCGCACCAGGGCGGCCCACTCTGTCTGGGCTCTCAGGGCAGATGCGCGCCGCGCGCCCGGGCGAGTACGCGTGCGGCACCGAGGGGAGATCATCCGCTGCCCCTGGCACGGCTGGGAGTTCGACATCAGCACCGGCGAGAGCGTCTTCGACCCACACCGCACGCGGGTGCGCGCGCTACGAACGTCACGGTGCAGCTGCCGGAGCCGGACGACCCGAGCATCGAGACGTTCCCGCTCTCGGTTGACCGAGGGGCGGTGTGTTCGTGCATGTTTGACCGTCTGCTGGGGACCGGTGGTTGTCCGCTTCCGGTGCGGGCGGGCCGGCCGGGTCGTGGACTTGGGTGCGCGGATCGACCTCGTCGCTGTCTGCGGGCGTTCGCCAGAGCCTTTCGGCGCGTGCGCGACGAGCCGCTCCTGCGGTCGTACCGGCACCGAGGTCTACGAGGAGCTGTGGAGGGAGGCCGCGAAGGCGCTTGGGAGCCAGTGTGGAGCCGCGATCTGGCGGTGTCCTGGAGATCCGGCTCGATGGGCGCACCCCACCTGGGTGCACCAGCCAGGAGGTCGCGCTCGATCCCGACGGTCAACGCTGCGTGCGTCGCTCGAGAAGTCGCTCGCCCATGAGTTCCTCGCCGCCGACGGGCTCTCGATTCCCGATCACCTCCTATCCCACGTGCACAGGCTGGGGCCGGCGCTGGGCTTCCTGCGCGAACACCCCGAGAGGCGTGGTGGTCAAGCCGGCGGGGGGGACCGGGAGGCGGGATCGGCGCCCGCCCCCACCATGTCCGCACCCAGCCTGCAGCTGCGGCAAGCGGTGCTCCTCGCCTCACGCAAGACCCAGCGGGTGCTCGTCGAGGCGTCGCGTGCCCGGCCACGTTCACCGGCTGCTGTTCCTGGACGGCGAACTGCTTGATGTCGTCCGGGCGCCGCACGCCGTCGGCGACGGCTCGGCGTCGATCCGCACGCTGATCGGGCGCGAGAACGAGGCGCGGCTGGAGGCCCGCGGCCGCCACGGCCCGGCGCTCCTGACGACCACGCTCGACTGCGTATTCACTCTTGCCGCGGCCGGGCTCGAGCTCGGTTGCCGGTGCCGAAGTCCGGCCGCCACATGCAGGTCAAGGCGACCACGAACCAGGCGCGGGCCGGCGGACTGCCACACCGAGCTGACGCCGATTGCACCGGAGCTGCTGCGCAGGGTCACGGCCGCGGTGGCGGCGACCAACCTCCGCCTCGCCGAGGTCGATCTGGGTCGCCACCGACCTCGCCCAGCCGCTCGAGGTCACGGGCGGGGCGGTGATCGAGGTGAACGGCAACCCCGCCCTGCATCACCATTACCAGGTGGCCGATCCGGCCGGCGCCGCGCGCGTCTGCATCCCCGTGCTGCGGCGGGTGTTCGAGAGCCGCGTGGCCTGGTCATGATCTTTAGAGCCGGGCGAGCGCGGCGGCTTCAGCCGCCACGTCGGCGGCACCGCAATCGTTGCAGGCGCTCGCGAAGGCGGCCAGCTCCTCCGTGGCGATCGGGATTCCCGCCGGCGCCGCTCGCGGGCGCACCGGTCGCGCTGCTCGCCGGCGGCGCGGACGTCCTCCGCGCCCTCGGCCGGGCAGGAGCGCGTGCAGGCGGTCGATCATCGCCTCGGCCCGGGCGGTGGCGCGCGCGGTGTCGGTCAGCCGGCCGGGATCGATCATGAGGAAGACGTGGCCGATGTTCTGGGGGCGGCTGGAATCGGAGTACATCGACCCCATCTCGTCGTCGAAGTCGGCATCCGCGAGGAACGCCGTCAGCAGGCTGACCCCGAGCGCGAGACCGCTCCCCTTGGGGCCGCCCATGGGGAGGACGCTGCCCGCGAGCGCCGCGGCGGGGTCGGTGGTCGGCCGGCCCTCCGCGTCAAGCGCGACCCCGCGGGGATGACGGCGCCGAGGTTGCCCGCGCGGCGGATGCGGCCGCGGGCGACGACGCTCGTGGAGATGTCCAGCACGTACTGGCCGTGCCGCCCGAGCGGCGCCCCGACGGCGAGCGGGTTCGCCCCAGGAAGGCGGTGGCCGGCGCCGTGGGGCGCCATCGAGGCCGGGGCGTTGGAGGCGAGATCGCGAGCAGGCCCCGCGCCGCGCCGCGCCGGGCGTAGAAGCCGGCGTGACCGAAGTGGCTGCTGCGGCCGACGCTCACAAGGGCGATCCCGTGCGTGCGGGCGCGCTCGACCGCGAGGTCGGTCGCCCGCAGGGCGGCCGCGGGCCCGAGCGCCTCGGCCGCGTCCAGCCACAGCATGCCGCCGGTGTCGGCCCGGGTGACCATCCGGTCGCTGCCGCCGGCGAGTCCCGTGTGGACGCGGCGCAGGTAGATCGGCGCCCGCTCGAGCCGTGCGAGTCGACCCCGCGCAGGTTCGCGTCCACCAGCACCTCGCTCACCGCGTCGTGCATCGGCGGCCGCCAGGCCCGACGCGCGGAACGCGCGCCGAAGCAGCGCGTCGAGTTGATCGGCGGCGATGTGACGGTGTCGGGGGCGTCACGGCGGGGGCCGGCTCAGAGCCGCGGCCGCGGCGTCGGGCGCCGGCTCGGGCGACGTGTCCCGCTGCGGAGCGGCGGCCGGCGGCGGTCGGCCATGTGGTAGAGGTTGACGGGGGAGGGCATCGGATCGCGCCATGCGAACAGGGGCAGGGGCTGGCGTGGGGCAGGCTCGCGGCCCACTCGCGCAGGCTCAGCTCGCCGCGGCGGCGCGAATGAGAAACGACATCGTGTCCTGCACGGGCGCCCACATGTACACGCCGTCGCGGGCGCGCTCCGGCGCGCGACGGGCTCGCCCAGCTGGCGGCGGTAGACGAAGTTCGCGAGGTCGAGCCCGGAGGCGCTGACAGCTCGTTCGCGGCCGTGAACCGGGCGTTGCACTCGATCATCTTGAGCGTGCCGTCGCGCGCGTCGCGCTTGAACTCGACGTTGGCGATGCCCCGGAAGTCCGCCGCCTGGAGGAACCGCAGCCCCATCTCCGCCACGGCCGGTCCCAGCTGCGTGATGTGGTAGCAGCCGACCCCGAACCCGGGCGGGTTCTGGCGCAGCTTCCGCTTCGTGAAGACGACCAGCGGCTTGCAGAGTCTCGTCGAGGTACGTGAACATCGAGCAGTAGGCCGTCTTCCGGGCCGGGGATGATCTCGGTCACGATCATCTCCAGGCCGTGGGCGGACGTTTCGGCGAACGCGCGCCGCAGCGCGGCGGCGTCCTCGGCGACGAACACCTTGCGGCGGAAGTGGCGCGACGAACTCGTGGATGTGGCGCGGCTTGAGCGCGCACGGAAACCCGATCTGCTCGATCGCAGCCTCCAGGTCAGCCTCGCTCAGACCGCCATCGTGATCGGCACGGGCACGCCGGCATTGCGGGCGTGGGCATAGGTGGAGTCCTTGTCGAGCATGTCCAGCAGGGCGGCGTCGTTGGCCTCGATCGGGATCAGCCGCGGACGAGCTCCCGCGGTGGCGTGCCACCACCTCGACGGCGTCGTCGTCGCACGGAAGCACCACCGCTCCGTCGGGAGCGTGCTCGAGCAGCCAGCGCAGGAATTGGGGCTGCGGATCGCCCTGCTCCAGGAGATGGAATGCCGTGCACGATCGCGAGAACCGCACGGGGCATCCGCTCCGCCGACCGCGTGCACCGCCACCCCCTGGCGGGCCAGGCTGCGGGCGATGGAGAGGGCATTTTCGAGCCCCCCCAGCAGGACTGCCGGCGGTCTGCGGGCCGCTGTGGTCACCGGCTAGGCGTCGGGGGTGAGGCCGCTCTGCCCGAGCAGCGTGTCCACCCACCGGTTCGAGAACTCCCCGCGGGCGACGGCGGCGGTGTAGTCGGCCTCGGCCGCCGTCCGCGCGCGCAGGCGCTTGAGCAGGTCGGCCGCGATCTCGTGGGGCACGATCACGACACCGTTCGGATCACCCAGCACGATGTCGCCCGGATGCACCACGATTCCGCCGGCGCAGATCGGGAAGTTGATCTCGCCCGGGCCGCGGTGGAGCGGTCCGATGGGGGTGATTCCGCGGGCAAAGACGGGAAAGTCGCCCAGCTCGAGAATCGCGGGCAGGTCACGGATCAGACCGTCGACCACGAACCCGCCGATCCCGCGGTGGCGGGCCTTGGTCGAGATCAGGTCTCCCAGCACGGCGTTCATCGACGACGCACCGGCGTCGACGACGACCACGTCCCCCGGCTGGGCGAGGTCGAGGCTCTTGTGCACCATCAGGTTGTCGCCGGGATACACCTTGACGGTGCAGGCCGGGCCGAGCAGGCGGAGCGTCGGGTCGGTGACGTTGCGGATGCTCGTCGACATCGTGTAGAGCCGGTTCATCAGATCGGACACGACCGGCGTCTCGAAGCTCGCAAACCCGGCCACGACCTCGGCCGCCGGCCGGGGGAACGACGACCGGATCCGGAAGCCTGGCCCCGGGTGCATCTCGGCCGACATCGGCTTGTCGACGCTGTTCACCGTTCCCTCGCTTGTGGTCACTGCGCTCCCTCGTGCTCGAGTTGGCCGGCAGGGCGAGCGGCACGCAAAATGCGCGGGCGGCGGTCAGCGCCCGAATTCCCGCCGTGCTCGAATCGTACGAGCGGACCATCGCTCCGTCAATCTGCTGCACGTCCTTGCGTTTCCGGTCCAGGCGTGAGCTCCCCCAACCGGGGGATGCCGCGGGAGCCGGTTTGGGGGAAGGTGCAGCTGGAGGCTTGGCGGCGGCGCCCGGGCAGGGGTGTCCGTCGCTTGGTAGCACCTCGAGGGGGGATGAGGAAATGGGCGTCTTCTATGCGCAGATCCGGTTTCGTGAGAGCCGGGAGTGGCTGACGGTCGCGAAGGCGGAGAGCCGCAGGAGCGCGTTCGAGTACGCCACGGCCGCGTTCCGGCAGTCGCGGGACGATGCGGGCCGGGCGCCGATCGAGGTGCGCGTGCTCGTGCCGCCGGCGGTTGCCCGGCGGGCCGGCGCCCGGTCGTCGGCCTACTAGACCGGAGGGGCCAGCGGACGCGGCCCCGCGGCGAGCTGGTCGCCGATCGCGTCGGCGATCATGCGCCTGCACGCGCGCCCGTGCGCACGGCCGGCCTCGCGCAGCGCGGGGGCGAAGATCCCGGCCACGACCACCCCGCGCGGGTGCAGCTCGAGCGCCGCCAGGATCGCGCCATGCAGGCGCACACGGTCATCCTCGGCCGCTCCCATGACGATGCGTTTTGCCAGCGCGTCCTGGCCGAATTCCGGTTCGAGAGGGGCCATTCCCGCCATCATCGTCCGGCCCCGGCATGGCTCCCCTACCGCCGGGAGTGATCCTCCATCCCCGGATCGACGTACGCTACGGGGGTGGCGGCGGCGAACTCCACCCACTGGGTTGACAAGTCAAAGTGTTCCAGGCATCCTCGAAGGAACGACCCCGGCGCAGGCCGGGACGGGGCTCCGAGGCACGCTGAGCACCCGCCGAGGCCGCGAGGGTGGCGCGGCGGCATACGCGTATCCGGTGCCGGATCGACCACAATCCGCGGGGGACCCTGATGGCGCATTCTCGAATTTCTGGTAACCGGAGCCGGTGGCTTCATCGGCCATCACCTGGTGACGCACCTCAAATCACGCGGGCACTGGGTGCGCGGCGTGGACCTCAAGACACCCGAGTATTCCCGCACCGACGCCGACGAGTTCGTGATCGGCGACCTGCGCGGAGTCGAGGCGTGCATGGAGACCACAGCCGGCGTCGACCAGGTGTACGCACTCGCGGCCGACATGGGCGGGATGGGCTACATCTCGTCCCACAACGCCGAGATCCTGCACTCCAACGCCCTGATCAACCTGAACACGGTGGAGGCCGCCCGGCGCAACCGCGTCAGCCGCTACCTCTACACCTCCTCGGCGTGCATCTACCCGGAGTTCCTCCAGGAGGACACCGATGTGCGGCCGCTGCGCGAGGAGGACGCCTATCCGGCGCAGCCCCAGGACGGATACGGGTGGGAGAAGCTCGTCGCCGAGCTCCTCTGCCGTTACTACCGTGAGGACCACGGCCTCGAGACGCGCATCGTCCGCTTCCACAACATCTTCGGAGCACTCGGTACCTGGGAGGGCGGCCGCGAGAAGGCGCCCGCCGCCATGTGCCGCAAGGTGGCGCTGGCCAAGCACTCGGGCGACCCCCGGGTCGAGATCTGGGGCGACGGCCTCCAGACCCGCTCGTTCTGCCATGTGGACGACTGCGTGGAAGGCCTCTACCGCCTGATGGCGTCCGACTACACCGAGCCGCTGAACCTCGGTCAGGACCGGCTGATCTCGATCTCCGAGCTGGCCGACCTGGTGGCCGGGATCGCGGGCGTCCCGATCCAGAAGGTGTTCGTGGACGGGCCCCAGGGCGTGCGCGGGCGCAATTCCGACAACACCCGCCTGCGCGACGTTCTCGGCTGGGAGCCACAGATCTCCCTGGAGGACGGCCTGGTGCGCACCTATGCATGGATCGAGCAGCAGGTGGTGGCCCGGCTGGCCGCGGGCGGCGATGATGGGGTGGTGAGTGAGGAGCTCATCCGAGCTGACTGAGGGCCGTCCCACAGCCGCGGCGACCTGCACGGTGCTCGGAGTCGAGTACTTCGTCGGCGACTTGGAGACGGCGACCGCAATGGTGCTCCGCCGCATCCGCAGCAGGGCCGGCGGCTACTCATGCCTGTGCGGCGTGCACGGCATCGTCACCGCCCAGCACAGCGACGCGATGATGAGCGCGCTGCGGGGAGCGTGGCTGAACTTCCCCGACGGCGCGCCGGTCGCATGGCTGATGCGCCGCCTCGACCGTCGCGGCGCCCGCCGCATCGCGGGGCCCGATTTGATGCCGCTCGTGATCGAGGCCGGGCAGGAGGAGGGCCTCCGCCACTTCCTGTTCGGGTCGACTCCCGAGGTGCTCGAGCTGCTCAAGCGGCGCCTGCACGAGCGCTATCCGGACTGCATTATCGCGGGCGCCATCTCGCCACCCTTCCGGGTGTTGTCCGACGACGAGAACGCGCGCATCGCCGAACAGATCGTGGCCTCGGGCGCCGACGTCGTCTGGGTGGGCCTCGGACTGCCCAAGCAGGACGAATGGCTGCACCGCAGCGCCGACCTGTTCGCTCCGGCCCTCGGTCTGGGAGTGGGGGCGGCGTTCGATTTCCTGGCCGGGACGAAGCCGCGCGCGCCTCTCTGGGTGCAGGAGGCCGGCTTCGAGTGGCTGCACCGCCTGATGAGCGAGCCGCGCCGGCTGGGTCGGCGCTACGCGGTGACGAACTCCGAGTTCCTGGCCCTTGCGGGAATCGCGATCTCCCAAAAGTACGTCCGCGCGGCCCGGCAGCTGGTCGACCGGGCGCTGCCCGGCGACGCCAGGCGGTAATGGAATGGCCATCGGGCCGAGCTACCGTACGGGGATGATCCGCGGCGCACACCGGCCGGCGGTCGGCTCGACGTGGTTCGGGGTCGCGACGCTCACTGCCGCGGTGGCCGCGTTGGCGGGCGCCCTCGTGGTGCACTCACCGCCGCTCGCGCTGGTCGTCGTCGGGCTCGTGGTCGTCGCCACGTATATGGGCGAGACGGCCCGCCGCCCGCTCGGCGAGGTGCTGATCGTGGGCATGATCGCCCTGTGCGGCGTGGTCGACATCCTGCAGCGCGTAGACGCCGGCGCCGCCTCCGGACAGGCGGTCGAGACGGTGGTCGTGGTGCTGCTGGGGCTGCTCGTGTGCCTGACGGGTATCACCGTGCCCGCCGGTGCCGCCGGCCGGGCGCTCGGCTGCGTTGCCCTGTTCGTGATCTTCACGCTGATCTCGTTCACATGGGGGGGCGTGTCCACCCAGGGCCTGCAGAACGTCTTCGTGTACGTCGCGGCGGTGCTCTTCATGGCGATCGCTGCGACCGTCGATCCACCACCGCGGGTACGCGGCGTACGAGATCGTCGGGCGAGCGTTCTGGGTGGCCGCAATCGTGGGGCTCGGGCTGTACGCGATCAGCGTCGCCGATCGCCGGGCCGGGCAACGACAAGATCCTCTCGCCGCGCCCGTTCGGCCTGATGGGCGTGGTGCTGGTGGCGTGGTTCGTCAGCGGCGGCCTGATCGGGCGGCGGTGGGCGTACTGGGTCGTGGCGTTCGCGATCGTCCTGACCCTGCTCTCGCTCTCGCGCTCGGCCCTGGCGGCCGAGTTCGCCCTCGTCGCGCTGGCGCGGCTCAACCTGCGCAACTTCCGCGGTTGGATCGTCGGCATCGGCGCCGGCCTCGCGATCCTGGCGGTCGCGCTCTCGGCGGTGTTCTTCTATGCGCCGCTGCATCACCGCTTCTTCCACGGCGACACTCAGAAGGTCGGCAGCTTCAGCATCAACGTCACCGGCCGAAACGCCCTGTGGTCTGCCAACTGGGGCTGGTTCAAGGAGAAGCCGCTGATCGGCTGGGGCGCGGGCGCCTCCGACCGGATGACCTTGGCGCTTCCCGGCCGGGGCGCCGGCCACCCGCACAACGACTACCTGCGCATCCTGGTCGACTACGGCCTCGTCGGCTTCGTGCTGTGGATGACCGCCTATCTGGCTCTGCTGCGACTGACGTGGAAGCGCTGGCAGGCGGTGCGGGGCACGCGCGTGTACGCCGAGCAGATCCATGCGGCGGCCTTCCTGGTGCTGGTCGGCATCGGCATCGCCATGCTCGTCGACAATCCGCTGATCGAGCTCGCGCGGATGGGTCCCCTGGGGATCCTGGTCGGGCTCTCGCTCGGCCTGCCCAACCCGCGGCGGGACACGGCCGGCCGATCGAGCAACCGGCCCGGTGGTCCCGGTCCCGGCCGCGCGCTGATCCGGCGCCGATCGACATGAGAATCCTCGTTCTGCACTCCCGCTATGCCAGTGGTGCCTCCTCGGGGGAGAACCGCGTGGTCGAGGACGAGGTCGAGCTCCTGCGCGGGGCCGGCCACGACGTGCTCCTGTGGGCGCCGATGCCCGACGACGCGACGCCGGGGTCGCGGGTCGGGCTGGCACTGAGCGCGGTGTGGTCGCGGGCGGCGGTCGCGCAGGTGCGCAGGCTGGCGGCCGAGTTCCGGCCCGATGTGGTGCACGTCCACAACCTGTTTCCGATGCTGTCTCCGGCGGTGCTGCGGTCGACCCGCGCCCCGGTGGTCGTGACGCTGCACAACTACCGCCTGCTGTGCCTGCCGGCGGTGTTCCTGCGGGACGGGCGGGCGTGTGAGGACTGCCTCGGCAAGTTCCCGTGGCGCGGGGTGGTGCACCGCTGCTACCGCGACTCCGCGGCCGGGAGCGCCGCGCTGGCGGCGTCCCTCGGAGTGCACCGGCGGGCGGGGACGTTCACGCACGTGGCGATGTTCCTGGCGGTGAGCGAGTTCGTGTGCCGGAAGCACATCGAGGCCGGCTTCGATCCGGCCCGGATCCGGGTCAAACCCAACTTCGGCGCCGCGCAGCCACGGCGGCAGGGGCCGGGGGAGGACTTCCTCTTTCTCGGCCGGCTCTCCGAGGAGAAGGGGCTCGACCGCCTGGTGGCGCTCTGGCGGGATGTCCCCGCCCGCCTGGTGGTCGTCGGGGACGGGCCCGAGCGGGCCCGGCTCGAGGCGATGGCGCCCGGGACGGTCGAGTTTCGCGGCTCGCGTGCCGTCCGATGAGGTGCCCGCATATCTCACCCGGGCGCGGGCGCTCGTGCTGCCGTCCATCTGCTACGAGGGCGCTCCGAGGACGGTGGTCGAGGCGTACGCCGCCGGCGTTCCCGTGGTGGCGAACCGCTACGGGGCGCTTCCGAGCGTGGTTTCCGACGGCGTCAGCGGCCTTCTGGTCGAGCCGGAGAGCGCGGACGGGTGGCGCGCCGCCCTGGCGAGCGTGCTCGATGACAGCACCTCGCAGCGGTTGGGGGAGGGCGCCTATGCCGCCTGGCGCACCGGCTACAGTCCCGAGCAGGGAATCGCCGACCTGGAGGCAGCCTACGACGCCGTCACGGCGAATTCCCGGTCTCGGCGATCATTGCGAAGCGGTGAGAGGTTGGAAGGAACCGGAGGGCGGCGCGCTTGACTCGGTGTCACAATGCGGGTATCTCAGTAGTGGACGTACCGAGCCGAGGCGGCGGGGCAGCCGGCCTGTTCGGTGACAACGCATGAAAGGCTCCCGCAGTGGCTGAACAACGGCTCACCACGCTCTCTGACTATGTCGGAGTCCTGCGGCGGCGTATCTGGATCCTGGTTGTCGCCGTGGTGGTGGCCGTTGGTGCGGCATACTTCGTCTCGAGCCGCGAGACGCCGGCCTACAAGGCGACGTCACAGGTGCTCGTCGGCGCGAACCCGTCGAGCCGATCCTGAATCCGGGCGCCAAGGCGTCGAGCTCGGTCATCGCAGCGGAGGTCGCCAATGCGGCCGCCAACGCCCACACGACGCCGTACGCCCAGGCGGGCGCTCCGGCAGCGCGCGTGACACGGCGCTCACGCCGGCCCAGCTCCTCAAGGAGACGAGCATTACGCCGAGCACGACCAGCACGTTTGTCACGTTCTCGGTGACCGATCGCTTTCCGAGCCGCGCGATGGCCCTCGCGACCGCCTACGCCGAGACGTTCGTCGCGATCAGCAACAGGCAGGCAGTCGCGCGGGATCCCGCACAAGATCGCGCGATCTCAACAGCCAGATCAAGCGCTCCGTGACCGGATCAATCGCGCAGACGGCGGCCAACAGTCGGCCGCCGCAGGGCTCATCGCCCAGCCATCGCTGCGGTCAAGGACGTCAACAGCTCCAGGCGTACCAGAGCGCGCAGGCGAGCCTGGCAAACAGCAATGCCGTCACGCAGAAGGCCACGTCCGCCTCCAAGGTGCGACCGGCCACCACCAAGAACCTGCTCATGGGCCTCGGGCCTCGGGATCGTGATCGGCCTGGTGCTCGATCTCCCTGGCCGAGGCGCTCGACACGCGCATCCGCCGCTCCGACGAGATCTCCGAGCGGCTGGGGCTGCCGCTGCTGACCCGGATCCCGATCCCGCCGCGGTCGCTGCGCAAGACCGGCAGCCTGGGCATGCTCGACGACGAGGGCGGGCTCCAGTCGGAGGCCTACCGCAAGCTGCGCATCAACCTCGACTTCGCCAACCTGTCGATGAAGGCGCGGACGATCATGATCACGAGCGCCGCCGAGCAGGAGGGCAAGTCGACGACCGTCGCGAACCTCGCGATCGCCCTTGCCCGCGCCGGCCGGCGGGTCGTGCTGGTCGACCTCGACCTGCGCAAGCCCTTCATCGACCACTTCTTCGACCTCACCGGCCGCCCCGGGCTGACCGACGTCGCCCTCGGCAACGTCACCCTGGATCAGGCGCTGTGGTCGATCCCGTTCCCGGGATCCGACGGCGGCCCCCAGGCGGGCTCGCTGTATGTGCTGCCGTCGGGGCCGATGCCGCCCAACCCGGCCGATCTGATCGAGAGCGCGGTCGTCTCGGAGATCCTGCTCGACCTGGCCGAGCGCGCAGACGTGGTGCTGCTCGACTCCGCGCCGCTCCTGCCGGTGTCCGACGGCGTCGTCCTCTCCAACAAGGTCGATGCCATGCTGGTCGTCGTCCGCGGATCGACGATCAAGCGGCCGATGCTGTCAGAGCTCCAGCGCGTCCTGCAGGCCTGCCCGTGCGCGAAGCTCGGGTTCGTCCTCACGGGCGCCGAGGAGGGCGAGGGCTACGGATACGGCTACGGCTACGCGGGCTACGGATCGTCCGCACCCGTGCCGGCGGCGCAGCCCGCTCCCCAGCCCGCCGATCCGGTGCAGCCGCTGAACGGCGGCGAGGTCGCTCCCACGCGGCGCCAGTCCTCGACAATCGCGCTAAGCACGCGCCGCCGCTGGGGTTCGCTGCCTACGCTCGAGAAGCGACGGTCTACGTGCCAAAACGCTGATGGCTGCGATTCGCTTTCACGAACCGCAGCCATCAATGCCGGCGCTAAGCCGAAATCACAAAATGTCGGTCGGGCTTACGACCGCCGGGAGCCGGCACGCCGCAGGAGGAATCCCGCGCCGATCATGCCAAGACCCGCCGTCGCATACAGACCCAGATCGGCTCCGGTGAAGGGCAGCGTGCCGCCGCCCGTGGTCTCACCGAGAACTCCGCCGCTCGGGCCGTTGCCTCCGCCTCCGGTCACGACGCCTTTGACACCGCCGTATTGTTGGCTCGCCGGGGTGGCTGCGTATGCCGTGCCCGCACCGACCGCGCCCAGAAGCGCTACCGCCACAATGGCGGAAGTAAGTGATCGATGCCTCAAACGCTTTGCCATGTCCGCTCCGTTCTCACGCAATCCGTGGACCGTCGTACCATAGCAGCACCATATATCACCTGGCGGACGGCGGTACCAGGAACTGGAGCTCAGTTGACACGTTCTGGAACGATCGATGAGCGAGAGTGGCCCGCGGACCGCCTGGTGGCGGGTCGGCGAGCACGTCTCGGATGCCCGCGTCGGCGCCTGGGCGGCCTTCGGCGGCGTTCGCCCTCACCGCGGTCTCCATCGGGCTCCTGGCCGCTGACGAAGGCGGATACTTTCACGGCGCGTGGCGCCTGGCGACTGCGCTCTACGCCGCCGTCGTCGTCGTGATCCTGGCCCGGTCGCGCGACCTGCGGCTGCCCCGGGCCGCCCTGGCCACCGTCGCCGGCATGGCGGGGTTGTGCGTCTGGACGGCCGTCTCGTGGCTGTGGTCATCCGACCGGCCCGCCACCGTCCAGGACGTCCACCTGGTGCTGGTCTACGTCGCGGGCAGCGCGGCGCTGCTCCTGCTCGCCAACCACGGCCGGGGCGTGGCGGTCGCGGGCGGCGTCGTCGCGGCGACGACCGCGGTCTCGTGCTACAGCATGGTCTCGCGCCTGTATCCGGGCACGTTCGGCATGTACACCACCGGCGGTGGCTACGGCCGCCTCTACCAGCCGATCGGGTACTGGAACGGCCTCGGCGCCTTCACGGTCATCGGCATCATCCTGGCGCTCGGATTCGCGGCGCGGGGCGGGATGCTGGTGCGGATGCTGGCCGCCGCCGCGCTCATCCCGCTCGTGCCCACCCTCTACCTCACGTTCAGCCGCGGCGCCCTGGTCGGCCTGGTCGCCGGAACTGATCGCGCTGGTGGCGCTCGACAAACACCGCGTGCAGCTCGTCGTCGCTGCGGCCGCGGGCTCGATCGGCGCCGTCGGGGCGTTCCTGGCAGTGCATTCGCATGCCGGGCTGACGACGTACTACCGGCATCTGCAGATCCAGGCCACCGAGGGTGCGCAGACCGCGGCCAGGATGATCTCGCTCGTGCCGCTGGCGATGGGCGCGGCCGCCCTCATTGCGGGGCTCGAGGCCCGCTTCACCGTCTCACGCACCGCCCGGCTTGCGGCCGGCGCCGCCATGGTGGCCGCAGCCTGTATCGCGGTTGCCGTGGGCGTGAACCGGTTCGGGAACCCGGTCAGCCTCGTCCACTCCGCTGTGACGACGCTCGAAAAGCCGGCGCCGACGTTCAAAGGCGGCGACCTCAACCTGCGCCTGCTCAGCCTCTCGCCGAACGGACGCGTCCTCTTCTGGAAGGCGGGATGGCACGACTTCACGGCCCACCCGGTGGTGGGGTCGGGTGGGGGCACGTTCGCGCGCTACTGGCTCGTGCACCGTCCGGTCAAGATCCAGGTCCTGAACGCGCACAGCCTGTACCTCGAGACGCTGGCGGAGCTCGGTGTCATCGGCCTGGCCATCCTTCTGGTCGCGCTCGTCCCGCCGCTCTGGGTGGGGCTGCACCGGCGCGCGCACCCACTCGCGGCCCCGGTGATGGCCGCGTACATCGCCTTTCTGGTGCACACGGGCGGCGACTGGACGTGGCAGCTGCCGGCGGTCGGCCTGGCGGCCGTCGCGTGCGGTGCCGCCGCCATCGGCCTTGAGGCCGACTCCGGCGGCGTCGTGCTCTCGCGGTGGGCGCGGGTGACCGGGATCGTGCTGGCGGCGGCGGTGGCCGCGGTGGGAGCGTGGGGCGGCTGACACGGTGTCGGCGGCCCTTCCCTCGGCTCGCATGACAGGTTACGATCGGCAGGTCTTGACGGACCCCAAAGACTCCTCGGACACTGGGAGCATGCAGGTGGACAGTGTCACCCCCGAGCCGAGCCTCGTGCGCTCGATGACGATCCTTGGCCGGCGCACTCGCGGCTACACCATCAATGTGTACCGCGACGAGCGCGGCGTGCGCCTCGTGCGTCGCGGCCGCTACCGGCGGCTGACCGTGGGCAATGTCTCGGTCGAGTGGTACCCGGCCTGACCGGTCGCGAGATACGCTGACCCGGTGGGGATCGACGAGCTGCTCGAGCGTTCGCGCGCGCGCCTGCAGCGGCTGACGCCGGCTCAGGCCTACGCGGCCTCAGGCCGCGGAGCGGTGATCGTCGATACGCGGCCGCTCGAGCAGCGCCGCCGGCAGGGCGTCGTTCCCGGTGCGGTCGTGATCGGCCGAAACGTGCTGGAGTGGCGGGTCGATCCCACGTCGGGGTTCACCGACCCGGCGCTGGCCGGCCACCGCGGCGAGGTGGTGGTGATGTGCGCCGAGGGCTATTCGTCGAGCCTGGCAGCCGCCGCCCTCCGGGAGGTCGGCGTCGGCGCTGCGACCGACATGGTGGGCGGCTTTCTGGCCTGGGAGGCCGCCGGCCTCCCCGTCGAGCCCTGCCCCGACTGACTTCAAGAGCCGGCCCGGAGGCCGACGACCTCGAACAGGTCGACGTCGATCAGGCCGCGGTCGGTGATCTTGAGCGCCGGGATCACGGAGAGCGCGAGGAATCCGAGCGAATGGAAGGGGGCTTGAAGCGTGCAGCCGAGCGCCCTCGCCGCATCCTCCAGGGCGCGGCTCTGGGCGACGACCTGCTCGGCCGGCGCGGCGGACATGAGACCGGCGACCGGCAGCGCGAGCTCTGCGCGCACGCCGCGGTCGTGCACGGCCACCATGCCACCGCCGAGCTCGGCCAGGCGGCGCGCCGCCCGCACCATGTCGTCATCGTCCACGCCCGCCACGACGATGTTGTGGGCGTCGTGCGCCACCGTCGAGGCGATCGCACCCCGGCGCAGGCCGAGGCCGCGGACAAAGCCGATCCCGATCCGGCCGGTGCCGAGGTGACGCTCGATGACCGCGATCTTGGCCAGATCGCGATCCGGGTCCGCGCACGCGGCCCCGTCCACCACGCGCGGGTGCTCCACGAGCGAGTCGGTGACGATCTGGCCCGGCCGGATTCCGATCACGCGCATGTCGCCGCCGTCAGGCCAGTCGACGCGCAGGTCGCCGCTCGTGAGCGGCGCGACCCGCACGGTGTTCCGCACCCAGTCCGGCACATCCGCCGCGGGGATCTCGGCCACCGGCCGGCCGGCCTTGAGCACCAGCCGGGGCCGGAACCCCTCCAGGTCGGGCAGAAGCAGCAGGTCGGCCCGGTAGCCCGGGGCGACCGCGCCGCGGTCGGCCAGGCCGTGCCACGTGGCGGGGTGGTGCGACGCCATCGCAAGGGCGTCCCGGGCGTCGACGCCGGCGGCGACGGCGGCGCGCACCATCGCGTTCAGGTGGCCCTCCGACACGATGTGGTCGGGGTCGCGGTCGTCGGTGCAGAACGCGAGGCGGCCGGGCCCGTACTCGGCCACGAGCGGCAGCAGTGCCGCCAGGTTGCGGGCACCCGACGCCTCTCGGATCAGCACCCACATCCCGGCCCGGAGCCGCTCGCGCCCCTCCTCGAGCGTCGTCGCCTCGTGGTCGGAGCGGATGCCGGCGGCCGCATACGCCTGCAGCGCCCTGCCGAGCACGCCGGGCGCGTGCCCGTCGACATGGCCCGCGCCCTCCAGCATCAGCTTTTGCAGCTCCGTCTCGGTGCCGGCGATGACGCCTGGGAAGTTCATCATCTCGGCCAGTCCGAGCACCCGCCGGCGCCGCAGCAGGCCCTCGAGGTCGCCCGGCGTGAGCGCCCGCCGCGGCGACTCGAACACCGAGGCGGGGACGCACGACGATGCCATGAAGAAGACGTCGAGCGGCAGCCCCTCGGTCGAGTCGAGCAGCCAGTGGACGCCGTCGGTGCCGAGCACGTTTGCGATCTCGTGCGGGTCGGCGACGACGGTGGTCGTGCCGTGGGGCAGCACGAGCCGGGCGAACTCCGCGGGCATGAGCCGCGACGACTCGATGTGCACGTGGGCGTCGATGAAGCCCGGAACCACCCACATGCCGGAGGCGTCGATCGTCTCGCGGCCGCGGTAGTCCCCGACGCCGGCGATCCAGCCGTCGGCGATCGCGACGTCGGCCCGCAGCCACTCGCGCGTGAACACCGAGAGGACGCTGCCGCCCGCGATGACGACGTCCGCGGGCTCGTCCCCGCGGGCCACAGCCAGTCGTCGCGCCAGGTCGCTCATCCCGGCCCGCTCAGTTCGTATACGCGCAGCAGGCGGCCGCTGGCGGGATGGATCTCGTCGCGTCCGGGCCGCATGCCCAGCTTCTCCGCCACGCGCAGCGACGCGATGTTTTCGGGATCGATGATGCTGATGATGCGGTCGAGGCCGAGGCCGCCGAAGCCCCACTCGATCGCGGCTCGGCCGCCCTCCGTGGCAAGGCCCCGGCCCCACACGTCGCTCGCGAGGCGCCAGCCGACCTCGACCGCCGGCAGGACGGCGGGCAGGAACCCTGGGATCGAGAGGCCGGTGAACCCAATCATGCGGCCGTCGGTGCGCTGCTCCGCCGCCCAGAGGCCGAACCCGTGCTCGTCCCAGTGGGCCATGATCCGGGCGAGCTGCGCATCGCTGGCCGCGCGGTCGATCTCCCCGCCGAGATAGCGGACGACCAGCGGATCGGCATTGACGGCCGCATACGCCTCCGCGTCACCGGCCCGGAACCGGCGCAGCCGCAACCGCTCGGTGCACACCTCATCCACACCGCCACCCTAACCGCCCCAACCGGGGACAGTCCCCCACCGATCGCCGTTGCACGTTTCGTGACCACTTTCGACCGGGGACTGTCCCCGGTTGTGGCGGCTGGTCAGTCGAACGGCACCAGGAGGTCGCGGCCCTCGGGCACCCGCGACCACGGCGCCACCTCGACCACCCGCCACAGGTGGCCCTCGCCGAGCCCGGCGCGCACCTGGCGGGCGGCCTCGGCGGCCCGTTCGCGCAGCAGCTCCGCCGGCGGCCGGAAGAGCGACTGCTGGCGGTCGGCCGAGGCGCAGAGCGCGGTGATCTCCAGGCTCAGGCGCTCCACCGCGCCGGGCAGCTCGACCAGGCGCGGGGCGAGCGCGTCGCGCAGCCGCCGCGGGTCGGCGGTGGGCTCGCGCAGCGTCACCGGCCGCCGCCACGACCCGCCCGCCGCCAGCCGGGCCGAGATCGCCAGCGTCCGCGGCGGCCGGCCGGCCCGGCGGGGATGGCTCAGCAGGCGCTCGATCAGCACCGCCAGCGCCCCTCGCAGGGTGAACTCGTCGCCAACGGGATCGGGGAATTCGATCGCATCGCGCATCGGCTCGGGCGGGGTGCGGGGGGCGACGTAGGCCTCGTCCTCGCCCCGGGCGAGCCGCCAGGCCGAGATCCCCGGCCGGCCGAACCGGTCGGCGACCGAGGGCAGCGGCAGCGCCGCCAGCTCACCGGCGGTGCGAATGCCCAGCGCGTGCAGGGTGTCGGCGGTGCCGGCGTCGAGCGGCAGCCGCGCCACCGGCATCGGGCCGAGGAAGCTCGCCGCCGCGCCCGGCTCGACCTGGTGCGACTGTCCCGGCCGCGCCCGCACGGCCGCCGCCTGGGCGATGAAGCGGCCCGGCCCGGCGCCCGTCCGCCCTCCCGGCCCCAGCCTGGATGAGGTGGCCGAGAGCAGCCGGGTGAGGCCGCCGTGCAGGCGGACCAGGCCGTCGGCGCAGAAGAGCGCCCGGCCGGGTGCGAGCGATTCCACCGCGGCGCCCATCTCCTCCAGCCGCTGCAGCAGCGCCTCGGCGGCGTCGGCCACGGCGCCCGGGTCGGCGGTCACCAGCTGCAGCCGCGGGCAGCGGGCGAGCGCCTCGCCGACCCGCATCCCGGCCGCCACCCCGAAGGTGGCGGCGGCGGCGTTCGCCTCGCCGACCGCCGGCGGCCCGCCCGGCTCAGGGCCGAGCGCAGCCGGCTCGGACGGCAGCGCGCCTCCCAGCCCGGCGGCCACCCGGAGCGCGAAGCGGGGGACGAGCACGCAGACGATGACGGAGCGCTCGCGGGGCATCGCCGACCACGATAGTCGAACACATGTTCGGTGGCAAGCCGAATCGTCAGGTGGTCGAGTCGGGATCGATCGCCTGCATGTAGTTGCGGCGGGCCTGCAGCGTCGGCAGGATCCGCTCGGCCGCGCGCGAGAACTCGCGCTCGTACCGGCGCCGCTCGCGGGCGGCCATCGTCTCGGCGTAGTGGTCGCGCAGGTCGAGCAGGGCGTCCTCGGCCTCCTCGACGGCATCCATGTAGGTGCCGTAGGCCTCCTCGGACTCCGGCCGCTTGGCCCGGTCGTAGACCTGCTTGGCGGCCTCCACGCGCCCGAGCAGATCGACGTTCTGCTCGAGATACAGGTCGAGCTGGGCGTTGATGACGTCGGCGAATCTGGGGCGGCCGGGAAACCTCACGCCCGCGATGGTAGTGAACCGGCGGGCCCCCGGCTACGATCGGTCACCCGTGGCAGCGTCGCTCCTGATCCGCACCTGGAACATCGCCCACGGACGCGACGTCCCGCCGGGGTCCGAATACCGCCATATGCGCCGCAAGCACCTGCGCGAGATGGCCCGCGTGATGGTCGAGGACGAGCCGGATCTGGTGCTCCTGCAGGAGGTGCCGGTATGGGCCGCCGACCTCCTGCGCGAACACACCGGGATGGGCGTGACGCTCGCGCCGAGCTACGGCGCCCATGTCCCCTTCGTGCACGTGCCGCTGCCGCTGGCGCTCGGCGCGGCGGTCGGCCGCGCGCTGCCCGACCTGGTGCGGACGCAGGTCGAGGGCCAGGCCCAGGCCATCCTGTACGGGCCCGCGCTGCTCCTGGTGTCGGCCCGCCGCGTGCAGCTGAACGAGCGCACCCGCCTGCGCGGTGAGCCCCGGATCGCGCAGCTCGCCAGGCTGCGGCACCGCCGCGCCGGCCGGGAGCTCGCGGTGGCCAACGTCCACGCCGATCCGGGCGGGCGGGAGCAGCTCGAGAAGGCCGGGTTCGTGCTGGAGCGGTTCGCCCGCGGGGCGCCGATGGTGCTGGGCGGCGACCTCAACGCCGGTCTCGACTCGGGCGGCGTGCGCGCGCTGCGGGCCCGCGGCTGGATCGAGGACTCGGGCGAGGTCGGAGTCGACCACCTGCTCGTGCGCGGCCTCGACGTCGAGTGGGCTGCCACCCGCTGGTCCGCCGAGCGCCGCGATCTGCGCGACAATGGCTCCCGCCCCGTGCGCCTCTCCGATCATGATCCCGTCGACGCCGTGGTGGCCTTTGCCTGAACGCGACGACTTCCCGGCGCTGGCCGGGTGCGCCTACCTGAATGCGGGCACGAACGGCCCGATGCCGCGCGTCGCGACCGAGGCGATGGCGGCCGAGGTGCAGACCGCGGCCGAGCTGCCGCGGATCGGCAAGGCGGCGATGGAGAACCTGCTCGGCCTGCGGGCCAGAGCCCGGGCCGCCGCCGCACGCGCGCTGGGGCGCCGGAGGATCAGGTCGCGCTGACATCGTCCACCGTCGCATGGGATCGGCCTGGTCTGCGCCGGGCTCGACTGGTCGGCCGGTGGCGAGGTGATCACCACGACCGAGGAGCACCCGGGCCTGCTGGGGCCGCTGGACGAACTCGCGCGCCGGTACGGCGTCAGCGTCCGGGCGGTGCCCGCGCACGAGGTGGTGGAGGCGATCGGGCCGGCCACCACGATGGTCGCCCTCTCGCACGTCCTGTGGACGACCGGGCTCGTGCTGCCGCTGCCCGAGATCGCGGCCGCCGCCCGGGCGGTCGGGGCCCTGGTGCTGGTGGACGGCGCCCAGTCGGGCGGGGCGATCCCGCTCGAGATGGCGGCGACGGGGGCCGACTTCTACACCGCCTCGGGCCAGAAGTGGCTGCTGGGACCGCAGGGCACCGGTGCGCTGTGGGTGCATCCGCGCCAGCACGACCGGCTGCGGCCGGCGACTCCGAGCTACTTCACCTACGACGGACAGGTCGGGAAGCTGCGCGCCGGGGCCGCGCGCTTCGATGCCGGCAGCCTCGATACCACCGTGCTCGCGGGGTTTGCGACCGCGGTCGAGTGGGTCGAGGACCTGCCCGGCGGCCGCGCTGCCTGGCTCGCCCTGGCCGCGGAACGGGCGGCGGCGGCGCGGAGCCGGCTGCGGGCGGTTCCGGGCGTCACCGTGAACGACCCCGGCGGTCCCTGCAGCGGCCTGATCGCCCTGACGGTCGCCGGCCCCGAGCCGGCCGACGTCTCGGCGAAGCTCGGCGAGCGCAACGTCCTCGTCCGGCCGGTGCCGGGCACGCCCTACATCCGCGTGTCGATCGGGGCCTGGACGGAGGACGCCGACGTGGAGGCGCTCGCGGACGGCCTCGCAGCCCTCGCTGAATAACTGGGGCCTGGCCCCAAATATTCATGGTGCGGTATCGTGCTGCGCCGTGGCCGAGGACGAACTCGTACGGGATCGGGATGCCGCGTGGGAGCTCCTCACCGAGTGGACGAAGAGCGAGGCGCTGCGCCGCCACTGCCTCGCGGTCGAGGCGTCCGTGCGGGCGTACGCGCGCCGGTTCGGTGAGGACGAGCCGGCCTGGGGCAACGTCGCCCTGCTGCACGACTTCGACTACGAGCGCCATCCCACGCTCGACCAGCATCCGCAGGACGGCGCCCCGGTGCTGCGCGAGCACGGCTACCCGGAGTGGTTCGTGCGCGCGATCCAGTCGCACGGAAACCACACCGGATTCGCCCGCGAGACCCGCCTTGAGCACACGCTCTACGCCTGCGACGAGGTGTCGGGCTTCGTGCACGCCTGCGGGCTCGTGCGCCCCGACGGGCTCGCCACCCTGGAGGCGCGCTCGGTGCGCAAGAAGCTGAAGCAGCCGAGCTTCGCCCGCGGCGTGAACCGCGAGGAGGTCATCGACGGCGCCCAGGAGCTCGGCGTCGATCTCGACGAGCACATCACCTTCGTCATCGCCGCCCTGCGCCCGATCGCCGCCGAGCTCGGGCTTCCCGGCTGATTCCAGCCGGAAATGCCGCTACGCTGATCGTGAATCAACCGCCGGGGAGGCACGGTCGCGTATGGCAATTGCAGCTCGAGAGGGGATCTTGGAGTCGTTCGTGATCGAGGGCGGGGTGCCGCTCAAGGGCACCGTGAGACCGGCGGGGAACAAGAACGCCGCGCTCCCGATCCTGGCGGCCTGTCTGCTCACCGCCGATCCGGTGACGCTCGACAACGTCCCGCGCATCCGTGACGTCGAGGCGATGATCGAGCTTCTGTGCGACATCGGCGCCGACGTCGAGTGGCTCGGACCGAACCGGTTGCGGGTGTGGGCGGCCGATATCTCGAAGACCACCCTCGACGCCGATCTGTGCACGCGCATCCGGGCCTCCATCCTGTTTGCCGGCCCGCTGCTCGCGCGCTGCGGCACCGCCGACGTCCCGCCGCCTGGCGGCGACGTCATCGGCCGTCGCCGCGTCGACACCCACCTGATGGCATTCGCCGCGCTGGGAGCCGATGTCCAGGCCAACCGCAGCTACCGGCTGCGCGCGCCGTCCGGCCTGCGCGGCGCCGACCTGTACCTCGACGAGGCGTCCGTGACCGGCACCGAGAACGCGGTCATGGCGGCCGTCCTCGCGCGCGGCAAGACGACGATCGCAAACGCCGCCTGCGAGCCTCACGTCCAGGATCTGTGCCGGCTTCTGACCGCGATGGGCGCGCGGATCGACGGCATTGGTTCCAACGTGCTCACCATCCACGGCGTCGACTCCCTCGGCGGCTGCACCCACCGGATCGGCGCCGACCACATCGAGGTCGCCTCGTTCATCGGCCTGGCCGCGGTCACCGGCGGCGACGTCATGATCGAGGACGCCGCAGTCGAGCACCTGCGCTCGATCCGGCACACCTTTGCGCGGCTCGGCGTCGACGGTGGAGGTGCACGGCGACGCGGTGCGGGTCCCGCCCGGACAGACGCTTCAGATCGTCGACGACGTGCACGCCCAGATCCCGAAGATCGAGGATGGGCCGTGGCCGATGTTCCCGGCCGACCTGACCTCGATCGCAGTCGCGGTCGCCACGCAGGCCACGGGCACCGTCCTGATCTTCGAGAAGATGTTCGAGAACCGGCTGATCTTCACCGACAAGCTGGTGTCGATGGGAGCGCGGATCATCCTGTGCGACCCGCACCGGGTGGTCGTGACCGGCCCCGCCAGGCTCTACGGCGAGCGCATGGCCAGCCCCGACATCCGCGCCGGCATGGCGATGCTGATCGCGAGCCTGTGCGCCGAGGGCGAGAGCCGGATCGGCAACGTCAGCGAGATCGACCGAGGCTACGAGCGCATCGACGAGCGCCTGCGCGCGCTCGGCGCGCGGATCGAGCGCGTCTCGGGCTGAGTGGGTGCGATTCGCGGCGGCTACGATCCGCCGCACGTGGAGCGGTTGCGATTGACACAGGATGACGTCGCGAGCGTGGTGCGCACGCTGCGGCCCTCGTCGGCCCGCCGCGACGACGTCGCCGCGGCGGTCGCCGACATCGTCGAGATGGTGCGTAACGGGGGCGATGAGGCGGTGCAGCGGCTGACGCGGCGGCTGGACGGCGTCGAGGTGCCCGACCCGCGCGTCCCCGCGGCCGCGCTCTCGGCCGCGGTCGCCGGCCTCGCACCCGCGGTGCGCGACGCCCTGGAGCTTCTGGCCGCGAATGTGCGGACGGTCTCGACCGAGCTCATGCCGCGCCCGACCCGGGTGACGCTGCCCCAGGGACAGGTGGTCGCGAGCCGGCCGGTGCCGGTGCGGCGCGCGGGCATCTACGTCCCCGGCGGCCTTGCGACCTATCCGTCGAGCGCGGTGATGGCCATCGTCCCGGCCCAGGTGGCGGGCGTCCCGGGCATTGCCGTCTGCTCTCCTCCCGGCCCCGACGGTCTCCCGCACCCGACCGCGCTGGCCGCCTGCGGCATCCTGGGAGTGGAGGAGGTGTACGCCATCGGCGGCGCGCAGGCGGTGGCGGCGCTCGCCCTCGGCACCGAGCGGATCCCGCGCGTCGACCTGGTGGTGGGGCCCGGCAACGCCTACGTCGAGGAGGCCAAGCGGCGCCTGTTCGGCGAGGTCGGCATCGAGTCCCTGGCCGGTCCCAGCGAGCTCGTCGTGGTGGCCGACGCAACCGCACCGGTCGAGCCGGTGGCGTGGGACCTGCTGGCGCAGCTCGAGCACGGGCCGGGTGCGCAGTCGGTGCTTGTCTCGACCGACGCCGGATTGCTCGACGCCGTCGCCGCCCTGCTGCCGGCCCAGAGCGAGGCCGTCCTCATCGAGGCGGACTCGATCGAGACCGCATTCGCCTTCGTGAACGCCCATGCCCCCGAGCACGTGCAGCTCGTGACGGCCGATGCCGAGGAGGCGCTCGACCGCATCCACCACGCCGGGGCGATCTTCATCGGCCCCTACGCCGGTGCCGCCTTCGGCGACTACATCGCCGGCTCGAACCACATCCTGCCCACGGGCGGGCACAGCCGGTTCTCGTCGGGGCTCGGCCCCGCGGCGTTCGTGCGCACGCAGGAGGTGGTCGAGGTGAGCGCGGAGGCATGTGAGCGATTGGCCGAGGCGGTGGTCGTTCTGGCCGGCGCCGAGGGCTTCCCCGGTCACGGACGCTCGGCGCAGGTGCGCGCCGACGCCCTGGCCCGAACGTCAAGGAAGGTGGGATGAGCGAACGCACGGTGATCGCGACCGACGGCGCGCCGCGGCCCTATGCCGGCGCGCCCTACAACCAGGCCATCAGGGCCGCCGGACTGGTGTTCTGCGCCGGCCAGGTCGGGCTCGACCCGGCCTCCGGGACGCTCGTCCCGGGCGGCGTCGCAGGCCCAGACGCAGCGGGCGATGGAGAACCTGCGAGGCGGTGCTCGAGGCGGCGGGCTCGACGCTCGACCAGGTCGTGAAGACCACGGTCTTCGTCGCCGATCTGGCCGACTTCGCGACGGTCAACGAGGTGTACGCGACCTTCTTCCACGAGCTGCCGCCCGCCCGGTCGACCGTGCAGGTGGCCGGCCTGCCCGCGGGTGCCCTGGTCGAGATCGAGGCGATCGCCCTCGCGTAGGGCCTGCCGGGACCCAGCCCTAGACTCCGGCCATGCACGCGCCCCTGCAGATCGGAGGCCCGGACGACCCGCTGGCCCCGGTGTGGCAGGCCGCCCGCGAGGCGGCCGGCGACGACAGCACCTATGCCGTCGGCGGGCCGGTGCGCGACATGCTGCGCGGCAGCCCGAGCCGCGACGCGGACATCGCCGTCGAGGGTGACCCGTCGGCGCTCGCCGGGCGCCTGGCGGGTGTGCTGGGAGGCGCGCGGGTGACGCTGCATCGAGCGTTCGGGACCGCTGTCGTGCGCACCGACGGCGTGCGGATCGACGTCGCCGCGACCCGCACCGAGCGCTACCCGCGGCCGGCGGCGCTTCCGGTCGTCGCGCCGGCCGGCATCGACGCCGACCTCGGCCGGCGCGACTTCACCGTGAATGCGCTCGCCGCGGCGATCACGGGACCGCGGTTCGGCGAGTTGCTCGACCCCTTCGGCGGCCGTGCCGACCTGGAGGCCCGCGTGATCCGGGTGCTGCATCCGGCATCGTTTCGCGACGACCCGACCCGCCTGGTGCGCGCCGTGCGCTACGCCGCCCGGCTCGGGTTCACCATCGACCCCGAGACCGAGCGGCTCGCGCGCGAGGCCATCGCGGTCGGACTGGTGGACGCGCTTTCCGGAGCGCGGGTGCGGGCGGAGCTCGGTCGCACTTCTGGGCGAGTCGGCCGGCACCGTCGCGGCCGCGCTCCGCCTCGGCGACGATCTGGGCCTGCTGGCCTCCGTGCACCCCGCGCTGGCCGGTGCCGCCGCGGAGGCCGGCCCGATCCCCCGGGTCGATGCCCTGCGCGAGCGGTTCGGAGGCCGCGTGCCGCCGTGGCGGGTCCGGCTGGCCGTGATCGTGCGGGCGGCGGGCGAGGCCCGGGTGGCCGCGCCTGACCGACCGGCTGCGGCTGCGCCGCTCCGACACCGCCGCGGTGCGGGCGGCGGCGGCCGCACCCGCCCGGCTTGGGCGGGCGGCTTGCGGCCGCGGCGAACCCGGCCGATGTGGCCGAGCTGCTCGACCCGCTGCCGCGTGGATGCGGCGCTCGTCGTGGCGGCCGACGGCGGGCCGGGTGCGCGCCCCGCGGAGCTCTACCTCGAGCGGCTGCGCGGGATCCGGCTCGAGATCGACGGCACCGTGCTGCGCGACGAGCTCGGCCTGGCGCAGTCCCCGCGGGTGGGAGAGGTGCTCGCCGAGCTGCTGCGCCGCAAGCGAAACGGCCAGCTGGCCGACCGCCGCTCCGAGATCGCGGCCGCGCGCGAGCTGGTCGCCCGGGCGGCATCGTGACCGGCCTTGCCTGGGACGACGGCCCCGTGCCGGTGCTGCGCTGGGAATCGGCGCCGGCGGGCGTCGACGTTGCGTTCACCTCGCGTCGCGGAGGGCCTCCGAGGGCGCGTTCGCATCGCTCAACCTGGGCGCCCTGACGGCGGACGACCCCGCCAGCGTGGCCGAGAACCGGCGCCGCGCCGTCACGGCTGCGGGCGGGGACCCGGCCCAGGCCACGATGGCGTGGCAGGTGCATGGAAGCGACGTCCGCGAGGTGACCGCGCGAGCCCGCCGGCGGGCGGTTCCTCGAGCCGGGCAGGGAGCCGTTCCCTCGCTCTGACGGCCTCGTCACATCGCTGGCCGGCCGGCCGCTGGTGCTGCTCACCGCCGACTGCATCCCCGTGGCGGTCGCCCGGGCCGACGGCGGCCGCGTGGCCGTGCTCCACGCCGGCTGGCGCGGGCTCGAGGCCGGCGTCTGCGAGCGTGGCGCCGAGGCCGTCGGGGGCGAGCTGCGTGGAGCGGTCGGCCCCGGCGCCGGGCCGTGCTGCTACGAGGTCGGCGACGACGTGGGCGCCCGGCTCCAGGCGCGCTTCGGCGCCGACGTCGTCCGCGACCGGCACGCCGACCTGTGGCTGTGCGCGCGGCGCGCCCTCGAGGCGGCCGGCGTCCGCGATGTGGTGGTTGCGGGCGAGTGCACGATCTGCAGCCCCGACCGCTACTTCTCGCACCGGCGCGACCACGGCGTCACCGGGCCGCCAGGGAGTGGTGGGGGTGCTGCATGATTGACCCCGCCGCCGTCGCCGCCAATCTGGCCCGGATTCGCGCCCTGGTGGGGCCGGACGTCGAGATCCTGGCGGCCACGAAGTACGTGGAGCCCGACGACCTGCCCGCGCTGCGCGAGGCGGGCATCACGCTCGTCGGCGAGAACCGCACCGACGCCATGGCCGCCAAGCAGGAGCGCTTCGGCGACCTCTTCATCTGGGACTTCATCGGCCACGTCCAGAGCCGCAAGGTGCGCGACCTGGTCGGCCGCGTGCGCCTCATCCATGCGGTCGACTCGCAGTCGGCGTGCGAGCAGCTCGAGACCCGGCGCGCTCCGAACGCAACGATCGACTGCCTGCTGCAGGTGAACGTCGCCGGCGAGGACTCCAAGGCGGGGGTGGCGCCGGCGGAGGTGGACGCGTTCCTGGAGGCGGTCGCGCCGCTTGCCGGCGTGCGCTTCCGCGGACTGATGACGATGCCGCCCGCGGTCGCCGATCCCGAGCTCGCCCGGCCGTGGTTCGCGGCGCTGCGCGAGCTGCGCGACCGGCTCGCCCCGGAATGGGGCGGGCGGCATGAGTTCACGCATCTGAGCATGGGCACGAGCCAGGACTTCGCCGTCGCAGCGCAGGAGGGCGCCACGATCGTGCGGGTGGGTGGCGTCCTGTACGGGCGGTAGAGTTCCTCGTCACATGGCCCTGAGCGATCTGTGGAACTCGACGCTGGTCTACTTCGGCGTGCGCGAGGAGGACTGGGAGGACGAGTACGACGACGACGGATCCGCTGCCCATGAGGATCTGGAGCAGGTCTACAGCGAACGCCCGAATGTGCGCCGGCTGTCGCCGCGCCGCCGGCCCGGAGCCGAGTTCGACGACATCTTCTCGGAGGAGGCGCCCCGGGCGGTGCCCGATCCAGAGAGGCCGCGGAGGCCCTGCCGGCGGCCCAGAACGGACACCGCGCGGCGGGCCAGGTGTCGCTGGTGGTGCCGAAGAGCTTCAACGACGCCCAGAAGGTGGCCGACAAGCTCAAGGCCGACGTGCCGGTGATCATCAACCTGCAGAGCGCCGATCCCGAGCTCGCCAAGCGGCTGGTCGACTTCGCAAGCGGCCTCACCTACGCCCTCGACGGGTCGATGCAGCGCGTCGCCGACCGGGTCTTCCTGCTGACGCCGAGCTCGATCTCGGTGTCGGCCGAGGACAAGGCGCTCCTCATGGAGCGCGGCTTCTTCAACCAGTACTAGGGCTCCTAGCCGGGTCCCTGTACGGCCGGGGCAGCGACCCTTGGGCTCCTCCCAGGCTTCCTGCCTGCCGAGGGCGGTCAGATCGAGCATCGAGTAGAGGTTCGGCGTGTACTCGTTGCCGCGCCCGTAGGTCGAGTAGGTGTGGAAGATCTCGGCGCCGTCGCGCAGGAAGCAGCTGGTGCCCGGCATCTCGGTCGACCGCTCGCCTCCCAGCAGGCTCGGTTCGGCCCGGTAGTTGTACTGCAGCTGCGGAATCGACTCGTCGAGCGAAACCTGGAAGTCGTAGTTGAAGTCACCGACCGTACGACGAGTACCAGGCGGACGGTCGCAGCCTCGGGATGTCCGGGTCACGCCTCGATCTTTCCGATCGGCGCCCGGGAAACCAGGGCGAAGGCGGTATCGCCGGTCGCGCAGGTGCTCGACCAACCCATCCGACAGTTCGTCGACGAAGCTCGTACAGGAAGGACACGCGGCGTCCCAGTCGGGGCCGAACATGATGTGCTGAACGATCAACTGGCGCCGGTCGCCGAAGAGCGCGGCCATCGTCACCGGCCCCAGCGGGCCCCCGAAGACGTACTCCTTGTCGAGCCTGACCATCGGCAACCTGCGCCGCTCGGAGTTGAGCGCATCGCGCCGGCGGGTCTCGTTCTTCTCCTCGGTGAGCAGGCGCAACCTGGCCTCGAGCCACTGCTCGCGGGACACAACCTCCGGAAACGCCATCTCGGACCTCCTCGAGTGCGGCGGACTTTGAACACCTCTCGCATGTGAGACCGGTGGCCCGCGCGAAACTCATCTGCTCGAGTGACTGACGCCCGCGCCCGGGCGGCGATACGCTACCGGGCCGATGAGCGCCACCGCTCCCGTGCTCGGCCTGCTCGGCGCCGGCAACATCGCCTCGGCGATGGTGCGCCGGCTGGTGCGCGGCCGATCGCGGGATGGCCGAGCGCATCGTGGTCACCGACCGCGGCTCGGGCCGGGCGGCGGCTCTGGCCGAGCGCCACGGCCTGCGCCACGTGGCCGCCAACGCCGACGTCGTGGCCGCGGCCGACATCGTCGTGCTGTGCGTGAAGCCGATCGACGTCGAGCAGGTGCTGCGCGAGGTCTCGGATCTGGTCACGCCGACGAAGTCGATCGCCTCGGTGGCCGCCGGCGTGGGCACCGCGACGCTGGAGACGATCCTCGACGTCGACGCCCCGGTGTTCCGGTTCATGCCGAACGTCGGCGTCCGGGTCGGCGCGGGCACGCTGGCGTTCTCGGCCGGGCGGTTCAACGACACCGCCGCCGAGCAGGCGGTGCTCGCGGCCTTCTCGCTGCTGGGCGAGGTCGTGCCGCTCGAGGAGCGCCTGTTCGACGCCGCGACCGCGCTCTCGGGCTCCGGGCCGGCCTTCCTCGGCCTGATCATCGAGGCGTTCGAGGACGCCGGCATCGTCGCCGGCCTGACCTACGTCGACGCCCGCCGCCTGTTCCTGTCGACCGTCGCCGGGACGGCGGCGCTGCTGCGCGAGGACGACCTCGGCTGCTCCGAGCTGCGGCGGATGGTCACGAGCCCCGGGGGCACGGCCGCCGCGGGCCTGGCGGAGATGGAGCGCGGCGGCGTCCGCGGCGCCATCATCGACGGCGTGTCGGCGGCGATGCGTCGGGCCGGCGAGCTAGGCTAGACGCCGACGATGGGCATCACCACAGCCGAGCAGTTCGTCTTCTCGCTGTACCTGGTGTATTCGCTCCTCATCATCCTGTACGTGCTGATGTCGTGGCTGCGGCTTCCGTACAACATCTGGATCGGGCGCCTCCGCGGGCTTCCTGCACGACACGGTCGAGCCGCTACTGCGGCCGATCCGCGTCGGTGCTCCCGCCGATGGGCGGCCTCGATCTGAGCCCGCTCGTCGCCCTGATCGGTGCTCTCGGTGCTCGAGCGGATCGTGATCGCCCTGCTCGACGGGTTCCGCTAACCGGTTGCGCGGGCAGGAGTCCGGCGGGGTGGCGGCGAACCGGCCCGGCATGACACTCTCACCAGCAGAACTGCGACACGAGCGCCCGCGGCGCGGGCCTGCTCGGCTACCGCCGCGTCAGAGGTCGACCAGCTCATGGTCGACGCCACCGTCGGCCTACGAGGCGGTGTGGCGCGACCGCGCCGACCTCGAGGACCAGGTGCACGAGCTGGAGGAGGAGCTCGACGACGCCACCGCGACGAGCGAGCAGGCGATGCGAGACGCGCTGGTCACCGCCGAGCGGGCGGCCGACGAGATGCGCGCCGAGCGCCGGCGCGCCAGGCCGAGCTGATCGTGCGCGAGGCCGAGGCCAGCGCCGCGACCTTGTCCACGAGGCCTATGCCGAGCGCGAGCGCGTCCGCCGCGAGAGTCGACGGCTGCAGGCCGAGGAGGCGCGAGTTCCGGGCTGCGGCTGCGGTCGCTCCTGGGCGCGATCCTCGAGGCGGTGCGCGACCACGAGGAGCGGCTGGCCGCGTCCGATGAGCGTCGGTCGCCGCCCCGGCGACACCCAGAAGCTGCCCGCGCAGACGGACGACGTCGTCCGCGCCCGCCCGAGGGCCGCTCAGAGCCGTCGGTATACTCACGGCCGGGGGTGAGCCATGGCCGTGAGCGTCGACATCGAAGCTGTCAAGCGTCGCTTGCTCGCCGAGCGCGACCGGGGTCCTGGAAGAGCGCCGGCGGCTGCTCGAGGACACGTCCCGGGCCGCGTCGAGGACGCGGCCGACGAGGACGGCGACGAGTCCACCGGCCGACAGCGCGTCCGAGACGCTCGACCGCGAGATCGAGCTGTCGCTCGAGGACAACGCCGAGCATCTGCTGGCGAGCCATCGACTCCGCGCTCGCGCGGCTCGAGGCCGGCACCTACGGCAACTGCGAGCGGTGCGGGAGCGCGATCGGCCGCGAGCGGCTCGAGGCGCTGCCCTGGGCCACGAAGTGCATCGAGTGCAAGACGTCTGGAGGAGCGGGGCTGATCCAGCGTGGAGGCAGAGCCCCGGCCCGTGCACCGGGCCGGGTCGTTGCAGTGGGCGGGCTGGTGGCCGTCGCGATCGCCGCGATCGTCGCCGATCAGGTGACCAAGCACGCCGATCGAGCGCCGACCTGGCGCTGAGCGAGTCCCACCGGGTGCTCCCGTTCCTCGTCGATCACGCACGTGCGCAACAGCGGGATCGCCTTCGGGATCTTCCCGGGCAGGCTCGCGATCGTGTCGCTGCTGACGGCGGCGGCGGTGGTCTGGATGCTGGTCCACTTCGCCCGCTCCGGGGTCGCGCCACGTGCTGTTTCCGGTCGCGCTCGGCCTGCTCGTCGGGCGGCAGCGTCTCGAACCTGGCCGACCGCGTCCGCGACGGCCACGTCACCGACTTCATCCACATCACGCCACTGGCCGACCTTCAACCTCGCCGACAGCTTCATCGTGATCGGGGTGGGGCTGCTCGCGCTCGGCCTGATCCGGGTCGAGCACCAGCCCGGCCCGGCACCGGCAGACGCCGAGCAGCCCACCGAGCTCGAGCTGCCGTGATCGAGCTGCGGGTGCCGCCGGACTCCGGCGGCGTGCGCCTCGACCGGTTCGTGGCCACGCACGAGGACGTCGGATCGCGGGCCGGTGCCGAGCGGCTGATCGAGGCCGGCCTGGTGCTGGTGGACGGGACGCGCCCGGCCGAAGTCGCACCGGCTGGCCGCCGGCGCGGTGGTGACGCCTGCCCGAGCCCGAAGCCGCAGCGGCCGGCCCGCCTCCGGCGGACATCGGGGTGCCGGTGCGTCTACGCCGACGAGCAGCTGATGGTGGTCGACAAGCCGGCGGGCCTGCTCGTGCACTCCGGTCCCCGGATACGCCGGCGCCGACCCTGGTCGACGCGCTCGCCGGCGTGGGGGCGGGCGGCGACGAGGCCCGCCCGGGCATCGTCCACCGGCTCGACCGCGACACCTCCGGGCTGCTGCTCGTCGCGCGCGACGCAGCGCACCCTTGCCCGGCTGCAGGCGCAGCTGCGCCGGCGCCGGATCGACCGCACCTACCTGGCGCTCGTGCGCGGCCGGCCGCGCTCCCGGCGCGGCCGGATCGAGGCGCCGATCGGCCGCGACCGCCGCGATCCGACCCGGATGTCGCTCTCGACCGACCGCCCCCGCGACGCCGTCACCGACTTCGAGCTCACCGAGGCGCTCCCCGGCCGGTCGCTCCTGCGGGTGACGCTCGGCACCGGCCGCACCCACCAGATCCGCGTCCACCTGGCGTCGATCGGCAACCCCGTCGTCGGCGATCCCGGTCTACGGCCACGGCCCGGAGCTGGGGCTCGAGCGCCAGTTCCTGCACGCCGCCGAGCTGCGCCTGACCCACCCGGTCACAGGCGAGCGAGATGCTCGCTGCGCTCGCGATCTGCCGCGCCGATCTGGCCGCGGCCCTGGCCGCCGCCCGGGCCAGGTAGCCGCTAGAATCCCGGCCGCTTCTCCGTTCAGTACCCCTACCCGGCGGATCCATGTGCGCGCCGGCGGTGTCTCGCAGCAGCCGCGGGACTCCGGAGCGCCCCGCCGGACATGCCACACCAACCGATCAGAAGGAGTGCCCGTGCCAACGGTCACCATGCGAGAGCTGCTCGAGGCCGGAGTTCACTTCGGCCACCAGACGAGACGCTGGAACCCCAAGATGCGCCGCTTCATCTTCGGCGAGCGCGGCGGCATCTACATCATCGACCTGCAGCAGACGATCGGCGCTTCTGCACGAGGCGTTCGACTACGTCGGCAACATCGGCGAGCGCAACGGCACCGTGCTCTTCGTCGGCACCAAGAAGCAGGCCCAGGACGCCGTCGCCGAGCACGCCGCGCCGCGTCGGCATGCCGTACGTCAACCATCGCTGGCTGGGCGGCCTCCTGACCAACTACCGCACGATCCAGGAGCGGATCGCCGCCCTGCACGGGCTGCGCCGGCAGAAGAGCGAGGGCCAGCTCGACCTGCTCCCGTCCAAGGAGCGGGCATCGACGCTGTCGGAGCTCGAGAAGCTCGAGGCCAACCTCGGCGGCGTGGCCGACACGCGCAAGCTGCCCGACGCGATCGTGGTGATCGACATGAAGAAGGAGGCGCTCGCGGTGCGCGAGGCGCGGCGCCTGAACATCCCGGTGATCGGCCTGGTCGACACCAACTGCGACCCCGATGACGCCGACTTCGTGATCCCCGGAAACGACGACGCGATCCGCTCGTCCGCGCTGATCGTGCGCCTGCTGGCCGACGCCATCGCCGAGGGCAAGAACCGCGGCGTGAAGGTGTCCGACTTCGTGCCCGAGGAGGGCGACGAGGCCGAGGCCGCCGGCCGAGGTCGAGGGCAGCCGAGGCCGCGGCCGAGGCTCCGGCGGCCGACGCGGAGGCTCCCGCCGAGGCCGAGCCCGCCGCCGCAGGCCGACGGCCGGCACGCGCCGGCCGCCGAAGAGGCCGCCCCGAGTCGAGGACCCCCCAGTGACCGACGCCGCCTACAAGCCGACCCCCGCGGAGGTGAAGCAGCTGCGGGAGGCGCACCCAGGCCGGGATGATGGACTGCCGAAACGCGCTCGTCGAGAGCGGGGGCGACATGGACGACGCCATCAAGCGCCTGCGCGAGAAGGGCATCGCCTCGGCCGGCAAGCGCGCCGGGCCGCGGCACCGGCGAGGGCCTCATTCGACGCCTACGTCCACGCACAACGGCCGCGTCGGCGCGATGGTCGAGATCGGCTGCGAGACCGACTTCGTCGCCCGCAACGAGGCGTTCCAGGCGTTCGCCCGCAAGGTCGCCCTGCAGGTCGCGAGCGGAAACGACCTGCGGTTCGTCTCGGAGGACGCCATCTCCGACGAGTTCCGCGCGGCCGAGCTCGAGATCTACCGCGCCAAGGCGGCGGCCGAGGGCAGGCCCGAGGCGATGCTCGACAAGATCGCCGACGGCATGTTCCAGAAGGCGCTGGTCGACACGGTGCTGCTCAACCAGCCCTCGATCCTGCCGGACGACGACGGCAAGACGATCGAGACGCTGCGCGCCGAGCTCTGCGGCACGCTCGGCGAGAACATCGAGGTCAAGCGCTTCGCCCGCTTCCAGGTGGGTGACGAGTGACGGCCGAGGGCTCGACCGCGTTCACGCGGGTTCTGCTCAAGCTCTCCGGCGAGGCGCTCATGGGCGAGCGCACCTACGGCCAGGATCCGGGCCGGATCACCGCGATCGCCCGCGCCCTGCGCAGCGTGCACGACGCGGGCGTCGAGGTCGCGATCGTCGTCGGCGGCGGCAACATCCTGCGCGGCACCCAGGAGGCGGCCCGGGGGATGGACCGGGCGACGGCCGACTACGCCGGCATGCTGGCGACGCTCCTGAACGCGCTCACCGTGTCCGACGCGCTCGAGCAGCAGGGTGTGACCACCCGGGTGCAGTCGGCCATCAACGTGTCGCAGGTGGCCGAGCCGTACATCCGCCGCCGCGCCATCCGCCACCTCGAGAAGGGCCGGGTGGTGATCTTCGCCGCCGGCACCGGCAACCCGTTCTTCACCACCGACACCGCCGCGGCGCTGCGGGCGCTCGAGATCGGCGCGCAGGCCATCCTGATGGGCAAGAACGGCGTCGAGGGCGTCATGGACGCCGACCCGCGCGAGCACCCGGACGCGCGCCTGATCCCCGAGCTGACCCACCTCGAGGCGATCGAGCGCGGGCTGAAGGTGATGGACACGACGGCGCTCTCGCTGTGCATGGACAACCGGGTGCCGCTGTACGTGTTCAACCTGGACGATGAGGCCAACATCGAGCGGGTCGTGCGCGGCGAGCGGATCGGAACGATCATCTCGGCACGAGTCCCGGCGGAGGTCGCGACATGATCGATGACGTGCTCACAGATGCCTCCCGCAGGATGGACAAGAGCGTCGAGACGACCCGGCACGAGTTCACCACCGTGCGCACCGGCCGGGCGTCGGCGGCGCTGCTCGACCGTGTGCAGGTGAACGCGTACGGCACGAAGATGCCGGTCAACCAGCTCGCCACGATCGGCGTGCCCGAGCCGCGCCTGCTCACGATCACCCCGTTCGACAAGAGCATCATGAAGGAGATCGAGCGGGCGATCCTGGAGTCCGACCTCGGCCTCACGCCGTCCAACGACGGCCAGCTGATCCGGCTGCCGATCCCGCAGCTGACCGAGGAGCGGCGCAAGGACCTGGTCAAGCAGGTGCGGCACATGGCCGAGGAGGGCCGGGTCGCGGCGCGCAACGTCCGCCGCGACGCCATCCACCGCCTGAAGGAGCTCGAGAAGAACGGCGAGACGGGATCCGACGAGGTGCACCGGGCCGAGGACCGGCTGCAGAAGCAGACCGACGAGCACGTCGCACCAGATCGACGCCGCGCTGAAGGCCAAAGAGGCCGAGATCATGGAAGTCTGACCGGTCCGCACCTGGGCGGATGACCGTCATGCGAAGGCAGATACGGCTGCTGCAGAGCATGCGCCGGCTTCGCCGCGCCGGACCGGCGCAGGAGCCGCCGGAGCCGCGACCGCCCGCAACGTCGCCATCATCATGGACGGCAACGGCCGCTGGGCGACCCGCCGCGGCCTGCCGCTCGCTGGCCGGCCACCGGGCCGGCACGAAGGCGCTTCGGCGCACGGTCGAGGCCGCTCCCGACCTGGGCGTCCGCAGCCTGGCGGTGTACGCCTTCTCGACCGAGAACTGGGGCCGGCCCGAGCGCGAGGTCGACGACCTGATGGCGCTCTTCGAGGAGACGATCGAGCGCGAGTTCCCCGACCTGCACCGCCAGGGCGTGCGGGTGCGCTTCGTCGGCCGCCGCGACCGCTGCCCGGACGTCGCTGCGATCGCAGATGGACGACATGGAGCAGCGCACCGTCGCGAACACGCGGCTCGACCTGTGGGTGGCGTTCGACTACGGCTCCCGGGCCGAGATCCTGCACGCCGTGCGCGAGCTGATCGAGGCCGGCGTCGCCCCCGCCGCCGTCGACGAGGAGCGGCTGCGCGACCACCTGTACGCACCCGAGATGCCCGACCCCGACCTGGTCATCCGCACGAGCGGCGAGATTCGCATGTCGAACTTCCTGCTCTGGCAGTCCGCATACGCGGAGTTCGAGTTCACGCCCACGCTCTGGCCCGACTTCGGCTCCGCCGAGCTCGAGGCCGCGCTGCACGCCTACGCCGGTCGCCGGCGACGGTTCGGCGGCCGGTGAACCAGCTCCTCTCGCGCATCGTCCTGGCCGTCCCGCTGGCGGCGCTCGCGCTGTATGCGGCGCTGCGCGGCGGATGGTGGGTCGCGATCCCGGCGGCCGTCGCGGCCGTGATCGCGTCGCACGAGTTCTCGGCGATGACCCGCAACCTGCGCCCGCTGACCCCGGTCGGCCTGGCGGGGGCGGCCGGCGTGGTGGTGGCGGTGCACCAGGGCGGGATCGCCTGGGCGACCGCGCCGCTGGCGCTGACGCTCGTGGCGGCGTTCTGGCTCTCGGCAGTGGCGGAGGTGCGCCAGAGCGCCGTCGCGCAGCTCTCGGTGACGACGTTCGGCGTGGTCTGGATCGGGCTCGGGTTCGGGTTCGTGGTCGCCATCCGCGACGTCGCCCATCCCGGCCGGGTGGGGGCGCGAGCTGCTGCTCGCGGTGCTCCTGGGGGTGTGGGGGTCGGACATCGCCGCCTACGGCGCCGGGCGGCTGTTCGGGCGGCGCAAGCTGGCCGAGCAGATCTCGCCCCAGAAGACCGTCGAGGGGTTGGTGGCGGGGCTCGTCGCGGGCGTGGCGATCGTGTTCTTCACCCTCTATCACCAGCCCCACAGCGATCCGCTCTCGCCGCTTCACGCGCTCGAGCTCGGGATCGCGGTGGCCGTGGCGGCGCCGGCCGGAGACCTGTTCGAGTCCTATCTCAAGCGGGACGCGGGCATCAAGGACACCGGCAGCCTGCTCGGCGCCCACGGCGGGATGCTCGACCGGGTCGATGCCCTGCTGTGGGCGGCGCCCGCGACGTATTTCGTCGCGCTTGCCATCGGCCGCGTGTGAGCGGTGGGAGTACAGTGACCATCATGCGCACCCGCCGCCGTCCGCTGCGGATCCTGCACCCCTTCGCGCCGGTCGAGAAGGGCATGGCCGACGAGCTCACGGCGACCGCGATCGCCGTGGTGGAGGGCCTCGACCCCAGCCTGCACGACCGCGGGCCGGACTGGTTCGGCGGCAGCCTGGACGGTGATGTCCGGAAGCGGTACATGGCGATCGGGTTCACCGCCGCGCCCGACCGCGGCCTCGAGGAGGGACGGGCGTTCGTCGTGGACGTCCGCAGCGGCCACGTGATCTGGCAGCGGCCGATCACCCACCGCCGCGACCTGCCCCGCAGCATCACCGCGCTCGGCGGCTGACCCGCGCCAAACGGGGTCAGACCCCTTTTGGCGCACACGCCGCCGTGAAGGTTTCCTAAACTCGCCGAGAGCGCCCCGCGCTTTGGGCGGATGGCCAATCGTGCCCGCCTACACTGAGAGCATGAGATCCGTCGCCGTCCTCGGAGCGACCGGTTCGATCGGCACGCAGGCGCTCGAGATCGTCGCGGGGCACCCCGAGCTGCGGGCCTGCGCCCTTGCCGCGCACTCCGGTCACGAGGGCCTGGTCGCCGCCGCCCGCGCCCACGGGGTCACCCGCATCGCCCTCGTCGACCCGGCTGCGGCGGCCGCGGCCAGAGCCGCATTCGACGGCGAGGTGCTCGAGGGCGCGGACGGGGTCGAGCGACTCGTGGGGGAGTGCGGGGCAGACATCGTGCTGAATGCGATCGTCGGCGCGGCGGGGCTGCGCGCCACCCTGGCCACGTTCGCCGCCGGAGCCGACCTCGCCCTCGCCAACAAGGAGAGCCTGGTCGCAGGCGGCGCGCTCGTGACGGACGCGCTGCACCGGAGCCAGAGCAGGATGCTGCCGGTCGACAGCGAGCACTCGGCGCTCGCACAGTGCCTGGCCGGCGCCGCCGAGGGCGCGGTCACCGGCCTGGTCATCACGGCCTCGGGAGGGCCCTTCCGGGGCCGCTCCCGCGACTCGCTGGCCGACGTCACTGTCGCGGATGCGCTCGCGCACCCCACCTGGAGCATGGGAGCGAAGATCACCATCGACTCGGCCACCCTCATGAACAAGGGCCTCGAGGTGATCGAGGCGCACCACCTGTTCGGCGTCGGGTACGCCGAGATCGACGTCGTCGTGCACCCGCAGTCGATCGTCCACGGGATGGTGCGGTTTCGCGACGGCGCGCTGCTCGCGCATGTCGGCCATCCCGACATGCGGGTGCCGATCTCGTGGGCGCTGACCTTCCCGCAGCGGTCGGCAACGCCGGTGCGCTCGCTCGACCTCACACAGACGCTGCGGCTCGATTTCGAGCCCCCCGATCTCGACACGTTCCGCTGCCTCGCGCTCGCGCGGCAGGCCGGGATCGAGGGCGGCACCGCGCCGTGCGTCTTGAACGCCGCCAACGAGGCCGCCGTCATGTCGTTCCAGGCCGGCGCGGCGGGCTTTCTCGACATCGCCGACCTGGTCGAGCGCGCCCTCCACGAGGTCCCGGCGGAGCCGATCGACTCGCTGGCCCAGCTGCTCGAAGCCGACGGCCGCGCCAGGGCCGCGGTCGCAGCGGCGGTCAGGACGGCCGCGTGAGCTTCTTCATCGCGATCTTCGGCCTGCTCGTTCTGGTGGCGATCCACGAGCTCGGCCACTTCACGGCCGCCAAGGCCACCGGGATGCGCGCCCTGCGCTTCTACCTCGGCTTCCCGCCCGCGATCGTGAAGCGCACCTGGGGCGACACCGAGTACGGCATCGGCGCGATCCCGCTCGGCGGCTTCGTGAAGATCCCGGGGATGCTGCGGCCGGAGGCGGCCGATGTCTACGACGTCGAGGACGTGCTCGGGCGGGCCAAGGATCTGGACGTGGCGCTGGCGGAGCGGCTTGCCGCCGAGCTGGCCGACCTTCAGCGCAGCCTCGACCAGGGCCGCTACGACGATGCCCGCGAGGCGATCGTGCGGCTGGAGGCGGGGATCGCCGAGGCCGGGCCCGCGCTCGCACCGGCCGACGTGCGGCGCGCGACCCGCAGCCTCAGCCGCATCGACGAGAATCTTCAGCCGCGCGCGTACTGGCGCTGCTCCCGCCTCCGCCGCCTGATCGTGATCGGCGCCGGGCCGTTCGCAAACGTCGTCGCGTGTTTCGCCATCCTGACGGCCGTCGCGCTGTACGGCCTGCCGGTGGCCGTGCCCGTGGTGCAGAGCGTCCTCAGCAAGTCCCCCGCCGCGGCGACGGGCCTGCGGGCCGGCGACCGCGTCGTTCGCATCAACGGGCGGCACCTGGGTGTGAACGGGATTCGCAACACGATCACCCGCACCAAGGGCGGCGACGTCACACTGGTCGTGCTCCGCGACGGCCACCGGGTCACGCTGCGCACCGAGCACAGCCGCATCATCGACGGCGCCTACCGGCTGGGCTTCGACTTCGGCACCACCAACCACCCGTACTCGGTCACCCATGCGCCCACGTTCGCGGTGAGCGAGATGTGGACGCTGACGACGGGCACCGTGCGCGCGCTCGGAGACATCGTCACCCCCAGCGGCCGCTCGCAGCTCCACTCGACGGTCGGCATCGTCCGCTACTCGGCCCAGGCGGAGCAGGCGGGGGTGACCGACTACCTGGTGCTGCTCGCGTTCATCTCGCTGTCGCTCGCGATCTTCAACCTGCTGCCGTTCCTGCCGCTGGACGGCGGCCATATCTTCCTGGTCGCGCTCGAGCAGATCCGCGGCAAGATGGTGTCGCGGGCCGTATTTGAGCGCGTGTCGGTGCTCGGGATCGTGCTGATGGCCCTGATCTTCGTGATCGGCCTCCAGAACGACCTCTCGAGCATCCTCAACTCCCAGCCGCACTAGCCGGGTATCCTGAGCGGCGATGGCGTCCAAGCTCCAGATCCACGTGGGTGATGTGCCCCTCGGCGGGGGCGCTCCGGTGGTGGTGCAGTCGATGACGCTGACCGAGACGCACGACGCCGAGGCCACGCTGGCGCAGATCCGGCGGCTGGCCGACGCGGGCTGTGAGCTGGCCCGGGTGGCCGTACCGGGCCGGGCGGATGCCGACGCGCTACCGGCCATCGTCGCGGGATCGCCGCTCCCGGTGATCGCCGACATCCACTTCAACGCGTCGCTCGCGCTGCGGGCCATCGACGCCGGGGTGGCGTCGGTGCGCATCAACCCCGGCAACATCGGCGGGCCGGACAAGGTCGAGCAGGTCGTCTCGCGTGCCAAGGCGGCGGGCATCGCGATGCGGATCGGGGCCAACTCGGGCTCGCTCCCCGACCACCTGCGCCAGTTCGCCACCAACGATCCGGCCGGAGCGCTGGTCGAGGCGGCGCTCGAGGAGGTGCGGCTGCTCGAGCAGCTGGACTATCGCGAGTTCAAGATCTCGGTCAAGAGCTCGTCGGTGCCGGTGATGATCCAGGCCTACCGGCGGCTGGCCGAGAAGGTGCCCTATCCGCTGCATCTGGGGGTGACCGAGGCGGGGCCGGCATTCACCGGCACCGTCAAGAGCGCGATCGGGATGGGCAGCCTGCTCGTGGATGGGATCGGCGACACGATGCGGGTGTCGCTCACGGCCGACCCGGTCGAGGAGGTCAAGGTCGCGTGGGAGATCCTGCGCGTGCTGGGCCTGCGCCACAAAGGCCCCGTGCTGATCGCCTGCCCGTCATGCGGGCGCACGAACGTCGACGTGCTCGAGCTGACCGATCGCGTCTCGGAGCGGCTGGCGGGCTACGCCGAGGTGTTCGAGGTGGCGGTGATGGGGTGCGCCGTGAACGGTCCCGGCGAGGCCGGCGACGCCGACTTCGGGATCGCCGGGGGCCGCGACGCCGGGTTCATCTACGCCCACGGCCGGGTGCTGCGCAAGGTCACGCAGACCGACCTGGTCAGCGAGCTCTTCACCGAGATCGACGCCTGGATCGCCGCCGGCATGGTGCGCCCTGAGCGAAAGACGCGCAAGCTCTCGCTCCCGGCCGGGCAGGTGGTCTAGACGGTTGATTCCACGTCGCCGTGATGTCCTGGGCGGCGAGAGCCGAGCAGCGCAAGGACACAGGGAGCGTTCATACCGGATAAGCGTATGGGCGCGACCGAGGACGCCGCGATGCGACGGTTCGCAGCCGCAGCCCCACCACCAGCCGCCCATCCACCACAGACGAACGTCCAGGCGCGCGGGGGCGTGGAATCAACCGTCTAACTACAGTCTGGCGCGGGCAGGTCGCGGCGGCTGCAGAACGCGTCGAAGCGTGCGTACTTCTGCAGGTACGCCTCGAGCTCGGAGATCCCGAACCGGACCCAGTCGTCCACGAAGCGCTCGTCGACGTGGGGCTGATCAAGCGCGGTCTCGTCGAGGTTCATGGCAACATCATCGACCGATGAGGGCAGGCGGCGGCTCGCCGAATCGTGGTATTGCGAATGCCGCGTTCGGGTAGAGTCCCCAGGATGCTCAACAGGCGAAAAGCAGCCATCGGGTATGCGACCTACTTCGTCGCCACCAGAATCGCGAGGCGCATGATGCGTCGCAAGGCGCGCGAGATGCTGGCGACCACTCCCCGCCCGCGCCGGCGCGTGGTGATCCCGGTCGTCGGCGGGACCGCCGCCGCGGCGATCGCGGGGGCCGCCGTGGTGGCCTCGCGCCGCCGCACCCCAGACGCGGACTGAATCGCGGGGCCGGGCCCCGGTATTCACGGATTTTGCGTGTCTGAAGCGGGCGCTCGCGGGTCGCCGGCGAAGGCTCCGTCGCCCCCGCTCGTTAGACTGGCAACCCCGTGCCCGAGACTCAGCCGTACGTCCATCTGCACGTCCACAGCGAGTACTCGATCCTCGATGGGGCGTGCCGCATCGACCCGCTCGTGGCCCGCGCAGCGGAGCTCGGAATGTCCGCCGTCGGCCTCACCGACCACGGCTCGATGGCCGGCGCGGTGGAGCTCTCGCGCGCGGCCGGCAAGGCCGGGATCAAGCCGATCCTGGGCTGCGAGGTGTACGTGGTCGACGACCACGCGGCCCGCGTCCAGAAGGAGCGGCGCGCCCACCTGACGCTCCTGGCCGAGACGACCGCCGGGTACCACAACCTGGTGCGGCTGGTGTCGGCGGCCTACCTCGACGGCTACTGGTACCGGCCGCGGATCGACCTCGCCCAGCTGGCCACGCACGCCGAGGGCATCATCGCGCTCTCGGGATGCCTGTCGGGCCGCGTCTGCAAGGCGCTGGTGGACGGTGACGAGGGCCTCGCCCGCCGGGAGCTCGACACACTGGTCGGGATCTTCGGCCGCGACCAGGTGTACGTCGAGCTGCAGGACGGCGGCATCGACATCCAGACGCGCATCAACCCGCGGCTGGCCGCCCTGGCTACCGACGCGGGCGTGCCGCTCGTCGGCACGGGCGACGTCCACTACCTGACCGCGGCCGACGCCATCCCGCACGAGGCGCTGCTGTGCATCCAGACCAACGACACGCTCGACAACCCGAACCGGTTCCGGTTCTCGAACCACGGCTTCTACCTCAAGAGCCCCGGGGAGATGTACGGGCTGATGGCGCAGCCGTGGGGCGAGGACATGCTCCGCCGGACGGTCGAGATCGCCGATCGCTGCAACGCGCACATCGAGCTGGACGTGCTCCACCTGCCCAAGTTCGACGTCCCCGACGGCAAGACGGCGGTCGCCTACCTGCGCGAGCTGGCCGAGGCCGGCCTGCGCGAGCGCTACGGCGCCGAGACACCCGAGCTGCGCGCCCGGCTCGAGTTCGAGCTGCGCACGATCGAGGAGATGGGCTTCCCCGACTACTTCCTGATCGTGTGGGACTTCATCCGGTTCGCCCGCTCAGACGGCGTGTCGGTCGGCCCGGGGCGAGGTTCCGCCGCCGGCTCGCTGGTGGCGTACTGCCTGCACATCACCGACCTCGACCCGATCCGCTACTCGCTGCTGTTCGAGCGATTCCTCAACCCCGGCCGAAAGACGCTCCCGGACGTCGACGTCGACTTTGCCGTCGCCGGCCGCGAGCGCGTCATCAACTACGTGGCCGAGAAGTACGGCCGCCGCAACGTCGCCCAGATCATCACCTTCGGCAAGATGCAGCCCAAGGCGGCGATCAAGGACGCGGGCCGGGTGATGGGCATCCCCTACGGCGTGGTCGACCGCATCGCCAAGCTCGTGCCCGAGATCCCGAAGGTGACCTTCGAGGCCTGCATGAAGCCCGGCGCCGAGCTGCGCCGCTCCTACGACACCGACGAGATGACCAAGAAGATCGTCGACATGGCGCTCCCGCTCGAGGGGGTCGTGCGCAACGACTCCATCCACGCCGCCGCCGTCGTGATCGGCGACCGCCCGCTCACGGAGTACCTGCCGCTGCAGCAGAAGGGCCCCGACGCGGAGGTCGTGACGCAGTTCTCGATGGGCGACGTCGACGCGCTCGGCCTGCTCAAGATGGACTTCCTCGGCCTGCGCAACCTCGACGTGATCGACCGCGCGGTCGAGGTGATCGAGCAGTCGCGCGGCATCCGGCTCGACATGGACGCGCTGCCGCTGGACGACCGTCCGACCTACGAGATGATGGCCCGCGGCGACTCGACCGGCGTGTTCCAGTTCGAGTCGTCGGGCATGCGCGAGGCGCTACGGCAGGTCAAGCCGACCGAGTTCGAGGATCTGGTCGCCCTGAACGCGCTCTACCGGCCCGGGCCGATGCAGTTCATCCCCGAGTACGCCCGCAACAAGGCCAACCCCGGCTCGGTGAAGTACGAGGACGAGCGCCTGAAGCCGCTGCTCGAGAGCACGTACGGCATCTGCATCTACCAGGAGCAGTTCATGGAGATCGCCAAGGCGATCGCCGGGTTCAGCCCCGCCGAGGCCGATGACCTGCGCAAGGCGATCGGCAAGAAGATCCAGACCCTGATGGCCTCGCTCAAGCAGAAGTTCATCGACGGCTGCGCGAGCGGCGGGGCCTCCGAGGCGGTCGGGCGGTCGCTGTGGGCCAAGATCGAGGTCGCGGCCGACTACGCGTTCAACAAGGCCCACGCCGCCTGCTACGCGCTCATCGCCTACCGCACCGCCTATCTGCGGGCGAACTACCCCGCCGAGTACATGGCCGCGCTGATCTCGTCGGTGATGTCGACCAAGGACCGGGTGCCGTACTACGTCACGGAGTGCGCCGACATGGGCATCGAGGTGCTGCCGCCCGACGTCAACACGAGCCGGTCGGACTTCACCGTCGTCGAGGGCCGCATCCGCTTCGGGCTCTCGGCCGTCAAGCGCGTCGGCGACGGCGCGGTGCAGGCCATCATCGCCGCCCGCGACGACCGCCCGATCGAGTCGATCTGGGACTTCTGCGAGCGGGTCGACCAGTCGGTCGTGAACCGCGGCATGCTGGAGAGCCTGGTGGCCTGCGGAGCGCTCGACTCCACCGGCGCCACCCGGATGGGGATGAACGAGGTGCTCGAGCGGGCCCTCCAGAACGGCCAGAAGACCCAGGCCGACGCGATGGTCGGGCAGGGCTCGATCTTCGACCTCGAGGAGATGGGCTCCAACGGTTCCGGCCCGGTCGCGCGCAGCCATTCGCCCGTCGGCCTCGAGGAGTGGCCGCGCGACGAGCTCCTGCGGCGCGAGAAGGAGGTGCTCGGGCTGTACGTCTCCAGCCATCCGCTCACGCCCCTGCGCGACCAGCTCGCCCGCAAGGTGGACGTGCCCCTGAAGGCGCTCGCCGACCTCCCCGACGGCAAGACCGTGACCGTCGGCGGCATCGTCTCCGGGCTGCGCCAGCTCATGACGAAGCGCGGCGACCAGATGGCCGTCGCCGAGCTCGACGACATCTCCGGGACGGTCGAGGTGCTGGTGTTCGCCAACACCTGGGAGACGTGCCGCGGCACCCTGCGGGCGGATGCGATCGTGTTGATCAAGGGCAAGGTCGACCGCCGCTCCGAGGGCGAGGTGAAGCTGCGGGCGCTCGAGGTGACGCGCGTTCGACGCCGTCCCCGACCAGGAGGTGGTGCGGCTCTCGGTCGACGCGCGGGTGGTCGGGGCCAGGGTGATGGACGACCTCAAGACGCTGATCGGCGAGTACCCCGGCCAGGCCCCGGTCGAGCTCGAGGTGCACACGTCGGCCGGGTCGAAGATGCTGCGGCTCGGGCCCGGGTTCCGGGTGCGCCCGGACGGCGACTTCCTGGCCGAGGCCCGCGCGCTCCTGGGCGCGGCCGCACTGGTGTGATCACACCCGGCGCATCCGCGGATCGCCGTAGAATGGGCCGTTCATGATCGTCTCCGATCTGATGCTCGATCTGGACGTGTTTCAGGGGCCCTTCGACCTCCTGCTGGCGCTCGTCATGCGCGAGGAGATCGAGCTGGCCGAGCTGCCGATCGCCGAGGTCGTGATCACGTACATCGAGCACGCCTACGACGACGGCGTGCTCGACCTCGAGTCGGCGAGCGAGTTCCTGGTGCTGATCGCGGCCCTGCTCGAGATCAAGGTGCGGCTGCTGTTCCCGGGCGAGGAGGACGACGAGGAGCCCTACACGGCCGAAGAGGCCGAGGCCGAGCTGCTCGCCCGGCTGATGCAGTACCGGCGCTACGCCGCCGCCGCGCGCTGGCTGACCGAGCGCGGGGCCGCCGACCTGCGCATATTCCGGGCCGGTCCGGCGCCGCTCGCGCCGCGGCCGCAGCCCGAGGTGGTGGCGTTCAGCGAGGACCCCTGGCAGCTGCACGCAGCGGTCGGCCGGCTGCTGACACCGCCCCCCGAGATCGATCTGACCGTGGTGCGGCGGCGGCTCGTCCCGATCAGCCACTTCCTGGCCGAGTTCCGCAGCCTGCTTCGCAGCCGGCGCGCGTTCGCCTTCGAGGAGGCCGTGAGCGGGCTCGACCGGCTGGCACAGGCCGCGGCGTTCCTCGCGCTGCTCGAGCTGGTGAAGAGCGGCGAGGCGGTGCCCGAGCAGGCGGACGTCTTCGGCCCGATCCGGGTCGTCCGGAGCGGAGCGCCGACGGACGCGAGCCGGCGGGCGATCGCCTGATGGCCGAGCTGACCCACACGGTCGAGGCGCTCCTGTTCGTGGCCTCCGAGCCCCTGACCGTGCGCGAGCTGGCCGCGCTCACCGAGGAGGCTCCGGCGCGCGTCGAGCGGGCGCTCGACGCGCTGGGCGACCGGTACGCCCCGGGCAGGTCGGGAGTCGTGCTCGAGCGCGTGTCGGGCGGCTATGGGTTCCGCGCCTCGCCGGCGACCGCCGCCGCCTGCGCGCGGCTCGTGAACCGGGCCCAGTCCCGCCCGCTGAGCCAGGCCGGCACCGAGACGCTGGCGGTGATCGCCTACCTCGGCCCGGTCTCGCGGCCCGAGATCGCGCGCATCCGCGGTGTCGCGGCCGACTCCGCCGTGGCCGGCCTGCTCGAGCGCGGCCTGATCGAGGAGTCCGGCCGCGGCGACACGGCCGGCCAGCCGGTGCTGTATCGCACGACCTCGGTGTTCGAGCGCATGTTCGGCCTCGAGGAGGGGCTCGCGAGCCTGCCGAGCCTGGCGGAGTTCGACCTGCCCGACGCCGACCACGAGGCGCTGCGGGCGCGCCTGCACGTCGTGGCCGACCAGCGTGCCGGTCAGGCTTAACCGCTATCTGGCCTCCACCGGCGTGGGGTCGCGCCGGGCTGCCGACGAGTTCATCCGGGCCGGCCGCGTGACCGTGAACGGGGCCCCCGCGGAGCTGGGAACGGTGGTCTCGGACTCTGACGACGTGCGCGTCGACGGCCGCCGGGTGCACGTCCAGGCCCAGGTGTCGGTGCTGCTGAACAAGCCCGCCGGGGTGGTCACCACCGTGCGCGACCCGAACGGGCGCCCGACGGTGATCGATCTCGTGCCGTTGCCGGTGCGGCTCTTCCCGGTCGGCCGGCTCGACCGCGAGACGACGGGTGTGCTGCTCCTGACGAACGACGGCGAGCTGGCCGACCGGCTCATGCACCCGCGCAACGGCGTCCGCAAGACGTACGTCGCGACCGTGGCCGCCGACCCCACACCGGCGGTGCTGCGCCGGCTGCGCGAGGGGGTGGAGCTCGACGACGGGCCGACCGCGCCCGCGACCGTGCACCGCGCCGGGCCCGGGCGGGTCGAGATCACGATCCACGAGGGCCGCAACCGCCAGGTGCGGCGGATGCTGGCGGCCGTGGGCCATCCGGCCCGGGCGCTGCACCGTTCCCGCTACGCCGGCCTCGGGGTGGGCGACCTCGACCCGGGGGAGTGGCGCGAGCTGAGCGCCGCCGAGGTGGACGCGCTGCGCCGTGCATGACGCGGTCGTCATCGGTGCGGGCCTCTCGGGGCTCACGGCCGCGCACCGGCTGACCGCGGCGGGCACGGACGTGGTCGTGCTCGAGGCCGGCGACCGGGTCGGGGGGCGCGTGTGGACGCCCACCGCCGCCGGCGTCCGCTTCGAGGCGGGCGGCGAGGCCGTCGACGCCTCCAACACCGCCCTGCACACCCTGGCCGCCGAGGTCGGCGCCGGCCTGCGGCTCTCGACGGTCGGGTGGGGCGATCACGGCCCGGTGCCGGTGCGCTGGCACGTCGGCGGGCGCCAATTCGATCGGGCAGGCGGCGCCTACCGGAGGCTGCAGGCCGAGCTCGAGCGGCTGGGCGCGGCGGCCGAGCCGGGCACCGACACGGCCACGGTCGACGCCTGGCTGCGGGCCGGCGGCGCCGGCGTACAGGAGCGGTCCGTGTGCGAGACGGCCGTTGCCGTGACCGCGTCGACCGTGCCGCTGCGGTGGATGTCGCTGTACGCCCTGGCGGTCAAGACCGCCGCCCGCAGCGGCCCGGGCGACGGCGCCGAGCTGCGGTTCGAGGACGGCGCGGGCGGCTTCGCCGAGCGCATCGCGGCCGGCCTCGGCGACCGCGTGCGCCTGCGCCGGCGGGCGGCAGCCGTGCGGATGCAGCCGGGCTCGGTGGTGGTCTCCGCGCCGGGCGGGCCTCCGGTGGCTGCGCGCCGTGCGGTCATGGCCGTGCCGCTGCACGCGCGGTCCCGCATCGCCGGCCTGCGCCCGGTGCCGGTGGGACGCTACGGCGTCGCCGTGAAGTCGCTCTTGGTGCTCGAGCGCGAGCCTCCGGCGGACGCACCGCCCGCCGTCGTCACCGACACCGCGATCGGCTACGCCTACCGCCACAGCCCGCGCACGCTGGGGAGCTTTGTCGGGTCGACGCCGGCGGGGTGGCTCCTGCGCCAGTCGCGGGCGAGCGCCGACCGGGCCGTCGCCGAGGCCGTGCGCACCTGCTTCGGCGCGGAGCTGGCCCGGGTGGTGCGGGTGCCGTATCCGCGCAGCTACCTGATCTTCGCGCCCGGCGAGCTGCGGGGCTGGGGGAGCGGCCTGGCCGTCCCCGACGGCCGCGTCCACTACGCGGGCGCCGAGACCTCCGACCTGCCGAGCTTCATGGAGGGCGCCGTGCGGGCGGGCGAGCGGGCGGCGGCCGAGGTGCTGGGGAGGGTGACGGCCGCGTGATCCGCATCGGCATCGTCGGCGACGTGCATGCGTGCGACGCCGAGCTCGAGCGGATGCTCGACCACCTGTGCGGGCTCGGGCTCGATCGCCTGTGCTGCGTCGGCGACATCGTGAACGGCCCGGGCGACCCCAACCGCTGCGTCGAGCTCCTGCAGTTCTCGGATGTCCTGACGGTGCGCGGGAACCACGATCGCTGGCTGCTCGAGGGCACCCAGATGTTCCCCGACGCCCACCGCATCGAGGATCTCGCCCCGGCCACCGTCGCCTTCCTGCGCAGCCTCCCCGAGAGCGTCGAGCTCGAGCCCGCATCCGGCGGGCGCCTGCTCCTGTGTCACGGGTTGGCCGAAAACGACATGAACGGGATCACGGCCGACGACTACGGCTACGCGCTCGAGGCCAACGACGAGCTGCAGGAGCTGCTGCGCCGACGGCGCTTCCGGCTCGTGCTCAAGGGGCACCGCCACCGGCCCGCGATCTGGCGCATCGGCGACATGACCCTGGCCGATGTCGGTGCGCTCACCGATCCGGCCGCGCCCTGCGCTGTGCTCGTCGATGCCCGCGCGGGCACCATCACCCCGCTTGCCCTCACGGCGGACGGCGCCGTGACCGCCCTCGCGTCGCAGCCGTACTAGACGACCGGCGGCACGAACCCCATCCGGTCCTTGATCAACGCCACCGTCTCGGCGGCCACCGCCTCGGCCCGCTCCGCACCGGCCCCGAGCACCGCGCGCAGATGGTCAGGGTGCTCCCGCAGCTCGAGGTAGCGCTCCCGCACCGGCCGCAGATACTCGACGACGGCCTCGGCCACGTCGGTCTTGAACTGGCCGTAGCCGGCGCCGTCGTAGGCGGCCTCGACCTGCTCGGCCGTGCGCCCGGTCGCCACCGCCGCGATCTCGATCAGGTTGGCGATGCCCTCCTTGCCCTCGCCGCGGCGCACCTCACGGCCGGAGTCCGTCACGGCGGATTTCAGCTTGCGCGTGACCACATCGGGCGGGTCGGTCACGAGCACCGTCCCGAGGGGTGTGCCGCCGGTGGTGGACATCTTGTTGGTCGGCTCCTGCAGGTCCATCACGCGCCCGCCGGTGGTCGGGATCGCGGCCTCGGGCAGCGTGAACGTGTCGCCGTAGCGCGCGTTGAAGCGCTGGGCGATGTTGCGGGTCAGCTCCAGGTGCTGGCGCTGGTCATCGCCGACCGGCACACGGTCGGTGCGGTAGAGCAGGATGTCGGCGGCCTGGAGCACCGGGTAGGTGAAGAGGTCGGCCGAGACCGACTCCCGGCCCGCGCTCTTCTCCTTGAACTGGGTCATCCGCTGCAGCTCGCCGAACGTCGCCACCGATCCCAGGAGCCAGGCGCACTCGGAGTGCTGGGGGACGTGGCTCTGCACGAAGAGCGTGCAGCTGTCCGGGTCGAGGCCGGCGGCGAGCAGCATGGCGGCCGTGTCCAGGGTGTTCTCGGCCAGCGTGGCGGGGTCGTGCACCATCGAGATCGAGTGCAGGTCGACGATGCAGTAGAACGCCTCTCCCAGGCTCTGGTCGATGACGTAGTTGCGGATTGCGCCGATGTAGTTGCCCAGATGCTTGCGGCCGGTGGGCTGGATGCCGGAGAAGACGCGGGTCATGGCTGCGGCCACTGTACCCAACCCCCGCCGGGACTTCGGCCGCTTGGGCGCCGGTAGGATGCGGCCCAAATGGCAGCGCCCGCATCCACCTGGTCTCCGTCGTCCTGGCGAGCCCTTCCCGCCGCCCAGCAGCCGGAATGGCCCGACCCCGAGCATGCCCGCGAGATGCGCGAGCGCCTGCTGGGGCTGCCGCCGCTCGTGTTCGCCGGCGAGGCGCGCAACCTGCAGGCGGCCCTCGCCGAGGTCGCGGCCGGACGCGGCTTCCTGCTCCAGGCGGGCGACTGCGCCGAGTCGTTCGACGACTTCTCGGCCGTGAGCATCCGCGAGAAGCTCAAGATCATGCTGCAGATGGCCGCGGTGCTGACCTACGGCGCCATGCTGCCGGTCGTCAAGGTCGGCCGGATCGCGGGCCAGTTCGTGAAGCCCCGCTCCTCGCCGGTGGAGGTCGTGGACGGCCTCGAGCTGCCGAGCTTCCGCGGCCACATGGTGCACGACGACGCACCCACGCTCGAGGCGCGCACGCCCGACCCCGAGCGGATGGTGCAGGGCTACCACCAGTCGGCGGCGACGCTCAACCTGCTGCGCGCGTTCACCAAGGGCGGGTTCGCCGATCTGACCAAGGTGCACCTGTGGAACCAGGAGTTCGTGGCGAGCTCGCCGGAGGGGCGCCGCTACGAGAGCATCGCCTCCGAGATCGAGCGGGCGCTGGCGTTCATGGCAGCCTGCGGCATCGACCTCGTCCGCGAGCGGCGCCTGCACGAGGTGGACGTGTGGACGAGCCACGAGGGCCTTCTGCTCGACTACGAGGAGTCGCTCACGCGGCGCGACTCGCTCACCGGGCGCTGGTACGACTGCTCGGCCCACATGCTGTGGGTGGGCGAGCGCACCCGCGCAGCGGACGGCGCGCACGCCGAGTTCTTCGCCGGGGTGGGCAACCCGCTCGGGTGCAAGCTGGGGCCGTCGGCGAACGTGGCCGAGGTGCTCGATCTGTGCGAGCGGCTCGATCCCGACCGCACGCCCGGGCGGCTGACGCTGATCTGCCGGATGGGGGCCGGACGCGTCACCGATGTGCTCCCGCCGCTGGTGCAGGCGGTGACCGATGCCGGCCACCCGGTGGTGTGGGCATGCGATCCGATGCATGCGAACGCGTTTCGCACGCACTCCGGGCTTCAAGACGCGCCGGTTCGAGGACATCATGGCCGAGCTCGGCGCGTTCTTCGCGATCTGCCGCGAGTGCGGCGTGTGGCCGGGCGGCGTGCACCTCGAGTTCACCGGCGAGGACGTGACCGAGTGCCTGGGCGGGGCCGAGGCCGTGCTCGAGGACCAGCTGAGCGTCCGCTACCACACCCTGTGCGACCCGCGCCTGAACGCGCGCCAGTCGCTCGATCTGGCCTTCCGGCTGGCCGAGCTGATGCGGTCGGTGGCGCCGCCGGTGGGGGGCGTGACCTGATGCGCGTCGCCGTCGTCGGCCTCGGCCTGATCGGCGGCTCGGTCGGCCTGGCCGCCGCCGCCCGCGGCGACGAGGTGGTTGCGTTCGATCCCGACCCGGACGCGGCCCGGGCCGGACTCGAGCGCGGTGCGGCGGCGCACGCGGCCGATTCGCTGGAGGCGGCCGTCGCCGACGCCGAGATCGCGGTCATCTGCGGGCCGGTCGCCCGCCTGCCCGAGCTGGTGGCGCGCACGCTCGACGCCACCCCGGAAGGCTGCGCCGTGTCCGACGTCGGCTCCACCAAGGGGCGGCTGATGGCCGCGGCCGGGGGCAACGGCCGCTTCGTCGGCGGTCACCCGGTGTGCGGCTCCGAGGCGCGCGGCGTCCAGAACGCCCGGGCCGACCTGTTCGCGGGCGCCACCTGGTTTCTGACCCCGGTCGCCGCGACCGACGCGGGCTGCCACCGGCGCCTGCACGCGTTCGTGGCCGCTCTGGGAGCGCGGCCCGTGGCGATCGACCCCGACGCGCACGACCGGCTGGTCGCGCTGACGAGCCACCTCCCGCACGCGCTCGCAAACCTGCTCATGAACCAGGCCGGCTCGGGCCGCGTCGACGGGCACGATCCGCTGGCGGCGGTTGGCGGGTCGTTCCGCGACATGACCCGGGTGGCCGGTGCCAACGCGCGCATCTGGGTCGACATCTTCCTGGACAACCGCGACGCGCTGCTCGACGGGCTGCGCGAGCACACCCGCCGCATCGATGAGCTCACGCGCGCACTCGAGCGCGACGACGCCGGGTTCGTGGCCCGCTGGGTGGCCGAGGCCGCGGGCAACCGCCGCCGGCTCCTGCAGGCGGCCTACCCCGCGGTGCCGGAGGATCTCTACCGCGTGCGCGTCCACGTGCCCGACCGGCCGGGTGTCCTGTCCGGGATCACGCAGGCGCTGGGGGCGGAGGGCATCAACATCGAGGACTTCGAGCTGCATCACATGTCCACCGACGCGGGCGGAACCGCCGTGGTGCTCGTCGCGGGCGAGCAGCAGGCGCTGCGCGCGGTCGAGCTTCTGGACGCCCAGGGCTACAGCGCCGCGGCAACGGCGGCGGTGGAGCCGTGAGCGCCGCCGAGCAGACGCGGTTTGCGCCCGCAGGAGCTATCGCGGGCGAGCTCACAGTCCCGGGTGACAAGTCGATCAGCCACCGGGCCGTGATGGTGGCGTCGCTCTGCGACGGCGAGGTGGCGGTGCAGGGGTTCGGCGCCTCGGCCGACACGCTCGCGACCGTGGCCGCGATGCGCACGCTGGGGGTCGAGATCGACCAGCCCGACCCGGACAGCCTGCGCGTGCACGGCGTCGGGCTGCGGGGCCTGCGGCCGCCGGAGGGGCGGATCGACGTCCAGAACGCGGGCACGCTGATGCGGCTGCTGCCGGGAATCCTGGCGGGCCAGACCGGCGAATTCGTGCTCGACGGCGACGCCAGCATCCGCCGCCGGCCGATGGGGCGGATCGCCGACCCGCTGGCGCAGATGGGCGTCGTCCTCGAGACGACCGACGGCTGCCCGCCGGTGCGGCTGCGGGTGTCGGGCGCGGTCGAGCCGGTCACCTACCGGCTGCCGGTGGCCTCGGCCCAGGTGAAGTCGTGCGTGCTCCTGGCCGCCCTCTTCGCCACGCGGGGGATGACGGTGGTCGAGGAGCCCGTCCCGACCCGCGACCACACCGAGCGGATGCTGCGCGAGGCGGGAGCGCCCGTCGATCGCCGGCCGGGCCGGGTCGCGGTCTCGCCGGTGGCGAGCCTGCACCTGGACGAGGTGCGCGTGCCGGGCGACTTCTCGTCGGCCGCGCCGTTCGTGGTCGCGGCCACGATCGTCCACGGATCCGGGCTCACCCTGCGCGGAGTGGGGATCAACCCGACCCGCACCGGCCTTCTGACCGTGATGGAGCGGATGGGCGCGCGAGTGGGGCTCTTCAACCGCCGCCTGGCCGCCGCCGAGCCGGTGGCCGACATCGAGGTGCGCCCCGCCGAGCTGGTCGCAACCGAGATCGAGGCGGAGCTGGTGCCGTCGCTGATCGACGAGCTCCCGCTGGTGGCGTTGCTGGCCTGCTTCGCCCACGGCGTCACCACCATCCGCGGGGCGGGGGAGCTGCGGGTGAAGGAGTCCGACCGGATCGAGACGGTGGCGGAGGCCCTGAACGCCGTGGGCGGGCACGTGACCGCGCTCGAGGACGGGTTCCGCATCCGCGGCGTGCCGGCGCGGCTGCGCGGCGGCCGGGTCGAGGCCGCCGGCGACCACCGGGTCGCCATGCTCGGCGCTGTCGCGGGCGTGTGCTCGCAGCACGGCGTCGAGGTGTCGGGATCAGACGCGCTCGGCATCAGCTTCCCGGACTTCTCCGAACGCCTGGCCGGGGTGACGGCATGACCCGCGCCAAACGGGGTCAGACCCCTTTTGGCGCACTGGGGGCGCGGTGGTGATCACAATCGACGGGCCCGCCGGCGCGGGCAAGAGCACGGTTGCCCGAGCGCTCGCCGAGCGGCTCGGGTACCGCTACGTCGACACCGGCTCGATGTACCGCGAGCTGACCGCGGCGGCCATGCAGCACGGCGTCGATCCCGACGACGGCGACGCCCTGGCCGCGCTGGTGGGACAGGCGCCCGCCGGGCCCGTGGACCTGCGCAGCGAGGAGGTCTCGGCACGGGTGAGCGCGGTCTCCCGCCACCCGCAGGTGCGCGAGCGGATGCGCGCACGGCAGCGGGCGCTGGCACACGATGCCGTGCTCGAGGGCCGCGACACCGGCACCCGCGTCTGCCCCGATGCGGACGTCAAGGTGTACCTCGTTGCGTCCCTCGAGTCGCGCGCCGACCGGCGAGCGGCCGACCTGGGCCTCGAACCGGAGCAGGTGGGCGAGACGATCGCCGCCCGCGACCGCAACGACTCCGAGCAGCTTGCCCCGGCGCCCGACGCTCACGTGATCGATACCTCCGAGCTGACCGCCGCCGACGTGGTCGAGCGCGTATTGCGACTGGTGGAGGCGGCCTCGTGACCGCGCCCGAGCTCGAGCGCTACGACCGCTCCTGGCGAGTGCTGCGGGCAACGCTTGGGAACGTCACCGGGCTGCTCCTGCGCCCCCGGGCGAAGGGTACCGAGCACATCCCGGCCGAGGGCCCCGTGCTGATCGTGTCCAACCACCAGTCGTGGTGGGACATCCCCTCGATCGGGCGGGTGCAGCCGCGCACGATCCGCTACATGGCAAAGGCCGAGCTCTTCCGCATCCCCATCCTCGGCCGCTTGATCGCCTGGGGCGGGGCGTTTCCCGTGCGCCGGGGCGAGCCCGACCGCGATGCCCTGCGAACCGTGCACGAGGTCATCGCGGCAGGCGGCGTCGTGGGGATCTTCATCCAGGGCCACCGCCAGGCCGAGCTGGAGGGTGCCAAGGCGGGCGCGGGCCGCTGCGCGGTGGTCGAGGACGCCGCCGTCGTGCCGGCGGCCATCCGCGGCAGCGGAAGCTGGCGGCCCGGCCGGCGAGTGCAGATCCGCTTCGGACCGGCCCGGCGGTACGAGCGCGGCGACCGGCGCGCCGCCCAGGCCTACAGGGAGACGGCCGACGAGCTCATGGCCGAGATCCGCGCCCTGTACGAGCAGGCGGTATGAGCGCCGCAGCGGAGCGGGTCGGCGTCGTCGCGGTGGTGGGGTTCCCGAACGCCGGCAAGTCGACGCTCGTGAACCGGCTCACCTCGTCGCGCCACGCCGTGGTCGACGAACGGCCCGGCGTGACGCGCGACCGCAACGAGATGACGTGCGACTGGCGCGGGCACACGTTCGTGCTCATCGACACCGGCGGCCTGGATGCGGGCGACGACTCGCCGATGCAGGCCCAGGTGGCCGCGCAGGCGCGCAGGGCGGTCGAGGAGGCCGACGTCGTGGCGGTCGTGATCGACGCCCGGGCGGGGCTGGCCGCCGGCGACGAGGAGATCGCTCAGATCCTGCGCCGGTCGGGCCGGCCGGTGATCGTGGTCGCCAACAAGATCGACGATGCCGCCCACGAGCCGGCGGCGCTCGAGCTGCACAGCCTGGGACTCGGCGAGCCGATCCCCGTGTCGGCGCTCCATGGGCGGGGCACCGGCGACCTGCTGGACGCCCTCGTCGAGCGGCTCGACGCGGTCGAGGGCGGCGGCCGGCCCGTGGACGACGGTGAGGATGAGATCGGCGTCGCCATCCTCGGCCGGCCCAACGTGGGCAAGTCGTCCCTGCTGAACGCCATCCTCGGCCGGCCGCGCGTGATCGTGTCCGAGCAGCCCGGCACGACCCGCGATGCGATCGACACCCCGTTCGTGCGCGGTGAGCGCCGCTTCCGCCTGATCGACACCGCCGGCCTGCGCCGGAAGCGCCGCCATCGGCAGGGGATCGAGTACTACAGCGAGGTGCGCGCCCTGGCCGCGGCCGAGCGGGCCGACATCGCGCTGGTGCTCGTCGACTCGTCGCAGGGCGTCGTCGAGGGCGACCTGGGGGTGGCCGACGTGGCCCGCAAGGCGGGCTGCGCGACGATCGTCGTCCTCTCCAAGTGGGACATCGCCGAAACGACGGTCGAGGACGTGGCCGACCGGCTCGAGGGCAAGCTGCGCCAGCGGCCCGCCATCGTCACGTCGTCGGCCCTGACCGGCCGCAACGTCGAGCGGGTGCTGGACACGGTCGAGGAGCTGTTCGACCGCTACACCTCGCGTGTCGGCACCGGCGCGCTGAACCGGGCGATGGCCGAGATCGGCGCCCTGCGGGAGCCGCCCCGCGAGGGCCGCCGGCGCCTGAACATGCTGTATGCGACCCAGTACCGCACCCGCCCGCCGCGCTTCCGGATCGTCACCAACGACCGCAGCCTCGTCACCCGCGACTACGGCTACTTCGTCGAGAACCAGCTCCGGCGCCGGCTGGGCCTCGAGGGCTGCCCGGTGGTGATCGACTTCACCTCCCGGTCGTGACGGCCCGGCCCGGCGCGGTTGCCCGCGTGCATCCCCTCGTGACCGCACGGGCGGTCGACCGCGCGTTCGACTACGCACTCCCCGCGGAGCTGCGGGATGCGGTGACGCGCGGGACGCTGGTCGACGTGGAGCTCGGGCGCGCGGGTGGTGCGGGGGATCGTCACCGCGGTCGAGCAGGGCGATTGCGAGGGGCTGAAACCGGTCATGGGCGTGGCCGGCGAGGTGCCCGGGCCGCTGCTGGAGCTGGCGGAATGGATCGCCTCGACGTACGCATCGACCCTGCCCCGCGCGGTCGCGCTCGTGATCCCGCCCGCGGCCGGGGTGCGGGAGGCCGGAGCCGTGGGTGCGGTTCCTGAGCATGGAGGGGGCCACCCGGCGCCAGGCCGACGTGCTGGCCCAGATCGGCCTCGCGCCGCTGCCGCTGTCCGATCTGGTCGCGGCGGCCGGGACGACGCGCGACACGGTGCGCAGGATGGCCGAACGGGGTCTCGTGGCGCTCGATCCCGCTCCCTCCGCAGTCGCCGACGACGTCCACGTCACGCTCACGCCCGAGCAGGAGCGGGCGGTGGCCGCCTGCGCCGAGGCGCTCGCGGCCGGGGGCGGCGACGTGCTGGTGCACGGCGTCACGGGGTCGGGCAAGACCGAGGTCTACCTGCGCTCGATCGAGCACGCCCTGCAGCTGGGGCGCGGGGCGATCGTGCTCGTCCCCGAGATCGCGCTCACACCACAGACGGCGTCGCGCTTCGTCGCCCGCTTCGGCCCCACCGTGGCCGTGCTGCACAGCGGCATCTCGAAGACGCGCCGCGGGGCCGAGCACGCCCGGATCGCGGCCGGCGAGGCACGCGTGGTCGTGGGTGCGCGCTCGGCGGTGTTCGCGGCGATGCCGGATCTCGGCATGATCGTCGTCGACGAGGAGCACGACGCCTCCTACAAGCACGAGGCCGACCCGCGCTACGACGCCCGCCGGGTGGCCGCGAAGCGGGCGCGGCTCGAGCACGCGGTGGTCGTCTTCGGGAGCGCGACCCCCCGCCCCGAGTCGTGGTTTGGGATCCCGAACCGGGTGAGCCTGCCCGTGCGGGTCGGCGGCCCGCTGCCCGCGGTCGAGATCGTCGACCTGCGCGCCGACGGCGGGTATCCGCTGACGCGGCCGCTGGTCGACGCGCTGGCCGGCATCGACGACCGGGGTGGGCGCGCGATCCTGCTCCAGAACCGGCGCGGTGCGGCAGCGGCGATCCACTGCCGCACCTGCGGCCGCACCTGGCGCTGCGACCGCTGCGATGTGGCGCTCACGCTGCATGGGCGCAGGCTGGTGTGCCATCACTGCGGTGCCGAGTACCCGATGCCGCGGGCATGCCCGACCTGCGGCTCTGTCGACCTCGCCCACATCGGCGCCGGCACGACCCGGGTGGAGGATGAGCTCGTCCGCCGCTTCCAGCGGCTCGAGGTGATGCGCCTCGACGCCGACGTCGCCGCCCGCCCCGGCGAGCCCGAATCGACGCTGCTGCGGTTCCGGCGCGCCACGGCAGCGGTGCTGGTGGGGACGCAGCTCGTCGCCAAGGGCCACGACATGCCCGGCGTCGGTCTCGCCGCCGTCCTCGACGCCGACCTGGCGCTTGCGATCCCCGACTTCCGCGCCGAGGAGCGCACGTTCGCGCTTCTGACCCAGCTCGCGGGCCGGCCCGGGCGCCCGGGGGATCCCCGTGGCAGGGTGCTGATTCAGACGTGGAGCCCCGAGCTGCGGCCGGTGGTGCTCGCGGCCCGTCACGCGGTGGCGGAGTTCATCGAGACCGAGCTCGAGCGGCGGCGCGAGCTCGACTACCCGCCGTTCCGGCGCCTGGTTCGCGTCCTCGCCTCGGCGAGCACGAGCGCAGCCGCGGCAGACATCGCGGCAACGATCGCGGCGGCCGCCGCCCCGGCGCTCGAGGGCGACATCGTGCTCGGCCCGGCGCCGCTCATGCGGCTGCGCGACCGCAGTCGCAGCCACGTCCTGATCAAGACCCGGTCGGCGGCGCGAGCCGCCGGCGTGCTGCGCGGCCTCCTGCGCGACCTGGCCCCCGACCTGCGCCGGGCCGGGGCGACGGCGGTGGTCGACGTCGACCCGCAGTCGCTCGCGTAGGTAGGGTGCGCACATGACCCGAGCCCTTGTGATCGTCGATATCCAGAACGACTATTTCCCCGGCGGGCAGAACCCGCTCGAAGGCCCCGAGCAGGCTGCGGCGCACGCCCGCGAACTGCTGGATGCGTTCCGCGCCTCGGGTGAGCCGGTGGTGCACATGCAGCATGTGTGGGACGCCCCGGACGCGAGTTTCATGGTCCCCGGCACCGCCGGCGTCGAGATCCACGACTCCGTGCGGCCCGCGGCGGGCGAGACCGTCTTCCAGAAGGCGAATCCGAACAGCTTCCTGCAAACGCCGCTCGAGGAGCACCTGCGCGGCGCCGGCGTGGAACGCCTGGTGGTTTGCGGGATGATGACCGCGATGTGCGTCGATGCCACCGTGCGGGCGGCGGTCGATCTGGGGTTCGAGACGACCCTGGCACATGATGCCTGCGCCACCATGGCGCTCGGGTTCGGCGGCCGCACGATCCCCGCCGCAGACGTCCATGCCGCGTTCGTGGCCGCTCTTGGCGACGGCTATGCCGAGGTCGTCCCCGCGGGCGACATCGTCACGGCCTCGGCCGCTCGGTAGCATTCCTGAGCATGGCGGACGTCGACACCGAGGCGATCACGAACGATGAGCAGGCTCCCGATCCCGAGCGCGAACGCGAGCGGGAGCGCGAGCGGCGCGAGCACCATCAGATGGCGATGCGGCTCGTGCGCCAGTATCCCGACCCCGCGTTGCGCGTTCCGGCAAACGCGATCGCCGAGGTCGACGATGAGGTGCGAAACCTCGTCGAGCGTATGTCCGAGGTGATGCGCCGCTCGCACGGTGTGGGCCTGGCGGCGCCTCAGGTCGGAGTGCTGCGGCGCGTGTTCGTGTACCGCGGCGGCGCCGACGAGCCGGTGCGGGTGCTGATCAACCCCGAGCTCGGCGAGCGGTCGGAGGAGACCGAGGTGGATACCGAGGGCTGTCTCTCGCTGCTCGGCGGCGAGGTGACGGTGCCGGTCGAGCGGCACGTGCGCGTGGTCGCCGTGGGGCTGGACGAGTCGGGGGCGACGGTCGAGGTGGCGGCCGAGGGCCTCGAGGCGCGGGTCATCCAGCACGAAATCGATCACCTGGACGGCGTACTCATCATCGACCGGGCTCCCAAGGAGGACCGCCGCGCAGCTCTGCGGGAGCTGCGCCTGAAGGCGTGAGGGTCGCGTTCTTCGGCACGTCGGCGTTCGGCGCCGGCGCGCTGCACCGGCTCGTGACCGAGGACGGGATCGACGTCGTCGCCGTTGTCTCGCAGCCAGATCGGCCCGCGGGCCGGGGCAGACGGCCGGCGCCGCCGCCCGTGGCGATCGCGGCCGCCGAGCTGGGGTTGCCGGTGGTCCAGTCGGAGCAGATCAGCGCCGAGCCTCCCTCGGCCGACGTGGGCGCGGTGGTGGCGTTCGGCCAGATCCTGCGCCCGCCCCTCCTCGGCCGCTACCCGCTCTTCAACGTGCATCCATCGCTCCTGCCCCGCTGGCGCGGTGCCGCGCCGATCGAGCGGGCGCTGATGGCAGGGGACGCCGAGACCGGGGTGGCCGTGATCGAGCTCGTCGCGGAGCTGGATGCCGGGCCGATCCATGGGCTCGAGCGCTTCGCCGTCGGGCCCGGGGATGACGCCGGTGCGGTGGCCGCGCGCGCCCTCGACCTGGGCGTGCCGCTGCTGGCGGCGGCACTGCGCGGGCAGACCACCGGCCGCGAGCAGTCCGGCGATGCCACGTATGCCGCCAAGATCACGCCCGCCGACCGGCGCATCGACTGGCACGCGCCGGCGGCCAGAGTCGTCGACCAGGTGCGCGCGCTCTCGCCCCACATCGGCGCCAGAACCGATCTCGACGGCCAACCGATCACGTTCTGGAAGGCGCGCGTATCCGTCACGCCCGCCGTGTCGGTGCCAGGCACCGCATCGGCCGGCGGGACGGACTCGTTGCAGATTGCGTGCGGGGAGGGGGCGGTCGAGGTGCTCGAGTTGCAGCCGGCCGGGAAGCGGCGGATGACCGCCGGCGAGTACCTGCGCGGGCTGCGCACGCCGCCGGCGCGGGCGACATGAGCGCCCGGATGGCCGCCTACGAGGTGGTGCGGCGGACGTTCGAGGAGGGCGCGTACGCCGACCGGGCCTTTCCGGCGGAGGCCGAGAAGGCGAAGCTCGACGAGCGCGACCGCCGCCTCGCCATGCGCCTCGCCTACGGCACCGTCCAGCGCGTGCGCACGCTCGACTACGCCATGGAGGCGCTCGCCTCGCGGCCGCCGGGACAGCTGCAGCCGACCCTGCGGGCGGCGCTTCGCCTGGGCGCCTATCAGATCCTGTTTGCCGGGGGCATCCCCGACCGGGCCGCCGTCAACGAGACGGTCGAGCTGGCCAAGACGGTCGCCGGCCGGCACACCGCCGGACTGGCCAATGCCGTCCTGCGCCGCGTTGCCGAGGCGGGCCCGGAGTGGGTCGAGACGCTGCGGCCCGCCCTGCGCCACTCCTATCCCGACTGGATCGCCGGTGAGTGGACGGCCATGTTCGGCGAAACGGAGGCCGCGGCCCTGATGGCCGCCCAGAACGAGCCGCCCGAGCTGGCGGTGCGGGTGAACACCCTCCGGCCGGGCCCGCTCGACCTGGGCGTCGCCGCGCACGGCGATCCCGAGCTGCCCGAGGCGCTGGTGCTCGACGCACCCTTCGATGTGGCCGCGAGCCGCGAGCTGGCCGTGGGTGCCATCTGGCCCCAGTCGCGCGGATCGATGCTGGCGGCGCGCCTGCTCGCCCCGGAGCCCGGCATGCGCGTGCTCGACCTGTGCTCTGCGCCGGGCGGCAAGGCCGGACAGCTGGCGGCGCTGATGGGCGACCGCGGCGAGCTCGTCTGCGTCGAGCGCCACCCGGGCCGGGCCGCCGCACTGGAGCGCACACTGCACTCCCAGCGTGTGACCTGCGCGAGCGTCGTCGTGGCCGACGCGCTCGAGTTCGCCGGGGCAGGGTTTGACCGCATCCTGCTCGACCCGCCCTGCTCCGGCCTCGGCGTCCTGGCGGGGCGGCCGGATGCCCGCTGGCGACGCACGCTTGCCGATGCCCGCGACCTGGCCGGTCTGCAGCGGCAACTGCTCGATCATGCCCGCGGGCTGCTCGCCCCCGGCGGGCGGCTGGTGTACTCGGTGTGCACGATCCGCCGCGACGAGTGCGCCGGCGTCGTGCCCGGCGGCCGCCAGACGCTGCCCCACCGCGATCACACCGACGGCTTCTACATCGCTGTGGCCGCGTGAGGCAATCCACTACAGTGGCGCCGATGCGCTCGTGGCCGCAAGACGTGCAGGTTGCGCCCTCGATCCTCTCCTCGGACTTCGGCCGCGTGCGCGAGCAGGTGAGCGAGGTCATGGAGGCCGGGGCGCGGGTCATCCACATCGACGTGATGGACGGCCACTTCGTGCCCGTGATCACCTTCGGGCCGAAGATGATGGCCGACATCGCCGAGGTGATCCGAAGCCACGACGGCTTCGCCGACGTGCATCTCATGATCGAGCAGCCCGAGCGGCACCTGTCCCAGTTCGCCGAGGCCGGGGCCGACAGCATCACCGTCCACATCGAGACCTGTCCGCACGTGCACCGCACCCTGCAGCTGATTCACGAGCTGGGGTGCAGGGCGGGGGTCACCCTCAACCCGGGTACGCCGGTGGAGGCGATCACGGAGGCGGCGCGCTACGCCGACGTGCTCCTATGCATGAGCGTCAACCCCGGCTGGGGCGGGCAGAAGTTCATCCCGGCGACCCTCGACCGGCTGCCGCAGATGCGCGCGCTCGCGGCGGCCCGCGAGGGCGTCGCCGTGGAGGTCGACGGCGGCATCCACGCGGCCACCATCGCCGCCGCACACCGCGCCGGCGCGAACATCCTGGTTGCGGGCTCGGCGATCTTCGGGGCCGCCAGCCCGGCGGAGGCCTATCGCGGCCTCGCCGACGGGGTGGCGGTGGCCGGCGCGCACACGCACCCGTGATCGACGCGGCCGACCGCGTCCACCTCGAACGGTGCTTCGAGCTGGCCGAGCGCGGCCGCCGCACTGCGGCGCCCAACCCGGTCGTCGGGGCCGTGGTCACGCGGGCGGGCGCGGTCATCGGCGAGGGCTGGCACGAACGGCCGGGTGGCGACCACGCCGAGGTCTCGGCGCTGCGGGCGGCCGGTGACGCCCACGGCGCAACCGTGTACGTGAACCTCGAGCCGTGCAGCCATCACGGCCGCACCCCCCCGTGCGCGGACGCCCTGATCGCCGCCGGGGTCGCGCGGGTGGTCACGGCGATGATCGATCCGAGCGAGAAGGTGAACGGCGCCGGAGCACGCCGCCTGCGCTCCGCCGGGATCGAGGTCGAGGTCGCGGGCGGCGACATCGAGCGAGCCGCCCGCCGCCAGAACGCCTGGTGGCTGACGCTGGCGCTTCGCGGCCGGCCCCACGTCACCTATAAGGCGGCGATCAGCGCCGACGGGCGCACGGCGTCCCCTTCCGGCCCGCGCTGGATCTCCTCGCCCGAGAGCCGCGCCCGGGTGCACGAGTTGCGCGCCGCCATGGGCGCGGTCGGCGTCGGCATCGGCACCGCCCTCGCCGACGACCCCCTGCTGACGGCCCGCGACGTCGACCCGCCGGCCGAGCGCCAGCCACTGCGGGTGGTGTTCGACCGCCGCGCCCGCCTGCCGCCCACCTCCAGGCTGGCGACGAGCGCCGGGCCCGAGACGCCGGTGCTGGTGGTGTGCGACCCGGGCGCCGTTCCGGTCGCGGCCGCGGGTGTCGAGATGCTGCCGGCCGCCTCGCCGGACGAGGCGCTTGCCGAGCTGGGCCGCCGCCGGATATCCGCGCTTCTCCTCGAGGGTGGAGCGACGCTGGCAACGGCGTTCCACGACGCCGGCCTGATCGACCGGGTGATGGTGTTCACCGCGCCGATCGAGCTGGGCCGGGGGCCGGGACTCTTCACGCGGCCGGTCGAGCTGCCGGCGCCGGTGAGCAGCTCGCGGTCCGGCCCGGATATCCTGACGGTGACCGAGCTTCGGGAGCCCTAGCAGCGCATGTTCACCGGCATCGTTCACGAGATGGGCCGCATCGACGAGATCGCCGCCACGCCCGCGGGGGCACGGCTGCGGCTCGCGGCAGCGGCAACCGCGGCCGACTGCGCGCTCGGTGACTCGGTCTCGATCGACGGGTGCTGCCTGACCGCCGTCGCGGTGGCCGACGGCCGGATCGCGTTCGAGGCGGTGGCCGAGACGTTGCGCCGCACGACGCTCGGCGACCTCGCGGCCGGCGATGCCGTCAACATCGAGCCCGCGATGCGCCTCGGCGACCGCATGGGCGGGCACTGGGTGCAGGGACATGTCGACGGCGTGGGGGAGGTGACCGCGGTCGCCCCCGACGGCGACGGCGTGCTCGTGACGTTCGCGGCCCCGCCTGCGGTCCTGCGCTACACCATCGAGAAGGGCTCGGTGTGCGTCTCCGGCGTCAGCCTGACGGTCACGGCGCTCGACGACGACACCTTCACGGTCGCGCTCGTCCCGCACACCCGGGCGGTGACCACCCTCGGCCGGATGGCGCCCGGCGCGCGGGTGAATCTCGAAGCGGACCTGCTCGGCAAATACGTCGAAAAGCTGGTCGGAACCGCTGTCCTGGTACCATCGAGGCAGCCCTCATGACCATGAACACCGAGTACCAGGAGGCGTATCCCGAGCTCGACTCCTCGACTTTTGCGACGGTCGAGGAGGCGATTGCCGAGGTGCGGGCCGGACGGATGGTGGTCGTCGTGGACTCGCCCGACCGCGAGAACGAGGGCGATCTGTGCATGGCCGCCGAGCATGTGACTCCGGCGGCGATCAACTTCATGGCCACGCACGCCCGCGGGCTCATCTGCCTTGCGCTCGAGGAGAGCCGCTGCGACGAGCTCGGCCTGTACCCGATGACGACCCACAACGAGACGCCGCTCGGCACGGCGTTCACCGTCTCGGTGGAGGCGCGCACGGGAGTGTCGACGGGGATCTCCGTCGGCGACCGGGCGCACACCATCCGCGTGGTGATCGACCCGGCGACGAAGCCGAGCGACCTCGTGCAGCCCGGGCACATGTTCCCGCTGCGGGCGCGCGGCTACGGGGTGCTCGAGCGCATGGGGCAGACCGAGGCGTCGGTGGACCTCGCCCGCCTGGCCGGGCTCACGCCCGCCGGCGTCATCTGCGAGATCATGAACGACGACGGCACGATGGCGCGCGTGCCCGACCTGGTGCAGTACTGCGCCCACCACGGGCTGAAGATGATCACGGTGTCCGACCTGGTCGCCTACCGGCGCCGCACCGAGCGCCTGGTCGAGCGGATCGCGGTCGCCGACCTGCCCACCAAGTACGGACCCTTTGCCGCCTACGGATACCGGTCGGTGATCGACGGCCAGCAACACGTCGCGCTCGTGTGCGGCGAGGTCGACGGCAAGCCCGACGTGCTCGTCCGCGTCCACTCGGAGTGCCTGACGGGCGACGTCTTCGGGTCGTTCCGGTGCGACTGCGGCGACCAGCTCGAACGGGCGATGTCGCAGATCGCCCAGGCCGGCAGCGGCGTGCTCCTGTATCTGGCCCAGGAGGGGCGCGGGCATCGGCCTCCTGAACAAGCTGCGGGCATACGAGCTGCAGGAGCACGGCATGGACACGGTCGATGCCAACCTGCACCTCGGGTTCCCGGTCGACTCCCGCGACTACAGCGTCGGCTACCAGATCCTGGCCGACCTCGGCCTGACGTCGATCCGCGTTCTGACGAACAACCCGCGCAAGCTCGAGGGCCTGGACGGGTACGGGCTCACGATCACCGAGCACCTGCCGATCGAGGCCGAGCCGAATACGTTCAACGCCGACTACCTGCGCACCAAGCGGCAGCGGATGGGCCACACCCTGCATCACCAGGGCCTGCGGCTCGAGGGCGACGACGCCCCGGAGCGGCCGCGTTGAGCGAGCAGGGGGCGGGGACGCTGCGGGCGCCCGCGGGCTGCCATGCGGTCGAGCTGCGGCCGCTGGCGGACATGGCCGTCGCCGTGGTCGCCTCCCGGTACAACGCCGATGTCGTGCAGCGGCTGCTGGACGGCGCGGTGGAGCGCCTGGTCGAGCACGGCGTTTCGCACGACCAGATCACGATCGTGTTCGTGCCCGGCGCGTGGGAGCTGCCCCTGGCCTGCAGGCGCCTGGCCGAGGCGGGCGGCCACCAGGCCGTGATCGCGCTCGGCTGCGTCGTTCGCGGTGACACGCCGCACTTCGAGTACGTGTGCCGCGAGGCCTCGCGGGGCGTGATCCAGGCGTCCCTCGACACCGGCCTTCCGGTCAGCTTCGGGCTGCTCACCACCGACACGCTCGAGCAGGCCGAGGCGCGCGCCGGCGGGAGCGTCGGGAACAAGGGCGCCGAGGCGGCCGATGCGGCCGTCGTGATGGCGCAGCTGATGCGCGCGCTGCCTCGCGGCCACCGCCGCGTGTGAGCCCTCCCCGGCTGCTGGTCACCGGCGGCTCGGGCTACCTGGGCGGCGAGATCGTCCGCCGTGCGGCCGCGGCCGGCTGGAGTGCCGTCGGCACCTGCTTTCGCAGCCCCGGACCCACACCGCTCGATGTGCGCGACCGGGCGGCCGTCGAGGCGGTGATGGCGACGGTCCGGCCCGACCACGTCATCCACACCGCCTACCTCCAGGACGGTCCCGAGGCGTGGGCGACGAACGTCGACGGAACCGCCAACGTCGCCGCGGCGGCGGCCGGGGCGGGAGCGCGGCTCGTGCACCTCTCGACCGACCTCGTCTTCGACGGTCGCGCCGGCCGGCCATACCGCGAGGAGGATCCGGCCGAGCCCATCCTGGAATACGGCCGCGCCAAGGCGGCGGCCGAACGCGCGGCGCTGGCCGCGCATCCGGGCGCGGTGCTCGTCCGCACCTCACTGATCTACGGCGGTGAGGAGTTGTCCGGCCACGAGCGCCGCATCCTCGAGGTCGCCGACGGGACCGCCGACTTCGCCTTCTTCACCGACGAGCTGCGCTGCCCGGTGCGGGTGTCGGATCTCGCCCGCGCGCTGCTCGCTCTGGCGCCGACCGCCGCGAGCGGGCCGCTGCACCTGGCCGGTGCCGACGGCGTCAGCCGCTACGAGTTCGCCTGCCTCGTGGCCGCCGCCCACGGCCGGCGGACCGACCACCTCCGCACCACCACCAGCGCCGAGACGGCGCCCGGACGCCCGCGCGACTGCCGGCTCGACTGTCGTCGGGCGACCGCGCTCCTGGGCAGCCCGCTGCCAGGCGTACGGAACGTGCTCGCGGTCCGAGGCCGCTCGCCCCCCGTCACCTGAGTGGCACGCCGTGCCGCAATCTGTACCATTGACTGGTGGGCCTTGGCAGGTTGACCGTGGTATTCGTGGGCGTGCTGGCGACGATGTCACTGCTCGCCTCCGTTGCGACGGCGAGTGCTGCCCCGCCCCCGGCGACGGTGATTGCGACCACGTCCACACCTGTCGTGACGCTGGCGGTTGGTGGCGGCAGGGTGGCGTTCCGGACTCGGCGCAAGGACTGGTTCGGGAACGTCTGCCACGCCGTGCATGTGGTCGCGCTCGAGGGCGGACGGCTGGCAACGCCGCGGCGATGTCCGGTGGTCGGCCACTCCATGGGACACGCCTTCATCCCCGAGGACGGCGGCACCGGAGTCGCCGTGTCGGCGCGGTCGCTCGCCTACGACTCGATCGTCGTCGGCCCGCTGAACGCCACCCACGACGAGGCCGACTCGTTCCTCTGGCGGGTCGGTCCCAGCGGACGGCGCCGACTTGCGAGCGAGTCCTACGAGGTGACCTGCTGGGGGACGAGCGTCGGGCGGTTTGCCATCGCAGGGGGGATCGCGTTTACGCGTACCACCCAGACCGAGGTTGACCCGGCGATGGAGTGCCAGCTCGGGTCGGGTGGCGGCCCCGGGGTCTCGTCGATGACCGGGGCCGACCTGCGGTTCGTCGCCGCAGGGACGACGGCGGTCAAGGTGATCCCCGGCGCCCCGGGCGCGGCCCGCATCGCCGCTTCGGGGAGCACGGTGGCCATCCTGCCGCTCCAGCTGCCCCAGCCGATGGGGGACGCGATCAGGCCCCCGGGCGCGCGCCTGAGCGAGGTGCAATCCTGGAACTTCGCGGCCGGCACTCACAGGTGCAGCGCCGCGCTCGCCGCTCCCGCCGCCGCGGTGGCCATCACCGGCCGCGAGATGGCCGTGCTCGTCCCGGGGACCGGCGGGAACCGCCTTGTCCGGCTGTCCTCTCGCACTTGCCGGAAGCTGGGCCGGCGTCTTTTGCCGACCGGAGTCCGGGCCGAGGTCGCGCTCGGGCGCCGGTTTGCAGCCTGGGCGACGGCGCGGTCGGTGTTCACGCTCGACCTGGCCACGGGCCACGTGACTCGGGTCCACACCGGGACGCTCGCGCCGCAGGGCCTGGCCATCACCGGCGGATCTCTCGTGTGGTGGGTGAACGGGCCCGGCCACAGCCGGGTTCTCCGTATGCGCTTGCCCTGACGACTCTCGCTGCTGGGCGGTGCGCTGCCCGGCGTGCTGGCGATGGTGCGAATCACCTCGCTTGCAGGGAAATGCCAATTGACGCTCGCTGGAATTGTCAATTGGCCATTAGCCCACCGATGTCCATCCAGCAGTCTGGTCAGCGTGGCGATGCCCACAGCCGCGGCTCCCACGTTATGGTCGGGGGCGATCGATCAGCGCGAACGCTCGCTCAGCCCACAGCGGGGCGGCGGACTGTGCGACAACGTTCCTCGCCAGTCGAACAGGACGGCTCGACGTGGGGCCACCGGCGGAGCGTGCCCTGTCCCTCCATGCCGGCCTTTTGCGCCTCGGACCCGGCCCAACGGTCAATTGGCATTCTCCGCGTCGGTCAATCGACACTCACCCCCGAGCGCCCCTCTATGGCCCGAGCCGCTCGACCGCCCACTCCTCGCCCTCGCGCCGGTAGCGAAAGCGGTCGTGGAGGCGGTCGTCGCCGTGCTGCCAGAACTCGTACGCGGACGGGACGAGCCGCAGCCCGCCCCATTCCTCGGGGCGGCGCACCTTACCGTCGGGGTGGCGGGCGGCGAGCTGGGCGACCGCGTCCTCGAGGACGGCGCGGCCCTCGACCGGCCGGCTCTGAGGCGAGGCCGCGGCGCTGAGCCGGCTTCCGGGCGGGCGGGTGGCGAAGTAGGCGTCCGACTCGGCCGCGTCGATGCGATGCACGGCGCCCTCGATGCGCACCTGGCGGCCCAGGGGCGGCCAGTGGAACAGCATCGCGGCGCGCGGGTTCTGGGCGATCTCCTGGCCCTTGCGACTGAAGTAGTTCGTGTAGAAGACGAACCCGCGCTGATCGAAGCCCTTCATGAGCACCATCCGCGCCGCGGGAGCGCCGGCCGCGGTGGCCGTTGCCAGCACGACCGCCTCGGGCATGGGAACGGCGTCGGTGGCCTGCGCGTACCACGAGGCGAACTGGCGCAGCGGATCGCGATCGAGGTCGGCTCGGCGCAGAGGAGCGCCGCTCACACGGCTTTCTGCACCTTGCCGCCCTTGAGGCAGCGGGTGCAGACGTAGGCCCGAGTAGGCGAGCCGTCAAGCATGATCCGGATGTGCTGAAGGTTGGGGTCGAAGCGGCGCTTCGTCGCCACCATCGAGTGGCTCCGGTTATTGCCGAACCCCGGCTTCTTCGCACAGATCACGCATACTCTGGACACGGCCGCGGAGTATAGATGATGAATTCGCCGTCCTGACGCAACCGGGAGCGGCGAACGAGCGTCTGAACGGGTGATGGTGCACACGTCGGTCAGTGTCGCCCGATCGGCGTCCCACACGGGCACGTCCGGCTCCGTCTCGTTCGCCGACGAGGTGATCGCCCAGATCGTCGGCCTGACGGTCCTCGAGTGCTACGGCGTGGTCGGCATGGCCGCGACCAGCCTGACCCGCGGAGTCGCCCACCTGCTCAGCCGCGACCGGCTCACCCAGGGCGTGAGCGTGCGCTGGGAGGGCGACGCGCTCGCCATCGACCTCTACGTTGTGGTTGAGTTCGGTCTCAACCTGGCCGAGGTCGCGGCGAATCTCCGCTCGCGGGTCGAGTACCAGGTCGAGAAGCTGACCGAGCTCCGGGTGTCCTCCCTCCAGATCCACATCCAGGGTGTGAAGCGCACCGCATGAGCGATGCGCACCGGATCGCGCTCGCCGCGGCCCGTGGTGCGGCGGCGGCCATCGACGCCAGCCGTGGCCACCTGAACGATCTGAACGTCTATCCGGTGCCGGACGGAGACACCGGCTCGAACCTGGCCGAGACGGCGCGGGAGCTGGCGGACGGGCTCGAATCGGTGACTGCCGACGGCGTCGCGCCGGTCGCGGCCGCCGCCAAGCGGGCGGTGCTGATGGGCGCGAGCGGAAACAGCGGCGCGATCCTGTCCCAGATCGTCGGCGGCTTCGCCGACGTCGTCGGGGCGGCGCCGGCGCTCGACTCCCACACGCTGGCGCGGGCGCTGCGGTCGGCCTCCGACGCCGCGTACCGGCCGGTGCGGCTGCCGATCGAGGGCACCATGCTCACCGTGATCCGCGAGATGGCGGAGACGGCCGAGCAGCAGGCCGGCGCAGACCTGGACGCGGTGATCGACGAGGTGCTCGCGGCGGCGGCACGGAGCGTCGTACGCACCCAGTCGATGCTGGCCGTGCTGCGCGATGCCGGAGTGGTCGACGCCGGGGCCGCGGGCCTGGTCGAGTTCTGCCGCGGGGCGGTCGCCGGGGCGCGGGGGGAGCACATTCACGCCCCGCTCGAGGCGATCGACCGGCCCCTCAGCATCGAGGCCGTCCACCAGGAGGAGTCCCAGTACCGCTACTGCACGTCGTTCCTGCTCGAGGGCGACGCGATCGACCGCGACCGGCTCGAACGCCAGCTGGTCGAGATGGGCGACTGCCTGCTGGTCGTGGGCGAGGCGCCGATGTGCCGCGTGCACCTGCACACCGACGACCCGGGCGCCGCCCTCACACGCGCCGTCTCGATGGGCAGCATCGACCGCGTCTCGATCGCCAACATGCAGGAGCAGACACGCCAGCGCGAGCAGCGGCTCTCGGCCGCGCCGAGGCTCGTGATGCTGGACGGCGGCCTCGCCGACGACGCTCCGCTGACGGCCGAGAACACGGCCATCGTGCTCGACTCGACCGCCGACCTGCCCCATCCCGAGCGCGAGCACCCGAACTGGCGGATGGTGCCGCTGACGGTGCGCTTCGGCGACGAGCAGTACGAGGACTGGGTCGACCTTCAGCCGGCGGACTTCTACCCGCGGCTGCGAAACGGCGGGCCGCACCCGCAGACCGCGGCCCCCTCACCCGGGGCCTACATCCGGATGTTCGAGGGCCTGAGCGGCTACTCCCACGTCGTCGTCCTGCCGGTGTCCTCGAGGGTGTCCGGGAGCGTGCAGGCCGCCCGGATCGCTGCCGACGACCCGTCCGCGGCCGGTCGGGTGACCGTCCTCGACGGGCTCACGGTCAGCGTGGGGACGGGGATGCTGGCCGACGGGGTGCAGCGGCTGCTCGAGGCGGGCACGACCGTGGGCGAGGTGACGGCGTGGGTGGAGCAGGCCCGCGAGCGTCTCCGGCTCGTGATCTACGTGGACACGCTCGAGTACCTGCGCCGGGGGGGCCGGATCAGCCGCACGCGTGAGCTGGCCGGGAACATGGTCGGCCTGCGGCCGCTGCTGACGCTGCGCGACGGTGAGATCGCCCTCTACCGCCGCGTCGTCGGCGGGCGGCGGCGGGCGCTGCGCGAGTTCGACCGGTTCCTGTGCGCGAATGCGCCGGTCGACGCCGACGTGCGGGTTGCGCTCGCCCACGCCGACGACGCCGAGGGCGCCAGGCAACTCGCCCAGCGGGTGCACGAGCTGCGGCCGCGGGCCACCATCGAGCGGGTGTGCGAGCTCGGCGCCGTGGTCGGCACGCACGGCGGCCCCGGCACCCTCGGCCTGCTGGTGCTGGCGGAGCCTTGATCAGAGGGTTTGCGGGCTCCCAGCTGCCCGAGGACGGGTTTCCGCGGCCACGCTCGGCGCCCGAGCCGGCCCACCTGCTGGAGCCGGCCACCTCCCGGCGCACGCTCGCGACCGCGCTGCACGGCCTGCGGCCCCGGCGCGTGGTGACCGTCGACGACCTGCTCGAGCACGTCCCGTTCCGGCACGAGGACTACCGCTCCCAGCGCCTGCTGGCCGAGATGGTGCCGGGGGAGGAGGCGACGGTTGTGTGCACGGTCGAGCGGGTGCGGGCACGGCCAACGCGGCGCCGCAACCTGGTCATCGTCGAGGCGTCCGTGCGCGACGAGTCCGGCCCGGGGGTGGTGATCTGGTTCAACCAGCGCTACCTGGCCAAGCAGCTGCAGCCGGGGATGCGGCTCTCGATCCGGGGCGAGCGGCGCCAGACGATCGACGCCGAGATCGTCGCCAAGTCCTACGAGCGGGCCGACGAGGACTCCGGCGGCCTGCACACCTCGGGGCTCGTGCCGGTGTACCCGGCGTCCGAGCGCGTCTCGAGCCGCCAGCTGCGCGCGCTCGCGGACGAGCTGCTCATCCACGCGGGCGACCAGGTCGATCCCCTGCCGCGACCGCACCAAGCAGCGGCGGGCGCTGCCGCTGCGGCGCGATGCACTGACCGCCTGCCACCGGCCCGAGAGCCACGAGGAGGCCGGCGAGGGCCGGTCGCGGCTCGCGTTCGACGAGCTGTTCCTGCTCCAGCTCGGCATGCTCGAGCGGCGTGCGAGCTTCGATGCGGTCGCACGGGCGGTGCCGCTGCCGGCACCGGGCGAGCTGTCTGCCCAGTACCGGGCCGCGCTGCCCTTCGAGCTCACCGGCGCCCAGACCCGCGCGATGGCCGCGATCGACGGCGATGTCGCCCGCGACCGGCCGATGCGCCGGCTGCTGCAGGGCGACGTCGGGTCGGGCAAGACGGCCGTGGCGGCGCACGCGCTCGTGCGCGCGGTCGAGAGCCGGGGGCCAGGGTGCGCTGATGGCGCCCACGGAGACGCTCGCGACGCAGCACCTGATCGGCCTCGCCGACCTGCTCGATGCCGCATGGGCGTGCGCGTGATCGCCCTGATGCAGGGGACGCCGGCGGCCGAGCGCCGGGCGGCGATCGCCGAGGTGGCCGGCGGCGGCCCGCTGGTCGTCGTCGGCACGCACGCGCTGATCCAGGATCAGGTCACGTTCGGGACGCTGCGGGTCGCCGTGGTCGACGAGCAGCACCGGTTCGGCGTCGAGCAGCGGCGCGCGCTCGAGGAGAAGGCCCGCGCCGGCACCTCGCCGCACGTCCTGCACATGACCGCGACGCCGATCCCGCGCACGCTCGCGCTGACCGTCTACGGCGACCTCGACGTGTCGGTGCTGGACGAGATGCCGCCGGGGCGGACGCCCGTTGTCACGCGGCGTGTTGCCGCTGGGCCGCCGCGACGAGGTGTTCGCGCGCATGCGCCGGCTGCTGGACGAGGGCCGTCAGGCCTACGTCGTCTGCCCGCTCGTCGCCGAGAGCGAGGCCGACCGCGAGGCCGCCGCCGCCGAGTCCGAGGCGGCTCGCCTGGGCGGCGGCGAGCTGCGCGGCTACCGGGTCGCCTGCCTGCACGGCCAGATGGCCGTCGGCGATCGGCGCGCGGTCATGGATGCGTTCCGGCGCGGCGAGACGCAGGTGCTGGTGGCGACGACCGTGATCGAGGTGGGCGTGGACGTGCCCAACGCCACCCTGATGGTGATCGAGCAGGCCGACCTCTTCGGCCTCGCCCAGCTGCACCAGCTGCGCGGCCGGGTCGGGCGGGGCGCGCACGAGAGCTTCTGCGTCCTCCTTGCCGATCCGGTCACCGACGACGCCCGCGCCCGCCTGGACGCGATGGCGCGGACGTCCGACGGCTTCGAGCTGGCCGACGTCGACCTGGAGCTGCGCGGCGAGGGGACGATCCTGGCCGCGAGGCAGAGCGGGATTCCGGAGCTGCGCCATGCCCGCCTGACCCGCCACCGGCGCGCTGGCGGCGCAGGCGCGCGAGGAGGCGGCCGCGCTGCTTGCCGCCGACCCGGCACTCACGTCGGCGACCGCCGCGATCGCCGCCGCCGCGACGCGGCGGACGTTCGGCGACGACGTCGACTGGCTCGCCCAAGCCTAAGTACCGTGTGCCGATGCGGATCGTGGCCGGCGAGCGGAAGGGTGCACGGCTGGCGGCTCCGCCGGGCCGGGCCACCCGGCCGACCTCCGACCGCGTCCGCGAGGCGCTCTTCGCGATCCTCGGCGATGTGACGGACGCACGGGTGCTGGAGCCGTTCGCGGGCACCGGCGCGCTCGGGTTCGAGGCCCTCTCGCGGGGGGCGGCGACGGTCGCCTTCTGTGAGCTCGACAGTGCGGCGCTCGCGGTGCTGCGCGAGAATGCGGCCCGGCTCCGGTACGCTGACCGCTGCACGATCCGGCGCCAGGACGGCCGACGCAGGCTTGCGGCCGACTCTGCCGCCGGAGTGACCTACGACCTGGTGCTGCTCGATCCGCCCTATCGAATGCTGCCCTCACTGACCAACCGTCTTCGCCCTCCACCTGCCCGCGCTGCTCGCGCCCGCGGGCCGCGCGGTGCTGGAGTCGGACGCCGGCGAGGCCGGCTCCGGAGCTGCCGCTCGAGGTGCTGTCCGAGCGCGCATACGGCGGCACCCGCATCACCGTCGTCGGGCATGTCTGAATCGATCGCCGTATGCCCGGGGACGTACGACCCCGTGACGAACGGTCACCTCGACGTGATCCGGCGCGCCGCGACCGCTCTTCGACCGCGTGATCGTCGCCGTCGTCCGGCACCCACGGCACAAGGACACGACCTTTCACCCTGGATGATCGGATCCACTTCATTCAGGAGTCGATCGACAGGACCTCGAACATCACCGTCGAAGGATTCACGACCCTGGTCGTCGAATTCGCCCGTGCCCGCGGGGCGCATGCGATCGTCAAGGGACTGCGCGCCGTCTCGGATTTCGAGTGGGAGTTCCAGATGAACAACCTGAACAGGGGCATGGCACCCGAAATCGAGACCATTTACCTGATGGCGTCGCCGGAGTACAGTTTCCTGTCGTCGCGCGGGGTACGCGAGATCGCGTCCTTCGGCGGGTCCGTGTCAGACTATGTACCGGAGTCCGTCGCCCGGCGGCTCATCGAGCTGCACGCCAAGGGCGAGATCTGAAGATGGGAGACTGAGCGTTGGACGTCTTGGTGCTGATCGACAAGCTGGACGAACTGGTGCAGAACGCCAAGGGCGTGCCGCTCTCCCAGGACCAGGTGCGGGTGGACCGCGAGGAGATCTGGGAGATCATCGACCAGATGCGCTCCACGATCCCCGAGGAGATCAAGCAGGCCCGCTGGATCGTCAAGGAGCGCCAGGAGATGCTGGCGGAGGCCAAGCGCGAGGCCGAGCGGCTGATCTCGGAGGCGCGCGAGCAGGCCGCCCGCGAGGCGTCCCAGGAAGAGGTCGTGCGGCTGGCCGAGCGCCAGGCGCAGGAGATCCTGGCGGAGGCACGCCGGCACGAGCGCACGGTCCGGCTCGGAGCCGAGGACTACGCCGACAGCATCCTCGAGAACCTGCACACGAACCTCGGCAAGATCATGGTGGCGCTCGAGCGCGGCCGCGAGCAGCTCGCCGCTCGATCGGACGAGCGCACGAGCCCCGCCACGGTCGATGAAGACAACGCTTCGGTCTAGCAGACTCGACTGGGAGGGGCGCGTGCTCGACCTGGCAACGCTGCGGCTCGCACCCGGGGACGTCCGCCGGGTTCAGGTCCCGCTCGATATCGAGCCGCTGCAGTTCGGCGGCCAGACCTACACCGTCGAACCGCCCGAGGCGGGCGCCGCGGTCGAGCTGCAGGCGACAACGGACGGGCTCTACCTCAAGCTGCGCTTCGCGGCCGCGGTGGTGGGGCCCTGCTACCGCTGCCTCGAGCCCGCCCGCATCCGGGTCAAGGTGAACGCCTCCGAGTACCAGGCCCGCGGCGCCGACGCGACCGTGGACGAGCTCGCCTGCGAGTACCTCGAGGACGACCAGCTGGACGTCGACGGCTGGGCGCGCGACGCCCTGGTGCTGGCGCTGCCCGGAAAGATCCTGTGCCGGTCGGACTGCGCCGGCCTGTGCCCGCACTGCGGGGTGCGGCTCGAGCCCGGCGCCGACCACGACTGCGCCCCCGCCGAGCCCGACCCCCGCTGGGACGCGCTCCGCAAACTCCTCGAGTAGCGGTCGGGTGACAACCAACCGGGGACAGTCCCCGGTTGGGGCGTGTGGGTATGTTGCGACACTCCTGTGACGGATCGCCGGTGGAGTGGGGAGCGTCCATCCGGCCGCCCCTCGCTATACTGCGCCGCCGATGGCCGTCCCGAAGCGAAAGACCTCGAAATCACGCCGCGACCGGCGACGCGCGAACACGCGCATCTCGGCGCCCGTGCTGACCGAGTGCCCGCAGTGCCACCACCCGGTGCGTCCGCACCACGTGTGCGCCAACTGCGGCCACTACCGCGGTCGTGAGGTCGAGCCGCTCACGCAACCAGCGCCCTAGCCGAGGGGACTTCAGGGGATGGCCACGGTCGCGCTTGACGGCATGGGTGGTGATCACGCCCCCGCCGGGATCGTCGCAGGCGCGCTGGATGCCGCCGCCGACGGCGTGCACATCCTGATCTGCGGCGTGCGCGAGCAGCTCGAGGCCGAGCTCGGCGGCGCCGCGGGCATCGAGATCGTGGACGCGGCCGACGTGATCGGCTCGACCGAGGAGTCCGCGGCCGCGGTGCGGGCCAAGCCGGGCTCGTCGATGGTGACCGCGTGCCGGCTGGTGCGGGACGGGTCGTGCCGAGGCCGTCGTGTCGGCCGGGCCCACCGGGGCGATGCTGGCCGCCTCCCTGCTTCACATCGGCCGCATTCGCGGCATCTCGCGACCCGGCATCGGCGTGCCCCTGCCGGCACAGGGCGGGCCGTGCCTCCTGATCGACTCCGGAGCGAACTCCGACGCGCGGGCCGAGAACCTGCTCCAGTTCGGGATCATGGGGTCGCAGTTCATGCGCGACGTGATGGGCGTCGCCGACCCGAGCGTGGGCCTGCTCTCGATCGGCGAGGAGCCGACCAAGGGCAACGCGGTCACGATCGAGGCTCACGGACTGCTCGCGGCGGCGGAGGGCCTGAACTTCACCGGCAACTGCGAGGGCCGCGACGTGCTCACCGGCCGGTTTCAGGTTGTCGTGGCCGACGGATTTGCGGGAAACGTGCTCCTGAAGGGCCTCGAGGGGGCGGCGGCGGCGCTGCTGTCGGAGGTGCGGCGGGCGGCGGAATCGAGCCCGCGGGCGAAGATCGGCGGCCTTCTGCTGCGGCCGGCCCTGCGCGCGATGCGCGACCGCACCGACCCCGATACCACCGGTGGGGCGTACCTGCTCGGCCTGCGCGGCCCGGTCGTGATCGCGCACGGCAACGCCGGCCGGAAGGGGATTGCAAACGCGATCCGGATCGCCGCCCGCGGAGCAGAGGTCGGCGTGGCGGCGCGGCTGGCCGAACGGCTCGCACACGAGCGTCCCACTTCTGACTTGCAGCCGCCTGCGGCGACCAATACAGTCCCGCAGGTTGCGGCCCCTGAGATTGGAGACCAGTGACGATCAACCGTGAGGAGGCGCTTGAGCGCGTCCGCAGTATTCTCGTCGAGCAGCTCGGCGTGGACGAGGAGCAGGTGACCGACGATGCGTCGTTCCAGGGCGATCTGGACGCGGACTCGCTGGACCTGGTCGAGCTGATCATGGAGCTCGAGGACCAGTTCGGCCTCAAGATCTCCGACGAGGATGCACAGAAGATCGCGACGGTCGGTGAGGCCGTCGACTACGTCGTCGCCCACAGCTGATCGTTCCGAGGCGTCCGGCTCCCTCCGGACGCTGATCGATCGGCTCCCCGAGCCGCTCCGCCTGCTGGTCTTCACCCACGCCTCGTGGGCGCAGCGGCGTGCCGACTCGTACGAGCGGCTCGAGTTCCTGGGCGACGGCGTGCTCGGGCTCGTGATCGCCCACCACCTGTACGACCGCTTCCCCGAGCGCGCGGAGGGGGACCTGGCGAAGGTGCGGGCGCACGTCGTGTCCCGCCAGAGCTGCGCCGCCGTCGCGGCCGACCTGCACCTGGGCGACGACGTCCGGGCGCGGGGTGTCGGGCTCGGGACGGCCACGGTCGAGCTGGACACCCTGGCGGTGTCGCCGGGGGTGCTGGCCGCGGTCGTGGAGGCGGTGGTCGGAGCCACGTATCTGGAGTTCGGCCTGGATACCGTGGCCGATGCGGTCGTGGAGGCGTTCTCGGGCCGTATCGAGTACGCCCTGGCCGAGCACGTCGACCACAAGACCGTGCTCCAGGAAGAGCTTGCACGTCGGGGGGCGTCGGTAACGTATGCCGTAGCCGATGTGTCCGGTCCTCCGCACCAGCGTTGGTTCACATCCGTGGCTCTGGTCGAAGGACACGAGCTGGGGCGCGGCTCCGCGCGCAGCAAGAAGGCCTCCGAGCAGGAGGCCGCCCACGTCGCGCTCGAGAGCCTCGACCGCACGTCCACTCCGGCCATCTAGGGCCCGCGTGTCCGAAGCCCGGAGCCGTTCGTGCACCTGAAGGCCCTTCGCATGCGCGGGTTCAAGTCGTTCCCGGGCACCGTCGAGCTCCAGTTCGAGCCGGGCATCGCCGTGGTCGTCGGCCCCAACGGCAGCGGCAAGTCGAACATCGCCGACGCGCTGCAGTGGGCGATGGCGGTGCAGTCCCCCTCCCAGCTGCGCGCCCCGACGGGCCTCGACGTGCTCTTCGGCGGCTCCGACAGCCGCCCGCCGGCGGGAGTGTGCGAGGTCGAGCTGGTGCTCGACAACCAGTGCGCGACGCTGCCGCTCGAGTTCGGCGAGGTGTCGGTGATGCGCCGGCTCGATCGCGGCGGCGAGAGCGAGTACCTGGTGAACCGCGCCCGCGTCCGCCGCCTGGACGTGCTCGAGCTGCTCGCCGACACCGGCCTCGGGCGCGAGATGCACTCCGTGATCGGCCAGGGCCGCGTCGACGAGATCCTCACCTCCAAGCCGTACGAGCGCCGCCGTTTCGTCGAGGAGGCGGCCGGCCTCGGCAAGTACCAGCGCCGCCGCACGCGGGCCGAGGCGAAGCTCGCCCGTGTCAGCACGGAGCTCGAGCGGGCGCGCGACCTGGAGCGGGAGGTGCGCGCGCGGCTGCGGCCGCTGCAGCTGCAGGCGACGGCGGCCGACCGGGCCGCGCGGCTGGGCGACGAGATCGCCGCGGGCCGCCTGCGCCTGCTCGGCTCCGACATGCTGGGTGAGCAACTGCGCGCAGACGCCGCCCGCGCCCGGCTGGACGAGGCCCGCGCCGCCCAGGCCGAGGTCGATGCCCGCCTGGCCGCCGTCGGCGAGCGCCGCAGCCGGGCCGAGGCCGAGCTGACCGGTCTGGCGGCCGAGCAGGAGCGGGCGAGCCGCGGCTACTACGACTTCGAGACGGCACGCGAGCGGCTGGCCGCCGCCCGCCGCCGCCTCGAGCAGGCGGCCGCTGCGCTCGGCCGCACCCACGTCCGCGGTGCGGCACTTGCCGACCGGCTCGGGCTCGACGCGGAGCGGCTCCTCGCCGAGGCCGCCGAGGCATCCGAGCAGGCGGCGGCAAGCCTGTCCGAGGCCGATCGCCTGGCCACCGTCGACGCGGGGGAGGCCCGCGAGGCCGCCGCGGCAGCCGAAACGGCCCTGTCGGCTTCGCTCGACGCTCGCCGCGCCCTCGCCGAGGCGCAGGGCCACGCCGGCACGGCCCGGCTCGAGGCCGACCGCAGCGCCGCGCGCGCCGGGGAGCTGCAGGCGCGTATGGCGGCTCTTGCCGCCGCAGCCGCCGAGGCCGCGAGCGGCCTGGCCGAGGGCACGCGGGAGGCCGACCGGCTCGAGGCGGTTGCCGTCGCGCTGCGGGCCGAGCTCGAAGCCGCCTCGGCGACCGCCGAGCGCGCCCGGTCAGAGGCTGACCGCACCGCCGACGTGCACCGGGCGGCACGTGCCGCCGCCGACGAGCTCGGCCACCGCCACCAGCTGTTGCGCACCCGGCTCGAGGCGCTCGAGCAGGCGCTCGACCGGGGCGAGGGCCTGACCCCGGCGGTGCGCGCCCTCAAGGCTGCCGGCGCCAAGCTCGTGGTCGCAGGCGTCGAGGCTCAGCCGGGATACGAGCGCGCGGTGGCGGCGGGGCTGGGCTGGCGCGCCGGCGCCGTGGTGGCCGAGCGCCTCTCCGACGCGCTGGCGGTGCTCGCCGATGCCGGCGGAGAGGTGGCGGTCGTGCTCGCGAACACCCGCCCCCCGGCCGCGTCGCTTCCGCCTGCTCCCGGAGCCCGGCCGCTCATCGAGCTCGTCACGGTGCTCGACCCGGTCGCCGGCCGGCTGCTCGAGGGCGTGTGGCTGGTGGACGATCTGACCCAGGTCGACCACGGCGTGGCCGTGACCCGGGCCGGCGAGGGCATCGACGCCGACCGCGGCGAGCTGTGGCGCACCGGCGACGCCGGCGAGGCCGCCTGGATGGCCGCCCGGGCGGAGCGGGACCACCTTGCGGCGCAGGACGCCGACCTCGCGGCGGAGCATCGTGCGGCCGCGGCGGCCGCCGACTCCGCCGGGGCCGAGGCGCAGGCGGCGACGGTGCTCGACGAGCAGGCCCAGTCCGGGCTGGCCCAGGCGCGGGCGCGTGAGCTCGCCGCTGCCGACCAGGCGCGTGCCGCCGCCGCCCGCCGCGACCGGCTGGCCGACGAAGGCACGCGCGGTGAGAGTGCACGGGCGGCGGCCGAGCGCGACCACGCCGCGGAGACCACCCGCGGGACGCAACTCGAACAGGAGGCCGTCCGGCTCGAGGCGCAGGCGCAGCAGCGCGCGGAGGCCGCCCAGGCCGCCGACCACCGCCACGCGGCGCTCGACATTCGCCGGCGGGAGCTGGCCGAGGCGGCGGCGCGCGTGGCAGCCGAGGAGGCAGGCCTGCGCGAGCGCGCGGACCGCTTCCGGCGCGACTCGAGCCGACTGCAGGCCGCCGGCGAGCGGGCCCGCGCCGCCGCTACCGGCGCGGTGCAGATGGGAGCGATCGGCATGGGCCTCGAGCTGCGCGCGCAGGCGATGGGCGAGACGCTGGCGCGGGCCGCCGCCGCCGCCGAGCTCCTGCGCATCCCGGCCCGGGCGGGTGTCGAGGTGATCGAGCAGCGGGCGGGCGCCCTTGCGGTCGAGCTGCAGGCCTGCGCCACCGAAGAGGCCGGGGTGCAGACGACCGCGCGCACCGTCACGGCCACGGCAACCGAGATCGAGGTCGATCTGACCCGCTGCACCGACCGCATCGCCGAGCTCGGCCGCAGGCACGACGAGATCGCCGCAGAGCTCGACTCACCGCCGCCGGCCCTCGAGGAGCCGCTGCCGGCCGACGAGCGGGCGGCCGTCGTAGCCCGCCTCGAGCGGCTGGAGCGCCGGCGCGAGAGCCTCGGGGCGGTGAACCCGCTGGCCGCGGAGGAGTACGACGCCGAGGGGCGGCGCGCGGGCGAGCTCACCGAGCAGTGCGCCGACCTGGAGCGGTCGCTGCGCGAGCTGCGAGGGCTGATCCGGGATCTCACCCAGACGATCGACCACCGCTTCACCGAGACCTTCGAACAGGTGGCGCACAATTTCACCGAGGTCGTCCGCACGCTCTTCCCGGGGGGCTCGGGCCGTCTGCGCCTGACCCACGACGTCGGCGACGTCGTCTCGGCCGCCCCCGTGGGCGACGATGAGCCGGCGGCGGAGGAGCCGGTCCGGTTCGACGAGCCCGGCATCGAGCTCGAGGTGAAGCCGGCGGGGAAGCGCATCGAGGCACTCTCGCTGCTTTCGGGCGGCGAGAAGGCGCTGACGGCGATCGCGTTCCTGTTCGCCCTGCTGCTCACCAAGCCATCGCCGTTCTACGTGCTGGACGAGGTCGAGGCGGCGCTTGACGACGCCAACATCGAGCGGTTCCTCGACCTGCTGCGCGCCTATCAGGAGCGGGCCCAGTTCATCGTCATCACCCACCAGCGGCGCACGATGGAGGTCGCCGACGTGCTCTACGGGGTGACGATGGCCGGCGACGGGGAGTCGAAGGTGCTGTCGCGGCGGGTGGCCGCCGAGGTCGAGCTGCGCCCCGCCGCCGGCGACGCCTAACCCGGAGAAGAGTCGCGCTGCATGAGGCGCTCGTAGCGGCGGAAGCCGAACCGCTCGTACAGCGATCCCGCGTCGCGCGTGTGCAGGATCCACGTCCGCTCGGCATACGGGCCGTGGTCGACGATCTCGCGCACGAGCTCGACGCCGAGGCCGCGGCCACGGTGCTCGGGGAGGACGTAGACGTCCGCCAGGTAGACGAACCGGGCGGCGTCGCAGTCCACCGCCCGCGCGAAGCCCACCTGGTGGCCCTCGTGGTACAGGCCCACGACGTGACCGCTCGCGTCGATCAGCTCGTCCTGCCGCTCCCGCGTGCGGCCGAGCGCCCAGTACTCGGTGGTCAGGAAGGCGTGGACGGCCGTCCGGTCGAGCCGGCCGCGGTCGCCGTCGAGCTCGTAGCCGTTGCCCAGGTCGCGGCTCACGAGCCGGCCTCGAGCCACGCCCACAGATCGTCGGGAATCGCCACCGTCCCCCGCCGCAGCGCGCGGTCGCGCATCTCGGCGCTGCGGTCACCCGGGAAGCGGCGGCCGTCGACGACCTCGCGCAGCCGCGCCACCGGGTCGGCGTGCGGCCGCGCCAGGAGTGCGACGGCGGCAAAGTCATCGGTCCCCGCGAGCGCCCCGCACAGGAGCTCGACCACGGCGGCCAGCGCGAAGCCCTTGTGGGCCTGGTCTGCGCCGAAGGGCATGATCCCGGCCCGGTCAGCGATGATCGCGGCCGGGTCGGACTCGGGGGCGCCGTCGTTCCCGCGGGCCGCGCCGGCCGGGAGTGCGGCGCCGGTGGCGGCCGCGTGCAGCACCGCGCCGTAGGTCATCCTGCCCATCGACACATCCACGACGGTCGGGTCGCCCGCGCCCGGCAGCGCCAGGCAGATCGGGTTCGTCCCCAGGATCGCCGGGCCGCCGTCGGGGTGCACGATGCGCGCGGTCGAGGTCGCGGTCAGCAGGCACACGAGGCCCCGCCTGGCCACCCGCTCGGCGAACCAGCCCAGCCGGCCCGTGGGGAAACACCGCTCGACCACCACCAGCCGGGCGCCGGCCGGTGCCGCGTCGAGCTCCCGGTCGAGCGCCTCCGCGAGCGCCACGTAGCCCACCACACCGCCGCCGTCCCAGCGGGCCAGGCCCTCGCTGCGGCCTGCGGGCCGCGGCCGCGCATTGGGCTCCGGGTGGGAGAATCCCGCCAGCCAGCGCATGCGCTCGGCGCCGTGGGTCGCGGCGCCCCGCAGCTCGGCGTCCAGGAAGTGGTCACAGACGATGGCGGCCGCGCCGGAATCGAACCCGAGGGCACCCGCGCGGGCGAGCAGCGCCGCTCGCAGCGCCGGGATGGAAACCTCCGCCATGGTGCCGACGCTACCATCCGCGGCCGTGGCGAGGACGTGGCAGGCGATGTTCAACACGGGCGATGGCGACGCCCCCGAGCCCGACCCAGGCGACTCGGGCCGAGGGCTCTTCTCGCGCCTGCGCGACAACCTTCAGCGCAGCCGCCGTGCGATGGCGCAGCAGCTCGCCGGCGTGATGTTCAACCCGGCCGACGAGGCGGTCTGGGAGCGGCTCGAGGAGGCGCTGCTCCTGTCCGACTGCGGCGTGCCGGCGACCGTCGCGGTGATCGAGCGGCTCGAGGCCGACGCCGACGCCGGCCGGCTGACCACGGCCGACGAGCTGAGCATGCGGCTGCAGGAGATCATCACCGAGCTCATGACACCCGCGGCCGACACCCGCATCGACATCTCGGCCCACCCGGCCGTGCTGCTCGTGAGCGGGGTGAACGGCACCGGGAAGACGACGTCGATCGGCAAGATCGCCTGGCAGCTGCACGAGGCCGGGCGCACCTGCGTGATCGGCGCGGCCGACACGTTCCGGGCCGCTGCGGGCGAGCAGCTCGAGACGTGGGCGCAGCGCGCGGGCGCCGACTTCGTCTCGTCGCAGTCGGGCGGCGACCCCGCCGCGGTCGCCTTCGATGCGGTGTCCGCGGCCGAATCGCGGGGCCGGGACGTGGTCATCGTCGACACCGCCGGGCGCCTGCACACGCAGGGCCATCTGATGGACGAGCTGCGCAAGATCCACCGGGTGATCGCCCAGCGCATTCCCGACGCCCCGCACGAGGTGCTGCTCACGATCGATGCCACCACCGGCCAGAACGGTCTCCAGCAGGCCCGCCTGTTCGCCGAGGCCGTCGCGGTGACGGGAATCATCCTGACCAAGCTGGACGGAACAGCCAAGGGCGGCATCGCCCTCGCGATCGCGCACGAGCTCGGCATCCCCGTGAAGCTGATCGGAATCGGCGAGGGGATCGACGATCTGCGCCCGTTCGACCCGGCCGAGTTCGCCCGTGCGCTGTTCGCGGCCGACTCCTGACGTCGCGTAGTCTTCGGGACATGTTTGAATCGCTGTCCGACCGCCTCGGCGCCACCCTCGACGGCCTGCGCGGCCAGGGCCGGCTGAGCGAGGAGGACATTCAGAAGGCGATGCGCGAGATCCGCCTGGCGCTGCTCGAGGCGGATGTCAACTTCGGCGTCGTCCGCGACTTCGTCGCCAAGGTGCGTGAGCGGGCGATGGGCGCCGAGGTCATGTCGAGCCTCACACCGGGCCAGCAGGTGGTCAAGATCGTCCACGAGGAGCTCACCAAGCTCATGGGCAACGCCGGCTCCGGGCTCTCGTTCGCCAACCGGCCGCCGACGGTGGTGCTGATGGTCGGCCTGCAGGGCTCGGGCAAGACGACGGCATGCGGCAAGCTGGCGCTCATGCTGGCCAAGCAGAAGCGCTCGCCCGCGATGGTGGCGTGCGACCTCCAGCGGCCCGCGGCCGTCCAGCAGCTGCAGACGCTCGGCAAATCGCTGCAGGTGCCCGTCTACGAGCAGGGCACCGACGCCGACCCCGTCGAGGTGGCGGCGTGGGGGGTCGAGCAAGCCCGGGCGCAGGGCCGAGACGTGGTCATCGTCGACACCGCCGGCCGCCTGCACGTCGACCGCGAGCTGATGGACGAGCTCGTGCGCGTGAAGCAGCGGGTGAAGCCCCAGAACGTGCTCCTCGTGCTCGACGCGATGACCGGCCAGGATGCGGTCAACGTCGCCCAGAGCTTCGCCGAGGCGGTCGACTACGACGGCGTCATCCTGACCAAGCTCGACGGCGACGCCCGGGGTGGCGCGGCGCTCGCGGTGCGCGCGATCACCGGCAAGCCGATCAAGTACGTGTCGGTGGGGGAAAAGCTCGACCAGCTCGAGGCGTTCCACCCCGACCGGATGGCCTCCCGCATCCTCGGCATGGGCGACGTCATGTCGCTGATCGAGCGCGCCCAGGAGCAGATCTCCGAGGACGACGCCCGCACCATGGAGGCCAAGCTCCGCAAGGCGGAGTTCACCCTCGAGGACTTCCTGAGCCAGCTCCGGCAGGTGCGCAAGATGACCGCCGGCCAGGGCATGGCGGGGCTCCTGGGGATGCTCCCGGGCGTCGGCCGCCAGATCAAGAACATCAAGGTGGACGAGCGCCAGATCGACCGGGTCGAGGCGATCATCCTCTCGATGACGCCGTCCGAGCGCCGCAATCCGCGCCTGATCGACGGCAGCCGCCGCCGCCGCATCGCCGCCGGGAGCGGCACGAACGTCCAGCAGGTGAACCAGCTCCTGGGACAGTTCAAGCAGATGCAGAAGATGATGAAGCAGATGGGGAAGGGGAAGATGCCCCAGATCCCGGGCATGATGCGGTGAGCGGGCCGGGTTTACGCTCCCGCGTTGTGCCCGTACGCTTGTGAGGTGAGGCACGGTCGCGACCCCCTGGCGAACCCTCAGCCCCTGATCCGAAGCGTGTATTCCTTCGTCGCCTACCGGATCGGCGCTGGACCCGATGCCGAGGACGTCACCGGCGAGGTCTTCGAGCGCGCGCTGCGCTACCGCAAGAGCTACGACCCGGCGAAGGGGTCGCCGCTGCAGTGGCTGATCGGGATCGCCCGCAGCACGCTTGCCGATCGCGCTTTGAACCGGGTCGAGACCGTCACGGACATGCCCGACACGCCCGCTCCCGGCGAGCTCGAGCGTGATTCGGTCGAGAAGCTCACCCTCACCGCCGCGCTCGAGCACCTCTCCGAGCACGACCGCGAACTGCTGGCGATGCGCTACGGCGCCGACATGAAGGCGGCCCAGATCGCGCAGGTGATGGAGACGAGCACGAACAGCGTCGAGGTTGCGCTCCACCGTGCGCTGCGCCGGCTCCGCGACGTGATGGAGCGCGAGGAGCCCGACGGCGCCTCGACGTCCGAGGAGGCGAGCCCTGCTTACTGAGGACCTGACTCCGGCCGGCCTCGCCCTGTCGATGCGGCGGTTCTCGTTCGCGCGGGCGGCGCCGGGGCTTCTGGCAGCCGCCGTGCTGACCCCGCTCGCGGCCGGGAACGGCGGCTACTTCCCGCCGGCATGGGGTTGGAGTGCCGCCGCCCTCCTGTGGGCCGCGGCGATCGCCGTGCTGGTGCGCCAGGACGTCGAGACGAGCGTGGCCGAGATCGTCACCGTGTCGGCCTTCGGCCTGCTGACGGTGTGGATGCTGATCTCGGCGATCTGGTCGAACGACACCACCTCGGCCATCCTCGAGGCGCAGCGGACGCTGGTGTACGTGGCTGCGACGCCCGACGTCGTCCTGATGGACCTGCGCATGCCCCGACTCGATGGGGTCGAGGCCACCCGGCGCATCAAGGTCGACCATCCCGCCACCCAGGTCGTCGTGCTCACCACCTACGCCGACGACGAGTCGATCATCGGGGCGTTGCGAGCCGGAGCCATCGGCTATCTGACCAAAGACGCCGGTCGGGACCACATCCGGCGCGCCCTCGAGGCCGCCGTCTCGGGTCAGGCCGTCTTGGACCCCCACGTCCAAGCCCGACTGGTCGAAGCCGTCGCTCGCTACCGACGCCTCCCGGCGATGGTCGCCCGCTGCCCGACGGGCTGACCGAACGCGAGGCCGAGGTGCTTCGCCTCATCGCAGATGGCCGGTCAACCCGGAAATCGCACAGCAGCTCTACGTGAGCGAGGCCACCATCAAAACCCACATCAACCACATCTTCACCAAGACCGGCAGCCGCGACCGCTCCCAAGCAGTCGCCTACGCACATCGACGAGGTCTCGTCAGCTGACAGCAAAACCTCCCTCACCCTATTAGGCGTTCGGTGGCAGGCCAGCCCCTGACGATTGCGTGCACGATATGTGGGGCACTTCGGCGCGACGGCCACCCAAATGGGCATGCTCAGGGTCCGTCCACGACCCGTCCCCGTCGGTCGGCTGCCTCTCAGCCGTAGATCCGGATAAGCGCTCGTTTGGCTTGTCAGGTGGAGGAACTCTTGAGCTGTTGCGGCCACGGCCGCGCAGGCGGCCCAGTAATTGGCCGCCCGGTGGGGGGCGCTCCGTCTGGGATGACCGGGCACCGCATGCGGGCGGGGACGGCCGCCGTGACCTGATCGACGTGTTGGCCGCAGCCAGCCCCATGTCGTCTCGCCGCAGGTCTCGCAGGTGGCGGCTCGGCATACGACGGAAACTCCTCCTATAGGCGTGGTGTGGTGTTACGGATTCGGTACGGGCCTGGCCGGCGGGAGGCCTATCCGTGGGTCGCGGCGGGGTTGGCGACGGGCGTCGAGCAGCGCGGGCACGGCGGCCCCCTTCCTATGTTGGGCGGCGGGACGTTGCGTTGATGAGGGTGTCGAGCGCGACGCCGTCGGGGGTGCGCCGCTCGACGGTGGCGGCCCTGGTTGTGCGGAGGCCGGCTTCGGCCAGGATGTCGGTCAGCTGTCGGGGGGTGTAGAGCACGGCCGGGTCCTGTGGGCCGCCTGTACCTCCGTCGAGGTTGGTGACGTCGTGGCCGACGATGACGATGCTGCCTCCGGCGGCCAGGCCGCTGGCGGCGTGGCCGATAGCTGTTCGGAGGTCACTGGCGGGGAGGTGGAGGTAGGCAATGACGACGAGGTCGTAACTGTCAGGTGGAGGGGTCCAGGTGACGACGTCGGCTTGGATCCATTCCAGCTTGTCGGCCAGGTCGAGGCCTTGAGCCAGACGGCGACCTTTGTCGAGGGCTACCTGGGAGAAGTCGACGGCGGTCACCTTCCAGCCGCGCTGGGCCAGCCAGATGGCGTTTCGGCCTTCGCCGGCGGCCAGGTCCAGGGCCCGTCCGGGTGGGAGGTGCTTGGTTTCGGCGGCGACGAACTGGTTCGCTTCGGCGGTCCAGATCAGTTCGGTGGTCGAATACCGCTCGTCCCAGTCGGTAGCGTCCACGGACTTCAGCTTTCCTGGTGGAGGTGGTGGGCCGCCAGGGTGGGCGGCCGTAGCGGTTGTCGGGCTGGTCTGGTCATGAGGGTGTGTGCTCCTGGGGTCAGTGGGCGAAGCGGACGTGGGGGATGATCCGGTTGAGCCAGGTGGGCCGGTGCCAGGCTTTGTGGCCTCCGAGGCGGAGGATGACGGGGAGGAGGACCATGCGCACGATGAGGGCGTCGAGGGCGACGGCCACGGCGAGGATGACGCCCATTTCTTTGGGGGCGAGCGGCCCGGAGAGGGCGAAGGTCAAGAACACGGCGATCATGACCGCGGCGGCGGAGATGACGACTCGGCCGGAGGTGCCGACCGAGCCGATCATGGCCTGTTCGGGGTCGGGGTGGGTTTCGTAGCGTTCTTTGGCGGCGGAGAGCAGGAACAGGGTGTAGTCCATGGCGACTCCGAAGACCATGGCCCCGAAGAACAGCGGCCCCCAGGCGTCGACGAAGCCTTGCGGGGTGAAGTGCAAGATGCCGGCGAGATGGCCGTCTTGGAAGATGAGCCGGGCGATCCCGAAGGCCCCGGCGACCGACAGGGCGGTCACGGCGACCCCGGCGGCGGCGATGAGGGGGGCGCCGAGCGCGATGAGCAGCAGCAGGAAGCCCATGGCGGCCAGGAGTCCGAACACCAGTGGCGTTCGGGAGGCCAGGGCGTGTTGGAGGTCGAAGTTCTCCGCGGCCGCGCCGCCGACGAGGCTGCCGGCGGGCAGGGTGTGGCGGATGCCGTCGATGGTGGCGCCAGTGGCGGCGGCGGATGGTCCGGTGGCCGGCACGACCTGGTCGAGGGTGTAGCCGGCGTTGGTCGGGCCCGGGACCACGCCGGCGACGCCGATGGTGTGGGCCAGCGCGGACAGGGCGGCGGGCTGTTCGGCGGCGGGGACGACGACTTGGAGGGTGCCGGGGGCGCCGGGCCCGAAGGCGTTGGTGACCTGGTAGTAGCCGACCCGGGCGTTGGCCGACGCGGGGATGATGGTGATGGACGGCATCGACGTGCGTAGCCCGATCACCGGCGCGGCGGCCAGCCCGAGGACGATGAGGCCGCCGAGGGCGGCGATGTAGGGGTGGCGCCACATGGTGCGACCCCAGGCGTGGAGGCGCTGCTCGAGGCGATGCCCGTGGGGCTGCTGGCGGGGGGTCGCGGTCCGGTGGAGGCGGATCCGTCCGGAGTCGATCTTGGTGCCTAGCTTGCCGAGCACGGCGGGCAGCAGGGTGAGGGTGGCGGCCAGGACAGCCACCACCGAGAGCATGATGCCCAGCGCCATGGACCGGAACGCCGGGGACGGCACGAGCAGGATGGCGGCCAGGGAAGCGAGCACGGTCAGGGCGGAGAAGGCGACGGCCTTACCGGCGGTGGCGACGGTCTCGGCAACCGCGTCGACCGCGGCGGCTCGGTCGCCGGGGACAGCGCCGCGGCGGTGCAGGGCGGCCCTGAAACGGACCACCAGGAACAGGGCGTAGTCGATGCCCAACGCCAGGGCGAACATGAGCGCGAAGTTGAGAGCCCAGATCGACACCGGGGCCAGTTTGTCGGCCAGGACCAAGGCGCCGGCGGCGACGAGCAGGCCGGCCATGGTCAACATGAGCGGCAGGCCGGCGGCGACCAGGCTGCCGAAGGCGATGGCCAGGATGGCCAGGGTGACCGGCCACGACAGCAGCTCGGAGCGCATCATGGCCGCGTGGTTGGCGCTGTTGAAGTTGGCCCACAGGGCGCTGTCACCGGTCAAGGTCACAGAGATCGACGAGGTACCCAGATGCTGCAGAGGTCCCGAGAGATGTTCGGCGGCGACGACCATAGCGTTGGTGCCCGCGGCGGCGCCGGCGGTGACGATCCCGGTCCGCCCGTCAGCCGACAGTGACGCTCCAGCCTGAGGCGCGACAACGGTCGAGACTCGCTTGTCGGCCCGCAGCATCGCGGTGACCTTGGCCACCACCGACTTGGCCGCCGGGTCGCTGGCTAGCGTCGCGTTGTGGTCGACCACCACCACCTGTAGGGCGCTGGAGCCGAGACCGGCGAAGTCACGACCGATCAGGTTGCGCGCCGCGACCGACTGGCTGGTGGAGTCCTCCCATCCGGCGCCGGCCAGGGAGGACTGGACCTTGGTAGCGAAAATCCCGAACAAGACCAAAACCGCCAGCCAGATGAGCAGAACCGCCCGCAAGTGCGAGGCGGCCCAGGCCCCGAGACGGCCCAAACCCCGACGCGCCGGGGGTGGGGCCGCAGAGCCGTCGCCGGTGGTGGTGCTGGGACTGGTCGCGATCATTTGGTGCGGGCCTCCGACCCGGACGCCACGGCTGGCGAGTATCTCGGCTGGCGGGAACCTGTGGTTTCCACCACTATATACCCTACGGGGTATGGGATACAAGAGTGGTAATGTGTAGCCGAGAGGGCGAGGAGCCGACCGTGGAGTTACCGGAAGACGTTGTTGAGGATGTGCGGAAACGGTTGCGGCGCATGGCCGGGCAGGTACAGGGCATCGAGCGCACGTTGGCGGAGGGGCGCGACTGCCGCGACGTCGTGATGCAGCTGACAGCGGTCTCCCAGGCGGTGGACACAGCGGGGTTCAAACTGGTCGCCGGGGGGTTGACCTACTGCCTCTCGCATCCAGAAGAGGCCGAGGCCTCTGGGTACCCACTCCCGGCCCTCGAGAAGATGTTCACGGACCTGGCGTGAGCACGTGATCTCTACTCCAGGCAGGGCCGAAGGACCCTATCCATCCCGGCATCCCGCTGATACCCTCGGGGGTATGCTACGTGTTGTCGGAGGTCGCTCGGTTCGTGATCAGATCCGAGCCAGGCCGGGAGCGATCGTCTCGGGCGGGCCGACAGCTCCTAGATCAGATGTCAACGGGCTGGCAGGCGGCCAGAGGGAGACCGTCGGATGGCTCGCGTCGTAGTTCTCGGTGCCGGGATTTCCGGCCATACCGCCGCCCTGCATCTCCGCCGCCGTCTCGGTCGTGGCCACGAGGTGATTGTCGTGTCGCCGAACGCCAACTGGAACTGGATACCGTCCAACATCTGGGTGGGGGTCGGCCGCATGAACACGGCCCAGGTCACCTTCCCGCTCCGGCCCGTCTACCGGCGGAAGAAGATCGAGTTCCGCCAGTCGAAAGCGGTCGCTTTCCACCCCGAAGGCGACTCCCGGCGGACAAACGGATTCGTGGACATCGTCTACACCGATCCGCAGCGCGCCGGCGAAGATGAGCAGCTGGCCTACGACTACCTGATCAACGCCACCGGCCCGAAGCTGAACTTCGCCGCCACCCCCGGACTGGGACCGGACGGCAACTCCATGTCGGTGTGCACCGCCGGCCACGCGGAGCAGGCCGCCGCCGCGCTCGACAAGGTCGTCGAGACCCTCAGGCGGGGGGAACGCCAAACGTTGGTCATCGGAGTCGGTCACGGTGCCTGCACCTGTGAGGGCGCGGCGTTCGAGTACACCTTCAACGTCGAACACGAGCTACGCGAACGCGGCGTCCGGGAACTCGCGGACGTCGTCTACCTGAGCAACGAATACGATCTCGGCGACTTCGGTGTGGGGGGCATGTCGTTCGCCCAGAACGGCTTCATCACCTCCTCCAAGATGTGGACCGAGTCACTGTTCCGTGAGCGCGGTGTGCGGGCCATCCTGCGAGCCCATGTGGAGCGGGTCGATCCCGGTGTCATCCACTACGAACAACTCGACGGTGAGAAGGGCACCTTGGCGTTCGACTTCGCCATGCTCCTCCCCCCGTTTCGTGGGGCCGACCTGAAAGCGTACGACCGCCACGGCGAGGACATCACCGCCGAGCTGTTCGCCCCCAACGGCTTCCTGCGAGTCGACGCCGACTACACCGCCAAGCCGTACGAGGAGTGGACCGCCGAGGATTGGCCGAAGACCTACCAGAGCCCCCGCTACCACAACCTGTTCGGGGTCGGCATCGCCTTCGCCCCGCCCCACCCGATCTCCCGGCCGCGCACCACCCCGACCGGCACGGTCATCTCCCCGGCCCCGCCCCGCACCGGCATGCCATCCGGCGTGATAGGCCGAGTGGTGGCCGAGTCCATTGCCGAGCGCATCCAACACGGCGACCGAACCCCGCTGCGCACGGCGTCGATGGCCTCCATGGGGGCCGCGTGCATCGCCTCAGCCGGCGCCGGGATGCGCACCGGCAGCGCAGCAGCGATGACCATGCACCCATCGTGCCGGATTACTCCCGCTTCCCCGAGGCGGGCCGCAGTCTCACCGAGACCTCCGGCGAGATCGGCCTCGGCGCCCACTGGACCAAACTGCTTTTGCACTACCTGTTCCTCTACAAGGCCAAGGCCCGACCCGGCTGGTACCTCATCCCCGAATAGACAACCCCACAATCGCCACCCGAAAGGCTGAGACGCTTATGGACGACGCTGACCAACGCATCGCCGACGCACCACTACCAACGAAAGGCACGTTGCGGGCCCGGTCCAGCCTGCCCTACCAGGCGGTCCGGTTCGTGGCGTTCAACCTTCGGATGCTGCGCATGGTCCGCAAAGGCCACCATCGATGACCTGCCACCACGCCGAGTCAGACCACCAGTGTCGGTCCGGGGCAGAGCCGGCTCGAGCCCCCCGACCTTCGGTGGGGCGGATCGGAGGGATAGCGGTGTCGCCAGGTGATCGGCCCTCTTCGAGGATCGTAGCCTGCGATAACTGCGGGAAACCAATCGCGTGCCCGACGCCGCCACGGGGGTGCCGACCTCCGCGTCGTGTCACCGGCCGCTGCCCTGGGAGGTCGACGCCGCCGACGGCAGCTTCGCCGCGGCGGTAGACACCAAGCTGGCGGTGCTGGTCGATCTGTGGGCGCCGTGGTGCGGTCCGTGTCGAGCGGTCAGTCCCGCCGTCGAAGAGATCGGCCGACGCCTGGCCGGGCGCCTCAAGACGGTCAAGGTCAACGTCGACGAAGCACCCGCGGTCGCATGCCGGCTCGGCGTGCAGGGGATCCCCACCTTGGTGGTGTGGCGCCACGGCCGCGAGGTGGCCCGCCAGGTCGGCGCCCTACCCGCGGCGCAACTCGAACGGTGGGTCGCCGACCACATCGACAGCCACGCCGACACCCACCCGAAGGGTCGTCGGCCATGACCGCGCCGCCCGGGGGCGCTCGGGTCCCGGTGGCCCTGGTGGGCGACGGGCTCATGGTGCCGTGTGTCACCGCGGAAACGCGGCCGTATCTCAACCTCGACGCCGCCGCCTCCACCACCGCGCTGCCGGCCGTGGCGGAACGGGTGCAGGACTTCCTGCCGTGGTACTCGAGCGTGCACCGGGGCGCCGGCTACAAGTCGCGGCTGGCGACCGCCGCCTACGAGGACGGCCCGGGCGGCCGCTCTGGCCTTCGCCGGGCGGCCGACCGACGGCGACGACATCGCCATCATCTGCCGCAACACGACCGAGGCCATCAACCACCTCGCCTACCGGCTGCGCCTGGCCCCGACGACGTGGTGGTCACCACCGTCGTCGAGCACCACGCCAACCTGCTGCCCTGGGCCCGGAGTGTGCCGGCGGCGTTTCGTCGAGTGCGGACCGCGACGGCACCTTCGACGTCGACGCGGTCATCGCCGCGCTCGACGAGCCAGCCCCGGCCCCGGCTGCTGGCCGTCACCGGCGCGTCCAACGTGACCGGCTGGCTGCCGCCGCTCGACGCGCATCATCGACGCCGCCCACGACCGCGGCATTCCCGTCCTGCGTCGACGCCGCCCAGCTGGCCGCCGCACCGGCCGCTCCCCGCCGGCGCCGACTACCTGGCGTGGAGCGGCCACAAGATGTACGCCCCGTTCGGCGGCGGGATCCTCGTCGGCCCACGCGCCACCTTCGCCGACGGAGACCCGTTCCTGGCCGGCGGCGGCGCCGTCGACCTGGTCGACCTCGACGAGGTGGCCTGGACCGACCCACCCGAGCGGGAGGAGGCCGGGTCGCCCAACGTGCTCGGCGCCGTCGCCCTGCACGCCGCCATCGACGCGCTGCACAGCATCGGCTGGACCGCCGTCGCCGACCACGACCGGCGCACCTCGCCGCGCCTGCGCGCCGGGCTGGCGGGGATCGCCGGCGTGCGCCTCCTCGGCCCCGACCCCGACCCCCACCCTCCCGCTCGCCGCGTTCACCGTCGAGGGGGTGCCCCACGCCCTGGTCGCGGCCCGCCTGAGCGCCGAGCACGGGATCGGGGTCCGCCACGGCTGCTTCTGCGCCCACCCCTACCTCATGCGCCTCCTCGGCCTGTCACCGGCGGAGATCGGCGCCTACCGCGGCCGACGTCCGCGCCGGCGACCGCCCCGCATCCCGGGCGCGGTGCGGGCCAGCGCCGGCATCAACACCACCGAGGCCGACATCGACCGGCTGCTCGCCGCGGTGGCCGACATCGCCAGCGGACGGCCCGCCGGTCGTCTACACCCAGGACCCGACCACGGGCGACTACTGGCCCCACACCGACCGCCCGGATGGTCCGCACGCGATTCGAGCCCAGGTGCCCCGTGCTCGCGGCGCACCACCCCAGCCGCTGCGACAGCCGCCTCAGCGAGCTCCGAGAAGGAACACCACCGATGACGCTTCACTTCACCCGCCCCCAAGGTCCACGGTCCTTCTGGTGACGGTCATCGAGGTCTACGCCGACATCTGGTGCCCGTTCGCCCACGTTGGGCTGCGATCGGCTGATCACCACGCAACACGTTCGGCCGCGATGACGTGGCCTTGCGGGTGCACGCCTGGCCGCTCGAGTTGATCAACGACGCACCGCTCGACCCCAAAGACCACCGCCAGCCCACATCGAGGACCTCCGCTCCCCAAGTCGCCCCAGACCTCTTCGCCGGCTTCGATGAGCCGCCGATTCCCCCAACGACATTGCCGGCGCTGGCATTGGCGGCCGCCGCCTACCGGATCGACGATCGGACCGGCGAGGCCGCCAGCCTGGCGCTGCGCGACGCCCTCTTCGAGCAAGGCGAGGACATCTCCGCTCCGCAAGTGCTGGCCCGGATCGCCGAGGCGAACGGAATCGCCGGCGCCGGCCCCGCCGATGCTCGGCAAGTACTGACCGACTGGGAAGTCGACGGGCGATCCCGCGCGGCGTGCAGGGATCACCGCATTTCTTCTGGCGGAGACCTGGAAAGCTTCTG
>CAVSYD010000002.1:0-19325 GCA_963732075.1 uncultured Actinomycetes bacterium | reverse complement strand
CCAAGCCCGACGTCCTGCGTTCGCGCTGGGTCGCCACCCGGATGCGCGGCCAGGAGACCCGAGCCGCGCCATCTTGCACCTATCTGCCGGCGGTCACGGCTTTCAGCTCGTCGAGCGACTCGCGGATGAGTTGCGGCAGGTCCCGCCGGTTGGTCTCGTCGACCCAGCGTTCGAAGGCGATCCTGAAGACGGCGATCCCGGCCTCGGCGGTCAGACTCGCGGCCGGGTCGGCGACGCCGCGCCGGCGCAACGCGTCGGCGAGCGCCGAGGCGAGTGATGCGAGCTTGATCAGCTCGCGCTCCTGCAGCTCGGCGTTCGCGGCGATGACGGCCTGGCGCTGCCGGGCGATACTCGCGGCGCTCCTGGAGCAGGGCGCCGGCGGCCTCGAGCGCCGCGGCGACCGCGTCGATCGGCGCGGCGGAATCCGGCGCGGCGGCGACGGCGCTCACGAGGAGCTCCTGCAGCGCGCCCGCGCCCCAGAACAGCACCTCGCGCTTGTCGGCGAAGTGCCGGAAGAACGTTCGCTCGGTCAGCCCCGCCCGCTCGGCGATCTCCGCCACGGTGGTGTTCTCGAACCCGCGCTCGCCGTAGAGCGCGAGCGCCGCCTGCTCGAGCCGGCCGCGGCGTCCGGCTCCCATCGGGCCATGCGCGCGATCGTACCGGTGATGACAGCGACTGACATCCGTGCTACAGTGATGACAGCAACTGACATCGACGTCCTCGCGCACCGTGCCGAGGACGGTCGACTCACCTGGAGGTTTCTCATGCGTGTTTTCGTCACCGGCGCGTCCGGCTGGATCGGCTCGGCCGTCGTTCCCGAGCTCATCGGCGCCGGCCATCAGGTCGTCGGGCTCGCCCGCTCGGATGCCTCGGCCGCGGCGCTCGCCGCCGCCGGCGCCGAGGTGCAGCGCGGCACCCTCGACGACCTCGACAGCCTGCGCGACGCGGCGGCCGCGTCGGACGGCGTGATCCACCTCGCGTTCAAGCACGACCTCGCGTTCTCGGGGGACTTCCAGGGCGCGGCCGACGCGGATCGCCGCGCCATCGAGGCGTTCGGCGAGGCGCTCGCGGGTTCGGACCGACCGTTCGTCATCGCCTCCGGGACGCTCGGGCTCGCACCGGGGCGGGTGGCGACCGAACGGGACGGGCACGATCCCGACCCGGCGACGGCGCGCCTGAGCGGCGGTCCGGCAGATCCGGATGGCCAACGCGCAGTTGACGCTCTCGCTCGCCGTCGCGCGGCGTCCGCTCGTCGGTCGTGCGACTCCCGCCGACGGTGCACGGCGACGGCGACAACGGCTTCATGGCGACCCTGGTCGGCATCGCCCGCGACAAGGGCGTCTCCGGCTACATCGGCGACGGGTCCAACCGCTGGCCCGCCGTGCACCGGCTCGACGCCGCGCACCTCTTCCGCCTCGCGCTGGAGAAGGCCCCGGCGGGATCGACGCTGCACGCGGTCGCCGACGAGGGCGTGCCGATCCGCGACATCGCCGAGGTGATCGGACGGCACCTCGACGTCCCGGTGGTCGCGATCGCTCCCGAGGACGCGGGCGAGCACTTCACGCTGGCTGGCCGGGTTCCTCGCGGCTCGACAGCCCGGCGTCGAGCGCGCTGACCCGCGAGCTGCTGGGCTGGCAGCCGACGCAGCCCGGGCTCATCGACGACCTCGACCAGGGCCACTACTTCGACGCCCGCGACCGCCAGGGCGGTCTGATACTCGTGCGGAGAGATCCGAACGACGCCCGCCGGGAAGTCGCCCCTGGCATTCTCCGCTGGGTCGATCCGCTCGAGGACGGTATTCAACGGCACGGGTGGGTTCCACTCCTCGACCTGAGCGAGCACCACTCCGCCGGGCAACTCGCCCCGGGTTCAGCGCGCCTCGGACGGTGTCCAGCCATGGGCCGCTGAAGCGACCACGGCGCGCCCGATGAACGCCCGCTCCGGTGGGCCGACAGAGACCACGACGAGGTCGCCGGGGGTGAGCGCGGCTCGGTGCGGCTCGTCAGCGCGGAGACCCCACATCCCGACGCTCTCAGGAGCCCCGCAGCCTCCTCGCGGCCCGCCTCACCTGACAGGTTGAACAGGTAGTGCGCCATGTCAGCGGCTGAGCCGCTCCGTCCGACTCGGCCGCCTGGTCGCGGAGCTCCGGTACCGCCACCGACTCCCATAACTCCCCGCGGCGCATCCAGCCGATCGTCGAGACCGTCGCCGAGAGCTCACCGGCACGGTCCCTCACCCCGGCTCCTCCCGCACCGGTGTCGAGCCCGAGGCCCAGCGGGTGCGGTCGGACGAGGCCCTGGTCGAGCAGGCGATCGTAGAGCGGTGAGCCCACGCCGAAGGGTGAGTCGGCCGGGCCGACGCAGTTGACGGCGGCGTCGAAGGTCATGGTCTCGACGCTCCCCCCGGAGCGCCGGCGCAGGCTCACCTTCAGGCGCCCATCCTCTTCCCCGACGCCGACCAGAGAGCCGGCCACGATCGTCAGTTGCCCGCGGGCGCGGAGCGCATCGATCCACGTCGCCGCCGCGGGCGCCATCCGGTTTCGGTTGATCGCCCAGAACCGCGCGTAGCTCTGCAGGAAGCGGCGCTGGTCGTGACGCGAGAACCCCTTCCAGATCGCCTGCGTCTGAGTCAAGCATCGAGTCGACGACGTCGCGCGCGTCCCCGCCTCCGCGCCGCGGCGGCCGACACGGCCGCGCGGAAGGCGCGAACCTGCTGTCGCAGCGTCGTGCCCGCCGGAGGCGGCTGGTGATCGAGGGCAATCGGCCCCTCCGGCCAGCGATGCGGTACGGGCAGGAGCCCTGTCCGCGAGAGGCCGACGAGGCGCACGCCGGGACGCAGCGCGACGAGCGCAGCGCGACGTCGACCATGGTGAGGCCCGTTCCCACCAGGAGGTGTCGTTGCCGTCCGCGAGCCGGTCGAGCGCCCCCACTCCCCCACGGGTTGGCCAGGTACCGCGGTGACCCGTGCGGCCACCCTCCCGGAGCCGGGGGGCGCGTCGCGAGCGGCCGGGGTCCCGGTGGCCAGGACGACGTGCCGGGCGTCGATCTCGCGTCCGTCGGCCAGTGCCGCGCGGATTCGCCCGTCCACAGGCGTGAGCCCGACCGCCTCGGCGCGGATGGTCGTCAGGCTGCCGGGGGCCTGGTCGGACGCCTCCGCGAGCAGGTCGGTGAGGTCTCGGCCGACCTTATTGCGGTGAGGTAGAAACGCCCAGTCCGGGGCAGCCTCGCCCTGCGCGGCCAGCCAGTCGCGGAAGTGCTCCCGGCGGCCCGCGATGCCCCCCATGTTCGCGGCGACGACGTTCAGGAGATGCTCGGGGAACGTCGTCGAGTAGGCGACGCCGCGCGCCAGGCGATCGTCGCGCTCGACGATCACGATGGGCCCGGCCGTCTTCGGCCCGGAGCAGGTGAACGGCGATGACGTCCCGGCCGCGCCGCCGCCGATGATTGCGATCTGCGTCACAGACCCGCCGATGATATTGACCGCGGGCCTTGGGCTGTGCCGGATCGGGTACGAGTTCTGAGCCGCGGCCGCGGTGTGGCTCAGACCGGCGCGAGCCGGTGCCGGTGCGCGTAGGAGGCGGCCTCGGTGCGGTTGGCGCAGCCGGTCTTGCGCAGGATGCTGCGGATGTGGTTGGCGGCGGTGTGCTCGCTGATGAACAGCGCCGCGCCGATCTCGCGGTTGCTCAGGCCGCGGGCGACGAGGCGCAGGATCTGCGCCTCGCGGGCGAGACAGCCCATCGGGCAGCCCAGCCGCCGCAGCGCGGCGGTGCCGAGCGCGCGCGATTCGCGCCAGCAGCGCGGCATGCCGATCGCGCTCGGCCAGCGCGGCGGCCTCGGCGAGCAGCGCCCGGCCTGTCGCGTCCCGCGCCCCCGCGCAAGCAGCATGCGCGCGTACTCGTAGGCGGTGTGGGCCAGCCAGGTCGACGCACCCATGCGCCGGTTGAGTTCCATCGCCCGCTCGAAGTGCCCCTCCGCCCGCGTCCCAATCGCCGAGCGTCGCGGCGAGCATCCCGAGGTAGCGGTCGGCCGCGCCGTAGCAGGCGACGAGTGGCCGATCATCACGTTCGTCGCCGGCCAGCGGCTCCAGCTCGGGATAGACCAGCTCGGCGATCGCCTCGTCGCCCAGCGCCGCGCAGGCGTCGGCGAGGTAGGTCAGCGACGCGAGCCACAGCGACTCGCGGAAGCCGTCGAGCCCTCGCGGCGATCCGCGCCAGCTCCCGCCTGGCCTCGGCCTCCATCCCGAGCTCGGCCAGCAGCGACGACGAGCCCGGGCCGCCACGGCCCCGTCGCGCTCGGCCCTCGCCGGCGAGGATCCTGATCACCGGCGCGAGCTCCGCCAGCCGTCCCTGCTCGCGGCGGACGCTGAACATCTGGATCCCGTAGATCCCGGAGGCGTCGCGCCCCGTCAGCAGCCGGCCCCACTCGGCGACCGCGCGCGCCAGCCGCTCGGCGTCCTCCAGCCGCCCGTCGGAGAGCGCGATCGCCGCGCCGTAGTGCTCGGCCACGTGGAGCATGAACGGCTGCGCGGTGCGCTCGGCGATCTCCCGCAGCTCGGCGACCTCGCGCGCGGGCCGCCTCGATGTCGCCGAGGGCGACGAAGGCCGGCACGCGCCAGGCCATCGCCTCGGCCTGGATCTCGGTGTCGCCGAGCTCCTCGCCGAGGTCTCGCGCCTCGGTCAGCATCGTCGAGGATCTCCTCGAGCGGGCTCGTCCCGCGCGACCAGTAGGAGCGCATCAGCACGGTCGCCAGCCCGGCGCGGTCGCCGAGGCGCCGGGCCATCGCGATCGCCGTTCGTCGCGGACGATCGCGCCCGCGCTCCGGCTCGCCCTGGAAGTCGAGCGCGCGGGCGAGGCCGCCCAGCAGCCCGACCCGCAGCTCAGAGTCGTCCTCGCCGAGTGCCGCCGCCGCCTCCTCGAGCAGCTCGACCGCGCCCTGCTCGGCCATGCCCGGGCCGCCAGCACGCCTCCTCGTAGCCGATCGCCGCGCGCGCCAGCAGCTCGCGCGTCGCCCAGCTCGCGGGCGATCTCCGCCGCCGCGTGAACGCGTCCAGCGCGTCGACCGCCTTGCCGGCCCGGTGGCTGGCCGCGCCCAGCTCGAGCAGACCCCGGCCGCGCTGGCCGGCGTCGTCGATCCCCAGCTCGAGCGCGATGCGCAGCCGCGTCGCCGCGCTCGTCGAAGGCGAGCGCAGCCGCTGGCCGCGCGCGCCGCGAGCACGTTGTACTCGATCGCCGCGCTCGGCCCCGCCGAGCGGCGCGGCGGCGGCGAAGTGGTGGGCGAGGTCGGCGAGCGCGCGGCCGCGAGCGCCCCGCCGCGCCTCCAGGGCTTCGCCGACGCGCAGGTGCAGCTCGGCCCGCCGCAGCCGCGCGAGCCGGTCGTAGAGGGCGCGCCGCACCAGCTCGTGCGTGAACCGGTAGGCGAGCCGCGGCGCGGGCAGCTCCTCGATCATGCCGCTGCGACCGCCTCCTCGAGGGCGGCGAGCAGCTCGGGCTCGCGCGAGCCCGGCCGCGCGGCGGACCGATGTCGAGCTCGAACTCCGCGCCGGCGGTGGCGGCCAGCTCGAGCAGATCCGTGGTCGCGGGCGCAAGCCGGGAGAGCCGCTGGCTGACGACCTCGCGGACGCTCTCGGGCGTTCCCGAGCTCCGCCAGCGGCCGGCGTCACCGCACTTCGCCGCCGGCGACCTCGACGACCCCCGTCTCCACCAGCGCGCGCCACAGCTCGCAGACGAGGAACGCGTTGCCCCCGGTGAGGTCGTGGATCGCGTGCGGCGAGCTCGCGCAGCTCGGGACCGAGCGTCGCCGCCGGCGGCGCGGCTGACGAACTCGGCGACCTCCTCGTCCGAGAGCCCGGCGAGCCGGAGCCGCACGACGTCCTCGGAGCGGCGCAGGTCGGCGAGCGTCTCCGAGAGCGCCTCCGGGACGTCGGCCTCGGTGTCGCGGAAGGTGGCGAGCAGCAGCACGCGCGCGTCCCGGCGGCGCGCGCCAGGTGGCGCAGCAGCAGCAGCGTCGGCGCGTCCGCCCAGTGCCCGTCCTCGAGCACCAGCAGCACCGGCCGGCGCCGGCTGACGCCGCGAGCAGGTCGGTCACCGCCGTGTGCAGGCGGTGGCGCTCGGTGTCGGGGTCGGCCTCGACCGGCGGCGGGCAGCTCGCCGATCCGGGTCGGCAGATCGGGCAGAAGCCGCGTCAGCTCGCCGCCGCCGGTGCCGAGCGCGGCGCGCAGCTCCGTCAGGTCGGCGACCCGCAGCCAGCTGGTCGAGCGCCTCGACGAACGGCCCGTAGGGCGTCCGCACGACCGCGTCGCACGCGCCGTACAGCACGAGCGCGCCCTCCGCGCGCGGCCTCGCGCGGCGAACTCGCGCACGAGCCGGCTCTTGCCCGACCCCGGCTCGCCGCCGAGCAGCACCACCCGGCGGCCCTCGCCCTCGGCGCGCGGCATCAGCGTGCGCAGCGTCTCGAGCTCGGCCGCGCGCCCGACGAACGGGAACGGCGAGGTGAGCCGAAGCGAGCCCGGAAGGTCCGGCATCCGGCGTCCATGCGAGGACGATAGTCAGATCTGATCATCCGCGCCGAATCGGCCGCAGCCCGGCGACTCGAAGTGGGTCAGTCCAGGTCATGACAGGCGGCATTCGGCGGTCCTAGGCTCGACGGACATTCGAACTCGACCGAGCAAGGAGGACACGCGATGAGCACCACCACGCACCCGCACGCACCGCCCGCCAGGAGCTCGCCGGCTTCGACGGACGGCTGATCGGCCCCGAAGACGCCGACTACGACGAGGCACGCACGGTCTACAACGCGATGATCGACCGGCGGCCGGCGCTGATCGCGCGCGTGCGCGAGCGCGGACGACGTCGCCAGGACGATCGGCTTCGCCCGCGACCACGACCTGCTGCTGGCGGTTCGCGGCGGCGGCCACAACGGCGCCGGGCTGGGACCTGCGACGACGGCGTCGTGATCGACCTCTCGCGGCTCAAGGCGGTCGAGGTCGATCCCGAGGCCCGCACGGTTCGGGTCGGCGGCGGCTGCACCTGGGGCGAGGTCGACCGCGGCGACCCACGAGCACGGCCTGGCGACGCCGAGCGGGATCATCTCGACCACCGGCGTCGGCGGCCTCACGCTCGGCGGCGGCATCGGCCACCTGACCCGCAAGTGCGGCCTCACGATCGACAACCTGCTCGAGGCCGACGTCGTGCTGGCCGACGGCGAGCACGTGCGCGCGAGCGCCGACGAGCACCCCGACCTGTTCTGGGCGATCCGCGGCGGCGGCGGCAACTTCGGCGTCGTCACCTCGTTCCTGTTCCGGCTGCACGAGGTCGGCACGGTCGTCGGCGGGCCGACCTTCTGGCCGGTCGAGGCAGGCGCCGAGGTGCTGCTCGGCCTACCGCGAGTTCCTCCCGAGCGCGCCGCGCGAGCTGAACGGCTTCTTCGCCTTCCACACCGTCCCGCCGGCGCCGCCGTTCCCCGAGGAGCTCCACCTGCGCAAGGTGTGCGGCGTCGTCTGGTGCTACGTCGGGCGCGAGGACGACGCCGCGCGAGGCGATGGCGCCGCTGCTGGAGTCGTGCCCGAGCCGCTGCATGCACGGCGTCAGCCGATGCCCCACCCGACGCTCCAGGGCGCCTTCGACGGCCTCTACCCGCCCGGCGACCAGTGGTACTGGCGCGCCGACTTCGTCAAGGAGATCCCCGACGAGGCGGTCCAGGTCCACGCCAGGTTCGGCGCCGCGATGCCGACCATGCAGTCGACGATGCACCTGTACCCGATCGACGGCGCGGCCCACGACGTCGGGCCCGACCGACACCGCCTGGAGCTACCGCGACGCGAACTGGGGCTCGGTGTTCGCCGGCGTCGACCCCGACCCGGCCAACGCCGACGGCGATCCGCAGCTGGAGCGTCGACTACTACGAGGCGCTGCACCCCTACTCCGCCGGCGGCGCCTACGTGAACATGATGATGGACGAGGGCCAGGAGCGGGTGCGCGCGAGCTACCGCGACAACTACGACCGCCTCGCGCCAGATCAAGGCGACGTACGACCCGGACAACGTCTTCCGCGTCAATCAGAACATCCAGCCCAAGACCGCATGAGCGAGCACGACGTCATGATCGTGGGTGGCGGCATCGCGGGCGGCGCGCTGGCGACGGTCATGGCCCGGGCGGGCGCGAACGTCCTGATGCTCGAGCGCCAGGCTGGGTACCAGGATCACGTGCGAGGCGAGATTCTCTGGCCATGGGGTGCTCGCCTCGCACGTGAGCTGGACATCGAGCGGTTGCTCCTCGATGCCGGGGGTCTGGTGGTGCGATGGCTGGACCTGTACGACGAAGGCGAGGCCGGGCCGACCCGGGACGACGTCGGCGCCGCCATCCCGGGGATCGCCGGGTCGCTCAACGTCAACCACCCGACCGCCTGCGCGGCGCTGGCCGAGGCGGCCGCGTCCGCCGGCGCCGATGTGCGCATGGGTGTGCGCGACGTGCGCATCTCGCCAGGCAGGCGGCCGTCGGTGCGGTGGCTCGATCGCGAAGGGGTGAAGCACGCGACCGGCACGATGGTCGTGGGCGCCGACGGGCGCCGCTCGGCCGTGCGCTCCCAGGCGGCGATCCCGTTCGAGGTCGATCCGCCGGCACACCTCGTGGCCGGCATGCTGGTGCAGGGTGACGCCGGGATGGGCGAGGGGGCCAACCTGATCGCGCGAGAGTCCGACGTCATGTTCTTCTCGTTCCCGCAGGAGGCCGGACGGGCCCGGCTCTACTTCTGCTTCCCGACCGACCAGCGCTCGCGCTTTGCCGGCCGTGACGGCGCGCGCCGGTTTCTGGCCGAGACCAGGCTCGACTGCCTGGAGGGAGCGGCGGACTGGAGTACGGCACAGCCCGCCGGACCGTGTGCGACCTTCCCCGGCGAGGACAGCCGCGCCCCGAATCCGCTGGCCGCGGGCGTCGTCCTGATCGGCGATGCGGCCGGGTACGAGAACCCGCTCCAGGGCCAGGGCCTCTCGATGGCGCTCCAGGACGTGCACGACGTGTCCGCAGCGCTTCTGGGACCGGGCGGCGCGCCGCCCTGGAGGGGTATGCAGCCGCTCGCGCCACCCGCCAGCGGCTTGCGAACGTCGGCGCTGCGCTCGAAGTCTGGACACACGCCGGATTCGCCCCACAGGACCCGGCCGAGCGGGCCGCGCGCTACGAGCACATCCAGAACGACGACGTGCTCGCCGCGCTCGAGCTCTGCTTCATGACGGGATTCGAGTCCCTCCCCCAGGACCTGACACACACAGAGCTGGGCAAACGGCTCGATAGGTACACAGCGAACTCAAAGGTACTGCCGAGCGCCCTTTGATGTCACGGTGGTGGAATCCAGTTACCTCAAATGCCCTCCCAAGGAGGAACACATGAAGAACTGGATCCCGATCGCTGGAGCCGTGGTGCTCAACATCCCGACCGTCGTTGCCGCGGCGTACGTCCCAACCCTCGCCACCGTCGTGATGGCAGTCTGTCTCGCGGCGCTGGGCGCCGGTCTCGCCCTGATGGTGGACTGGGCGATCCTGTCCGAAGAGACACAGAGCGCCCGCGTTGCCGAGCGCTACGACGAAGCGTATTACCCCGAAGCCGCCTGATCTCACCTTCAGGCAGTCTCCTTCGGTGACGGCGCGGGTGCGGGTGTTCGATCGCCCGGCAGGACGATTCGAAACGTCGCGCCGTCACCGAGGGTGCTCTCAACCTCCACGGATCCCTCGTGTCCTCGAGCGATGGCCTCCACAATGGAGAGGCCGAGCCCGGATCCGCCGCTGGCACGGGCGCGCGAGGGGTCGGCCCGGTAGAAGCGTTCGAACAGGTGCTCGACGTGATCCTCCGGGATGCCCGGGCCGTGGTCTTTGACCGCAACGACGACACCGCGGTCGCTGGCGCGCACGGACACGTCGATGCGCGTCCCCGGGGGTGTGTGGGAGCGAGCGTTGGAGAGCAGGTTTGCGACCGCCTGGCGAAGCCGGCCGGGATCGCCGACCACCATGCAACCGGCATCGGCTTCGAAGGTGATCGGCCAATCGGGGTGCAGCAGCCGATGGTCGGTGACCAGGTCCTCGACGAGGTTGGGCAGGCTGACGAGGCCCGTTCGAGCGGGCGATCCTGGTCGAGCTTCCCCAGGAGCAGCAGGTCGTCGACAAGCAGTCCCATGCGTTCGGCCTCGGCCTCGATGCGCCGCATGACAATGGCCAGATCGGCCGGATTCTCGGCGGCTCCGCGACGGAACAACTCGGCGTATCCGCGCACCGACGTCAGCGGGGTGCGCAGCTCATGGGAGGCGTCGGCGACGAATCGGCGCAGACGCTCCTCAGACCTCTTGCTCTGAAGGAAGGCTGCTTCGATCTGACCCAGCATCGTGTTGAGGGAGGCACCGAGCCGTCCAACCTCGGTGCGCGGGTCGTCGTCATCGACGCGCTGGGTGAGGTCGCCGGCCGCGATCGCGGCGGCGGTGCCCTCGATGGATTCGAGCGGCCGGAACTCACGCCGCACCATCACGTAGGCCAGGATCGCCACGAGGGCGAGCACGGCGAAACCAACCAGGAGCTCGAGGTTGACGAGGCGCGACAACGTGGCGTTGACGTCGGCCAGCGGAGTGGCGATCACGAGCAGCGTGCTGCGCGGGAGCCGGGTCGCCGGTGGGGGCGGGCCCGGACCGCCCTCACCGGCGGTGGAGACGCTCGCCGCACGGACAGCGGAGAACCGGTAGCCGGACGAGGTGAAGCGGCCGGGCTTGACGTTGGCCATCGCGGAGATCAGGGCTGCGCGATCCGGAACGGTGCCGACCGTCGCCGCCGTGATCGATCCGCCGGGGCGGACGAGCGCCGTCAGGGCATGCCGGGGAAGCGCCTGGTAGAGGCCGCGCGAGGAGCCCAGGTCGTGGTCGCCGGAGAGATAGTGGAGGGCCGGCCCCTCCGCCGCCTGGAACTGCTGGTCGACACGACCGATGAGGAACGACTGCAGCGCAACCCGCGTCGCAAAGCCGGCGGCAATGAGACCAAGCGCGACCAGGACGACAGTTAGCGCCGTCAGGCGACTTCGCAAAGAGATCCGCATGCTGCGCCTACGACCGAGGACGCCGGAGGGCGTAGCCGAAGCCACGCACCGTGTGGATCAGCGGCGTCTCGCCGTCGGCGTCGACCTTCTTCCGCAGGTAGCTGATGTATGTCTCAACCACACTCGAACCACCCCCGAAATCGTAGTTCCACACGTGATCGAGTATCTGGGCCTTGCTCAGGACGCGTTCGCGATTCATCAGCAGATAGTGAAGGAGGTTGTACTCAGTCGGCGAGAAGGTTGATCACCCGAGCGCCCCTGGTCACCTCGCGAGCGTCCTCATCGATCTGGAGATCGTCGTAGCGCAATAACGCTGAATCGTCGGCCCCGCCGCGGGTGCGCCGGAGGATCGCCCGAAGGCGCAGTACGAGCTCCTCGAGGCTGAACGGCTTTCCCACGAAGTCATCCGCGCCCAGGGTCAGGCCCTGAATGCGATCCTGTGGCGTGTCGCGCGCGGTGAGGAATAACACCGGTGTCCGGCCCGAGGTGGCATTGAGCCGGCGATAGACCTCGAATCCATCCCAGTCCGGCATCATCACGTCAAGCACGATGATGTCGGGGCGAAACGTCCGCGCCGACCGAACCGCCGCCTTCCCGTCACCGGCTGTCTTGACCTCGAACCCTTCGTAACGGAGCACGGTCGACACCAACTCGGTGATCGATTCCTCGTCATCGACGACGAGAACTCGAGGCCTCTCCGCCTGATCCTTCCCTGCCCGCGTGGCCATCATGATCTCCCGTGGATTGCGACTGCGAGCACAATACTGACGTGACCACCTGAGAGAAGCCTGTGAGCCGGATCAGAGATCCCGCAGAGCGCTCTCAATTCACGCGTCGACGGGCGTAAAGTTTGGGCGTGCGGCGGCCAACTGTTTCTGACCGCCGCACGCCGGTTGCTCCGGGCTCAGCTGCTCCCGCTGCTACCGCTGGTCCCACCTGGCGCACCGGTCATGCCGGGGCACTTGTGGGTGGGGGTCGACTTCTTGGTCGTCGACTTCGTCTTGGCCGCGACGGTCACCGCCGAAGCGGTCGTTGCGGCCGCTCGCGCGTGGGTCGTGGCGTGATGGGAGTCCGCCGCCGATGCGAGGCTCACCGCTCCGGCCGATACGGCCACCGCGAGAACGCCCGTGAGGACGACCCGACGCGCCGACGTGAACCCACGCCAACGGCGAACATCCCTGTCTTTGGGGGTTTCGTTGCTGTCCATACTCACCTCCTCTCAGGTTGAGATTGACCCTAATTCGCCACCTTGGGAGCGACTTGAGAACCGCATGTGGATCGGGTCAGAGGTGAGGGCGCAACAGCGGGTGGGGAGCCCCGCGACCCGGGGCTCCCCACCCGGTGGTTTCAGCGGAACAGCGGGGTCAGCAGCTGCGCGCGCGAGATCGAGCAGGTGTTCTCGAGGCACCCGAGGTGCCACATGCGCTCGATCGTGGCGAGCAGGTTGTAGTGATTCGCCGGAACATCGAGCACGCGGTGACCGGACTCGCGCGAGTTCAGCACGATCGTCGGTACCTGAGCGCCGCCGAGGGTGATTCCGTCAACTCCCTTGGGGCTGGTCGACGTCCCGCTGAAGCCGGAGTAATCATCCTCGTCCCAGGTGATCACGATCGACGACCGAGTCGTGCGCCATGTCCGCGAATGCGTGATCATCGCCACGGTTCGCCGCAGGAAGCGATCGCCAAGGCGGATCGCGCCGTGGTCGAGCCCCGACACCGGGTAGCCACATCGCGGCAACCCGATCAGGACTGCCTGGGCCGGGTCGATACCGTGCATGTCATGGCAGGTGTCGGGACTGATCCAGACAAAGTTCGGGACGTGCCCCGACCGCAGGTTGGACGCCAGACGGCGGAGCGGCACGATCTGACGGAGCCGCCTGCTGCCCGGATGGTTGATGTCCGAGAAGTACATGAACGGGTTGTGCTTCTGGACATACAGCGCCACCGCCACGGGGCCGGATGGCGTCTGAATCGTCGGAGCGTCCACGGCCTGAGAGCCGACGCTGGGGATGCTCTGCATGTACGCCCGCCAGCGACAGGTGGTGCGCCTCGAGCTGATCAACGATGTTTGCGCCGGAAAACAGGTGCGGAGTCGCACTCGCGCTCGCGATCTCGGCCTTCGTCAGATAGTTCCCCGCGGTGCCGTCGCCCGCGGTGGGAATGAACTCCTCCGGCGGGCAAGTGATCGCAGCGCCGGCCTGGCAGTCATCCCAGATGCCTTGAAAACTGCCTGAAATCGCGGCCAGGTAGTTCGGAAGGCTGGGGTGCGTGACGCCGTAGTAGTCCGTCGCCAGGCCCGCCCGTGCCGCAAGGCGATTGATGAACGGCGCATCGGCGTGGTTGCCGATGATCTCGGAGTACGCCGTGGTTCTCCATCATGATGTAGAAGATGTGCCGCGGCGCAGCGTGCGGCGGCTCGGAGCGCGGTGACGGTGGCTTTGCCGACGCGCTCTGAGCGACAAGGAGCAGCGACGCGAGCGCCACCAGGAACGCTGCCACAAGACGACCTTTTGCTCGTATCATTTTCCGTTCCCCTCTCGTGAACACGGCAGGACCCAGCGACTCTACGAGCCGCGCGCCGCGATCGGGTAACCGGACGGTGAGCATTCAGTGAACGATTGGCAATGACTCCCCAGGGAAGAGTGTCGAATCGCGCCCACGCCCAGGTGTGCCGCACTATGTTGTGCGGCTGAGAGATGGCCGCATCCACGCGCACCGTGGTGGTGGGACTGGGCGTCGTCGGACTTTCGACCGCGCTCGCGCTCGCGCGCCGGGGAACACACGTGATCGGCGTCGACCGGCTCGGGAGCGGGCACCCATACACGTCCTCCACCGGCGTCAGCCGATCGATCCGGGTCGCCTACGCGCTGCCCGACTACGCGCGGCTCGCGGCGGAGGCGCTCGATCGGTGGGCACAGCTCGAGGTGCGGTCGGGCGGCCGGTTGCTGCACCTAACGGGGCAGGTGGACATCGGCACGCCCGAGATCCTGACCGGGCTGACCGTGGGCCTGCGCGCGGCCGGCGCGGAGTACGACGAGATGACCGCCGCCGACATGCGCCGGCGCATACCCGAGATCGCGGTCGGCGACGATGCATATGGACTCTTCCACCCGCGGGCCGGCGCCGTGCTCGCCGATCGGGCGATGGCGGCGCTGAGCTCCGCGGCCGTCGCCGCCGGAGCCGAGCTGCGCTCCCGAGAGCGGGCTCTCGCGGTGATCCCGTCCGCCGACGGCGTGCGCGTCACGACCGAGGCGGGCACGATCGCCGCCGACCGCGCGGTGATCGCGGCCGGCCCGTGGACGCCGGAGCTCGCAGAGCCGCTCGGCGCCCACCTGCCACTGGCTCCGGCCTACGGCCAGGTCACCTACTTCGACGCGCCGGCGTTTGTGGGCGTCCCGGGCTTCGTCGAGTGGGGACGCGCCGGCGAGTGCGGCGTCTACGGCCACCCGGTGCCCGGCGTGGGCTACAAGCTCGGCTTCGACGCGGCGGGCGACGCCCCCTGGCGGCCCGACTCAGCCCCGGTGCCCAACCCCGATGAGCAGCGCCGCCTCGAGGAATGGGTGGGCAGCCGCATGCCCGGCCTGTCCGGCCGAGCGCAGCGGAGCGACCGCCATCCGTGGACGATGACCCCGGACGGGGACTTCGCCATCGGCGCGCTCGGCCCGGTCACCATCGCCGCCGGGTGCTCGGGCCATGCCTTCAAGTTCGGCCCCGCGCTGGGCGAGCTGGTCGCCGACACGAGCGACGGCAACCCGCGACCCGCCGCGGCGATGTTCGCTCTCGACCGCAGCGCGCTTCACGGGCCCGCCCCGGCACCCTCCATGCCGATTACCCGCTAGCGATCCAGAGCCTCGACCGCGGCGTCGGTTGGAGGGATGCCAATCAGGCGCGGATACGGTCTTCGACTTGGCGCAACACCGCCCCCGAGGCCGCCGCAGGCGGCACCAACTCCTGCGCCGGAGACTCGCGGCCGTGTGCGTCGCGGCCGCCGCCTGCGGCGTTCTCATCGGCGGGGCTCAGCGGCTGCTCGGCGGCGGCTCGAGCTCCAATGCCGATCCGGGCGCGGCGAGCCTCACGGTGAAGCCTGAGACGACCACGCCGGCCGGCGGCACCTCGACGGCCGCGCGACCCGCCCCCCACCTTGTGTCCTCTCCGATTGGCATGCTCCCGGCGCCGCTGCAGGACGCTGCGGTGACGGCGGTTGGACGGGACGTGTACGCCTTCGGCGGCCTCTCCGCGTCGCTCGCATCCTCCGGTGCGGTCAGCCGGATCTCGGCGACGGGGGTGCGCACGATGACGCCGCTGCCGACTCCGCTGCACGATGCCTCTGCGACCACCCGCGGCGGCCGGCCCTACGTTCTCGGCGGCGGCCAGTCGGTCAGCTATTCGGGCATCGGCCGGTACGACCCCGGCTCGGGGTCAACGACGCTCGTCGGCGCGTTGCCCACCCCGCTCTCCGACCTCGCGACGGCCACGATCGGCACGACCACCTACGTGGTGGGCGGCTATACCGGCACGGCCTTCTCGGATCGGATCCTGGCCTACGGGGGCGGCGGCTCAGCCCGCGTCGCCGGTCATCTGCCGGAGGGTCTCAGATACGCCGCCGTTGCGGCGCTCGGCGGCCGGGTCGTGATCGCCGGGGGCCGCACGACGGGTGGCGCGAGCGACGTCGTGCTCCGCTTCGACCCGGCGACCGGGCGCACGACCCGCATCGGGCGTCTGCCGCAGCCGCTCATGCACGCCTCGGCCGGAGTGATCGGCTCGACGATGTACGTCGTCGGCGGGCAGACCGCGGCCGGCGCACCCACCAGCTGGGTGTTGGCGATCGATGCCACCGGCCGTGTCCACCGCGCGTTCCATCTCGCTCAGCCGCTGTCCGACGCCGGGGTGGCCACCACACCGGCCGGACTGGTGGTGGTCGGCGGATGGGACGGACACGGCCCGGTGGATCGGGTGTGGTCGCTGCATCTGAGCTCGTCCAGATCCGGGGCGGGCGCAAGGACGGTTGCTGCGCCGCCGATGCCTGCGATGTTCAGGGGGCCGCTGCCGGGTGACCTGCTGATCGCCGATCGCGGCAACGACCGCATGCTGATCGTGAACCCCGCCCACAGGATCCTGTGGACGTTTCCCAACCGGCCCGGCCAGGTGCACCTGTATTTCGACGACGACACCTTCTTCACGCCGGGCGGGCGGCGGATCATCTCGAATCAGGAGGAGAACCACCAGATCGTCGAGATCTCCTACCCCAGCGGACGGCTGGTGTGGAGCTACGGCCACGCCGGCGTCCCCGGCTCGGGGCCCGGCTACCTCAACACTCCCGACGACGCCTACGCGCTCCCGCACCACCTCGTGATCGTCGCCGACGCGTACAACTGTCGCGTCCTCGAACTGCGCGGAAGCCGGATCGTCCGGAGCATCGGCCAGGCCGGGCACTGCGTGCACGATCCGCCCCGGTATCTGGGTGCCGTGAACGGTGACACACCACTACCGAACCACCACATCCTGGTCTCCGAGATCAACGGCTCGTACCTCGACGAGTTCACGCTGACCGGACACCTGGTGCGTGTGTACAAGGCGCCAGTGACCTACCCGTCCGACCCGCAGTTGACGCTCAGGGGCAACATCCTTTTGGCCGACTACACGAGCCCGGGGGCAATCGTCATCCTGAGCCGGAAGACGGGCAGGCTGTTGTGGCGCTACGACGTCACCTCCGGCCCCGGAATGCTTGACCACCCAAGTCTCGCGGCGATGCTCCCGAACGGCATGATCGCGCTCAACGACGACTACAACCAGCGCGTCGTCATCATCAACCCGCACACGAAGAAGATCGTGTGGTCGTACGGTCACCTCGGCCGGCCCGGCAGGGCCGCCGGATACCTCAACACGCCCGACGGCTTCAAATTCATCCCCGTCACCGCGACCGGCCGGCCGGCGCCTTGGCGCATCTGGGCCACGGGCCGCTAGCGATGCCGGACGACGCCACCCCCGGTCCCCCGGCAACGAGCGCCTGACCACGTCCGTTGGACTGGTCATCCTCGTGCTGCTCACCGCCGAAGCGCTGACCACGATCTCGCTGCACACGTATCTCTCGGTCCACATCTTCCTCGGGATGCTGCTGCTGGCGCCGGTTGCGCTCAAGCTCGCCACCACCGGCTGGCGATTCATGCGCTACTACACCAACAGCCGGCCATACCGGCTCGAGGGGCCGCCGAGACTGCTGCTGCGACTGCTCGCGCCGCTCCTCGTCGCCTCGACCCTCACGCTGTTCGGAAGCGGCGTGGCCCTGATCCTCGTCGGGCACGGCGGGGGGCCGCTGCTCACCGTGCATGCGGCCAGCTTCGCCGTCTGGGGCGCCTTGATGGTCATCCACATCCTCGCGTACCTCGCCCGCGCGGTGCGGGTCGGTCCGGCCGACTGGCGCCCCCATGCGATGGTGGTCGTCGCCGGAGCCCGCAGCCGCCGCGCAGCGCTCATCGGCGCGCTTCTCGCCGGCATCGTCATCGCCCTCGCCACGTACCCCACCCAGCAGTCGTGGCTGAAACACCGCCACCGGCACCGGTATGAGGGCGGCCCCGCCCACACGGCGAGCGCCGGGCACCGATCCACGCACATGAACGCATCGCATGATGCAGGCAGATGCAGGACTCCCTGGAACAGCTGCGCGACGGCGCGGCCGCCTACGGAGATCGCTTCGGTGACACGCACCTCCTGCCGCTCGCCGTCGCGCTCGTTCTCCACCTCCTGAGCCTGCTCGTTCGGGCGGGTGTCTGGCGCGGGATCCTGGCCGCAGCGTTTCCCGATCGGCGCGTCGGGTTTCGCTCGGCCGTGTGGTCATACCTGGCCGGTGTCGGGGCGAACGCGATCGCGCCGTTCCGCGGTGGTGACGTCGTCCGGATCTTCACGATCCGGCGCGAGCTCGGGGGCGTGTCGGTGACGACGATCGTCTCGACGCTCGTGGCCGAGACGATCTTCGGAGTGGTGGTGGTCGGCCTGATGGTCGCGGCGACGGTTGGTCTCGGCTGGCTGCCGCCGATCGTGCACCTGCCCGACGCAAAGGCCTTCGAATTCTCGTTCTACGCTCGCCATGTCGCGCTCGTCGCGATCGCGCTCGGACTGGTCGTCGTCTCCGTGCTGCTCGGCGCTGAATGGGCGATGCACCACCTGCGCGGCTTCTGGCTGCGCGTCAGCGCGGGCATGCGCATCCTGCGCTCACCGGGCCGGTTCGCGCGGGTGGTGGCCGCGCCCCAGCTCGTCGACTGGGCGCTGCGGGTGGGGACGGCCTACGCGATGCTCGCGGCCTTCGGCATCCCCACGGCGTTGCGCTACGCGGTGCTCGCTGTGGTGATCGACTCGGTCTCGACCGCGCTCCCGTTCACGCCCGGCGGCATCGGCGCTCAGCAGGGGCTGCTGGTGTTCGCGCTCGGCGGGGTCGCGACATCGGGCCAGGTGCTGGCGTTTTCGATCGGCGCCCAGGCGGTCATCATGGCCTTCAACGTCCTGCTCGGGCTGATCGCGATCTTCATGCTCTTCGGGCACCTGCGGATGGGCACCGTCAGGCGCGAAGCGCACGCGGTGCCGCGATAGCCTACGAGGCACCATGCAGGTCGACCGCCCCGCACTCTCGGCACTGGACGCGTTCGTGGGCGAGTGGGATGTCGAGGCGCACCTCCCGGACGCCGCCCCAGCGCCGGTGGCCGGGCTCCCGATCGTCGGCAGAGCCGTCTTCGAGTGGATGTTTGGCGGAAATTTCTGGTCCAGCGCACGACGATCCCCGACCCGGGCGCGCCCGACAGCTTCGCGATCGTTGGCGTCGATCCCGCGCCTCGGGGCCTACACGCAGCACTACTTCGACTCGCGTGGCGTCGCCCGCGTGTACGCGATGACCTTCAGCGACGGCGTCTGGACGCTCCTTCGGGAGGCGCCCGACTTCACACCGCTTGACTTCTCGCAGCGCTTCTCCGGCAGGTTCAGCGCCGATCGGACGACATCGCCGGCACCTGGGAGGTGCGCACCGACGGGTCGAGCTGGGAGCACGACTTCGACCTGACCTACACAAGGAGATGACGCAACCCGCACGCCCGCTGTGACGGTGCCTGGCACCGGTCGGGCGTTCGCCGGGCGCAGCGCCTGGCCCCGTTCGCCGGCAACCGGCCAGGGAACCGGATTCGCCACCGAGCCCCATCCAGCGCAGGCGTCACCGAAGCCGCCCCCCTCCGTTTCGGTGCCTGGCACCGTCACAGCGACGGCGACGAACCGTCGCTAG
>CAVSYD010000001.1:0-48840 GCA_963732075.1 uncultured Actinomycetes bacterium | reverse complement strand
AACATGACGCTTCCCCAGGCGATGCATAGCTTGGCGACGACGGGCGTGCAGGACTTGCAGCGGTTCGTGGATGGCGTGACGGCATGACGCGCAGCCAAGATCAGGATGGCGTTCAACGTCGCGTTCTCGCAAGGCGGCGGCGCGACGTCGGCCGTCGACGACTGGTGGAACCGCCTCAACGACTACCTGTTCGGGTACACCCAGACGCATCCGTTGAAGATCGGCGGGAAGGTGATCGCGTTCACGACGACGCAGGTCGCGGGGATCTTCGCGCCGCTTCGAGAACATGGTCGACAACCATGATTTCACGCAGGCGGGTCTGAAGATCGGGCAGGAGATCCGCGACGGGTTCACGTTCAGCGGCGCGGCGCACGACATCGGGCAGAGCCTCGAGAAAGACATCAAGTCCGCGGCGATCCAGGCTGGGCAGGACATCCTGGTTTGGGTCGGCGAAGGCCTCCTGAAGGTGATCCTCGACATTGGCCATGTCGGCACGGCGTTCACGTTCATCACGGAGGGCCCGATCGCGGGCATGGCGACGTTCATCGGCAGCAAGCTGGCCGGAGCGATCCAGGACATCCTCAGGAAGTGGGAGACAGTCCCCGGCGTGATCTCTAACGCGAAGGGCAAGGCGGAGGACTTCTGGGGGATCTTGCAGAAGATCGCCAACTTCTTCAGTAACGCGCTCACCCTGCATGTGAACTGGCCGTCTCCGCCGAGCTGGTTGGGGACCGTGTTCGGCCTTGGCGGGGGTGGAGGCCCATCTAAGCCGACGAGCGTGCCGCCGAACGTGCCGAGCATCACGGCAGCGGGGCGTCGACCGTGAACATCCATGTCCATGTTCCCGGCGGGTTCGTCGGCAGTCCGACTCAGGTCGCCCGCGCGATGCGAGACGCGATGGTCAGCGACGCCAGGCGCGGCGGCACAAACCGCGTCGGCTACTTCGGCGGGTTGGCCTAATGACCAAGGAGACACGCATGGAACACGATGAGAGCGGTGACGACTGATGGGATGGACTACACCGGGCACCGCGACGACGGGCGGCACCGCCACCGCCGCGTTCTGGAACTCGAACGTGCGCGATAACACGAACTACTTGTTCGACCAGCCGATGGCTTGGGTGACGAACGAAGGCGGCGGCAGCCAATCCATAGCGAACACGACCGACGTCGACGTCGCGTTCGGCACAACCATGTACGCATCGCCAGGCATCAACGTCTTTACCAGTGAACTCAAGCCCACCATCGCCGGCGCCTACGAAGTCAACGTCAACATCACCTATGCCGGGAACGCCACCGGCACGCGTCTCGTCGCGATCTACACCAACAACGCCTCTGGCCTGAACGGCGGCGGCGGCGCCGGCAACCAGATCCTCGCCGCAGCAAGCGAACTCGGCGACGGCAGTCGTAACCACCTTCTCCGCCACAGGCATGTTCTTCGCCGACGGCGCCACCGACTACGTCCGCGTCCGCACCTACCAATCCAGCGGCGGCGCGCTCGCGATCGAGGGCCACAGCACCATCGCGAACAACCTGCTCACCTCCGCCGCGTTCCTCGAACCCGGCACGTTCTCGATCAAGATGCTCGGCAGCGGCTCGTGACCGTCCAGGGCGTATCCTCAGATGCCGTGGGGCGCATCCCCGACGACGGCCAACACTGGAAGCGCATGTACCAGCGCGACCCCTTCAGCGTCGCAAGGACGATCCACCGGGGAGTTGGACCAGGGCCGTGGCGCAGGTGGATGGGCGTTGGCGGCTCGAGCGGCACTGGAAGCCGATGGTCCCGAACGTGGGCGGCGAACAGGTCGCCGCGATGATCCGCCACGGCAGCTACGCCGACTCGGTGAAGCTCGTCAGCGTCGACCGTGTCGCTGAAGCCGACATCGAGGTGTGGGTTGCGACGTGGCTGGTCGACGACGACGCGGTGAACGTCGACGTGTTCGCGGCTCTCCGCGTCATCGAAGAGGCGTTCATGGGGTTGGGTCGTGCGGGCTCATGATCCAGCTTGGCGAGTGGGTGATTGACGAGTCGCCGGATGCGGCCTACCATGGCCGAGGATGGCCCAAGACCCGGGACGAGTCGAGGTGCCGCTGGCGTTTTTGGGCGCCGATGAGATCCCCATCCAGCTCTGCAACCATGTGGTTGTCCAGGTCCAGAGCGAAGAGGAGTTCATCGTCACGCTCGGGCAGGTTGCCCCGCCGATCCTGTTTGGCACCATGGAGGAGCAGATCGAACAAGCCCGCGGGGTCGGCTACATCCCCGTGAAGGTCGTGGCTCGCGTGTCGATGACTCGGCATCAATTGAGGAGATGGTGCGGGCGCTGGATGGCACGCTAAAGCTTGCCGACCAGAGGTCGGAAGAATTGGGAGAGCAGGGATGATGATCGACGATCAGAAGATGACGATCAGTGTTGGGACAACCATTTCCGCGGTCCACGATCTCGTCGTCCAGGCGGGGCGGACGTGCCTCAGCTTGCCCGCCGGCGTCACGACGAAGGTCGCGCCGGTGTCGTCACAGGGCCAGGCGTACTACTGGACTCGTGCGTGGCAGGAGGAGGAGGCTGCGAATCTTGCGGAGCTTGCGGCTGGCCAGGGACGCATGTTCCACACAAACGAGGATCTGATGCGGTATCCTCTCGACGCCGACGCGGAGGAGTGAATGCCGCCGGTCGTCCCTGGCCCCGCGGTTCCGAAAGACGCTCAACAGGAAGCCCACGGCCCTCCGAGGCGCGATTCTTGAGTGCGTGAGCAGGCTCCAGGACAACCCTCGCCATAGAGCCTTCGAACCCATAAGGTCCACGGGAAGCCCGGAGTATTCGAGGCTTACGTCGATGCCGCGAACCGCGTGAGTTTCAACTGGGACTCGGGGACGATCATCCTGCGGAACCATTGCAACCACGACATGATCCGGCGCAATCCCTGACGGGTCGGACGTTCGTCTGCGCGAAATCTGCGAACATGCGTTCGTGACTTCGCAGGGGGGTCCCTCACCCCCAGTTCCAACGCGCCCCTCAAAACCGGCAACTCGTTCCTGGCGATGAACGCGGCGCGGGAACTCCGCCACGTCGACCTCGCCGACGCGCTCAGCCTGCTCCTCTTGCTCCGCGACGATGACCCGGTCCGGTACGACCACGCCGCCGTGCGGTGGCTTAGCGCGCTACTACGTGGACGATCGCCGGCTCGGTATCCGCGACGCGCGTATGGTGATCGACCTGCTCGAGGGGTGTGGGCCAGCATGACCCAGGTGGCTCAGCTCAGGCTCGAGCGGTTCCTGCGAGCGCGCGGCTACGGGGCGGAAGCCGATCGCGTGGCCTAGCGGAAGATGTCTTGAGAGTCGGTCCAAGATTCGCGCAACGCTTCACTAGCTGCTACACTCCGAGGATGAGCGAAAACACGAGGACTCGAGAACAGCGCGCCCGCAGGGCTCTCCAGCGGCGCGGCCTCGAGCTCCACAAGAGTCGCGTCAGGGATCACAAGGCGATCGGCTTCGGGTACTTCACGATCCTCGACGCTCGCGAGCGAGTGGTGGTCGTGCTTCCGACGATCGACCAAGTCGAAGCGTGGCTCGCAGCATGACCGCGACCCGCAAGCGTCCTCTCCCTGCCGGTGTCCGCGCCAGGCACGCGCGCTCTTGCCCCGCCGGGGAAGCCTGCACCTGCTCGCCGACGTATCAGGCGCGGGTGTGGGTGCCGGTCGACGAGAAGCACAAGACCGCGACGTTCACGACGGCCAGCGCGGCCAAGGCGTGGATCGAGGAGAGCAACGTCAAGGTGCGCGCGGGCGAGCTCCGCGGCCCTACCAAGGAGACGATCCGCCAAGCCGGCGACAGGATGATCGCGGACATGGAGTCGGGGAAGCTGCGGAAGCGCAGCGACGAGCATCAAGCCGTCCGTCCGACTCGGCTATGAAGCGAGCCTCCGAGACTGGGTGTACGACGACCTGGGCGTCGTCAGGGTGTCGGCGCTCACCGCTGCGGATGTCCGGGCGTTGCGCGACCGGATGCGGGCGAAGAAGAAGAAGCCGAGCACGATCGCGAACGTGATGATGCCGCTGCACCTGATCTATCGGCGCGCGCTCGAGGATGGCGTGGTCGCTGTCTCGCCGCTCGCTGGGATCACGATCGGCAAGAGCGGCGGCGAGCGCACCATCGCCGAACCAGCCGAGGCCGCGAAACTGCTCCGCGCCCTCCCCGACGATCAGCGCGCCTTGTGGACGGCCGCGTTCTACTCCGGCATGAGACTCGGCGAGCTCCGCGCGCTTCGATGGACGGCCGTCGACCTGGACGAGGGCGTGATGCATGTCCGGTCGAGCTACTGCGGTCGGACGCGGCAGGAGGTCGCGCCGAAGTCTGCGAAGGGCAGGCGCCAGGTTCCGATCGTGCAGCCGCTCCGGGTCCTGCTCGAGCCGATGAAGGCCGCTGCGGCGACTGACGACGGCTACGTGTTCGCCGCTCCTGGCGGTGCTCCGTTCGAGCCGTCGACCGTCTACAAGAGCGCGAAGAAGGCATGGAAGGACGCAGAGTTGACGGCGGTCACGCCGCACCAGGCTCGCCACTCGTTCGCGTCGTACATGATCGCGAGTGGGGTGGGGCCGAGGATCTCTCGAAGATGATGGGGCACGCGTCGATCCAGATCACCATCGACCTCTACACGCATCTGTGGCCGGGTCGCGTGCCGGCGTTCGGGACGCTGCTCGACCAGTTCATCGCCAGGTCGGACACCGACTCTCGGCTCGAGCAGATCGAGGTGGCGTCGTGACCGTTTTGGACGCACCGTTGGACGCACCACGCTCTAGGCTTCTGTCAGAGCCAAAACCTGTTCGTCTCCAAAACCGTAGGTCGCGGGTTCGAATCCTGCCACCCCTGTGGCTCAGACGGCAACCTGCTCAAGGTCGAAGCCGAAGTGGTCGATGAAGACCGCGAACCAACCCTTGGCAGGAGGAGCTGTGGTGTCCAAACTACTCGTCGGCGTTCGCGCCGAGTCGGGCCAGACGATGGCCGAGTACGCGGTTGTCCTGGGTGTAATCACGATCGCCGTCGTCGTCACGTTGAAGTTGTTGAGCACCGGCATCAAAGGCGTGCTCACGAACGTGATCGCAGCGATGTAGCCCATCCGCTGATGACAGGCGGATGCGGTTTCAGGGCTTTGGTGGGCGTCCCGGCTCACACGGAGCGGCGGGCAGCCGGGACGCTCGGCGCCGTATCGGCACGCGCCAACGCGTCGTGAGGGTGAAGGATTCCGGGCGCGCAGAGGGGTACCATCCTGTGAATGGCGATGGTCTCTGCTGAACTCGGAGAGCCGGCACCCGGCGACGTCGAAGATCGCGGCAACGGCATGATCTCGGCGACCTTCCCGCTCACGGGCCTACCGGAGGACGCGGGCGATCAGGAGCAGTGGCTCGCCGTGCTGGAGCAGAGCATGAACCACCGGGTCGCGTTCGACGCGCAGCTCCTCGTCGGCAGCAACTTCCCGGCGCGCATCCACATCGGCGGCACCACCGAGACTCTTGGCGAGCGGGTGCAGCTTCTGCGTGACCTGATCGCCGAGACGAACGAGCAGTTCGGTGATCCCGATGCGCGCCGGCTGGACCCGACGGAGGCAGAGCGCGATGTGGAGGCGCGGCAGCGGGCCAAGGATGCGGCGGCGTTCGACGCGGTGAACGAGGCCTTCCGCGACACCGAGACCTGAGCCGACGGCTGTCCGCTACCTCGGCTTGCCGGGCGGGGGTGGGGGGCCGTGCCCGTGGCCGGGCCCCTTCGGGCGGTGGCTCGGATCCGGCGGCCCGTGACCCGGCTTGGCGGGGTGCCCCGGGTGCGGATGCCGAGGGGTGGCGGCCACCGCGACCCCTGTGGCGGTCACGGTCGTTCCGACGGTGACCGTCTCGGGCACCGTGACCGTGCGTGTGATCACGCGCGCGTGGAGCGTGACGGTCCGGTTCGCCGCCTGGCTGGGCGCAAAGCCGGTGGTGGTGACGGTCTCGACCCGGAAGATGTGCGCAGCGTGGCCGGGACCGGCCCGCACTCCGATGAGCAGGCCGAGCATCAGGCAGGCGAGTGACGCCGCCACCGCGATCGCAAACCGCGTTGGGTTGACTCCCATCGACCACCTCCGCCCATCGTCGCCCGACCCGAGCTCGCGCACCCCTGCCGCGAGACCTTGACAGGTTACAGCAGCCCGGAGAGCGGCGCCGAGGCTAGCCGATCGGCGCGGTTGGAGCCACGACGGGAGCGGTACCGTTCGCGCTCCTCCGGCCGGGTGAGCAGCTTCTCGCGCGGGACGCGCTCGAGCCATGCTCCGGCGGCGAGTGAGGTGATGATCGCGAGCAGCACGAGCACCGCGAAGAAGTTCTGGTCGATGATCCCGGCCGCGAAGGCCGTGGATGCGACCACGATGCCGGGGCCGCCGCGGGCGTTCATGGCGACCGACAGGTTCCAGGACGAGAAGGTGTCCTCGCCGGCGACGCGGGCGCCCAGGAAGACGCTTGCCGCCTTGATCAGCGCACGCGGCCAGCAGGAAGCCGACGAAGAAGACGACGTCGAAGCCGTGGATCAGGTCAAGGCCTAGGCCGATGCCCGCGAAGTAGACCGGGATGAAGAAGGCCAGCGAGAAGCTGCGGATGGCAAGCGTCGCGCTTGACGCTTCCTTCTCGGTCGCCGCAACGACGATGCCGGCCACGAACGCGCCGAAGAATGCCTCCAACCCCAGCATCAGCGCGACCGCGGTGGTCAGGATCAGGAAGGTGAGCTGGTGGGCGACCGGCGTCGCCCGATGGATCACGTTGATCCTAAGACCGCCGATCCAGCGATACGCGGGCGGCCCGGCAACGAGGAACACCGCCAGGAAGGCGAGCGTCGCCAGCACGTGGTAGATCATGTCGGCGTTCGAGCCTCCGGCGATGTTCAGCGCCGAGGGCAGGCCGAACAGCGCGCCGCCGGTGCCGCCGGCATAGCCGATCGCGATCGCCAATACGCAGTACAGCACCAGATCTTCCAGCACCGCAACGCCCAGAACGACGCGGGCGAAGGTGGTGTCGAGGATGCCGAGGTCGTGCATGATCCGCGAGATCACCGGGATGCTGGTGATCGCCATCGCGATCGAGAACACCAACACAAACGACGTCGTGTTCCCGTTCGGCCCCCACAGGCTCTTCTGGTTGATCAGCTGCGAGATCCCAAGCCCGGCGACGAACGGGATGCACATGCCGGCCACGAACACCGTCGCCACCGTGCGCCGCTCGCCGCGATGAAACACCGTCCGCAGCTCTGACCCCGCGATGAACAGCAGCAGGAGCAGACCCAGCTGGTAGATCGCACCCAGGATGATCGGGGTCGACCCGTCGGCCGGAAACACCCACGCCTGCGCGGACGGCCACACATACCCGAGCACGGTCGCGCCCAGGAGCAGGCCACCGACGACCTCGCCGATCGCACGCGGCTGCCGGTACCGCACGAACAGCGAGCCCATCCCATGCGCACACAGAAGGATCGCGGCCAGCGCGATCAGGCGTATGCGCGAGATCAGCGGTTGCAAGTGAGGTCAACGGAACTCCAATCGTCGGCTGATAGCAGCCAGACTACGAGCCTTCCCGGATGCTGTCTAGACCGTGGGGCTGCCGGCCGGCTCGTCATCGGTCACCGGCGCGAAGCCGATGTAGTTCAGCTCGTTGCCGATGACCTCGATCGCGTGGTACGGATCCTCGTGCAGGCCGCCGTTGTCGTCCATCGTGAACGGGATGATGCAGGCGCGCACGAACGCGAGCCGCTCGACCGCCCGCTCGAGGTTTCGGAGGATGTCGCCGGCCTCGCCGTGCTGGATGATCGCGTCGAAGTACGCGGCCAGCTGGGCGCGATAGGCGGCCTCTACGGCCGTGTCGGAATTGTCGCTCTGCTCCACGGAAATCCCTCTCCTCTGTCGATGTCGTCGCGTGCGTCCCGCCGCGGCATCCACCTTGGTCACCCTCGCCAGTCGTGCGCCGGGTCGGCGCAGGGGCGCGCGCCGGGACACCGGGCGTGGTGCGCCTGCCAAACCACGCCCACCTCAATCATCCTGCAGCCAGGGCAACTGTCAATATCCACGCTACGACAACACCGAACAGTTGCCCATTTACGACAACCGCCTGTCGACTATTGTTGCGGTCGCTGTGGTCTATCTGCTCACGATCGGTGAGGAAGACGAGCCAGGAAGCGGCCTGATCGCCGACCTCGAGTCGCGCTCGGCCGGGCGCGCGTGCTGAGCGAGCGCGTCAAGCGCTACGCGCACTGGCGCGGGGCCGATGTGCGCGTCTGGGAGGCGGGCGCCGCGACCACCGATCCGACGCTCGAGCGGCTCGTGGCGAAGTTCGAGGACGGCCGCCAGAACTGGCCCGCCCCCTCACCCTCGGGCCCGGGCGGGGCCGCGTCTGTGCCAGAGCCGGCCCCGGAGGAGTGAGTCAGGACATCAGCCGGGCAGGGCGCCCCGGCCTCGGTGAAGGGCGGGGCGGTGTAGGCGCGCCCCCGGCGTGCCGCCGATCGCGAGCAGCTGCGCCGGCTCCGCGCCGGTCGTGATCTGGCGCCGCTCGCCCGCGCCGACCCGTGCGAACACGCCCGGCACCAGCCGGTAGTCCCGGCCGCCCGCGTGCAGGCGTCGCGCTCCCGGAGAGCACCGTGTAGACCTCCTCCTGGCCGTCGCCGGCATGATCGTGCTCGGGATGGTGCTGGAAGTTCGGCGGGAACTGCTCGACCTGCATCCCGAAGGCGCTCACGCCCAGGGTCGCGCGGGCACGGCAGAAGCCGCCGCCGTTCGGCGTGTCGAACTCCTCGATCTTCTTGACGGTGATGTCCGGCATCGATCCTCCTTGTCGTCGTGCCGGCCGGGACGGTCGGCTGGCATGGAGACGAACGAGCGCGGCCGAAATCGACAGGCCGGCCGGTACGCTTCTGCTGTGGCGCCGGTCGGCGAGGTTCGCACCGAAGTCGATGCCGCGGTCGCAGGCCGCCGGATGGGCGACCGGCTGTGGCTCTACGCGACGTACCACTGCAACCTGCGCTGCTCGTACTGCCTCACCGAGAGCAGTCCCGCGCATGCGCGACCGGCGCGAGCTCTCGCCCGACGCATGGTGGCGGTCGTCGCCGAGGCCGCGCCGCTCGGGTTCGGCCGCGGTCGGGGTGACAGGCGGCGAGGTGTTCATGCTGCCGGGGATGGCCGACGTCCTGCACGAATCGCGGGCGTCTCCCGACCACCGCCTCACGAACGGGACGCTGATCACCGACCGCTGCTCGACGGCTCGCGCCTCTGGCCGGGCACGACGGGTTCGCGCTGCAGCTCTCGCTCGACTCCGCCGACGCGGCCGGGAACGACGGCCTGCGCGGTGCGGGCAATTTCGCCAGGGTGTGCGACTCGGTGCCGCGTCTGCTCGACGCGCGGCATCCGCGTGCGGCTCGCGACCACCGTCGAGCATCAGACCCCGGCCGAGCTCGCGCGGCTGTGTGATCTGCACCGCAGCTGGGGGATCGGCGATGCCGACCACATCGTGCGGCCGGTGGTGCGCCGGGGGCGGGCGCAGACCCGCGGCATGGGTGTGGTGCCGGAGGCGGGCGACATCCTGCCCGAGCTCACCATCACCGCGGACGGGGCGTTCCTGCATCCGTTCGCCCGACGGTCCGCCACGGCGCGACCGACCTCGACGGCCTGTCTGCCGCGAGACGGCGCCGCTTGCGACCGCCGCGGCCGCGTTCCTCGCAGCGATCCCCGACCTGGCCGGGCACCGACGTCGAGCGGAACATCCGGTGAACGTAGGCGCCCGGGCCCTCCGGTCGGAGGGCGCAACCCCCACGAGGGTGCTGATCACCGCCGAAGGCCCCGATTCCGGGCCGGGCGAAGACCGCGGCTCTCGCCGCCGCTTGCCCCGGACTTGGCCGCGCGCCTGGCCGAGGCATTCCTGGCGGACGTGCTCGCGGCGGCGCGCGCGGTCGATCCCGAGGCCGGGTTCCTGTGCCCGGCGGCCGACGCGGCCGACCTGCGCCGGCGCTTTCCCGGAGTCCCGCTGTGGTGCAGGCGGGTGACGGCCTTCGGGGCGCCCTGGTACACGGCGTTCGCGATCGGCGCCGTTGTGGTCGCCGGAGACGCGCCCGGGATCCGGCCCGAGGCGATCGCGGCCGCCGCCACGGCCGCCGCCGACCTCGTCCTGGCGCCGTCCCGCGACGGTGGCTTCGCCGTGATCCGGATGCGGGTGCACCGCCCGGAGGTGTTCGAAGGGATTCACTGGTCGACCGGCGGCGTGCTCGACCAGTTGGTCGCCGCCGGCCGCGCCGCGGGCCTCACGGTCACGCTGCTCGACCCGGTGGCCGATGTCGACACCGTCGCCGACCTCGACGGCCTCGACCTCTCGTGTGCGCCAGCCACCCGCCGTGGTCCTGAACGCCGCGATAGGGTGACGGCTGGCAGCTGACCGAGTCGAGGAGGGTGACATGAGCGTGATCACGGGTCCCGTCGTGGACGAGGGGCTTTGGAAGCAGATCGCCGCCCATTCCGACTCGGTCGACCGCGAATCGCGGTTCCCCGTCGAGGCGGTCGACGGGCTCGCCGAACACGGCCTCCTGGCACTGGGCGTCCCGCCCGAGCTGGATGGGCCGGGTGGTCGCCCGGCCGAGATCGTCGCCGCGATCGAGCGGGTCGCGAGCGCCTGCTCGTCGACGGCCATGGTGTACGTGATGCACCTGATCGCGACCCAGACGCTGCTCGCCGGCGCGGCCGACAGCGGCGCCAACCGCGACGTGCTGTGCCGGATCGGCGGCGAGCGGCATCTGACGACTCTCGCCTTCTCCGAGCGCGCCACCCGCAGCCACTTCTGGGCACAGGCGTCGCGGGCGAACCATCGACGGCGGATGCGCGGTGATCGATGCGCACAAGTCGTGGGTCACCTCGGCCGGCCATGCCGACTCCTACGTCACCGCCACCGGCGCGGCCGGATCCACCGACCCCATGGTCACCGAGCTCTACCTGGTGGCCGCCGGCACCCCGGGCATCGTGGTCGGGGATCTGTTCGACGGCCTCGGGCTGTGCGGCAACGCGTCGAGCCCGGTCGAGTTCACGGGCGTGCGCGTCGATCTCGACCGCCGCCTGGGCGCTCCGGCCTCGGGTATGAGCCTGATGATGGAGGCGACGCTGCCGTGGTTCGTGCTCGGATGCGCGGCGTGCTGCGTCGGCCTCGCGGGTGCCGCCGTCGACATGGCGGCGGCCCACCTCGCCGGCGCGCGGATCGAGCACCTGGGCATCCCGCTGAGCGGCGTCGCGATCAACCGCGCCCGGCTGGCCGAGGCGAAGATCCGGCACATGCAGGCCCGGGCGCTCCTCTACGAGGTCGCCGGCCAGATCGCCGCGGGCGACCCCGCCGCGCAGCTCGGAGTGCTGGCCCTCAAGGCGGCCGCGGCCGAGATGGCGATCGCCGTCACCGACGAGACGATGCGGGTCTGCGGCGGCGCGGCCTTCTCGCGCCACCTGCCGCTCGAGCGCCTGTTCCGGGATGCGCGGGCGGCGACGGTGATGGCACCGACCAGCGACATGCTGCGCGACCTCATGGGGCGAGCGCTGACCGGGCAGCCGCTCTTCGACCCGACGCCGGCGGGTCAGCGCACCGGCGGATAGCGGCGCGCGAGCCGCTCCGGCGGGACGCGCAGCGTGTAGAGCAGCTGGATCAGCCAGGCGCGGGCGAGCGTTCGCAGGTCGCCGTCGGTGTGGTGGCGGCGGCTCGATGTGGTGACGCAGAGCGGCAGCAGGACGAGCCCGCCGGCCCGCCGCAGCCTGCGGGCGAGGTCGCGGTCCTCCATGATCGGGATCGCCCGGTAGCCCCCGACGCGGTCAAAGGCGGCACGCGAGGCGAACAGCGCCTGGTCGCCATAGACCACCTTGAGCAGCCGCGAGCGGGCGTTCACGACCCGCTCGATCACGGGCCGGGGCCGGTCGAAGCGGATCCGGAATGCGCCCGCGCCCGCATGCTGGAGCGCGCTCGCGATCGCGGTTGCGGCACCATCCGGCAACGTCGTATCGGCGTGCAGAAAGAGCAGGACGTCGCCGGAGGCGATGGCGGCGCCGGCGTTCATGGCCTCGGCCCGGCTGCCGGCAACCGAAACGACGCTCGCCCCGGCGCCGGTGGCCGCCGCCACGGTCCCGTCGCTGCTGCCGGCATCGACCACGACCACCTCGCAGTCACCAAGCGCGGCCCGCGCCGATGCAACGGCCGCGCCGACCCCGGCGCCCTCGTTCAGGGTCGGGATGACGACCGAGATCGTCACGCGCGCCCCTGCCACCGGTCGACGCTGAGGCGCATGTTGCACGGCACGACCACCAGCACCAGGCTGACCGCCACGAACAGCGCGAACCCCCAGAACCACTGGTTGGGCGCGCGCACGGTCAGCACGGTGATCGCGATCGCCTGCAGGAGCCCGATCACCGCACCCACCCGGGTGTGCCACCCGAGGAGCAAGAGGACGCCCGCGACCAGCTCGACGAGGAACACCTGCCAGCCGAAGAACGTGAAGTGGGGGATGACGACGTTTGCCATGAACCGTCGCAGCGGCTCGGAGAGCGCGTAGTGCTCGGCCTGCCGGAACGAGTACATGAGGCCGCGGGGGTCGTTGCGCCCGAAATCGGGGGGAAGCTTCCACGACAGGTTGGAGAGCCACAGCACGCCCATGAAGACGCGCAGAGAGACGAACACCCAGGCTATGCGGTCGCGTTCGCGCATCCGAGCACCCTACTCGCCCCCAGGACACGGTCTGCGCGATAGGCTGACCTGCTTCCTGACAGAGAGGAACCGACGATGGCGACAGTGGAGTCCGAGGTCAAAAACCAGGACCTGATCGACTGGGTCTCAGGCGTTGCGGCCATGTGCGAGCCGGAGCGGATCCACTGGTGCGACGGCTCGCAGGAGGAGTACGACGCCCTGTGCGAGCAGATGGTCGCCGGCGGCACGTTCATCCGCCTGAACCCCGAGCTGCGGCCGGGCTCCTTTCTCTGCCGGTCGGATCCCGGCGACGTCGCCCGCGTCGAGGACCGGACGTTCATCTGCTCGGTCTCGAAGACCGAGTCCGGCCCGACCAACAACTGGCTCGCGCCGCGTGAGATGAAGGCCCGGCTCGAGCCGCTCTTCGACGGGTCGATGCGGGGCCGGACGATGTATGTGATCCCCTTCTCGATGGGCCCGATCGGCTCGCCGCTCGCGCACATCGGGGTCGAGATCACCGACTCCCCGTACGTCGCGGTCAGCATGCGGATCATGACCCGGATGGGCTCGGCGGTGCTCGAGGCGCTCGGCGACGCCGATTTCGTCCGCTGCCTGCACTCCGTCGGCGCACCGCTTGCCCCGGGCCAGGCGGACGTCCCCTGGCCGTGCAATCCCGACGAGAAGTACATCGCCCACTTCCCCGAGGAGCGGACGATCTGGTCGTACGGGTCCGGGTACGGCGGCAACGCGCTGCTCGGCAAGAAATGCTTCGCCCTGCGGATCGCATCGGTGCTGGCGCGCGACGAGGGCTGGCTGGCCGAGCACATGCTGATCGTCGGCGTGCAGTCGCCGGACGGGCGCCGGTCATACGTGGCGGCGGCCTTCCCGAGCGCCTGCGGGAAGACCAACCTGGCGATGCTCGTGCCGCCGCCGGCCCTGGCCGAGGACGGCTGGAAGGTGACCACGGTGGGCGACGACATCGCCTGGATCAAGCTGAGCGAGGACGGGCGCCTGTATGCCACGAATCCCGAGTTCGGCCTGTTCGGGGTTGCCCCGGGCACCGGCGAGACGACCAATCCCAATGCGATGGCGGCCGTCCGCAGCAACACGATCTTCACGAACGTTGCGCTCACCGATGCCGGGGACGTCTGGTGGGAGGGCATGACCGAGGCCACGCCGGAGCACCTGGTCGACTGGCGCGGACAGGACTGGACGCCCGCGAGCGGCCGCCCCGCCGCCCACCCGAACGCCCGGTTCACGACGCCGATCACCCAGCTGCCGTCGCTCGACCCGGGCTACGACAACGCGCAGGGCATCCCGATCGCCGCGCTCGTGTTCGGGGGCCGGCGATCGCGCACGGTACCGCTCGTCTACCAGGCGTTCAACTGGACGTACGGCGTGTACCTGGCGGCCACGATGGGATCGGAGACGACGGCGGCGTCAACGGAGGTCGTCGGCGAGGTGCGCCGCGACCCCTTCGCGATGCTGCCCTTCTGCGGCTACCACATGGCCGACTACTTCACTCACTGGCTCAACTTCGGCCGTCAGCTGCCCAACCCCCCGCGGATCTTCTCGGTCAACTGGTTCCGCAAGGACGAGGAGGGCAACTACCTGTGGCCGGGTTACGGCGAGAACATGCGGGTGCTCAAGTGGATCGTCGAGCGCGCCCGCGGCACCGCCCAGTCGATCGAGAGCCCGCTCGGCTGGGTGCCGCGCTACGAGGACCTCGACTGGCGCGGGCTCGACTTCGACCGCGGCCAGTTCGACCAGGTCATGAGCGTCGACCGCGAGGTGTGGCAGCAGGAGATGGTCAGCCACGACGCGCTGTTCGTGCGGCTCTACGACAAGCTGCCGAAGGAGTTCATCCTGATGCGCGAGCTGATCCTCTCGTCGCTCTGGCGGGCGCCGGAGCGGTGGGCCTTCGAGCAGGACTCCTGAGCCCGGCTACTCGTCGCGCAGCTGGATGATCTGCGTCACCGGGTTGATCAGGTCGACCCGGCTGACCGGGAAGACCTCGGTCTGGGTGCCGATCAGGCCGTGGCGGACGACGGCCACCGCCTCCGGCGTTTCGAGGTCGCTCCCGTAGATCACATGCGCGACGCGGCCGACCTTACGCTGGTCGCCGGCATACACCGAGAACCCCTCGCAGTTGTGCAGGTCGACCGTTCGGAGCATCAGCGAATCAGCTGCGATGTGTCTCAGGAATCCGATGACGGGGCCCCTCGCCCTCGTGGTACGAGCCGCGTGACGCCTTTCACACGACCCACATCCCCTCGCCCCCGGCTGCGTCCCGGCCGGAGAGCACGCCGATCCTATTCCGGGCGCCGAGACGACGTCAAGCGGGTGCTTCGAAGACCACGGGAAACAGAGGGTGGTCCATCGCGGCGCCCGCGGGGAGCTCGCCTTCCAGGCCGGGGAACGGGGGAGATGTGACCCAGGCGCGAGGGGCGTGGACGACGTCGTCGCCGATGAATCGGACCGAGAACGCCCGCCGCCGCGTCCGCGAGCCGCCGGCCGTGTGCAGCGTCAGCATGTGGAAGAAGACGGCGTCGCCGGGCTCGAGCGCCCAGCCCACGATCGGGGCGGTCGCGCGGTCGATCTCGGGGAGCTCCTCGAGGCTGCCCTCGGGGAACCAGCGGGCCTGATCGTCCATGAAGGTGCGCGGCATCAGCCAGGGCCCGAGGTGGGAGCCGGCCAGGAACTCGAGCGTCGACTCCCGCGGCACGGGGTCGACGGGCATCCACATGCTGCAGGTCTTCTGCCCGTCGATGTTGTAGTAGGGCTGGTCCTGGTGCCACGGCGTCGACTGGAGCGTGCCGGCCTCCTTGACGAGCAGGTGGTCGTGGTGAAGCCGGACACGGCCGGAGCCCATCAGCGCCGAGGCGATCGCACCCGCGTCCGACTCGCGGATGAAGCGCTCGTACTCGGGGATCCGGTCCCAGTTACAGAAATCCTCGAAGAAGCGACCCTCGTCCTCGGCCCGGCTGGCCACGATGCCGCGCGGGCTGGGATCGGCGAGGTTGCGCTCGATTCCCGCGGCCACCAGGGCGACCTCGCCGGCCGAGAATGCGCCCCGCACGCAGACGGCGCCGTCGCGACGGAAGTCGTCGATCACCGCCTGGGAGAGCTGCGCCGCCATCGGCCGAGTCTAGCCAGCGTTTCCGGCCAGGATCGCCGCCGCCGAGATCCTTCCAGCCGAGAAGTGGCGGTGGCTTGAAAATTCTGTAAGCGAAGTCGGCATCGCCGCACCTGCAGGTGGGCACCGGTACCGTGCCGCCGACCTTGTCCTTGCGCTTGCAAATTCCGCTCCTTCGATCCCTCGCCGCGACGTCGGCCGTGCTGGCGACGTTCGTCGTTGCACAGCCGGCGGCTGCGGCCCCCAACCCCGCTCAGCGACCCCTGCCTTCGTGGCAGGTGCTGGCACCGGGTTGGACGGGCTCCAACAAGGAGCTCGGCCGCGTGAACGCCATCCTGCGCGTCGGCCGGACCGTCTACGTGGGCGGGAACTTCACGGTGATGGCCAACCACTCCGGCCGCACGGTCACCCGCCTGCACCTCGCGGCGGTGAGCGCCGGCACGGGGAGGCTGCGGCGCGGGTTCCATCCGGCGATCAACGGCCGCGTCTACTCGCTGGCCGCGTCCCCGAGCGGGCGCTTCCTCTTCGTCGCGGGGCAGTTCACCGCGGTAGGCGACCATGCCCGCCACAATCTGGCGGCCTTCAACCTCGCCACGGGCCGGCTTGCGAAGAAGCTCCCCGACCTGGGCATCAGCGGCACCGTCCGCACCGTGGCGGTGTCGCCGTCGGGCCGGTTGTACATCGGCGGCACCTTCGGCCGGGTCGCGGGCCGGCGGCGCCTGAACCTGGCCAAGCTCGTCCTGCGGCGGCGCCGCTATGGACTCAGCCTGCGCTGGGCGCCCGCGACGAACGGCGAGGTGCGCGACATCGTCGTTGCCCCGCGCGCCTCGCGGGTGATCGTCGGCGGCGGCTTCACCTCGGTCAACGGCCGCCGCGGCCAGACCAGCATGGCCGCACTCGGTCCCGGCCGGGGGCGGGTGCTCCCCTGGGCGAGTCATCCGCACTCGCTGATCCTCGACCTCGCCCTGTGCGGGAATCGGGTCTACGCCGCCATGGGCGGTCCGGGCGGAACGGCGCTTGCCTACGGCCTCGCGGGGCACCTGCGGTGGTATTACGTCACCGACGGCAACGTCCAGGCGGCAACGTGCGTCAGCCACCGGCCGGTGTTCGGCATGCACGGCGACTACGTCGCCCCGCGCCGCGACGAGGCCATGTCCGAGCACGGCTCGAGCAGGCGCATCCTGCGGCACAAGCTGTTCATGCTCACCCGCCGCGGCGTGCTCGAGCGCTGGAACCCCGATGTCAGCTCGACCGCCGGCGTCCTCGGCGTCTGGTCGCTGGCCTCCGGGCGCGGCAACCTGTACGTCGGAGGCGACTTCACCGGCATGCACGGCGTGAACCAGCAGCGATTTGCGATCCTCCGCCGCGGCTAGCGGTCTGCGGAGCATCTACCGTTCTCCGCATGCCGCCCGTGCGGTCAACCCGCTTCCGCGCCCGGGGCGTCCTGTTCACCGTGCTCGCGCTGGGGCTGCTCGCGATCGCCTTCGAGGCGGCCTCGGCTGCCGAGTGGGTGGTGGCGGTGGCGGCGGCCGCGATCGGCCTGTGGATGGCCGATCTGGCCCGGCGCGACCTGTGGCCGCGACCGCGCCGATGAGAGGGGGCGGCGCCTCACCGGCGAATGACGAGACTCGGTGACTCCGGGACGGAGCACTAGAGTCTCTTGCACACGATGCAGGCGCAGCGGTCAACACCCGCCCCACCGCGGCGTGGGGGATTCGACGCGTACCTCGACTGGGTGCGTGGGCGCGGCGCGTCCGCGGCGACCCTGCGGGCGTACACCGCCGACCTGCGCCAGCTCGATCGCTGGCTTGCGGCGGCGGACATCGCGCCAGAGCGGGCCGACGCGGGCACGCTGCGCCGGTACGCCGCCCACCTGGGGACGCTCCGGTACGCCCCGGCAACGGCGGCACGCAAGCTGAGCGCCGTGCGCGGCGCCTATGCGTGGATGTTCGACCGCGGCGCCATTGAGCGCAATCCGGCGGCCCTCATCCCTGGGCCGCGCCGGGCGCGGACGCTGCCCGCAACCCTGTCGACCGCCGAGGTGGAAAGCCTGCTCGACGGGCCGTGCGGGACCGAGCCCCGGGACCTGCGCGACCGCGCCCTCCTGGAGCTTCTGTACGGCTGCGGCCTGCGTGCCGCCGAGGCATGCGACATGCGGCTCGCCGATGTGCGCCTCGAGGCCGACTCGATGCGCGTGACGGGCAAGGGCGGCAAGCAGCGGGTGGTGCCGCTGGGCGGAGCCGCGAAGGCGGCACTCGAGCGCTACCTCGCCCGCGGCCGCCCGCGCATGGCCGCAGGCGGCGACACCGAGCGGCTGTTCGTGAGCGTCCGCGGCCGGCCGCTGCACCCGTCGGACGTGCGCAGGTCGCTCGAGCGGGCGCTGCAGCGGGCGGGCGTCGCCGAGCGCTCCCCGCACGCCCTGCGGCACACCTTCGCGACCCATTTGCTCGAGGGCGGGGCCGACCTGCGCAGCATCCAGGACATGCTCGGCCACGCATCAGTCGGCACAACCCAGGTATACACCCACGTGAGCATGCGCCATCTCAAGGCGGCGCATCGAAATGCACACCCCCGCGCGTGATGGCAGAAGACTCCGCCGACATCTGGACCGAGTACAAGCGCACAGGCGACAAGCGCCTGCGCGACCGGCTGATCCTGACCTACGCCCCGCTGGTGAAATATGTCGCCGGCAGGCTCGGCACCGGCCTCCCGGCCCACGTCGACGAGGGCGACCTGGTCAGCTACGGGCTGCTCGGGCTGATGAACGCCATCGAGCGGTTCGATCCGGGCCGCGACATCAAGTTCGAGACCTACGCGATCAGCCGCATCAAGGGCTCGATCATCGACGAGCTGCGGTCGATGGACTGGGTGCCGCGGTCGGTGCGCAGCCGCGCCCGCGAGATCGAGCGCGGCATCGTCGAGCTCGAGCACCGGCTGCACCGCCCGCCGACCGACGAGGAGATCGCAAGCCACCTCGGCATCACCGGCACCGAGTTCCAGGACAGCCTGGCTCAGATCTCGCGCTCATCGGTGGCCGCGCTGGACGAGCTGTGGACGATCTCCTCGTCGGGCGGCGACACCGTCGCGCTGATCGACACGCTCCAGGATCCGCACGCCGACGATCCCTCGACGGCGATGGCGCGCACCGAGATGCGCGACTCGCTCGCCGGGGCGATCTCGCGCCTGCCCGAGCGCGAGCGCACGGTGATCCAGCTCTACTACTACGAGGAGCTCACGCTGCGTGAGATCGGCGAGGTGCTGGGCGTGACCGAGTCGCGCGTGTCGCAGCTGCACACCAAGGCCATTCTGCGGATGAAGGGCAAGCTCCAGGGCAGCCTCGAGCGCGCGTCCGCCGACCGCCACCGCTAGCGGGCGCATCTTCATCCGGAGGTCGCGGGGGGTGCGGTAGTCTCACCAGAACCGACGACACGACCTGCAGCTGGAGGAGTGCATGCCCAACACGGAGTCCGGGAAGATCCGAAACGTGGCGGTGATCGGCCACCGCGGCACCGGCAAGACCTCGCTCGTCGAGGCGCTGCTGTACGAGTCCGGGACGACGAACCGCCTCGGCTCGGTCGCCGAGCGGTCGACGATCTCAGACTACGACGACGAGGAGCGCCGCCGGGGCATGTCGATCTCGGCCACCGTCACCCACCTCGAGTGGCAGGGTCGCAGCATCAACCTGATCGACACCCCGGGCGAGCCGAGCTTCCAGGCCGACGTGCTCTCGACGCTGCGAGTGGTCGAAGGGGCGATCGTGACCGTGTCGGGGGTGCTGGGCGTCGAGGTCGGCACCGAGCGGCTGTGGCGGCGCTGTGACGAGCTCGGCCTCGCCCGGCTCGTGCTGGTGAACCTGCTCGACCGCGAGCGGGCCGACTTCTTCGCAACCCTCGAGGCGTTGCAGACCCGGCTCTCCGACCGCTGCGTGGCGGTCGAGATCCCGATCGGGCAGGAGCACGAGTTCCGCGGCGTGGTCGACCTGGTGCACATGGTCGCCTATCTGCACGACGGCGACGGTGCCCACGACGAGCCCGCCGACATCCCGGAAGACATGCGCGCGGTCGCCGACGAGTACCACGACAAGCTCATGGATCTCGTCGCCGAGACCTCGGACGAGCTGATGGAGCGCTACCTCGAGGGTGTCGAGATCAGCCGTGAGGAGATGGGCCAGGCGCTCAAGAAGCTCGTCACCGAGGGTGAGCTCTTCCCGGTCGGCTGTGGCGCCGCGACGCGCAACATCGGGTCGCGCGGCCTGCTCGACCTGATCGTCGAGGGGCTGCCGTCGCCGGCGCGGGCCCGCAATGTGCCCGAGGTCGGGGGCGCGACGACGCTGGCGTACGTGTTCAAGACGATCGCCGACCCCTACAGCGGCAAGATCAACCTGCTGCGGGTGTTCGCCGGCACGCTCACCTCCGACTCGACCCTGGTCAACAACCACACCCACTCCAAGGAGCGGGTCGGGCAGCTGCTGGTGCTGCAGGGCAAGGAGCACACGCCGGCGGACTCGCTGCCGAGCGGGGCGATCGGGGCGGTCGCCAAGCTGAAGGAGACCGGCACGGGCGACGTCCTCTCGGACGTCGACAGCCCGGCCGAGATCGAGCCGCTGGCCTATCCGTCACCGGTGGTGTCGTTCGCCATCGATCCCAAGCACAAGGGCGAAGAGGAGAAGGTGCACACGTCGCTACGCCGCCTCCAGGAGGAGGACCCGTCGCTCGACGTCCACCGCGACCCGCAGACGGGGGAGACGATCGTCGCCGGCCTGTCGCAGATGCACGTCGAGGTCACGCTCGAGCGGATGCACCGCCGCTTCGGCGTCGAGGTGACGCTGCACCCGCCCCGCGTCCCGTACATGGAGACGATCCGCCGGCCCGCCCGCGCCCAGGGCCGCTACAAGAAGCAGACCGGCGGCCGCGGCCAGTTCGGCGACTGCCACATCACGCTCGAGCCGCTCTCGAACCACGAGGGCTACGAGTTCGTCGACAAGATCGTCGGCGGCGTCATCCCGCAGGGCTTCCGGCCCGCCGTCGACAAGGGCATCCAGGAGGCCATGCAGCGGGGCGAGCTGGCCGGCTGCCCGGTCGTCGGGGTGCGGGTGATGCTGGTGGACGGCTCCTACCACACGGTCGACTCGTCGGAGATGGCGTTCAAGATCGCCGGCTCGATGGCGTTCAAGAAGGCGTTCGCCGAGGCCGACCCGGTGCTGCTCGAGCCGATCATGCGCGTCGAGGTGACCGTCCCTGACGAGAGCCTGGGCGACGTCATCGGCGACATGACCTCACGCCGCGGCCGGGTCGGCGGGATGGACCCCGCCGCGGGCTCGACGACGATCCACGTCGAGGTGCCGCTGGCCGAGGTGCTCACCTACGCGCCCGACCTGAACTCGATGACCGGCGGCCGCGGCGACTACCAGATGAGCCTCCTGCGCTACGACGAGGTCCCGGCCCACGTCGCCCAGCAGATCATCGCCAAGAACAAGGACCCCGAACTGGCCAAGGCGTAGCGGAGTGGTGAATAACCGGTGCCAGGCACCAAATATTCACGCTTGCGCTAGTTGAGGATGGTGGCCTGGACCTCGGCCCAGCCGCTGAGCCCGACGATCCGGGCCGCGTGGGCGGAGAGGTCAAGGACGCCGCGCCCGAACGGGCCGCGGTCGTTGATGCGCACCACCACGGAGCGGCCGGTGGCGAGGTCGGTCACCCGCAGCATGGTGTTGAACGGCAGCCACGGGCTGGCCGCGGTGAGCGCATTGGGGTTGAAGATCTCGCCGTCGGCGGTGCGGTGCCCGGCGAAGCCCGGCCCGTACCAGCTCGCCTCGCCCGTGAAGCCGCCCTGGCCGCCGCCTGCGCCGGGCGGAGTGGTCGGATCGCTGCCCTCGCCCGAGAGCCGCGAGCGGCGTGCTTGCTCGGCGGCGATCTCGCCCGCGATCTGCGCGTTCATCCCCGCCAGCACCGCCTGGCGGGCGGCGATTGCGCGGCCGAGGCCACGGCGGGCCGCGTCGAGGCGCGCAACCTGCTGCGAGACCGCCTGGTAGCGGTCGCTGAGCTGCCGCTGCTGCCTTCCGAGAACGGTCTGCGCGCCCCGGATCTGGCGCAGCAGGTCGGCGGACGAGGAGTTGATGCGGTTGACCTCATCGACCCGCTGGACGAGCTGGGCGAACGAGCCCGAGGCAAGGACATAGGCGGCGCTGTCGCTCGTCCCGCCCTTGTAGTCGCCGACGATGAGCGAGGCGAGCGCCGCCTGATCGGCGGCGAGCGCCCGCTGCTGGGACGTGATCGCACCCTTGATGCCGCGGATCGAACCCTGCAGCTCGCGCTGGTGGCCTCGCGCCACCCGCTCGACCGTGGCCATGTGCGACCGGCGCCAGTCGAGCACCTCGATCCGGTGCAGCACGACGGCGGCCTGCGAGCGCTGGGTTGCGACGGATGCGGCCGCCGCCCCGGTGGGTGCCATTCCGGCAACCGCCGCGGTGGTCGCAATCAACATTGTCCAGGTGATGCGTCTGCGCGTGTTCGCGGTGTGTCGCCTCCCTTGAGCGCCGGGGACCCTACCCGCCTTGGCGGACCTCGGCAACCGCCACCCGGCGCCAAAAAACGGCGTTTGTTGGCGCTTGCGGGGGATTCGTGCTGGTCGCTGCATCACCCGGATCCTCCTCATACTGGAATCCGGGCAAGGCACGCCTAGCACCTTAGCCGGGCGCCGCTGGTGCGATCCTGGAAAGGCGCCGGTATACTCAGCCAGCCTGCTGACGTCCTATGTCCGGAGCCCCGGAATGATCGAGATCCGCCGGAACGACATCGAAACCTTCTGCGCCGTCTGCGGGCGCACGCTGCTTCTCGGCGAGCGGGTGGTCGGCTACCAGCGTCCCGAGGGCGACGAGGCTCGCGTCTGCGAGCTCTGCGTCGACCAGGCGGACGCCCGCGGCTGGATCCGCGAGGGCGCGCTGAGCGTGCCGCTGCAGCTGCACTCGGTGCGGTCCCGCCAGCGCGGGCTGCGCGGCTTCCTGGGCGGATCCCGCCGGCCGCCGCGGGCGCCCGAGCCGTTCACGCCCGAGGCGCTGCCGGACGACCCTCGCGACGCGGTCGCCGCCGGGCTCGAGCTCTTCAACGAGAGCTACCACCCGCGCACGGTGTGCGGCATCGCCCGCACCCTCGGCGACCCGCGCGTGAGCGTCGTCATGCGCAGCCACCGCGAGGTGGTCGTGACCGTGGCCTGGGATCTGTCCTGGTACCAGTTCCGCGTCGACATGCTCGGCTCCCAGCCGGTCACGCTCCAGCACCGCGGCGAGGACGTCGACGAGATCGACACCCGCTTCCGTGACTGGAACGCCCAGGCGGAGCCGGACGGCACGCTCGCCCTCGCGGTCTAGCTCTCGGGGTCGAATGCCTCGGTGGGCGGGAACGTGCCCATCGCCCGCGGCCGGCGCCGGTCGCGCAGCTCGCGCCGGTCGTCGGGACCGCCGTCGCCGTCGGCGCGCCGGTCGCCCGCCCGGGCGCGGCGCTCGATGATCACCTCGACGTTCGGGTTGTCGCGGTAGTACTCGACCATTCGCGGCAGCAGCTCGGATTCGAGCTCGGGTGGGATCACGCAGTAGATCATGTGGCTGAAGTAGACACCGGTTGGGCGGGGTGCGTCAAGGGGTATGCTCGCAGCGTGGCGGTCCCCAATGCGCTCGAGTGCCTCCGGTGCCGGCGACGCTACCCCGTGGTTTCCATGCCCGGGGGGTGCCCGTCGTGCTCCGCCGAGGGCACGCCGTCGAACGTCGCTCCCGTGTACGGCCGGGTCACGGGCCTGAAGCCCGGCAAGCTCACGGGCAGGGGGTTGAGCAGGTTCACGGCCCAGTTGCCCGTCGCCCGCGACCGCCTCGTCTCGATGGGAGAGGGCGACACGCCGCTCGTCGCCACCGCGGCGCTCGGGCAGCAGCTCGGCCTGCGCCGCATGCTGATCAAGGACGAGCGCCGCAACCCCACCGGAAGCTGGCGCGACCGCTTCGCCGCCCTGGCCGTGTCCCAGGTCGAGGACACCTCCGCGACGATCGCGTGTGCCGGCGACGAGGCGCTGTGCGTGGCGATGGCGGCCTATGCGGCCCGAGCGGGCCTGCGCTCGGTGAGCCTGGTCGAGCCGGACGCCACGAGCCGCAGTCGTGACGCCATCGAGGCTGTCGGCGGGCGCGTCGTGGGCGTGGCCTCGCCCGAGGCGCGCTGGCCGCTGCTCGCCGACGCGGAGCGCTCGCTGGGGTGGAAGGCGGTCTCGAATCGCACGATGCCGCCCATCGGCAGCGACCCGCTGGCGATCGAGGGCTACCGCACGATCGCGTACGAGATCGCCGAGGAGCTGCGCTGGTCGGCGCCCGATCTGGTGCTGGTGCCGGCCGGCCTGGGCGACGGGATCCAGGGTATCTGGCGCGGATTCCGCGACCTGGTCACGTGGGCCGTGATCGACCGCATCCCGCGGATGGTCGCGGTCGAGGTGGCAGGGTCGGTGGCGGCCGCGCTGGCCTCCGGCAAGGACTGGGTCACACCCAGCGGCGCCCTCGACTCGCCCGCGCGGTCGCTGGCCGGCGTCACCGGGACGGTGCAGTCGCTGCACGCCGTGGTCGAGTCCGAGGGGCTCGTGGTGCGGGTGTCCGAGAGCGAGCTCGAGCACGCCCGCATGCAGCTCGGCGAGCTCGAGGGCATGTGGACCGATCTGGCGGCGGCGGCACCGGTGGCGGCCGCGATCAAGCTCGCCCAGCGCGGGGACGTCCCGACCCGGACGGTGGTCGTGCCGGTGGTGACCGAGCACGGCGCCATGGACGGCTCGTCGGAGGCTGCCGGGCCGCTCGAGACGGTCGACCCGCGGGTGGACGAGCTCCTGCGCGTGCTCGCCGTGCGCGGCGAGTAGAGTTGGCGGTCGATGGCGGTCGCCACCAACTCTCACCGTAACTACATCGCCGGCGAGTGGGTCGACTCGGAGAGCGGCGAGCACTTCGAGAACCGCAACCCCGCCACGGGCGATCTCCTGGGCTCGTTCCCGAGCTCGACCGCGGCCGACGCCGACAGGGCGGTCGCCGCCGCCCATGAGGCGTATGGGAGCTGGCGGCTGTATCCCGCCCCGAAGCGGGCCGAGATCCTGTTTCGGGTCGCCGAGCTGCTCCGCGACCGAAAGCCCGAGCTGTCCCGGCTGATGACGCAGGAGATGGGCAAGGTGCTGCCCGAGGCCGGCGGGGACGTGCAGGAGGGCATCGACATGACCTACTACATGGCCGGTGAGGGCCGGCGCATGTTCGGTCAGACCGTGCCCGCCGAGATGCCCGACAAGTTCGCGATGAGCCTGCGCCAGCCGATGGGCGTGGTCGCGGTGATCACCCCGTTCAACTTCCCGATGGCGATCCCCACCTGGAAGCTCATGCCGGCGCTCGTCACGGGCAACACGGCCGTGTTCAAGCCGGCGCACGACACCCCGCTCCTGGGCGAGATGCTGGTCGAGATCTTCGAGCAGGCGGGGATGCCAAAGGGCGTCGTCAACATCGTCCACGGCGGCGGATCGACGGTCGGCCAGCGGCTGATCGAGCACCCCGATGTCAAGGTCGTCACGTTCACCGGCTCGAAGGAGACCGGCATCCACGTCGCCCGCACGGGCGCGGACACGCTCAAGCGCGTCCACCTCGAGCTCGGCGGCAAGAACGCCATCATCGTGATGGACGACGCCGACCTCGACAACGCCGTCGAGGGCATCCTGTGGAGCGCGTTTGGCACCAGCGGCCAGCGCTGCACCGCGGCGAGCCGGGTGATCGTGCACGAGCGCGTGTACGACCGCCTGGCGGCGAAGCTCGTCACGCGGGTGGAGCGGCTGCGGATCGGAAACGGCCTCGACCCCGAGGTCGACGTCGGGCCCCTGATCAACCAGGCGGCGCTCGACAAGGTCGACCGCTACACCGGCATCGCCCGGGACGAGGGCGCCCAGATCCTCACGGGCGGCGAGCACTACCGAAACGGCGAGACCGGCTTCTACTACCGGCCGACGGTGTACGGGCGGGTGGAGCGCGACATGCGCGTCGCCACCGAGGAGATCTTCGGCCCGGCCACCGCGCTGATCCCGTGCCGCGACCTCGACGACGCGATCGCGATCTCAAACGCCGTCGAGTACGGCCTCTCGAGCGCGATCTACACCGACGACGTGAACTCGGCCTTCCGGGCGATCCGCGACCTGGACACCGGTATCACCTACATCAACGCCGGCACCACCGGCGCCGAGATCCAGCTGCCCTTCGGCGGCACCAAGTACACCGGTAACGGCCACCGCGAGGCGGGCACCGCGGCGCTCGACACCTACACCGAGTGGAAGTCGGTGTACGTCGACTACTCCGGCCGGCTCCAGCGCGCCCAGATCGACAACCAGCCGGCATGAGGCTCACGGAGCTCCACGCCGACCTGCAGACGCTGCGCGACAACATCGCCGCCGAGCTCCTTTCGATCAACCGCTACGAGGCCCAGGCGTTCTCGCTTGCCGACGAGCGCGCCCAGGAGGTGGTGCAGCGCATCGCCGACGACAAGAAGGAGCACGTCGCCCGCCTGCTCGACCTGCTCCGCCGCCTCGACGTGAAGCAGCGCGAGAAGATCGAGCGGTCCGGCCCGGTCGGGTGAGGGTGCGCATGTGGGTCGACGGCGGCGCCCGGGGCAACCCCGGCCCGGCGGCCGTCGGGTACCGGATCGAGGACGACGCCGGCGAGGTGCTGGCCGAGACCGGCGAGACGATCGGCACGGCCACGAACAACGAGGCCGAATATCGCGCGCTCATCACGGCCCTCGAGCGCGCCGCGGCGCTGGGGGCACGGGAGGTGGAGGTGCGGTCGGACTCCGAGCTGCTCGTCCGCCAGATGACCGGCGCCTACCGGGTCAAGAGCCCGCACCTGCGTGCGCTCTGGGACGAGGCGCAGCGGGCCGCCGACCCGTTCGACCGAGTGCGCTACGTCGAGGTCGAGAAGGACCGAAAACGTGGATGCCGACCGGCAGGTGAACCTCGCGCTCGACCGGGCCGCAGCCCCGTAGGGCGGATATACTCCGGCACCTCGAGCGGCTGTAGCTCAGTTGGCTAGAGCGTCTGCTTGCCATGCAGAAGGTCGAGGGTTCGAGCCCCTTCAGCCGCTTTTGTTCGCGTAGCCAGGCCGTCGCTCAGCGGTTGTGGTTGACGACCTCGACGTTGTGGCCGTCCGGGTCGAGCACGAAGGCGCCGTAGTAGCCCGGGTGGTACACGGCGCGCTCGCCGGGGGTGCCGTGGTCCTCGTAGCCCGCGGCGATGGCGGCGGCGTGGAAGGCCCGCACCGTGGCGTCCGCGTCCGCGGGGAAGGCGAGGTGGACGTGCTCGGTGAGCGGGCGCTCGTCGCGCACGAGCGAGAACGAGAAGTCGGAGCCGGAGAACTGCACGCGATCCGGCGTGTCGTGGGTGAGGCGGAGCCCGGCGTACGGCGCGACCGTCGTGTAGAAGCGCCGCGACGCCTGCGGGTCGCGGACGCGGAGCCACAGGTGGTCGATGCAGCCGTCGGGCACGGAGCGCTCGCGATCGCCGTGGACGGCCTCGACGCTGTTGCCGTCCGGGTCGAGCAGGAAGCCGCCGTAGTAGTCGGGGCCGTAGACCGTGCGCGGCCCGGGGGCGCCGTCGTTCGGGTAACCGGCGTCGATCCCCGCCTGCCAGAAGGCGTCGACGGCCGCGCGGTCCGGCGCGCGGAAGCCGACGTGCAGGCCGCGCGCGACAGGGTGCTCGCGGTCCACCGGGCCGATGTCCCAGTCCTCCCACTCGACCAGCGCGGCGTCCGCGTGGCTTGGCTCGGCGCCGAGCACGGAGAGGACGGTACGGTAGAAGCGCTCGGACGCGGCGAGGTCGGATACGGCGATGCCCACGTGGTCGAACATCCCCGCGAGGCTAGCACTAGGATCGCGCCATGCCGATCGCGCACGTCAACGGCGTCGACCTGCACCACCTCCAGGCCGGCGAGGGCGATGACGTCCTCCTGCTCTGCGGCCTCGGCGATGACGTCACGGCCTGGAACGGCCAGTTTCACCCGTTCAGCGAGCGCCATCGCGTCACCGTCGTCGACAACCGCGGCGTCGGTCGCTCGTCCCTGCCCGACGGCGAGTTCACCGTCCGCGACATGGCGAGCGACGCTGCCGCGCTGTGCGACGCGATCGGCATCGGGCCGGCTCACGTGATGGGCTTCTCGATGGGCGGCGCCATCGCGCAGGAGCTCGCGATCGCACGTCCCGAGCTCATCCGCAGCCTCGTCATCGTCGGCTCGTGGGCGTACTCCGACCGCCTCTTCCGCACGTTCATCGAGAGCTCCGCCTACTTCGCCGGGATCGCCGACGACGACCGCGCCTTCCTCATGTACTTCCTCGCATCGACCTACTCGAAGGCGGTGTTCGAGGACGGCCGCATCGACGCGTTCTGCGACGCGATCCTGAACAACCCGTACCCGCAGTCGACGGAGGCATTCCAGCGCACGCGCTCGCGCGATCCTCGGCCACGACACCCGCGATCGGCTCGGAGCGATCGCCGTGCCGACCCTCGTCCTCCACGGCGAGGAGGACATCATCTGCCCGCCGCGCCATTCGCGCCAGATCGCAAGCCTCATCCCGGGCGCGAAGCTGGTGGGCGTCCCCGAGCAGGCCCACCAGCCCTTCCAGGAAGACCCGGCGGCCTTCAACGAGACCGTGCGGCGGTTCTGGTCTTCGCTGTGACGGTCGGCCCGCGCGGCTACTTGGCCGCGGCGTCCGTGTCGAGCTCGAGCGCGCAGGAGTTGATGCAGTAGCGCTGGCCGCTCTCGCCGGGGCCGTCGTCGAAGACGTGGCCCAGGTGCGAGCCGCAGTTGGCGCACGTGACCTCGGTGCGGACCATGAAGTGGCTCGTGTCGCGGTGCAGCTTGACGTTGTCCTTGACCGCCGGGTCGGTGAAGCTCGGCCAGCCGGTGCCGGACTCGAACTTGGTGTCCGAGCCGAAGAGCTCGGCCCCGCAGCCGGCGCAGCGATAGATGCCGTCGTCCTTGACGTCGACATACTTGCCCGGTGAAGGGGCGCTCGGTGCCCTTCTGGCGCATGACGTCGTACTGCTCCGGGCTCAGCCGCTCGCGCCACTGCTGGTCGTTGCTGGGGATCTGCGTGCTCAAAATGGCTCCTGTGGGAGAGATGCGTGGACGGATCTGACTGTCCACCTCCACAGTGTGCCACGCGGCCCCAGCGTTACAGGGGGTGTGCGCGACAGCGAGCGGGAAGGCGACGACCGGAGTCGAACCGGTGTACGCGGCTTTGCAGGCCGCTGCCTAAACCACTCGGCCACGTCGCCCGGCACGTCGGAAGGCTATCAGCGGGACCACGCGAACCGGGGACAGTCCCCTGTGCAAGAACCGTCACAAACGTGCAACGGCAACTCGCGGGGGACTGTCCCCGGTTTGGGGTTACTTGACCGCGCCGCCGGAGAACGTCGTCAGCAGGTTCAGCGCGGCGGGGCCGAGCGCAACCACGAACATCGACGGGAACACGAAGATCACGGTCGGAAAGAGCATCTTGACCGGGGCCTTCATCGCCTTCTCCTCGGCGGCCAGCTGGCGGCGCACACGCATGTCGTGAGACTGCACGCGCAGGATGCGCGAGAGTGCGATACCGAGCTGGTCGGCCTGGATGATCGCGCGGGCGAACTGGGAGACCTCGGGGACGTCGACCCGCTCGGACAGGCTCTTCAACGCCTCCGAGCGGCTCTCGCCGATCCGCATCTCGTGCAGCACCAGCCCGAACTCGTCCACCAGCGGGCCGACCATCCGCTCGCTCAGCTTGGAGACGGCGGCGTCGAACCCGAGCCCGGCCTCGACCGAGACGCACAGCAGGTCGAGCACGTTCGGCAGCTCCATCTGCATCTGCTCGCGGCGGCCGCGGGTGCGGGCGTTGATGTAGAAGTCGGGGGCGATGTAGCCGATCGCCGTACCGCCGAGTGCCACCAAAAGGCCGATGGCGGGGGGAACGGCGCCGGACACCATCACGATGACGCCGACGGCGATCGCGATCATCACCATCCCGCCCTTGATGGCGAGGTACATCTGCGGTGACATCGACCGGGCGAGCCCAGCGGCGACGAGCCGGTTTGCGACCACGTTCTGGTCGGTGCGCGGCAGCACCCGCAGCGTCACCGCGGCCACCCGGGCCGTCAGCGGGCCGAAGATGCGGTCGTTGACGCTGCGCCGGGTCTCGACCTCACGCTGGGACTGCATCCCGTAGCGCTTGGCCTTGCGCAGGGTCCCCGCGACCTCGCGCTGGCGGACGGTGAGGCCGGTCAGAAGCAGGTAGGTAGCCGCTCCGAACAGACCAAATGCGAGAAGGATGAGAGTCATTCGGCTACCCCTTGAAGGAGACGATCTTGCGGATAATCATCCCGCCGATCGCCATCATCACGAGCGATCCGGCGATCATGACCTTGCCGGCGGTCGACGTGAACAGGATGGACATGTAGGCCGGGTTGAGGGCGAAGATGGCGAGCCCCATGAGAAACGGCATCGCCAGCAGGACGTAGGCGGACATCCGCCCCTGTGCCGTCAGCGCCTTGACCTTGCGGCTGAACTGCTGACGCTGGCGGACCGTGTCGGCCACCATGTCCAGGATCTCGGCGAGCGAACCGCCGACCGTGCGCTGGATGTTGACGGCCATGACCACGAAGCCGAAGTTCGTCGAGTTCATGCGCTGGGCCATCGCCTCGAGAGCCGCCTCGGACGTCATGCCGAGCTGGATCTCCTGGGCGACCCGGCCGAGCTCCTTCGAGGTGGGCTCGGCGCCCTCCTTGACGACGCTCGCAAGCGCGGAGTTGAAGGCGTGGCCGGCCTTGAGTGACGCGGCCAGGGTGATCAGGGTCTCGGGCAGCTGCCCCTCGAAGGCGTTCAGGCGGCGCTTGGCCATGAACCGGACGAACAGCGAGGGGACCGCGAGCCCGACGATGAACGGAAGAAACTCGAGCAGACCGTCGAGGCCGAGCGCGAAGCGCCCGATCACGCCCAGGAGCAGCGCCGCACCCATCTGGATGTAGACGATCTCGGCCGTGCGCAGCGGCAGGTCAGCCTGCTCGAGCCGGTGGGTCGTGCGCTTCCAGTAGTTGAACGAGCCGGCGATCTTCTCGGTGGCCGCGAACAGCTGGCTGAGCATGCTGATCTTGGTCGGGTCGACACCGGGGAGCTCGATTGTCTTGCGGCGGGGCTCGGTGTAGGCCGCGATCCGCTTGCCGACCGCGACACCGGGCCTGAACGAGAGCAGGAGCAGCGCGCCGATCAGGACGAGGAACGCTGCGCCGATCGCAACGAGGGCACGACCGAAGGCGCTGGTCGGCATGCTGACAAGCGGCGAGCCCGAGCCGCCGCCCGCGACAGCCGTGCCGGGAGCGGTCACGGTCGAGTGCGCCGCGGCCAGGCCGGGGACGCTGACGGTGAGCCGGATCGGGGTGCCCTTCGGCACCAGGCTGTGATAGGTGAACGTGAACGTGCTGCCGAGTGCGGCCGAGATCTGGCTGTACGCGGCGGCGAGCGCCGGGCCGTCGCTTGCCGACAGGAACTCCCCGCCGGTCTGCTGGGCCAGTGAGCGCAGCGCGCTCTTGCCGGTGGCGGTGCTGGCGATGCTGACCGCGTAGATGGCCGCGTGGGCGGACTTGGCGGCGGCAACGGCCTGCGCGAAGCTGGCCGTGTCGTTCTCGGAGGAGCCGTCGGTGACGAGCACGATCGCCCTGCGCGAGACGGGCTGCGACGCGAGCGCGGCAGCCGCCATCCGGATGCCGCCGTAGATGGCGGTGCCGGGGTGGGAGTCGGGGGCGAGCGCGGCCAGGCCGGCGGCCGCGGCGGCCGAGGTGGCCGGGAGCGCGACCGAGATGTAGGGCTTGGAGCCGAAGGCGTACACGCCCAGCGTGTCGCTCGACTGGTCGCCGGTGACGAACGTGGTGGCGTCCTTGATGGCGTCGGTCAGCTTCTGGCCGTGCATGCTGTGAGAGGTGTCGATGGCGACGACGACCGCGGACTGGGGGCCGATCGCCTGGCGCACGTTGGCAGCAGCCTGGCCGTTCTCGGTCACCGTCAGCTGCGGCGTCGTGCCCGGGTCGGGCGTGGTCACCGTGACGGCGACCTTGTTCGGCCAGCCGCTGAGGTTGATGTGCTTGATGGTCAGGGCGGGCGAGGACGCGGCCGCGGGGGCCGCCACCACGAGGGTGGCGACCGCCGCGAGCGCGAGGGCACGCATGCTGGGACGTCGCATCATTACTGACCAACCGCCCGGCCGAAGATGGGCGCGGTGGCGCGCTCGCCCGACTCGTCCTGGAAGAAGTTCGGCGGCAAGTTGACGCCGTTCGATGCCATCTTGTCGAGGAAGTGCGGCTTGAGGCCCGTGCAGCTCAGAGGGCCGAGCAGGCGATGGCCGGCCTCCTGCTGCATCGCGCCTTCCTCGACCGGCTTGGCGATGAAGACGTCCTGCAGTGCGATGACGTCGGACTCCATCCGCAGCACCTCGGTGACATGGGTGATGCGGCGGGTGCCGTCGACCAGGCGGGACACCTGGACGATGAGGTCGAACGCGCTCGAGATCTGCTCGCGGATGGCGCGCAGCGGCAGCTCGACGCCGGCCGTCAGCACCAGGGTCTCGGTGCGGGCGAGGGCGTCACGCGGGTTGTTCGCATGGACGGTCGTGAGCGAGCCGTCATGGCCGGTGTTCATGGCCTGGAGCATGTCCACGGCCTCCGGGCCACGGCACTCGCCGACGATGATCCGGTCGGGGCGCATACGCAGGGTGTTGCGGACGAGGTCGCGGATCGTGACCTGGCCCTTGCCCTCGATGTTCGCCGGCCGCGACTCGAGCGTGATGATGTGCTCCTGCTTCAGCTGGAGCTCGGCCGCGTCCTCCACCGTGATGATGCGCTCGTCCGACGGGATGGCCGCCGAGAGCACGTTCAGGGTGGTGGTCTTACCGGAGCCGGTACCGCCCGAGATGAGGATGTTCAGCTTGCCGCGGACGCAGGCCTCGAGGAACTGGCCCGACTTGTGCGTCAGCGTGCCGAACTTGATCAGGTCGGCCATCGTGAACGGATCGCGACGGAACTTCCTGATCGTGAGCGACGAGCCCCGCACGGCGAGCGGCGGGATGATCGCGTTGACGCGGGAGCCGTCGGGGAGGCGGGCGTCCACGTACGGGGACGACTCGTCGATCCGGCGGCCGATGCGGCTGATGATCTTGTCGATGATGCGCAGGAGATGCGCCTCGTCGACGAACTGCGCGTTCGTGCGGGTGATCTTGCCGTGGCGCTCGATGTAGACGGTCTTGTGGTCGTTGACCATGACCTCCGTGATCGAGTCGTCACGCAGGAACGGCTCCAGCGGCCCGTAGCCGAGGATGTCGTCCGTGATCTGGCGGATGATCTCCTGCCGCTCCTGACGGGTCAGCGGCGTCTTCTCGATCGCCAGCATCTCCGTCACGACCTCGTTCACCTTCTCCTCGAGGTCGGCGTCGGTCTTGCCGTCCTGGTTGAACAGGCGGGGGCCGAGCCGCGGGATGATCTCCTTGTGAACACGCGTCTTGAGCTCAGCGAACGGATCGGCGACAACGGAGGTGCGGTCGGTCTCCTCCTGCGTCTCCGGCTCGTTGGGGTCGGTCGTTGCGACCTGGATGCGTGAGTGCAGCGACATCGACTACCTCACTCCCCGACGCTTCTTCTTGGCGTCGGCTTCAACGCGCTGAGGCACGAGCGCATCAGCGATCTCACCCATGGTCTTGACGACACTGGCCCGCGGGTTGGCGAGCGCGATCGGCACGCCCCGGTTGACCGAAGACGGGATGTCGCGGTCGATGGGGATCTCGAATGCCACCTTCAGGTCGAGGGCCCGCTCCACCTCGCTCTTGCGCAGACCGACCTTCGAGCCGGTCTGGTTGAGCAGCAGGTGACGGCGGTCCTTCGGGTAGTGCAGCAGGTCGAGCGTCTGCAGCGTGAGCTTGACGTTCTTGATCGCGGGGACGTCCATCGACGTCACCAGCAGGAGCTGGTCGGTGCGGTCGAGGGTCGAAAGCACCGGCCCGTGGAAGAACGGCGGCGTATCGACGACGACCACGTCGTAGCTCTCCTTGGCGACGGCGAACAGGTGGCCGAGGCGCTCCTCGGTGACCAGTTCGGCGTCCTCGGGCCGAAGCGGCGCCGGCAGCACGTGCACGCCTGACTGGTGCGCCGTGACGTAGCCGGCCAGTGCCTCGGAGTCGAGCTCGCGACGGGCCATGACCAGGTCATAGATCGTCTTGTCGGGCTCGATGCCCATCATGATGGCGACATCGCCGAACTGCAGGTCGAGATCGAGCAGGAGCGTCCGCCGCTGATGCTTGCGGGCGAACAGGATGGCCAGGTTGCAGGCCAGCGCGGTCTTGCCGGATCCACCCTTGGGCGAGAAGATCGTGACGACCTTGCCCTCGGCGTGCGAGGCGGCCTTGCCCGCGGACGGGCCGGAGCGGCCGGCGGCGAGCGAGTGCGCCTTCTTGATCGTGAACACGATGCCGTCTGTCAGCTGCGGCAGCAGCACGACGTCATGGACGCCGGCCTGCAGGGCCTCGGACAGCAGGCTGTTCGCGCTGGCCGACGTGACCAGGACGATCGGGGCGGCGGTGACCGCCCGGATCGCCTCGACCTCGGCCGTGGGCACGTGCTCGGTGGCGGTGGTGCCGTGCAGGATCACCTGGGCGGCGGACTCGGCCAGCTTGGCGCCGGCCTTGACCGGATCGGCCGCCGTGCCGACGAGCTCGACGTCGGGGTGATCGGCCAGGCCCTCCCGGACTTCCGCCAAGCCATTGGCGGCGCCCGTGATGAAGACCTTGATCGGGGACTGGTTGGTCATCGGTTGGCTCCAATGCAGATCGGGAGGGAGTTCTTGATCTGAACGAGCGTCAGGCCAGAGCCGAAGGCGCTGCACGGCGTCGCGACCAGGGAGCCCGTGTCCTGGGCGCCGTGGGCGGGCCGCAGGGCGAGCCAGAACTGACCGGTCTCGCGGATGAGCATGAGGTCGGCCAGCTCGTTCTGGGGGACGGCCAGGATGACCGCGTCGCCGCCCGTGCCGTCGTCGGTACCCGAGGCGCTGTTGGCGCCCGAGGCCGAGGTCAGCGGTGCGCTGGCGACGCCGGTGTCGTAGGTGGAGAGCACCTCGACGTTGGTGATGATCCGGGCTGCAACCGTCTCCTGGCTGATCTTGCTGGAGTTGTTGGTCGCCTGAATGGTCATCTCGCCGTAGATGTCAACGCGGTCGCCGGCCTTGAGCGTGCCGCCGAGAACGCGGTTGGCGTTGAACGCGACCTGGACGGCGCGCATCGTGCCCTGGATCTGGTTCACGATCGCCGAGTCCTTGGAGCTCGAGAACATCGCCGGCGTGATCTGGGCTCCGGCGGTGATGTTGGTGTCGGTCGCAAGCGAGGTGTTCAGCGACGAGACCGAGGTGAACGCACCGGGGACGACGTCCTTGGTGGCAACCTGGCGGGTCGTGAACGCGCCTCCGCTGACCAGCGTGTTCAAGGGAGTGCCGGCCACAATGTCGCCCTTCGAGACCACAACGGTCGTGGTCTTGATGCTCTTGTCGGCCTGGCTCTTGACGTTACTCGTGTACATGATCACGAGTCCCGCCGCGACAACGGCGAGGATCAGCGCGATCACGATGTTGCGGACGCTGTAGGACATGCGGCTGCCTCTCGTGGAAGACTTCGGGACTTCGGGACGTGACCTGACACCTATCGGCAGTGCCGGCCGGGGGCTTTAGAAGGCGGGACCGGGGGTGGGTGGAACACCCAGCCGCCCGGGTGCAGCGGTTACTCCACGCGCATCGTGGTGGTGGAGGTGAGCGTGCCGGACGAAACCACCATGCCCATGATGCTGATCGAATACGGGTAGCTGGCTGTCACGGCGACATCTGAGCCCTGCGCGTACGCGTTGTTCGTGCAGGTGCGGGTGACGGTCACGTTCAGGGTCGACTGGTTGAGATCTGCGGCGGCACCCTTTGCCGCCGCGATCGCCAGGGAGTCAACGGCTGTGCATGTTCCCGCCGTCCGACTGACCGCTGCCTTGCGCGCGCCCTCGCGGCCGGCGCCCGTGACGTCCATGTAGTTCACGAACACCTGCCCAAACTGGTAGATGGCCATCAGCACCAGCAGAAGCACCGGCAGGATGACGGCGAACTCGACGACGGCCTGGCCGTCTTGGCGTTTGAGGTGGCGTGTGAACACATGTGATGTGAGGTGGTGTGGAGGGCGGGCCCGCCGGCGTGATGCCGGCAGGCCCGCCCGAAGCACTACGTCGAAGAACTAGAGCGACGCGATGACGTTCGAGAGGGTGCCCTTGATGGCCGTGCTGAGCAGGCCGAGGGTGACGACGACGGCGATGGTGATGACGCCGAGGACGACGGCGTACTCGGCCATCGTCTGGCCGGCCTCGTTCTCGAGGGCCTCAACGGTCCGATTCAGGTAGTCGGTCAAAGCGGTTCCTTTCGGGGTGGTGGGGGCCAATGCCCCATGAGGTCTTTCGGCGTCAGCAACGAAAAGCTTGAGCGCCGCGTACCGGTACTCACTCTCTGGGAAAGACGAATCGACGTGCGCCGCGCGGTGCCCGGCTGCCCGGGCTGCGACGGTGATTCCTTCCCCACGATCCGAGCAAACGGACAGATGTTCAAGACCGGCCTGGAAAATTCACCCTTTTGGTGGAGTCGGCCGGATTGGCTATCGTCCCCCGCCGTGGCGACGATCATCGACGGCAGGCAGGTGGCGGCGGACGTCAGGCGGCAGGTTGCCGTCGACGCCGCGGCCCTGCGTGAGCGCACCGGCCACGTCGCCGGGCTGGTCACGATCCTGGTGGGCGAGGACCCCGCCTCGCAGGTGTATGTGCGCAACAAGATCCGGGCCTGCGAGGAGGCCGGCATGGCCTCGTTCCACGAGCCGATGGACGCGTCCTCGACCCAGGATCAGGTGCTGGCGATGGTCGAGCGCTACAACGCCGACGACCGCGTCGACGGGATCCTGGTGCAGTCACCGCTCCCGGCGGGACTCGACTTCAAGCAGGTGCTCGAGCGGATCGACCCGGCCAAGGACGTGGACGGGTTCCATCCGCTGAACGTCGGCCGGCTGGTGGCCGGCCAGCCCGGCCTGGTCGCGTGCACGCCCGCCGGCGTGATGGAGCTCCTCGACAGCACCGGGATCGCGCTCGAGGGCGCCGATGCGGTGGTGGTCGGCCGCTCGGACATCGTCGGCAAGCCGGTGGCGCTGCTTCTGCTGCACCGCAGCGCAACCGTCACGGTGTGCCATTCGCGCACCCGCGACCTGCCGGCGGTGACGCGCCGCGCCGATGTGCTGGTCGCGGCGGTCGGCCGGCCGCGCATGATCACCGCCGACATGGTGAAGCCCGGCGCGACCGTGATCGACGTCGGCATCAACCGCACCGACGACGGCCTCGCCGGCGATGTCGACTTCGAGGGCGTCTCCGCGGTCGCCGGCGCGATCACCCCGGTGCCGGGCGGGGTCGGCCCGATGACGATCGCCATGCTGCTGAAAAACACGGTCACCGCCGCCACGGCCCGCCTGTCCGGCTGAGGCGCCTAAATCCTGGCCCCGGCGGGCTCGTTGCAAACGTCCGCATCGTGCTTTATCGTTGCGCGATCCCGGCGCGCATGCGGGTGAGTCAAGGAGAGGAAGCGAGTTGGCAGAAGGCACCGTCAAGTGGTTCAGCAACGAGAAGGGATACGGCTTCATCCAGCAGGACGGCGGTGAGGACGTGTTCGTGCACTTCTCCGAGATCCAGGGGGACGGCTACAAGACGCTGAACGAGGGTCAGCGGGTTGAGTTCGAGGTCGTCCAGGGCAACAAAGGCCTCCAGGCCAGCGGCGTCCGCGCGCTCGTGATCGCCCGAGCCATTCGCACTCGTGCGAATGAGATCCCACCCGGGGACGGTCCCCGCTCTCCGCGAGGACCGTCCCCGGCGGTCGCCTGGCGTTGACTATCCTGCTCCACCGATGGCGATCTCCTCCGACGATGTGCTGCATGTGGCCCGCCTGGCCAGGCTGCGGCTGACCGACGACGAGGTCGAGCGGATGACCGAGCAGCTCTCGTCGATCATCGGCCACGTGCAGGAGCTGTCCGCGCTCGACCTGACCGGCGTCGAGCCGACGGCCCACGCCCTCGACCTCACGAACCAGGTCCGCCCGGACGCCTCCCGGCCGTCGTGGCCGCTCGCCGAGGTGCTGAAAAACGCCCCCGATCCGGCGGACGGCGGCTTCCGCGTGCCGCCGACGGCATGACCGAGACCCTCGGGCTGACCGCCGAGCGCTGCGTCGAGCTGCTCGACGCGCGCGAGCTCAGCTGTCGCGAGCTGGTCGCGGCCTACCTCGACCGCATCGACGCCGCACGATGGCGGGCATCCACGCCTTCCTGCGCACGCGCCGCGAGGCCGCGCTCGCCCAGGCCGACCGGTTCGACCGCGAGGGCCGCAGCGGCCTGCAGGGCGTCCCGATCGCGCTCAAGGACATCCTCTGCACGAAGGGCGAGGAGACGACCGCCGGCTCGCGCATCCTCGAGGGCTACCTCCCGATCTACGACGGCGGCGTGGTCACCCGCGTCAACGCCGCCGGCCTGATCCCGCTCGGCAAGACGAACATGGACGAGTTCGCGATGGGCTCGTCGACCGAGAACTCCGCCTTCGGCGTCACCCACAACCCGTGGGATGCAGACCGGGTGCCGGGAGGGTCGTCCGGCGGCTCGGCGGCGGCCGTCGCGGCCGGGCTTCGCGCCGCTCGCGCTCGGGACGGACACCGGCGGCTCGATCCGGCAGCCGGCGGCGCTCTGCGGCGTCGTCGGGATGAAGCCGACGTACGGCGCCGTCAGCCGCTACGGCCTGATCGCGTTCGCCTCGTCGCTCGACCAGATCGGCCCATTCGCGCTCACCGTGCGCGACTGCGCGCTGCTCATGCAGGTGATCTGCGGCCAGGACCCCTGCGACTCGACGTCGGTCGCGCTGCCGGCGCCGATCGAGGTGCCGCAGGCCGAGAGCCTCGCCGGCGTGCGCCTCGGCGTCCCCTCCGACCTGCTCGCCCAGGGGGTCGAGCCGGGTGTGCGGGCCGCCTTCGACGCGACGCTGCGAGGCCGCCGAGGGGCTGGGCGCACACGTCGTCGAGATCGACGCTGCCGCACGCCGGTTACGCGCTGCCCGCCTACTACCTGATCGCCCCCGCCGAGGCATCGGCCAACCTGGCCCGCTTCGACGGCGTCCGCTACGGCCTGCGCTGCGAGGAGCCCGGCGACACCGTCGCCGACATGTACGGCCGCACCCGCGCGAGCCGGGTTCGGGGCCGAGGTCAAGCGCCGGATCATGCTCGGCACCTACGCGCTCTCGGCCGGGCTACTACGACGCCTACTACGGCATGGCGCAGAAGGTGCGGACGCGGATCCGCAACGACTTCGACGAGGCCTTCGCGCGCGGTCGACCTCGTGGTGATGCCGACGTCGCCGACGGTCGCGTTCCGCATCGGCGAGCGGGTCGACGATCCCGTGGGCGATGTACGCCTGCGACGTGCTCACGGTGCCGGTGAACCTGGCCGGCCTGCCCGGGATCTCGATCCCGTGCGGGCTCAGCGAGGAGCTTCCGGTCGGCTTCCAGCTGGTCGGGCCGGCCTTCGCGGAGAACCGCATCCTCGCGGCCGCGCACGCGCTCGAGCGCGTCCTGGCATTCGATCCCCGGCCGCCGGCGATGCTCGCGTGACGCGGCGCACGGCCTGGGAGCCCGTGATCGGGCTGGAGATCCACGTCCAGCTGAACACCGAGTCGAAGATGTTCTGCGCGTGCGCGAACCGTTCGGCGCCGAGCCCAACACGCTCACCTGCCCGGTCTGCCTGGGACATCCGGGCGCGCTGCCCACGATCAACGCCGGCGCGGTCGAGAAGGCGATCCAGATCGGCCTCGCGCTCGACTGCGACATCGCCGAGCGCAGCCAGTTTCACCGCAAGAACTACTTCTATCCCGACAGCCCCAAGGCGTACCAGATCAGCCAGTACGACCAGCCGGTGTGCGTGCACGGGCACCTGGATGTCGACGGCGTCCGGGTCGGCATCACCCGCGCCCACATGGAGGAGGACGCCGCCAAGCTCGTGCACGCCGGCGGGACGGGCGGGCGCATCGCCGGCGCCGACTCGTCGGTGGTCGACTTCAACCGCTGCGGCACGCCGCTGGTCGAGATCGTGACCGAGCCGGACATCCGCTCGCCCGAGCAGGCCGTCGCCTTCCTGAGCCTGCTCAAGAACACGCTCCAGACGATCGGCGTCTCCGACTGCGACATGGAGAAGGGCTCGCTGCGCTGCGACGCCAACGTGTCGGTGCGCCGCGCGCGGCGAGACCGCGATTCGGCACCAAGACCGAGCTCAAGAACATGAACTCGTTCAAGTTCCTGGGCGAGGGCATGGCCGCCGAGATCCAGCGCCAGATCGAGCTGCTCGAGGCGGGCGGCGAGGTCAGGCAGGAGACGCTCCACTACGACCCGGCCGCGCGCGCCCTGCACGCCCGCCGCTCGAAGGAGGAGGCCGACGACTACCGCTACTTCCCCGAGCCCGACCTGGTGCCGCTCGAGCCGAGCCGCGAGAGCGATCGCGCTGCTGCGCGCGGCGATGCCCGAGCTGCCGGCGGCCCGGATCGCCCGGTTCCGGAGCGAGTACGGGCTGAGCGAGCAGGACGCGTCCGACCTGAACGCCGCACCGGCGATCGCCGACTACTTCGAGGCCGTGGCCGCCGCGGCGGATGACCCCAAGGCGGCGGCCGACTGGGTGCGAAACCAGCCCGGCGGCGGTCGCCACCATCCCGCCCGAGGGCCTGGCGGGAGTGATCCGGCTGATCGGCGCCGGGCACGATCACGGCCACCATCGCCAAGCAGGTGTACGCGCTGCTCGAGGCCGAGCCCGACGCCGATCCCGCGGTGCTCGTGCGAGCAGCACGGACTGGCCTCGATCGGCGATACGGGCGAGCTCGAGCGCATGGTCGACGAGGTGATCGCGCAGAACCCGGCAGTTCGTCGAGCAGTTCCAGGCCGGCAAGGAGGGCGTGATCAACGCCCTGGTCGGCCAGGTCATGAAGCAGACGCCGCGGCCGCGCCGACGCCCGCCAGGTGCAGCAGCTCCTGCGCGACCGCCTCGCCCGGTGACGGCGAGGGCCTACGATTCCGGCCGCGTGGACGGCAAGCGCTACCTGATCACCCCCGGCCCGACCCCGGTCCCGCCCGAGGTCGTTGCCGCCGAGGCTGCACCGCTCCACCACCACCGCAGCCCCGACTTCCGCGCCCTCCTGGGCGAGACGCTCGCCGCCCTCAAGCGCCTGTTTCGAGACCGAGCACGATGTGCTGCTCTTCACCGGCTCGGGCACGGCGGCGATGGAGTCGGCGGTGGCCAACCTGCTCTCGCCCGGCGACCGGGTCGCTGGTCGGGTCGGCCGGCAACTTCGGCGAGCGCTGGCTGAAGCTCGTGCGGGCGTACGGGATCGAGCCTGGTGCACGTCGAGCACGAGTGGGGCCGAGCGGCTCGACCCGGCCCGCATCGGCGCCGCGGCCGCCGAGGCAGAGACCGCCGCGGTGTTCGTCACCCAGTCGGAGACGTCGACCGGCGTCGTCCACGACATCGAGGCGATCGCCCGCGAGACGGCGCCCGACCGGGTGCCGTGCTGGTGGTCGACGCCGTCTCCAGCCTGGGCGGGGTCGAGCTGGCGACCGATCGCCTGGGGCGTCGACGTGGTGGTGGCCGGGTCGCAGAAGGCGCTGATGACCCCGCCGGGCCTGGCCTTCGCCGTCGGTCTCGCCGCGGGCGTGGCTGCGGGCCCGAGCGCTCGACGCTGCCGCGCTACTACCTCGACTGGCGCCGCACCGCGGACTCCCAGGCGCAGAACGACACCGCGTTCACCCCGGCCGTCACGCTGGTGGCGGCGCTGCGCAAGGCGCTCGAGCTGATCGAGGCCCGCGGTCGCCGAGGCGATCTGGGCGCACAACCGCCGCGCTCGCACTCGGCGCCCGCGAGGGCGTGAAGGCGCTCGGGCTCGAGCTGTACTCGCCCGACGATCCCACCTCGGCGATGGTGACGGCGTTCCTGATGCCCGACGGCATCGACGGCCAGCGCTGCTACGGCGTCGCTGCGCGACAAGCTACGGCATCGTCCTGGCCGGCGGCCAGGGGCCGCTGCGCGGCCGGATCATGCGCATCGGCCACATGGGCTACATGAACGAGTTCGACATCCTGACGGCGCTGGCCGGGCTCGAGCTGGCGCTGGCGGAGTTCGGCTACCGCCCGCCGTCCGCAGGCGCCGGCGTCGCGCGTGCGACCGAGGTGTTCGGCCACCGGTGCCTGACGCTCCCCGCGTGCTGGTCACCGAGGAGATCGCCCACGGCCGGGATCCAGTTGCTGCGCGAGGAGTTCGACGTCGACATCGACCTGCTCGCGCCGCCGGAGCTCTGGCCGGCCGGATCGGCGACTACGACGCCCTGATCGTCCGCAGCGCGACCCGCGTCGTCGGCCGAGCTGCTCGAGCATGCGGGCCGGCTGAAGGTGATCGGGCGGGCCGGGACCGGGGTCGACAACGTCGACGTCGCCGCGGCCACCCGGCGCGGGATCATCGTCGCCAACGCGCCCGGCTCGAACATGGTCGCGGCGGCCGAGCACGCGCTCGGGCTGCTCCTCGCGCTGGCGCGCAACATCCCCCAGGCGCACGCCGCGCTGATCGAGGGCCGCTGGGAGCGCAAGCGCTTCGGCGGCGTCGAGCTGGCGGACAAGGTGCTCGGCATCGTCGGATTCGGGCGCATCGGCCAGCTGGTCGCCGCCCGCGCACGGGCGTTCGGGATGCGCGTCGTCGTGTTCGACCCGTTCGTGTCGGCCGATCGCTGCCGGGAGCTGCAGGTCGGCCTCCGCATCGCTCGAGAACCTGCTCGCTGCAGGCCGACTTCATCACCCTGCACGCGCCGCTGACGGCCGAGACCACGCACCTGATCGACGCCGACCGGATCGCCCTGCATGAAGCCGGGCGTGCGGATCGTGAACGCCGCCCGCGGAAACCTGATCGACCTGGACGCACTGGTCGACGCGCTGCGCTCGGGGCAGGTCGCCGGCGCGGCGCTGGACGTGTTCCCGGAGGAGCCGTACACGACGGGGCCGATCTTCGGGCTCCCGAACGTCGTCGTGACGCCGCACCTGGGCGCCTCCACGCAGGAGGCGCAGGACCGGGCGGGCGTGATCGTCGCCGAGCAGGTCGCGGCGGCGCTGCGCGGGAGAGTTCGTCTCGCACGCGGTCAACATCCCCCAGGTGGCGGCCGAGGAGATGGACGTGCTCGGCCCGTTCCTGCCGCTGGCGGCGCAGCTGGGGCGGCTCGCGATCGGGCTTGTGCGAGCACGGGCTCGACCGCATCGACGTCACCTACGACGGCGCCGCTCGCCGAGCACGACACCCGCCTGGTCACCTCCGCCGTGCTGATGGGGGCGTTCGCCGCCCGCTCCGACGAGCCCGTGAACCTGGTGAACGCGCGGGCGGTGGCCGAGAGCCGCGGGATCGCAGTGGGCGAGGAGCACGTCCGGACGCCCGGCGACTACACGAGCCTGGTGCGGGTGGCCTGCGGTGACGGACCAGACGGTCTCGGGCACGACGATCGGCCGCGAGAACCGGCCGTGGCTGGTGGAGGTGGAGGGCTACCAGGTCGAGATCGAGCTCGCGGGGCACATGGTCGTGATGCTGAACGACGACCGGCCCGGCGTGATCGGCCGCGTGGGGACGACCTTCGGCGAGGCCCGCGCGAACATCGCCAACATGAGCGTGTCGCGCAACTTCCGCGGCCAGCGGGCGGTGATGGTGCTGGCGCTCGACGTCTCGCCGCCCCCGCCCCTGCTCGAGAAGCTGCGCTCGCTGGAGGGCATCTACCGCGTCCGCTCGGTCGACCTGAACGGCCGCTGATGCGAACCCCGGTGCCAGGCACCGACTCCGCGGCCGACACGCGCATGTGACAAGGATGTTGCGGCGATCGGCGCGGAAACCGCTTGATCAAGCGGTCGGCGTGTGCCGGAACCGTCACGGCCGGCGCCCCCGCCGCGTGGCGGTGCCAGGCACAGACCCGGCGGGCGTGACGGAGGCGTGACCCCGGTGTTGCGGGTCGGCGGTCAGGTGTGGGCGCGCAGGGTGACCGTCACGTAGGGCATCGTGAACCGCTCCCGGCCGCGCAGGTCGGGGTGCTCGTCGGCCAGGCGGCCGACCCGGTCAAGCGCAGCGTCGCGCTCGGCCGGGGAGAGCGTCGCGACGCTGCTCGTCGAGAGCGCCCACTCGACCAGCCGCGCACGGTCGAACGGCTCGGGGTTTGGGAACTCCCGCCGCTCCACAGCGCTGAAGTGGGGGTTCTCGGCCCATTCGTCACCCAACTCGCGCGCATTCGAGAGCACGTCTCCCGCTCCGCCGAGCGCCCGCGTCAGCTCCGCCACCCACGCCACCCGCTCGTCGCGCAGATTCCAGAGCAGACCGATCACACCGCCGGGAACGAGCACCCGGGCGATCTCGGCAAGCGCCCGCGCGGCATCGAACCAGTGGAACGCCTGTGCCACGAACACGGCGTCGGCGCTCGCGTCGGGGAGCGGGATTTCGCTCGGCGGTTCCCGCCAGGGCGGGAACGCCCGGGACCGTCAGCGCGAGGCCGGCGCGCATGCCGTCGAGCGGCTCCACGGCAACTACCTCGGCGCCCGCGGCCACCAACACCTCGGTCAGCTTGCCGGTGCCCGCCGCGAGGTCGACCACGTGCCGGCCGGGCGCCGGCTCGAGCACCCAGGCGACCGCCGCGGCCGGGTACGAGGGTCGCGCCCGCCGGTAGGCGTCCGCCACGCCGTCGAAGGAGCGAGCCCGCCGATCGTCCGTCTCAGACATGCCGGGGATCGTACTGTCAGCCTCCGCATCCCCCCTTCCGGTACGATCTCGGCGGGGAATCGAGACCGAAAGGGCGCGTGCTGGCATGGAACCCACCGACAAGATCTGGCGTAATGGAAGCTTCGTGTCGTGGGAGGACGCAAACGTCCACATCCTGACGCACGCCCTGCACTACGGCACCGGCGTCTTCGAGGGCATCCGCGCCTACGAGACGCCCAAGGGCTCGGCGGTCTTCCGCCTGACCGATCACCTCGAGCGCCTGCGCCGCTCGGCCTCGCTCTACCAGATGGATCTCGGCTTCACCCTGCCCGAGCTGGCCGCCGCGGTGCACGAGACGGTCTCGGTGAACGGCGTCGCCGTCGTGCTACGTGCGGCCGATCGCCTTCCGCGGCGCCGGCCCGATGGGCCTCTACCCCGGCGACAACCCGGTCGAGGTGGCGATCGCCGTGTGGCCGTGGGGCGCCTATCTGGGCGAGGAGGCGCTCGAGCACGGCGTCCGCACCAAGATCTCGAGCTTCCGCCGCATCGGGCCGAACACGCTGCCCCCCGCGGCCAAGGCGACCGGCCAGTACATCAACTCGGTGCTCGCGAAGCTCGAGTCCTCGCGGGCGGGCTACGACGAGGCCATCCTCCTGAACGAGGAGGGCTACGTGGCCGACGGCTCGGGCGAGAACGTGTTCGTCGTCCGGGACGGCGTCCTCTACACGCCGCCCACGACCGCCTCGTGCCTGCCGGGCATCACCCGCTCGACGGTGATCCGCATCGCCAACACGCTCGGCTTCGAGGTGCGCGAGGTGAACCTCGTGCGCACCGACCTCTACTTCGGCGACGAGGTGTTCCTGTGCGGCACCGCCGCCGAGGTGACGCCGGTGGCATCGGTCGACGATCACCCCACGGGGGGCCGCGGCCCGATCACCAAGCAGATCCAGGACACGTTCTTCGCCATCGTCGGCGGCCGCGACGAGCGCTTCGCCGACCTGCTCGAGTACCCGGTCGGGGCCGCGGTCTAAGTCGATGGTGACGACCGGTCGATCCCGCTGGCGCGCCCGTATCTCGACGGCCGCGAGGAGGAGCTGGTGCTCGACGTGCTGCGGTCGGACAGCCTCGCCTGCGGCCCGGTCGCCCCGGCGTTCGAGCGCGGATTCGCCGACCGTGTCGGCACCCGGTTTGCCGTCTCGTGCTCGAGCGGCACGGCCGGCCTGCATGCGGCCCTGCACCGGCTCGGGCTCGGCCCCGGCGACGAGGTGATCACGTCGAGCTTCTCGTTCGTGGCGTCGGCCAACGTGATCCTGTTCGAGCGCGCGACGCCGATATTCGCCGAGATCGACGAGCGGACGTTCAACATCGACCCGGCCGCCGTCGAGGCGGCCATCACCGAGCGCACCCGGGCGATCATCCCCGTGCACATCTTCGGCTACCCCTGCGACATCGAGGCCATCTCGGCGATCGCGGAGCGCCACGGCCTGGCGGTGATCGAGGACGCCTGCGAGGCGATCGGCTGCACGATCGACGGCCGCGGCGTCGGCACCCACGGCAACCTGGCGGTGTGGGGCTTCTATCCCAACAAGCAGCTCACCACCGGCGAGGGCGGCGCGATCACGACCGACGATCCCGACCTCGCCCGCGAGCTTCGCAGCCTGGTCAACCAGGGCCGCTCGGACAACGGCGACTGGCTCGTGCACCAGCGGCTCGGGTTCAACTACCGCATGGACGAGATGTCCGCAGCCGTCGGGCTGGCGCAGCTCGAGAAGCTGGACATGCTGCTCGAGCGGCGCCGGCGGGTGGCGGAGCGCTACAACGAGCTCCTGGCCGGAGTGGAGGGGGTCGAGCTGCCCTACGTCGGCCCGCATCCGCGCAGCTGGTTCATCTACTACGTGCGGCTCGCCCCGAGGCATCGACCGCACCGCCGTCTCGGCCGCGCTGGCCGAGCGCGGCGTCGCCACGCGCCCCTACCTGCCCGCGATCCACACCCAGCCGACCTACCGCGAGCGCTTCGGCTACGGCCCGGGCATGCTCCCCGTGACCGAGCGGGTGAGCGCCTCCACGCTCGCCCTGCCCTTCTTCATCCAGCTCGAGGACGACGACATCGCCTACGTCGCAGACTCCCTGCGGGAGGTGCTGGCGGAGCTGTGACCGGCGCCGGAGCACCGATGGTGTTCCTGGGCTACGGCAAGTTTGTGCGTGCCGACCGCATCTATGCACTCGAGCCGATCGACGGCGACGAGCGCGGCGACGGCCGCCGCACGCGGGTGTGGGTGGACGGCATGGCCGAGCCGATGATCGCCTCGCGCACCGAGCGCATCATCCTGGCCGACATGGGCGAGGCAACCGCGCTCGCGCAGGCCGTGCGGCGCAGCCGCCTGAACCAGATGTCGCTCGATGTCTGACTGGGACGTCACCCTGATCGCGGCCGGCTCGCTGCCGATGGCGCGACGGGCTGCTCGCGCCGGCGGGCGAGCTCGGCGACATGGCGGTCACCTCCAACGTCGTCCTGCTGCGGGGAAACGCCGGCACCCTGCTCGTCGATACCGCCGCCGGCCAGCTCGACGACCAGTGGGAGGGAGCCGAGAGCAACCTGGCCGAGGCGCTGGCGCCGTACTGCCGGCTGGACGAGATCGACACCGTCGTCCTCACCCACCTCGATTTCGACCACTTCGGCGGCGTCACCGACATCCCGGCGCGCCGGCTGGTCGTGACCGCGGCGGCGGCCGCGGCGGCTCGCGCGTGGGAGCCCGGGACGACGGTCAGCGCCGGCATCTTCGCCCAGATCGAGGGCCGGCTCGAGGAGGTCGCCGACGGCACCGAGGTCGCACCCGGCGTGCGGCTCGTCGAGGCCCCCGGCCACCGCGAGGGCCACGCCTGCGTCGAGATCGCCGCGGCGACGGCCGGCGCGTGTTCCTCTCCGACGTGATCCACCATCCGCTGCATGTGGCCACACCCCGAGTGGGACCGCGAGTTCGACTCCGACCCCGAGCTCGCACTGCGCACGCGGCGCGACTGGCTCGAGCGGCTGGCGGGCACGGGCGTGCCCTGCGCGGCGTCGCACATCGCCGGCTGGGGCACGATCGAACCGGGTGGGGACGGCCTGGCCTGGCGCCCGCTCTGACGCTCGATCTCGCCGGCGACCCGATCGCCGCCGCGCGGCGGCTGATCGGCTGGACGCTTCTGATCGCGGGCGTCGGCGGGCCGATCGTCGAGGCCGAGGCGTACCGTCACGACGATCCGGCGTCGCACAGCTTCCGCGGCCGCACCGACAGAAACGCCGCCATGTTCGGGCCGCCGGGGCGGCTGTACGTGTACCGCAGCTACGGCATCCACTGGTGCGTGAACATCGTCTGCGGCCCCGAGGGCGTCGCCGATGCCGTGCTCGTGCGCGCGCTCGAGCCCGAGCACGGGATCGACGTGATGCGTGCCCGGCGCGGCCGCGAGCCGCTGACGTCCGGGCCCGGCAACGTCGGCCAGGCACTGGCCGCGGGGCCCCACCTGAACGGGACATCGCCGACCTGCGACCGCCGGCACGAGCGCGGCGGGTGGTGCAGACGACCAGGGTCGGGCTCACCCGGGCGGTCGAGCGGCCCTGGCGGTTCCTCGACCCCGACTCGGCCTGGGTGAGCAGGCCGATATCATCCGCGTCCCGTGCCGGACATCGCCGCCCTCACTCGTAACGCCGTCAAGGTGCTGCCGGAGGGGGAACTCGAGCGCAAGCTCGCGCTCGGCCGGCCGCTGCGGGTGAAGCTCGGGATCGACCCGACGGCCCAGCACATCCATATCGGCAACGCCATCCAGTGGCAGACGATGCGCCGGCTCCAGGACGCGGGCCATATCGGCGTCCTCATCATCGGCGACTACACCGCCCGCATCGGCGACCCCTCGGGGCGCTCGAAGGAGCGCCGGGTGCTCGCCGACGAGGAGATCGACCGCAACGCCGACGCGTTCTTCGCCCAGATCAGCCGCGTCATCGACCCCGCCCGGACGGAGGTGCGGCGGAACAGCGAGTGGCTGGCGCCGCTCAACTTCGCCGACATCCTGCGCCTGACCCGCACGATCACGGTCTCGCGGCTGCTCGAGCGCAACGACTTCGAGCGCCGCTTCCGCACG